>CANSRU010000034.1 GCA_947649495.1 uncultured Porphyromonadaceae bacterium | reverse complement strand
TCGCCGACAAGACCCACGGCCTGTTCACATATTTCCTGCTCAAGGGGATAAAGGATGCCAACGGAAAGGTGACGCTCGGAGCGCTGTCGGACTACGTGACCAAGCAGGTGAAACGCCAGTCGGTGGTGATAAACAACAAGCGCCAGACACCCACCGTGATTCCATCGCCATCAGTAACCGATACCTGGCGCGACATGAACCTGTAACTTTAATCAGTTGCTTTTATCAACGAATTTAATAACCGATGCGAAATTATTTTGCAAATTCAACAATCATTGCAATAACGTTATTGACAACCGTTTTAGCCAATGCAGCCGAAGACAAAGCACTGCTCGAACGTTTAAAGGCTCAGTATGGATATGCTTTCTATTGTAAATCTGAAAACAAACATGATTACTATTATGTAGGCCATGGATATTCTCAGCAGAATCGAGGTGTCTGCGACGGCACAGGGAAATTGATTATCCCATGCAAATACAGTGACATATCTTTATATGAGTTTGACAAATCGGGATATGCCGAAGTTACACTAAATAGCATGAAAGGCGCTGTAGACAAGACCGGCAAATTAATAATCCCATGCAAATTCGATGACATACGACAGTATCAATTAAAAGATTATAATGGATTTTGCGAAGTTAAGAATGATGGCAAATGGGGCGTGGCTGACAAATCTGGAAACATCATTATTCCTTGTAAATTTGATGCTACAGATATAACCCAGCTGACTAATACCAAATACGGGATTATATGCCCAGTGAAAGTTGACAGCAAAACAGGTGTTGCCGACTCTGCAGGCAATATTATTATTCCATGCAAATATGATGCGATATACTTGAACCATTTTAATAAAATAGGTTATATTCAAATTGAATTAAACAACACTTTCGGCGTTGTTGACAAATCCGGAAACATCATAATTCCATGCATCTGTGATAAAATATATATTCAGGCAAAAGAAGGCATTATAGTATATCAAACAAATAATAAATTTGGCATAAAGGACTTGGCCGGTAACGATTTGACCGAACCGATATACGATAATATTGAGCCGTTTGCAGATGGTGTGGCACAAGTAACACTTAACGGAGTGACAAGTCTGATGACAAATCCCTTGAATGGTACAAATTTAGAGGTAGCCAACAGCCTGACGGCAAATGTGGCGGTGGATAAGAATATACCGGTGAGCAAGAACAAATCGACAGAAACATTCGCTTTCATTGTGGCTAACGAGGAATACGCCAAATGGGATGCATCGTATGCGTTGAACGACGGGAAAGTGTTCCGCGACTACTGCGAGAAGCGCATGGGCATACCGGCGACAAACATAAAGCTATATGAAAACGCCACTTACGGCACATTCCGCTCCATGATGGGCAAGATGCGCGACATTGCGGATGTGTACGACGGCGACGCCCGGATTATACTCTACTTTGCCGGATTAGGCACTCAGGCCGACAATGAACAGTTTCTGCTTCCGGTAGATGCATCGCTGGCCAATATAAAGGCCACAGGAGTAAGCATGAGGCAACTGTTGGATGAACTATCGGCCATGAACACCGGCGGCACAGTGATAATAACCGATGCGGCGTTCAACGGACGCGACCGCCGGGGCGAGACACTCGGCGAGCATCGTGGCGTAGCCATAAAAACCACGCAGCAGCAGCCAAAAGGAAATGTGGCATGGCTAACAGCCTCATCTGATGCCCGCAATGCATTAGCTTCGGAAAATCTGAATCACGGCATATTCACATATTATCTGCTCGATGCGCTTCAGAAATCGGATGCCATTACATTTGACAGTCTTGCAAAATTAATAACAAACGATGTGAAAAAACATACGCTCAAAAGCGATGAAACGCAGATTCCATATACCGTGAAATCAGATACATTCAACAACTTTAATTTCTAAAGTAACATGAAACAAATTATCTTTTCTATAATAGTACTTCTAATATCCACCTCTGCTTTCAGTCAAATAGTCGATGCAAAGCGCGACACCGAGACCGGGAAATATGGTTTTGTCGATGCCAATGGCAATTGGATTGTGAAGCCGATATACGAGAGAGCGTATTGGAATAAAAATGGAGGAATTGGAAGCGTTAGTCTCCACAAGTACAATGAACATAATCGCATGGGCGCAATCAATGATAAAGGCAAAGTTATAACTGAATATAAATATAATGCCATTCTACCTAATGGAAAATCACAACCAATCATTGTATCTCAACATATAGACGGGAAGGAAAAATATGGAGCCATTAATCAAAATGGTAAAGAGTTAGTTCCATGCGAATATGATGGAGGCTATACATATAATGAAACAGATTTTACTGGAGCAAAAGTCATTGCCATAGAAACGAAAATAAACAACAGAAAATATACCGGATATTTTGATTGGAATGGCAGAATATTAATACCTAATAAATACATAAAAATTGTAAATCTCAAAAACGAAGCCGAACAAAATAAATACACTCGTTATGTAACAGATGGAAACCATAAATACGGATTGTATAACACAGATTTCAAAGAACTATTAGCATGTGAGTACGACTCGATTACATTTGATTGGCCCACAGCTAAGATCCAAAAAGGAGATAAGTGGGGCGCATACAGTATTACAAATGAAAAACTGATAGTTCCCATTGCTTACGACAGTCTTTCGAACACCGGCCTTGATGGTCTCGTGGCATTCAAGCGCGATGGCAAGTATGGTTATGTGTCGGAAGAGGGTGAGATAATTCCTCCGATTTACGATGCGATAGCTCCTTTCAAAAACGATGTGGCCAAAGTGACCATCGACGGCAAGGTGACCTTACTGAAGAATCCGCTGAAGGATGGCGTGGGAATTATGATTGCCGGAAACTCCGCAAAAAAGGCCGACAAGAAGAAGCTCGGCGAACCTGCCGTGTCGCGCTATCCCGCAC
>CANSRU010000033.1 GCA_947649495.1 uncultured Porphyromonadaceae bacterium | reverse complement strand
TTTTCTCGTGCATGGAAGTCAACGACACCAACCCCCTGAACAACCTCTGTTTTACCCTGGAAAAATCAGGTAAATATGTGGTGGATGCTCTTATAATTTTCTCTGCCAATATCAATTACAACGAAGAGACAGGACGTGTTTATGTTAACTGTAACCCTAACGTTCAAGCTCTTCTTGATGGAAGTGAAAAATATTTGAAACCGCTTCAGGACCGCGGAATGAAGGTGATATTAGGCATATTGGGTAACCATGATATTTCGGGAATTTCAAATCTTGCCGATGATACGGCCCGAGAATTTGCCAAGGAGCTTAAGGGTGTGTGCGATGCCTATAATCTTGATGGGGTGTTCTGGGATGACGAATATTCCAAATATCCCTATACAAACATACCACCCGGATTTGTTCGCAGTTCCAAAGCAGCGTGCTCACGATTGGTTTACGAAGTATGGAAGCTGCAGCCTGAACGATGGAATGTGGCTTATGCTTATAGCACTACTTACGGTCTGAACGAAGTGGATGGTGTGCCATCTGGTGTATATTGTCCCTACGCGCTTCATGATTACGGAGGCACAGCCGACTTGTCGAGCTATTTCCCCGGGATGCCCAAAAGCAACATGGGTCTGCGCTCACAGCAGTTTGCCAACTATACCACTTACACCGCACAGCAATTGCGTGCGCAGCGTGATCAAGGCTATGGCTCTTACATGATTTTCGCTATGGATCCCTACCGAGCTAATTGGAATAGCCGTCAGCTTCCATCTCTGAAAGAAATTTGCCGAGGATTCTATGATGATGAGCTCGTGGTTGATGAGACCTTCTATCCCAAAGATTGGAACTAAACAATATAAATTAGACAATATGAAATTTAAATATCATATATTGAGTGTGGCTCTTGCGGCTCTGTTGCCGACAACCTTTGCTTCATGCTCTGACGACAATGAGGATGATGCTCCGGTGCCTGTTGTTGATACAGAAGAATTGACATTCAGCACAGATTTGCAAAAAGTTAAGATTGGAGCCGAAAATAAGGTGCTACTACCTATAGAAAAAGGAGCAGGAAACTATCAGGCGTTTTCATTGAATCCGGAAATTGCCGATGTGACGGTCGGCGATGATGGCAATTATTATATCGAAGGTTTTCAAAACGGATTTGCATATGTAGTAGTGTCGGATGCCGCCAACGCATATAAACGACTTGCCGTATCTGTTTACACCACAGATCAATTGCAACTGTCGCACGATGCATATTCTTTTGTTACTGTACTCGGCAAGAGTGCCACATCTAAAGAGTGTGCCGTAGTGCTCGGAAACGGTGGTTATTCAATAGACTCAGACAATGCGAAAGTAAAAGCAACTATAGACCGTGAAACCGGTGAGATAACGCTCACAGCTACTTCTGGCAAGGATGAGTATGCAGCTGTGGTTACCGTTTCTGATATTTCGGGACTTAGTGCCACAATCAATGTGTCGGTAAAAGCCACATTGGATCCATACACACAATCCGAAATAGATCAACTCATGGCTTCGGAAAAGAATCTGATTGACTATAATGGCACCCATTCAAGTTACTTTGAATATTATCAGCCTCAGACCATGGTTAACCGTACTGAGAATGGGATAACCACGACAGGTTGGGAACGAGTCTCACCATATTATACATACAAGCATGTCCTGACTTATCCTGAGGGAACAGCTGTTGGTGTTGAAGTTGATGGCTCGCTAATCAAACAGCAGTATTCAACCGAGACCTATACCGGCAAGGTAAAAATCCTTGCTGACGATGACAAGCACTTTGTAGGTATATTCTACAAAGTAGACCTCGAAGCCGAACGCATAGACCGAGGCTACGTGGTCATGATTAAGTAATTACTATGGCTTAGTACTATAATTTAAGGGAAATGGGGACTGTCAAAATTGATAGTCCCCATTTTAATAAAAGGAGCCGTGTGGGATTTGACCCACGCGGCTCCTTTACCTTAAGCTATTGTATTAAACCAATTGGAGTTTTCATTTCATCTTGACTATCCAACCACGGCTGATGAATTCGTTTTCCAAATCTACGTTCCACCATATCATAACCTTCTTGGTCCCGTCATCCTGAAGTATCTTGGCTTTACCATCCAGATTGTATGTAGTTTCGCCATAAAATATAGAACTTCTATAAAGGAATCTGTATATGGCATCTACTTCCTGTCCTATTGTTGTTCCTTCAGGATATATGATGTAGTGACCCGCATCGTACCATCCGTCACACCACCATCCAAACGTGTGAGAGCCATTACCAGTGCTTCTGTCACTCCAAGTTCCGCTTCGTTCTAATCCTCGTGCGAAATCCTCAGCTACAGTATAAGGGAACTGATGGTCTTCTATGAACAGATCATTACGATTCTTAGCTAGAATAGCATCCAATTCATCCTGGGTAAAAGGTTCTAACGATGGAGTTACTGTAACATTAATTGAAGCGGATAACCCAGCGCAGTCTTTTACAGTGACAACAGCTTTAAATTCTTCTTTGTAGGCAATGGCTTCAATGGTAATCATTCCGCTTTCAGAATCTATTTCTGCATGAAGCATAGCATTGTTGGATTCCACAGAATAGCCGCCGTTTCCGAGCACTACTGTACACTCTCTGGATATTATGTTTTTACCAAGCACAGCCGACATTGTATAATCTTCATGGCTGAGTTGCAATTGGTCGGTCGTATAAACAAATACAGTCAATTGCTTATAGTTACTTGCCGCATCTGATATAACCATTTGGGCAGTTCCATTCTTGAATCCTTGTATGTAGTATTGACCATCGTCTCCTACCACCACATCGGCAATTTCCGGATTCAGTGAAAATGCATGATATTGGCCATTCCCGGAGGCAACATCAATGAGCACCATGTTCTCCGGGCCTATCTTGACACGCTGTACATCGGCGGTAAGCGTGAGATCTTCTTTTTCATCGACCGCCGGCGCCGTAGTATCATCGTCTGAGCATGATGTCAATCCCACCATGGTGGATCCCATGAGCAACACACTCATAAATAAAATTTTTATTTTCATATGCATGCTATTTAATTAATTCGTTTATTACCAGTCTTTTTCATACGACGGTTCATTTATCACAAGCTCATCATCATAAAAAGCACGAGCTATAGATTCTAGAGCCATTCTCTGGCGATCCGCATTGCTGCGAAATGGATCCATGGCAAATATCATGTGGCTGCCGTATCCATTGTTACGCATTCTGCGTAATGCAGATTCTGATGCATAATTGTTTCGTGAAAATTCTTGGCTGTACAGACCCATGTTGCTTCTCGGCATCCCCGGATATCTGTTTGATAAATCCCCGCTGCCACCATAATCATGAAGAGCATACGTACAATATACCCCAGCCGGGACACCATCAACCTCTGATAATTCGGCTGTCGAAAAAGCCGCATAAGCCACATTCCAACGTTCAGGCTGCAGCTTCCACACTTCGTATAATAATCTGGATGCAGCTCTTGGTGATGGGGTTGTAAATCCTGGAGGTATATTAGAGTAGAGATATTCTGAGTATTCGTCATCCCAGAAAATACCGTCGAGTTGATACGCATCACAGATACCCTTAAGTTCCTGTGCGAAAATGCGTGCAGTCTCGTCAGCAAGATTTTCTATGCCTGAGATGTCATGATTTCCCAAAACACCCATTATCACTTTCATTCCGCGGTCCTGAAGCGGTTTGAGGTATTTATCACGGTTGTCGAGAAGATGCTGCACATTGGGATTGGCATTGAAGTACACGCGACCAGTCTCCTCATTGTAGTTTATGTTGCCCGAAAAAAGAATCACGGCGTCTATCAGATACTTCCCACTGCCCTTTAGTGTGTATTTAATGTTGTTCAGGGGGTTGGTGTCGTTGACTTCCATGCACGAGAAAA
>CANSRU010000032.1 GCA_947649495.1 uncultured Porphyromonadaceae bacterium | reverse complement strand
GTTGGGAGCGCACCGCCCCCGACGGCTCATTCTTAGTATAAACCCATAATAATATCATATAATGAAGCATGTGCTGATAACCGGCGGCGCCGGTTTCATAGGCTCTAATGTAGCTTTGGCCTTATTGGAAAAAGGCGTCGAAGTAACTGTTCTTGACAACTTGTCACCACAGATTCATGGCGATAATCCCGACGAGACATCTCCGTTATATTGCAGTATAAAGGATAGAGTCAATTTCATAAAAGGCAGTGTGACCTCAAGGAATGACTGGATGAAAGCTCTTGAGGGGGTGGACGCAGTGTTGCATCTCGCCGCAGAGACAGGTACGGGACAGTCCATGTATGAAATTGAGAAATACGTGAATGTTAATATTGGTGGCACGGCCATTATGCTCGACATTCTTACGAATGAGAAAACCGGAGTGAAGCGTGTTGCCGTAGCGGAATCACGGGCTATATATGGTGAAGGACGATATTGGAGTGAAGATTTGCAGCAATTTGTATATCCCGATGAGCGTCCTGACGAAACTATGTCGAAAGGTGATTTCGAAGTCAAATATCCGGGATGCGATAAACCGCTTCAACTCGTAGGTACGACGGAAGACTCTCTCATACATCCCGGATCGGTTTATGGTATTACGAAACAGGTTCAGGGACAGCTTGTGCACATGGTGTGCCGCTCGATAGGCATAGAGTCAGTGTCGTTCCGTTATCAGAATGTCTATGGTCCCGGCCAGTCTTTGTCAAATCCGTATACCGGCATTCTTTCCATATTTTCCACCCGTATAAAGAATGGAAACGGAATAAATATTTTTGAGGATGGACGCGAAACGCGGGATTTCGTCTATATAGATGATGTTGTGGCAGCTACGGTGCTGGGTCTCACTGTGCAGGGCATCAGCGGACATGCGTTCAATGTTGGCACAGGTGTGGCCACCGATGTACTCACTGTGGCAAATACGTTGAAAAAACATTATGGTGTCGACGTACCCGTGGTGGTGTCTGGCAATTATCGCCTCGGCGACATCCGCCACAATTTTGCAGATATTGAAAAAGCCCGCACGCTTCTCGGTTTTGAACCTGCATGGTCGTTTGAGGCAGGCATAAAGAAATTTGCCGAGTGGGTCGACGGACAGCCTGTCCAGCAAGACAAATATGAGTCCTCTATTGAGGAAATGAAGCGCAAAGGTCTTTATAAGTAAGCTCCAAGATGTCGTCAAAACACAATTATATAGTTTTGGGCTCGGACTGGGAGTTGTATCGGCGTGCTTATTCCGATATAATCGGAATGTCTAATGTCAAGTATGTTGGCGAGGCGATAAGTAATCCGATTCTGAATCGCATCTACCGTCTGCATCTTAATCCGGGCATTAATTCTGTAATTCCGTTGCCCGGAAAATCATGGTGGCATCGCTTCTATTGTGATGCGAGGTTTGATGATGATGGTGAATTGTGCTTTCTTCTGTTCTCAAACTGGTATCGACAGAACAATGGGGTGATACCATACATCCGAAAGCATTATCCAAATGCCAAAGTAGTGGTTTTCTTTCAGGATTTGATAAAGAAAGCGACTATGACATACACAAACGCTCCTGTCGATGTGGAACGGCTCAAAGCGGAAGCCGATTTGGTAATCACATTCGATTTCGCCGAGGCGGAGGCATATGGAATAGCATATCACAATATTCCGTATTCTGTGCCGGATAAACCCGTCGTGGGTGAGTCTGGGAAACAAGCGGATGTATATTTTCTCGGACAGGCGAAGGATCGTCTTGATGAAATTATGGATGTGTTCTATTCATTGAAGAAATGCGGCCTTACTCTCAACTTCATATTGGCGAACGTTCCTATACATCGTCGCATTGTGAGTGATGAAATAAGGTATATCGACGGCTTGACGCTTTCCTATGAAGAAAACCTCCAAAATGTAGCCAATGCACGTTGCCTTCTTGAAATAATGCAGCATGGTGGTAGCGGATATACATCAAGGACATTGGAGGCAATAGTGCACGACCGCAGACTGCTTACGAATAATCCGCTCATCAAAGATGCTCCGTTTTATACGCCGGAGCTGGTGTCTTATTTCGATAAACCTGAAAATATAGAATCGGAATTTGTAAAACGCATAAAGGCCGGAGGTGCTGCCAACTATAATTACAAAGAAAATCTGTCACCAAAAGAGCTGTTGGCTTTCATCGAGCGGCATATCTAAATAACATACTATGCGGATTACTTTTTTCGGGGATTTTGTTTGTCAGAATCCTGTCCGTACTGCAATTGGGCCTGAACTGCGGCATATTATCGATGCATCTGATTTCAATGTAGTGAACTTTGAAGCACCGGTCAAGGCGTCCGACGCGTTACCGATACGAAAGT
Organism: uncultured Porphyromonadaceae bacterium; assembly: GCA_947649495.1. GTDB lineage: Bacteria > Bacteroidota > Bacteroidia > Bacteroidales > Muribaculaceae > Paramuribaculum. Next base: position 3,040 of record CANSRU010000032.1, on the reverse strand, counting down.
CGGGGCCGAACATATGTCAGCCTGTGGAGTCTGTGTATTGGCTGGAGGAAAACGGATTCAATGTTGTAGCATTGGCCAACAACCATATGCTTGATTTCGGCATAGAAAGCGCAATAGCTACGCAGCGTGCGTTTAAAAAAGCAGCAATGGTAGGCTTCGGAGAGAACAATGGTGCATACAACCATGTGGTGCTGGAGCACGACGGTGTGCGGGTTGCCATAATGTCGGTTACACATCGAGAGTTCAGCTGTGCAGAGGATTTCGGCACCGGGTGTGCGTGGATGTGTTCTCCGCAGGTGCAGTTTCAGATAGGTGAAATAAAAAGGAATGCCGACCGGTTGGTTGTCGTCTGTCATGGAGGGTTGGAATACTTTGACTATCCTCTGCCGCAATATCGCTCTTTGTATAAATCCTGGGTTGACTTCGGAGCGGACGCCGTCATAGCATCGCATCCGCATGTGCCGCAAGGCTGGGAGGAGTATAACGGCAAACCGATATTTTACAGTCTTGGCAATTTCTGTTTTGAAAAAACAGAAGTAAAAACCCCGCGGCATTGGAATGAAAGCCTTGCGGTGACTATGAATTTCTCCTCTGATGGCATTGCCTATGATGTTGCCAATGTTTCTTATAATCCATCAACGGCAATGATAGATATAGAAACCGGAAACGAAAAACATATCGAATTGTTGAACAGGGTTTTGCGAGACCGTGAACTTTATGACGATGCCATTCTGGATGGTATGAAGAGCTTTGCGCCGACATATGACTGGATGCTGAGCGCCGGGGGATATTCCAGGATAGGTTTTACTAAGTCCTACTTGAAAGCTCTCGCACGTTTTGTGCTGCGCCGTAAAGTCGGTTCTATCCACCACCTCAACATGTACCGTTGCGAAACACATCGCTGGGTGATGGAATATCTTTTGTCTCACAACATGCTTTAAAAACGATGGAACTACCATTCTTCCGCAAAACTGCAATACGCGTGCTCACGCATTTCGGAGGGATATTGCCGGATGCTTTGTACCTTAGGCTGATTTACCGCGCGTGGCTTGGGAAAAAATTGAATCTTAAATCGCCCCGGACATTCAATGAAAAGCTGCAATGGCTGAAACTTCACGACCGCAAGGATGTGTACACGTTGATGGTGGATAAGGTGGAAGCTAAAAAATGGGTTGCGGAGCGTATTGGCGAAGAATATATAATTCCGACACTCGGGGTATGGAATCGTGCCGAAGACATCGACTTCGATGCACTGCCCGAACGCTTCGTGATGAAGACCAACCACGACAGTGGCTGTGTATGCATATGCACGGACAAATCAAGCCTTGACCGCGACGAAGTGCGCCGGAAAATGAACCGGTCGCTAAAGCGCGACTATTATAGCGCAGGCCGTGAATGGCCGTACAAGAATGTTCCGCGCCGCATACTTGCCGAACAGTTCATGGTGGACGAGAGCGGCTATGAGCTGAAAGACTATAAAATATTTTGTTTCGAAGGGGAACCTGTGTTTATTCAGGTGGATTTTGACCGCTTTGCCTCGACGGGGCATAAGCGTAATCTTTACTCGACAGACTGGACTCTGCTCGAGTTCGACTATGGCTACCCATCTGAGCACTCCCGCGAAATTGAGCGTCCGGCCAACCTTGATGAAATGCTTGAGTTGGCACGTAAACTCTCTGCCGGACAGAGTTTTCTGCGAACAGATTTTTATAGCATCAATGGCGATGCCAGGTTCGGCGAAATGACGTTTTATCCCGGAAGCGGTTTTGAAAAGTTCGAGCCGGAGGAATGGGATTCCAAACTCGGCAGAAGAATAATTTCGCATACTTTACGGGGGGGGGTATTTAGTTGAAAATCAAAGAGTTGTTGTTTGTAGCGGCTCGTTGAGAGAACTTTTGGATTATAAATTCATGTGTTTCAACGGCAAGGTTGAATGTTGCTTCGTCTGTAGCGAACGGCATTCGTCGGACGGGTTGAAAATAACAGTGTACGATAAGGACTGGCAACGCATGCCGTTTTCACGCCCCAACGGAGCCTCAAAAAGAGATTTGCCTTCACCTGCCAATTTTGATAAAATGAAATCACTTGCAGAAAAGTTGTCTTCCGGCACGGATTTCCTGCGGGTGGACTTTTATGAGATTAACGGACGAATCTATTTCGGAGAACTTACTTTTTATCCGGCATCCGGTTTTGAAGAGTTTGTTCCTGAGCGATGGGACAGCATTCTCGGTGACAAAATTATGCTTTCAAGGTAGAATTATAGAGCGATTTTAATGACACAATTTCATATTCCTGTAGTATCGGTGCTGATGAGCGTGTACGGCGAGCCTTTGGAATGGCTTCGTGAAGCTGTCGGCTCGATATTGCAACAGACATACACCGACTTTGAGTTCATAATCGTCAACGACAATCCCGAAAGAGAAGAACTTGACGGCTTTTTGAGAGAATCAGCCACAGGCGACAGACGGATACACATAATCCGTAATCCCGAAAACATCGGCCTGACGAAATCTCTTAACATTGGCCTGCGCGAGTGCCGCGGGCGCTACGTGGCCCGGATGGATGCCGACGATGTGTCGCATAGTACGCGCTTCGAAAAACAGGTGGCATATATGGATGCCCATCCCGATGTGGTTGTGTGCGGGACTGACATTAATTATTTCGGCGATGTGCCGGCCACTACGTATTCCGACTGGATACACGAGTCTGACGAAGAAATAAAGGCTCAGATGCTGTCCAATTCCGGCTTCGCGCATCCTACGGTGATGATCCGTCGAGAAGTGCTTGAGGCCAATTCCATAAGCTATGACGAGGCATACCGCCAAGGGCAGGATTATAGGCTTTGGGAACAGCTTTATGACTTCGGAAAGTTTGCGAACATAGGGCAGAAACTGTACGGCTATCGTCTGTCGGCATCCCAGGTGTCGAAGAAATCGAACACTGCACAGGTGGCTCTGGGGCTTGCTGTAAGGCGCAGGATTATAAAAAAATGGCTTTTAAGCATTGGAATAGACGATTTTGCTCCGGATTCGGCCACGGA
>CANSRU010000031.1 GCA_947649495.1 uncultured Porphyromonadaceae bacterium | reverse complement strand
CTATAGGTGGTTGAACGATACGGTACGTTTATGTTTTTTGATTTTATCTTGCCTGTGGATGTGTACGCCGGATTCCATGTGCTTAGCCTTACTGTCAGTCGGTCTTCCTTCAGGAATGAGCGCTGCAGGCTTATGCTGTAGTCTAGCATGCTGAGTTTGTACGGACGGTTGATTCCATATAGTCCGTTAATATTTCCTGCCCATAGCGACATCCCGACGGTGGCATTCAGTTTCCATGGCAGTTTTTGGCTTATTCGGCAATATGCGTTTCCACCCCATCCTCCATTTGTGATTTTTAGCGATGGATTGGCATAGTGATTGTAAGATGCGTTTCCATTGAACATCACTGATGTCTTTTTTCCGGCCATCCACTGGACGAATAGTCCGGTGGTGAACGACTTGTTACGTCCGGCGTTGGCAAAGGTCTGATAGAAGTGGTTGCCTTCGATGTGTTGTACTGCTATTATATCGTTGTTGCTGAAGTTATAACCGGCCGAGAAGTCGATATTTACTTTTTGGCTTATAAGGCTGTAGTTTAGTGATAGGGAGCTATTGCGGGCGCTGCCGAGGTCGGGGTTTCCCTGCGATGTGTTGTCGGGGGTCTCGTTTATGGCCGGATTAAGAAAACTTATACCCGGACGGTTTATGCGTGTTCCGAACGATGCTTTTATGGTGTTGGCATCGTTGATGTTATACGATATTGCTGCATTTGGCACCCAGTCGCTGAGGTTGCTCGCGAATGCCGGATTTGTATTGTCGGCATATTCTGCCGACAGGCGGGAGAATTCATATCTCAGGCCTCCGCGCAGACTGACGCGTCCCAGCCGTACGCGATAGTCGGCATATCCTGCCGCCACATGTGTGCTATGGGTGAAATCAATTAATGGTTGGTCGTCAAACCCTATGTAGTTCTGCTTTGTACGGCTATGGTTGTCGCGGTATATATATTTGGTGCCGATGCTGAGAGTGTGGATGTCGGCAATTGGGCGTGTCCAGTCAAATTGAAATGTATGTTCCGTGAAGTCAAGCCGGAAATCAGATAATATTCCGGTGTACTGTACCGGCATATTCACCTCATTCTCGTATTCAGTCTTGCTGTTCTGCCGCTGGTTTGTGGTCGAAATCATGTAGGAGAGGGTCAATGTTTCTCCTTTGCGTTTTGTGGAATGCTGGTAATTGAAATTTCCGTTAAGGTCGAAATATCTGTATGGATTCTGGTTTACTATAGCATCGTAACTGTAAATCAAAGAACCGTCAGAAGCTGTGAGGGAGTTGGTGGTAGTGTTGAACACATTGATGTCGTAGTAATATCCTCCAAATTCGGCTGTGAACAGATTCAGTGAGTCCAGTTCGTAACTGCCGTCGATACCGAACCATGTAATCCATCCCGGATTTTTACCGATACCATCGGAGTGTCTGATGTTTCCTGACTCATCGTATACACCTTCGCTCACCACATGGCTTTTGGTTTGTCTTTTGCTCATTCGGCTTGCTCCGGCGTATGCCGACAGCGTGACTTTGTTAATCTGCGAGGTGAGCCATAGGTTAGGGCTGGGGACATCGCTGCGCACATCGTAGTTTAGTGAGGCGGTTCCCATAACTCCATTCATCACTGTATTTTCCAAAGTGACGATATTCAGTATGGCGCCTACTCCTTCGGCATCTTCACGGGCGCCCGGGTCGGTGATCACCTCTATTTTCTTAATCATGGAAGCCGGAATGGCTTTGAATATTTCTTTAGCATTTTTGGTAAATGAGTTGTTGGGTCGTCCATTTTTATAGATCTTAAAATCTGTTGAGCCTTTCACCTTTATTGTGCCATCGGCATCCACACTTACCAGAGGGACTTTGCGCAATGTCTCTTCAAGTGTCGATGTTTTTGATTCATCGTCAGCCTGTACATCGTAACCTATGCGGTCAATCTCTTTTGTTACCAACGGACGTGCGGCGGTTACGGTTACTTCCTGGAGCATATTGCCGGTGTTTTGTGTCGTTATATTGCCTAAATCAGCTACTGGATTTTCGTTTGATACTGAGAAACTGCGGGTTATCATATCCTTTCCTACGGAATGCAGGTGCAGAACATATTTTCCGGCTGAGGGGAGAGACTTTGAAAACCGTCCATCGGCATCAGTAACACCGATAACCTTAGGTTTGACACTGTCTGATGGCGAATATATGCGCACAGTGGAATATGCCTCAGGTTCGCCGATTGAGTCAGTTACGGTTATCCTTACCGAATAAGGGGTGGCATGTAAGGTCATCGTTACCCAGGAGATTACCAAGACTGATGCCAATAAAAGATTTCTCATCGCAAGTAAAAATGTGTAAATGTATATTATATGAGTGTATGATGTTTATAGCTGAGCGCAAGAAGTGTCGTTGGTGTCACGTTTTGTTATATTAGACGCAGAAATGCTTAATGTGTTACACCACATACGGAATTATTTTTCGTATGTGGTGCTAAAAGGTTAAAGGACAGTGTGTATTTGATGTTATGTCGTTGGAATATTATTCCTCATTGAACAGTTTGTCGCATTCGTCAAGTTTGAAATTGTGCGACAAAACAGCGATGAAATGAGATATCTGCTTTATGGCCTCAGCTGTTTGCGGGGTGATTTCTTTTTGGCTCAGTCGCATCATCAGCATGCCATAGAGCGCATTGAAGCATGTCTCTATTTCGCCGCTCTTATCTTCTCCCGATTTTGATCGAAGTTCAACAATGTAGGGGAGAGTGCGGTAAAATTCTGCTGAATAATCAGCGAATTTAGGGTCTTTCAGCAGGGCTTGATGTAGAGCTACAAGCGATGACAATATGTTTTTGTTGATTTGCAGGTGGCCTTTCTTTTCTATACCTTCACGACGCATCATGTCGATAAGCGATTCATACCATTCGGCCATTTCATGCCGTTGTTCGGGGGTGATGCCATTGTAACGGTCAATTATGTTGGTCTTTATGCGTTCAATGTCAAGATTGTTGGCGCGGATTATATCCTCAATCTGCCACATGTACAAAAGATATTCCGCAATGTTGTTCTTCCGTTTTTCTGAAGCTATAATCATAATGGTGTGTTAAGAAAAGTAATTACAAATGTAACAAAATAAAGTGCAATGCGGATTAACGTTCCATATAAAAATCTCGGTAAAAAATGTTGATGCCGGAATGCAGTTGAATATCAGGGTATTGTTGGCTGAATGTTGATTTGGTATATTGTAAAATTAAAAAAAACAGAAAAATGATTTTGTGGAATAGAAAAAAGTATTTACCTTTGCACTCGTTAAACGCAAGCAGCGAGAGAGCTGCTCCAGAAAAATTGCCTTGTGGTGTAATGGTAGCACGTCGGATTCTGGTTCCGCCTGTGAGGGTTCGAATCCTTCCAAGGCAACAAACGAAAGAGTTGAAACTTAATGTTTCAACTCTTTTGCTTGTTCTGGGTATATGTATGCTCTATTCTTGTTTGGATATTTTAGCATAGCGGTGCCTGAATGTTGCTCATTGAGCATGTAACTTTGCTATTGAATGTCAGAAGGACTATTGAGTAACATATAATTTGCTATAAACTATGTCGATAATTATTTTTGTTTTATGTTTCTTTGGATGGCTCGGAGAGGCTTTAAAGAATGGTGGAGATGTGCATTAACCCTATAATCTGAATAACCTATGAGTTTATGGAATTTTCTTGGCGGTTTTGCTGTGTTCAGCGTTGTGTGCGATATGTTTTCAAGTAAGCGGCCGGTATATCCGGAGCCTGAGCCATATTACCGGCACCGAGACTATGATACTTATCCCGACTATGACGCTGTCTCCGATATTGACGAACTGCAGGATCGTATCGATGAGTTGGAGGATAAACTCACCGCCTGTGATATCTTATCAGACCGCTACGATGAAATCCAGTGTCGCATAGATGAACTCCAGGACCGTATAGACACACTGGAGGAGATTGAGGACTTACAGGATGAGCTTGATGATTTGCGTGATGAATTAGACGATATGGAACTGGATATGGATTTATGGGATGACAATACCGAGGATTGGTAGGGTGATTAAGAAAGAAACGTGATACGTTACGGTTCGGTGTGATTGCGCCGTTTGTTTTTCTGTTTGCGGTCGTCCTTAAATTCGTCCCACCGGCGGTTGAAATTTTTATGCGATTTATAGTAGGTTATACCTGTTAGCTGCTTCAGCAGGGACAAGGCGCGGTGTCCGATACCGAAATTCTGTTTTGACACATTGCGTCCGGCAAGTCGATGGTCCGGCTTTTGCGCCAAACGTATTTTTTCCGAATTTATGTTGTTGACCCTATTTATCAATGCAAGTATTGAGGGTTGAAGGTCGGGGGCTTCCATTGGCTCGTATATTTCCAATTCTTTGGAATTGAATTTACGGTTGTCCCATTTCTTGGCTTCTTTTATGGTGATATATTCTTTATCAAGAATGTATATTTCAGCATACGTGGTTACAAAAAATGGTTCGTCGCGGCGGTTGAACCGGAACATACCGCGTCCCCGTCCTCGGGATTCGATGTTGAAGGCATAACTTGTCAGGTCGGCCGGGCTTATATAATTGTCCACGACATCACTGTAATTGACCCTTAATCTGAACTGCTCGAAATCAACATTGGGATTGTTGAAAAACATGGAGATATCAGGTGTCCACCTGCGTCCTGATGTATCAGCCATAACATTGACATCGAGTGATATTTTATCGCCGTTTTTAACCCATATTTCTGCCGGGGTATATTTGCCGGCCACAGTGTCTGTTCCGTTGTCGATGCCGTTAAGAGCCGGTGGTATTTTAGATGCGGGCGGGATGGCTATCCAATCAGACCATGTGAAGTGCTGGTTACACCGGTCGCTTACGCTGTCAAGACCACTGGCATTAGTGAACTGATAATATGATCTTGAATTTATCACCCGTGGGTATCTCCATCCTTTGTAACGTGTATTGTTTTCGTTTGGCAACATGAAGTCCACCATCTTTTCGCGAAACAGCGTTATTGTGTCGGTATATGTGGCCAATGTGGAATATTCACGTACGTATGCAAGTATGTGCAGCATCTTTTCTTGCCGGGATTCGAACACCACCTCAGGCAGTTCGGTTATATTCTCCGACATAAATATGGTGTCCGGATATGGATAAGCCACAGCTTTCTCTTTAAAGCCCATACAGCGTATGGTTATTGAACGGACATGTTCTGAAAAGCCGTCAATGTGTCCATTGGCTCGGCTCGCACCAATGAATTTACCTTTATCGTTGAAAATATACACATTGGTCAACGGCTTGTGTGTAAGAGAGTCGGCAATAACGGGCATCTTTGTTTTCCCTTGGGCAGGGGATATGTGGCACAGCAATATGGCGAGTGTTGCAATAAGTCTTATTTTATGTCGGCAAGGTGTTGGCATAGCCGTGTTGGGTTGGTTGTCCATATTAATTTCTTACAGTAAGCATATACCCGAATCCGCGTTGATTGACTATGTTTATGTCTGGATCAAGACTCAATGCTTTCCGTAGCTTATGGATATATCCGTGAAGTGAATTCCGGTTGCTTGGCTCGTCACGTTGCCATACGGCCAACATCAACTCTGTGGCATCTACGGTTTTTCCGGTATTCGCCGCAAGTTTCTCCAATATTCGGGCTTCTATATTGGATACTACGGTTTCCTTATCATTGAATGTCAGCAGTTGGGTGGATGTGTCAAATCGGTATTTCCCGATGGCGTATATTCTGTTTTCTCCATTGCCATTGGTTTTGCCACGCAGCAAAGCCTTGATGCGTATCAGAAATTCCCTGAATTCAAATGGTTTTTTGAGATAGTCGTTTGCGCCAAGTTCAAATCCGGTCTCAATATCGTCTATAGAGCTCTTTGCAGTAAGAAATATTATGGGAATCTGTGATGTTGCACGGCGTATTTCCCGAGCCATTGCGAAGCCGTCAAGACGAGGCATCATTATATCTGCTACAATAAGGTCGGCTCCATCAGATTTGAATTTGGCCAATCCTTCAATCCCATCGTATGCCACCGTCACATCGTATCCCTGTTGCCGGAGAGTGTCGGCAACAATCAGCGACATATCGCGTTCATCCTCTACAAGCAGAATCCTGGTCGTCATCGAACTTAAATTTTATGGTGAATATTGTGCCTGCACCTTCTTTGCTATTTACAGATATGCTCCATCCCATTTTGTCGAGTATCTGTTTCACATAGTACAATCCTATACCGTAGCCTCTGACACTATGTATGTTGCCATGGGGCACACGGTAGAATCTATCGAATATGTATGGAACGCTTTTTGATGGTATGCCGGATCCGTTGTCGGCGATGGAGATGCTGTGAGCGTCGCATTTAATCCTGATGTCTACACTCTTGCCTGAATATTTTATGGAATTGTCAATAAGGTTATTCAACACATTTGCAAGATGCGTACGGTCGGCTGATACTGTCACGTCATCAAGTGCTGTCACATCTATCTGTATCGGTTTGTCTCCTCTCATCCGTTGAGCACCGGCAATATCATTTATGAAATCAGGCAATGGGATAAGCTCCGGGTTAAAAGGCATGGTTTTCCGGCGTTCCATACTCACTGCAAGTATGTTTTCCACAAGCTCGCCGAGGTGTTTTAACTGTTTCAATGCAATAGTGAGATAGGCTGTCCTCTTTTCCGGATTGTCGGAGTTGTCGTAGTGGAGCATCGCGTCGTTTGCCGAATAAGCTATGGCTATAGGTGTTTTTAGTTCATGTGTCATGTTGTTTACAAAGTCATCCTTCATCTCTTCTATAGTCTTTAGCCGCGAGACGCTTTGAAACAGGTAGCGGAATGCGGCTGCAAAAGCTACCATTAGTAGAAATAAGGTGATAATTACCCCCATCATTTGCGAAAGTATATGGTGTGTTAATGGAGTCAGGTACACTTTATAGTACAATCCCGCATCCGGATTGAAACAGTAAATAAATGTATCATATCTTTGTCCATCAATAGTCCGATTGGCCGTTACTACATTTCCTACAGAATCGACCACTTCAGTGATTACGGTTGCCGGATATATGTGACGTTCGTTCAGTTGCCTTGTAAGCACGCTGTCCAACACCGGTAGATTTATCCCAATATAGTTGTCTACAACATTGTGAAACTGCCGTGTTATGGTATTGACCACGCGGTTGGTGTAAGAGCTGGTTGTATCCAGTCTGGTTGTCTCGGATTTTACTGTGCCATCAGGATAACTCGTGGTGGATACAAGGTTGCCATCGGGAGCCTGATAGGTGGCCAACTCTCCATTAACGTTGTTTCTCCCATTGTTCTGGTCATCGTCAATCGTTACGTTTGCTGTAGTCTTGGCATTATCGGTCCGTATCCAAAGTTCATCAAAATCAGCATCGGCTATTGCATTCATCACATCACGTTCCACCGTGCTGCGAATTGAACTGTACAGGGAATATAGATAATATATGTTGCAGCCAAAGATTACGGCGATGACCGCTATGAATATTATTGAATTGTTCTTGAATTTTTTCATGCGCAAATCTACCAATAAAATTCTATGGCTATGCCCATCCGGCATCACTTTTAAGACTAAATAAGGTGGCGGTTAAGATTAAGTAAGTTTGATTGGGCAACAGCTGAATAGCGGTGAGCTTATCTTTGCAATAAATTAAAAGAGGCAAAAACTATGGAACGAACAGTAATTCTCTCAATCGGTATCATTATCGTATCATCGGCGGTGTATATGGGCAAATGCCGGTATGTGTTGGTCGCTTTATTGCTGATGGCTATTCTCAATTCCTGCAATCTTGAGAAGCGCGTTGTTGTGACTACCCGCGGATATGATTCATCACGCGATTATGAGATTACCGATTTTAAATATCGCGGATATTATGTTGACGATAACAGTTTGCCGCGCGACACTGTGTTCAATTATCGGTTTTAGACAGCCGTTGAAATATTATCGTATTTTGTCGCTGGCCATGAACCTATAGTGCGTTTTATCTGTGTTGGGATTTAATACCGGATCTTGTGTCGAAGCGGTGACATCCAGTTCCGATGATGTCATGCGGTTTATAAGCCAATACTGGCGGATGGCAGTGCCGGTGATATACAGCACCGCGAAATTTTCGGTGGTGAATGACCATTGGAAATAATAGGTCGTCGCTTCTGACGTTCCATCAGGGGCGGGTGGAAATCTGAACCAACCATTTAAGTCGCGGTTAAATTTATATGAGCAGCTGTTTTCAGGGCTAAATACCTGCTCTCCGAAGATGTCATCGGTAGATGATACCAACACCCATTCGACATTGGTCAGTGTACTGACTGTTTCTTCCTGTCCGCCATTCAGATATCCCGAACGGCCTTCACAAGATGAACATAATAGGATGAATATGGCTGTTGAATATATAATGTGTGGTATCCTGCTCTTGATGTGCCGATTGATATTTATCATAATGTATTGTGTATATGGGTTGTAAAAACGTCTGTCCAAAGTTAAGCAATAGGAGATTCCGGCAATCCCTTGGTCGCGTTAATTATTACTAATGGCTTCAGGTGGTCAAGGAAATACTGAAAAATTGCTATTTTTGCAATCAAAAGCTTGTAATTGAGTGATTTTGAGTTTAAATAAAATTTGTGACTTAAAAATATACAGATGAGAAGTCTTGCGATTCTATTAATGATGGGGGTGATTTTTGTCGTGACTTCCTGTGTCAAAGGTTATACCCGACAGCTTTCTGAAGCTAAAGCAATTGTTAATGAGCGCCCGGACAGTGCTTATATGCTACTGAAGGGGATTGAATATGTAAAACTTGACAGTGACAAAGATAGGGCGGATTATATATTGACACACGCATTCGCCAATATTTACATGGGGCGGTCGCTTATGACTGACACACTTCTACCCGAAGCTATTTCATATTATAATGCTTCCGGCGACACGGTGTCAGCCTCTCAAGCTATTATTGCACAAGCATATCATCTACGGTCGATTGAAAAATTTCAGTTGGCTTCCGATATGATGGATTCTGTATACAATCTTCCGTCAACATCGATAACTGGTCGAAGAAATATCAACAAGATTTTGCTTGATTTTTCATTCAAGGACAAGGGTTTTGACCGTTCATTATATATTATAAACAGACATCTGGACCTAATAGACAGCAAGAGTGAAAGATTGGAGTTTGAAATAAAGAAGATTACTCCGCTTAATTCATTGGGCCGGTCAAAGGAGGCTATCGCTCTTTGCGACTCTCTGTTTGCGTTGCCATCTTCACCTGAGATTGGAAGTTCTGATTGGTTATTCCTACGTATGAATTATGCGGCATCACTGGGAGAAAACAGGTCAACAGCGCACAAGGCCGTGGAAATTATGAAAGACGTGATTCAACGGATTGGTCAATCTCCCGACAAACATTTGTTGGAGCTTTATATCCCTATGGTCAATCTTCAGCTTAATGCCGGAAATTTTGCCGAAGCGGAAAAATATGTCGGTCTTATATCAGACCTTGATATTGATAGGTCGGATTATGATGTAGTAGCTGCTGCATATTTAGATTTCTTGAAAATAGTCATTAATTATGAGAAAA
>CANSRU010000030.1 GCA_947649495.1 uncultured Porphyromonadaceae bacterium | reverse complement strand
AGGACGCAAGATTTTCATTCTTGAAAGAGGAGTTCGATTCTCCTATGGGCTACTTAACCTACCAGGCATCGCTTCCACAGCGATGCTTTTAGTTTTTATACCCCCGCAATGATTTCACCCGACCTACATCTGCTCCTCGACAGCGAGGCCGCACGCATCAACCATCCTGACTTCATAGCCCTCGACCCGGTGCAGTTCCCCCGCCGCTACTCGGCGCTCCCCGACATTGAGATTGCCGCCCTGCTTTGCTCGTCAATAGCGTGGGGCAACCGCAAGATGATATGCCGCGACTGCGACCGCATGCTCGCACTCATGGGACACGACCCTTACAATTATGTGATGGACCGCGCCTACGAGGAGCTGCCCGACCAGAACATACACCGCACCTTCTTCGCCGCCAATCTGCGACACTTCCTGCGCGGACTGCATGAGATATATTCCCGCCATGGCTCACTCAACGATTTTGCCCTCCACCACCATGTGGCCGATGATGAATTTCCCGCCTGGCGGCTTGTGCAGCTTATAAATGCCGAACTGGCTCAAGCCAACGGCGGCCACGGCGATTCCCGCTGCCTGCCTCTGAATCTCGACAAAACGGCACTCAAACGCGTAAACATGGCATTGCGATGGCTTGTGCGCGACGATGGCATTGTTGACCTCGGAGTGTGGAACGCCTTGAAGCCATCGCAACTGTACATTCCGCTTGATGTGCATGTGGGCAACACCGCCCGTTCACTCGGCCTCGTCACCCGCAAGGCCAACGACCGCCGCACCACAGTGGAGCTCACGCATCTGCTACGAACCCTGCGTCCCGACGACCCTGTATATTACGATTATGCCCTGTTTGGCATAGGCATAGACGGAACCATCGCAGATTTGAATCCCGGAAACGCACAAAAACATTAAAATTAGGTTGCGTGGCGTACCCAGGGGCACGCAGATTTTATCAATCACAGATACCGCGCACTGCGTGCGCGGCTACAGTCCGGCTTCCGCAAGCGGAAGCGCAACATTAACGGTGGCACGGTTGGTGGGTTGGCGCGCGGGTGTACCGGCGGACGCACGAGGGCTGGAAAGGCGATTGCCATAAATGTGTAGGGACGCGACACGTCGCGTCAGCAAACGGATTGGGTCGGTGCAGGCGGGCGGGGATGCCGGCGGGCATTTGTTTCGGCGGACGCGCCGTGGCGCGTCCCTACTCGGGGCGGGGAAAGCAATTGCCATAAAGGTGGTAGGGACGCGACACGTCGCGTCAGCAAGCGGATGGGTCGGTGCAGGCGGGCGGGTGTATCGGCGGACGCGCCGTGGCGCGTCCATACCCGGGGCGGGGAAGGCGATCGACATAAATGTGGTAGGGACGCGACACGTCGCGTCAGCAAACGGATTGGGCAGTGAAGGCGGGCATTTGCATCGGCGGACGCGCCATGGCGCGTCCCTACTCGGGGCGGGAAAGGCGATTACCATAATTATGGTAGGGACGCGACACGTCGCGTCAGCAGGCGGATGGGCAGTGCAGGCGGCGGTGATTAGGAGAGAGGCATTTCTGCCCTCTCAGCGCAAATTGGACCAATTGGGCTAATTGGACAAATGGATGGAATAGCAAATACGTGATGGGTGGTTATTTTTCGGGGTGGAAGTAGGCGTCGAGCACGTCGCGGGCTGCCGTGAACGAGCTTTGACGGTTGGCGAGCACCCGCTGCTCTTTGTCGGCCAGCATGGCCGCTATGCGGGGGTTGTCGTAGAAATGGCGGCGCAGCTGTTCATCGATGGTCTCGCGCATCCAGTAGCGGGCCTGCTCCAGACGCTTGCGCTCAAAATACCCGTTGGCTTTCACATAAGCGAAATAGCGGTCTATCATGTCCCACACCTCGGCAATTCCGAGTTCGTAATAACCGGAATAGGTCAGCACCTCGGGCTGCCATCCGGAAGCAGTTGGCGGGAATAGATGGAGTGCGCTGCGGAACTGCGCCTGCGCCAACTGCGCGCGGGGTATATTGTCGCCATCGGCCTTGTTTATCACTATGCCGTCGGCCATCTCCATTATGCCGCGCTTTATGCCCTGAAGTTCATCGCCTGTGCCGGCAAGCTGCAGAAGCAGGAAGAAGTCAACCATCGAGTGCACGGCGGTCTCGCTCTGCCCTACACCCACTGTCTCCACGAATATATTGTCGAAACCGGCAGCCTCGCACAGCACTATCGTCTCACGTGTCTTCCGGGCGACGCCACCGAGCGATCCGGCCGACGGACTGGGACGCACAAAGGCCGCGGGATGCACCGCCAGACGCTCCATACGTGTCTTGTCGCCGAGAATACTGCCTTTGGTGCGCTCGCTCGACGGGTCGATGGCGAGCACCGCGAGCTTCCCGCCATCTTTGAGCACATGCAGGCCAAACGCATCGATGGATGTCGATTTACCGGCGCCGGGCACTCCGGTTATGCCTATTCGGCGTGAATTGCCCGAATGCGGCAGACATTTCTCAATCACCTCCTGTGCCACCGCCTGATGGTCGGGCGACAGGCTCTCGACCATGGTCACCGCGCGCGACAGCATAGTGATGTCGCCCTTCAGTATTCCCTCCACGAGTTCGGCGGCCGTAGGTTGCGGTTTGCGACGGCGACGCTGCATGTAGGGATTGACAACCGGGGGTTGGCTCACGCCTGAATTTACAGTCAGGCCAATATATTTATCTTCGTTTTCGGGATGTTCCATGGTGCGGGGTTTTATTCGACAATAAAGTTACACAACTTCCGCGGCACCACAATAGCAAATCCCCACATATTTTTCACCCGGATACCAGGAATGGCGGATAGGTGGAGTGGCGTACCCAAGGCCGCAGGGCGATTGCCATAAATGTGGTAGGGACGTGACACATCGCGTCAGCAAGCGGATGGGCAGTGCCGGCGGGCATTTGTACCGGCGGACGCGCCATGGCGCGTCCCTACTGCGGGGCGGGAAAGGCGACTGCCATAAAGGCGGTAGGGACGCGACATGTCGCGTCAGCAAACGGATTGGGCAGTGCTGGCGGGCGTTCGTATCGGCGGACGCGCCATGGCGCGTCCCTACTCGGGGCGGGATAGGCGATTTTCCATAAAGGTGGTAGGGACGCGACATGTCGCGTCAGCAGGCGGATTGGGCAGTGAAGGTGAGCGGTGGTTAGGAGAGAGGGCTTTCTTGCCCTCTCAGTGCAAATTGGACCAATTGGGCTAATTGGGCAAATGAGAGACATGGATGGCCGGGTGCGTTGGCGGAATCACGAGGGCTGGAAAGCCCTCGCTCCTATTTGCGGCGGGGCGGGGTTATTCACCGACTACGCGGATGATCTGGCGCGGTGATGCGGGGTCGTTGATTATCAGGGTGATGCGGGCGTTGAGGAGCGAACCGGCATCTATCTTGCCGGGGTCAACCGTAACGGTTATCGTGGCATGCTTGCCGGGTTTTATTTTCAGCGATGATATCTCCACCTCGACAGCGGGGTCGGGAGTATATATGCGCCGCACGAGCAGTGGCTCATCTCCTTTGTTAGCAAGTGTCAGGGTGCGTTTCAGCCGGGGGGAACTGCGGTCTATCACACCACAGTCCACAGCGTCGGCCGAAAGCCGTGCCACAGGTGCGCGTTCCAGTTCCTCAGCCGACATTTTCGAGAAGTCCTCATTAATTATCATCACTGTGCTCACCTTATGCGTACGGTGAGGATAACGCATGTCGGGCACAAGGAGCAACGAGTCCTCGGCCACATCCCACATCGGGCAACGGTCGGTATAGGCCGTCATGGACACCGTGGCCTGCTCGCCGGGAGCTATGCGCTCGGGGCGTATGAGGGCGTTGATATAGGGAGGAAGATTGACCACGCCGGGGGTGATGGTGTCGGGGGTGGGATTGTACATATTGATGGCTGCGGCCAGCACCCTCCCCTTGCGCGTCGAGCCGAAGGGTGACACATCGTTGCTTATGCGGAGCGGAGCGGCTTCCACGGGATAACGCTGGCTCAGGGTGGCAGGAGCTCCTATCACCGTGCCCTTGACCCCGAGTGTGGCCGCCGAGGCGTTGGTAGTGACCTTGACCTGTTTATGGAAACGGCCGGGGCGACCTGCGGGCAGATATGTCACCACCACTTTGAGAGTATCGCCGGGGTTCACCGGCTCTTTGGAGTAGATGGGGCGGGTGCATCCGCAGTTGGCCCTGGCATCAACCACCACCACCGGCTCATCGCCCACATTCACGGCCTTGAAAGTGCACGACACAGGCCCCACCTCCTCGCGGAAAGCACCGAAGTCGTGCACCGGATTGAGCCACACCACCTGCGGGGCGGCGCTGCACACACAGGCTGCCATTACGGCAATGCCTGACAACAGATAGCGCAACGACATGACATCAGGGTATTATGACGCCCGAGAAATTCAGGGCGGTACGTTTTTTAGAGGCGTTGGTGGTCACTTTGACCTCGCGGTTGAACTCTCCGCGGCGGCCTGCCGGATTGAAGTTGATGGTCACCTCGCCCGACTGTCCGGGGGATATGGGCTGTTTGGGATAGGCGGGGGTGGTACAACCGCATCCTCCGTTGGTAACTTTCACAATCACAAGTGGCTTAGTTCCGGTGTTGGTAAACCGATAGGTGGCGGTGACCACGCCATTTGAAGCCTTGATGGTACCGAAGTCGTGTTTCACAGTGTCAAATTCTATTTCGGCGCCTTTGTCGGCAGCCATCAGCGACAGGCACGATACTGCCAGCATGGTTATGAGTGTAAAGAGTATACGTTTCATTTTTTGCGGATTTGTTTGTGTTTCCAAAATTACAAAACAAATTCCGAACCCGAAAGGATTCGGGAATAAGATGGAATATGGGGTGCGGGCGCGGGAAAGGCGATTGCCATGTCGCATTTATTCTCTATAAAAACAATCTTTGTTCCAATTGACAATATTTGAATCAATATAGGCCATTATATTTTCAAACGCCTTTCCTGTTCTTATAATATGTTCATGAAAACGCTGTTGCCATGCGAATTCAAATCCATTCTTCCGTGCCCACCGGCTCACAGCACCTTTAAGTTGTCCTACCACAACACCAAGCCCTGAATTGAAATGGCTGTCGCGATTCAGACTCAAAGTTCGTTTAGACGTTTTCAAGCACCCTTTGTTGAAACTATTACGCAGGGGAACATTTTTTATTTCCACCACGGCATGGAAATGGTTCGGCATAACCACATGATTCAACACCTTGGCATAAGGAAATCTTTCATTGATTTCAATAATACATTGCTCTAACCTCTGCCCAACAGCTGTCAGATACATTTCATTATCGACAATATTCCCAAAGTAATGATTTTGGTTACGCGTACATACTGTCACGAAATATATACCGTCGTTATAGCTGTCCCATTGCGCCCTGAATACATGTCGCACGGGCAACGGAGTAATATGGGCACCGCTGTTATTTTCCATGATTCAAATATACCGTATTCGGCTGAAATACACAATTATCGATTTGTGTAAAACAATATTTTTCAAACCATGGCGGGGTAATCGGACGGTAAGGCGGTAGGGAAAGGCGATTGCCATAAAGGTGGTTGGGACGGGGAAGGCAATGCCATAAATGTCGTAGGGACGCGACATGTCGCGTCAGCAAGCGGATTGGGCAGTAAAGGCGCGCGGGGATGCCGGCGGACATTTGTTTCGGCGGACGCGCCATGGCGCGTCCCTACGCGGGGCGGGGGAAGGCGACTCCCATAAATATGTAGGACGGGGAAGGCAATTGTCATTAAGGCGGTAGGGACGCGACATGTCGCGTCAGCAAGCGGATTGGGTCGGTGCTGGTGGGCGGGGATGCAGGCGGGCATTTGTATCGGCGGACGCGCCATGGCGCGTCCCTACTGCCTGGCGGGGGAAGGCAATTGTCATAAAGGTGGTAGGGACGCGACATGTCGCGTCAGCAAGCGGATTGGGCTGTATCGGCGGGCGGGGGTGCCGGCGGGCATTTGTTTCGGCGGACGCGCCATGGCGCGTCCCTACTGCCTGGCGGGAAAAACGATCGACATAAATGTGGTAGGGACGGGACACGTCGCGTCAGCAAACGGACTGGGCAGTGCAGGTGGGTGGGGATGCCGGCGGGCATTTGTATCGGCGGACGCGCCATGGCGCGTCCCTACTGCGGGGTGGGAAAGGCGACTGCCATAAAGAAAAAGGGCACCGCGGTGTGCGGTGCCCTTGGTTATGGGGAAATAATGGGTTAGATTATTTCACGAGGATTTTGGCGGTCTTGTCGCCCTGGCGTACGATGTAGAAGCCGGGAGCGAGGTTTTCGCCTGATACCTGAACGCCCTGGAGGTTGAAGTATTCAACGGGGCCGTTTTCGGGATCGATGCCGATGCCTTCGATAGCTGAAGTGCTGTCTTCAGTGAAGGTAACAGCGATAATTACATTACCGGCAGTCTTGGCAAGAGCCTTGAACTGGTAACCTTCAAGTCCGGCAGCAGTTGCTTCAGACATCTTGTCGATTGCTCCGGCCTCACCGTTACCCTTGTCGTAGGTAGCGCTTTCGAGCTTCCATCCTTCGGCAGGTTTCAGATATACCTTGAGGCTTGATTCAACAGCTACTTCGTCGCCATCGTTGAAGCGAACGGCGCCATCGTATTCATTAGGATGCTTAGCCTTGGTACCGGCGTTCCATATCTGTACATCGCCCTGACCTACTACAGTGAGGGTGAATGTATACTTGGCATTGACGAAAGCAACAGCGATTTCAGTGTTCTCTGTAATCTCAACAGTTGCGGTGTTGTTGGCAAGAGGAACAGCCACGCCGTTGACAGTGAGTTCGGCTTCCTTGCCGGTTTCGGGAGTCACGGTGATGGTGAGTTCAGAACCTCCGGCTACAACATCGCCGCTGGTCACGCCGGCACCATCGATGGTGAACACAGCTGAACCTTCAGTGCCTACGGTGTAAGTAACGGTATAGCCGAAGTTGGCAACGAGCTCAACGTCAGATTCACCTACGTAAGTGTAGACAGCATCGGTGGAAACGACTTCGTCATTGACAGTCCAGTTCATGAAAGCGGCGCCTTCGGCGGCAGTGGCTTCAACAGTCACAGCCTTCTGGGTGGTCGACACGCTGTTGCCCTCAGTGGCGGGATCGATAATGGCCACAGTGCCGAGAGCTTCGTTGGCAGCAGCAACTGTGATTGTGCGAGGCTCGGCGAGTTCTTCGCTTTCAATGCGGATTACGAAGTCAATAATCTGAGTTCCGTGCTTCTTGATACCATTGTCAGCACCCTGCATACCATACAGACGGCTGTCATCGCGACCACAGGGATCGACACTGTTCCAGTCCATTTTGTAGCGTACGCGGTAGTCACCGGGGGTCAGATTGGCAGGAAGAGTGAACGAGGGGAAATGAGCCCAAGGCTCATTGTCATTCAAAGCATAGCCATCGGAACATGTGGTTGGATCGGCGGTGTCTTCATTTGTTTGATGCTTATTCTTATACTGATAGCCGGTATGTGACACGAGGTCACCGCTGAGACCCTCAACAGAGGGATCTACATCAAACACACCATCGCGGCCGTAGTCAACATAAAGGTAATTGTGAATCCAGGTACCAGCTGCCGAGAGAGTAACTTCGATATTGGAACCGGCGGTTGTAACCAGAACATTGTCAGTGCGGTCAATGTACTGAGCGCGTGTTCCGGAAGAACCGTTACCGTTTACGGTAACTGAATTTGTTCCGTCGCTGAGAGTAAGAGTATTTACATAGTGACGGGTCTGTGTGGTGGTGTAGTCGATTGTACAGTATTCGAGACCTTCTTCAAACAGAGCTGATATTTCAGTATCGGCTGTGAGGGTGAACGAGCCGGCATTCTCGGCACCGTTGACAAGATATTTAACAAACTGGTAACCGGAATCGGGAGTGCTGTTGAGAGTAACCACAGTTCCTTCCAAGAGCTGCATACCATCGGTTACAGTGGCGCTAATAGTGCCTGTGCCGGTAACGCGCTCGTAGGTAGCGCCTACAGTACCGCCAGTGGTCTGAGCGAATGTAACGGTGTAGTTAGCTTTTGCGCGTGCGTCGATGGTAAGGGTCTCGTCTTTGTCGATAAAGAGAGTGTAAACGCCATTTTCGGCAGTGAGCTCCTCGTTGCCGAGCTTAACGGCATTGAGCACCTTATCAGAAGGCACATCCAATGTAAGCTGATAGTTGGCACCGCCGCCAAGCAGGTTGTTAAGGTCGGTTACTTCCTCACCTGCGAGAGTGATGGTGTAAGGAATGTTCTGCTCGTTAACTACAGTGAGCGCATGAGTCTCGTTGGTGACACGTGCCATCAGGACAACGTCGCCAGTAACGGTATAGGTATTGTTGGTGAACGAAGCTATCGGCTCGAATGTAGTCGGGTCGGCAGCCATAAAGTCAATGAGGGTATATCCTTCTTCAAGATCAACAGAGAGGGTAAGTTCGGTACCGGTAGCGATGGTAGCCTCACTTTCAATAACCTCTTCGCCATTCTTAACGGTGAACACACCGCCTTCTTCCAAAGGATAAACCATAACATTAGCGTCGACAGCGACGATTTCGCGGCCTTCGGCGAGAGTGGGAACTTCCTCAGCTTCACTCCAGTCAGAAGCCCAAGTCTGTCCGTTATATCCACCGATACCGTCAGAACCCCAGAAACCTCCGGTGTAAGTCTGATATGTTGCATTGATAGTTCCGTTAGGAGCTGAGTTCACCTGATTGGCAGTAGCCTCTTCCATTTTATAAAGGGCGGTCAAACCTGACACAGCCGAAGGATTAAGCTCGGCAGCAGCTACTTCGTCAGCCGACAGAGCCTTGTTATAGAACTGAACATCGTCAAGCATGCCGGAGAATCCGTAGTCAGCGAAAAAGAATTCGCCATCTTCCCAGCCTTCAGTACCACCGTAGGCAAGAGGCTTAGACAAGGTCCAATCTTTCAACAGCTCTCCATCAAGATAGAGGGCAGCTTTAGAATTGGCATTGTCAACAACAAAAGTCATATAGTACCATTGC
This sequence comes from uncultured Porphyromonadaceae bacterium, assembly GCA_947649495.1. Lineage (GTDB taxonomy): Bacteria > Bacteroidota > Bacteroidia > Bacteroidales > Muribaculaceae > Paramuribaculum. The sequence continues at coordinate 6,626 of CANSRU010000030.1, read as the reverse complement.
TCCAAAGCGATAGTAGCACCTTCGACATCACCCTGGATGCCAACAGTGGCGGCACCGCCCTTATTCTCTCCGCCGTGACCGAGAATGCTTATTGTTCCGGCAGTGTCAACACATATAAGCCATGATGCATTGAGATTCATGTGCTCGGGTGTGCAAAGACGGGCAAGAACAGTTTTCTTATGCGACTCAGTCTGAGTAGAGGAAGAGCAATAAGCCGACAGGTTGAACCACCAACCCACGGTGTAGCATTCGTTACCGCTGGCAGGAAGTGTCTGACCAATCACTTCATAAGGAACAAACAGACGTGTCTCGGTACGAGACCCAGTCTGATTTGCATAGGTTTTTTGCGTTTTTTGCAATGCCATATTGGTCTGCGCCATAGCGAGAACCGGCATCATCAAAACCGCTAAGAGAAGAAGTAAAGTTTTTCTCATGGTTAAATGTTTAGTGAATAAATATAATTACTATAAAATTTGTGTGCTTCAGAATATGCAAAAATACAAAAACGCGTTGCGCAAAGCCATGTTAAGGTAAGAATGCATGGCAACGCAATGCTAATAGTTTAATTCCGAGCACAAAGATATGGGTTAAAGCATGAGAATGGGAGAAAACATCTGTTAAAAAACAATAATAACAAGTGTTAAAATCGCAAAAGCAGCGAACCGTGCGGGCAGCAGCCCCCAGGCCGGCCTCGGCAAGCACAGTTGGTGGATAATGAGGCGAATTGGGCAAATTGGACAAATTGGGTGGAGTGGCGGAAACGAGCGAGGGCTGGAAAGCCCTCGCCCCTATTGGAGCAGCATGTTAGGAGGGAGGGCATTCCTGCCCTCGCCGTTCGGCGGATGTTTGGTGGGACAACTGAGACAAATTAGGCAAATATGTGATGGCGGATGCGTTGGCAGATAGCAAATTCATCATCTTCGACGATGATTGCGCGCGCCTCATTCATCATCCCGCCAAGGGGCTTCGCCCCATGACGGGCCTAAGCATGTTTAATGGTCTCCGACCATTGTGGCAGAATGCTAGTGGATGTTCCGGCGGACGCGCCATGGCGCGTCCCTACTCGGGGTGGGGAAAGCGATTGCCATAAAGGTGGTGGGGACGCGACATGTCGCGTCAGCAGGTGGATTGGGTCAGTGCAGGCGGGCGCGGTGGTGGTTTGCATATCGATGAATTAAAATGTAATTTTGCGGAAAACGACAATACCATGGGGAAAACAGCCACAACCATAGCCCAACAGATGGCCAAACTCGAACACCGGGGGATGAAAATAACCGATAGGGAGAAGTGCGACGAGATACTGCGCGACATAGGCTATTTCCGACTGGGGTTCTATTGGTTCCCCTACGAGATAAACTACCCGAACAAGCGCCGGAGAAACCATGCGTTTAAACAGGGTACTGAATTTAACGATGCCGTAGGGCTATATTATTTCGACTTCGACCTGCGGCATGTGCTCACCAAATACCTGACCCGGATAGAGGTCAATTTCCGTAACAAGGTGATATATCACGGTTCGATAAAAAACAGGAGCAACCCCACATGGTTTGCCGACACGTCTGTGGTTGACCCATCGTTTACCGGATATTTCACAACAAGAATCTACACTAACACTTTCAAGAAGAACACAACCATAGCCGACCACATAGCGAAACATCCCGGCGACGCATACCCTCCGGCTTGGAAAACTCTTGAGTATCTCGCTTTCGGACAGATAATAAATCTGTACAACGCCATTCTCGACCCGGCGGTAAAGAATGACATAATGTCGGAGTATGGCGTGAGCGACCAACAGACATTTGACCAATACATGACAATACTCCTTGCCATGCGCAACGCATGTGCCCATGGGAAACCGATGTTTGACTTCCTGATAATCAATGCGCCCAAAAAGGGCCCGGCCACAACGCACACAGGAGCCGGTGGCCACGACTTGAAAACGGCGTTGGAAATAACCCGATATTTCCTCGGAAAGATATCAACTAACCGCGCACACGATTTCGAACGCGAGCTAATGCGTGTGTTTTACCGCGCCAAAAGAAGAGCTGCTGTCCATGAGGTGCTGAATCAGACTACCGGCTTGAAACTTTTCAGGCATAAATTTGGTTTTATCAATAGATTGCACTACATTTGCAATGTAATAAAGTGTCGCTTTAAACGGCTGCACTCTAAAAGGTAAGAAAATGGGAGCGCCCTGATTGGTGCTCCCTTTCTTTTTTGGCAACACTCCGGCTTCCGCAAGCGGAAGCGCAACTAGCGGTGGCAAAGTTGGTGGGGTGGCGGGCGGGTATATCGGCGGAAGCGCCATGGCGCGTCCCTACTCGGGGTGGGGAAAGCGATTGCCATAAAGGTGTAGGGACGCGACATGTCGCGTCAGCAAGCGGATTGGGTCGGTGCGGGCGCGCGGATGTGCCGGCGGCACGGATGGTGGACAACGAGGGCTGGAAAGCCCTCGCCCCTATTGGAGCAGCATGTTAGGAGGGAGGGCATTCCTGCCCTCGCCGTTCGGCGGATGTTTGGTGGGACAACTGAGACAAATTAGGCAAATATGTGATGGCGGATGCGTTGGCAGATAGCAAATTCATCATCTTCGACGATGATTGCGCGCGCCTCATTCATCATCCCGCCAAGAGGCTTCGCCCCATGACGGGCCTAAGCATGTTTAATGGTCTCCGACCATTATGGCTACCGAGGGCGTTTGTATCGGCGGACGCGCCATGGCGCGTCCCTACTGCCTGGCGAGGAAGGCGATTGCCATAAAGGTGGTAGGGACGCGACACGTCGCGTCAGCAAACGGATTTGGTCAGTGCAGGCGAGCGCGGGGATGCCGGCGGGCGTTTGTACCGGCGGACTAGGGCAGCGCAGGCGGGCGGGGTATCGGCGGGCATTTGTATCAGCGGACGCGCCATGGCGCGTCCCTACTGCGGGGCGGGAAAGGCGATTGCCATAAGAGTGGTAGGGACGCGACATGTCGCGTCAGCAAGCGGATTGGGCAGTGAAGGCGGACGGGTGTGCCGGCGTTTGTGCCGGCTGACGCGCCATGGCGCGTCCCTACTCGGGGTGAGGAAGGCGACTGCCATAAAGGAACAAAAAAGGGCACCGCGGTGTGCGGTGCCCTTGGGTATGGGGAAATAATGGGTGGGGTTATTTCACGAGGATCTTGGCGGTCTTGTCGCCCTGGCGCACGATGTAGAAGCCGGGAGCGAGGTTTTCGCCTGATACCTGAACACCCTGGAGGTTGAAGTATTCAACGGGGCCATTCTCGGGATCGATGCCGATGCCTTCGATAGCTGAAGTGCTATCTTCAGTGAAGGTAACAGCGATAATCACATTGCCGGTGGTTCTGGCAAGACCCTTGAACTGGTAGCCTTCGTAGCCGGCAGCTGTCACATCGAGCATTTTGGTGACTTCGTCGGCCGAGCCATTGCCTTTGTCGAAAGTAGCGCTTTCGAGCTTCCATCCATCAGCGGGCTTGATGTAAAGCTTGAGTGACGATTCTACAGGAATTTCGTCGCCATCAAGATATTGTGTTCCCGAGGGAGCTTTCTTGGCAGTACCTTCAGTCCATATCTGTACATCGCCCTGGCCAACCACGGTGAGGGCAAGGGTATATTGAACGCTGACAAAGGTAACTTCTATATCAGTGTCACCGTCCACAGGGACAGTACAGTTGTTGCCGGCGAGAGGCACGGCATTGCCATTGGCCGTAACCTCAGCCGCCATGCCGGCAGGTACGGTAAGGGTGACGGTGAGCTGCGAGCCTGCTGCCACAACATCGCCATTGGCCACTCCGGCACCGTCGATGGTGAACACAGCTGAACCTTCGGCGCCCACGGTATAGGTAACGACATAACCGAAATGAGCTGTGAGCTCAATATCGTTCTCCCCTACATAAATATAGGTGGCATCGGTGGAAACCACCTCGCCATTGGCAGTCCAATACATAAAGGTGGCGCCTTCGTTAGCGGCGGCGGAGACCTTGACAGTACCGCGGGTGGTGGTAAGACTGCTTCCGGTGGTGGCGGGGTCGACAATAGACACAGTGCCGAGAGCGGGGTCGACAGAAGCCACGGTGACGGTATGCTCGGCAACCACTGCCGGAACCACATTCACGCAATAGTCGTAGGAATAACCATTGTAAATAGCATCGTAGTCGGCAGGGACGGATGCGCCATTCTTGGTGTTGTCGTCCCAGACACCGGTGTAGATGATGCGGATGCGGGTGCGGCCAAGGGCGGCATTGGCAGGCACATCAAACTGCTGGGTGATGTCCATGACGGTAGCATAGTTGCAGCTGATGTTGCTTATCACGCCGTTCTCACCGAAATGCGAGCCGGCGGTGCCAACAAGATCAAACTTGCCATCGGCATTCCAGTCGGCATAGATAAAGGCCTGACAGTAGCGGAAGTCATAATCCTTGAGCGCGATAGGCACATTAGGCGTGGTGTTGGTGTGCTTGGCATACCAGTTCATGGAGAATGTGGTGCCGGGGTTGACTTCGATAACCTCGTCATCGCAAAGTTCCCAGTCGGTACCGTTTTTCTGAGTGCGGGATATAACGACATCCTTGGCGGCTCCGGTGGTGGAGGCACGCTCCACATAGCAGTTGGCAGCAGCGCCTCCGTTGCCGGTAGGCACAAAGTAGGCTGCCTCCTGAACCTTATTGAACACAGCCGAAATCTCGACATCGGAGCTGAGAGTGAGAGCGGCCCCGGTCTCTGTGCCATTGACAGTATATATCACGAAGCTGTAACGGTCGGCCGGGGTGTTGGTGAGGGTAAGCTCGGTGCCTTCCACCAACGATGCGCCATCGGCAACATGGACAGTGGAAGCGCCAGTAGCCGACATGAGCTGATAAGTAGCGCCGACAGTACCACCCTCGGGCTGAACGAATGTAACGGTATAGCTCACTTTCTCGCGGGCATCGATGGTAAGGGTGGCATCGGAGTCAAGGATTATGGTGTAGACACCATTTTCGGCCGTGAGCACTTCATCGCCGAGACGAACGGCATTGAGCACCATGCCAGAAGGAACCTCAACGGTGAGTCTATAGTCGGCCCCACCGATCAGGGAGCTCAAATCGGTGACTGCCTCGCCGCCGCGGGTAATGGTGTAGGCAAGATTATGCTCGTTGACTACAGTGAGTGCATGCCGGGCATCGGAGAAAAGCGCGCGGAACATCACGGCTCCGGTCACGGTATATGCGCCTTCGGAAATTTCTGTAACATCCATTGTGGTCAAGTCGACAGCATATATGCCGACAAGGCTGTAGCCATCGGCGGGAGTGGCGGTGATGGTAAGCTCGGTGCCTACCGGAATCTCAGCCTCGTCCTCAACGGCAGCACCGCCATTCATCACTGAAAGCACACCGCCATCGGGCTGCTCAACCATCACTGTGACTTTGGCTATGGCATCCTCGCGACCTGCGGCGAGAGTGGGCACAGTCTCAACCTCGCTCCATTCAGAAGCATAAGACGGCAGGGTGTATCCGCCGAGACCATCAGAACCCCAGAAGCCGGCGGTGTAGTTCTGATAAATTGCGTTAATAGTTCCGTCAGGAGCCGAATTGGCCTGCACGGCTGTAGCCTCCTCCATGTTGTAGAGAGCTGTCAGGCCACCGACAATCGATGGATTGAGCTTAGCCATGGCGACCTCTTCGGCCGACAATGCCTTGCTATAGAACTGAACATCATCAAGCATGCCTGAGAAACCATAATCGGCGAAATAGAATTCTCCATCGGCCCAGCCTTTAGTACCGCCGTAGGCAAGAGGCACTGACAGGGTCCATTCGTTCAGCAACTCTCCATCAAGATAAAGGGCAGCTTTCGAGTTGGCATTGTCAACGACAAATGTCATATAGTACCATTGGTCCAAAGCTATCGAAGCACCTTCCACATCGCCCTGGATGCCTGCCTCGGCAGCTCCCCCCTCGCCGGCTCCGCCGTGACCGACGAGGCTTATTGTTCCGGCCGTGTCGACACAGATTAACCACGAGCCATTGAGATTCATGTGCTCGGGAGTGCAAAGACGGGCAAGCACGGCTTTCTTATGCGCGGCATTCTGAGTAGAGGAAGAGCAATAGGCCGAGAGGTTGAACCACCAACCCACGGTGTAGCATTCATCACCACTGGCGGGAAGAGTGCGGCCAATCACCTCGTAGGGGACATGCAAGCGTGTTTCCGAACGTTTCCCCGACTGATTGGCATAGGCCTGCTGCGTTTTCTGCAACGCCATGTTGGTCTGCGCCATCGCAATAACCGGCATCAACAGAACCGCAAAGAGAAGGAGTAAAGTTTTTCTCATGGTCAAATGTTTAGTGTATAAATTTATAATTACTATCAAATCTGTGTGTGTCCGCAGGAAAAATGCTAAAGACACGGCGAACAACGCCGACATAACTATTCCGAATACAAATATATGCGTTAAAGCATGAAAATATGGGGAAACGAGTGTTAAAAAACCAATATCGGCACTCCGGCGGCGGGCGCCGCGCGGACTTTGAGGGCGGCCAGACGTATGATGACAAAAATAATCCCAGGCGCACAGCGCTCGGGATTTACGGAAATTTCTACTTGGGTGGGTGCTGAGGGATTCGAACCCCCGACCCTCTGCTTGTAAGGCAGATG
>CANSRU010000029.1 GCA_947649495.1 uncultured Porphyromonadaceae bacterium | reverse complement strand
GTTTAGGAAACTTCTATTCTATCCGTTGAACTACCGGGGCATTCCTTGAAACGATGCAAATGTAAGGATAATTCCACACATTCACAACCCCCGCACACTTTACATCAAGGGTGTGTTTTTTATCGGCGGGAGTAGTCCACGAAGCGGTAGCGGGCGCCGCTGCGTGGGTCGGTGGCGTAGTCGGAGATATCGGTCGTCTGCCATATCTCTGAATCTATCGCCGGAAAGTGTGTGTCGGCATCGGGCACGTCGGCGTCGACCTCGGTGATATACAGATGGGTGGCTAATGGCATTGCCTGACGGTATATCTCGCCACCACCTATCACCATCACTTCACCGCCGGCCATTTCAATGGCTTTCTCCAACGATGCGGCCACCTCAACTCCAGGTGCGCAGAAATCATCGCGGCGGCTCACCACTATATTACGGCGCCCGGGAAGCGCTCCGGAGGGAAGAGCCTCGAATGTCCTGCGCCCCATTACCAGCGGCTTACCCATGGTCAGCGACTTGAAGCGGCGGAAATCCTCGCGTATGTGGAACGGTTGGTCGCCTCCGCGCCCTATCGCGCCATCGCGGGCCACAATAGCTATTATACTTATTTTATCCATTGCATTCACACTGAAACCTTTCCGGCGATATGAGGCAGCGGGTCGTAGTCGTCAAGCCAGAAATCCTCGTATTTGAAATCAAATATGCCTTTCACATCAGGGTTAATCACCATACGCGGCAACTTGCGCGGAGCGCGCTCGAGCTGCGTGGCCACCTGCTCGAAATGATTGCTGTAAATATGTGCATCGCCAAGCGTATGTACAAATTCGCCCGGCTTAAGTCCGGTGACCTGTGCCACCATCATAAGCAGCAGCGCGTAAGAGGCGATATTGAACGGCACACCAAGAAAACAGTCGGCACTGCGCTGATAGAGCTGCAGGCTCAGACGTCCGTCGGCCACATAGAATTGGAACAGTGCATGGCACGGCGGGAGATTCATATTGTCGATATCGGCCACATTCCATGCGCTCACCATTATGCGCCGCGAATCGGGATTGTTCTTAATTGTTTCAACCGCATTGGCTATCTGGTCTATGGCGCCACCGTTATAGTCAGGCCAGGAACGCCACTGATATCCATAGACATGACCAAGGTCGCCATTCTCGTCGGCCCATTCATTCCATATCCTCACACCGTTGTCCTGCAGATACTTTACATTCGTATCCCCTTTCAGAAACCACAGCAGCTCATGAATAATGGAGCGTAGATGCAGTTTCTTGGTTGTGAGCAGCGGGAACCCATCGGCGAGGTCAAACCGCATCTGATAGCCGAACACACTGCGTGTGCCTGTGCCGGTACGGTCGCTTTTATCAGTACCATGTTCCATCACATGGCGCAGCAGGTCAAGATATTGTTTCATTTTCCTATCGGTTTTTCTATTTTTTGTTTAATACATCCGCAAGCACTTCCGCCTGCACCCTTCACAGCGGCATTGTTGGCGGCCACGCCACTTATGCGCTGCATCATCGGTATGGAGAGCCGCTTGCGTGTGGCCGTATAACGTATGGCATCGTTGGGACACACATTTATACAATTGAAACAGTTCACGCAACGCGAGCCGTCAACCACATGGTCGGTAAGATCTATGCATTCACTTTTACAAACCTCCTCACAGCGGCGGCACTGTATGCACTTGTCGGTATCAATATCCATCTGGAATATGGAGAATCGGCTTATCAGGCCGAGCGTGGTTCCCACCGGGCACACAGTGTTGCATATCAGCCGGCCATGCCGCGCCGAGATCAGCACCGTAGCGAAAAAAATCGATGTCCCGATAATACACGCCGACACCGACACAAGCAATATTTTCCCACCCGACACCGGACAATGGATGCCTACGGCGGCAAGCGAATTGACCGCAAGCCTCACCAAGGGATTGAAAAAGCCGTGACACACACGCTGATAGGCCTGAAACGGGTCGAGCACAGAAATCAACAGCATAACGCCCCCCATCAGGCTCACCAGCATAACCAGCAGCATCACATAGCGCAACACGCTGTCGGCACGGCGGTAACGGTAAGCACGTCGGCGGGCGTTGCGCCCCAGACGCATGGCCCGGGCGGATATATCCTGAAGAGTACCGAGCGGACACACAGACGAGCAGTATATCCTGCCGAACATAAGCGTTACAAGAAGCCACACCACAAATATGGTCAGTGAAAAGTACATGAGCGATCGCACCAACTGTATCTTGGCAAGCCAAGGCCCTACGGCCGGAAGCATGAATGCCGAGCACATCACGCCCACGGTAAGAACAACGAACACTGCCAGCGAAATCACAATTCTCGCCACACGCAATGTATATTTCACCGTACCGCCGCCCATATCATCTCCGTTTTGAAAAGAAATCACGCATAAGAGCCGCACAATCGTCGGCCAACACTCCGGAGCACACTTCCGCTTTAGGATGGAACGCCCGGTGAGTAAATGTGCTGTAACCGCGTTTCGCATCAGATGCTCCATAAACTATGCGTCCGAGCTGGCTCCAGCCTATGGCCCCGGCGCACATCAGACAAGGCTCCACCGTGACATAGAGAGTGCAGTCGGGAAGATATTTCCCGCCGAGAGCCTGAGCCGCCGCCGTTATAGCCTGAATTTCGGCATGAGCGGTGACATCGCCGAGAGCCTCCGTGAGATTATGTCCACGGCCTATCACCCTACCGTGTGTAACCACCACGGCCCCCACCGGGACCTCTCCGGTCCGGGCTGCCTCGCGGGCCTCATCGAGAGCTATCCGCATAAATTTTATGTCCGTATCCTCCTGTGTCATAACAGATCCACACGCAGCCCCTCCTCGGCCGGTATCACCACATCAAACACCTCGCGGGCCTCACGGGCAAGCAACTCCACATCAGTGTAGCGCTTGGAGTAATGACCTATTATCAACTTACGGGCGCCTGCCATCCGTGCTATCTCGGCAGCCTCGCGGGCGGTTGAATGACCACGCTGGCGGGCCTGAACCGCCAATTCGGATGAATAGGTAGATTCGTGGTACAGCACATCGACACCACGCACAGCCTCAGCCACACGCTCATCAAACATTGTATCGGAACAGTAGGCGTAGCTCATCGCCGGATCAGCATCGGACGTGAGAGCTGCATTGGGCACCACGGTTCCATCGTGCTTGACATAGTCGGCACCGCACTTTATGTCGTGGAGTGCCGACACAGGCACATTATGGAACTTAACCATGTCACCCTTTATGTGGCGTAGTTTCGCTTTCTCCCTGAATATATATCCATAGCAAGGCACACGGTGGTAAAGCGGAAACGCCCTGACCTCCAACGCAGGGGAATCAAAAACCACCCCGCCATCGCCCGTCACCGGCTCGAAGGCTATCTCAAACGTGGACTCGCGGCAGAAAAAATCCGTGATGCTTTTCATTATATTCACACCTTCGGCCGGCAGATGCACAGTCACCTTGCCTGTTCGCTCGTGGAGCGACAAAGTGGATAACAACCCCGGCAGACCGAGACAATGATCACCGTGCATGTGCGACAGGAATATATGATTGAGACGTGTGAAATTCATTTTCATGCGTCGCATCATGCTCTGGGAGCCCTCGCCACAATCTATCATAAACAGATTATCGCGATAGTCAATCACCTGACACGATGGATTGTGCCGTGGCGTCGGTGTGGCCGACCCACAACCCAATATGTTGATCTGGAATTTAGCCATTAGGTTAAAATATATATTTGGCAAATTTAGTGATTTTTTCACTAATTGCGGGAGTTTAAGTTAATTATCGATAAATATGTGTGTGACATTTGTTTACGACATCCGATGAGAGTAATTTTGCAATGTTAAATGTTTTCATAGGATTTGATTTTTAAGGTTTAGGCCGCCCTGAAGCATCGTGAGATGGTGAGAGGCGGCCATTTGTATCCAACGGCAGATTTATTCTGAAAATAAAATGTTAACTTTGCCGTATGGAACAAGGCAAACTTGACAAGAACCTGATATCCCAGCCCGAACTGTGGCGTCTGGGCATGACGCTCAGCGACAGGGCTCTCGATGTGGCGCTGTATCCTCCGGTAGAGAACGAGGAGATGATATGGCGCAGCTTCCGGCTCGATCCGGCAGCCATAAATCCGCTCAAAGCACTCGAGGATGTGATATACGACAATCCCCTGCTGCTCGACGACTTCAAAAAGGTGGAGTGCCTTACCGACTACTGCTACCGCATGCCCCTTCCGGCAGAGTCTACCAACGACGACTGCCGGACAGCCTTGGCCACAACCAATCCCGAAATAGACACAGAATCTGAAATAGAAATCCATTCCACCGGATGCTCCAACGCCATTGTAGCTTCGGTGCAGGACGCGGATATAAAATCATTTCTGCTCCGCACGTTCTACAACATACGGTTCACCGACCGCATGTCCATGCTATGCCGATATTTCAGAAAAGCCGGCGGAGACAACGGGACAAGCCGGATATACGCACTGACACGCGACCGCCGCATGACACTTATAGCCATTGATGGCGACCGGCTTCTGCTCGCCAACGACTTCGATTACCAGAAACCCATCGATGCAGCATATTACATAATGGCTTCAATGGAGAGTCTCGGCCTTGACATGAATTCAACCGGCATGCACATAGAGGGCTCCGACCGACAGGAAATAGCAGAGATACTCAATCCGTATATTCGCTCCATCGACCAGATTCCACTATCGACATTGCATTGCCGGGCTTCAAAAGCCACGCTGCAAGCCCCGTTTGACTTACTAATATTACCGACATGCGAATAATACGAGGCAAATACGGACGCCGCCGTTTCGACGTGCCCACCAACATAACAGCCCGCCCCACCACCGATTTCGCCCGCGAGAACATATTCAACATCATAGAAAATCTTCTGGATATATATGACATAGATGCTCTCGACCTTTTTGCCGGAACCGGAGCCGTTACGTTTGAACTATTGTCGCGAGGAGCCGCCATGGTGACATCGGTAGAGAAAGCCAACACCCAATACCGCTTCATCGACAAAGTACGTTCCATGCTCGGAGCCGACAATCTGCGGCTCATACGCGGCGATGTGTTCAAATACCTTGACACGGCACGCCGCCACTCCATGGATTTTGTGTTTGCCGACCCACCCTACGATATGCCACGCTTCGACGAAGTTCCCGTAAAAGTGATAGAGAGTGGCGTAGTGCGCCCTGGAGGAGTATTCATAATAGAGCACTCACGCACACGCGATTTCTCACACCTGCCCCACTTCCACCGCCATATAGCCTACGGAAGCGTGAATTTCTCAATATTCCTGTTTCCGGCAACCGACGCCACTGAATAGAGAAGAGACGCGGCGTTTCCTTTGATATTTGCTGTGGAAATGGTAACTTTGCAGCAAATTGAAGAATTATGTCCACGCAACAGTTTGAAATGGTGGCCAAGACATTCCAGGGACTGGAAGATGTGCTGGCCGAGGAGCTGCGCCAGCTTGGGGCGGCCAATGTGGAACCCGGACGACGCATGGTGTCGTTTGAAGGTGACCTCGAAATGCTATACCGCGCCAACATGTGCTGCCGCACAGCTCTTAGAATCCTCAAACCCATATATAAGTTCACAGCACCCGATGCCGACTCCCTTTACGAGATGGTAAAGGAATACGACTGGACCAAGGTGCTGTCATTGGACAAGACATTCTCCATCGACACAGTTACCAATTCAGATGAATTCACACACTCCCGCTATGTGACCTACCGCGTGAAGGATGGTATAGTCGATTTTTTCCGCGACCGTCTCGGCCCCGACTGCCGCCCGAAAGTGAGAGTGCAGGATGCCGACATAATAATCAACGTACACATATCAGGTGAACGTGTCACTTTATCGCTCGACTCTTCCGGCGAGTCACTGCACAAACGCGGCTACCGCGTAGGACAGACAGAAGCCCCGATCAACGAGGTTCTTGCCGCAGGCATAATATTGAAGAGCGGATGGCGCGGAGATTGTCCGCTGGTCGATCCCATGTGCGGCTCAGGCACATTCCTGATTGAGGCGGCTCTTATCGCCGCAGGTATCAATCCGGGAGTCTACCGCCGTCGGTTCGCGTTCGAATCATGGCCGGATTTTGATGGCGAACTTTTCGACTCCATCTACAACGACGAATCGTCGGAACGCGAATTCACCCATAAAATATATGGAGCCGATATCTCGCCAAAAGCCGTGGCCATAGCCAACGAAAACATCAAAAGCGCCGGTGTGGGTAAATACATAGACCTTTGTGTGCGTCCACTTTCCAAATGGGAAGAGGCTCCGGCCAATGGAGTGCTCATAACCAACCCCCCTTACGGCGAACGCATAAGTACCGACGACATGGACGGCCTGTATGCCACCATAGGCACGAAGCTGAAACATGTGTTCAAGGGATACCACGCATGGATCATAGCCTACAAAGAGGAGTATTTCCGTAAAATAGGTCTCGCTCCATCGTTTAAAATGCCACTGTTCAACGGTGCGCTTGAGTGCGAGCTCCGCGAATACATCATTTTTGACGGCGATTACAAATCGTTCCGTAAGGATGGAGGCTCAATAAAGAGCGACATCAAGCGCCCCGATAAAAAAGCGCCGCGCCGCGTGAGCGACGACAGATGGCGCGCCGAGGCACGCCGCGAAGGCATGGGAGGCAAGAAGCCACAACGCCAAGGCAAGGAAATGAACGCTCTGGAGAAGAAATATCACTCCGACCACCGCCGCTTTGCCGACCGCGACAACCGCGACAGCAAATCTCCGCGTCGCGACAACCGCGAATTCCACAACAGCCGTGAGGAGCGGGAAAGCGAAAATCCGTTGGCACGCCGACGCAATGAAAATGCCCTCAAGATGCTTATAGGCCGCAAACCGTCGCTACCAAAGACTGATGGCACTTTAATACGTCCGCGCCGCGGATGGAAAAAACCGGGAAGCGCCACTACAGACGACAACTCCGCCGAATGACACCGGGCGATGCCCACAGCATCAATCTGTTTAACGAATTGATGCGACACCGTATCGTGATGGCCGACGGGGCTATGGGCACTATGCTCATGGACGCGAAGAGTGCGTGCCACCTGCCTGCCCTGTTAAACACCACATCCCCTGAAACAGTAGCCGGAATACACCGTCAATATATAGATGCCGGAGCCGATATCATAACCACCAACACATTTTGTCCCGGTACTCCGACCGGCAAAACAGAAGTGGCGCTTGACAACATTTACCGATTAAGTATGTCGGGAGCAAAAATAGCCCGCATGTGCGCCGACTCAGCCCCTCACAAGGTGTGGGTTGCAGGAAGCATAGGGCCGGCATACCCGACTGCCACTCTTGATAGCGGACTAATTACCCGATTCTACACCCAGCAGATTGAAGCGCTCGTGGATGGAGGAGCCGACTTCATATTCCTTGAAACTGTAACCGACCTTAATACCGTGAAAATAGCCAAAACCGCCATGGCCAATGTCAGGGCGTGCTCCGGCAAAGAGATACGGTGGGCCATATCCTATGTACCATCTGAAGATGGACAGATGCTCTCCCGCCAGAAAACAGCAACCTTAATAGAGGATATTTACGATACAGCCCCGCTGTTCGTAGGGATAAACTGCGTGAGCCATCCCGACACCATAGCAAATGCCCTTGACGTTCTTGCCGATGTGCCATGGCCAGTATCCCTGTGTCCATCGGCCGGTGATGGAAACAAGGAGGTCCCCTGCAACAAAATCTCAGACTCCATAATCAAAGCCGCCGGTAAAGGCCGGATAAACATAGCCGGCGGATGCTGCGGCACCACGCCCCGATTCATCAGCGACCTGTCACTCCATATCGCCGGCATGGCACCCAGGAGCTTCCGCTAATCAATGGGCATATAGATGGCAATTCGCAAAAAATCACTAATTTTGCGGTAAATGAATCTTCAGAAGCTCGGAATAATACTTACCATAGCGATATCAACGGCGATAACCGCCGCTGGCACTACACGCGCATGGGAAGAGATAGAGCGACTGCCCGGACCACCCACCGAAATACACATCGACACACCCGACGAGGTCTACTCCACAGTATCGGAAGGATATGTCTATGTAGTGGTGCGCCAACGGATGCAAGTGAAAATATTCACAATATTGGGCCAACCGGTGGTGCAGCAGACACTTCAACCGGGAATCTACCGCTACAAGCTCTCATCGCGCGGAATCTATCTGCTCAAGGCAGGCAGCTCCACGAAGCGTATCAACAACTGACATTATTATTTCTTAGGGATAACATCGCGCAAAGCATCGATGAGCGCGCGGAAACTCTTGTCGGCAAGCAGACCCGCCACGGCATCGGCAGCTGATGTATAGTCAGTTTTTGACTGCGAATTCTCCATTACGCTTTTAGCCTCTATCAATGTCAGGCACACCGCACCCAAAGTGGTGAACAATGGAAACACAGGCACGCTCCACCCCATGGTAGAACGCAAAAGCATAGCCGAAACCACCAGCATGGCATCTATCACAGTCAATGCCATAAGCGTGATAAAATAACGCGACAGTTTATCGACCGTACGGCGATAGCCACCCGAAGTTCTTGGCACACCGTTGCGGCGGGCCTTCAACGTACCGCTGCGCAGATCTATCACCACAGCCACCAGAACGGCCACGTAATCTACCAACAGAAGCCCCAACAGCCAGAAAATACCGGCCATGGTGACAGACGAAAAATTCAGTTCATTCATAAATACAGCTTTTAACTCCACTATGGTTCAACACCGCAAAGTTAAATGCTGTCTGAAGCGAAAATGCGTGAATTTACATTTCAACGCTCCGCAAATTCCATAAGTCGGCTCAGGTATTTACCGATTATATCAAATTCGATGTTGACTTTTGTACCGACCTCGAAGGTGTGGAAATTAGTATGCTCGTAAGTATAAGGGATAATAGCCACCCTGAAACTGTCGCGTTCGGAATCGCACACAGTAAGGCTCACACCGTTGACTGTCACCGAACCCTTCTCCACAGTTACATAACCTTTCGAAACCAAGGCCGGATTAACATCATACCGGAATTTATAATAACGGCTGCCATCAACCTCCTCAACACTCTCGCACACGGCTGTGCAATCGACATGTCCCTGAACAATATGTCCGTCGAGACGTCCGTTCATAATCATCGAACGCTCGAGATTCACCACCGAACCGGCCTCGAGCATCCCGAGATTGCTGCGGTCGAGCGTCTCCTGTATGGCAGTCACCGTATAGGTTCCATCGCCATGCAGCGCCACCACCGTGAGGCACACACCATTGTGTGCCACCGACTGATCAATTTTGAGCTCATCGGCAAATGAACAACTCACACGTATATGACGGTTACCGCCTTCATCTTTAACGGCCACCACACGCGCAGCCTCCTCTACAATTCCGGAAAACATAGATTCACATTATATATTTATTGTTAATCACACGCAAAATTATGGAAAAAATTCCGTAATACAAATTTTACACAGCTCCTTAATAAATTTCACTCCGTACAACCACTTCATACAAATTCATTTGCTTTATGCACGGCTTGTATGTATCTTTGCATCATATACCTATTTAAATCTAAAACCATACATGAACCCAACCAGACTATCACACTATCTTGCCACTGCGGCATTGACATTATGCACGTGGGGCAGCATTTCAGCTACGGAAACCACACAGGAAGTACCGATATTCATTACCATAGGGCAGTCAAACGCCGATGGCTCGGCCATGTTCGACACCACTGAGGACAACCGCCTCAACACATGGTATTCATCGGACGACAACAATGGCAAACTAAAGATATGGTACCGCAGCTGCCAGATTCAAAACCAGTCGTCGAATGCTCTTGGCGAGGCCGCCCGATGGGTCATTGACGGCAGCACCACTGATGTTCAACCTGGATGGCTGGACCTATGGTACCGTAACGAGAACACCCTCGGACGCACGGCGATGAACATGATTCACAACTACGGAACCTACAGCACCGGCAATGGCACCGACTGCGCCCAGGGACGTCGCGGCATGGAGGGTGAATTTGGAATGAAATTCGCGCAAGCGTTTCCGGAAAGCGAACTGTATATAATAAAATTAGGTGCATCAGGCTCTTTTATCTCATCGTGGGCCAATCCATCCGACAACACCAACTGGACATACTTCTACGAGAATATGTTCAAACCGGCCATAACCGACCTCCTTGCACGAGGAAAAAAGCCACGTCTCGCCGGAATATGGTGGATGCAGGGCTGCGCCGACAGCGGTCAAAGCAGGGAATATTACGAACAATGGCTGCGCACCCTCATTGAGAAATGCCGGCGTGAACTCGGATTTGCCGATGGAAAGTTCTATATAGGCCACATAGTAAAGCCGGGAGAATCCACCGTGACACCCTCAGGTTCAGTATCCTTCAGTCAGGAAGTACGCGACGCGCAGGACGCACTTGCCGCCGACATGGATGGTGTGGAAACCATCGATACAAAAAATTGCGCCATGCAATATGAGCAGGCCTTCAACGGGTATATCCACTTCAGCCACGAAGGTGTGAATGCCATAGGCGATCTCCTTGCCGAAAAGGTAATAGCCGATGGCGAGAACGGATGGGCCACATATTCCACTCCAGGCCGATGGAACGCAAACGGAACTTCAGCCACATTCATTCCGGCAGTAGGCAATCCCGATATCACATATACCACCAACGGCAATGAGGTGACAGCCACACTCAGCTACCCCGGATGGAGCGAAACCAAAACAACAACATTATCAGAAAACAACGGCCCCGGACATCTCGAACTTGACGGCAGCAGCCGATATATGGTAATCCCTAACAGCACTGATTTCAACATTGAGGCCGGCGGCACACTCACAGTTTCGCTCAAGGCCAAAATAAATCAGGCCGGCACACAGACCTTCATCACAAACCGCGTGCGCAGATATTCCGGCAACAACAATAACGATGTGTCAGGTTGGGCCGTGTATGCCGTACCGACCGTGGTCTCTACAAGTTTCAACTATCCCGGTAACAGCTGGAACGCCAAGCACCACAACTCAACATCGGCGCTAACAAACGATGAGTGGCACCACCTATGCTGGGTCTATTCGGGCAACTCCGCAAAATTCTATGTCGACGGAGTGGCTACCGCGTCCCCTTCGGGAGTCAGCGCTACTAACGCTATCCCATCGTATGCCGACATTCTTGTGGGTGCCGGTTACGCAATGGCCGACAACACGGCCTTCTCCATTGACAATCTCAATAACTTTGTGAACGGTGCAATTGACGATGTCAGAATATACCGCGATGCACTCGGCGAAAGCGATGTGGCTCTCGACCGCACAGCCTCTGAACCTCTTGATGGCAAAAACATAATCGCCGCATACGATTTCAACAATCTGTCGGGCACCTCGGCCACAGACATAACCGGCAACGGACATACCGGAACATTAGTAGGCTTTCCCGACTATTCAGCTACCGGCTCATTGCTCACCATAGAAATCCCGGCCGACGGAAACGGAACCATAACCGTAAGCGACGGAGTTCAGGAACATGCATCCGGCTCAAAAGTCGAGGACGGGACAGTGCTCACAGTAACCGCAACACCGGCTACAGACTATCTTACAGAAGCCATATATGTAAACGGCAGCCCCATAAACGGCAACACATTCACAATGAATGGAGCCTCCACCGTAAGCGCCACATTTGTACGTAATCCGGATGCCCCTACCAAGGTACTCGTATTTGACATGAACGAGAATGGCTCGAAATACTACCGCATACCGGCACTCGAAACTGCCGCCGACGGCTCATTAGTGGCACTGGCCGACAAACGTGGAGATGCCCTCAACGACCTACCCAACACGATAAGTGTGGTGGCAAAGCGCTCCACCGACGGAGGTGAGACATGGAGCGAGGCAATAACCATAGCCGAAGGTAACGCTTCCACCGGAAAAACTTATGGCGACCCGGCCCTGGTACTTGACCGCAACACAGGCAACCTCGTGGCTGTATTTTCAGGCGACCAAGGATTCTTTGCTTCGACAAAAACCGACCGTGCCGGCTTCTATGTGTCGATAAGCTCCGACAACGGCCTGACATGGAGCGAACCGCGCTCCATAAGCGACCAGATTTATCAGCCCGCATGGTACGGCTCATTCTGCGCATCGGGCAAAATGCTACAGACCAAATCCGGACGCATCATGTTTGTGGCAAATTCCCGCCACTCCTCAGTATGGGCATTACAGGATGTATACGAAATGGTGTGCTATTCCGACGACGGTGGCCAGACATGGGGCGTGCTAAATGCCGACACCCGCATTCCCGCTGCCGGAAACGGCAACGAATCGAAGTTGGTGGAGATGGCCGACGGCACACTGATAATGAGCATCCGCTCAGCAGGAAAGCGCCGTTTCTCAAAGTCGACCGACGGAGGTAAAACCTGGAGCGCCGCATCATACGTAACTGATCTTCCCGACCCCGACTGCAACGGCGACATAATCGTGTATCCGTCAACCGACGGACAGACACGAATGCTGCACTCGCTCCCCGCCGATGGCTCAGTAAGACGCGATGTGTCAGTATATCTTTCGTATGACGAAGGCGGCACATGGCCTGTTAAGCGCCAACTTATTGACGGCTACTCAGCCTATTCATCTCTCACTGTGCTACCCGACGGCTCAATAGGCTGCTTTGTAGAGGAGGGTAAATGGGACAGCAATCTTCCCGGCGACGATGGATTCCGTCTATACTTTATGAAATTCGACCTCGATTGGCTAACAGAAGGCTCCGACAACGGCGACCAGGGAAACGACAACAGTGACATCTACGACGGAACCCTGAATCTTGACGGAAACCGATACATGGTGATTCCCAACAGTCCTGATTTCAACATTGAGGCCGGCGGCACGCTCACCGTTTCGCTCAAGGCCAAGATAAATCAGGCCGGCACACAGACCTTCATCACCAACCGCGTGCGCAGATATTCCGGCAACAACAATAACGATGTGTCAGGTTGGGCCGTGTATGCCGTACCGACCGTGGTCTCTACAAGTTTCAACTATCCCGGTAACAGCTGGAACGCCAAGCACCACAACTCAACATCGGCGCTAACAAACGATGAGTGGCACCACCTATGCTGGGTCTATTCGGGCAACTCCGCAAAATTCTATGTCGACGGAGTGGCTACCGAGTCCCCTTCGGGAGTAAGCGCCACTAACGCTATCCCATCGTATGCCGACATTCTTGTGGGCGCCGGCTACGTGATGGCTGATAACACAGCCTTCTCCATTGATAACCTCAACAACTTCGTGAACGGTGCGATTGACGATGTAAGAATATACCGCGACGCACTCGGCGAAAGCGATGTGGCTCTCGACCGCTCGGCCTCGGAGCCCCTTGATGGCAAGAACATCATCGCTGCTTACGATTTCAGCAAAATAAACGGACTGTCGGTGACCGACATTTCCGGCAACGGCCATACCGGAACACTGGTAGGCTTCCCAGAAAATGCCCCCGGTTATCAGATTACAATAACAAAACCTGACGAGACAGAGGGTACATTGGAAGTGTTTGCCGGCGAAACAAAGATTGCATCCGGACGGAAGCTCGAACAGGGAACCGCAATAACCATTGTGGCCACTCCTGCCACTTACTATACAATCAAGGAGGTTAACGTAAATGGCTCGGCAATCACTCCCGTCAATGGCACCTACACATTTGTGACCGGAGCAGAACCCACCACTGTATCCGCAATTTTTGAACGCGATCCGGATGCGCCTGTGGAATACTGTATTCCATCATTAACCGTGAGCAGAACCGACAGATATATCAACACCCTTTCCATAAGCGACAGCGATGACTCGGAAGCCGAAATTGAAGGAACCGGCAAAACATCCGGACGCGCCATATATGCCGACCGTAAAACAAGCGTGTTCACCACCTCGGCCGGTGCCACTGTGACATTCACCATCACCGATGGCGGTGGCGAATGGGTACACTCCTACCTTTATATCGATTTCGGTAAAGACGGCACATTCGATGTTGATCCGGCTATAATCGCCGCCAATGGCGACCTTGTGGGATTTGACCGATACGATGGCGGTGCGGGAACTTTCTACGACAGCGAGGGAAACAGATATTCTGATGGTCATACATATCTGTTCCATAGAGCATCCAACATGGTTCCGTCGGAAACAACATTCACTTTACCTGACGATATAGCCCCGGGCGACTACACCGCACGTTTCAAACTTGACTGGAACAGTGTTGACCCATGTGGCGACACCCAGATAGCCACCAACGGTGGTTGTATCTTGGATTTCACCATTCGCATCGAGAGCAATTCCCCGATGGTACCCATCAACATTGCGGTCACCGGAAACGGAACAGCCGAATTATGGACCGACGGCAGCACCAATGGCCCGGCGGGTACAAAAGTCAACAATGGCGACATGATTGATCCCAACGGCACCATGCCATATCTTTTTGTGAAACCCGATGAAGGATGGACAGTGGAAAGCGCCACATTCGGAAATGGGGAGAACGACAACCAGGCTCTCAACCTCATCCCTACCGCCGCTACGGCCGGAGAATATGCAGGATGGCAATACTGTGTCCTACCGCAACTCACTGACAACAATATTGTCGCAGTGGTTTTCACTGAAGACACCACATCGGCAATAGACGGAATCGGCATGGACCCCGCCGATGGACCAATAGAGATGTTCAACATGCAAGGCATAAGAGTCAATGGCAACACACTCGTGCCGGGGCACTACATATTGCGTCAGGGCAAAAAAACCGCCAAGATTCTCGTGAAATAAACGCCAACCACGGCATAATCGAGAGAGACATCGCCTTTATTGTGGCGGTGTCTCTTCTGTTTTCACACCACGTACGAAATAAGATAGCGCAGACCGCGGGGCGGTTCGGGATGGGATGCTCGCACAAATCCACCATTCACCTCCATTGCCTCGCAGACAGCGTCAAAATGACGTAGCCCTATGCCCATGTCCACAAACTTAAGGCCACCCTTATCGACATAATAGAAATGCACGGCATCAGCCTTCACCACCGCACGCCACGGTTGAGAATTGACCGACGATGGAGCCAACCGCAGCATTTCAAGAGGCATGGTCCACCGGCCCTCTTTGCAAAGTGGCGATGAGAAGTCACCCTCAAAAAACAATGACGGGAAAGGCTTACGCTTA
The DNA here is from genome assembly GCA_947649495.1 of uncultured Porphyromonadaceae bacterium. Classification (GTDB taxonomy): domain Bacteria; phylum Bacteroidota; class Bacteroidia; order Bacteroidales; family Muribaculaceae; genus Paramuribaculum. The sequence continues at coordinate 586 of CANSRU010000029.1, read as the reverse complement.
TCCGACCCGACAGCGACACGCGCGGCGCGCTCAAAAAGGCTCCGTTTTACAGCCGGGCTACCAACAGGCGACACTATCTTTACCGACATCCCTTCAGGCATATCAGCCGCTGAATCAAACACACTCCCGCTGAATGTTGCTGCAATCCAACATGTACCAAGTCCCCGGGCGGTCGCGTCAAGCACCACCTGCTCCATGATATATCCGGCCGACAGGTACGACATATCATCATCGCCGAAACCCATTGCAAGAAAATCGCGGGCTCCTTTTATCACTCCGTATGTAACCGGTTTGAAAATCCCCACCTCAGGCAATGACACCAGATGCAGACACACATTGCCTCCGAATGGCGACCTCGCCGCAGATATGGATTCGTCAATAATGCGGCGTTGGATGGAGGAAAGCGGCGTGCCGGAATATGTGCGCACCGACTTGCGTCGTCTGACAATCTCAATAAGATGCTGTAGCCCGTTGTCCATATTTGTATCAGATATAAATAAAAAAGCCTCCCGCTTAAATTTCGGAAGGCTCTTGGCGCTTCAGGATGGGCTTGAACCAACGACCCCCTGATTAACAGTCAGGTGCT
>CANSRU010000028.1 GCA_947649495.1 uncultured Porphyromonadaceae bacterium | reverse complement strand
TATATCTCTTGATAAGAGATGTACCGTATTCTTCCAATATGGAATCCGTTGATGGATAGCGCCAATCAGATTACTACGTGATTTACACCACTGTTGGATTTGCGCTGAGATGTTTCATCCTGTGTGTGCCATAAATGTGTGAATTCACACACTTGAGGGGATTTCGTGCGTTAATTTTGTGGCTGAAATATACTGCACTCAACCCTTTACAAGCATGAAAAAATCTTTCTCATTCCGCCGAAAGTGGCTCGATGCCATCAATCTGATTGAAGATGCCGCCATTAGAGCCGAAATCACCCTTGCCGTAATAGAATATGCCCTGAATGGCACCCCCGTATCGTCTGAAAGCGACGTGGTGCAGGCCATGGCTGCCCTCATCATATCGCAGATGCCGAAACGCCGCGCGGACACACCTACGGAGGTTAAAACCGAAACAATGATTCAACCCGAAACAGAAATTGAGACAAAACCCGAGCCTGAAACCGCGCTACGTGCCGCACGGCGCATCACGCCGCCGCCCGCTTGCCACATAAATGCAGCCAGGTACCACGCTTCCAAAGCCATTCAAGCGGTCCCTGCCTGTGCGCCGACAGCCAGTAGCGGCTGAACCACCATTGCACCATGAACACGCCCACGCCTACGGCAAGCGAAGCCAAAGCGCCGAGTTTATCGTAAAGCCCCAGCCCCCAGTGGTAATAGATGGCCACCCCTATTATCGACTGTCCGATGTAGTTCGTAAGGCTCATGCGCCCGTATGGCGATATGAAACGCTGCCACCGGTAGCCGTCGGCTGCAAACCACGCAAGCACGAACATGGCCACCAGAACCGTCATGAACGCAAAATTATAGAGCATCGGTATGGCTATGCCATAATACGACAGAATCGTTATATTTTCTATCGTCGGAGGCACCATGGTCTTGAGCAGATATAATGGCATGGCACATACAGCGCCGGCCACCAACGCCCGGCGCCAGAAGCGGCGGCTCGACGCCGATTTCACAAACAGCTCCATGCGGCCGGCAAGCATTCCGAGCAGGAACAACGCCGGTGTTTGGAACAGACGGCCGGCCTCCACCTGCCAGAAGTTACTGTACAGCTGTCCGTTCCATATATTGTCGGCCAACGTCTGCCACAGATTCCCTGTACGGCCCACCACCTCGGCCTGCGCTGCATACTTCAAGAAAAGAGAGTTCGTGTCCACATATTCCGGATTGAACAGTGCATACACAATCTTGCCCCAGCAGTAAGGTTGCAGCATCAGCACCGCGGCCACTGCGAGCACAGTGCGGTTGCTCCACCCCGAAGCGGGTATCAGCACCAGACCGCACACGGCATAAAGCAGCAGAATATCGCCGTTGTAGAACAACGCATGCAGCTGAGCGAACCCCGCCAGCAGAAGCATCCTCCATGCGAACCGCCACCGGAAATCGTCGCCACGCCTGCGGGCATTGCGCATCTGTATGTAGAAACTGAAGCCGAACAGCAGCGAGAATGTAGCGTAGGCCTTACCGGCAAGCAGAAAGAACACCACGTCCGTCACCGCACGGTCTATGGTCGAGAGCCACGCCGATACTCCCTCGGGCGAACCGAATATATTGTAATGTTCCAGATTGTGCAGCAACACTATGGCCAGCAACGCGAATCCGCGCAACGCATCCACCACCTCAAGGCGTTCACCGCTGTTTTTTATTGGCATGGTATTCATCTATTCTATCAATCACATTTTGTTCACAATTGCAAAAGTAATTAAAAATTCATTACTTTTGCGCATCACCGTTTATTCCGACATCACCATGCGTATCCGCCACATATTCAACAGCACTGCAAGCGAGACATCAATATTACTGATTATCTGCTGCATGATAGCCACAGCCCTCCCCCTGAAACTTCACGGACAATGGACCGTCTCAGCTGTCACCGCCACTATAGCCGGCGCCGTGGTGCTGGCAGCATGGCTTGGCTGGGTGATATATGTCACCGCCGCGAAAAAGCCTGTCCGCGAAATGTCGGCAAAGCCAAGACTGGCCATGGAGACATGCTCGCGCATCCTCTCCTTATTTTGGATTTACATCGTGACATCCTCATGGATTCCGGTTCTGCCATTCGCCATACTTTTCATCTGGCAGGAATATTCCGACATACGCAACCTGAAAACCGGCTGAAATCACACCGTGCGCACACGCTCGGCAAAAACCCGGCGCTGCACCATGTAGTACGCCCCCATTACCAGCGCACCCGTCACCACCCATGTTATCGGATAGACTATCAGCAGCACCTTGAACGTATGGTAATGGACATTGACCGTATAGACCCACACAAGCCGCAACACACACGTGCCTATTACGGTGAGCAGCATCGGTGTCAGCGAATAGCCCAGACCACGCATGGCCGAACCGCTTATCTCATAGCTTGAGGCTATGAACTGGATGGTGAGCACATAGTGCACCCGCTCCACGGCATATTTCATAACCTCGGCATCTGTGGTAAACAAGCTCAGGAAAGCCTCCGCCCGCCACGATATCAACAGATTGGCCACAGCCGAAAACACCACACTCAGCATCATGCATATCTTGAACACACTTTTACAGCGCTTATGGTTGCCGGCGCCGTAATTCTGGCTCGTGAAAGCCACCGTGGCCTGACAGAATGCCGCTATTATATAATAGCAATAGGCCTCATAGTTCAAGGCGGCCGCTGAACCGGCTATGACATCCGAGCCAAACGAGTTGACCGCCGACTGAATGAAAATATTGGCCGTGGAAAACACCATTCCCTGCAATCCCGCCGGCACCCCTATCTGCAGCATCTTTTTCAGCTCCTGCCTATGGATACCCATTTTCGACACTTTCAAGGCAAACGGTCCCGGCTCCCTGCGTAGCCACCACACCATTATGGCCGCGTTCACACCATTCGATATCACTGTAGCAATCGCCACACCATCCACATCCATACCCAGCCGGGTCACGAACAGCAGGTTGAGCGCCACATTGACAAGCCCGGCCACGAGCAGACTGTAGAACGGACGGCGCGTGTCGCCCATGCTCCTCATCACTGCCGCGCCGAAATTGTACACCATCATAAAAGGCATACCCATGAAATATATGCCTAAATATTCGGCCGCCAGCTCTATCACATCGTCGGGCATGTTCATCCATTCAAGTATCGGGCGTGTCACCGTCAGTCCGACACCCATCAGCAATATTCCGCTTATAAGCGCCAGCGCGGCCACCGTGGATATGCTCCGCCGTATGCCCTCCTCGTTTCTGCGTCCGATATAATTGGCTATGACCACATTAGCACCTATGGATATACCGATAAACAGATTCACCAATATACTTATGAATGGGCCGTTGCTGCCCACTGCCGCAAGAGCCTGCGATGTCGAGTAGCGGCCTATCACGGCCACATCGACAGCAATGAACGACTGCTGTAATATGCCGCTTGCTATCAGTGGCAAGGCAAAAATTATTATTTTGCCCACCAATGGTCCGTGCAGCATGTCCATTCCCAACGATTTCTTTTCGTCCATATCTGCAAATACGTTTTAGGAATGCAAAGGTAGCAATTTCAGCAAAAACCGCAGCGCCTTATCATGCGGATGTTCCCGACGGCAACAGCCTCGGCACACTCGTCTTCAGATACTGCCATGCCTTCAGCGCTGCCAACGGAAGACCCACCCCGGCTATGGTATAGAGAATCCAGAACCAATCCTCATGATAGTCGTGTATCACCATGTGGCACCCTATCTGCGCCGGATCAAGACCATACCACCATATCTTCAGCAAGCTCACCGGTTTGTAGCATATTATGTGGAGTATGAATATGTACAGTGTATTGTCGCCTATGTACACCAACGCCCGGCGCAGCCTGCCGTCGCGACGGTCTATCAGCGTTGACACATAGTGCACCAGCAGGAAACCTATAGTTCCGGTCAGCGGAAGCGACCACAGATCCTGCACATGCCCCGTATTGTTCATGCCATGCAGATGGAAATGCCCTGCGGCACACAGCAACAGCAGATACATCACACCCAAAGCCCAATGCTGCCTGATCTGAGGTTCATACCGGCGGAAAAGCACCCCGATACCGAAAAACATCACGCCCCAGGTCTCGCGCATACCCCCGTTGGCAATATATTTCACAGTAAGTCCGTTGGTAATCCGGAACGCCGCAAAAGCCAGCGCTATCGCCACTATGGCCCATGCCGAGGTGTGCATTGACATCCTGCCGCTGTCACACAGCAGCTTGCTCAACACCATATACACTATACTCGACACCAGCAACCCCCGGAAAAACCAGAACGCTCCGGCCATAAACTCATCGTAACCGGCCATGGCCGTAACCATCAGCATGAGCCGCGAGGCCATGGCATGCCACGTATAGGGATGTGTCACCCCGCCCGACCAGTTGCCATACTGCTCATTGAGTATACCGAGATGGAACCACACATTGTGAAGCACCAGAAACAGCAGGCTCCATTTCAGAAACGGCACATAAAGCCCCTTGAACCTCCGCGCGCAGAATCCCCATGGATTGTCCATGTTACTGCGGCTGAAGAAATAGCCGGCCGTTATAAAGAACAGCGGCATGTGAAATGTGTAGAGCGTGGCCGTTATAAGCCCCGGAGTCTCGGCATGGCCTATCACCATCAGTATTATGGCTATAGCCTTGCAGATGGATATCACTGTGTTACGTGGCATGGCGTCAATCGGTATCTGGTGCAAAGATACTATTTTTTATTTTCTTGCCGCCAGGCTATTGACACCTCCCGTCATATTTCGTATTTTTGTGCTTTGTTCAACCATTCCACCCAATCATTTCACAGACATGCGTAAACAACTGTATACAGCGCTGCTGCTCGCAATCGCCACAAGCACAGGCATATTTGCCGCAAATCCCGATGGAGGCATATCTCCCGAAATGCTTTCGCGCATCAAAACAGCCTATGCCGACACCCCTGCCGACCGTGCCGCCCGCAATGCCATAAGCACCAACGACATTGACCGTCTGGCCATCAATGCACGCTACCGCAGCGTAAAGCCCGACACACACTTCAGCCATAAAGTGCCCGGAAAGGGCATCACCGACCAACGCTCGTCGGGACGTTGCTGGCTATTCACCGGGCTCAACGTGCTCCGCTCGCAAATTATGATGCAGCACGACCTCGACCGCCTGGAACTCAGCCAGAACTACAACTTTTTCTTTGACCAGCTCGAAAAGTCCAACCTCTTCCTGCAAGGAATGATAGACTACTCCGACCGCCCCATCGACGATAAGATGGTCGACTGGCTCTTCCGCAACCCGCTGAGCGACGGTGGCCAGTACACCGGGCTTTCCGAAAACATAATGAAATACGGCATTGTACCCGCCGAGGCCATGACCGAGACCTACAGCAGCAACAACACCGCCAAAATGCGGCGCATACTCTCCACAAAGCTGCGCGAATATGGTCTGGAATTGCGCCGTATGTCCGAAAACAAAGCTACCGCCCAAGCCATGCAGCAGCGCAAGGAGGAGATGCTCGGACAAGTCTACCGCATCCTTGCCCTGACCCTTGGCGAGCCACCTGTGGAATTCACATGGACACGCCGCGACTCCGGTGGAAACATTGTCGACACCCGCACCTACAGCCCTCTCGACTTTTATCGCGAATATGCCGGCAACGACCTCAAAGGGCAATACGTGATGCTGATGAACGACCCCACCCGCCCCTATCACCGGCTTTATGAGATAGACTTCGACCGTCACAACTACGATGGTGCCAACTGGACTTACATCAACCTGCCGATGGACGAGATAAAGAAGATGGCCATCGAATCGATCAAGGACAGCACAATGATGTATTTCTCATGCGACGTGGGAAAATTCCTTGATCGCGAACTTGGCATGCTCGACACCGCGACCATGGACTACGAATCGCTTTTCGGTGTTGACTTCCCCATGGACAAGGCCGACCGCATACGCACATACGCAAGCGGCTCAACCCACGCCATGACCCTCATGGCCGTGGATCTCGATGCAGATGGCAAGCCGCGGAAATGGATGGTGGAGAACAGCTGGGGCAACGGTGCCAACAACGGCCACCTCATAATCACCGACCGCTGGATGGACGAATATATGTTCCGTCTCGTCGTGAACAAGAAATACGTTCCGGCAAAAACCCTCAGGATACTCGACACCAAGCCCACCCTGCTTCCCGCATGGGACCCGATGTTCGCCCCCGAGGAGTAAACTCAGACAGACAGAACCACAAGCACCACGACGGCAAGAACAAACAATCCGGCACGCAGCAGATGCCGCCGGCGGTTTCTTGCTGTCTGCTCGCGGTCAAACCGACACCGGCCACCGCTGAATCGCTCCACTGCCTCCATGAACCTGCGGCTGCTGTAGCAGAAACTCCGCATGGGTATGGTGATTTCCGCTCCATCGTGGCAAACGAGCACAAATAGTTTCATATCAAAAAACGGCCGGCGCGTGGCCGAAGTCATTATCCATTCGAAATGACACGTTGCTATATTCCGCCACAGATACACGGTCTCTTTCTCCTTGCGCAGAAATGGCTTGTGAAAGTGAACGCCCTCCTCGTCCATCACCAGACGGTCGGGATAGAGCCAAATCACAGCCATAAACGCCGCATAAAACACACCGAGCGCAATGTACATAAGGATTTCAAACTTACTCAACACAGAAGCATATCTCACAAGCAGATATATGCCACACGGCAACGCGATGCAGCCTATAGCCAGCGACAACGGCGATTCACGTAGTTCATATCGTTTGTCGCACGTCATATTGGGTAAAAAAAGAGACGTCAGTGATTATCGGCGGAAAGGGATGGTGAGCAGACAGTAGACGGGCACCTTGTCGCCATCCACACTGCCGGCATGCCATCGCGGCATGCTGCGGATTATACGCACTGCCTCGCGGTTGAGGCTCTCGTCCACACCGCGCAGCACCTCCACATTTGATATCGTACCGTCAGGAGACACAATGAAACTGCACATCACCCGGCCCTCCACGCCCGAAGCGTAAGCCTCGCGCGGATAGCGCCGTTCGGCATTGATGAAACGCATCATGGCATTCTCACCTCCCGGAAACTCCGGCTGCACATCCACAGCCTCGGCTACGTATGCTTCAACCCGTATATCCGACTGCATGCTTTGATATGTGATCACACAGCGGCTTTGAGCAGAAACCATGGCGGCACCCGACAAAAAGAGACTAATCGGAAATGAGAGCTTGCAGACACGTACAAGATTCATCATACTTTACAAATTCCTCCTGATTGGTTTTAATTACTGGGACAAAAATAGCCACAGCCCTCCATACGTGCAAACTGCCACTTACCATTTTGTGAATGATTATTATTGTTTTATTTTTGTTGACATTTTCAGAAGCGCCATATATAATATAGCGGCATGATATGCGTTTATATCTTATGTGTTTTCACAGACACCAATATAACATCCACGAATGAACCGCAACATACCGACATCAGTCATTACATTTGTAATCCTACTGGTTTCCATAACCGTAGCCCCATTGACGGCCAGCTCCGCCGACAGCTCTCCCGCCTATAATTTCCTCAACATCCCATCGTCGAGCCACGTTTACGGTCTCGGTGGCATAAACATATCCAACATTGACGACGACATAAACTCCATTGACCAGAATCCGGCCCTGTTAGGTCCGGAATATGAAATGCAGCTCGGCATAAACTACATGCGCTATATAGCCGACGCCAACTTTGCAGGAGCCAAGTTCGGCACGCGTGCCGGCGATCACGGGGCATGGGCTGTAGGGCTCCAATATTTCGGCTATGGCGATATTACTGAGGCTGACGTATCGGGCAACATCACCGGTTCATTCTCGCCCAAAGACCTGAACATAAGCGGAATCTACTCTCACGACATCACCGACCGCTGGCGTGGCGGCATAACGCTGAAGATGCTCTACAGCTCTTATGCCGAATACACCGCTTTCGCCATAGCCACCGACCTCGGTGTGAACTATTACGACCCCGAGCGCGACCTCTCCTTCTCGGTAGTAGTGGCCAATCTCGGCGGTCAGGTAAAGCGCTTCAACGAAGCCTACGACCGTCTCCCCATAGACCTCAGGCTGGGATGGACCCAATCGTTCGGCACTCTCCCCATACGCTTCTCCGTAACAGCATGGAATCTGACAAAATGGAAACTCCCCTACTACCACACCGGCGACGGCACCAACGACACTGAGGTGAGACTTAAGGACTCCTTCGGGTCCAATCTGTTCCGCCACCTTATATTCGCCGCCGACTTCGTGCCATCGGAGAAATTCCATGTGGGAATAGGCTACAATTACAAGACCCGCACCGACATGAGCACCTACGCGCGCAACTTCCTGTCGGGATTCTCCATCTGCGCGGGGCTCAACGTAAAGTCGTTCGGCATAGGGCTCGCGTTCGCCCAGCCCCACACCGGAGCCACCACATTCATGGTCAACCTATCCATGAACCTCACCGACCTGATACATTGATATTTTCCCTATAGAAACAGAAATAGATATGCCCACCGTTAACACTCCTCTCATCACCATAGCCATCGACGGATATTCATCGTCGGGCAAAAGCAGTATGGCCCGCCAACTGGCCAAGAACATAGGCTACCGCTACATCGACTCCGGAGCAATGTACCGCGCCGTAACCCTCTATGCCATGCGCCACGGTATGATTTCCGATGGACAGGCCATAGACATCCCTGCCCTAATTGCCGCACTCCCATCCATCAAAATAGACTTCAGTGTCGATGGCGACAGCCAGTCGACTCTGCTCAATGGCGAGAACGTGGAGCGCGACATACGCTCCATGGAGGTCAGCAACTGCGTGTCGCCCATAGCCACCATTCCCGAAGTGCGCCACGCCTTGGTGGCCATGCAGCAGAAATTCGGACAAGAGAAGGGTATAGTGATGGACGGCCGCGACATCGGCACCACCGTGTTTCCCCATGCCGAGATGAAAGTGTTTGTCACCGCATCGCCCGAAACCCGCGCACGCCGTCGTGTGGATGAGCTGAATGGAAAAGGGGTCGAAGCCTCCTACGAAGAGGTGCTCGCCAACGTTATAACCCGCGACCGCATAGACGAGACCCGCGAGGAAAGCCCGCTGCGCCGTGCCGACGACGCCCGCCTGCTCGACAACTCCACCATGAGCATCAGTGAGCAGAACGAATGGCTTCTCAATCTGTACCGCACAGTCACTTCCGGAATATGAGCCGCAAGGTGAACATAGAGGTAGACCCGGAATCAGGTTTCTGCTTCGGAGTGACCTCGGCCATCAACAAAGCCGAAGCCGAACTGCAGAACTCCGACCGCCTGTACTGCCTTGGCGACATAGTGCATAACAGCGATGAAGTAGAACGTCTTTGCCAAAAGGGACTGGTGACGATAACACACACCGAACTCGCCGGACTGCACGATGTCAATGTGCTTCTGCGGGCCCACGGCGAACCGCCATCCACCTACGAGACCGCCCGGCGAAACAACATACGCATAATCGATGCCACATGCCCGGTGGTGCTTCAGCTCCAGCGGCGCATCAAGGCCGCATATCTCGCCGACAATCCTCCGCAGATAGTGATTTACGGCAAAGCCGGCCACGCCGAGGTCAACGGCCTTGTTGGTCAGACCGAAGGCCACGCCATTGTGGTCGACGACACTTCCGACCTGTCGGAAATAGACTTTTCCCGACCCATTGCCGTATATTCGCAGACCACCAAACCGCTCGAAGGCTATCGCGAGATGTGCCGGCGGCTCCAGAAGCTCAGCCGGTGTGGAGAGGTGCAGTGCAACGACACCATCTGCCGTCAGGTGGCCAACCGTGTGGAGAGGCTGCAACGCTTCGCCGCAGCCCACAGCGTGGTGCTCTTCGTGAGTGGCAAAAAGAGCAGCAACGGCCGTGTGCTCTACCACCAGTGCCATCAGGCCAACCCCCACACCTACCTCATAGCCAACCCCTCGGAGATAGACCCCACATGGCTTGACCAAGCCACAAGCATAGGAGTGTGCGGAGCCACATCCACCCCCCGATGGCTCATGGAGCAGGTGAAAGATGCCGCCGAAACCATAATCTCAACCCGCACCTCAGGCAATGGATAGCTTCGTGGCAATCGATGTCGAGACCGCCAACAACCACCGCACAAGCATCTGTGCCATAGGCGCGGTGAAAGTGACCGATGGTGTGATAAGCGGTTCATTCTACCGGCTTGTGCGCCCCACGCCCAACTACTATTTCCGCCACTTCACTGAAAACATCCACGGCATAGGCCGTCAGGACACCGACACCGCCCCCACCTTTGCCGAGATATGGCCCGAACTGAAAAAATTCATAGGCAACCTCCCGTTGGTGGCCCACAACAAGCCTTTCGACCAAGGATGCCTCAAAGCCACAGCCCAGGCTTATGGCATAGAATGGCCCGACACTGAATTTCTGTGCACTCTACAGCGCGCCCGCACTTTCATTCCACGTCAGCTATGTGGCTCCTATAGCCTGCCGTATCTCGCCGAGTTTCTCGGCATTCCGTTTGACAACCACCATAACGCGCTCGCCGATGCCGAAGCGTGTGCAAAAATAGCAATGACCATATTATGAGACACCTGATTCACATAGCTACAGCCCTGCTACTCTCCGCATTGGCCGCATCCTGCTCCGGCAATGGCTCCACCGGCAATGGCGGGGAAGCCATATCGGAAGCCGACTCAGCCTACTACCGCATGGGGCGCAACGACGCCACCATGCTCCTGCAGCAATGCCACACCACCAACGATGTCCGCGACCGCCTGCTTGAAATCCGCGCACGCGAAACCGACCTGCGCCTGCGCCACGGCGACCCCTCGGCCCAAGCCTTCATCCAAGGCTTCACCGCCGCCATCAAAGAATCGGGCGACACCCTCGCCCACACCCTCTTCTGAACCGGCCACCGACGAATAGTTAGGTCTCCCGATATTTAAGTTGGGGCTTCGTATTTTATTACAACAGAATGAAATTCTCCGAATTTGAAAATATAATTTCTGACAAACGGCTCCGAAAATATGTAGCCGCCTGTGGCAACAACACCCGAAAGGCGATGATGCTCTATCGCCTTAATCTCCGACTCTCCCAAGAGATATTCACCGTCATTAGCTGCTTTGAAGTAGCACTGCGTAACGCTATTGACCGGCAGATGATTGCTCGGTGGGGCGAACACTGGCTGCGCGACTTTGTTATACCCGGCGGCTTATTTTTCCGCGACGCACGTATCGAAACTTCCCGAAAAATCATTTACAAAGCATACGATGGGCTTGTGAGGCGTGGCGTTTACAACCCATCCAAACTCCTTGCGGAAATGGAATTTGGCGTATGGAAGTATATGTTTTCCAAATATGAATACAAGATTTCAGGGCGAGTGTTGCTCAAGGCTTTTCCCAAAAAACCTCGTTCCACTCCGGCTAAGAATATAGACCACCTTTTTATATTCTCCGAACTCGATTACATTAACAATATGCGCAATCGAATAGCGCACCACGAGCCTGTTTGTTTCAATGCCAGAGGAGAGATAGACACCTTTTATGTTCTCAGCCGCTACGATAAGATGATAAAGCTATTCCATTGGCTCGATATTGACAGTGCATCCTTGCTCTATGGCCTCGACCATGTTAAGAAAGTTTGCTACCAAATCGAGCTGCTAAAGTCTTAAAAACACTTAATTTTCAGGCATAGAGCTTATTTATTGTCTTAATTATTTGTTCACTTACTAAAAAGCAGTATCTTTGCACTGTTTACTCCCGATAGCCCCTGACTCGTCAAGCTACCGGGTTTGTTTTTATCTCCACTACTCATATTTTCGGGTCGTTCAGGCTTCACCGCCGCCATCAAAGAATCGGGCGACACCCTCGCCCACACCCTCTTCTGAACAGGCCACCGGCCATGTTAAAAGAGTTTGTTACCAAATCGAGCTGCTCAAGCCTTAAAATTTGAATACCCAAACACAATTGAGATTACACAACGACATAGATTTGGGGATGTCAAATATTGTCCATACCTTTACATAGTTTAGAAAACTGTCACAAATGACAAAAATCAAAAGTAAATGTTCACAATCAAGCGCGACATATACCAAAATTAAGCTTATCGCACGGCGACACAACGGCAGGATAAAGATTATAACCGGAATTACAACAATCTCTATATATGATTTTCTTTTAAAAGAAAATTCATTAGAGTTATAAAAAGATTGGGGGTATATACTGAGGGGGGCGAGGCCTTGCGTGACGGCAAAAGGGGGCTGAATAATTTTATTTTTGGAATTTGGGCGGCAATGAGTTATCTTTGCCGGGACTTCACGCCGATAGCCTGCGGAGGCAGCGCGGATGGTGGCGGGGTCAATAAATTTTGAAAAGCGTTTACTTAGCGCTTATTTCTTGACGATTCGGAACTTCGCAACTTCTAATGATTCAAAGTCAGGAATAAGCAACGGTGAATGCTCATGGGTATGTTTATATACTTATCCAGCTGCATCTCCTTACATAGTTAAGGAACATGCAGACATGGATATAGTTGCGCATATCGGCGTGGGCTTCTGCGTTGCTCGTTCTTACTTTGAAGGGCAATGCGAAGGCCTCGAATCGTGGGAACGGGCAACAGGTACAGACTCTCACGCTTTCTCTTTTTTATCAAGGACCAATCACACATTTCACCGGCTTGCGCGAGGGTCTGCGGCCACCTAAACAGATACCGCTATGAAAAAGGTAATGCTAATCCTCGCCCTGTGCCTGGCTGCATCGGCTCCGGCCGCCACCGCCCAGATTTCAAAGGAGCAACAGAAAGAACGTCGCGAACTTCGCAACGCAACCAAGAAAGAGCTCAACGAAAAAGCCTCCAAAGCCGCACAGAAAGAGGCCAAAAGGATGGCCAAGGATGGGTGGAAAGTGACACCCGGAGCCCTTCCGCTCGAAAAGCAGTTTGACCGCTCCTACATGATGCAGATGGAGTATGACGACGATATGTTCCCGAAATACATAATGGCCGAGGGGATGAGCATAGGCGAGAATTACGATGCCGCCAAAATGCAGTCGCTTGAACTGGCCAAGCAGAACCTCGCGTCGCAGATTCAGACCGAGATAACCATGCTCGTTGAAAACTCCGTGGCCAACAATCAGCTCTCGGCCGAACAGGCCGCATCGGTCACAAAAACCATATCGGCCGGTAAGAACCTTATCAGCCAGAGCATAGGGCGCACAATCCTTGTGGTGGAAGCTTACCGCACGCTCAAGAATAAAAATAAGGAGGTACTGACCCGCATAGCCTACAACGCCCAGATGGCCAAGGCCGCAGCCAAGAAAGCTCTCAGGGATGAGCTCAACGATGAGTCGGAAGAGCTCCACAAGCAGCTCGACGAAATATTAGGCTGGTAACCCATGCTGCTGATACATAGGTTTATGCGTCGACTACCGGCAGCAATACTTATAATGATATGGTGCAGTCCGGCAATCCTTGCACAGCGCACAGTCAAGGTTACCGGACAGTACACCTATCATGCGCCCGACAACGTAACCTTGGAGCAAGCCAAAGCTACGGCGCTTGACCGCGCCAAGATTCAGGCCATTGCCGACGAATTCGGCACCGTGGTTTCGCAGACCAATGCCACCCGAATCACCAACAGCGACTCGGGTAGCTCCTCGGTCGACTTTCTGTCGGTAGGTGGCAGCGAGGTAAAGGGCGAATGGATTGAGACAATAAGCCAACCACGATTCGACATCAGCTATCAGGATGGCATGCTTATAGTAAGCTGCTCAGTGTCGGGAAAAATCCGGGAACTCTCCACCGACCGCGTGGAGTTTTCGGCCCGTATTCTCCGCAACGGCACCACTGACCGCTTCGAGAGTTCCGACTTCCGGTCGGGCGACGACCTATATCTATCGTTCACATCGCCAGTCAGCGGATACATAGCCGTATATCTCACCGACGACTCCGGGCAGGCCTACTGCCTGCTCCCCTACCGTGCGCAACCCGGCGAAGCCTACCGGGTGGAGGCCAACAGCCGCTATTTGCTGTTCTCCACAGCCGAAGCCCCCGAGGCCGAGCGGCATATTGTCGACGAATATGTTATGACCGCATCCCGCACCACCGAACACAATATGATTCACATAATATTCTCCCCCAACCCATTTACTAAAGCGGTTGATGCACGCGCTGACCACGCCCTGCCGAGAGAACTCCCGACCGCCGATTTCCAAAAATGGATGGCTCGCGCACGCACACGCGACCCCCGCATGACCACAACCCAAATCCCCATCACCATCTCCAAGCACTAACCCCATATACTATTTTTCACACACATGCGACATCTCACCATCTCCATCACTTCAATCCTGACACTGCTATTCTCAATCACCGCCGACGCTGCCGAAGACAAAGCACTGCTCGAACGCCTGAAGTCTCAGTACGGTTCCGCCATTTATATCATTCCTGATAATTATGATTACATTATGGTAGGAAATTCTAATACAGATAATTTAGGTATATATAATGCTGAAACAGGGAAAATGATTATACCCCCCATTTTTTTTCATATCACCCTTATTGACTTCGAAAAGCCATCGGGCACTGCTTGGGTTGCAACCAGCAAATCTAAATGGGGATGCATAGACAAATCAGGCAATCTAATAGCACCATTTATATTTGACGAGGTTAAACTCACCCAATTACAAAATCGAGATTATGATGGACTATGTACAGTGAAGATTGATGGAAAAGTAGGAGCCGTAGACAAATATGGGAAAATAGTTATTCCTTGTAAATTTGACGACATTGAACTTGAACAATATGCCGGTCTGCGTCAAGTTGTAATGGATGGATTACATGGAGCAATAAATAACGCTGGGAAGGTTGTAATCCCATGCAAATATGATGATATTTCATTATACCAATTGGCCGATTCAGATAATGGCAATCTATGTGAAGTTGAATTAGATGGACTGATTGGTGCTGTTGATAACAAAGGGAAATTAATAATACCATGCAAATATGAGTACATTAATCTTGAAGAATTAGCAAATCCAAAATTCAAAGGTATGTTTACAGCAAGTATTGACCGAGACCAAGGATACGGCATAACAAATCTAAAAGGAGATATATTGGTTCCGTTCAAATATAGCCACATTGAACTTGAACAATGGGTAGATCCTGACTACGGTGGATTCTGCGAAGTTAATATCAATTATAAGAAAGGCGTTATCGACAAAAATGGTAATTTAGTTATCCCATGTAGGTACGATGAAGTAACACCATTCTTATTGGCAGATCCAGATAACGGTGGAATTTGCGATGTTAAAATTGGTGGAAAATATGGTGCAACAGATATCTCTGGGGAGATTGACATTCCTTGTGAATTTGACTTCGTAGGATCACATTGGTTCTTAATACCCGGTAATATTTCCGGATTATGTAATGTGCGCACAGACAATAAATGGGGATTAGTTGATAAAAAAGGGAATATTATCGTACCATGTATCGCAGACGATGAAATATTTATCCCATCGCAAATCTCACCAACTTTGTTTTCCATTTGTATTGACCATAAATTTGGTATAATTGATAATTCAGGCTCAATCATTGTACCTTGCTCGTATGAAGGCATCTGGATAGAATACATTGAGGAGCTAATAACATATAAAATAGATGGGAAACAGGGTATAATGGATTTAACAGGAAAAATCATTGTAGATCCAATATACGATACTATAGGAAATTTCGAAGATGGGGTTGCCCAGGTAACACTTAACGGTGTGACAAGCCTTTTGACAAACCCCTTGAAGGGGACGAATTTAGTGGTAGCCAACAGCCTGACGGCAAATGCGACGGTAGATAAGAATATACCGGTGAGCAAGAACAAATCGACAGAAACATTCGCTTTCATTGTGGCTAACGAGGAATACGCCAAATGGGATGCATCGTATGCGTTGAACGACGGGAAAGTGTTCCGCGACTACTGCGAGAAGCGCATGGGCATACCGGCGACAAACATAAAGCTATATGAAAACGCCACTTACGGCACATTCCGCTCCATGATGGGCAAGATGCGCGACATTGCGGATGTGTACGACGGCGACGCCCGGATTATACTCTACTTTGCCGGATTGGGTACACAGGCCGACAATGAACAGTTTCTGCTTCCGGTAGATGCTTCGCTAACCAATATAAAGGCCACAGGCATAAGCGTGAGGCAACTGTTGGATGAACTATCGGCCATGAACACCGCCGGCACGGTGATAATAACCGATGCGGCGTTCAACGGACGCGACCGCCGAGGAGAGCCTCTCGGCGAGCATCGCGGCGTAGCCATAAAAACAATACCGCAACAGCCAAAAGGAAATGTGGCATGGCTAACAGCCACATCCGACGCCCGCAATGCATTAGCTTCGGAGAATCTGAATCACGGCATATTCACCTACTACCTGCTCGACACGCTTCAGAAATCGGTGAGACTAACATTCGACAATCTCACCGGTTCCGTTACCGACAATGTCAAGAAACACACTCTGAAAAGCGAGGAAATTCAGATTCCCAAAACAATAAAATCAGACATATTTACCGATTTCAATTTCTAAAGATAATGAGACAATTCTTATTTTTAATACTCACTCTTCTCGGCACTATATCTGGATTCTGCCAAATAGTCAACCACAAATACGACACCGAAATAAAAAAATATGGATTTGTTGATGCCAACGGCAACTGGGTGGTAAAACCAATATATGAAAGTGCTTATTGGATAGAAAAAGGAATGTGCGGATACGTTTCCC
>CANSRU010000027.1 GCA_947649495.1 uncultured Porphyromonadaceae bacterium | reverse complement strand
AAATACTAATATATTAATCGCAATGGTTGGATTTTTATCGCACCACTACTATTTTCAAATTATGATAAAACATCTACTTAATCAATTCAATGTTTCAACATCAAGGCAGCCTCATTAGTTCACATTATCCATCCTTGACCGAACTTTTCAACAAATATCACATATATTGCATAAAATAAGTGACATATATTTTCATCCTCTAAACGATTTTCGTAATTTTGCAATTTGAAAAATCATAACATACTACAATAACATCAAGATGGCGGATACCAAACGAATTCAGACAGCTCTCATATCAGTGTTTCACAAAGACGGCCTTGACAGCATTCTTTCAAAGCTACATGCCGATGGTGTAAAATTCTTATCAACCGGTGGCACCAAATCTTTCATCGAAAGCCTTGGCTACCCATGTCTTGCGGTTGAGGATCTAACTTCCTATCCATCGATATTGGGAGGCCGTGTCAAGACACTCCATCCCAAGGTGTTCGGAGGCATTCTCGGACGTCGGCACAATGAGAACGACCGTCAGCAGATGTCGCAGTACGATATTCCTGAAATAGATCTTGTAATAGTTGACCTATATCCGTTTGAAGACACTGTTGCGAGCGGCGCCTCACACGATGATATAATTGAAAAGATAGACATAGGCGGAATATCACTCATAAGAGCCGGAGCAAAAAATTACCGCGATGTTGTGATTGTGGCTTCAAAAGCACAATATGCACCTTTGGACGAAATGCTCAGCAAACAAGGCGCCAACTCAACCATTGAAGACCGCATGTTTTTTGCAAAAGAAGCATTCAAGGTTTCCTCAGGATACGACACAGCAATTTTCAATTATTTTGACAATTGCACAGATTCTGCGCCTTCAGCCCTGCGCATAGCCTTGGATTCTAAAAAGCACCTTCGTTATGGAGAGAACCCCCATCAAGCAGGTCACTATTTCGGCGATTTCGACAAACTGTTCACTCAGATACACGGCAAGGAAATATCCTACAACAACTTACTTGACATCGATGCTGCCGTAAGTCTGATATCCGAATTCAACGAAACTGCATTTGCCATATTAAAGCACAACAATGCTTGCGGTCTTGCCCAAAGAGATACCCTGTTGCAAGCATGGAACGATGCCCTTGCCGGAGATCCGGTATCAGCATTCGGTGGAGTACTCATAGCCAATAGACCCGTAGACGAAACTACAGCGGCTGAAATCAACAAGATATTCTTCGAAGTAATCATAGCTCCTGAATATACACCGGAAGCACTTGAAATCCTGAAGTCGAAGAAAAACCGCATAATTCTGATTCAGAACGAGCCATTGCAGACAAAAGTGCAATACCGCTCAATTCTCAACGGAGCCCTTGTTCAGGATCGCGACCTCAAGGTAGAGCAACCGTCAGACTTAAAACCTGTAACCAACACTCAGCCCACCGACGCACAGATTGCCGATATGCTCTTTGCCAACAAAATTGTAAAGCATAGCAAGAGCAATGCCATTGTACTTGCAAAAGATGGCATGTTGCTTGCAAGTGGAATCGGACAGACATCGCGTGTCGACGCTTTAAAACAGGCCATAGCCAAGGCTCAGTCGTTTAACTTCGACCTTCAAGGTGCCGTAATGGCTTCGGACGCATTCTTCCCATTCGCCGATTGCGTTGAGATAGCCAGCAATGCTGGCATAACAGCTGTAATTCAGCCCGGTGGTTCAATCCGCGACCAAGAAACAATAGATTATTGCAATGCCAATAATATCGCCATGGTGACTACCGGTATACGTCACTTCAAACACTGATAAATATCACCCTACATACAAACATACCCCATGGGACTATTCTCATTAAACAAAGAAATCGCAATTGACCTCGGAACGGCCAATACTATTATAATCCATAACGATAAAATCGTTATCGACGAGCCTTCCATCGTAGCTATCGAAGTCCACACTGGCAAACCGATTGCCGTCGGGAAGGAAGCTCAGCAGATGCACGGAAAAGAAAATGAAAAGATACGAACCATACGCCCTCTTCGTCAAGGTGTGATTGCTGACTTCAACGCCGCCGAGATGATGATACGCGGGTTGGTGGAGAAAGCAAGCTCAAAAAACCGGTGGTTCAATCCCTCCATGCGTATGGTGATCGGTATACCTTCCGGCTCTACCGAAGTTGAAATACGTGCCGTGCGCGACTCATCGGAACATGCCGGCGGACGAGACGTATATATGCTTTACGAACCAATGGCGGCCGCACTTGGCATCGGCATTGATGTAGTGGCACCCGAAGGCAACATGATAGTAGATATAGGTGGTGGTACCACCGAGATTGCCGTAATTTCGTTAGGTGGTATCGTATCGAACAAAAGCATACAGATTGCCGGTGATGACTTGACCAACGACATTCAGGAACACATGCGTCGCGTGCATAACGTACGTGTCGGCGAACGCACCGCCGAGCTTATCAAGATGAATGTTGGTTCGGCTCTTACCGATCTTGAGAATCCACCGGCCGACTATATTGTTCACGGACCAAATGTAATGACAGCTCTACCGATGGAAGTGCCTGTATCGTATCAGGAAATATCGCATTGTATCGAGAAGTCCATATCCAAAATAGAAGCTGCCGTGCTTGGAGCGCTTGAACAGACCCCCCCGGAACTTTACGCCGACATTGTGAAAAATGGAATATATCTTGCCGGAGGTGGAGCTCTGCTAAGAGGACTAGACAAACGTCTTACTGATAAGATAGGAATCCAGTTCCACATTGCCGAGGACCCTCTGCTTGCCGTAGCAAAAGGCACCGGTGTGGCACTGAAAAACATCGACAAATTCTCATTTCTTATCCGATAAACTCACATATCGCATCGTTCAGATGCGTCCCATCACAAGAATGAAGGCGTGAACAATCTCCTTTACTTCTTTATCAAAAGCAGGCCATGGATACTTCTGGTTGTCTATGTGCTGATGAGTTGTGTGTTGCTGTTCAATGGCAATCCATACCAGCATTCCATATACTTGACTTCGGCCAACGCTGTCAGTTCAAGTATCTATGGAATGTCCACCGGCATCACCGGATATTTCAACCTGCGTGACATAAACGAAGACCTACAGCACCGGAATTCAGATCTGGAACTGGAACTCCTCAATCTGAAAGCCACCCTTAGGAAGTATCAGGAAGTTGATTATGCCATGTCGACACCCGTCGATTCATCCTTATCGAGGTATAATTTCATCATAGCGCATGTGATAAACAACAGCGTAAACCGCCCGCACAACTTTATCACCATAGAGAAAGGCTCTGAGGATGGAATCAAACCTGAAATGGGCGTGGTGGACCAGAATGGAGTTGTAGGAAAAATCAATGTGGTAGGTCCACACTCTTCACGTATAATATCCTTGTTGAACAGCGACCTGCGTATATCTTGCAAGATAAAAAGCAGCCGCCAGATTGGGTCATTGGTTTGGAACGGGAAAAATCATCGCGAGGCCGTGCTTGAGGAAATCCCGCGACACACCACCTTCAATAAAGGTGACACGATTGTTACCAGTGGCTATTCAACCTCGTTCCCCGAAGGAGTCCCGGTAGGAGTGATCATAGACCGGCTGACTGACTACGATGATAATTTCTATGCCCTGCGAATAAAATTATTCACGGATTTTTCCACACTGGGGACAGTAAGGGTTATTGTCGACAATATGACCGATGAATTAAAAGAGGTGGAATCGGACAACGAACACAATAAATAGAAACAGGATGTCAAAACAAGCTATCCAATTGGTAATAATCTCGTTTTTACTGATACTTGTTCAGGCGGTGGTCCTGAATAAGATATGTTTGTTTGGCGTTGCGGTACCGTTTGCTTTCATATATATACTGCTGCGCATGCCTGTGACATTATCCCGTGAATGGCTCTATACTCTCAGTTTCATCACCGGATTAGCTATAGATATATTTTCAGACACACCCGGCATGAATGCTCTTGCTTGCACAATATTCGCCGCGCTGCGCCGTCCGGTGCTGAGAATGTACTTTCCGAGAGAGGATGAATTGTCAGACCCCTACCCCTGCATATCGACTTTAGGTCTTGTATGCTATATGAAATATGCCATGACCATGGCATTTATCTATTGCATCACTATATTCACCATCGAATCATTCACATTCCTTTATATAGGCACTTTAATTCTGCGCATTGTTTTCAGCACGATATTGACCACGCTAATCATACTGGGAATAGACAGCTTAACCATCAGACGACGTGAGAAAAGATTATAACCTCGAGAAACGCAAATATGTTATTGGCGGTTTCATCATAGTTATTGTAGCAATCTACGTCTTGCGGCTGTTCAACCTGCAGGTGTTAGATTCCAGATACAAGGACGATGCTGATTCCAACGCATTTCTGCGTAAAGCCATATATCCGTCGCGTGGTGTGATTTACGACCGCAATGGAAAAGTAGTCGTATACAACCGTCAGGCCTACGACATTATGATGATACCGCGCGATGTCCAGGAGTTCGACACAGTCGATTTCTGTCGCACGCTGAACATATCGCCTGAACGGCTGAAACAGCGAATTACCGACATGAAGGACCGCCGTCTTAACCCGGGATATTCATCATATTCGCCACAAATCCTACTCACACATCTCAACGATGAGGATTACGGACGCATACAGGAGAAACTATACAGATTCCCCGGCCTGTATATACAGAAACGCATCCTGAGGGAATACAACTACCATTGCGCCGCAAATGTACTTGGCAATATACGTGAGGTCTCCCCGACCGACATTGAAAAAGATCCATATTATTCACGTGGCGACTACACCGGCGACCTTGGTGTGGAGAAAAGCTATGAAAAATATCTTCGTGGTGAAAAAGGTATGGAAATTCTTATCCGTGATGCCCGAGGACAAATCCAGGGACGGTATGAGAATGGTGCACACGATAAGAAAGCCATATCAGGACGGAATCTAAAACTCAGTATCGACATTGAGCTTCAGCAATATGCCGAGCAACTAATGCAGAATAAGATAGGAGCTGTAGTGGCCATCGAACCCGAAACAGGCGAAATACTGGCATTGGTAACAGCTCCGAGCTACGACCCGGCTTTGCTTGTAGGACGCGACCGTGGCAAAAACTATTCTGAATTGCGCAACAATCCTCGTAAACCACTGTTGGACCGCTCAATACAAGGAGCATATCCTCCAGGATCCACATTCAAACCGAGCCAAGGGTTGATATTGCTACAGGAAGGCATCATAACTCTCGGCACATCCTATCCATGCTACCGTGGATATATAAATTCCGGTCTAAAAGTCGGATGCCATCCTCATGGTTCGCCAATAGCTCTAAAACCAGCCATCCAAACCTCCTGCAACGCATTTTTCTGCTGGGGGCTTAAAGCGATGCTCGACAGAAGAAGCAAATATGGTTCCACGGCCGAAGCCTTTGAAATCTGGAAAAATTATCTGGTAAAATTAGGCTACGGTTACCGGCTCGGCATTGACATACCGAGCGAAAGCCGTGGATTCATCCCCAACGCAAAATTTTACAATAAAATATATGGCGAAGACCATTGGAGCGCCAATTCCATCATATCTGTAGCCATAGGCCAAGGTGAGATTCTTGCCACACCCCTTCAGATAGCGAATCTCGGTGCCACCATAGCCAACCGTGGATGGTATCGCACGCCCCATGTCGTTAAAGAGATTGAAGATACTGTGTTAAAATCCGAATATACCACAAAACATATCCCCCCCATATCCATAGCTCATTTCGAATCTGTGGCTGAAGGAATGCGTATGGCAGTAACAGGAGGCACTTGCCGTCTGGCCAATCTCAAGGACATCGAAGTTTGTGGGAAAACAGGTACGGCACAGAATCCCCACGGACGCGACCACTCCGTATTTCTCGGATTCGCTCCATACCATAACCCTAAGATTGCCGTATGTGTATATGTCGAGAATGCCGGATTCGGCGCCACCTACGGCGTGCCCATCGGAAGTCTTATCATTGAGAAATATCTTAATGGCGACATAGCCGACGACCGTAAACATATCGAACAGCGCATGCTGGAAGCTAATACAATTATTTACAGTGGAGTCAAGAAGCACTAACATTTCGATTTTCCAACATATTGACTGGTTCACAGTTCTGATATATATCGTACTTGTGGTGGCCGGCGTTTTCAGCATTTATGCCGCAAGCTACGATTTTGACCATGCCAATCTTTTGGATGCCGGAGAGTTTTCCGGAAAACAGATACGCTGGATTGGCCTTGCATTCGCCCTTGGTATAGTACTATTGCTTTTTGATGCCCGCGTGTATGAAACATACGCGTTCCCAATCTACATATTGCTGCTTATAGTAATGTTAATCACCATATTTGTAGCCCCCGACATCAAAGGCTCCCGTTCATGGCTAGTATTTGGGCCATTACGTTTCCAGCCCGCGGAATTCGGAAAGTTTGCCACAGCATTAGCTCTCGCCAAACTATTCTCAGGCTACAACTTCAAGCTGAACGCATCTCCAAAAAACTACTATAGGGCACTGGCCATTATTTTCATACCCATATTACTGATTCTTGCCCAGCGGGAAACCGGCTCAGCACTTGCCTATCTGGCATTGTTTTTCGTATTGTATCGTGAAGGCATGAGCGGACTGGTGCTTTTGGCAGCCCTATGCGCGGTATCATTCTTTGTAATTGCCGTAAAATTCACCGACACCATATTTATGGGTATCCCATTGGGTGAAGCGATGGTGTTCATGTTTATTATGGCGATAATGGTATTCATGCTGCTTTTATACTGCAAGCAGATAGAAGCTGCCCGCAATGTTGCCATCTGGTATCTCGGGTCTGGATTAGTGGTATGGATACTTGATCTATGCAATATACATTTAAACGGCACGATATACTTCATAAGCGTAATCATCACTGCTTGCCTCTATTGTTCACTACTGGCATTGAAGTCAAAAGCAAAAAAATTAATGATTACAGTAGGAGCATCAGTTGCGTCCGTTCTATTCCTATTCTCAGTGAATTATGCCTTCACATCAGTGTTACAGCCTCACCAGCAACAACGCATCCGCGTTACACTTGGAATTGAGGAAGATCTTCTCGGGGCAGGTTACAATGTCAACCAATCTAAGATAGCCATTGGTTCGGGAGGCCTGAGCGGAAAGGGATTTCTAAACGGCACACAGACCAAATTGAAATATGTACCTGAGCAACACACCGACTTCATATACTGCACCATAGGCGAAGAGCAAGGGTTTATAGGAGCCACATTAGTGCTCGTCGCATTCCTGACACTCATACTCCGGGTGCTTCACATAGCCGAGCGGCAGCCATCCATATTCGGCAGAGTTTATGGTTATTGCGTAGCATCATACCTGATATTCCACCTTGCAATAAACATAGGCATGGTGATTGGACTATGTCCGGTGATTGGAATACCGTTGCCATTCTTCAGTTATGGAGGCTCTTCACTTTGGAGTTTTACATTCCTGCTTTTCATCCTGCTGCGCATTGATGCGTCACGGCGCGAACATCCATCATACAATTAATCAACGGCAAAGTATTTTTTTTTGCAATGAACCCGAGCATTTACTAATTTTGTAAATCATGTGATATGGAAAGTTTGCTCTACATAGCATTAACCGGGTTTCTTATTGGTGTGTTCATCTCCGCACCAATGGGTCCCATAGGCATGCTTGTAATACAACGGACTCTCAACAAAGGGCGTTCGGCAGCTTTCTACACCGGTCTCGGAGCAGCACTTTCCGATATAATATACTGCCTGCTGACTGGCATGGGCCTATCTTTTGTCACAGATTTTATTGAATCCAATCAGGATATATTGCAGATACTCGGTTCCATAGTGCTGATTGTTTATGGAATATACCTGTTCCGCAACAACCCGTCAAGAGCACTCAAGCCACCGATAATGTCAGCCAATACATATTGGCGCGATTTCGGCACCGGTTTTTTGTTCACATTTTCCAATCCGCTGATACTGTTCTTTATAATCGGATTGTTCGCGCGATTCGGATTTATGGACACGCAATATCGGTTTTACCACTACATAATAGGCTTCACATGTATTGCCCTTGGGGCTGTGGCCTGGTGGTTTATGATTACTTTCTTTGTCAATAAGGTAAGAAGCCATTTCAACATGCGCTCCATGTGGATGTTTAACCGCATTATAGCTGTGCTGCTGATAATAATGGCCCTGATTGGATTCGTACACGGAATTAAAAACCTCATAAATTATGTCTGAAAAAGCCCCCAGCCTATCCATCCCATTCATTCCGGAACTTGACAATCTTGAAGTTGACGACATCATCAAGCAACTTGATGATAACGGAACGAGATGTACTGTCGATTGTCTGAACTGGAAAGAACAATTCCCCTACAAGCCACTCACGGCATTTACCGCCGCTCACTCCGGAAAGTATATCTATATCGATTTTTTTGTTCGATGCAATTATCTGCGTGCCGTGAATTACGAAAACAATTCTCATGTACATCAGGACTCATGCGTGGAATTTTTCGTAGCCCCTAAGGGAAATGCCCCATATTACAATTTTGAGTTCAACTGTATCGGCACAATCCACGCTGCACGCCGTATGGATCGCCACAATGGCACTCCCCTCTCTGACGAAGACCTCAACAGGGTCCTTCGATATCCATCTTGTGGCACACGTCCTTTTGAAGAACTCGAGGGAATGTTCAGCTGGAATCTGCTTGTGGCCATACCTCTTGACATAATGGGGCTCGAATACAATGGCAACGCCATTCCCCTGAAAGGTAATTTCTACAAATGTGCCGACCTTACGTCTCAGCCACATTTCCTGAGTTGGATGCCGATAGACACTCCGGAACCAGATTTCCATCGTCCCGAATTCTTTGCAGACATTGTGCTTGAATAATATAAGCTGATTCAACAAACACCTTACATCAAGGCAGTCAGCCACATAGCACAACCATCGCAAAAAAAATTACATTTTTTCTTGCTTGTCATAAAAAAACGCCTTAACTTTGCATCGCTTTTGACAAGCAAACGGCGATTTAGTGTAGTGGCCTAGCACGCCACCCTCTCACGGTGGAAACCCGGGTTCGATTCCCGGATTCGCTACTACAAGAAGAGAGTCCTTTAATTGAAGGACTCTCTTTTTTGTCTTCAATATTTTGGAAAAATGTAGTGTTGTATTTATCTTTGTGGTAAGCCATATAGTTATTTAACCAGCAATGAATCCATTATTTTCCATAATAACCGTAACGTTCAATGCCGAACGCACCATACCACACACCCTATCAAGCGTGAAGGAACAGACGTTCAGCGATTTTGAATACATAATAATGGATGGAGCATCGTCTGATGCCACTGTAAATCTGGTTCGAGAAGCAAATATCCCAAACTGCAAGATAACATCAGAACCGGACAAGGGGCTTTACGATGCCATGAACAAAGCCATGGACAGAGCCGCAGGCAAATACTTCATCTTCCTCAATGCCGGCGATTCATTTACCACCCCCCATACACTCGGCGATATAGCCAATGCCATAATAGCCAACGAATATCCGGGAGTGGTCTATGGTCAGACACAACTGGTAGACACACGTCGCAATTATATTGGCCCACGCCATCTATCTGCCCCTGAACACCTGACATACAACAGTTTTAGCAATGGTATGCTCGTTTGCCATCAAGCTTTCATAGCCCTTGCCAAAATCACATCGCACTACGACACCAGATACAGATATTCAGCCGACTACGAATGGTGCATACGCTGCTTGCAGCATTCACGTAAAAACATATATCTTCCGGAAACCATAATAAACTATCTTAATGAAGGCGTCACCACCGCCAATCATAAGGCTTCCCTTATGGAGCGATTTCGCATAATGAATCATTATTATGGAACAATAACAGCGATAACCAAACATATATCTTTTATCCCTCGGTACCTGCAACGTAACAAGCGGTCCAATACGTCTAACAATTAAACAAATATATACTCAGATGAAATATTATATCGCCAACAACGGTCAGCCACAAGGTCCGTATACCATAGAAGAGTTGATTGCCAACGGTATAACCAACGACACATTGGTATGGAACGACACTATGTCAGGATGGCAACAAGCAGTAACAATACCTGAAATAGCCGACGCCATGGCCAATCGAAATTCCGCCGGTATCCCCTATTCCGGTCCAACATATTCCGGGCCGATGGAGCAGATGCCTTCAACATGGCTCGCTCAGTCCATCCTCGCCACATTATTCTGTTGCCTTCCTTTCGGCATTGTAGGCATAATCAAAGCCTCAAATGTAGAATCCCGTTGGCGTATAGGCGACTACGAAGGTGCACGTCAAGCATCCCGTCAAGCCCGTACATGGACACTGGTATCCTTTTTCATTGGTCTCGGAGGCATCTTATTGTATATTATATTCTGTGTGCTCATTTTCGGTTTAGGAGTTTTCGGAGCCGCGTTGAATTAGTCAATCGTCCAATACTCAGAAGCTAAAGCAATGATTTTATTCAATACTTCATTCCATACTCTCAACTCAGTATCCGACAAATTCCACAGATGGATTACCGAGACATATCTTCCCGCTATAACCCGAAACGACAGATTAGGAACCCCAACATTCCTTAAAATCCTGTTGCAGACAGATCCTGAATGTCAAAGTTTCGCCGTGCAATTCACAGCCGACGATGAAAACACGGCCCGACTATGGGAAGAGAACGAAGGAGCAGATCTGTATGAAGCTATCAGACATGAATTTGGAGATTCAGTAATGTTTTTCCACACACACATGGAGATATTAAGTTGATAGAATACGCCCTATGGAATATACCCAGGAGACATTAAGCTCATTTGACAGAATCATTATGGGCATTGACCCCGGCACAAATGTGATGGGCTATGGCTTATTGGGTATCCGCAATAAAAAACCGGTGCCCATAGCAATGGGAGTGATTCAGTTGAATAAATTTGAGAGCCACTATCTGAGACTAAAGCGCATATACGACCGCGTGCTTATGCTCACGGAGCAATATCTACCCGACGAGATGGCAATCGAAGCTCCATTCTTCGGAAAAAACGTGCAGTCGATGCTCAAACTCGGAAGAGCGCAGGGAGTAGCCATGGCGGCTGCATTGTCGCGCGATGTCCCCATAACAGAATACGAACCCAGAAAAATAAAGATGGCGATAACCGGCAACGGAGCTGCATCAAAAGAACAGGTTCAGGAAATGCTTAAACGCATATTGAACTTGCGTCAGGAGGACTTTCTGCCACAACTCGATGCGTCAGATGCTCTTGCAGCAGCGCTATGCCATCACTACGAATCATCGCGCCCTCAGATAGAGAAAGGATGCCGGTCGTGGAAAGAATTCATAAACAAGAATCCGGGGCGTGTAATCTAATGAGAATTAACCAGTAACAAATTATAACTAAACTTAAATCTATTATAGACTATGTACAAGTTCGACAAACGTATTGTGATAACCCTCGATGCTGGAGGTACAAATTTCGTGTTCGGAGCAATGCAGTCCAACGATTTTATCGTTGAACCGATAACAATGCCCTCTAACGCACACGATCTTGATCTGTGCCTGGAAACAATGGTAAAGGGATTCGAGGAGATAATCTCAAAACTTGACCAGAAACCGGTAGCAATCAGCTTTGCATTTCCCGGTCCGGCCGATTACCCCAACGGTATAATCGGCGGATACCTACCCAACTTCCCCTCATTCCGCAACGGCGTCGCCCTCGGGCCATTTCTGCAGGACAAATTCGGTATTCCGGTTTATATAAACAACGATGGCGACCTTTATGCTTTCGGTGAGGCTATAGGCGGTATACTTCCGGAAATAAACCAGAAGCTTGCCGAGATGGGCAGCACAAAGAAGTACACCAATCTTCTCGGGTACACTTTCGGCACAGGATTCGGCATGGGCATGGTGATAGACAACCGTCTGAACCGTGGCAATAACTCCGCAGCCGAAACATTCTGCCTCCGCCACAAGAAACATCCCGAAGTGTACGTGGAAGAAGGCGTGGCAATACGTGCCATAAAGCGTGTATATGCAGAAAAATCGGGTGACATCAACCACACATTTGAGCCTAAGGACATTTGTGAGATAGCAGAAGGAACACGTCCAGGAAATCAAGAGGCTGCCATCAAGGCATTTGAGGAATTTGGAGAAGTTGCAGGCGACGCTATTGCCACAGCAGTGACCCTTACCGATTCACTTGTAGTGATTGGCGGAGGATTAACCGGAGCTAAAAAATATTTCATGCCGGCACTACTCAAACAACTTCGTGGTGTGCTCCATTCAATAAAAGGTGAGGAAATTCCCCGCATGCCTGAAAAAGTATTCGATCTCGACAACGAAGAGGAATTCGTTCAATTCGCGCATGGTGCTGCCCGCCCCATCAAAGTCTACGGCAGCGACCGCACTGTGATATACGACCCGATGAAATCAACCGGCGTAGCCATCACCAAACTCGGTGCCAGCAAAGCCATTTCAATCGGCGCCTATTCATTTGCGCTGGCCATGCTTGACAACATGGAATAAAGCCGTAAGGTCAACCACATTTATCGGTCGGACAGTTGACATTCTTCTGTCCGGCCTTTTTTACATTCACGCATCACCACATATATCAGCACAGAAACCACACATAAGCTCACCAACGCATACAGCCACCCCCCTGACATAGAATCTGTACCTATTTTATTTAAATCCACATTGCTTCTTTCTGCAACCCACATCGAAACGGCAGCGAGTACATTATTGGTTATGTGAGCAGCAACACCGACCCACAAAGAGCCGCTCCACCACACAAGATAACCAAAGTAAGCACCAAGCAACATACGAGGCACAAAGCCGAAAAACTGCATGTGTACGGCACTGAACAATATCGCCGTTATCCATATAGCCAAATGCGGATTTACCGGAGTTGTAATCAATGTGCGCTGTACCATTCCCCTGAAAAAAAGCTCTTCTGAAAAACCGGCAGCAACCCCACCAATCAGAATAGCCATTATCAAAGCTCCAACCGTACTGCCTCCAAACAACATCTTCACCATCTCTCCGGCCGCACTTTCGCTCGCGCGCATCCAAGCCTCTATACCGGCCATACTCTCAGGCAACGAAAGGTTTTCATTCCAAGCTATAATAACATTCATGGCCGGAGCCGATGCAATGAGCGAACATATCACCAACAGGATAGCACTCATCTTCGGAATCCGATCTATCTGCATGAATTGTGCCGGCCGGCGCGTTACTATTATGGAAAAGATGACAGCCGGCGCTATGAATATGAGTATGTCCTGAAATATTGTGGCCATACGCATTTTCGCAACCGTGATACCGGAATATGTAAGTAATCCCACCAATATACTTCCCACAACGAAGCACAAAGCAGTCACACAAATCAGCAAAAGGAATCGCTGCCCGACCGATACATTAAATCGCATTCTATCCATATATATCTTAAATTTCAGAAATTCAAATAAAAATCTTTTGTCAGTTCTACATATTCGGGAGCATAGTTCCCCGCCGAATCTTTTATGTTTATACTCTTCATCACGGAGGTACATGGCTGCAAACCTATACGCCACAGCAGCCTCTTAGGTTGTTTTCCGGGCACCGTGCATACCGAAGTAATCTCTTCAACATACATTTTATGAAGCGCACAACTCCATTCTATGGATTCCTTACGGTCGGCCGGAGATACCATACACAATATCCCCCCGGGCTGCAGACAGATAGCCGCGATGCGTATCACATCATCAAACGAAAGTGTTTGCTCATGCCGCGCCACAGCACGTCCCGCATCAGGAGAAGACTCGCCATTGCAAAAATAAGGAGGATTACTCACTATCAAATCAGGCCGAGGCATATCATTATATATCCGTAGAATATCTCCGTCAACAGCGTGCAATCTGCCACTCCATTGAGACGCCTCAAAATTATGTCGGGCCTCATTACAGGCAACAGCATCAATTTCCACACCATAAATCTCAGCATTGCTGCGCTGAGCCAGCATCAATGAAATCAATCCGGTCCCGGCACCGACATCCCAAACACACTGCCGACCGTCGGTAATGGCCCACGCCCCAAGTAGCACACCATCAGTACCTACACGCATTGCGCTCAGAGCATTTGACACAGCAAAATGCTTGAATCGGAACACCGGATCTTTCTTACTTTTGACTTCCATCTCAATGCAAAAATACAAAAAAACGCAGAATAAGCCACAAACTATTGCATATATCCAAACTTATGCATACCTTTGCACCCGGTTAACAACCACAGGACATACAAAAGTTTGGAGAGATGGCAGAGTGGTCGATTGCGGCGGTCTTGAAAACCGTTGAGGGTCACACCTCCGGGGGTTCGAATCCCTCTCTCTCCGCAAAGAACTTCTACAAGAGCAATGCTCGTAGAAGTTCTTTTTTTATACGCAATACCCCATCATCCTAAACAGTTGCCATGATATTATTAACAGCATGTACCAAAGCTCAATTGTTATCTTTCAACGGTTATCTTTGGTTTCGCGGTATTCCTGTATGCCGTCCACAACGTCAACATTGACTTTCTTGCCACCAGAGTAATTCCAAGCTACGGATATGCCTATGTATTGAACGGGGGTGGTGTATTTGTATGATACTTTGTTTGCACCGACCTGTCGGTCAAGTTTGCGACGGTTGCCAACGGCTGTAAAGTCCAGAGCGACTTGTAGATTATCACCGAGGAATGTTTTGTAAATTTGTCCGCTTACATTGTAAACCGCGTGGTATGTGCGGTCGAGAGTGCGGAATGTAGGCTCAAAGTTGGCGTTCAACATACCTCCCCAGCCATTGGAGAAAGTAAAGTTGTTGTTGAAATAGAAATACTCCTTAAAACGGGTCTTGTTATATAAAACGCCGTCGATAGTGGTATTTTCAGGTGTGATTTCAACTCGTCCAGACAGCTTGAAGCGCCACCATTTCACAGGTGCTTCCACCCATTCAGCTCCGATACCCCATACCCCTTGGCCGGAAATGTTTACGGGTTTGGTATAGAATCTATCAGTATTTGAAGCATCTTGGAAAGTCTGCCAATATATGCGGTCGTGTGCGTATGCATACAAGGCTGTGAAATTGAGTTTATTGCGGAACAAAGATAATCCGGCCATTACCATATCTGCCGACTGTGCTTTTAGATTGGGGTTGCCGACGGAATAGTTGTAGGCATCAGCCCAATTTATCACGGAGGATATAGCGGTATATGGAATATCGCTGAGGGTACGTTTATAGTTCAGCATAACAGCGTGGTTCATTCTCGCGCCGAAAGGCATCATTACCTGTACGGTAGGATTTATAGACCATTGTGTGTTGTGGTTTGTGACGTGCTGTTCGCGGTCGGTATAGCCGATGCGGTTAAGCTGCCAGTTTAATCCGGCACTATAACGCAATTTCCACACCATACCCTGTGCAGCGGCATATACGATAGGCGTAAAGCCTGTTGTCTTTGTCGGTATATCGCTTAACTCAAAACGATTGCTTTCCACAACAGCCGAGGGCGTAAATTCCGAAGTTATCCATTGGGCGGAAACACCGAATTTCCAAGCGAGCTTTCTGCTATGGGGATAAAGGAAGTCGGCCTTTACTTTCCAAAGGTTTAGATTGCTTTCGTCTGCTTGACTGCCGATAAGCTCGTTATCTATAAGATAATTAGCATTATCATCGCTATGGCGGTTATAATAATCGGCCGTGAGTTCCATAGAAGCGCCACGGTTATTCAGCGGCAAGGAGAATTTGATTGTGCCCTCTTGCGCAAGCATATTGGTGCGTTTATCGAAAGAGGATAAAGTTTCGTTTACGATTGAAGAAGAAGTAGGACGCGGACGGGTCGTAGCAATAAGATAGCTCCCTCCGAGCTGTGCGCCGGACTTGAACTGCTGCGTAAGACTTAACCGGTTGCGCAGATTAAACCCGTGCGACTTTGAGGTTTCTTCAATCATGGTGTTCAAATCTGGGCCGATTAACCATTGTTCCGAATTTTCCTCCAACTTATCGGCACCGATATATAGGTTGTCGTATATGCTGAGGTTTTTATAGCGGTAGTTGAAAAGTCCGCTTACACCTTCATTGCCAAAACCGCATGAGCGGTACCAGTCGGCATTGAGAGTGACATTTCCGTAGTAGCCACCTTCGGGTGGGCGACGCAGTGTTATCATAATTGTGCCACCACTCAAAGCTGCGTTTTGATTGCTTCCGGCAAGATATTTTACCTGCACTTTGTCAATCATTTCTCCGGGAATGTTGTTGAGTTCCGAAATGTCGGAGAGTTTCACTCCGTCCACATAAATCTCGCTCACGGCAAGGCCGTTGATTTTGAAGTTGCCGTTTTCGCGCGAGATATTAGGCAGAAAACCAAGCACATCAGCCGTGGGCTTGCCTTTGGCAATATCAGTCCCGCGCAAACGGGTAGTATAACCCTCGGCATTGTTCGTAGTATGGGAGGCAACCACTGTCACCTCATTGAGCTGATGCTCTGTTTGCGCAGCCATTGTCATCGAGACAAGCGCAGCAAAAATTACTGATAATAACTTTTTCATATCGTTGAGAATTTTGAATTCTCACACTGCGAAGTTAGAGTGAAAATGCCGTCCAAACCTACTTAAACGGCAACAAAATCCTCTTAAATATCAATCATAACATCCTAAATATCAGCACATACACTTCTTAAAAGTCTTAAATCGCCCCAAATCCACCTTAAGCCATTTCGGGGATGCCGAATTTCGACGTCAAATATGCAATTATATCCTCTTTCACACCCACACCGAGCTTCTTTCTGATGGATGTCTTGCTGACGTAAATCGAATTTGATGTCTGCTCCACAAGCACGCCTATTTCTTTTGTGGAGAATCCGGCTTTTATGAGGCAAAGGATATTTATCTCTCGTTCCGAAAAAAGATCCGGAGAATATTGTGAAATCAAATTTTTGTGGAAATTATCATACAATTCATCTATTATCGGGTAGAAATCGTTCCATTGGACAAGAGTGCTATTATCAACGTCTGCATTACCTACGCTACTTATTTTTCTTAAAGCCTCTTGATTCTGAGTAGTTGGAGATTCTGCGAATGTCTTTATTATCCCAAGATGTTGAAGCAATAGTTTCTTCAAAAGACCCTGCCTGTCATCAGACGCAACATTTTGTGTAGATTTTACAAGTTGTTCCAAAGTCTCAATCTTTTCCTCAGCATCAATCAACCGTTGGCGCCGATTATATGATACATAGGTGACCACTGTTGTTGTAATGACCGCAATAAGGATAACAATAGATAGAATAAGCCACAGACGCTGATGGCCTATGGTCAGTTCGTACTTTTCACGACTTAAATCGTATGCAGACTCAAGGGCATCATCTCTTTCTTGTTTCTTTATTTCAAGGTCGTTGCTTACTTTTCTAAGATTATGTGCGACATTGCTGAGCTGGCTGGAAGACAACGCTCCTGTTTTCTCAT
>CANSRU010000026.1 GCA_947649495.1 uncultured Porphyromonadaceae bacterium | reverse complement strand
CTCTTTATTTGATGACTTCTAAACTAACGCGATTTTTATCGCACCAGTAGTATTTGGGAAAAATAAAATTCTATGGGCGTTGAAATCACGTTTCTGCAATCTTATGTTGCATGGCCAATATCGCTGAGGGAAGAGTATCTGAGGACGATGCGTGAACGCAGTGAACACTAAACTGCATGGCAATCCAACGTAAAAAACCTATTTTCGCGTAAAAACGACTGATATGATTAACGACAAAATCCGGCAGATGATTCTGGAACGCTTCAATGCCCCCATTCAGTATCCGCAGCAGTGCGAGGCTCTCGCCATGGCCATCAGGGAAGCAACCGGGCAGACTTTAGGCACCACTACGTTGAAACGTATGCTCGGCTTTGTCAACGGCCCGGCTAATCCGCGCCCGTCGTCGCTCGATATTATCGCGCGGTATCTGGGCTATCCCGATTATAATCTGTTGGCAAAGGAATTGGGTGATGATACTGAAATATCTGATTTCCGCGCCGTGGAGAGCATAGACTCAGCCGACTTGCTCCCGGGAGAGCGGATACAGGTTACATATCATCCCAACAGGCTGCTGACCCTAAGTTATATCGCCGAAAACCGCTACATTGTAAACGAATCACGCGGAAGCAAACTGCTCAAAGGCGACATTCTCACCATCGCCGGCTTCTACGTAGGTTTCGAACTGTTGATAAGCGACGTTGAACGCGACAAGAAGCACCTCGGCTCTTATCAGGCGGCCAAGCAGGGAGGATTGACAAGCGTGGAGATTATCGGTTAATCACGGCGTGGTATTTCGCGTGAATATAGCGAGATGATTTCGCTGTCGGCTGTCATGAAGCGGCGCCACGCATCGCTTGTCCCTAAAATCGGGTGCGTTTCAAACACATTGTCAAGGCCATAATGCTCCATCAAGTCTCTCATAATCGCGCCCTGTGCTTCCATTTGGGCATCAGCATATTTATTTATTATCATTCGCAGTTGACGGGACGTGGTGGTTGAATCGGCCACAAGCTCACGCAGATACACATGCCGCTTGAACAACGGTCCGTAGTGCAGCAGCACTATGCTGTCAATATCAGACACTGTTTTCTCCCGCACTCGCTCTACTGTAGCCGTAGATTTATCCGCACTTCTACCTTCTCGGGGTTCGTCAACTATCTTTGTGTCATTATCCGGTCGGACTGAAGTTACAGTATCGGCAGTCACTGAATCTGTTTCCGTAGAATCAGGCACAACCGTACCAACTCTATTATCGTAACTGTTACCGGCTGTAAAATACCACACCGACGGCAATACACAGCACAACCCTATCAATACCACTACCCATATATGCTTGGCAACGCCACGTCGGGTCAGCACCTCGCGGATAGCTTCGGGCGTAACATCAGCAGCAGCGCACACCTTAGCCACACGCCTCATCCTTAACCGCTCGGCTATCAACCCTATGCCACGGAAATCAATCGCCCCGTCGGCACAACCGTCACACCCATATTTCCGGGCATCGCCATGCGTTGTTCCGAGCCATGAGGTATATGCTTTGTCGAGATCAATCAGTGTGGCCGGGCGGTCATCGTAAGGCGAGATAATAACATTATCGGCCTTGATGTCGCAGTGCACTATGTTGCGGCGGTGCAGGTATTCCACCACATCAACCAGCTCAAGCAACAGCCTGCGGACAAACTTCCGGTTCCGAAGCCTTGAATCGCCCCGCGTTATTAAATCGGCAAGCGTATCACCCTCGATAAAATCCATTACGATGTAATCGCCCCCGAAGCCTACATAGCGGGGCAACGACGGATGGCTCAACGACACGCCGAGGTCATATTCCTTGTCGAAAGCCGCACGGTACAACGGATTATCACGGTACCCGGCTTTGAGTCGTTTCACGAACACACGCCGGCGCTGTACGGTACACTCGTATGCATCGCACGTCGATCCGCTCCTGTCCAATGGTTTAGCTAAAGCGAAATCGACAGTCATTGACGCAGACACGTTACTGTTGTCAAACCCTGATATTATGATATTATCGCTGTTCACCCTGCAAAGTTAACGATAACCTGAAACATAAATGGCATACACACATCCAACCTATGAAATCTATTTGGAGAAAATCGGGCGATAATGTAATTTCGCGGGAAAATCGAAAAACGAACCCAATAAGAATTCCCATATTATGAATACCGGTGTGTTACGAAAATCGCTGGCAGGAATGCTCTCGGCAGGCATGCTTTGCCCGGCTGCTCAGGCTGCCGACAACACGAAACGCGACGACAGCGACCGCCCAAACATATTATTCATTCTTAGCGACGACCACACGTCGCAGGCATGGGGCATATACGGAGGCCCGCTAGCCGATTACGCCTACAACCCCAACATACGCCGCCTGGCATCGGAAGGCACGGTGCTCGACAACTGCTTCTGCACCAACTCACTCTCGGCACCGAGCCGCGCGAGCATACTCACCGGCATGTACAGCCACCGCAACGGCCTGTATACATTGGCCGACACATTCGACACCTCATTGCCAACAATTGTGTCAATACTGCGCGACAATGGTTACTCCACCGCCCTGATGGGCAAATGGCATCTGAAATCGCAGCCGCAGGGATTCGACACTTACTCGATATTCTACGACCAGGGTGAATACCGCGACCCTACGTTCATCGACAGCTCCGACCCATGGCCGGGCAACCGTCCGTTCGGTGAGCGTGTGCGCGGATTCTCAACCGACATCGTCACCGACAAGACCATAGCGTGGCTCAAGAACCGCGATGAATCAAAGCCGTTCCTGATGTGCTGCCATTTCAAGGCCACACACGAACCGTACGACTATCCGATACGCATGGCACACCTGTATGACGGAGTGACATTTCCCGAACCGCACAATCTGCTTGACCACGGGAAGGAGACTAACGGCCGCTCATTCGACGGCCAGACTCTCGAAGAACTTTCACGGCGATGGACCGAGGCCTCCAAAGACCCCGACAAATGGTGGTGCCGCTATCCGGGACTTCCGTTCTCCACTGCCGGACTTCACCCCAACGGAGCACGCCGCAAGGCTTATCAGAAACTTGTACACGACTACATGCGCTGCGGAGCCACCATCGACGACAACATAGGACGTCTGCTCGACACGCTCGACGAAATGGGGATTGCCGACAACACGATAGTAATCTACGTCTCCGACCAGGGATATTTCCTCGGCGAGCACGGATTTTTCGACAAACGTATGTTCTACGAGGAGGCCGCGCGAATGCCATTCGTCATTCGCTATCCCGGCAAGGTTAAAGCCGGCGCACGCAACAGCGACATAATACTCAACATCGACTTCGCCCCTATGCTCGCCGAATATGCCGGCGTGGAGATTCCATCGGCCCAGGGACGCAGCTTCGCCGCCAATCTCCGGGGCGACACTCCGGCCGACTGGCGCAAGCAGTTCTACTACCGCTATTGGACCACACACCCCGAACGGCCGGCGCACATGGCCATACGCACCGACCGCTACAAGCTGATATTCTACTATGGCGCCCGGCTTGGAATGACCGACTGCGAGGACATCACATTCACCCCGGCATGGGATTTCTACGACCTTGAAGCAGATCCCCACGAGGACTGCAATCTATATGGCGACAAGCGATACGCCCAGATTATAAAGAAACTGAAAGCCGACATGCTGAAACTACGCGCCGAGACCGGCGACACCGACAGCACATCGGTAGAGATGCAACAGATACTTAACGAACACTATTGGTAAACCAAAATGACAACGACAATACCCGACATACGGTGGGCCGAGCAGATGAACTGCGCCGTGACAGTATGCGACTCCGAGGGCATCATACTCTACATGAACGAAAAAGCCCGACAGACCTATAAGGCTCACGGCGACCTCATCGGCTACAATCTTTTCAACTGCCACTCCGAAGCCTCTAAAAAAAAGATACGCCACATGCTCGCCACCGGCGGTAGCAACGCCTACACCATCACCAAGGCCGGACAACGCAAGATGATATACCAGACCCCGTGGCGCGCCGACGGCCACATAGCAGGAATGGTCGAGATATCAATGGTGATACCCGACGAAATGCCCCACTACGACCGCGGCTGACACCACCCTGAGCTAACCCTACGGCTTGCGTGCGGGTTCGCAGGTCAGCCCTACGCCAAGTTTCTGGAATATCTTATGGTCGACTTCGCCGAGCATCACGGTAGAATGCACCTGACATCCATACATTTCCGGAAGTTTCTCCAGGGCACGGCGGCAGTTTTCGTCGCGGGTGCTCAGCACCGACAGCGCCACAAGCACCTCATCGGTATGCAACCGCGGATTACGGCTTCGCAGATAGTTCATCTTCGTGTGCTGTATCGGCTCAATCATCTGCTGCGGAATCAGCCTTATACCATGGTCTATCCCTGCAAGATGCTTAAGAGTGTTGAGTATCAGGGCAGCGCTCGGACCGAGCAGGTCGCCCGATTCCGCGGTTATTATGGTACCGTCGGCAAGTTCTATGGCCGAGCTCGGCTTGCCGCTCCGCTCCGCACGCTCCTTGGCGGCGGCTACACAGCGACGGAATGAAGTGTCGATTTTAGCCTGCTTCATCAAGAGCGCTATCTTGTTAACCTCATTATCAGAACCATCGCCCTGCGCCAGACGGTTAAGAGCAGTATAATAGCGTCTTACTATCTCGTTTTTCGAGGCATCGCAGCACACCTCGTCATCGCTGATGCAGAATCCCACCATATTCACACCCATATCGGTGGGCGATTTATATGGATTCTCGCCGTAAATACCCTCGAACAGAGCATTAAGCACCGGGAATATCTCTATATCACGATTGTAGTTTATGGCCGTCGTGCCATAGGCTTCCAGATGGAACGGGTCTATCATGTTCACATCGTTGAGATCGGCGGTTGCCGCCTCGTAGGCAATGTTGACAGGATGCTTCAGCGGCAGACTCCACACAGGGAATGTCTCAAACTTGGCATATCCGGCCTCTATTCCGCGCTTATGCTCATTGTAGAGCTGGCTCAGACACACAGCCATCTTGCCACTGCCCGGACCGGGAGCCGTGACTATCACCAGCGGGCGCGATGTCTCGATATAGTCATTATTACCGAAACCCTTGTCCGACGCAATAAGTCCCACATTGTTAGGGTAACCCTCGATGGTATAATGATAATAGGTGGTGATGCCGAGACGCTCAAGACGCTGGCGGAAAGCGTCGGCGCTCATCTGGCCATTGTAATGTGTTATGACCACGGAGCCCACCATGAATCCGCGCTGCTGGAACTCATTGCGCAGACGCAACACATCCATGTCGTAGGTAATCCCCAGATCCTGACGCACCTTGTTCTTCTCTATGTCGAGGGCGCTTATCACTATCACTATCTCGGCATGATCCTGAAGCTGGCTCAGCATACGCAGCTTTATATCAGGCTGAAAACCGGGCAACACGCGACTGGCGTGATGATCGTCGAAAAGTTTGCCACCAAGCTCAAGATAGAGCTTATTTCCGAACTGAGCTATACGCTCCTTGATGTGCTGTGACTGTATCCGCAGATACTTGTCGTTGTCGAATCCGTATTTCATAACGGACAACAAAGGTAAGGTTTTTCATCAAAATCCGCAACTGTAGTTCGGCAATAAATTGCCATTTCATGTCGGCACCATGTCTGACAATCAAGCTAATTTTGTAAATTTGCCGTACAGAAATTTTTTTCTTGATATGGACAGAAACGAAACTCCGGTACTGCTGCTCACAGGCTATCTCGGCAGCGGTAAGACCACACTGCTCAACAACATACTGCACAACGAACGCGGAATAAAATTCGCCGTGATAGTCAACGACATAGGCGAGGTCAACATTGATGCATCGCTCATCCAGAAAGGCGGCATCGTGGGGCAGGACGAATCGGGCGACCTTGTGGCCCTGCAGAACGGCTGCATCTGCTGCACCCTGAAGATGGACCTTATAAAACAGCTCATGGACATAGTGCGCACCCACCGATTCGACTACATCGTGATAGAAGCCAGCGGCCTCTGCGAGCCCGCCCCTATAGCGCAGACCATCTGCTCCATGCGCGCCATGGCCGGCGATAACCCCACGCAACCCATGCCACGGCTCGACTGCATAGTGACAGTGGTCGACGCACTGCGCATGCAGAGCGAATTTGCCTGCGGAGGAGCATTGGAACGCAAGGATATTGCCGAGGACGACATCGAGAACCTCATCATCGAACAGATTGAATTCTGCAACATAGTCCTGCTAAATAAAATTTCAGAAGTAAGCCCCGAAGAGGCCGGACGTATACGCGCCATAATCCGTGCACTGCAACCCAAAGCGCAAATAATAGACTGCGACTATGCCCGGATAGACCTCTCTGAAATAATAGACACACGTATGTTTGATTTCGAGGATGTAGCCACATCGGCAACATGGGTACAGGAAATCGAGCATCACCATGAGCATGAATGCCACCACGACCATGACCACGGCGACTGCCACTGTCATTGCCACGACCACGGAGAGGCCGAGGAATATGGCATAGGCACATTCGTCTATCAGCGCCGGCAGCCGTTCAACTTCGAAAAATTCGACCGCATGCTCGCCACCTCATGGCCACGCTCGGTAATACGAACAAAGGGGGTGACATATTTCAGCCACAACCGCGACATGTCGCTGCTCTTCGAGCAGGCCGGCGTACAGAAAAAGCTCACTGAAGCCGGCTACTGGTTTGCTACCGCGCCGGCCGATGAACTTGCCGCGCTCATGCTCACCGAACCGGGATTGGCCCGGGATTGGGACGACACCTACGGCGACCGCATGACAAAACTCGTGCTCATAGGCCGCGACATGGATCGCGAAGCCATAATCCGTTCTCTTGATTCCTGCCTCGAAAAACAATAGGCCATGCAACTCCTTCACCTTTCACTCACAAATTTCAAGAACATCGCCGAGGCCAATCTTGAATTCTCCCCGAAAATAAACTGTCTTCTCGGAAACAACGGCATGGGCAAGAGCAATCTGCTCGATGCCATATACTACCTGAGTTTCTGCAAAAGTTTCTCGGGCATGACCGATGGCATGCTCATGCGCAAAGGTGAGGATTTCCTTATGGCACGCGCACGCTACATGCGTCGCGACACCCCCGAGGAACTCATTCTGGGCATGACGCGCGGAAAGCGCAAAAGCCTCAAGCGGGGGGGCAAGGAATACACCCGCCTAAGCCAGCACATCGGCAGCTTTCCGCTTGTAATGGCCTCACCACAGGATGCCGAACTCATAAACGGCTCAGGCGAGGAGCGGCGCCGGTGGATGGACATGGTGATTTCACAAAGCGACAAGCGGTATCTCGACGCTCTTATCCGTTACAACTCAGGCCTCGAGCAACGCAACCGTCTGCTGCGCGCCGGAATTGTGGACCACACTCTCTACGAGGCCATAGAGATGGCCATGGATGCCTCCGCCCGATATATACATGCCACACGCAGCGAATGGGTGGATACCCTGACAGGCATATTCCACGACTACTACACTGCGATATCAGGCGACAGCTGCGAAACGGTGTCGCTGTCATACTCAGGCTCGCTGCACCGCAGTCCCGACGGCTCCCTGATGCCGCTTCTGGACCAGGCCCGGCGACATGACGAGATAGTGAAGCACACATCCGTGGGACCGCACCGCGACGACATAGAGATGACCCTCGACGGCATGCCTCTGAGGCGTGCAGGCTCACAGGGACAATGCAAAACCTACACTATAGCACTGCGCCTCGCCCAATACGACTTCCTGCACTCGGCAACCGGACTGAGACCCCTGCTGTTGCTTGATGACATTTTCGACAAACTCGACCGTCACCGCGTGGAGAGAATAATGGAACTTGTAACATCGTCCGACCGTTTCGGACAGATATTCGTAACCGATACCAACCGCAAGCACCTTGATGAAATTATGGGGCATACCGGAGGCGACTACCGCCTGTGGAGCGTGGAAGGAGGAGTGTTCACACCAGTTGATGCCGAGTCCAGATCATGAAACGCACCGAACCGAAATCCGTAGGGCAGATTATACGCGAATCCATCTCGCAGTCGGGGCTATCGGGAGCATACGCCGAACAGCAGGCGTGCTATCTGTGGCCCGAGATTATGGGTCCGGGGGTCAACCGATACACATTCAAACGCTACGTTGACCACGGGGTAATGCACGTTTACCTCACCTCGGCCGCATTGAAAAACGAGCTCTCGTTCCACCGCGCCCGGATTGTAGAGCGCATCAATCAAGCCGTAGGCACCCAAGCCATCACATCAATCATATTCCACTAACCGTTATGAAACACGAACCGACATACCTACCTTCCGATAATCCGCGGGTAACCCCGGCCACAGTTCCATTCCGCCACTGCACAGACGTGCAGACCCGATTCACCGACATCGACATGCTCGGCCATATCAACAATAATGTCTATCTCTCGTTCATGGACCTTGCCAAGATAGACTACTTCACCGCCATAGGCAACGGACAACTCGACATAGCCGACATACGCACCGTGGTTGTTCACATAGATTGCGACTTCGTGGCGCCATCCTATTTCGGAGAGCAGCTTCAGGTGTGGACCACCATTGTCCACGTGGGTCAGAAAAGCGTCACACTTGAGCAGCGTGTGGTCAATGCAGCATCGGGGCAGACCAAATGCGTAGGG
Source organism: uncultured Porphyromonadaceae bacterium (assembly GCA_947649495.1). Taxonomy (GTDB): domain Bacteria; phylum Bacteroidota; class Bacteroidia; order Bacteroidales; family Muribaculaceae; genus Paramuribaculum. The sequence goes on along the minus strand of CANSRU010000026.1, from coordinate 10,823 downwards.
CGCACTGTGATGGCAGGATTCGACCCTGCCACAGCCTCAGGAGCACCTATCGACCCCCATTGGCTCGAAGCTGCCGCAACCTACGAGGAACGCCCCCTCCACTGACCCGCGCAGCACCTTCCGGGCCGGCTCCGCACATTGACCCAATATCCGGCGGCATATTTGCATGATGGAGCTATTTGTCGTACTTTTGCACGTTAAATCCTAAGCACACAACGATGCCGAAAACCATAATAATAGGTTCTTGTTCTGTCAACATCGTATTTCCCGATGACGTGTCCGGGCTTCCGGCACAAGCCACAGCCACAACCGGCGGATTACTTCTGGACACAGCGATATCATTGGGACGCCAAGGCCATCAGACCGTCTATGTAAGCGAGGTGGCGCGCGATGCTCTCGGCGATATCCTGCTAACCCACCTGCAGGCATGCGGAGTGGACACCCGTCATATCGACCGATTTGCCGAAGGTGGTGCCACAACTCTCAACGCCATATTTTCAGGCAGTTCCATAACCTACAGCCGCACACCCGCTACAGGATTCGACACCGTGTGGCCCCGCATCAATTCTGACGATACGGTGGTGTTCGGCGGTAACTTCGCACTCGATCCACGCACACGGATACCGATGCTCGACATACTGCATCATGCCGCCGAGCGCAAGGCCATTATAGTTTACATACCCGATTTCCCCGAGCGGTATGTTCCGCGTATCACTCATTTCAAACCAGCTGTAATCGAGAATTTCGAGATAGCCGACATTATAATAGCAACTCCCGACGACCTGTCGCATATATTCGGGAATACAAATCCCGCCGACTGCTACCGCCGCGATATCAGCTTCTACTGCGACACACTGTTCACCACAGGAGTGGAAAGCACTCACCTTCAGCATTCATCCACCAGCCTGACTGTGCCGGCTACAAGCATAGCCTCGCTGCTGCATGCCATAACATCGGCCCACCTTACCAAAGGACAGACACCACACCTCAGCAGCGGGCAGTTCAAAGCTATAACAGATTTAATCGACACCTCAATATGACACCCGAGCAGCCAATACAGGAAATATCCCTGCAACCTATCTTTCTGCCCACGGCCGAATATACCGACGAGCAACTCGCTCTGATGGACGGCGACATAAACATAGCCGCCCTTCGCCACGCCATAGCCAACCTCCCGTTCAACCAGGCCTACGATTTCGTGCGCTCGGCTGCACGTAGACTTGTGGAACAGGGCCGCACCATGGAAGCCATAGAGCGCATACACCAGTTTGACGCCGTGGTAACCCGAATGGGAGAGGAATCAGGGACACTTCTTGACTTCCATGCTGCATTCATGCAGATACTCACCTCGCTCTACATACAGGCTGCAATGCCCGACGAGGCTCTCGACAACGCTGCCACCGTGCTTAACCTTCTCTCGCAACAATCCAAGCGCAAGGACGAACCGTTCCTGACCATACTGGCATCGCTTCTCTACGATATATCGCTCATACACAGCTCGCGCGACCAACACAAACAAGCCGAACGCGAAATCGAAAAATCAATGAAACTTTTCGAACGCCTCGCCAAAATCAATCCCGAGCGTTACGGTGCGGCCCATCTGCTGGCATTAAATGCATCGACCTCCGTCTACCAGTCGCGTCTGCGCCAGGCCAACACTCTTACTCACTATCAGCAGGCCACCAACGACTATCTCCGCATGGTCAACGAAGGAATAGAAGGTGCCGGTATGAAGCTTATAGAATCGCTCGCCACCGAAGGCCGTACCCTCGTCAAGATGAGCCGGCAGCGGGAAGCCGTGCAATACTTCTCCCGCGCACTTAAAAACCTGACAAAACTGAATCCCGAATTTTCCCTTCTGCACCTGCAGCTGTCAATAGACCTCGGCGAAGCACTTCTCGCCGTAAAGACATCGCGCGAGAAAGGTATACACCTGCTCAACACCATGCTCTACAAAGCCGGGAAGCTCAATGCCGACCCGGAACACCGCCGCATAGTGGAGATACTCCTCCACGCCAAAGACCCGAAGCTCGATATATTCGGCTTCTGGCACAAACTTTTCCCACGTTAAACCATAAAACACTATACAGACATGTCAACCCACACACCACACCTCGACACCACTCCGATAGAAGATGCACGCATAGCCATAGTGACCGCACAATGGAACGGCCACATAACATCGCAACTTCAACAGGGAGCCGTCGACACCCTGCTCGCCTCAGGTTTCTCAGATTCAGACATCCATGTTTTTGAAGTGCCCGGAGCCGTAGAGCTGACATTCGCAGCATCACAGTTAATAGAGACATCGCTGTTTGACGCAGTGATCGTGTTCGGATGCGTGGTACGTGGCGATACCCCGCACTTCGACTACGTGTGTCAAAGTGTGACACAAGGTGTGACCGCCCTCAACGCCGACTGCGACACACCTGTGATATTCGGACTCCTTACGGTCAACGACATGCAGCAGGCCATAGACCGCATAGGCGGTTCAAACGGCCATAAAGGCGTAGAAGCCGCACAGACCGCCATGGCCATGATACGCTTCCGCCGCTCCGTAGACAACATCGAAGCCTGACCTGTAACCAACCATCACCACATCTTGCAATAAGTAAATATGTGGGCGGATGTTTTGTTTGTGCCGAATTTTCAGTAAGTTTGTGCATGGAACGGCTCATGCAATACATCTGGCAGCACAGGCTGTGGCTACAGGCCGATATGCGCACCGTCGACGGACTGCCGGTGCAGGTGATTGACGCCGGACAACTCAACACGGACTCAGGCCCTGATTTTTTCAACGCAAAAATCAAGATAGGAGGCCGGATGTGGGCCGGCGATGTGGAGATACATGTGCGCGCGAGCGACTGGCATCGCCATGGCCACGATGGCAACAAAGCTTACGACTCAGTGATACTCCACGTGGTGGACAGGGACGACACGGTGATACGTCGCTCAAACGGAGAGGCCATTCCACAGATGCGTATGCCATGCTCCCCGGTGTTCCACCAAAGCTACAACCGGCTGGTGGACCGCGCCGACCGTGAACTGCCCTGTGCGCAACGCATCTCTGATATTCCACCTATATACATCACCGACTGGATTTCGACACTTGCCTACGAACGTCTGCATTCAAAGGCCACCCATATCCTCGAATTGCTGAAACGTTTCGCCGGCGACTGGGAAAGCGTGTGCTACGTTGTGGTGGCGCGCGGACTGGGATTCGGCGTTAACGGCGACATGTTCGAACGGTTGGCACTGAGCCTGCCGCTGTCGTTCATCGGCAAGCACAGCGATTCGTTACCGGCCATAGAAGGGCTGCTTTTCGGCCAAAGCGGACTACTTGACGCAGCCGACAAATCAGACGGTTATGTGGCATCGCTACAACGTGAATATGAATTTCTGAGCCATAAGTTCGGACTTAAAAGACCGGAGTCCCTTATATGGAAAATGTCGAGAATGCGGCCTGCCAACTTCCCGCACCGACGCATAGCCATATTGGCGGCGATGCTACATGGCGGATTCCGGATGCTATCGCGCGTGCTGGATATAGACAATTCCGACCGGGCCATGGAGCTATTCCAACCGGAACTTACAGGCTACTGGCTGAACCACTACTGTTTCGGCGCTCCCACATCACGCAGACTCGGCTCTTTGAGCCGCAGTTCGGTAACAGGGCTCGTAATCAATGTGGTGGTACCATTACAGTTCGCCTACGCCACGGCTCATGGCAATCTGGCCCTCGCCGACCGCTCCGTGGAGCTGCTTCAATCACTGCCTCCGGAGCACAACACCATAACCGACATGTTTAACCACGCGGGAATAAAAACTGATGATGCATTCTGCACACAAGCTGTAATACAACTGCGTCGGCAATATTGCGAACAACGCAAATGTCTGTTCTGCCGCATAGGCCACCGTATGCTCGCCGCCAAGGCACGCCGCAGGGACTGACTGCCGGGACGGCTCAGAACAGATAGGACACTCCGAGCTTAAGATTATAGTGAGCCATACCGGCTATATCGAAGAATCCAACACCAAATTCTATCCCTGCCTGCCACCTATCGCGGCCTCCCCGCAGGCCAATCTGCCATCCGGGCTGGACATAACGGCCTCCATAGCGGTTGTCGTACACACGCAGTCCGGCATAAAAACCGGTATAAGGTGTTATGTCGTACAATTCGGCACGGACAGTGTAGCCCACATTAACCGGCACGGTCACATTGAACACATTCCATCCGTCACCGGCATTATAACTCACGGCAACTCCAGGCTCGATGGAGACCGGATGGACCTTCGACAATGAGATGGAGCGCCCATAACCCACCGAAACGCCATGCAGCACATAGAAATCGTGCCACGTCCGGTCGTTGACCATACCGGCACTGTACATCATCGAAATCCTATTGGCTCCGGTTGCCCTGCACTCATCGACAAAAGCCGAGCACAGAGCTACCAGCAGCACCGATATGACCGAACGAGCATTCATGGCACACTATTTTTTGACAAGCCTCAGAACTGTCGCCGCCCCATCGGCTGTGTGCACGCGCACAAGATAAATTCCATAAGGAAGATTTGCGACATCAAGTTCGCACCGGCAATCACCCACAGGCTCATACCGGGCAGCCAACAGACCGGATGTGGTGAAAACCATAACTTCATTGACCGGAGAGCCTGAAAGGATTACAGCAACATCGTTGACAGGATTAGACTCAAGCCTCACACCGTCCCCATCGATACCCGCATTATCTATGCCCGATGTGGCTCCGTCGGTCACTTCCACATTTATCGGGCGGCAGACATTCTTGCCTGACGAGTTGACCAGATGAAGCTGATAAGAACCCAAAGCAGGCTCAGGAGTAAAGGCAGTGACCCATTCAAAGAGACGTGAATCCCCCCCAAGCAGCTCAACAGCCACCGGAAGCCCCTGGGCAACCTCCTTGCCGTCCTGCACCAGCACCGGCTGTATATCTTCGTAGAATTCATCAGCACTCGTATTAGATATGGTGGCTGTAATGGAACAATCCTTACCGGGAACAATGTCAGAAGCAAGTTTCAATCCGCTAACCGTAACAACCGGCTCGTCGACATCCTCAAAAGTCAGTGTGGTGGGAGTTGCCGTCAGTTTCTGCTCGCGTATGTTGGACATCTTCACACCCATATCGTACCATTTTCCTGAAGCAGTCCTGACCACTGGCGAAACTATATAAGTGCCGGTCTTAGGAAAGTCGGCAGTGGGGATGGAATAATTGACAAAAGCCGAACCGGGAATCATATTCTTGGTCTCCAATGCACCTATATAGGTCTCCTTACCGGCTTCATCCACAAGCCTCACACCAAGCACAACCTCGACATCGCCTACCGACTGATTGAATACTCCCCTGCGGTCGGTGAACACCACTTCAGCCTGAGTGGCACGGTCGTAACTGTCGGAACGCACGGAAAAATCGCTCACAAACTGCATTACCGGTATCACTTCCGAACCTTCGACCGGTGGCTGAACACCTATGAGCATGCTCTGGTTGATATTAAACCCTCCGGTGCTTCCGCCTATTCCCTGGTCCTTGGGATTTAGAGCTGTGATCTGGAAGTATCCATTGCTTAAACCTTTCCATCCCCAATTGATGTGAAAATAACCATTGCCATCGTAACCATCGCACACAAAGGCATGGCCCGACTCCGTATTACTTCCGCTATATAGCACAGGCCTACCTGCCGAAAGCTCCGTATATATCATATCAATCCACTCCTCAAGTCCATAATAATCGCGACCGAGACACCTGAGGCCCTTGTCGTAGTTAAAATAATTGACCATAGAGCGCGAAGCCACCAGATAATTTCCGCCACTCGCACTCGGAGAATAGGACATTTCGATGGACACTCCGCAGCTATACATCAATTCAGCCACAGCCTTTTTAGCGGCATCGGAAGCATCTTCGCCATAAGAATCAAGCATGTCCGACCATTTGTAGGTGGTAGCGGCGAAATCGAACGAAAGCATCTCACCGGTATGACCGAGGACATACGAACACGAACCCACACCATGTTCAGGCCAGTTCCAGAACTTCATAACCTGAGCCATGGCCGTGGCCACACATCCGGTCGGGCACAATTCACCATTAACCACCGGACACAGGGCGTTGTAAGGCTCGCTCTGTCCCCATGTTGTCTTCAAAAGCGGCTCTATAGCAGCCTTGCCGGCAAAGATATCCCCATCGTCGGCCGATGCAGCATCTGACTGAGCGGAAAAACCGATCTCAGCACTATACTGTCCGAGCCACCATTGCATGTTGGCCGGAATAGAGGTGGCGTCAAACTCTCCGCTGTCGGCATAACCGAGAAGCGCCACCGGCGCGACATCGTCGGCCGCCACCACCAGATATCCCCCATTGTCACCACGGCTGAACACATAAACAGTGTTGAGCCCGTCGTGCTCCATGGTAAGACGCAATTGAGGCATCACGCCAGAATCGGCATCTGTTGACTGAATCTGCTGCGAATGTGCTTTTACTCCGACTCTCGACAAAGCCTGTGAAGGTGTGAGCTGAGCGGCGTTAAGGCTGCCGCCCAAGCACAGAAGCGACAGGATTACGGTAAATATACATTCTCTCATAATCATAAATAGTTATAGCGTCGAAAGCTATCGGCAGCCTTCAACGCTATAACAAAAATTTGCAGGGTGTTTGTTCTGTGTATCAGATATTAATTGCGAAATATTTTTAAATCATAACCGTCAAGCGGCATCTATTATATCGCTACCTTTTCAGATTCCACGCTGCCGTCGGCATGGCGATGGCGCATGATGTAGATTCCAGACTGAAGGTCGGGGCAGACGGTTCCACGGTAGCTTACCACGAACTGACCTGACACAGTGTACACATCTGTAGTCATATTATCGGCGTCGGCATCGGTTTCGATGGCATCTATGCCGGATGTGGTCACATTTTCCACCTCGAGCTCCACTTCGTTGCTCACCTGCTCGCCGTAACGGTTCACGAGAATCACCTGATAGGTTCCGGCGTTGACATGATTCTGCCAATAGCTGTACCACTTAACCGATTCTGTGCTGTTGCCATCAACATCAAAGGTCATCTCGGTGCCGGTAGCCACTGTGTTGCCATTGTGTTTGAGCACGGGGGTGAATATCTTGTTGGAGATATAGCCCGAACGGTTTTTAACTTTAGTTTCAATCTCCATGCCCAGCGTATAGGTCATCTTCGAAGGAAGTACGATCTCCTCCACTTCCACTACATTTACAAGAGAGTTGTGTATGGCTTCAGACTGCGGAACGAAATCAAGCTGGTTGCCATTGACAGTCATAACATAGGCATACTCGTATGCACGGTCTATGCAGCACTCATACCATTTACCTGACTCAGTCTTTATGGCGGGAATCACATACCACTTGCCCTCGGTGGGGAAGTTTTTGGTGCTCACGGTATAGTTTACCAATGCCGCACCGGCCACAAAACTGCGTTTCTGAATATTATATGCATATTGCACTTCACCAGTAGATGTGTTGACAAATTTGAATCCGAAATATCCGACTGCAGTACCTACACTCTGATTGAAAATACCTTTAGAACACTTCAATGTTACAGAAGTATTGGCTGTGCGGGTAACAGTGCTTTCAGCAATGGACATATCACCATTGAACTTGAACACCGGACGAACTTCCGAACCCTGCACCGGGGGCTGAATGCCCACTATTATGCTTTCCTTGTGGCTGAAACCGGTGCCGCACTGGCGGTGATCGAGGGCTGCAAGAAGGAAATAACCGTTATGGCCACCTTTCCAACCCCAATTGATGTGGAAATAATCAGAACAATCGTATCCATCGCACACAAACGCATGTCCACCATCGGTCTCACTTGTTCCGGAGTAGAGCACAGGGCGTCCGGCAGCAAGTTCGGAATAGACCACTTCCAGCCAACCTTTATCGTCGAACCACTCGCGGTTGAGACATGCAACACCCTTGTCGTAACCAAACACATTTACCAGCGAGCGAGATGCCGTGAGGTAGTTGCTGCTGCTTGCGGAAAGCGAGTAATTCATACCTACAGACACACCACATGCAAACATCAGTTTAGCCACTTCAGAAGCATCTGCATCAGAAGCCTCAGGGCCTGCGGCGGCTATGGCGTCCCAATCGAAAGGATTGGAGGCGAAATCAAAAGATACAGTCTGATTTATTTTTCCGGCTTTATAAGATTTGCTTCCTATACCGGCAGACGGATAGCGGTGAACACTCATCACCTGAGCCATGGCAGTAGCCACACATCCGGTGGGGCAATTCTGTCCGTCGACCACAGGACACATTGTATTATACGGGTTAGACTGACCCCACTTTGTGGTAAGTATGGGTTTGATGCATGGACGCTCAACCGATTCGCACTCATGTGCTCCAAGACTTTCGGAATTGATGCCATGTGTGCTTTCAAGATTCGCGGCATAAGCGACCTGCTTGCCATACTCCTCAAGCATCCAACGCATATTGTCGGGCATGTCGGCTGCATTGAACTCACCGCTGTCGGCGTAACCGAGAAGTCCGTTAGGCACCGCATCGTCAGCTGCTACCACCCAATATCCACCGCCATTCTTCGAGAAAACATATACGGTGTTCATATCATCTGTCTCAACAGTGTATTCCAACGAAGGAGTGGAATATACAGCCTTTGAAATACGGCTGCCGGCAATGGCTATTTTCGAATCGCGACCAACATTCATGGCGAAAGCCTCTTCGGGTGACAACTGACGTCCCATAGAGGGTTGTGTAAATAACGCCGCACTCAATATTGAAAAGATGAATTTACGCATAATGGATATTGTTTTTAGTCCTCTGTATGTTACTTTTTCTATGTCTTCGTTTTGTTTGACATTGCAAAGTTACGCAGTTTTCATTTATCCAAATTATTTACACTTTAAAATATGTTAATATAGTTACACACTTGTTACGACATATTATAATTATTTGGTTTATACTATATTATTATTTGCAATAATTTGTTACAAAAACATCACAGACAACACACATTTACGACACACAAGCAAATTTGTAACATCAAATGGCCACTTTGTAACACAATAGACACCTCCGTGTCAACATTGATACAAACAGAAAGCGCCGCATTTCCATGCAGCGCTTTCTGTTTATATATATATATCTTATTGTATCCTCGCAGGAGTCTCAGACATCCTCTTCAATAGAGAAGTCATCATCCATATCATCGTCGAAATCGATATCGTCCAAATCGTCAGATCCGGTCTCAACATCGTCGGTCTTGGTCGAGGATGCTGAATTGTCATCCTTCTTGTCCTTTCCTTTAGACTTACCTTTTTTCTTGGGAGAGCCGGCATCAAGAGCCTCCATTATCAGCGCCTCGAGTTCGTCGGCCAATTCGGGATTGTCCTGAATAACGCGCTTGGCAGCATCCCGACCTTGAGCTATCTTAGTACCGTTGTAGCTAAACCAGGACCCGCTCTTCTGAATTATGTCGTATTCAACACCGAGATCAACAATCTCGCTGCTGCGTGATATGCCTTCACCAAACATTATGTCAAACTCAGCACGCTTGAATGGAGGAGCCACTTTATTTTTAACCACCTTCACTTTGGTGTGACGGCCGTAAACATCATCGCCATCCTTTATAGCCGAGCTCGAACGGATGTCGATACGCACAGATGCATAGAATTTAAGAGCATTGCCACCGGTGGTGGTTTCCGACGGACCGAACATCACCCCAATCTTCTCGCGAAGCTGATTTATGAATATACATGTGGTGTTGGTGCGTGATATAGCGCCTGTGAGCTTACGCATGGCCTGAGACATGAGACGCGCCTGCAGACCTACGTTGCGATCGCCCATATCGCCCTCAATCTCATTTTTAGGAGTAAGAGCAGCCACTGAATCGACCACAAGTATATCTACGGCAGAAGAACGTATAAGCTGTTCGGCGATCTCGAGAGCCTGCTCGCCATTGTCGGGCTGCGAAATCAAAAGATTATTTACATCCACACCAAGTTTCTCGGCATAGAAGCGATCAAAGGCATGCTCGGCATCTATAATAGCAGCTATACCACCGGCCTTCTGCGCCTCGGCTATAGCATGAATGGCCAACGTTGTCTTACCCGACGATTCCGGGCCAAATATCTCGATGATACGGCCACGGGGAAAACCACCGACACCCAATGCCCAGTTAAGCCCTATGGAACCGGTAGGAATCACCTCCACGTTTTCCACCACTTCATCACCGAGTTTCATAATAGCGCCTTTGCCAAAATCTTTTTCTATCTTAGCCATGGCCTCGGTGAGAGCACTCAATTTAGCCTTTTTGGGGTCTATCTCCACCTTTTTATCTTTTTTGGATGAGGATTCTTTCTTTGCCATAATTTATATATGCATTAATCGGATTAATATTCTAAACAATGATTTGTAATGCAAAGTTAAGCCACGGAAGTGCAACATCATTGCACACTCATGTTAATAACACAATAGCGCATATACAAATTTGAATATACAAAAATAATAAAAAAAGCAAGTTCGGCAAACCTAAAATCATTCAATATATACTCCGGCGGAAGCAAAAGCAAAAATATGTTAAGAATAAAACCAGATCCAATCAACCGCTGTTGTATATGTACATAGCAAAATTACTTTTTCCATTGCAAGAAATGTGATAATGATTGGTTTATTATCTAAGCGAGGAGACGTTGCGACAACGACCCCTCGTTTTGCTTTTTATGCAATCTTGGACTAATTAGGCTAATTGGTCTAATTGGTCCAATTGCCGCCGGTATATAAGAAGAGAGCCGCGTGCTGTGACTGT
>CANSRU010000025.1 GCA_947649495.1 uncultured Porphyromonadaceae bacterium | reverse complement strand
TGTACGAGGACAATCATATTATCATTGTCAACAAGATGCCGGGAGAGATAGTGCAGGGCGACAAGACCGGCGATGAACCGCTGGTAGAGACAGTGCGCCGCTATATCAAGGAGAAATATGCCAAGCCCGGCAATGTGTTCTGCGGTGTCGTGCACCGTCTGGACCGTCCGGTGTGGGGACTTGTGGTATTCGCAAAGACCTCAAAAGCGCTCACACGCCTCAACGAGATGTTCCGGGATGGGAAAATAAACAAAACATATTGGGCAATAACCCGCAATATGCCCCCCAAGCAGCAGGACCGTCTTGTTCACCACATAACATCGGTGGAACGCAACAACAAATCGTATGCCTGGCCGCAGCCCAAACCTAATTCCAAGGAAGCCGCTCTGAGCTACCAAGTGATCGGGCGTTCGGAACGCTACAATCTGCTCGAGATAAATCTTGAGACCGGACGCAAACACCAGATCCGTGTCCAGCTATCGGCCATCGGGTGCCCCATACGCGGCGACCTCAAATATGGCGACAAGCGCTCCAACCCCGACGGAAGCATATCTCTTCAGGCCCACAGCATAGAGTTCGAGCATCCGGTGAGCCACGAGATGATACACATCACCGCTCCCCTGCCCGACGATGCTCTTTGGCAGGCATTTGCCCCGGAATGCAGTCAATCACAACCCGATAATCACTGAGTCAATGCCTGTAATAATCGACACAGCTATGCCGGCCGCTGAAACTCTCCGGCGCGAAGGTCTGACAGTGTCGGACATACACTCGGCCATGACACACCGTAGGATTGCCCTTGTCAACCTCATGCCTGTCAAGCCTGACACCGAACTCGACTTTCTGCGGTTGATAGCCCCATGCCACGGTAATACGGCGGTGACGTTTGTCAACATGCGTTCGCACCAATGCCGCCATACATCTCCCGAACATATACAGCAATTCTACATCTGCGCCGACCAACTCGATTTAACCGCCATTGACGGCGCCATAATAACCGGTGCCCCATTGGAGTTTGTGGAATTTGAGAATGTGACCTACTGGCGGGAAATCACTAACCTGATGGACAGACTGCGGCAACATAACATACCTGTGCTAAATATATGCTGGGCAGCATACGCATCGCTCTACCATACCTACGGTATAAAGATGCGATTGCTCAACAGAAAAATTTCGGGAGTGTTCACCCACAGCATAATCCATCCAGAATGTCCACTGATGCGGGGAGTGAACGATGGATTCACCATACCCCACAGCCGGTTTGCCACATGGGACATCGAAGATATAACACGCCAACCCGACCTTGACATAGTGGCTTCAAGTCAGGAAGCCGGCATATATATGCTGGCATCGAACAGATATCGTGAGCACTACGTCGTGGGACACGGAGAATACGACCGTATGACCCTTGACAACGAATACAGGCGCGACCAGTCCAAAGGTATGAGCCCAAATGTGCCAAGCCACTATTACCCCGGCAATGACCCGCAACAGATACCGGCATGGACATGGCGCGACACCGCACTGACCATAATGGCCAACTGGATTGATACACTTGGTTTTCACCAATGATATTAGTAACTTTGCGGTAAGACAACAACTATACATATATATGATAGAATACATCCGTGGCTCCATAGCTGAACTGACACCCACATACGCTGTGATAGAATGTGGCGGTGTGGGCTATATGCTATGCATCACTCTCCCTGCCTACACAGCACTCGAAGGACAGCAGCAGGCCAAGCTACTGGTGCACGAAGCCATACGCGAGGACGCCCACCAGCTCTTCGGTTTCATCAACGAGCAGGAGCGTGCGCTGTTCCGCTCTCTTATAGGAGTTTCAGGCGTAGGAGCCAACACCGCGCGCATGATTTTATCCTCCATTCCTGCCCCCGAGCTGGAAATGGTGTTAGTGAGCGGCGACCATTCACGGCTGAAAAACGTGAAGGGCATAGGCATAAAAACAGCCCAACGCATAATTGTGGACCTCCGCGATAAAATAAAACCCACAGGCGATTCGTTAATTAATCAGCCTGATAATACTTCGGAAGTGTTCGACGAAGCCCTTTCGGCTCTTGTGATGCTCGGCTTTGCCCGGCCACAGTCGCAGAAAGTGCTTAAAAAGATATTTGACGCCGACCCCACGGTAAAAGTGGAGGTGGCTATAAAAAAAGCTCTGGCCATGATGTAAGCAATGGTACATCCGGCATCTGTCGCGCCCCGCAGTCAAGCATCAGGCGCGATTTTGCTTTTTAATTGACAGTGGAAAGCCGAAAGAAAAAAGACTCCGACATACGTAATCTGCGCCTCGGTTGGATGGTGTGGATAGGTATTGTAGTGCTTTCACTGTCAGGGCTTATAGCCAGTCCACAGTATTACAAATCCCAATTGCCGCCACCGGCTCCCGCCGCTGTAGCACCTCCGCCATTGCCCCAGATTGACTCCATAATGCTGCCGTCGCCGGTACAGCAAACCGTACCACAAAGCTACGAGGAACTTATGGGACAGGAATTTGCCGCCGACCTCAGCACACCCTCCAATGTGCGCACCGTGACAGAATACGACCCCGACAACGGATGCTACATAATACGCACCAAAGTGGGCGACATGGACATAGCCACCCCATTCATGCTCACCGAGCGGCAATACAACGACTGGCAGATGCGTCAATCCATGCAACGCTACTATCAGGAGCGCAACCGCGAGCATTTCACCTCGGGCAAAGAGAAAAAGCCATTCGACATCCTCGATATGAACTTCGCACTCGGACCACTCGAAAAAATATTCGGTCCGGGAGGAGTGACCCTGAAAACACAAGGCTCCGTACAGATTGATATGGGCATCAAGTCGAACAAGACCGACAATCCGTCTCTATCGCTCACCTCGCGACGGAAAACATTCTTCGACTTCGACCAGAAAATTCAGGCTACTGTTGCCGCCACCGTAGGCAACACGCTGAAATTCAACATGACCTACAATACCGATGCGACATTTGACTTCGACTCCAAGAACCTCAAGCTACAGTATGAAGGCAAAGAGGACGACATCGTGAAGAGTATCGAAGCCGGCAACGTGAGCATGACCACCGGCTCGCAGCTGATACGCGGTAGCACGGCCCTGTTCGGTGTGAAAGCGAAACTACAGTTCGGAAAACTCACTGCCACAGCGCTCGTATCGCAGCAAAACTCCGAATCCCGCTCCGTGAGCACCAAAGGTGGAGTGCAGACCACTCCTTTCACCATCACTGCCGACAATTACGACCAGAACCGCCACTTTTTCCTGGCCCACTTTTTCCGCGACAACTACGACCGGTTTGCCGCAAAACTTCCATACGTATCGTCAGGTGTGCAGATTACCCGTGTGGAAGTCTGGGTAACCAATAAGACCGGTAATTTCAATCAAAGCCGCAACGTGGTGGCATTCATGGACCTTGGCGAGAATCAGGTTCTGGCCAACAATTATTGGCAAGGCAACCCATCCGTGCCCAATCCTGCCAACACATCCAACAACCTGCTTTCAACAATAAAAAACGAATATCCCCAGGCGCGAAACATCAACAGCGTGACCCAAGTGCTCTCACCGCTGTCGGCCTATGGCATAGAAGGCGGTCACGACTACGAGAAAGTGGAGAGCGCACGCCTGCTTTCAGAAAGTGAATACACCCTCAACGCCACACTCGGCTACATATCTTTCAAAAGCCAGATGAATACCGACGACGTGCTCGGTGTGGCATACCAATACACCTACAACGGACAGGTATATCAGGTAGGTGAATTTTCTTCCGACATCACCACCACCGACCAATGCCTCTTTGTCAAAATGCTTAAAGGCACTGCCATCTCCACATCCATGCCGGCATGGCGGCTGATGATGAAAAACGTATATTCATTAGGCGCTTACCAGCTTCAAAGCTCCAACTTCAAGCTCCAGATAAAATATCTGTCCGACACCACCGGCACACAGATCAACTATCTGCCGGTTCCCGGCATAGCCGACACACCATTGCTTCAGGTGATGAATCTTGACCGCCTCGACTCCAATCAGGCATCCAATTCCGATGGATTTTTCGATTATCTTGAAGGCTACACCGTGCTATCGTCAAGCGGCAAGATTATATTTCCGGTCGCCGAACCGTTCGGCAGCCATCTCGCTTCGAAAATCAACAATCCGGCCATAGCAGAAAAATACGTATATCAGGAACTCTACGACTCCACACTCGTGGTGGCACGGCAGTTTGCCGACAAAAACAAATTCGTGCTCACCGGCGAATATCAGGCCTCGGCAGGCTCCCAGATCAGGCTCAACGCCATGAACGTGCCACGCGGTTCGGTAGTGGTCACCGCCGGAGGGGTAACGCTGACCGAAAACAGCGATTACACCGTTGACTATTCCATGGGTATAGTCACCATCACCAACCAGAGCATAATAGACTCCGGGCAAAGCATAAACGTGACACTTGAGAACCAATCCATGTTCTCCACCCAGCGCAAAACACTTCTCGGACTTGACCTGAGCTACAAATTCAATAAAAATCTCACCATCGGAGGCACACTTCTCCATTATGGCGAAAAAGCCCTGACCGAGAAAGTCAACATCGGCGATGAAGTGGTCAACAATACAATGTGGGGCGTAAACTTCGCCTACAACACTGAATTCATGTGGCTCACCAATCTCCTCAACAAGATACCCACTGTCAATGCCACCGCACCGTCACGGCTGTCGCTTCAAGGTGAGTTCGCCCAACTGATGCCTCACAAACAGAAATCAGGCTCCAACGCAGGCAGCTCTTTCATAGACGACTTCGAATCGGCCCAGACCGGCATAGACCTTCGCTCCCCCTACTCCTGGTTCCTCGCCTCGACTCCCTACGAGGGAGGCTCTAACGCCCTATTCCCGGAGGCAGCGCTGAGCAACAACGCCGACTATGGTAAAAACCGCGCGTTGCTCAACTGGTACTATATCGACCGGCTGTTTACATCGCGAAATTCCTCGCTTGCACCCGGATATATCAAAAGCGACCTTAAACAGCTGTCGAACCCCTACGTGCGCGAAGTCACGTCACGCGAGATATTTCCCGACCGACAGCTCACCTACGGCGAATCTTCGACCATACAGACTCTCAACCTATCCTTCTATCCCAACGAACGCGGCCCCTACAACCTTGATGCAACCGACATTGACGACGAAGGCAACCTTACCCGGCCTGAAAAACGCTGGGGTGGCATAATGCGACGTCTCGACAACACAAATTTCGAGCAAAGCAACATAGAGTATGTACAGTTCTGGCTGCTTAACCCCTTCCTCGACCCTGAAAACCCCAACTACGATGGTGGCGACCTATATCTCAATTTCGGAGAGATATCGGAGGACATTCTCAAGGACGGAATGAAATCGTACGAAAACGGATTGCCCTACAACGGCTCTAACGAGCGTACCACCACTACCGTATGGGGACGTGTGAGCACGGACAACTCCCTGACATACGCATTCGACAACAACGACGCCGCACGCCGTAATCAGGACGTGGGTCTCGACGGATTGAAAAACGACGATGAATTTTCTTTTGACACCTACAGCGACTATCTCGACCGCCTGCGCATGCGTCTGCCCGCAGCTACTATCGAGCGCATGCAGAACGACAGTTTCTCTCCGTTCAACGACCCTGCCGGCGACAACTACCACTTCTACCGCGGATACGACTACGACGAGGAACGCTTAGGCATCCTTCAGCGCTACAAACGTTACAACGGCGTGGAAGGCAACTCCCTCTCGCCCGACGATGCTACCGACCCTCTTTATCAGTCGTCACGCTCACTTCCCGATGTCGAGGACATAAATCAGGACAACACACTCAACGAATACGAACGATATTACCAATACAAGGTATCCATCCGTCCGGAAGACCTCGTGGTTGGTAAAAACTACATAACCGACAAGCAGGTATCGGTTGTAAACACTCGTGACGGCAACGAACTCGAAGTCGAATGGTACCAGTTCAAGATTCCATTGAGCGACTACGAACGTGTCGTAGGCTCCATCAACGGTTTCTCCACAATACGCTTCGCCCGTATGTTCCTTACTGGATTCAAGCAGACCACCCACCTGCGCTTCGCAACCCTCGAGCTGGTCCGTGGCGAGTGGCGTCCCTACGACTTCAATCTCAACAACCGCGGCGATACACCCGCCGAAGGCAATCTTGACGTTTCGGTGGTGAACATTGAGGAAAACTCAGGCCGTACGCCTGTAAACTATGTGCTCCCGCCGGGAGTCTCGCGTATTTCCGATCCTGGACAGTCGCAGATAGTTCAGCTCAACGAACAGTCGCTGTCGCTAAAGGTTACCGATCTCGATGCCGGAGACGCAAGAGCTGTCTACCGCAACACCATGCAGGATCTCCGCAACTACAAACGTCTTCAGATGTGGATTCATGCCGAGCAGCTCATTGACGACAAGACAGCCCTGCGCAACGGTGAGCTCTCGCTGTTCATCCGTCTCGGCTCCGATGTGAAAAACAACTTCTACGAATACGAGATACCTCTCCGCCTCACCCCCCACGGCAAGTATGGCGATGCCCCGTCCGAACGACAGAAAGTGTGGCCGGAGGAGAACTTCATGAACTTCCGTCTGCAATCGCTCGTCGATTTGAAAAAGGAACGCAACCGGGCCAAGCGCAACGAAGAGGAAGGAGTGGGATTCGGCATACTTTTCACCGGACGCGACCCCGAAAACGAAAATAACCGTATGGCCGTTATGGGAAATCCATCGTTGAGCGACATACGTGTGATGCTCGTCGGTGTGCGCAACAACGCATCTACGACCAAAGACGGTACGGTATGGATCAACGAACTGAAAGTAACCGATTTTGAAAGTGAAGGAGGATGGGCTGCTGAGGCCAATGCGGCATTGTCGCTGTCAGACATCGCCACCTTCAATTTCGGAGCACACCTTGAAAGCGCCGGATTCGGTGGCGTGGACCAGAGCCTCAACGAAAGGCGTATGGACGACTATTCACGTTACACATTTGCCGTGCAAGGTGATGTTGGCCGTTTCCTGCCTGAAAAAGTCAAACTGAAAGCACCGGTGTTCTACTCCATGACCAAGGAAAAGACCACTCCCAAATATAATCCTCTTGACCAAGACGTACTGCTAAAGGACGCACTCGAAGGGGCAAGCAAGCAGGAGAAAGACTCCATCAACGCATTTGCCATAGAGCATTCCACACAACAGAACTTCAGTATCTCCGGTCTGACATTCGATGTGCGCAGTAAAAATCCCATGCCATGGGACCCCGCCAACTTCATATTCAACTTCTCTTTCAGCAAATCACACAAATCTGATCCAACCACCGAATATGAGAACGCTAACGACTACCGTGGCAGCCTGCAATACACCTACACCCCCTATATCAAGCCTCTGAAGCCCTTCTCCAAAATAAAGACCAAGAACAAAAACCTCAGGTTCTTCAAGGACTGGGAATTGAACTGGCTGCCTAACTCAATATCGTTCCTCACCACCATGTCGCGTTACTACTACGAACAACAGACGCGCAGCGAGACTGATGTCAACTTCCAGCTACCCGTGTCGGTGAGCAAGAACTTCCTGTGGGACCGACAGCTCGCGCTGACATGGAATCTAACAAAATCCCTCAACTTCACATTCAACTCCAACACATCTGCCCGCATCGAAGAGCCTGTAGGAGCGGTTAACCGTAAGCTATTCCCCGACAAATACCGCGAATGGCGCGACACCGTGTGGCAGAACATTCTCCATCTCGGAACTCCATGGGCCTACAATCAGACATTTGTGGGAACATACCGTGCACCATTCAACCGCATTCCTCTGATTGATTTCATCAACGCATCTGCCTCCTACAACGCCACCTACAGATGGGACCGCGGAGCCACGGTGGAAGATGTCAACCTCGGCAACACCATAAGCAATCAGGCAGCATGGAACATCGACGGACGCATAAACCTTGAGGGGCTGTACAATAAAAACGCATACCTGAAGAAAGTAAACACCCGCTTTGCATCGTCTAAACGCAACAACACCGCCAACCAGAACAAGAATCAACGCCGGCAACCTAAACAGAAACGTTTCGAACGCACATTCGCGCTGAAGCCCGACACATCTATTATCATAAAGCATAATCTTCGCAATAAGAAAGTGAAAGTTACCGCCGTCAAAGTTTCCGACAACACACCCATGCCGGTCAAGACCAAAACCATCGATGCCAACAGCATCGAGGTATTGACACGCGGAAGCGACAATGTGAAATTCACTATCATTGAGATTCTGAAAGATGAGAAAACATTCTGGACCGAAGTCGGTGAACATGCGGCACGCTTTGCCATGAGCGCACGCAATCTGTCCATAAGGTGGCGCGACACACGCTCTATGACACTCCCGCTGTTTGCTCCCAATGTGGGCAACGCACTCGGACAGTCGGGAAGCTACGGACCTCTCGCTCCCGGTCTTGATTTCGCCTTCGGATTCATTGACGAAAGCTACATTGACCGGGCTAAGGAACGCGGATGGCTCATGACTACCGACGGTCAGACATCGCCCGCGCTATATTCCCACACCAACGAAGTAAACATCGAACTGACACTCGAACCCATCAAGGGATTAAAGATACAGCTCACCGGCAACCGCACAGACAACCGCACGAGTCAGGTGCAATTCATGTACGACGACATGCCCACCACACTCTCAGGAAGCTACACCAAAACACATTGCGCCATATCCACCGCACTGAAGTCATCGTCGGCCGACGATGGATACCAAAACGCGGCATTCGACCGTTTCATAGCCAATATACCGGTGATACGCAGCCGAGTTGAAAATCAGTACCGTGGCATGAACTATCCCACCACCGGATTCATGTCCGACAACATCCATGCCGGCAATCCGTTCGACCCCGCGGTGGGCACCGTGAGCGAGACGAGCAGCGATGTGCTCATTCCGGCATTCATTGCCGCATATACAGGTACAGATGCTGGAAAACAGTACCTCAACCCATTCCCATCGTTACTGAATGTGCTCCCCAACTGGCGCGTAACCTACGATGGATTCGTCAACATCGGTAACATGAACCGGTGGTTCAAAACCTTCACACTGACCCACGCCTATCAATGTACATATACCGTAGGCTCATACTCATCATATCTCAACTGGGTCAGCGCCGATGGAAAACTTGGATTCACCCTCGACGAACTCACCGGCCAGCCCATACCATCATCGCCTTACAACATCTCTTCAGTAGCCATTACCGAACGGTTCGCTCCGCTTATAGGAGTAAACGCAACCCTGAACAACAATCTGTCGGTCAATGCTGAATGGCGCGAGTCGCGCACCCTTACCCTCAACACATCCGCAGGACAGGTTGTTGAAGCTAACCAGCGCGGGATAACCGCAGGTCTGGGATACAAGATTGTCGGATTCAACACCATCCTTAAGATAAAAGGCTCCCAGAAAGGCGTCAGCAACGACCTCAGCGTCAACGGCGATTTTTCCTATATGATGAATCAGGCGCTGATACGAAACATCGAAAAAGGATTCACTCAGGCCACATCAGGCTCCCAGTCCATCCGATTCAACCTCACCGCCAACTACATCCTGAGCCGGCGAATGACACTCGGCATGTACTTCGAGCACCAGATCAACACCCCGCTCGTATCGTCGACAGCCTATCCCACAACCAACACGGCATTTGGTTTCACATTCAATTTCTCACTTTCACGATAACACATACACTTCCCATGGCAAGCTACCTGCAGATTGAAGATTTGACAAAAAGTTACGGCGACCGGATGCTTTTCAGCTCAGTCACATTCGGAGTGAACCAAGGTGACAAGATAGGCCTTATTGCAAAAAACGGCACAGGCAAGAGCACATTGCTCCGTATAATAGCCGGACTGGAATCGCCCGACAGCGGAAATGTAACATTCCGTTCCGACCTGCGCACCGCCATTGTCGAGCAAACACCACACTTCAATCCCGGCGACACCGTGATTCAGGCAGCCCTTGATTCCGACAACGCCGCATCGCGCGTAATAACCGAATACGAAAAAGCCCTTGCCTCAGGCGATACAGATAAAATCAACGAGGCCGTACACCGAATGGACGCCGAAAACGCTTGGGACTACGACGACAGGATGAAACAGCTCCTGCACCAACTTAGGGTCACCGACATGCAGGCTCCGATGCACACCCTGTCAGGCGGACAGCAGAAACGTGTGGCAATAGCCCGTGCCATCCTTGCAAATCCCGATCTAATAATACTCGACGAACCTACCAACCACCTCGACATAGAGATTATCGAATGGCTCGAATCGTATCTCACACGTCAGAATGTCACACTCCTGATGGTTACACACGACCGATACTTTCTCGACCGTGTGTGCACAAAAATTATTGAGATAGACATGGAGCGTATTTTCACTTACGATGGAAACTACGACTACTATCTTCGCCGTCGCGCCGAACGCCTCGAGACTCTCAATGCCGAACTCGCCAAAGTCAAGAACACCCTGCGCCGCGAACAGGAATGGATGCGCCGTCAGCCACAGGCCCGTGCCGGGAAAGCCAAATACAGGATTGATGCATTCTACGACCTCAAGGAACGTTCCCATGCCGACTACACCGAACGTAATGTAGCCTTGGACCATATAGGGTCGGGATACATAGGCTCGAAGATTTTCGAGGCCGCACACATAAGCAAACGTTTCGGTGACAAAGTGATTCTTGACGATTTCAACTACATATTCTCACGCTATGAGAAACTTGGAATTATCGGTCGCAACGGAGCCGGAAAATCAACATTCATCAAAATGCTTCAGGGCATCGTGCCTCAGGACTGCGGCGAATGGAACATTGGCGAGACCGTACGATTCGGCTACTACAGTCAGGACGGAATGAAATTCAACGAATCGCAGAAAGTGATTGACGCCATATCTGAAATAGCCGACTATATCGTGATTGACGACAAGCACCGCTACACTCCGATGCAGTTTCTTACACATTTCCTTTTCTCTCCGGCCGACCAGCAGAAATACATCCATACACTCAGCGGTGGCGAACGAAGCCGCCTGCATCTTGCCACAGTGCTTATGCGTCAGCCCAACTTCCTGATTCTCGACGAGCCCACCAACGACCTCGATATCGTAACGCTAGGCATACTCGAGGACTACCTCAGCAAGTTCAAAGGCTGCCTCATAGTCATATCGCACGACCGCTTCTTCCTAGACAGCATTGTCGACCATCTGTTTGTGTTTGAAGGTGACGGACATATAAAAGATTTTCCGGGCAATTATACCGACTATCGCAATTTCATGGCCGAACAAGCCCGCATGCAGCGCGACCAGAAAGCCCCCAAAGCAGCCACACCTGTCCGCGAACAGAAACCGCACACCGAGCGACCGGCCAAACTATCTTTCAAAGAGCAACGTGAGTTTGAAGCCCTGTCGGCCGAAATAGACACCCTCACCGAGGAGAAACGCACCCTTGAATCACAGTTCGCATCCGGCGAAGAGCTATCTGATGTGGCCGCGATGTCAGCACGATACGATGAAATTTCATCCATTCTCGACGAAAAAGAGCTACGCTGGCTTGAACTGTCGGAGCGCACATAACCATATCCGCACCTCAGGCGTTAATAAGAGGGTGTTAAGTAACAAACGCACTCTACCACATGGCTAAGACGCATCATTCCCTGTTTGACACACTCCGGTATCGGCTAAAGTCGGTACAGAAAGCCTTCATACGATTCACCCATGCCGGCATATCGACCATAAACGCCATTCTGTCAGCATCGTGGGCTCTCACTGTAATAGCCTCAGCAGTGTGTATTGTCTGCCTTACCATCCACACAGGCTACGAACACTCACCTGCCGACATTCAGAATATCCGGCGTGCGTTGCGGTGGATACAAGGGATTTTCATTGTCAACGTCCTGCTCAACATCGTGTTTCGAAACGCACGCAATGCAAGCAGGAAAGTCAGTTGGTTTCTATGGGTCACAGACGCCCTCGTGCTAATCACCTTTCTTCCATGGGTCTATCCCCACCCTGCCAATCCCTGGATTCCATGGGCCGAACAGCTTCTGTACTCCAATAAATTCCTGTATGCCATTCTCACCCTGTATGCAACGCTGACACTATGCCATGCCATCATACAGATTATAGGCAAACGGACAAACCCCTCGCTGCTGCTTTCCGGAAGTTTTCTAACATTCATAATTATTGGCTCATTCCTTCTTATGCTGCCCAAATGCACATACGGCGGCATAGACTATATTGATGCCCTGTTCGTGAGCACGAGCGCCGTGTGCATCACCGGTCTCACCCCCATAGACATATCCGTGACATTCACCCCCCTCGGACTTTGCGTCCTCGCTTTCCTCATTCAGATTGGAGCCTTGGGGGTAATGACATTCACAAGTTTCTTCGCACTGTTTTTCAGTGGCAACACATCCATCTACAGCCAGCTCATGCTGCGCGACATAATCTACTCCAAAAGCATGGGCACACTTGTACCCACATTGCTCTACATCCTTTGGTTCACACTTGCTGTCGAGCTCGTTGGCGCCGTAGCAATCTTCCTCTCCATCCACGGCACCTTGTCCCTTAGCCTTGCCGACGAAATCACCTTCTCCCTGTTCCATTCCCTGTCGGCGTTCTGCAACGCCGGTTTCTCCAACTTTCCGGGCGGAATGTCCAATCCCCTACTGCTCGACGGCAATATATCCATCTACTGGATAATGAGCGCGCTGATTATCGCCGGCAGCATCGGATTCCCTATACTCGTGAACTTCAAGGAGGCCATCGCCAACAAAATCAGCCTCACCATCCGTAGATTAAAGCAACCGGCTATCGTATCCGTCTCGCCACACCATCTGTTCAATATGAACACGAAAATCGTGCTCACCACATTTGCGTGGCTATTCATTGCAGGTACCGTTGTATTCCTGTTTTTAGAGTACGACAATTCTCTTAGAGGGATGTCGGCCATTGAGAAAATCACACAGGCCGTCTTCAACTCCGCCACCCCGCGAAGCGCCGGATTCTCTTCGGTCAATCCCGCGGGATTTCTCAACGTCACACTCGTTTTCGTACTGTTTCTGATGTGGATTGGTGGAGCCTCCCAGTCAACCGGCGGTGGCATAAAAGTCAACACTTTTGCTGCAATATGGCTCAATCTGCGGGCCATTGTCACCGGTGCCCCGAAAGTAACAGCCTACCACCGCACCATAGCCACCGGCTCCATACGGCGCGCCAACGCTGTAGTCGCCATATCCATTATGTCTTATGTTGTTGTCTCCCTGTTATTGCTCTGGTTCGAACCACGCCTGCCCGCTAAATCGTTACTTTTTGAGGCTAACTCCGCACTGTTCACCGTTGGCTCATCGCTCGGAGTTACAGGCTCCCTGTCTGCCAAATCGGAAATACTGCTTTGCGTAGCCATGTTTCTCGGCCGCGTCGGGATTATCTCACTTCTCACCGGAGTAGCACGACACCGACATGCCGCCGGCTGCTCATTCCCATCCGACAATATAATTATTAACTGATTCACACCACACATTAATATATATAATCATGCGATACCTCATAATCGGACTTGGCATCTACGGCTCCAACCTCGCCACCGACCTCGCGGCCATGGGCCACGAAGTGATCGGGGCCGACATAAACCCATCGCTTGTTGAATCCATCAAAGACTATATCTCCACAGCCTACATCATTGACTCCACCGACGAGACTTCAATTGCAGCACTCCCGCTGAAAAACGTCGATCTGGTGATTGTGGCCATTGGCGAGAATTTCGGTGCCAGCATACGCACCGTAGCCATTTTGAAAAAACTTCAGGTAGAGCATATCTATGCACGCGCAATAGACAAACTGCACGAATCCATACTTGAGGGGTTCAACATTGATCGCATCATAACCCCCGAGCAGCGTGCCGCCTTCGACCTTGTAAATGAAATGGGGGTCGGCAGCGGCATAGAGAGCCTTGCTGTAGCCGATGGACAATACATACTTAAATTCCGTGTACCTGACTTCTTTGTCGGCCTGAAATACTCTACAATTGATTTCGAAAAAGAATTCGGGCTCCGCGTAATCGCCGTGGCCAGACCATCAGAATCACGGAACATGCTCGGCATACAGCGCCGGCATTCAACTCTTCTACCAATGCCCATGTCTGACGACGAGCGTGTACAGGCAGGCGACACCATAACATGCTTTGGCGCACCCGAAAGCTATAAAGCCCTGTTCCGCCACATCGATAAATAGAAATACCCTACCACCGCACATACATCATGGATTACATGGGCACATGTCTTTAGGATAATCATGGAAGATTGATTAACTTTGAGGTCTAAATATAACCTCACTTCAATTCAGTTGGAAAGTTATCTCGACAAACTCAACCCACAGCAACGCGCGGCGGTGGAATATACCGACGGCCCCGCACTCGTAATAGCCGGAGCCGGCTCGGGAAAAACCCGTGTGCTCACATACAAGATTATACATCTTCTGCATCTCGGCTACGAGCCTTGGCGCATACTCGCGCTAACATTCACAAATAAAGCCGCACGCGAGATGCGCGAACGCATCGAGCAGCTCGTGGGTTTCAAAACAGCATCACGACTGTGGATGGGCACATTCCATTCCATTTTCGCGCGTCTGCTCCGCCAGAACGCCGACCGCATAGGCTACAAGCCCAACTTCACTATCTACGATGCCGCCGACAGCAAATCGCTCGTCAAGACCATTATCAAGGACATGGACCTCGACGACAAGATTTACAAGCCGTCAACCGTGCTTTCAGCCATATCGTCTGCAAAGAACGCCCTTATCTCTCCTAAGGAATATGCCAAACTGAAGGATGTAATGGATGCCGACCGCAACGCCCGCCGGCCACAGATATATCTCATATACCGTATATACTGCGAACGGTGCAAAGCAGCCGGAGCGATGGACTTCGACGACCTGCTCTACTACATGAATGTGCTGCTCCGCGATAATCCCGACCTGCTTCAACGCTATCAGGATTTTTTCAGCTATGTGCTTGTCGACGAGTATCAGGACACCAACTTCGCCCAGCACATGATTGTGTCGCAACTGTGCGACCAAAGCCACAATCTTTGTGTGGTAGGCGACGACGCCCAGAGCATTTACTCATTCCGCGGCGCCAACATAAGCAATATCCTCAACCTCAAGCACGACTACCCCACCCTGCGCACATTCAAACTCGAGCAGAATTACCGCTCCACGCAGAATATAATCAACGCTGCCAATACACTCATCGACAAGAACACCCGGCAGATACGCAAAAACGTATTCTCCAACAATGCACCAGGCGAGCGTATAGAAGTGGTGCAAAGCTACAGCGACTTCGAGGAAGGCTATCTTGTGGCCAATCGCATCTCGCAGGTAAAGATGCGTACTCACGACAGCTACGAGGACTTCGCCATTCTTTACCGTACCAATGCCCAGAGCCGCGTGCTCGAGGAATCGCTGCGCAAACGCAACATACCCTACCGCATATACGGAGGCCTCTCGTTCTACCAACGCAAGGAGGTGAAAGATGCAATTGCTTATTTCCGTCTGTCGGTAAATCCGTCAGACGACGAAGCCATAAAGCGCGTCATAAACTTTCCCGCAAGAGGAATAGGTGAGACAACTGTCAACAAACTGATGCGCGCGGCCTTTGACAATAATGTGAGCATGTGGGAGGTGCTGTCGGACATTGACCGCTACAACCCCGGCTTCAATTCAGGGACCATGAGGAAACTCGACGCCTTCAGAACCATGATAGAACGTTTCATCGACATGAACCGTCAGGGATGCAATGCTGAAGAGGTGGCCACCCGCATTATTTCCGACACCCGGCTGCTATCCATGCTCCTTACCGAAAACACTCCTGAGAATCTGTCGAAGCAGGAAAACATCAACGAACTGCTGTCAGGCGTGAAAGAGTTCATCACCAACCGCACTGAGGAGGGTAGCGACAACATATCGCTCAACGATTTCCTCGGCGAGGTGTCTCTTGCCACAGATCAGGACCTCGAGGAGGCCGACGAAACTACAGAACGTGTCACCCTAATGACGGCTCACGCTGCAAAAGGCCTTGAGTTCAACAATGTATTCATAGTCGGCGTGGAGGAAGACCTATTCCCATCGGCCATGGCCAACAGTTCGTTGAGCGAAATAGAGGAAGAACGCCGTCTGCTCTACGTGGCTCTTACCCGCGCCAAAAACTTCTGCATGATGAGTTACGCGTCAAGCCGCTACCGCAACGGAATGACTACCGTCACATCTCCGTCACGGTTTCTGCGCGATATCGACCCGGCATATCTCCGCCTATCATCTGGCACATCCATTGCTCCGGCAAAACCGTCATTCGCCACTTACAGCGAGGAACGCATGCGTCCCAACCTCCGACCGCTCGGCAACACCCCACGGCAGCAACCTGTGAATAATCAAAAAACATCGGTTCAACCGACCACCACTCAGGGGCAGACCGGAATGCACACTGCCGGCGAGCTCGCCAACGGCATGAAGATAGAACACAGCCGCTTCGGC
Organism: uncultured Porphyromonadaceae bacterium; assembly: GCA_947649495.1. Lineage (GTDB taxonomy): Bacteria > Bacteroidota > Bacteroidia > Bacteroidales > Muribaculaceae > Paramuribaculum. Next base: position 5,288 of record CANSRU010000025.1, on the reverse strand, counting down.
ACCGGAACAATAACCCACATAGATACATCGCGTCCGGACACACGCATCACTGTCGAGTTCGACAATACAGGCGAACGCATACTGCTGCTTAAATTCGCCCGGTTCTCCATAATCGATTAATTTATCTCAGTGACATGAAAGAACAAGACATACCGACACCTTTCTATATAGTATACGAGGATAAACTCCGTCGCAATCTCGAGCTGATAGACTCCGTGAGGCGGAGTGCCGGAGTGGAAATCATAATGGCATTCAAAGCCAATGCTCTGTGGCGAACCTTTTCCGTAGTAAAGGAATACGGATTTAAATTCACGGCATCGTCGCTCAACGAACTGCAACTCGGCAACAAACATCTCGGCGCTAAAGCCCATTCCTACTGCCCGGCCTACACCGATGCCACGATAGATGAATTCATAGCCGGATCATCACATATCACATTCAATTCACTCAGCCAGTTCAACCGATTCGGAGCCAAGGCCGCAAAAGCAGGGGTATCACCCGGACTTAGGGTCAATCCGCAATGTTCAGTGATAGATACCGACATATACAATCCCGCACTTCCCGGCTCCCGGTTCGGAGTTACAGCCGACATGATTGGAGAACGCCTGCCGGCAGGTGTCGAAGGCCTGCATTTCCATGCTTTGTGCGAATCCTCGGCCGACGACCTCGCCAAAGTCCTCGAGGCATTCGAGACTCAGTTCGGGAAATATCTGCCCGACATAAAATGGGTAAACATGGGTGGAGGTCACCTGATGACCCGGATGGGCTACAACACGGAGCAACTTATTGAAATTCTTTCCGGATTCCGCATGCGTTACCCATGGATTAATGTTATACTCGAACCGGGAAGCGCATTTACATGGCGCACCGGCGACCTCATCACATCAGTAGTAGATGTGGTCGAGAACCAAGGTGTGAAGACAGCCATAATAGACGCCTCGTTCGCATGTCACATGCCCGACTGTCTTGAGATGCCATACCAGCCTGCCATCACCGAAAGCGTTCCTTTAGACAGAAACCTGCCTACATACCGCATGGGAGGAAATTCATGTCTGAGCGGTGACTTTGTAGGCGACTGGAGTTTCCCTAATCCGCTCAAGGAGGGCGACCGCCTGCGGTTTGAGGACATGAACCATTACACCACCGTCAAGACCAACATGTTCAACGGCATACAGCATCCGGCAATAGTGTACTGCGACCGCAACGGACAGTGCAGCTATCTTCGCCGCTACACATTCGCCGACTACGAATCGCGCATGAGCTGATGCTATAAACCAACCATGAAACAAGACACGACATGCCAAAATATTCTGTTATAGTTCCGGTCTACAACCGCATTGACGAGGTTGACGACCTTCTGCGCAGTCTTGCCGCGCAAACCTACACCGACTTCGAGGTTATAATAGTGGAAGATGGCTCGACACTTCCATGCAAGGATGCTGTAGACAAATATGCCGCTCAGCTCGATGTAAAATATTTCTACAAATCCAACGAAGGACGTTCGATAGCCAGAAACCACGGCATCGAGCATTCCACCGGCGACTATCTCATATTCTTTGACAGCGACTGCGTTATTCCACCGGGATATTTCGCCACTCTCCACGCGAGACTGAGCGATACACCACTCGACTGTTTCGGCGGACCCGATGCCGCCCACAGCTCATTCACCCCCACCCAGAAAGCCATCAGTTTCGCCATGACATCCTTCCTGACCACCGGGGGCATACGCGGTGGCAAGATGCAGATGGAGAAATTCGTGCCACGCTCATTCAACATGGGTTACTCCCGAGAAGTCTACGATAAGGTGGGTGGTTTCCGCGAAATGTTTTCGGAAGACATCGACATGAGCACACGCATACGTCAGGGCGGATTCTCCATAGGGTTGATACGCGATGCCTTCGTGTACCATAAACGCCGCATCGACTTCAAGAAATTCTGGCGTCAGGTACACGTTTTCGGCATGTCCCGAATCACGCTCAAACTTCTTTATCCCGATTCGCTGAAGTTAGTCCACACCCTCCCGGCCATCGCAGTGATAGCCGGCATAATCTTGGTGCTCCTCAGCATCTTCCTGTCACCATGGTGGCTGCTCCCCATAGGGATATACCTTGTGGCATTGTTCATAAGCGCGCTGGCAAGCACACGCTCTATCGATATAGCACTGCGAGCCATTCCAGCATCGGTGGTACAGATTGTGGGCTACGGCACCGGATTTATCCGCGCTTATTTCACTAAGATACTGCTCGGACGCGGACGCGATATAGAAGAGGAAATTGCCATACGAAAAGGGAAATAGACATGCCGGCAGACAATCCCAATACAGACAAAAACACTTTTCACGCACGCATCGCTGACCTAAGCGATGGTGACAAACCTCGCGAAAAGGCTATAGCCCACGGCATACGCACACTATCCGACACCGAACTCATCGCCATTCTGCTTGGCGGCGGAGTGCCGGGTAAATCGGTTATCGAACTTAGCAAGGAACTCTACAATGCCTGTGGAAAATCCCTCAGCACCATGGCCCAGATGTCCATACGCGACATGAGCCACCGATTCCACGGCATAGGGCCCGCCAAAGCCGTGACCATAGCTGCCGCGCTTGAACTCGGTGGCCGGCGACAGGATGTGAAAGAGAACCGGCGCCCACGCATACGCGGTGCTGCCGATGCCTACGAACATATCAGGGGCGCACTCCAGAATCTACCCACCGAGGAATTCTGGGTAATGTTACTGTCGCGCGCCGGACATGTTATTGCTACCGAGTGTATAAGCCGTGGAGGAACCGCAGCCACAGTCGTGGAACCTAAAATAGTGATGAAACGTGCGGTTGAGCATCTTGCATCGTCCATTATCCTTGTACACAACCATCCATCAGGCAACCTGCACCCGTCGCCACAGGACGACGCCCTGACCCGGAAACTGCACGACGGCGCAGCCCTTCTCGAAATCCCGGTGGTGGACCACCTGATAATATCCCCCGAAGGCTACTACTCCTACGCCGACCAAGGCCGGCTGTGACAGAAACGGAACACAAAATATAGGTATGCCAAATAAATTTATGTATCTTCGCTATAATACTTTACATTTGTATATTGTAAACCATATTAACAAGAGACACTTGTGCTGTAATAAATAATAACGACCTGAACATGGCTAAAAAAGAGGCTAAGACAGACCTTTGGGTCTATCAATTACTGAAAGAAGCTAATATTAATCTAACACCGCAAGGATGCGATATAAAAGAAATAAATGAAGCCCTAAAAACAGCATCCAAATCAAAAACAGGAAATGTCGGCTATCCCGAATACTGTGGTGTGGTCAAAGACTTTATTATCGTAATTGAAGATAAGGCATCGCTTGACAAACATATTTGCAAAAATGAAAACGGCCTGTTCTCACAAGAAGTCAAGGCTGTGAAAGACTATGCCGTTAATGGCGCTCTATTTTATGCATTACATTTAGCTGTAAATACCACGTACAATAAAATCTTGGCCATCGGTGTTTCTGGAAACGAGAAGCATCATAAGATCACGCCAATATTTGTAAATGACCGAGGAGACTATCAGGAGTTACCTGATGTGGAAACATTCATTTCTTTCAACGAAGCCAATATAGACGAGTACTACTTAAAAGAAATATTATTGGAAGAAACTGATGTCGAAAAAACAACAGCTGAAATATTAAGAGATGCTGAAATATTACACGAAGATCTTAGACGAGGTGGCTTAACCACTGAACAGAAACCATTAGTTGTATCAGGTATCATGCTTGCTTTGCGTGAAATTGAGTTCAGAAATTTCTCTATAGATTCTCTTATAGGAGACTCAAGAATAACTGATGGTCAAAAAATATACGATGCAATAAAAAGCAATTTGTATCGTGCCAATGTCAGTCCAGACACAAAACGTGACAAGTTACTTGGACAATTTTCCGTTATAAAGGACACTACCAAAATAAATGAAATTGATACAACTTTTGGGAAAACTTTATTAAGGCATTACACGGAATTCCTCTACAATAGCATATACAAAAATATAAGATACCATAATTCCGCAGAAGACTATATCGGACGTTTTTACGGTGAATTCATGTCTTATTCAGGTGGAGACGGTCAGACATTAGGTATAGTCCTTACGCCCAAACATATAACAGAATTATTTTGTGATTTGGCTCAACTCGAACCTACCGATAAAGTATTTGACCCATGCTGTGGCACGGCTGGATTTCTTATTGCCGCAATGCACAAAATGCTTAAAATGACTGATGATGAATATATGCGTCGCAGCATTAAACGTGACCAATTATTTGGCATCGAAATGCAGCCATATATGTTCACTATTGCCACTACAAACATGATACTTCGAGGAGATGGCAACAGTAATTTGCAACCATGGGATTTTCTAAAACAGAACACCAGTCAACTACAGTTGAAAGGATGTACCGTAGGAATGATGAATCCACCATACTCGCAAGGTTCGAAAAGTAATCCTGACGAATATGAGATTAGCTTTACCGAACATCTACTTGATTCTTTGACAGAAGGGGCACGAGCCATTGTTATAATACCACAATCTTCGGTTACAGGTAAAAGCAAGGAGGAACAAAACATAAAGAATAATATTCTGAAACATCATACATTAGAAGGAGTTATTACTTTAAATAAGAATACATTCTACGGCGTTGGTACAAATCCATGTATTGCAGTGTTTACGGCAGGTATACCGCATGATAAAAATCATGTGTGCAAATTCATCAATTTTGAAGATGATGGATTTGTTGTAAGCAAACATATTGGTCTGGAAGAAACTATAAGTGCTAAAGACAAACGGCAACATTTGCTTGACGTATGGTTCGGACGTGTTAAATCTGAAACTAAGTTCTGCGTGGAAACCACCATCGAAGCAAACGATGAATGGCTTCATGCGTTTTATTACTTCAACGATGAAATCCCATCAGAGAAGGATTTTGAGAATACAATGGCCGACTATCTGACTTTTGAGTTTAATATGATAACTCATGGAAGAGGATATCTATTTGAAGACATAACGGTTGGAGGTCAGAATGGATAATCTCTCTTTAGATTCTAAGAATTGGAAAACGTTCTTCATAGAAGATGTTGCTGCAATAATATCTGGACAAGACATCTACGAGAAGGAGCGCATAAATGGTCATATCCCATATATTACTGCTACAGCAAATAATAATGGTATAGGTTATTTTGTAGCAAATAAATATAATCGCGAAAACGAAACGTGCACAATTCTAAAACGAAACGAGCAAATCTT
>CANSRU010000024.1 GCA_947649495.1 uncultured Porphyromonadaceae bacterium | reverse complement strand
AAGATTTGCTCGTTTCGTTTTAGAATTGTGCACGTTTCGTTTTCGCGATTATATTGAAATGAAATATTATATCAGATGATACTGATATTGGCTATAGCTATATTAGGCGTTTCCGCCATGGTTAGCGTGAAGATGAGGATGGAAAAACGCAGGAAGTGGTGGCTGCCATTTATTATCGGTGGAATGGCTTTCGGCCTAATGATTTGCCTTTTTATTGCTGCCTTCAATACGTTAACATTATCCTCGCCGGGATAAATACGACTCAGTTTTTCTTTTTCGTTCTTGGAAAATACGGCTATTGATTTAGTTTGTCCAATCGCATTACGATTGAAGTTTGGCTTCTGCCCATTTTTGCTGCAATGTGCTTGATGCTCTTACCTTCACTATGTAATTTTAATAGAAACCGCTCTTCACCTCTTGTCCATCGTTTGTGGGCGTTAGGATGTTTTTCATGGCTTTCTTTTGAATTTTTTTCGGGATTTAGAAATTCATCTACAAAAACAGATGGGAAATGGATATCATATAGTACAAATGTTTTCAGTTTGGCTCTTGTTATGGCAACATAAAATAATCTACGTTCTTCTCCGAATGGAAACTGATCACTTTTAGTAAGTACGTAGCTTAGTATAGGGTCATCACTAATAAGTGAAGGGAAACCGTATGTATCCTTATTGCATTGCAATATAATTACATAATCGGCCTCAAGTCCTTTGGATTTGTGGACGGTCAAAAATTCTATTTTTCTTCCTGCTATCATATAAAAGAATCTATTGCCTTCTTTAATAGATTTATACTTGGAGGAAAGGTAATAGTCATCAAATGAATAGCGACCTAAAAGAAATATAGATTTATCCTTAGGGATTGAAGTTATAAGTTGTTCTATAATGTTGCAATAATCGGGTCTTTCGTATGAATAAAACTCTAAATGTGTTTTCATTTCAGAATTGAAAGAGCGTAAGTTCTTTTTTATTTGAGCGCTGTTTCGTTGTATAAAACGTGAGGATATGGAGACCAGCGGTTCGCCAAATCGATATGTGGTTTCTATCTTGTTTATCTCAGTAGCACCAAAGTATTCAGGGAATTGATTAAATAGAGCCATATCACTTCCCGAAAAGCGATATATAGACTGCCAATCATCTCCTACGCAATACAGTTTTGCCGGTGTAGGGCCATCTCGCAATACTTTTAAGAAGTTGTAGCGGTCAATAGAAATATCTTGAAACTCATCTACAATAATATAATCGTATTCAATATGCCTATTTGTATGGCATAGGTCAGTTGCTTGAAGAATAGCATCTGTGAAATCTATTTGTTTTCGTTCGTTTAATGTAGATGTATAATGGGTATATATTGGTTGAAGTATGTTTTTTATTATAAATAAACTTCGTTCATCATTTGACATCTCAGCCTGATTCAAAACATCGTTGATGGATTTGCAGCTTGATTTGATTAATGTGATGAAAGTAACGGCAAGTCTTATGAATGCCTTTTCCTGTTTGCCACCTTTAGGTAGAATCAAATCATATAATTCTTCATCTGTTTTTTCTTGAATGGGTACGCCTGCATCCATTAACAACTTTCTAATAGTATTTCTTATGTCAGAGTAATAAAAATCAGTGCTTGAGGTTACTAATAGTTGTGTACCGAATTTTTTGTGAGCAGCTTTTTTCCATGTTATTCCATCATTATAAATTCGGTTGGCTTCTTCGTATTTGATATTTTTATCCTTTGCAAACCAAACAGGAACAGTACAGTGGTCATCCACTCCGAAATGTTCTAAATATATGCGTTTAGTCACGCCATCTTTTTCAAAGTATATGGAAAAATCAGGATGATATTGAGAGTGCTTTTCATCCGCTAATTGATGCTCATATGCTTCTTCATATCTGAATTTTACTCCGAGAGAAGACAATACAAAACATATTTTCTGCTCCTGCATGCTGCGAACATATATGGTTCTGCCATCCATATCGGGGAACGTTGCTTTCAAACGTGCCTTTTTTTGTTCAGATAGTTGTTCGCGCTTTTCATTTTCATGTTGATTACAGGTATTATCGTCGTTAGGATAATCGATTAAATATTCTAAGATGTTTTTCTTGAAATCAGGTTCGCTCAATAAATTATGATATATTTCGACAAACAAAGCATCCGCATTGTCACAAATGGATGGTTTTATGCCGGTCTCTTTTCCTATTATATCAATAGCTAATTTATGGAACGTATATCCATTTAGTCCGTCGGTAGCTATCCTTTCGGACAATTCGGAAGCAGCTTTGTTGGTATAGCTGATAAGTAATATTTTTTTAGGGTCAATACCTTTAATCTCTGTAAGATATTTGACTTTTCCAACGATAGAGGAAGTCTTGCCACTTCCTGCGCTGCTGACCACCAAACAATTATCTTCCTCGGAAACAATGGAGCGTCTTTGCTGACTATCCAATGGATATTTCAGGCAATGGTCAAAAAAAACTTTGTGGGTCTGAAGTATGTCGCTTATAACCGTCTCATTATGTTGCTTTATAATACTGTCTATCTGTTCGAAATCACTGATTATGGTTGAGATTGGGTCAGATATCGATATGTTAAAAAGTTCAAGTTTTTTAGCAAGTGAATATGCTTCTTGAAAATAAGGTCTGTAATGATTAATAAAATCTAATCCTTGCGTGGCAGATATTATTTTATCGTTGAAGCTATTATTTATGTCTGTCGGGATATCAACGAATATAGCATCGTTGGGTATTGATAAATTTGTTTTAGATTGTTTATTGCCTTTTCCACCTGCTGTCACACTATACGTGGTGATGCTATTGAGTTTTTCTAATAATTCGTTGGCCTTATTTCTGAGAAGTATTTGTATTGCAGTTATCCCGATGATGAATATAACCGCTAAACAAACTATTATGATAAGCAAAGTTTGCATATTATGTAACAATGACTATTTAAAATTTCTCAATCAACCGATAATCATTATTTATGTGTTTTATTGATATTTACACATCTCATTTGTCTGGTTACAATGAGATAAGTCCATTGATGAATTTAGCCGGGGCTGTTGTGGCTCTCGCAGTCGCAGCAGTGGTAGTGCATGAAGTGGTTGGCTGAGTGGCAGAATTCAAGGGTGCGGTTCACGATGATGTGCCGTGTGGCCATGGATGCTATGGTGGTCATGTCGTGCGACACGAGTACCACTGTGCCTCGGGTGGCAAAGGATGAGATGATGTCGTAGACACGGCTTTCAAACCGCTTGTCGAGATAGCTCAGGGGTTCGTCGAGCACGAGCAGTTCGGGGCGGGATATCAAAGCGCGCCCCAACAGTGCACGCTGCAGCTGCCCTCCGGAGAGTGTGCCGAGACTGCTTCCTGCATGTGCGGTGAGATCCACGAGTTCGATAATCTCCTTTACATCTCTGTTTATGTCTTCGCGTGAGCGTCCCTTGCGGTTGGTGATGCCCATCTCCACCACTTCGCTCACAGTGATTGGAAACCGGGAGTCAATCATGTTTTTCTGGGGGAGATAGCCTATGGATAGGTTCTGCACCGGCTGGCCATCTGAAAAATATGTTACAGCTCCTTCTGATGGATGCAGCAGCCGGAGCAGTATGCGCAGGAGTGTGGTCTTGCCTCCGCCGTTTGGTCCGGTGATGGCCAGAAAGTCGCCGCGGTTCACAGTGAGATTCACGTCAGAAAGCACCTTACGGTCGCTCCACGACATGTTTACATCTGAAAGCTGTATCAGTATGTCATTTTCCATGGCCGGAATTGTTTGTCGAGGATATTGCCCGGGCTATATTCATAAGGTCGTCGGCCCAATCGTAGCCGAGTGGCGAGATTGGTATGGCTTTGGTGCCGGTGGCTTCGGCCAGTTGCCGCGATTGGCGGTTGTCAAACTCCGGTTGCAGGAAAAAAACGGAGGCATTGTGCTGCCGGGCCATGTCGATGCGTTGGCGTAGCTGTTCGGCGCTCATCTCCTTGTTGTCGAATCCGAGCGAAAGCTGTTCGAGAGAGTAGTCGCGTGCGAAGTAGCTCAGCGATGGATGCCACACTAAGAATGCGCTTCCGGCATGGTGCGCGAGCATGGTGGAAATGGCGCGGTCTAAGCTGTCGATGGTTGCCGCCAGACGGTTGTAGCGCTCTGTGTAGCCTTGGGCGCCGGCGGGGTCTATCTCAATCATGGCATTGAGCATGTTGCGGGCTATTATCCGTGCATTCTTGGCCGAGGTCCATACGTGGGGGTCTATGTCGGAATGTGTGTGATGGCCGCCGTTGCCGTCGTGGTGTGTATGCGTCCCTTCTATCAGGTCAATTCCCGCCGAAGTGTCGACAATGGTGGTTCCGCTGCCTATGCGCCGCAGCAATTCATTTTCAAAAGCTATATGTCCGGTCTTGAAATAGGCACGGCTGTCGGCCACATTTTTTAGTGCCGCCATGGGCGGGTCGTAGTTCTCAGGATCGGCGCCGCCGGCCAACAGGGTGTTCACCTCCCATTCGGGGCCGGCAATGCGTTCGAGCAGATAGCGCTGTGGCTCGATGCTCACAGTGAGCATGCGCTGCTCTTCTTTAGCCTGATGGCGTCCGCATGCCATGTTTATAGCCGCCAGGAGTATGATAATATATAGAGATGCACGCTTCATATCCCACAAAATTAATGAAAAGTTGGTAATTTTGTGTGTGAATATACATAATAAAGAGATTATGATACGATACGGTTCACTTGACGATGCGGCCGAGGTGGCGGAAATCTACAATCACTATGTGGCCACGAGCACTGTGATATTCTCCGACCGTCAGCTGTCGGCCGATGAGATGCGGCATAAGCTCGGCGGCCTGATTGACGGAGAGTATCCGTTTTTGGTTGCTGAAGATGAAAGTGGCAATGTGTCAGGTTATTGCTACGCCCATGCGTGGCAGCCCGATGAGGTATACGCGCATTCGTGGGAAATCACCATATATGTGCGCAGCGGGTGTCAGGGGCAAGGTTTGGGGCGTGCATTGCTCGGCCGGCTTATCGATGAGTGCCGGAAGAGAGGGGCGCACACGCTCATATCGTGCATAACAGGCGGCAACGATGCGAGCTGCCGTCTGCACGAGCATTTCGGGTTCCGCAAAGTGTCGCATTTTCCCGAGGTGGGCTATAAATTCGGACTGTGGCTCGACGATGTCCACTATCAGCTGATGCTCTGAAAAAATGCTACCCGGTTGCATCGGCGATTGCCTATCTTTGCAGTGTGATAACTATTTCATATCTTTGCAATACTGAATGATGCGACTGAAGTTCCACATATCGTTTCTGATTTTTTCAGTGGTGGCTCTGCTGAGTCTGCCGCTTGTACCGCATCACCATCATGGAAGCGTGATATGTATGGCGCAGGATGTGTGTCACGGTCACGACGAAGGTTGTGCCCACGATTGCGGTCATGCCCATGATGGCGCCGGTGGATGTGTGGAGAAAAGCACTTTCATGGCCAATAACAATGATTGGCACAACGATTTGGCACAACCGGCGGCAATCGATATGCTGCCGCTCGATGATTGCATGCCGCAGATGGCGTATGTCCCGATAGGGATTCTTACGGCAGATTGCGTCATACCTCCGCTGCTCGAATCCCACGCGCGATGCGCGGGACTGCGGGCTCCTCCGGCTTTGGCCTGAACCATAAGCGCTTGCAGCACACTGTGTGGAAAAGTGTGCTCACATCCTATCTTTAGATTGTAAAATAATATTCAATTTTAGACATGAGAAAAAATATAATTGTGTGCCTGATAGCGGGCACAATGGCTGCATTGTCGGCCGGCTGCGGTGGTGGTGCCGCAGACAGTCACGACCATCACGGTCACGAATCGCATGCCCATGATCCGGCTGACCATGAGCATCATCACGACCACAATCATAATCCGGCACATGAACATGGAGAGAAACCGGCTGCAGATGATTCGGACGAGATAACTCTATCGCCGGCAATGGCCGAGCGTATGGGGGTGAAGACGGAAGTGGTGCAGCCCGGCGAATTTCATGAGGTGATAAAGGCCACCGGACGGCTTATGGACGCCCCCGATGGCGCTTCGGTGGTGTCGGCGCCGATAGCCGGAGTGGTGACATTTGCCCGTGGCATCAATCCCGGTTCGGCAGTGTCGCGTGGCACTACAGTGGCCACCATCAATCCCGGAGCCGTGGCCGGAGGCAACCCCAACAGTGTGGCTAAGGCCGCTCTTGATGCCGCTAAGCGGGAGCTTGACCGTCTCGAACCACTGTACAAGGAGCGTATTGTGACCGCTTCTGAATATAATGCGGCAAAGCGGGCCTACGAGGAGGCACGGGCCGGCTATAGCGGTGCGGCAGCATCGGGCCGGGCGGTCGCGGCTACTTCGGGTACTATCACTTCCATGCTGGTGTCGCAAGGTCAATATGTAGCTGCAGGTGAGCCTATAGCCACCGTGTCGGGGGCAAAGTCGCTTGTGCTTCAGGTTGATGTGCCTGAACGCTATTATTCGTCGGTGTCGTCGGTGAGCGATGCCCATATACAGCTGCCTTATTCATCGCAGATGTTGACCATAAGCGATGCCGGCGGCAAAAAAATCACAGCCCCGGCCATGGTGACATCAGTGAAGCCGGGCTATATACCTGTCTATTTCTCGCTTGCCAACGATGGTTCGCTTCTGCCCGGTGCGGCGGTCGATGTCTATCTGCTGTGCAATGCCGTCAGCGATGTGCTGTCGGTGCCTGTCGGTGCTTTGTCGGAGCAGCAGGGCAAGATGTTTGTGTTTGTCAAACTCGATGATGAATGCTACACTAAAGTTCCGGTGGAGACCGGTGCTTCAGATGGCCGCCGGGTGCGGGTTACATCAGGTCTGCATGGCGGTGAGACGGTGGTGGTGGAAGGTGCTGTCACGGTGCGTCTCGCCGAGTCGAGCGGAGTGGTTCCCGAAGGGCATTCTCATAACCATTAATCCAACATAAGGCAACTATGCTTAACAAGATAATAAATTTCTCGCTGCACAACCGCCTTACCGTAGTGGTGGTTACGGCATTGCTTCTGCTTTGCGGGGTGATGGCCATGCTCCGCACGGAGGTGGATATATTTCCTGATCTGAACGCTCCTACGGTAGTGGTGATGACCGAAGCTCCCGGATTTGCTCCCGAGGAGGTGGAAACCATTGTGACATATCCGATAGAGACAGCCGTAAATGGAGCCACCGGTGTGCGCCGTGTGCGCTCGTCATCCACCACCGGTCTGTCGATAGTGTGGGTGGAGTTTGACTGGGATACGGATGTTTATCGTGCCCGCCAGATTGTCACCGAGCGTCTGGGGGCTGTGGCCGAGTCGCTTCCCGACAATGTACGCACTCCGGTGCTCGGGCCTCAGTCGTCGATATTGGGAGAGATGATGATTATAGGTCTTACTGCCGATTCCACATCTATGCTCGAACTGCGTACCATAGCCGACAAGGTGATGCGTCCGCGTCTGCTGGCCATGGGCGGAGTGTCGCAGGTGTCGGTGATAGGCGGTGATGCCAAGGAATATCAGATACTTCTTGACCCGGAGCGGATGAAACATTTCGATGTGTCGCTCGATGAGGTGATGCAAGGTGCTGAGTCGGTGAATGACAATGCTTCGGGTGGCGTTATCTACGAATATGGCAACGAGTATATAATAAAAGGTGATGTCAACACGGCCGACCCTGATCAGATAGCTCTCGCGGTGGTGCGCAGCGACGAGAGAGGGGTGGTGACCATAGGCGATGTGGCCGATGTGGTGATTGGCGGAAGCCAGCCCCGAATAGGTGTGGCGTCGGTCGAGGCCAAGCCGGCGGTGATTGTCACGGTGACAAAACAGCCTGCCGAGGGAACTCTCGACCTCACCGAACGTATCGATGCCGAGTTGGCTGAGATGGTAAAGACATTTCCCGCAGATGTGAAGGTGTCGACAGATATATTCCGTCAAAGCGAGTTTATAGGCAGCTCAATAAGCAATCTGCAGCGTTCGCTGCTCGAGGGGGCGCTGTTTGTAATAGTGGTGCTGTTCTTCTTCCTGATGAATCTGCGCACCACGCTGATTTCCGTAGTGGCATTGCCGCTCTCCATAATAGTGAGTGTGCTGGTGCTTCATGCTATGGGTTATGGTATCAACACCATGAGTCTCGGCGGTATAGCCATAGCCATCGGTTCGCTTGTTGACGACGCTATAGTGGATGTGGAGAATGTGTATAAGCGGCTTCGCGAGAACCGGGCATTGCCTGACGGACAGCGCCGCTCGGTGATAGATGTCGTGTATCACGCTTCGGCCGAGGTGCGTATGCCTATATTCAATTCATCGCTAATAATCATAGCGAGTTTCCTCCCGCTGTTCTTCCTGTCGGGAATAGAGGGCAGGATGCTCATTCCGCTCGGAGTGTCGTTTATCGTAGCGTTGGTGGCCTCAACGGTTGTGGCGCTCACTGTCACTCCTGTGCTGTGCAGCTTCCTGCTTGGTTCAGGCAAAGCCACCGCAAGCCTGGACCGTGAGCCAACTGTGGCCCGGTGGCTTCGCGGTGCCTATGTGCGGGCTCTTGACGGTGCGATGCGCCATACCAAGGCGCTTCTTGTAGCCACAGGCTGCCTCATGCTCCTTGCAGTGGCGCTCTTCTTCACTCTCGGGCGCAGCTTCCTTCCATCGTTCAACGAGGGGTCGTTTACCATCAATGTTTCCACTCTTCCGGGTGTTTCACTCGATGAGAGCGACAAGATAGGCCGCGAGGCCGAGCGCATCATCATGTCTGTGCCTGAGGTCAACACCGTGGCGCGCAAGACCGGACGCGCCGAACTCGATGAACATTCGCTGGGTGTGAATGTCTCGGAAATTGAGGCTCCATATACCCTTACCGACCGCAAGCGGAGCGAGGTGGTGCGTGAACTGCGTGAGAAACTGTCGGAGCTTCCGGGTGTGAATGTGGAGATAGGTCAGCCGATATCGCACCGAATAGATGCCATGCTGTCGGGAACACAGTCGCAGATTGCCATCAAGGTGTTTGGCGACGACCTTAACCGTCTGTTCACCACCGGTAAGAAGATTCAGTCGATTGTGGCCGCAGTGCCCGGTGTAGTCGATGCCAATATCGAGCAGCAGGTGGAGCGCCCTGAACTCGTTATCACCCCGCGCCGTGAACTTCTCGCACGCTATGGTATAAAGTTGGCCGATTTCGGCCGCATAATCAATGTGGCATTGGGTGGAAAGGCTGTGTCGCAGGTCTATGATGAGGGGCAACCTTACGATGTTACCGTGATTCTTGACCACGAAAGCCGCAATTCCATGGATGCCATACGCGGACTTATGATAGACTCCAATGCCGGTAAGATACCGCTCTCCACGGTAGCCGATGTGAAGTCGACCACAGGTCCGAACACCATCAACCGCGAGAATGTGAAGCGGCGTATCATTGTGTCGGCAAATGTCGATGGCCGCGATCTCCGTAGTGTGGTGAACGAAATCCAAAGCAAGGTGGATGCTGAGGTGGAGCTTCCGCAGAATTATTATCTGAGCTATGGCGGACAGTTTGAAAGCGAGGCTGCGGCGTCGGCTACTCTGATGTGGACCTCACTCGGGGCGTTGCTGCTGATTTTCATGTTGCTCTACCATGAGTTCAAGAATGTAAGACAGTCGATGGTGATATTGGTCAACATGCCGCTTGCCGTGATGGGTGGAGTGTTCATTCTGGTGCTGACATCGGGCGAGCTTAACATCCCGGCCATAATAGGGTTTATATCGTTGATGGGCATAACTACGCGCAACGGCATGCTGCTGATGTCGCGTTACAATAATCTGCGTGCCGAGGGTATGCCGCTTGCCCAACGGATTGTCAAGGGTTCGTCCGACCGTCTGCTGCCTATAGTGATGACGGCTCTTACCTCGGCATTGGCATTGATTCCGCTCGCCATCAACGGTGATAAGCCGGGCAATGAGATTCAGTCGCCCATGGCGGTGGTGATTCTCGGCGGACTTGTTACATCGACTGTGCTCAATATGTTTGTGGTTCCTGCTATATACTATCTGATGAATAAGAAAAATGAAACTGCTGTATAAAATATATATGTCGGCTGCGGCACTTTGTTCCGTGGCCTTTAATGGCGCCGCTACCGGTAATGAAGCCTTCAACCGCGTGGTGAACGAAGTACTGGCCAACAATCCGGGACTGAAAGCACGGAGCGCCGAATTCAGAAGCATGAAATTGACCGATGCCGCCGACAACAGGCTTGAAGCACCCGAGGTGGAATTTGAACATCAGTGGGGGCAGGACGGCATAGGCAACAAGTGGGCTGTGGGTGTGAGCCAAAGTTTCGACTGGCCCGGCCTTTACAAAGCCCGCGGTGAGGCCAACAGGCTGTCGTCTGAGGCTTATTCGGCATCGTATGCCGGATATGTGGCCGACCTCACTCTGGAGGTGAAGCAATTGCTTGTCGATATGGTGGCTCTAAGGTTGAGTCGTGATGCTACCGTGCGTCAGATGGAGAATCTTGCATCGCTGCATGCGCTTACAAGCCGAGCGTTCGAGAGTGGCGAAGCTACGGTGCTGGAGATGAATAAACTGGAGTTGCAACGGTTTTCGATGGAATCGAAACTCGCAACTCTTGATGCCGGATATGTGGCACTGTCGGGACAGCTTGCCGCGCTTAACGGCGGTGTCGCCCCTGATGTAAGTGGCATTGATGCATATCCCGACGGTGTGCTTCTTGCCGAGGAGGAGTATATCAGCCTGATGGAAAAGGGCGATGCTACATTGGAGTCGATGCGCCGCGACATAGAACGCCGCAAGGCCGGTGTCAAGGTGGAGAGCATGAAGCGTTATCCGGGATTCTCGTTGGGTTATGTGCATAATGTGGAGCTCGGCGAGCATTTCAACGGATTGCGTGTAGGTGTGTCGTTGCCATTCCTGTCGGGCAACAGCCGGCATAAATCGGCTGAGGCTATGGTTCAATCGGCCGATTATGAATATGAGGCTTTCAAAATGCGCCGGCAAGCCGAGGTAACGGCCGATTACCGAACGGCTGTGAGTCTGTGGAAGCGTGTTGAGGGACGCACCCGACTGTTTTCCGGAGATTCCTATCTCTCTACTTTGCGCAAGGCTCTCGACGGAGGCCAGATGACATTGATGGATTATCTCTACGAGTCAAATCTCTACATCGAATCGCAGCAGGAGTATTTCGATCTTCTTGCCCGCTACCACAAACTGCTTATCAGCCTTGGACGTTACGGAGTTAATTAATCTTAATGGTGTGAGGACGTGTGGCGATACATGCTATATTTGCATAAATTAGTAAGTTATGTCAGGGTCCATATCACGTAAAGTCACAAACCATTCCCGCCGCATGGCAGTGATATTCCACAGCCGCACCATGATGGTGGGAATGCTTATGCTCGGCTGTCTGCTTGATGTAAATATCATGTTGTCGGGTGAGATGGCGGTTCCGGATTATGTCGTTTATACATTGTTCGGAGTGATGCTTGTCCTGATGATTGGCATGGTGGCATGGTATGCCGTTGTCTGCCGGCGCCGTATTCCGGTGACAATGCCGGGCAGGTGCGAACGATGGATAGGGGAGGGGTTGAGCACGGCTACACTCGTCTGGTTCTTCGCTTACAGCTGGGGCTTGGTTCCCACCCAATGGTCGGGCGGCTGGTGGTATTGTGTGTTTGCATCGGTGTTTGCCGGTGCGGCATTCCATATCCTGCTGTCCGACGGTTGTAAAATAAAAGATTGAGTGGTTATGAGATGGTGTCAGGCATTGATTCTACTGTTGGTCCCGGCTGCGGCAATAGCGCAGACGGAGAGACCTGATTCGCTCCGGGTTTCTCCGGCCGACAGTGTTCCATCCTATATGCGGCCGATACCGGTTGATATAGACTCTATGGCGGCTCCGGCACCATGCTACGATGTAGACATGCGTCAGTATACGTTGACTGAACCGCACTCCATGCTAAAACCGGCATGGCAGTTTGCCCCGCGCACGGTGACTCTTACCCCCGGCGGTGCCGGAATAGTAGCGTGGCAAGGTGGTTCATTCTCGGCCTCGGGGGGCCGGATGTCCATGCCCGGTATGATGGGGGTGGAAAGCGGCTCGCTGAATTTCAGCCAATCGTTCGGACGTCTGTCGCTGTCGGCTTCTGCTTCGGCAACCAAATATGGATATTACCGTGGATTGCAGACCGGCTATGGAATATCGGGCTCGGTGTCATACCGTATCTCCGACCGGTGGTCTGTTACGGCTTTCGGTTCGTATTGCACCTCGTTGCATCCGGCTACCATGGCCATGGCGGAATATATGGATGTTCCGAATTTCGGAGGATATGTGAGCTATGACATAAATGAGCACTGGGGCGTTGACATGGGAGCCAGGGCAACCCGCTCCTTGGTGACAAACCGATGGGAGGCGCAACCTATAGTGAGACCGTACTACAAGATAAACGGAAAAGCGGCCATCGGTGTGGATGTCGGTGGAATACTTTATAATATTGTCAGCGATTATGTCAACCGCCATAACCATGGTCCGGGCATTAATCCGACAATGGGGCCGCCACGCCCCACTCCTCCACCTGTGGCACCCCGCCGATGAAACAGATATTGGTTATTTGAACTGCTCAAATAAATAAAGTGTTAATAATACGAAGAATATCAAAATTAAAGGCGCAAATATTTTGAACCTTGGTTCGTGCTTTGTAATTTTGTGACGAGTAATGTAATAATCAGCAATATGGAAACGACAACTGCAATCCACATAACTAAACCATCAAAGGAGTTGATCGCTTTCATAGAGAAAGCGCAGCAACAAAAAAAAGATCGGATGAGAGAAGTTTGCGAAAAATATCGCAAATCTGTTAACGGTTAATGGAAACGATTGAAACTTTAATTCCAGATAATAAGGGCAATCATTTGGTGGTTGTCCTTTATTTTTATGATGAGCTTGATAAAGGTGGCACATTCCAGATACCAACTGAGTTTTCAAATTTGGATATTGCCGATATTAATATCCGGAAACTTGATATGGACCGACCTATAGGCGTTGGCTCATTCTATAATATGTGCCATTGGTTGATAGAACAGTTCAAGTCTTTTCCTGATGCTGTATTCTCGTTCATCTGTTCCACAGATAATCTGGAAGTGCGTCATACCGATATTGAGCCGGTGGAGTATCGGTGGTGCTTGTTTGAACAACTGTATGTGCGCAATAAATCAAAGCTAAATCAACTTGGCATCAGGTCTAAAGATGTGATAGTGGGAACGCCCGGATTCCAAACTTACGCAAAAGTATTTTATCGGGACAAACATGCCCCGATAATCCATATAGTTGCCGCTCATCTGCAGGACAAGTAACGTTAGTGTGGATTGTGTGTAATAATGTAAATACGCACCAATTCCGGCTCTACATTACGGAATCCAGTAATAAGGTGTTTTCTTCCGGTGGTGTTCAACCCATTTCAGCAGCTCCGGTATAGTGGTGATTCCGTCGGCTATAACAGCCTCGTAATATTCCACACCATGAATCTCCACAGTGTCGGGTGTCTCGAATTTCAATCTCAGTATGGTGTGGCGTTGCTCATCGGTCGTGGTTTCCACTATGCGTTTTGCCATGCGTTCGAAATATCCGTCGTAGCGGCTTCCGCTCACAATGTGGATTATGTCTATCTGCCATGTCTGCTCCAGTGAGTCGCGGTAGTTCACGTGCCATGCCACGCATTGTTCGTCGGTGTGGAGTCCGTTTATACATTTTATGTCTGATACACGGCTGTTCTTGGCCATTTCGGCGGCAATAGCGAAGCTTGATTCTTCGGTTACCGTTTCGGAATACACATGAAGGTCTATGTCGCGGTGTTTTCCCATAAGGTCCATGACCATCGAGCCCACGGTGCGCACTTCACATCCATGGCGTAGCCATATTTCTGCTATTCCCGATTCTTTCAATGCCGTTTCAGCCCGGTTAAGCATGGTGCGGCTCTGTTGCAAATAATCTTTTTCCATTTTTTTTGCGGTTGGATAAATCTGCAAAGATACATCAAATGAATGTTCCGGCCAACAGTTTTCCTTTATGCGCGCGTGTTTGGCAGGGTGTTGGTTATGCGCGGTTAAATGGCGATGGTCAGATTATGGAAAGGTTGCGTGCTGTTTTGCAGGCTTCGGCCGAGTTGCGTACTTTCAATTTTGCTATTATGTTCTGACGGTGGCGGCTTACAGTGTGTATGCTGATATTCAGTTTGCCGGCTATGTCTTTGCTGCTGTTTCCGCAGTCAATCAATCTAAGTACTTCAATCTCTTTTCGCGATAGGATCCTGCCGCTTGCAGAATAGTCGAGGATGTCGATGTTTCCGGTAAGTGTATCGACGATTATGGCGCTCGCCGGAATATGTGTCGTGATGGCGCCGTAAAGGCACAATGCGAACCGTATTGTTTTTTTATCGTTGTCGGGAATATAGTATAACCGGTGGAGCACATCAGTCCATTGTCCGTTGCGGTTGCGCATTCTGAGTTTCTGCATCAGGCATTGGCGGAATTTTCTGTTATGTGGCAATTTGTTGATGTGATGGAAAAACAGCAGTTCCTGAAGAAGTTTCATCTCAAGGTCGTCGGGGTGGACTGAACTGAATATGCCGTCTTCCCATATTGACGGTATGCGTCCTGAATACTTGGCTGTGTCGATGTCTATGATATGTGAGAATCCGCCATGAATCACTATGCTTTCGTTGAGCGAAAGGTCGCTCAGCACCACCATCAGATTCTCTATGTCGGCATAGCCTTTTGCCACAGGAATGTATCTATCTATGTCATTGTGCTTTACGCATGGTATCTCCGCAGTTTGTGCCTGCAGTTCCCGGGTCAGACGGTTTTTTGTTCTCATTATGGTTATTTTTGACTATTGCACACTGCTTATTAGCTTTTTACCTTTGCAAAGGTATTTATAAAATGTGGTTATTCAATGATTACTGAAAAGATAAAGATGCTGGCAGGCGAGCTTTACGATGCTAATAACGATGTGGAGTTGCTGGCCGAGCGTAGGGCATGTAAGAGTGTGCTGCATGAGATAAACAGATTGTCGCCTGACGAGGATGAGCGCCGCAATGAATTGTTGCGTAGTCTGATAGGTCGCTGTGGCGGGAAGTTTGTTATAGAATCGCCATTTCATTGCGACTATGGTTACAATATAGAGATTGGAGAGAATTTCTATATGAATGTCAACTGTGTGATACTCGACGAGGCGAAAGTGAAGTTCGGCGATAATGTGTTCATAGCTCCCGGTTGCGGATTCTTCACTGCCGGGCATCCGCTTGACGTGGAGCAGCGCAATCGTGGAATTGAATATGCACGGCCTATAACAGTGGGCAACAATGTGTGGATAGGTGGCAATGTGACGGTGCTGCCCGGAATCACCATCGGCGACAACAGTGTTATCGGCGCGGGAAGTGTCGTGACAAAAGATATTCCTGCCGGTTCTCTCGCTGTGGGTAATCCATGCAAGGTTATAAGACAAATCTAAATATTTAGGATAAGATGAGAAAAATGATTTTAGCAGTAGCCATGTGCGCATCGCTCTGCGGCTACACCCAGACTCTTGAAAAGATGAATTGGTTCAACGAGCCATCCCATTGGAGCATAGATGGCGGCTCACTTACCATGGCGGTGACCCCGCAAAGCGACTATTGGCGTATATCTCACTACAGATTTACAGTGGACGACGCTCCTTTCTACTGGGCCGAATATGGCGGGGAATTTGAAGCAAAGGTGAAAATATCAGGTGATTATAAAGTGCGCTTCGATCAGGCCGGCCTCATGCTTCGCATAGACCATGAAAACTATATAAAGGCGGGAATAGAGTTCGTCGACGGCAAGTACAATCTATCGGCGGTAGTCACTCACCATACCTCCGACTGGAGTGTGATAACACTTGACCGTCCGGTGCCCTACGTGTGGATAAAAGCCGTGCGCCGTCTCGATGCCGTGGAGATATTTTATTCTTTTGACGATAAGGAGTATACCCTGATGCGCAACGCATGGATGCAGGATAATGTCCCGATGAAGGTAGGCGTGATGGGTGCTTGTCCTGATGGAACGGGCTTCAATGTCAGGTTTGAGAATTTTACAGTGAAGCATCTTCCCGACATGCGCCGCATAGAATGGCTTAAGGCCAATGCAGAATAGAACCGCGCCGGTGCGTCATGTAGGCAATGGTGGACTGCCTGCGGCTTCGGTGCCGTTCAGTTTATGACGGTCGTATGGCAAGAGATCGTCAACAAGTTTACGCCTGGCCGCTATATTGCTTTTGTTGGTCGGACCGTAGAATTGAATGTCGGGATAGCCCGGAAAGGGGTAAAGCCTGGTGTGCAGATTCTCATCGGCAAATGTTCCGTAGGCATGAGATTCAGGGAAAAAGTGTTTCTCTTCCACATGATTGGTGGCCGGTTCTTCAGCATCGGCCACCGGTTTTGTTACCGGAGGTTTTGCCGCGTCGCGTTTGCGTGGAATCTGTGATATGATAAGCGTTACTATGGCATTTACTATATCGCTGTCTGATGGAGTAAGCTCACCGGTAAGACCATAGTTGACAACTGCAGCTGTTATTTCAGCACGCAAAGCGGCATCGTTTATCATATTGATGGCATCGAGCCACGAGCGACGGAATGAGAAGGATGTTTTCATATCGGAAAAAGTGGATGTTATTATTGTTTCCGATACAAAGATAATGGTGCCGGCCAAGCCTCCCTGTGCAAATTCACACATTAGGTGGCTGCGTAGCGTCAGTCGTCCTAATCGGTCAGAACTATGAAAGAAATATCGGAAAAATGTTTTGCGCCAACTTCTTCACCTTTAAGAATTGCAGGCTTTTCGATGAGTCCGTTTGATTCGATGAGAGCAAATAAATCCCACATTACCTCGTGATAAAAAATAACCTGTGCTTCTTCTTGTGTGGCAATATCAAACTTTGATGCTAACACAGATGAATGCGACTTAACTGCACGGCTTATGTCGGATGTGATTTCATTACATAACAGATCAATCTCATCTTGATTGCCACTATTGATAATTGGGATAGTCGGTTGACCATCCGGATTAACCAAATTCCATTTAAGCAATTTGTTTTTGAGTTCGGTATCAACAATAGGAAGCTTGCCATCCATTATTATATGGGCAAAATCAATAAGGACTTTATCACTCGGCCAATAGCCAAGTTCATCAGTCCAATTCACTTTAAGTGGCCCATATCCGTTTGTCCCGTTTCTTTCGTCAGGTCGTTTATTGTACATCGCCCAGTAAGCACCAGACCATGTACCGTGACTTTTCATTTGGTTTATAGTGGGAAGTTTCCCATCAGCCCAAATATATCCGTCGAGCAGATATGAGAATATAAGAGAGTAAATTTGAACGTCATATCCTTTAGTATTAAATGCAGAGATTAACTCTTTAATCTTTGGTTCGATGGCTGGAAAAATACTGTCGGCAAATGCTTTCGACTCGGCTCTGATTTCAGAAGTTTGCCAATTATCGAATATTGGCATTTTGGTTTTTAAGATACCGTTAGAGAATGAAAGTAAATCACCGACCATCAAAAATCTAAGTTGACTCTTATTGTATGGTATATTGAGAGAGTCAAGTTTAGACACAGTCCCGGGAGTCCGGAATGTGCATAATATATCCCAATTGTTATCGGTTATGTATTGGCTTGGGTGAAATGAACTGTATGAACAAAATGCCGTTGTAGAGAAATCCTCATACGGACGCCCTAAAATAGAATTTGATAATGTTTGTTGAGAATATGCTGTGATAGCTATTACAATCGTGGTGATGAGAGCAATTAATTTTTTCATTGCACGAAATTTATTAAATCGAAATACATAGCGCGTGTCTTGGATGTTCTATCTTTATCCGTGAGGAACATAAAACCACATCTCTCGTAAAATGGAACAGCAGCGGCATAGGCATCAACGGTGATAAACCGACAGGCACTGCGGCTCATGGTGGCGAACATGTGTTTTACCTGCAACAAAATAGCCTCGCCAATATGATTACCTGCATAATCCTTTGAAACTGCGAGGCGTCCTATCTTCACAGCGGGGTATTCCTTACGGCGCTTGGAATTGACAATCTTACGGTTAAGTCTATTCCAAAATAGTTTTTCTTCGGGGTCAAAAACAATTTTATCATTTAGCAGGCTGTAATATGCAACAGTCTTACATTCCGAATTGTCTTCGAGCAAATATGTTAAAGCCATCATAGAGCGAAGATAATTCTTCGCGTCACTAACAAGAAAGTCGTTTAAATCGGCATCGCCGCAATCAAACGACTTTATTTCTGTATCAGTTTCAATCTGCCGGAATGTAAAATTGCTAAAATCCATATTACATTTGGAAAGTGCTTATAGCCTTAAAGGCGTCATAAGCCTTGCGAGCCGCATCTTTTTCGGATTGGCTGACGGGAGCGGGATTTGCTGTTCTTTTGGCAAATCTTACCGCATCTTTCCCTTTCAGAACTGGGGTTTCCTTGATAGGTCTTGCCATAATTGTATCTCCTTATTGTTTTACAAATATACAACAAGTTTCTGAATTATAAGGATTAACCGATAATATTTTTTGAGTTTGTCGAAGGGCACAAGTCAGGGCACAAGTTAAAAAGGCTCATAGTAAAAATGGCAAAACCATTGAAAAAAATCATAGCATTGATTGGATATAAGGATAGGGGCGAAAATAAAAATAACACGTTGAAATCGGGATGATTTTTAACGTGTTACTTTGCGGTGCGACCGAGATTCTTGCTTTGCAGCGCTTCGCGATAACGAACTCTCCGAGTTCTCATCCCGGTCTTTTACCGATTTTTAGCGGAGTGACCGAGATTCGAACTCGGGATACCCTTTTGGGGTATACACGCTTTCCAGGCGTGCCTCTTCAGCCACTCGAGCACCACTCCTTAATTGCATGTGCTGTGGTTTTGCGGTGCAAATATAGTTGTTTTTTTTGTTTTTTGAGCTATCGGGCCTCTTTTTTATTCAAAAATCTGCTTTTCACTCGTTGACGGTGACTTGCGTCAACCGGTGCTCAAGCTCTGTGCTGGAGAGCCTTGTCGACAGTATTCCTCTGTGGGCCACCGATATATTGCCCGTCTCTTCCGACACTACTATGGCAAAGGCATCTGTGGCCTGTGATATGCCCAATGCCGAACGGTGGCGCAGTCCAAGAGCGCGGGGCACATTGGTGTCGTGGCTCACAGGCAATATGCACCCGGCCGATTTTATGCGGTCGTGGGCTATTATCATGGCCCCGTCGTGGAGCGGCGAGTTTTTGAAAAATATGTTTTCGATAAGGCGTGAATTTATCCGGGCATCAATCATGTCGCCTGAGCGTTCGTAGTTCTCGAGCGATATGCCCTGTTCAATAACTATCAGGGCGCCGGTGCGGGTTTTCGACATGTTCATGCAGGCATAGACTATCGGCAGCACTGATTTGCGTGCGTTGTCCATGCTGTCTGAGCCTTTGCCGTGCTTGAACAGTTTGCGCATGAACCGCCAGTGTTTGTGGTCGCCAAGGTCCACGAGAAATCGTTTTATCTGGTCCTGAAACAGAATCAGCAGCACGAGCGGGCCTATGGATATGAATTTGTCGAGCATCGTGCCCATCAGTTTCATTTCGAGCAGTGGCGAAACCACCACCCACACCACTATGATGGAGAGGATGCCGAAAAATATGTTGAGCGTGCCGGATTCTTTCATTATCCGGTAAATGTAAAACAGCAGCAGGGCGGCTATCGCTATGTCGCAGGCGTCTAATATGGTGAATGTGTCCATCGTGTGTCGGTGGTTAAAGAGGTGAGTGTGAGTGCTTGTCGGGCTTCCGCCACATCATGCACACGAAGTATCGACGCGCCTTTGAGCAGCGCTATGGTGTTGAGCACGGTTGTGCCGTTGAGAGCTTCGGCAGGGGTGATGTCAAGCGGACGGAATATCATGGATTTGCGCGATATTCCCACTAACAGCGGCACATTGAGCGCGTCGGTAAGATGCTCGAGTTCGTTGAGCAGGCGGTAGTTCTGTCCGGTGGTTTTGCTGAATCCGAATCCGGGGTCGGCTATCACATCGGCCACGCCGAGTTCACGTAGCTGCGACAGTTTGATTGATAATTCTTTGGCAACATCGGCGGTGACCGACTTGTAATCGGTAAGCTGCTGCATGGTGGCGGGAGTGCCACGCATGTGCATCAGTATGTAGGGCACTTTAAGTCGCGCCACAGTGGGTAGCATTTCGGGGTCGAGATTTCCGCCCGATATATCGTTTACAATGTCGGCGCCACCCTCTTCCACCGCCATTTTAGCCACATCGGCTCTGAATGTGTCGACCGACACGATGATGCCGGGGGCTATCTCGCGCACTGCTTTCAGGCCGATACGCAACCGCTCCATCTCCTCGACGGGCGATATGTCGTCGGCTCCGGGACGCGACGAATAGGCACCGATGTCTATCATGTCGGCTCCATCGGCCACCATCTTCTCAACCCGCCGGCATATCTCCTGATGGCCGGGAGTGCGCGAGCCGGCAAAGAATGAGTCGGGAGTCACATTGACTATGCCCATTATCTGCGGACGTTCTATCCGGACTATCCGTTGGTGCAGATTGAGTGTGAACGGCTTGAACATTCGTGGGTTTTGTATGGTGGGGATTAAGTTATAACGTGCGAATTTACTTACAAATCGTGGCAAATGCAAATAAAAATCAGTCCACCCGTTCGTCCAGATAGCTGCGTGTGCGTCCCCGGGTGTCGGCTTTTGTGCCTGCGGCATTTTTCTTTCTGTTTTTCCGGTGTTGTCGGGTCAGGGTGCTGTCGGCCTCGGCTTTTGACTCCGCGTGCACAGTGACGCTGACTCCGGCGCTGTCGGCTGCCGGCTGCGGGGCGGGGGAGTTGCGGTGCATTCCGGCTGTCACGGCCAGGGTTATCACCACTATGGCCATTATTGCGGCAAGCGCTATGGTGCCGCGGCGTTCGCCCGAGGTAAAGAGGCTCATCTCACTTCACGAAATACGATATTAATACCATGGCTATCATCACCGGCGCTATCCATCTCACGGCAAACAGTATGGCCGGATAGATTCTCATTCTGAGCGCCCCATTGTTGATCAGTTGGCCTTTGAAGAATCCTTTTGGCGCGAACCATCCCACGTAGATGCACAGCAGCAGCGAACCTATGGGGAGCATTATGTTGGTGGCGGTGTTGTCGAGAAAGTCGAAGATGTTGTATCCGGCTATGCGTATGTGGTTGAGCTCGCCGAGCGACAGCGAGCAGATGGCGCTGAGCAGAAACAGGGGCAGCAGCACCACCATGCAGGCCTTCCACCGTGGCATGGCGAAACGGTCGCGCACGAATGCCACCGACACCTCGGCTATGGAGATGGTGGATGTGAGTGCAGCCACAGTGAGCAGCAGGAAGAACAGCGCCGACCATATCTGTGTGCCTGGCATCTGGGCAAATACTTCGGGCAGGGTGATGAACACGAGGGTGGCTCCCTGAAGCCCTTCGCCGGTAAGGCCATACGACATTACGGCCGGAAATATTATCAGACCCATCATCACGGCCACAAGCAGATCGAGCAGCGACACCGTCACCGCCGTGCGCACAAGGTTGGTTTTCTTCGGGAAATATGAGGCGTATGTTATCAGGATACCCATGCCGAGGCTTAGGGAGAAGAATGCCTGCCCCATGGCGTTGAGCACCACTCCCGGTGTGATTTTTGAGAAATCGGGGTTAAGGAAAAAGGCCAGACCATCGGCCGCCTTGGGCAGCGTCAGGCTCACGCAGATGAATACTATCAGGATGGCAAACAGCAATGGCATCAGCACATTCGATAGCCTTTCTATGCCTTTCTGCACTCCTGCTATCAGCACTCCGATGTTGATAATTATCATTACGTAGGTGTTGACCAGCGGATTCACGCTGTCGGCCACAAAGGCCTGCATCTTGAGGTTGAAATGCGAGTTGAGGTTCCCGGCGGTCTCTCCGGCGGTGTCAAACAAGCCTCCGCTCACCGATTGCCACAGATATTCAAATGTCCATCCGGCCACCACCATGTAGAAGCAGAGAATAAGGTAGCTCGCCAATATGGCCAGTATGCCCACGCCCCACCATGGCCGGCGGGCGCCCACATTTTTGAATGCTCCCGCGGCGTCGCTCCTCCCGGCCCGCCCGAGGGCAAACTCACCGAGCATCACCGGAATGCCGAGCACAAGCACACACGCTATGTAGATTATCAGAAACGCCGCTCCGCCGTTGGCCTGCACTTCGGCCGGGAAGCGCCATACGTTGCCGAGCCCTACGGCCGAGCCTACTGTGGCCGCCACTAATCCTATTTTTGATGCAAACTGAGTTTTTTTCGCCATTTTGTCTGTTTGGGTGATAAATTATTGCAAAAATAGTTCTTTTGACTGCGGTTTTAAAGCATTCTGTCTGTTTTATGCCACATTTTGTAATTTTTGTGTAGTCTTGCGGCAAATTCACTAAATTTGCCGGTATGAAAAGACCAAGTAGATTCCTCTTGGCGGTCGACCGCCTTCCACTCTTTCTGCTCACCGGCATTTCAGTTGCCGCCACGTTGTTGCTTACTCTAATGCCGGGCGATGCCGCACCCGATATACCCTTGTTTCCGCATGCCGACAAGGTGGCGCATTTTCTGATGTTCGGCTCAGTGGCGTGTGCCGCTTTGTGGGACTGGGGACGTCGTGCCGGCTGCATCACGCGCCGCCTATGGCTCGCTGTGGCCTTGACGGTAAGCCTGTTCGGCGGACTCATAGAGTTGGCACAGAGTGCCATGCCCTACGGACGCAGCGGCGATTGGGCCGATTGGCTGGCCGACATGGCGGGTGCGTTCTTCCTGCCGCTTATGTTGTGGCGTGTCATACGCCGTTTTGTGGATGTCTACAATTTTCATCTTCTCACCTATGGCGACTGTCAGTCCGTGCCCCAGTGGGTGAAATCGCTCTATTTCGGTGCGTTTCCGCCCGAGGAGCGCCGCGATTGGGCTGATCTTGTGTCAAAACTTGCCGATGGGGCATCGCCTGTGAGTATCACCATGATTTTCAGTCGTATGCGTCCGGTCGGATTCATCACATGGTGGCGGCTTGGCAATGTGGTTTATGTGGAGCACTTCGCTGTCGACCCTGCCATGCGTGGCGGAGGCATAGGGGCACGTGCCATAAAGAGTTTTGTTGACAGCGTCGGGCTTCCGGTGGTGCTTGAGGTAGAGCCTGCCGATACCGGCGACATGGCCCTCCGCCGTATAGGTTTCTACGAGCGTTGCGGTTTTACCGCCCATCCCTCCCATCCTTATCTCCAGCCATCTTACAGTCCGGGACTCCCCTCGGTGCCGTTGATGCTTATGACGGCCGGAGCCCCGGAGACCATAGATCTGCCGGAGATTACCCGCCGTCTCCACACCACCGTCTATGGTGTCAGGCCTTGACACGCCCGGCGGGTGCCCGCTTGGGTTTTAGCCCGGGCAGTATAAAAAACAACGAGACCCGACAAGAAGTCGGGTCTCAATCTTTGGAGGTACCTAGCAGATTCGAACTGCTGTACACGGTTTTGCAGACCGTTGCCTAACCACTCGGCCAAGGTACCATGGCTTTTGGTGAGTGCAAAGGTAGAACATTATTTTCACACTGGCAATACCCACCGCCATTTTCTCAAAACTTTTTTATGGATCACCTTCGGCTACCGGCCATGAGGCAGCAGAATCACCTTGGCCGTGGCATTGTCCATCCGCGGCATGGTCATGCCCACGCGGGCGCCTATATATGTCGGGTCGCACACCACATATCTCTTTCCATCAAGCACTATATAGTCGCCCGGCACCTGCCCGGCGAAGGCAACGGCCGTAGCCAGATGCCCCGGATAATAGACCAGCACCACATCCAGCCCTAACAGATCGCGCACCAGCCGCGAGAAAAGTATCGAACGGTCCTCGCAGTCGCAGTAGGGATAATAGAGCGATTCCTCGGCAAAAAATGCGCGGTCGCCGCCCCACACCTTGTCGTCGTATTCATACTCGAAAGCCGTCTGTACGAAATTCAGCAACCGTCCGGCGCCCTCGTGCTCGGTCATATCCTTGATACATTTTCTCAGAGCAGGATATAGCTCATTCCTGATGTCGGCCGATGGCGGAGTGTTGGCATACATGGCCCAGCGAGTCATAAAGTCGTCGCCGACGGCCGATGTGGGATAGTCGTTATACAGGTCTATGAGGTTCCTGTTCACTGATATTTCGGCAGCCACATCTTCGTGGCTTTTCGATTGCAGTTTGCGTTTCGCCGAGGCCTTGTGTGCCAGTTTCGGCTGACGGTTTATCCATAGCGAGAGGGGCTGTTCCTTGGGAAACGGCACATCGCATATCCGCAGATTGCTTTCGGAGCAGTTGAAAGCGTAGAGCATATCCCCGTCCACTTCAAACCGTGGCACATCGTATATGTAGTGCTGGCTGGCATATAGGGGATAGAGCTTGTTGCCCGACACGCCCATGCGCACTTTGTAGCCCGACTGGCAGTAAAGGTATATTTTCAGTGCCGTGGCCTCGTTGCCGTTTCCGCCCATGCATGCGGTGGATATGCTGTTGAGCAGTTGCAGATAGTTCCAGTCGTCGAGGCGCATATCATCGCGCAGCTTCAGGCAATCGTGCAGTGTGTTGTTGTAATCGCTGTCCGACATCCTCTCCCATGCCCTGGCCATTGATTCGGCCGAGCAGTCGGCCAGTTTGAAACGTTGGTCGGGATTGAAGCGGACTTTACCCGGAGTGCCGTAGAATTCAAAACCTGCATACTGCTGCACCGGCGGCTCGGGCTGTTGGCGTATGGGTGCCGGTGGAGCTGGCTGAGGCGTGGGCGGTGGAGTGACCACCGTGTCGCGTATCGGCACTGGCTCGCTCTTTATCGGCTTGTCGCGTTCGTTGTCTGGAACCACGGTCGGCGGCACTTCATCCTCTTTCGGCTTGGTAAGTACCGGGAGGGCATTATAGTTTTCCCAAGCCTCGCGCATAAACTTCGCGTAGCGGCGGTTGGCCTCGGTGCGGAAGTCGGCATAGTCGCTCTTGGCTTTCTTGCGGAATTCCTCATATCGTGCTTTGAAATCATCGCTGCCTGCCGTCTGGCCTATGGCAGTCGATGCCGCTCCGGCCAATAGAATCAGTAGTGCTGTCAGTCTCATTCTCTCAGTTTATAAAGTTAAGTCGCGCCAGGTATCGGTTACCGATGGCGATGGAATCACGGTGGGCGTCTGGCGCTTGTTGTTTATCACCACCGACTGGCGCTTCACCTGCTTGGTCACGTAGTCCGACAGCGCCCCGAGCGTCACCTTTCCGTTGGCGTCCTTTATCCCCTTGAGCAGGAAATATGTGAACAGGCCGTGGGTCTTGTCGGCGA
>CANSRU010000023.1 GCA_947649495.1 uncultured Porphyromonadaceae bacterium | reverse complement strand
CGACCCCCTGATTAACAGTCAGGTGCTCTAACCAACTGAGCTACTGAAGCATTTTTAGTATTTCAACTATAAAAAATCACTCCTCTGAGGATTTTTGCGATGCAAAATTAAGACCTTTATGCGACTTATGCAAGTTCCTGCGCCAAAAAATCGCCGTGAGAACAAAAAAAATAATTAAATTTTTAATTGCCCGACGTTAGCGACCTCAATGTTTCGGAAACCACGGGTGTGCTTTTTATCTCGGCAGCACGTCTGAGATAATCCACAGCCATAGCTCGGGAGGTGGCATCGGCCTCGGCCCTCGACGCGTAAAAGTTACCGAGATACAGCAGCGCCTCGTAGGCTCTGGGATTGACATTCACTATACGCGAATAAGCCGCCATAGCCTTGTCGTAATCACCCGTCATCAGATACCCTTGGGCCAGTGGATACAGAAATTTCTCATCGTCGGGAAGTCCGCGCAGCATCTCTATACTCATCTCGATCATGCCCGGCGCATTCCGCCTATATGTATAGTAACGGAGCAGATAGCCATTTACCGTGCGGGTAAGCCATGGCTCGGCATGCTTCATCACTGTGAGATAGTCACGATAAAGCGATGTCTGACCGACAGTGAAACTTGTACGCTCCACCGATGCGAATATTGAGTCTACAGGCACAAGCGCCTTGAGCGCACGGTGGGTTAGATCGACCTGATGCACGGTGTCGCCCTGCATAGCGGCGACCACTATGGCATGGCCATACACACCGGCGTCGGTGGGACGCGCATCGATTAGAAGAGAATACATGGCTCCTGCATTGGGCCACTCGCCGTAATTGAAAAACCGCTGGGCTTTTGCTGCAATCGCGTCTACTTCGTCGGCAGCCGGGCATACGGCAGCCACGAAAATCATAATTATGGAAAACAGGTGTCTCAGCATTGTAATTTCAAAGTCAGTATGGCCTCAACCATGTAAAGTCTACGTATCTTGTCCACAGCCACCTCCATATCGTCGTAGCAACTGTTGGCACTCCGCAATATCACCATACGCGAATCGGGATGACGCCGCACACGCTTCACCACCCTAAAATCATCAAGCACCACAACGTATATCTGACCCCAGAATATGCACGAAAGGTCAGACACCTGCCTGATAGCGATGAACGAGCCATCGGGAACATCGGGCTCCATGCTGTCGCCGCTCACTTTCACAATCACACTCTCGGGACTGACATCCGGCAATTGCATCGAACCTATTATACGGTCGGTGGTGAACTGACGGCTTAGTTCGGTGCATCCGGCAGTAACATCAATGTCGTATATCGGCACTCCTGCAGCAGAGCCGACGGCGGGAACGCCTGCGACATCGGGCATTGGCGAGGGTTTGTCAAATGGCAGACCGCGGCCTTCGGCAAGCCAGTCGCGCGACACTCCCACATCTATAGCTATTCGGTTGACGAATCCACGCGTCAATGGCAGTTTGCCATTGAGATGCTTCGACAGATTCGCCGGATCCATGCTGAGACGGCGTGCAAAACAGGCCTGCGACATACGCTGCTGCCCTATCAGATACCTGATACGCTCTATTATGGCTTCCTGGTTCAACATA
The DNA here is from genome assembly GCA_947649495.1 of uncultured Porphyromonadaceae bacterium. Lineage (GTDB taxonomy): Bacteria > Bacteroidota > Bacteroidia > Bacteroidales > Muribaculaceae > Paramuribaculum. Next base: position 25,174 of record CANSRU010000023.1, on the reverse strand, counting down.
TTGCGGTTATTTGATGCAAATATAGCGATAAGCTGCGTGCGACTGCGTTATTTATGGTTATTTAACCAATACAGCCAGTGTCAGCATAACATCACCGGAACACAGATGGGTGAAATGGAACATCTCCTCGCCATGGCAACCAAGCCGGCATTTCACCGCACCGGCATCAAGAGCGGGAGGCAATACGATGTCTGCCACCGTGAGATGCGGCCGACCAGCCGCCTTGAACACCGCCTCCTTTGATGTCCACGCACGCAGAAGACTCAATGGCGACACTGAGTACACCGGATATTCCTCGTCTGAAAGAAATTTATGCGCGGTGCGCCACAAGGAATCCCTCACGCACTCCACATCCACCCCTATCCTGCTGTTGGGGTTGACCGCCACCACTGCCATACCGGCGCCATGGCTCACTGATATATTCACTGTATGTTCAGGAAGATATGGCGCTCCGTGAACATCGTGCTCCAGTGCAGTTCCTTCACCAAACACTTCACGCAAAACAGCATTGACACACTCCCGCTCCGCAATGTGGCGGCCGCCACGGGGAACGACAGGCAGCGACGCACCATATATCATGGTATCGCCAACCGCGATTGGAAATTCAAATGCCGTATCAATCATGGAATTTAAGCGCTGCATTCAACACATCCTGTTTTACAGCCTCTACAACAGGCCTTATGGAATCGGGCGTCAAATCATCGGCATCAAACCTCAACGCTCCGCTCACTACCCACTCCCGCCCCTCGGTGACGAACTGCAATGGAGTGAGCGTGACACCGCCTGTTGACACTACCACTGTATAATAATTACCATCGGCCGATGCCAATTCCGACACCTCCGCACGGTTATTGCCAAGATTTAGAGCCATGCGCTCACTCCGGTTTGCCAACACCTTGCGCACAGTGACGCTGTCGACCGGGGTGAACGTGCAGTGCAACACAGCCTTATAGAGCGGATATTCAACATCAAGCCAGATAGAACCGGGCGAGGATGCCGCTTTTGACGACGACTTGCGCACCATAGCCGAGGCATTAACCTCGAAGCCACATGGCAAACTGTCGGGCGCCACATAGACAGAATCGTACAGTGCAATGCGCGGATAAGCCGTGGGGCGTGGCACCGGCGTCGTGTCGGAATTGGAGTGTGAACACGAAAATACGACGGCACACACCACCATCAACGGAAAGCAAGGCCATTTACGCATAACGCTCAACATTTGGCATCAGCAGACTGCTCACCCGGCATGACCTTTACACGTACCGAAGTGATTCGGTGGTTGGTCACATCCAGTATCAGGAAACGGCAACGGCCATAGACCAAGGGTTCCTTCTCTTTCGGGAAATCACCGCGTATGGCAAGCAGCATTCCGGCCAGAGTCTCGCAGTCTTCGGTAACCTTTGCATAATCGGCCTCATCAAGCCCTGTCACGCGGAAGAAGTCGCTCAGTATCGTACGGCCCTCGAATATGAACGTATCGTCGGGCAATTTGCGGTAGGTCTTCTCCTCCTCATCATACTCATCGTTGATATCGCCCACAATCTCTTCAAGAACATCCTCCAGAGTCACTATACCCTGAGTGCCGCCGAACTCGTCGATAACTATGGCCATGTGCATGCGACGGCCGCGGAAGTCCTCAAGAAGATCATCGATCATTCGTGTCTCGGGCACAAAATATGGCTTGCGCAGAAGTTTACGCCAGTTGAACGTATCATCGACCTTTCCTATATATGGAAGAAGATCGCGCGAATAGAGCACACCCTGAATATCGTCCTGCGTGTCCTTGTAGACAGGCAGACGGGAATAGCCGCTACCCACCACTATATCCATGACTTCGGCAAAATTGGATGTTATGTCAATATCCGTCATGTCCACACGTGGCGTCATCACCTCCGAGGCGGTAGTATCGCCAAACCGCAATATGCCCTCGAGCATCTCCTTGTCATCTGAAGCCTTCACATCAGTTATCTCAAGCGCCTGCGACAGCTCCTCGGGAGTGACATCGTGCTGCTTCTTGGTCACCACCCGCTTCACTATGCCTGTGCTGCGCACCAGCACCGACGACAATGGATGAAACAAGGTCATCATGGCACTCAGCCCCCCGGCCGCAAAACGCGCCCACCTCATATTGTTGGCATTGGCCACCAATTTTGGCAGAATCTCGCCGAAAAGCAATATAAGGAATGTCAATATCACCGTCTGGAGTATGAAACTCATCACCGGCGACATCCCTTTGAAAACAGGTCCGAGTGCAAAGTTACATAATATGACAATCGTAACATTCACTAGATTGTTAGCTATCAGAATTGTAGCCAACAGTCGTTCAGGCTGCCTGATAAGTCTGAGTATGCGTTGCCCGCCCGACTCCTCGTCGAGTTCCTCCAGCTGCGATGTGTCAAGTGAGAAATATGCGATTTCGCTACCCGATACGAATGCCGACACACACAATGCCAATATGGCGCATCCCAAGGCTACGAGCTGCCCTATGTCAAATGTCGGTGCCACATTCAGAGCTATGGCGGTTATAATATTCAGAATCGGGTCAACGGATGGTAAGGGGTCTATATCCAAAACTATTGCAAATTAATTAAACATCAGTATCGCCCCAGACACATGGCGTGGGACGATTTTGGCGCAAAGTTACAAATCTTTTGACATTGAACACAATAAAAACACAATTAAAAGTTTGCCCCATCGCCACGCCACTGCGCGAACCGGCGGCGACGGGACAAATATCCCATATCACCGCCGTGACGGTAAGCCTCCCGTTCAAAAGATATGTTCATATAGCTCCGGTAGGCATCCCCGCGCAACCTTATGAGCCAGACAATCCACTCCATCACATAAAGCAGATAGAACAGCACATATAGCAGCTCCCTCATCTGCCGGGAGTGAATACGCTCATGGTTCACAACCTCATCCGTCAGAACCACATCCGGCTTCACGAACATGATTCCGAAAAGATTCATCGCCCCATACCTCTTACCTATCGGGATAAACCTGTTACGTACTACTATCATATCGCTTAATCAAATTCAACCATCTGATATTATGAACGCAAAATAGGATATCCGGCACTTGCCGATATGCAATTTTATACTATTTTTGCAAAACGACCAAACCATTAACATCTTCTGCCATGGATTCCCGCCGCATCACTATGTTGTTCATCGCCATAGCCCTGCTATTGCATCTTCCGGCCGGAGCCTCCGGGCTATCCGGCCATAACATCAGCAACGCCCGCAACGGATTACGCGACGGCGACGTGCTGAAACGCTATCCCATAGTATTCACCGACACAGCATCTGCCGGCACCGGTTGCGTCTGGAACCTCGCTGATATCAAACCCGGAAAAGCATATCGGATGGAGATAGCTCTCGTAAGTGAATCACCTGAACAACACCACATGATGCGCAACCGCACAGCCATACACTACCGCACATCCGGCGACACAATACTCTCGACAGGCTTCGAAAACAACCAATGGCGCGTGGATTTCGACTATCCGGAGATATGGCTCGCCGACACCATGCGCCTTGGCTTCACCACCTCCGCCCGCATCCATGGCACCGGAAAGTACTGCGACCGCCTGCGCTATGCCATAGAGGGACGATATATCCTATCGGCCGATGCCGGGGGAACACTCATAATGCCCGAAGGTGACACACTGAGCAATGTGCTCCGCATCCATTCGCAACGTGCATTCATACACAAGTATTACCCGAAAGACAGCCTGAACGCCGACATAACGACTGAAGAATTCGACCATGCAGCAGCCATGGACAGCATACTCATTCTCGACACCCGCCGATGGTATGCCCCGGGCTACAGATACCCACTGCTGGAAATTCAGAAACTGACACGGCAGGCAGACGGAGCCCAACTTATGTACGAGGCCTGCTACACCCCTGCCGATGAGATGGCCGACATTCCCACCGACCCCGACAATGTGAAGCTGCGCGATACAATAAGACAGAACAGCCCGGCTCCATCAGATAACGATGAACGTACACCGTCAGACGCAGAATCCGGCAAAGACCGTCTGCCATCGGGCGGCGACGATGTGAACTACCGCTTCACACAGCAGAGAGGCGACCGGAATCTACACGTGGACTATATCGTAAACCACCCGATGGATATCGAATTCATACTGGCCGATGTGGCGGGCATAGTCTACAGCAGCGCCTCACGCCGATGCGCTCCCGACGAAACCTACTCCATCGACATCCCCTACGGCGATATTCCCGGAATGGGTCCTTACGTGCTCTATATCAGCACCGGCGAGAACAGATATGCCGAGAAGTTCCACAAATAAGCACCACGAAGCCATGAGGAATCTGCTGTCCACCTTAATAATATATCTTTTAGCGGCCATTCCCATGTCCGCACAGGTGCCGCAGGAACCCACCTACGGCATGACCCCTAATGCCAAATCGTTTCAGCGCTACGGTGACATTCCCGTATCGCTCTACACCGGCACGCCCGACATATCCATACCGCTTGCCACACTGCGCGAAGGTGAGCTTACCCTACCCATAAGCCTTTCCTACCACAGCGGTGGCATAAAAGCCGACGAACATCCCGGATGGACAGGCCTCGGCTGGACCCTGATGGCCGGCGGTGCAATAACCCGCGAGATAAGGGATATACCCGACGAGACCTCGAAATTAGGTTATTACACCTCGTACAAGGAGCTTGCCATAGATAAATTCACTGCATACAACATTGGCGATATTATTTATGGGAGTTCTGCCGGAGCATTTGAATTAAAAGACACAGAACCCGACAAATTCAATTTCTCCTTTCCGGGATATTCCGGTTTCTTCATGCTCGGTCCCGACGGCACATGGATGGTAAGTTGCGATCGCCCCATTAAAGTAGAAGCCGACAAACCAATAGCTCCTAAAATACGGTTTCCCAATGGCTCGAGCACGTATCTATCAGCAGAACTGATATTTCCAAAATTCACTCTCACTGCCGACGATGGAGTGAAGTACACCTTTGGAAACGATGCCGTAGAGGTCAGCATATGCAGTAACAACCAATTTTACGACGAATGGAAAGCCACATCATGGCATCTTATCGAAATACGGCATCCCAATGGCGATGCGATAACATTCAACTACGAACGCGGGGAGTTTATAGCACAGCTTTCCAACAGCGTTGTAAACATCACTGCCGGCAATAACCGATTCGTAGCTCTTGGAGGGAAATCGGGACAAATAATGTCGCCTGTTTATCTCAAATCCATCACCGCATCCACTTTCAATGTAAAACTGGAATCATCCGAAAGCTGCGAGCTGAATTATTCCGGCAATGATTACCGTGAGTGCAGCACTAAAATAGGCCCCGGCATCACAACCACCCGTTCGACATATTGTCCGTACGATGCCAACAATGCCATGAGAGATGAAATCTCCTGGAGACAACTTGACAGAATCACACTGTCTGACAATCGCTCACAACAATTTAGGGCTGTGAATTTCAGATACAGCAATTCTCCCGCACAACGTCTTACACTGCTCGGGTTCAATATATGTGGCCGGGATGATAACACCGATGAGAAATATTCGTTCACATACGACCAGATTGATAAATTACCGGAATATCTCACAGGAAAAGACGACCACTGGGGATATTATTCCGAATTATCGGCAAGCGCCGATTCACCGCAATACAAACAGACCGACCCCGACCACACAGGATATGGAGTTCTGACAAGCATAACATATCCCACCGGAGGAAAGACCATACTCGAATTTGAGCCACACTACTACACTCGTATTTTAAATGATCTGGAACAACTGAATGATTCAGGCTATGCAGGCGGAGTAAGAATTAAACGCATAATCAACATACCGAGAGACGGCTCACAACCGGAAATAAAAAAATATGCCTATGTTTCCGGCTATGCTCCGGGAATCAATCTCTCCGACTGTCAGGGGAGCGGTATGCTTGATGGAAAACCTGTGCATACCCACACAATGTTTTATTTAGTTTCCAATAAAACACCGATAAACATAACCGAAGAGAGCAACAAATCCCTTAGTTCCATAGTGAACAATTGCGGATTCCACATAGGCTATCCGACTGTCTTCGAGATAAGGGAGGACAGCAGCTACACACAGCATGAATTCATACCTCCCACCTACCCGGGGATGCGCGATGAGTTTCCTATCTCATCCTCCGATTCAAAAGCCTTTGTCCCACACTCCACAAAAGCACAGTATCGCGGAAAACCATTAAGCAAAACAATGTACAATGCTGACGGGCGATGTATTATGGCCGAAAGCACCGGATACGACATAGTAGGCCACACCGAGCGATGGATTCAGGCATTGTATTTCACCTCGGTAGAATTGAGAGAGGTGAATTCAAAGTACACACCGTTCCTATATATCAAATACAGTTTATACCGGAATTACATCCACACAACTGCCGAAGTAAGAAAATCAGTAACCTACTACGGCACAAACGGCAGAGACTATCAGGAAACAATAAATCTCAAACAGTACAACCTTGACGGACAAATTAAAACCGACTCAATCATCACGAAATTCAACGGCCGGCAGATTACAGACGTAACAAACTACCGGTATCAATGGGAATCTGACAATTGGTTCAGCAGCAACCACTTCAAAAATTCAGTCAGCGACATAACCCGACGGCACAACGGAACCACCTTAAGCCATCTGCATAACCGCTATACACTATTTAATAACAAATTCCCTGTTCTATCGACCGTTACCGAACTGTACGACGGTAGCGACCGCAGACAATTGTATGAACTCGGACGCTCCGACTCGAAAGGCAAGCCTGTACAGATAAAGAATGCCGATGGTCTATACACTGTCTATCTATGGGGTGCCGACCGGATATACCCGGTAGCGGAAATAAAAAACACTGATGCCTCGCAGGTAAGAAAAGTATTGGGATATGACCCTGAAGATGCTCCGGACGACCCAAATATTCAAGCCAACATAAACAAACTGCGTGCCGCCATGCCACAATGTCAGGTAACAAGCTATACATACGTGCCGCATCTCGGCATAACAAGCATCACCGACCCTGCTCAGAAAACCACTTATTTTGGCTATGACATGCAGTCGCGTCTCACACATGTATGGGACGACGCCGGAGCGGTTGTAAAACAATATGACTATAATACATTTTCAGGTAAATCATCCGGTCTGATTAATCCTCAATCTCACAGCACAGCGCCATGAAAACCACATCTGTACGACATATACTCATGCTGCTCTGCCTGATTTCAGGCAGCTTGATGTCGCATGCGCAGCATGAGGACTGGACTCCTGACTTCAACTATCCCGGACGATATCACGACAATCCGATCCGTCTGAAAATGCCTCCGGTCTATTATGAATATACCGATTCAGCCAATACATTCGACTGGTGTCTGCATAAATTCTACCACGAGACCGTACATTATACAATAAGCATCAGCGGCCCGACACGTCTGCTTATCACCACACATGGTTCCGAACTGAAAGAGATCGGGATGAGAGTAGGGCATATAGTGGAACCGGGCGACACGGTGTGGTCAGATGCCGGCAATTCCCCACAGGAATATATAAACCATCTGATAGATGCCGGCGCATGGCAATCTAACAAGTACGACGTCCGGCAGCCTCTATGGGCTCAAACCATGCATCCGGGCACATATGCGGTGGAGGTACACGGTATATATTCGCAGGCACAGGGAACATCCAACGGCTTGCTTGTAACCTCTTTTATAGGAAGCCCTTTAACCGACAGCATCAAGCGCGCCATGGTTCCCGCCATTCTACTGCAGAACACTCTCAGAAATCCGGAATGGCTCATGAACATGCCTACCGATACAGATTATGCCATATACCGTGAAAAAGAAATATCTGAGGCCTATATCAATGCCCGCGAAAATTTCGACGGAAAAGTCTATTATAAATTCGGTCTGACGGACACAGCCAATATACGTTTCTCAACAAAAGAATACGGCACGCAACTTTGGATATGGCCTGCCGACAGTGTGCCTGCCGACATTTCATCGCCGCCTACTGACAATAACGGATGGCCGCTGTATTGCAGCGCCAAAACGATATTTGAGAAACGGATGCCACCCGGACAATATCTTATCAGTGCCTCCGACACCTTGTCACCCAAGCCAGGAACTACAATCGGGTTTATTCTGGAACGCTTTACACCGCCACCTCCGCCACCTCCACCATATTGGGAAGAGTATGCCGTCTTTTCTCCCGAAGTGGCAGGCAAGAACTATGTGCGGGAGCGGGTGATGCTTGATGAGGGGGGCTCGGAGTGGGCGGAGACCACCACTTACTACGATGGGCTGGGGCGGCAGTCGCAGACTGTGGTGACCGACGGTTCGCCCGCAGGCGGCGACCTCGTGACCCATACCGACTACGACATCCATGGACGTGTGTGGCGTCAATGGCTCCCGGCCGCAGGACAGGGTGGTGGCAGCTACACGCGCCACAGCGACATTGACTACACCGGTGTCTACGGCAACGACCAACGGCCGTTTGCCGAAACTGTCTACGAGCCGTCGGCTCTCGACCGCCCGGCAGCCCTTTTCGATCCGGGGGACGACATCTACAATGCCGGGGCAGCCGTGCGCAACAGCTATGGGGTGAACCACGGCTCGGGAGGCGCATACGCCCTGATGGCATTCTCCGTAAGCGACACTCCCGATGCCCCCGGACGTCCGGTCAAGGTGAGCTGCCTCGGATTGCACCCGAAGGGCGAGCTGACATACGCGGAGACCACCGACGGGGATGGACGCCGCAGCATAGTGTTCACCGACCCGTTCGGACGCAAGGTGCTTGAGAGGGCGGATATGGCCGACGGAACATTTGCCGACACCTATTATATATACGACAGCTACGGAAATCTCACCGCCGTGCTCTCTCCCGAAGCATCCACGAGGGTGAGCGCGGGGATGGAGATGGTGTCGGGGACGTCGGACATACTCGACGGTTACTGCCATGTATATGCCTACAATCGCCGTGGCCTTATGGTGTCGCGCCGCAGGCCGGGAAGCGATACCGAACTGATGCGTTACGACAGTACCGACCGGCTCATTCTCAGTCAGGACGGCGAGCTACGCCGGCGCGGTCTATGGCGTTTCACCATCGGCGACGTGTTCGGCCGCGAATGCCTTACCGGCACATGCCGAAGTCTGATGTTCGATGAGGGACAATCCACGGCAAGGGCACGGCGCGTGGACCTTGATGGCGATGGCCACCAGGGCACGTTGGCGGGATATGCGGTGGAGGGCTGCACGCTCGAGGGAGCCGTGGTGCTCACCGCAATCTACCACGACGACTATTCATTCCTCGGCCGCAACGGAGTGCCGGGCGAAGATATGCTCGGATTCAGGACCACCGACGATGTCACCTCTCGTTATGGCAACACCAGGGGGCAGATCACAGGGCGCCTGACGGCCGTGCCGCTCTCCCCCGGCTCCGACTCGCTGGCCTATCTGGCCACGGCGATATACTACGACCACCGCGACCGCGTGGTGCAGACCGTGGCCATGAACCATCTCGGGGGTATAGACCGTAGGTCGACCGCCTACGATTTTGCCGGACGTCCCATAGGCTCAACCATTGAGCACAGCACCGCAGCCATGGCCGACAGCACCGTGGTGCAGCGGTGGCGCCATTCTTTCGACCGCCATGGCCGGGAGCTCTCGGCCTCGCTTCGCCTCGGCCCGGGACAGTGGCAGGCCATCTCCGGAAAAGAATACGATGCCGTGGGGCGACTCGGCTCGGAGACAATAGGAGAACCTGACAGGCACATTTGCCGCACATACGCCTACGATATCCGCTCCAACCCCGTGTCTGTCAGCTCCTACGGCTACCGTCAGAAGCTTTCGTTCACTCCGGGCGGCAACATCAGCCGCATGACATGGTGGGCCTACGGCCCCAATGAGACCGAGCGCACATACGAGTTCACTTACGACGCCCTCGCCCGGCTCACCTCAGCCGGATATTCCGATGCCAACGGTAAGCGGGGGCTGTTCGACACCTCCTATTCCTACGACCTCAACGGTAACATCACCGCCCTGAGGCGCTCGGGGCTGTACGACACGTCGTACTACGGCGACAGGTATGGTCTTGTCGATGACCTTACATACTCCTACAGCGGGAATCAGGTGACGGCCATAGCCGATGCCTGCGCTGGACCTTTCTACTATGGGGCATACCATTTTGCCGACGGTGCCGACCTTGATGTGGAGTATACCTACGACGCCAACGGGAACATGACCGCCGACCTCAACCGGGGGATAACCTCCATGGCCTACGACCTCAACAACCGCCCCTCGGCCATCGAGTTCAGCTCGGGCGCTTCGGTCAGCTATATCTACGATGCCGACGGACGGAAGCTCCGCACCATACGCTCCATTCCGTCGACCCCACCGGCTGTGGCCATGGAGAGCGTAGACGGCGGCGAGGCCGAGACCACCGTTACCGACTACTGCGGCGACTACATCTACGAGGATGGTGCGATAGAGAGGATAAACACGCCCGCGGGCTACCTCTCGTTCCGCGACAACTATGGCGACCGGCTCGACTCGCCGCGACACATCTTCTTCCTGCGCGACCATCTCGGCAACAACCGCGTGGCTCTCGACGGCTCCAACGGGGCCATAATGCAGATCAACCACTACTATCCCTTCGGCATGCCGATGAATGCCGGCCTCAACACCGGCTTCCAGCCATGGAAGTTCGGCGGCAAGGAGTTTGACCGCACCGCAGGCCTCGACCTGTACGACTTCGAGGCCCGCGCATACGACCCCTCCACCGCCCGATTCATCCGCCACGACGACTTCACCGAGAAATACCTCCCCCTGTCCCCATACACCTACTGCGCCAACAATCCCCTGATAAACATTGACACTCACGGTGACAGCATTACCGTTCTATCGCAACCCGATGGCGCTATGGGGTTTGGACATATGGCAATTATGATTCAAGACGAAAATGGAACATGGTCTCTTTATTCCAAAAATGGCACCACTGAAAATTATGGAGCTTTTGGAAATGCAGATCATGATGATAATGGAGGCCAAGAATACTCTTCTCCTGAAAGTTTTCTTAATAGCAATGATAATCTGGAAAACGGCAAAACAAAATACACTCAAGCCTACGTAATTCCATCGACAAAAGATGAGGACGCCACAGCCATAAATGCTGTAACAAAAGAACTTGAAAAAAAACACTATAATGTAGCCACAGCTAATTGCGCGCAATTGGTACAGAAAGGCTTGCGGGCTATTGGCAAAAACGATGGACACGCGACCACCAAAGATGTTATTACCGGATATAGCGCCCATAAATTACTCGGATATTCTTTGTATCCATATAAGATATCGAAAACAATGGGACCCAATCAAATATTTAAAAGAATAGTGGAAAATAATTCTGGCAGATTAATCAATAAATGAGCGGTATGAAAAAAATCAAATTTTACTACATTGCAAAAGTTCTATCATTTATAATATTAGCTGCTATATTTGGCATAATTCTAAATGTCATTACATTATGGGTCTGGACAGGATGCCCCACAAAAATAATCAAGACCGGATGGCACAGCTACTATATAAGTAAGAGTATCGCTGAATCAAAGGAAAAGAATGCCTATATATGCCAATATAAGCAAATATCAAGACACCTGTCGTATCCAAGCAGTCTTTATGTCCCACCTATAAAAGAAGCTTTCGCCGAAAAGGCATATGATAGGTATATAAACAAAGACGAAAACTCCGGGGATAATCCATATATATTCAAAATAAGAGAAGATTGGATGAGGGTTGTCGTTATGTTTGACGATTCAATAAAGAAACCACAATCCTATTTCAACTGGCATATAAAGAATCTTGGTGGCTTTTTTCCTGAATACTCCAAAGGTCGTCAAAACATGGAATTACCGGACACTTTGATACTTGATTTGTACTATGTAATCCCGGACTCTATTGTATCAGTCCCAATGGGGACCATCAGACTCAAGCGTATCGCAAAATAAACCGACAAAAAAATGAAATACTACACCGTAAGAGACATCGCCGAGGAAAACATCTCGGGATATGTGTATCCGCAATGCCACACATTTATAAAAGGAATCTCAAAAAAACAACGTGAGGCATTCTATTCATTCTACGACTACCTCAACAAACAAGAATGCTTCCCGCCATTTGAACTTAAGTTGGACGGATATGTGTTCCACCGGCGCGCTAAACTCACTAACTTCATCAGCCATGTATCATCAAACCTGCTCCTTATGGACGATAAAGCCTTGAACCTCATAACGCAGTTCAATATCGGGAAATATCTTGTCATACCAGCATATATATATATAAAAAACGTACCGACAAAATTTTACTTCCTGTACATAGTCACCCCACTATTGGAATACGTAGATTTTCCAAAATGTCTGTTTGAGGTTTATAGGATGGGGGGTATGATTCCAATTTATATACAGGATTCAAAGACCTTAATGCGCTACAAGAATTTAGTCATAACTTATGGATATCAGACAAAGAATATATATATACACATCCCCAAACCATAGTTTTTAACAATAAATTTGACCAAAGCGCCGATCTATTTAGGATACCGAAGCTGACAATAGCCTACTATTTTATAAGCGAAAGACTTAAAAACGCTATAGAAAGCAACGGATTGACCGGACTTTCATTTACCGAAGAGGTGCATATTGAATGTGAGAAATAGTTTTGACATATTACACGTAACAGACCTCACCGACGGACGAAAGCTCCGCGCCATACGCTCCATTCCGTCAACCCCGCCGGCTGTGGCCATGGAGGGCGGAACCGGCGGCGAGGCCGAGACCACCGTAACCGACTACTGCGGCGACTACATCTACGAGGATGGTGCGATAGAGAGGATAAACACGCCCGCGGGCTACCTCTCGTTCCGCGACAACTATGGCGACCGGCTCGACTCGCCGCGACACATCTTCTTCCTGCGCGACCATCTCGGCAACAACCGCGTGGCTCTCGACGGCTCCAACGGGGCCATAATGCAGATCAACCACTACTATCCCTTCGGCATGCCGATGAATGCCGGCCTCAACACCGGCTTCCAGCCATGGAAGTTCGGCGGCAAGGAGTTTGACCGCACCGCAGGCCTCGACCTGTACGACTTCGAGGCCCGCGCCTACGACCCCTCCACTGCCCGATTCCTCCGCCACGACGACCTCACCGAGAAATACCTCCCCCTCTCCCCTTACACCTACTGCGCCAACAATCCACTCTTAATGGTTGACCCGACCGGTAACGATGCTCGTATATGTGTTGAGGGGAATAAAATAACAGTGACTGCGAATATCATTTTAACCGGAGCAAACGCAACCGATGAACTTGCACAAGCATATAGCTCAGACATTCAAAACACATGGGGTGCCGTTAAATCTGTATCTTACCAGGATGAAACATATGAAGTCAACTGGGATATCACAGTGCGCGTTATGTCTGAAAACGAAGAAAAAGACTTCAATGGCGTCAATAATTACATGGAAGTTGTTGATGGTGACCAAAAATCCAATGTCAAGAATACTAATACCGGTCAATTACGTACAGAAGGTCGGTACGGATTATCTCTTGAAAACGACAATCCAATGTCACATGAATTTGGACACGTACTTGGACTACGGGATAAATATACCTATAATTCCCAAAGGGAGACTATTCCTATTTCTGAAAGATGGAATAATGATGTAATGGCAACACCGACATATAAATCTAACCGTATAATAAGTAGCGGTAGTTTAACCAATCTATTTCAACCTGTTTTACGTGTTCACAGCCTTCATAACAAGAGTATAAAATCTGTTCATAATATATCACAATCTAACCGCGAGAAAAGATGAGACTATATGCGAATATAACAACCATGTTATTGTTGAGTTTAATATTAATTGGATGTCTAAACAACCATAAAACGAGTGTGTCTGAATTAGATGCAGCCATTGACTCTTTAATTCTAACATACATGAACAAAAATCAATCACAACCAAATAACACTAACGATACCAGCATTAAGCATTTAAGCCTTAACAGTATTAATGACTCTATATTGAAATATAAATTTGGTCCACCTGAATTAATTCTTGTAGATACTTTCAAATACGGTGTCAGACAAACTACATACGGACAAATCTTAAATGACAACAGACCCAATTACTATGATTCAAAATTTGAAAAGATACCAAATATAATCACACATAAATTTATATGGTCGACTGGAGACAGTTCCGCCATTAGCTTAATTTGTGCGCAAAACTCAAAAGACAGGTTAATTCCAATCCAAACTTATCGGATTAAATACAGTTCCATGTGGATTCCATTATGGAGTCTCCCTGAAAAAGAATATAATCTCCAGCAGTTGATTTCATTAAATGGAGAACCCTCATCTGAAAAAATAGACACTCTTAAATATGGCACTAAATCAGGATATCTTGAAGTTGAAGACATTGATAAATTAAGAGATAAACCGCAAGCAATATTACATTTGTATGAATGGCCCGTTGATAGCACACATTTCATCCGAATATTTTTTGATGAAGAGGACAACAATCCTAAAAAGGAACCAATATGGGGATATCTATATGACTGGCACAATTTATCATACGAATAACCCGAATTGAAAAAGAGCCATAGATTAATATCAACCAACCAGAGTTCCTGACACGTGGGAATTCCTGGCCAACCAAATGTTTCCGAAATGAGAGTATTCATCACATATATTGTAATATTACTGTGGGCGGCGTCCGGATTCCATGCCATGGCTACGGGACTAAAATCCGACGATTCCATGCCTCTTGACATCACACTGCGCGAAGCGTACTCCATCTACGACATTGGGATAGTGGTACAGAATTACGTACGTAAGTGCACATTTCCGGATGCCGACGGATTGGAATTCACGTCGGAGACCGAGCGGACCTACGAGTTCGGTTACGATGCTCTCGCCCGGCTCACCTCAGCACGTATCTGCTTTGGGGGATATTACTTTTTGCCGGAAATGGCGAAAATGCGTAAATTTGCTTTATGAACTACAGAATATATCCCCCTGAGGATCTGCTGGAGGCGGATGTGAATGTTCCATTGTCGAAAAGCATCAGCAACCGGGCATTGATTATCCATGCTCTTGCGGGCAATCTGGATTTTACGGAATTGCCTATTCCCGACTGCACTGATACAATGGCTATGACAGAAGCCCTCAGAAACGTCAGCGACACAATCAATGTAGGCGGTGCCGGAACTGCCATGCGTTTCCTCACCGCATATCTTGCCATGCAACACGGCCGTTCAGTGACACTTGACGGCGACTCCCGTATGCGCCAACGCCCCATATCGGTTCTGGTCAACGCCCTGCGCAAATGCGGAGCAACCATAAACTATGAGGGGCAGGAGGGCTTCCCTCCATTACGAATCACCGGCGCAAAACTATCGGGAGGCACGCTTGACATTGATGCATCGGTAAGCTCCCAATATATTTCCGCACTTCTAATGGTAGCTCCATACATGACCGACGGGCTGATAATAAACCTGTCGGAAGATGTGAACTCGCTACCATACATAGACCTCACAATCGACATAATGAACCGCTGCGGTGCCGAAGCCGAACGCTCGGGCCGCACCATAACGGTGAAACCAGGCACATATCGCCCGACAGTGTTCCCCTCCGGGGGCGACTGGAGCGCGGCATCCTATTGGTATGAAATCGAGGCGCTGACATCAGGATTCGTCACCCTGCATGGTCTTGACATCGCATCGCGCCAAGGCGACCGCGCCGTAGCCGATATTTTCGCGAAGTTAGGAGTGGAGACATCGGCAGGAGAAACGCCCGACATAGTAGAGCTTGTGGCCTCGCCGGAGCTGTCGCCACGGCTTTACCACGACTTTTCCGATACCCCCGACATAGTGCAGACCGTAGCCGTGACTTGTGCCATGCTCGGAGTGCCATTCCAGTTCACCGGTCTGTCAACATTGAGAATCAAAGAGACCGACCGTATGGAAGCCCTCAGACGCGAACTGGCCAAAGTGGGAGTGGCAATAGAATGCACCGCCGACACCATGACATGGAACGGCAGACGCCTGCCGATAACTTCGATGCCTGAATTTGACACTTATGGCGACCACCGCATGGCCATGTCGCTGGCTCCGGTGTCCATCTATATCCCCGGCATAGTGGTGCGCGACATAGAGGTGGTGGAAAAATCCTATCCCGGCTTCTGGATGAATCTTCAGGCCGCAGGGTTCACCCTGACCGACGCCGACTGCAATGAACCTCTTCCCGACACACAGCCATGATAGTAGCTCTTTACATACTGATAGCCCTCGTCATTACCGGAACCGTGCTATACCTGCACCACCGGCACACCGCTGATGGTAACAGCGACGTAAACGATACTCCCGATGCAGAAAGTGACGATGTGTGCTGCGGCATGCACGTGACATGCGAGAAGGACTCGCTGCTCGCAGCCGTGAGCGATGAGATAATTTATTACGACGATGAGGAACTCGACCGCTTCCGGGGCATGTCGCCCGACAGCTACACCGACAGCGACATAGAAGAATTCCGCAATGTGCTGCTCACCCTTCTGCCATCGGACATAGCCGGCTGGGGCAGAAGCATACAGCTGCGTGGCATAGAGCTCCCCGACACCGTGCGCGACGAACTTCTGCTCATAGTGGCCGAAGCCCGCGACAGGTCAAACCACCGCACTGCCTGACAATGGATATTTTTTATTACGACTTCTTTCAGAACGCACTGGCCGGACTGCTCATCATATCGGTGGCTTCGGCCATCATAGGCACCTATATAGTGACACGGCGCATGGTATCGATAAGCGGTGGCGTGACCCACGCCTGTTTCGGAGGTCTCGGTCTCGGGTATTTCCTCGGAATCAGCCCCGTGCTGACTGCCGCAGTGTTTGCCGTCGGAGCTTCGGGAGCAGTGGAATGGATGTCGTCGCGGCATAAGGTGCGCGAGGATTCGGCTGTTGCCGTGGTATGGGCGCTCGGCATGGCCATAGGCATCCTGTTTGTGTTTCTCACTCCGGGATACGTGCCCGAACTCCAATCGTTTCTATTCGGCAACGTACTCACCATTACAAGCTCCGATTTGTGGATGTTCGGCATATTCACTGCCGTGCTCATCCTTTTCATGTCAGTGTTTTTCAAAGAGATAGTGGCCTGCGCGTTCGACCGCGACTTCGCCCGAGTGGTTCACATGCCTGTGCGCTTCATCACCTATTCCATGACGGTACTTGTGGCCGTATGCATAGTCCTGACCATAAAACTTGTAGGGGTGATGCTGCTTATGTCGATGCTCGTCATGCCACAGATTATAGCCGAGATATTCTGCCGACGGTTCAAGACACTGATGATTTTCTCCGTGGCCGCATCAGCCATCTGCTGCGTTGCCGGACTGATGCTGAGCGCAATGATCAATGTACCATGCTCGGCCATAATAGTAATGGTTATGGTAGTAGCTTACATTGCCGCACGCATAGCGGCGGCATTCATGCCGGCTCGGACAAGACAATAAACACCGGCCTCCACACGTTAAGAATTAATATCGTATCACCCGAAAATGAAAGCTGCCAGGCTATTGATTATCGCATGTTTGGCTATTATGGCCACCCTTCAGGCATGCAGCCTGAAGAAGAACACTGCGGCCTCGCGCAACTATATGGCTTTCATAACCCGCTACAACATATATTTCAACGGCGACGAACACTTCAAGGAAACGCTGAAAGATCTTGAGGGCAAATACGAGGACGACTACAGCCAGATTCTCTACATGCACCCCGCCGAGGCCTATGCCAACGAGAAAGCCCCTCAGCCTCAGGGCGACTTCAAGCGCTCTATCGAGAAAGCCCAGAAAGCCATACAGCTGCGTTCCATCAAGAAACGTCCGCGCCGCAAACCGGGAAAAGGCAACGACCCGGAGTACAAGAAGTGGCTCCAGCGCGAGGAATACAATCCGTTTCTGCACAACGCGTGGATGATGATGGCACGGAGCCAATATTTCGGAGGCGACTATTTCGGCGCGGCATCCACATTCTACTATATCGCCAAACACTTCTGGTGGCTCCCTGCCACAGTGACTGAAGCCAAACTGTGGCAAGCAAGATGCTATTGCGCCGTCGACTGGCTTTTCGAGGCCGAAAGCATACTTGTGAAAATAAAGCAGAAAGAGCTTCAGGACAATGCCTCGCTGGAATATCTGTACCAGTTCACTTATGCCGACTTATATATACGGTCAAAAGAATACGAAAAATCCATCCCCTATCTTAAGTATGCCGCCGACCACTCCAAAGGGGCCCAGAAAGCAAGGCTCACATTCCTTTTAGGACAGATGTACGAGCGCACCGGCAAACCGGAACTCGCCTACAGGGCTTTCAAGAAAGTCGGTGGAATGTCGAGTGTGAGCTACCGCACCAAATTCAACTCCCGCATAAAGCAAAGCGAAGTGTTTCAGGGGGCCGACATCACTTCTGAGGTAAAAGCGCTTAAAACCATGGCCCGATATGGAAGCAACCGCGAATTTCTCGACCAGATATACTATGCCATAGGCAATCTGTACCTGTCGCGTGGCGACACCATCCAGGCCATGGACAATTACCGCAAGGCCGTGGAGACATCCACGCGAAACGGCATAGACAAAGCCATAGCACAGATAACGCTCGGCGCACTGTACTTCAATCAGGGCGATTACGATAAAGCGCAGCCATGCTATGCCGAAGCCGTACCGCTGCTGCCCGACAATACCCCCGATTACGCCATGCTGAAACGGCGCAGTGATGTGCTCGACGAACTGGCCGTCTATTCCCAGAACGTAACCCTGCAGGATTCGCTTCTGAAACTTGCCGACATGTCGCCCGAGCAGCAACGTGAGGTGGTCGACAAAATAATAGCCGACCTCAAGAAACGCGAACAGGAGGAAGCCGAGGCCGCACGACGTGAAGAGTATCTTGCCCAACAGGCGGCTGCCGGTACCGGACTGCAGCAAGGCAGCACACAGGCGCCGTCGACATTCACCCTCAACACAGACAAATCATGGTACTTCTACAATCAGGCCACTCGCAACGCCGGACGTACCGAATTCCAGAAGCGATGGGGAAGCCGACGCCTTGAGGACGACTGGCGCCGCCGCAACAAGGCCGTGTTCTCCACCTCAGGCGAATTCCCGGATTCGCAGGACGACCAATATGAGAATCCCGACTCCATAGCCGACGACAACGGCGACGGAACCGACATTGACCAGGAGGCACGCGAACATGCCTCCGACCCGCACTACCCAGAATACTATCTGCGCCAGATTCCATCGACCCCGGCCGAGCGGACCACCGCCAACGATGTGATTCAGGAAGGCCTCTACAACATGGGCATCATACTTAAGGACAAACTCGAGGACTACAAGGCGGCCACCCACGAATTTGACAGGCTCCAACAGCGTTATCCCGACAATGTATACCGCCTCGATGTCTATTACAACATGTACCTTATGTGCGTGCTGCAGAACGACACCGCCGGAGCCGAGCACTACCGGTCGCTGATTTTACGCGAATTCCCTGAATCAAAATATGGCGAGGCATTGGCCGACCCGCAATACATGGATAAATTGATGCGCATGCCCCAGGTGGAGGAACAGCTTTACCGTGAGGCCTACGATGCCTACATGGCCAACGACAACCGCACCGTGCATCGCATCTGCACTGAGGCCCGCAAAGACTACCCCATGAGCCGCATAATGCCAAAATTCCTGTTTCTCAACGCACTGAGCTATGTAACCGAAAATAATCCTGAGGAATTCTCGGCATTGCTATCCGAACTCACCGAACGATATCCTGATGCCGATGTATCGCCGCTCGCATCATCATATCTGAAACTTCTGAGTCAGGGACGCAAATTCAACACCTCGCAGGGCAACGTGCGCGGCATGGTGTGGAGCACACGCCTGAGCAACGACACCTCGGCAGTGAGCATGGACAACGCTCCGGCACAATTCGATTTCGAATCCGACGGACCGCAACTGCTTGTGCTGATCTATTCGGCAAGCCGAGTCAATGCCAACAGCCTCCTGTTTGATGTCGCACGTCACAACTTCTCTACCTATGTGGTACGCGACTTCGAACTCGAACAGATGCAGTTCGGCGACCTCGGGCTCCTCATCGTATCCGGATTCGACAACATCGCCGAACTCAACCACTATCGCGAAGATCTTGAGAAAGGTGGAAAATTCCGCATACCCAAGGGTGTGGTCCCATTGATGATAAGCCGCCACAATTTCGATATACTTCTCAACGAAGGCCGCACACTCGAAGAATACTTCGTGGCCGCCGGCGACAACCGCCTTTCGCAGATACACGAAGCCACGCTACCGCCCGACCAATATCCCTCGGCCTCAGAGATGTACTCACCCGAAAACACCGTCGGCACTTCAACCGGACCCCAAACTCCGGCTGCTCCCGCCGCTGCCGAAACTACTGAAGCTACTGAAAAACAGACTCCTGTCACACAACAGCCTGCGCCTCAGCATCCTGAACCGACAGCTCCCGTCCAACCGTCTCCCGACACTGACACCCCGGCTACGAAAGCAGAACAGGAACCTGACGACGATGATTTCTACGACATCCCGATACCTCCGGTACCGACAGGCCGTCCCCCTGTAGCGCCACGATTATAGCAACCATTAACGCCATCACCAACACCGAACTGACATGAGCCAACACACCATACTTTGGGCCGACGACGAAATAGACCTGCTGAAACCCCACGTGATGTTTCTCAAGAACAAAGGCTACGACGTGGTGACCGTCAACAACGGCGCCGATGCGCTCGCCTTAGTGCAGGAACGCCATTTCGACCTCATAATTCTCGACGAGAACATGCCCGGGCTGACAGGACTTGAAACACTGTCGCGCATCAAGATACATGCTCCGGGCATACCGGTGATAATGATCACCAAGAGCGAAGAGGAAAACATAATGGACCAGGCAGTGGGCAGCAAGATTGCCGACTATCTCATAAAACCGGTGAACCCTAACCAGATATTGCTGTCAATCAAGAAGAACCTCCACTCATCTGAACTTGTATCCGCACAGTCGTCCACCGGTTACCGGCAGGACTTCGGCAAAATCACATCCCTTATCAACGACTCCTACACCATAGGCGACTGGATGGACACATACCGCACTCTCACACGCTGGGAACTCGAACTCGCATCCTCAGCCACCGACATGGAACAGCTTCTGGAGTTGCAGAAAACCGAAGCCAACGCCGCATTCGCGAAATTCATCAAACGCAACTATGCCGACTGGATGAAGCCGGAATGCCCCGGACGCCCGCTCATGAGCCCTGACATATTCCGCAGTAAAGTATTCCCGCTGCTCGACTCGGGCGAGAAAGTATTCTTCGTGCTCATCGACAACTTCCGCTTCGACCAGTGGCGTGTTATCCGCCCCATACTCAGCGAATGGTTCACCACCGACGACGACCTCTACTGCTCGATACTTCCCACAGCCACACAATATGCCCGCAATGCCATTTTCTCGGGCCTGATGCCCCGCGAGATCGAACGCATGTTTCCCGACCTGTGGGTCGACGAGGAAAGCCCCGAAGGGAAAAACATCAACGAATCGCCGCTAATAGCCACATTGTTCGACCGATTCCGACGCAAATGCCGGTTCTCCTACCATAAAATCAACGATTCAGTGGCCGGCGAACGGTTGCTGCGCGACTTCGCCACTCTTGAGCAGAACGACCTCAATGTAGTGGTGTTCAACTTCATCGACATGCTCTCGCACGCACGCACCGAATCGAAAATGATTCGCGAACTCGCCTCCAACAATGCCGCCTACCGGTCGCTCACCGAATCGTGGTTCCGCCACTCCACCGTCAGCGAACTGTTCCGGCGCATTGCCGAGAAAGGCTACAAAATAATCCTCACCACCGACCACGGAACCATACGCGTGGACAATCCCATACGCGTGGTGGGAGAGAAAAACACCAACACCAACATCCGTTACAAACTCGGCCGCAACCTCAACTACAACCCCAAGCAAGTCTACGAAGTGACACGTCCGGCTGACTTCGGGCTGCCGGCACCAAACGTATCGACAACCTACATCTTCGCTGCCAACCGCGACTTCTTCGCCTATCCCAACAACTACAACCACTACGTCCAGTTCTTCACAGGCACATTCCAGCATGGAGGAATATCTATGGAAGAAATGCTCGTACCCATCATAACACTCACCGCAAAATAACAACAACAATAACCAACTCATAACACATGTCAAAGCATATTATAACAATGGCCTCAAAGGCCGACATCCCCGAAGCGGCACGCAAGTTCATCGACATCATGGACCAAAGCACCATATTCGCATTCAATGGCGAGATGGGCGCCGGCAAAACCACTTTCATCACCGAACTTTGCCGACAGCTCGGAGTGAGCGACGACGAACTCGCCGGCTCACCCTCATTCTCCATAGTCAACGAATACCGCTCCGACACCACTGCCGAACTCATTTACCACTTCGACCTCTATAGGCTCGAATCGCTCGAAGAAGCATTTGATATAGGCATTGAGGACTACTTCGACTCCGGCGCCCTATGCCTGCTCGAATGGCCCGAACGCATAGCCGACATACTCCCCGACGACACCGCCCGCGTCAATCTCACCGTCGACCACGACACTGAGGCACGCACACTCACCGTAGAGATACCCGATTGACTGTGAATGCCGACACAAATGTGACCATAGCGGCCATAATTCTCGCCGCAATCTTCGCCATCTGCGGAACTACGGCTATAACCGTGGCCATATTCAACTCCGATTGGTTTTTCAAATCGCCCAACGCCGGCATCTTCACCTTCGGCCTTCCACGCCTATGGCAACGGCTGATTTACGGCGTTGCCGGTATGCTCATGCTCATCTCCGCATTTTACATTCTCACATACGGACACTGACCATAAACCAACATTCCGACAATTTCCAAGCTGCGTTTTGGGACGCAGCTTTTTTCGCCCATAAAACCACGCGAAATTAACATATTTTAATGCAACCCAAGCAATAATCACTGTTTTTGGTGACATCGGAAAACACAACTCCAAAGTAAATTTGTGAAATTGTCAAATCAAAGAATCCAATCATTTAACCGCATGAAAAACTTTATAACAGCAATTATCGCAATACTTCTCACATCCGTTGTATGCGAAGCCCGCTCCACCACCATCGATGGACCGATACCGGGGCTAAGCATAGAAGTTGACACCTGCTATGCCAACGGAGATATGGTGACATTGGAGCTACTGTTCACAAACACCACCGACCGCGACATAATTCTAACGCTAAAATCGCAAAAAGGAGATTCCAACTACGCAAACATAGGTAGCCGCCAATGGAATGTCAATCTGATTATGATGGGCAACCACGAATTGGCAGGAATCAGCAGCTTCACATTCCCACCCCACACCGCTTTGAAGGGCACCAAGCAGATGCTCAACCCAGGCAGATACTACGATAAGACTGTCAACGATGTGCATCTTACATTTCAGAATAGTGCCGACCACAATTATTATATCTATCGACTCAAAAATATACCGATAAACCGGGATTCCAAGCTCAGCCCCTTCATCAAGTGCACCGACGGCAGCTACGACATCCGGCTCAACTCGGCCAAGCGCATCAAGGGCGACCTTATAATAGACCTCTCCATAACCAACACCGCGTCCGACAGGATTGACAAATTCAGCTGCCAGAGTATTTTTGACAATGATGGCGAGACCTACACACCGACAGTAGAAGTAGGTGGCAAGCCTGCCGGAAACTCAGTTATAGACTACAACTGCAACACCCCCAAGAATGTGCCGGTACATTTCACCTTGACCGTACCGAACTTCAGCCGGACAGCCGAATCGGTATCAATGGCTGAAATAAAAACCATGTATGCAACAATAACCATAAAGAACCTCCCCATCAAATAACCGATATGAAACGTTTCACTCTGCTACTGATTTTGTCATTATTCATAACAACTATTGACGCTGCCGGCCGCCGTGGGTTCAACATCTCCGTAACCTCCATCGAACCATTCCAGTCAGGACTTAAAATCAACCTAAAATACAACAACACCACCTACAGCCAACTTTCGTTCGGCAATCCGAAAGGATTCGTTATAATCAATGGCCAAAAGTACACTTCTGCAGTTTTCTACTTCGGCAACAAGACTGACAACTGGTATATAAACTACGCATTCCCGTCAGGAGTGCCGGTAAAAGGCTACATGTATGTACGCAATGTCGACAGCGACGATATCTCCACCGATTCGGTAAGCATGGTACGTGTCACCATCGAAGAGAGAATCGACTATAAAGACCATGAATACAGTTACGATTTCTACAACCTGCCCATCACTCAGTTGGACAATACCGGTAGTCCAGACATAAAATGTCCGGACTCAAGGCTCACCATAGCCCCCGTGTCATTCAAAAGAGTCGGGAAAGACGCTGTATTGACATTTAAAGTCACCAACAATAGTCGGGCTACTATAAACAAAGGGATTTCCGATTTCTGCACAATAGATTCAAACGGCGACTACAGCTCAGACCGGAGTTCCAGTTTAAGACTAATGCAACAGAACAAAGATGTCTCGTCATTCCAACCTGGACAGACCGTCACATGCCAGTTTACAATTCATGATGTGCCTACTGCAGTCCAAAACTTCCCATATATTAAAATAACCAATGGCGACACATCATTCGTGTTCCGCAACCAGAAGCTCCAACAGGCACAGCCAACGCGCAAATCAACCAAAAAACGATAATAGAGCTGGATAACCGGCTTCATCGCCAAAAGCAAAGAGACACAATCTTTCCGCATCCTCATCCAGTCAATGATTTACCACGATGCATATACCACATGGCCGGTTTTTGGGGCACTACTTAAGGAATGAAATAAGAAAATCATAGCTATCCCTCAAAAAAAATCACGGAAACACTTTGCAGAATTAAAAAATAGTCCTACCTTTGCATCGCAATTGCGAAAAGCATCTGCAAGACATAATGACTCCGTAGCTCAGTTGGTAGAGCAAATGACTCTTAATCATTGGGTCGAGA
>CANSRU010000022.1 GCA_947649495.1 uncultured Porphyromonadaceae bacterium | reverse complement strand
GCCAGGAGGTGATGGAAGATACACCGAGCGCCAACTTCGTTGACGCCCTCCAGGGCCAGGTGGCCGGTCTTAACATCTACTCATCGACCGGTGAGCCTATGTCGACCCCGAGCTCCGTGGCCATACGTGGTATCAACTCAATGAATGCCAGCACCGCTCCTCTTTATATTCTCGATGGTGCGCCCGTTACCTCGTCGGTGTTCAACACCATGAGCCCCTCCGACATCGAGAACGTGACCGTGCTCAAGGATGCCGCTTCGGTAGCCATCTACGGTTCGCGTGCTGCCAACGGCGTTATAGTAATCACCTCCAAGAAGGGTAAATATGGCGAAAAGGCCAAAGTGAGCCTCCGTGCCAACTATGGCTGGTCGGCCATGGTAGAGGACCAGGTGGAGATGATGAACTCACAGCAGTACATCAAGTTCCGCGATATAATCGGCGCTTCTGTAGCTCCTGAAATCCGTGAGCTCGTGGACAACTACGGCATCAGCACCAACTGGCGCGACGAGATGTTTGACGACCACGCTCCCATGTACTCTCTCGAAGGAACCGTGCAGGGCGGTGGCGAAAGCTTCAGCTATTATCTGTCGCTCAGCCACTACGACCAGCAAGGTATCATCGAGCAGTCGGGCATGCGCCGCGAGGCTCTTCGCGTGAGCATCGACAGCAAGGTGAACAATTGGTTGAAAATCGGCTTCCAGGGCAACTTGGGTTACGCCAAATACCAGACCAACTGGGTGTCTGACGGTGCACGCGCCGACAACGCCAACTATACCAACAGCCCGATAATGTTTGCCCGCGTAGGTCTTCCCTACGATTCGCCCTACTACTATACATTCAACGACAACGGCGATATAGTATATGGTGACAAGGCTCTCTATCTCCACTACTGGGGCAATACGGCTCCCGGCTACTCGTTCAAGTACTCAGGTGGCAATGACAACCGTGTGACCGCAAACCTCAATCTCTATCAGCAGATCACCCCCATAAAGGGTCTCACCATCCGCACCCAGCAGGCTATGGATGCCTACGACAACCGTGGCACCAGCACCAACCTGCCCAAGCCCATATTCACAACTCCGATGGGCGATACCTACAATCCCGGTGTGACTCAGGCCCAGCAGGCCGCAGGCAAGACCCAGACCGACGGTTCGGCCGGCGAAAGCTTCTCACGCTACTACGCGTTCACTTACACCAACACTGCCGAATACCGCTTTACCGTGGCTGAGAAGCACAACCTCTCCGCCCTCATCGGTCAGGAATCGATCATAACCCGCTCCCGCGGTTTCTCTGTCAACACCCGTGGCCACTACAATCCGGCCATGATGACTCTCGGCAACGGTACATCCATCCGTATAAGCGACGTAAATTCATCGTTCTCTGAAACAGTGATGAACTCATACTTCCTCAACGTATCGTACGACTACGACAACCGTTACTTCTTCGATGGCGCTTACCGCCGCGACGGCAGCTCGAAGTTCGCTCCCGGCCACCGCTGGTCAAACTTCTACTCGCTCGGTGCGATGTGGAACATCAAGGGCGAGAAGTTCCTCGAAAACGTTAACTGGCTCAACGACTTGAAGCTCCGCGTAAGCTACGGTACAACCGGTAACTCGGGCATCGGCGCATTCGACTACTACGGCGCCGTGGTCAACGGCACTCCTTACGGTGGCAACGGTACTACCGTGGTAAGCGGTACCACCAACCCCGAACTCTCATGGGAAACCGTACGTTCGTTCGACGTAGGTCTGGCATTCTCAGTGCTCAACAACCGCCTGAGCGGTTCAGTAGACTTCTACAAGAAGAAAACCTGCGACATGATTCTTGATATCCCCTACAGCTACACTCAGGGTATCTCGGGCGCTCCCGGCAACATCGGCGCCATGACCAACACCGGTGTCGACGTTGAACTCCGCGGCGAGATTTTCCGCAACAAGGACTGGTATGTAGGTGCACGTTTCAACTTCAACTACAACAAGAACCAGCTCACCGAGCTCTTCGACGGACAGAGCGAATACAAGCTCCCCAACTACGGTCTCGACTACAAGATCGGCCACTCGCCATTTGAATTCTATCAGGTGCGCTACGCAGGTGTTGACCCGCGCGACGGTAAGCAGATGTGGCTCGACAAGAACGACAACCTCACCAAGGTATGGTCGGAAGACAACGCCGTTCTCACCGGCAAGAGCTACATAGCTCCCTACACCGGCGGTTTCGGCCTCGATGCCCGCTGGAAAGGTATCAGCGTATCGGCCGACTTCATGTGGGCTGCCGAGAAGTACATGATTTCAAACGCCAACTACTTCACTCAGAACGCTTCGTTTGCTTCGCAGCTCAACCAGGACGTGAAGATGCTCAACATCTGGCAGAAACCGGGCGACGTGACCGACATACCCGCATTCGGCGAAGAGGTTCAGTTTGACTCCCGATTCCTCGAAGACGCATCGTTCCTCCGCATGAAGAACATCACTGTGGCTTACTCGCTGCCCCAAAGCTGGATGCGTGCCGTCAAGATGGAGAATGTAACATTCCACTTCACAGGCCGCAACCTCTGGACCGTGACCGACTTCTCCGGCTACGACCCCGAACCGCAGATCAACAACATTAAATTCTTCTATCCCAACACCCGTCAGTACGAATTTGGCGTAGAGGTAACTTTCTAATCAATCAGCACAACAACGAATATGAAAAAAATATTATTGACAGTTGCTTTGACGGCAGGTCTCGTGTTCTCATCGTGCGATATGGACACCATGCCGCAGGGTGTACAGACCGACAAGGACGGTGTAAGCACCTACATTGACTGTGAGGCTGCCCGTCTGGGCGTGTACAGCGGAATGCGTTCGTTCGGCACCGGTGCTTACATCTATCTCACCGAGCTGCAGATGGATATGTTCATCGGCACACTCACCAACGGTAACCGTAACGGTGAGATTGCCCGCGGTCAGATCTACGCCAACAATCAGGACATCGAAGCCGTATGGGGCAACATCTATTCCCGCATAGGCAATGTGAACTTCTTCATAGCTAAGGCTCAGGCTCTTCTCGATGGCGGAACACTTACCGACCGCGAGACAGCCAATGTAAACGGCTTCATCGGCGAGGCCAAGTTTGCCCGCGCCATGTACTATCTCTACCTCTTCGACCACTATTGCCAGAGCTATACCGAGGCCAAAGCCGAACAGCCGGCTCTCGGTCTGCCTCTCATCACCAAGTACGATCCTACGCCCAACCGTAAGGAATATCCCGGACGTAGCACCATGAAAGCCACATTCGAGCTCATCAACACCGACCTCGAGGAAGCATTCGACGCACTCGTGGATTGGGAAGCAGCAGGCAATACCTCATCGATAGCACAGAACTCCGCCTTCGTGAGCAGCTACACCGTATCGGCCCTTCAGGCACGTGCAGCACTTCTCAGCGGCGACTGGCAGACTGCAATCGACAAGGCCGACGACGTGATTTCGGCAGGCACATGGACGCTCACTCCCTATGCGCAGTATCCCGCACTGTGGAGCAGCGACCAGGGCACCGAGCTCATCTTCCGTCCATACATAGCGTCGGTGGGCGATGCTGAGGCAGGTGGCATCAGCGCCACAGGCAGCGCATGGCTCCAGGCTTCGATGACCGAATGCGACTACCTCCCCTCGTATATGAACTGCGTTACCATGTACGACCTCTCTACCGTAGAAGTAGGTGGCCAGGAATATCCCAAGGACATCCGCGCCAACGCATTCTTCAACGTATGGACTCTGGTATATCACGGTAGCGAGAGCCCGGCATACGTGTTCAACAAATATCCCGGCAACTCAATATTCAACTCTTACCGTCAGGTCTACAAGAACATGCCCAAGCTGTTCCGTCTCAGCGAACTTTACCTTATCAAGGCTGAAGCCGCTTATGAACTCGGCGACGAGGACACCGCCAACGAGGCTCTCAACGATCTGCGCACTGCACGTATATTCCAGTACACTGCTGAAGACTACACCGGCGATGAGCTCCGCGACCAGATACGTGAGGAACGCACCAAGGAACTCATGGGCGAAGGCTTCCGCATGAGCGACCTCCGTCGCTGGGGTCTCGGATTCAAGCGCAATCCTGCCTATCCCATCAGCTCGAGTGTGGTACGTCTCTTCGGTTCTATCGAGAAAGATCTCGAATACGCGCCCGGCTACTTCAGATTTGTATGGCCTATACCCCAGGGCGAAATGGATGTCAATCCCCAGCTCAAAGGTCAGCAGAACCCCGGTTATGAATAATATTGTGTGACTTATTAACAAGATTACAATTATGAAATTGAACAAAATATTCGCAATCGCACTGGCTGCCATCACGCTATCGGCTTGCTCCGACGACGATGACTTCAACACAGCCGGCGATGTTACCGTGAGCATGGAGCAGAGCACCATGACGGTAGACGAGAACAGCGACCTGTTCTATGTGCCCATCATCGTGACAGGCACTTCCAACGGCCCCATCCAGGTGCGTGTCACCGTGGCCGAAAACGGTTCGACTCCCGCCACTGCCGACGAGAATTATCTTGTCACCACAAAGACAATCAACATCGGCAAGGGCGAATCTGTGGGCAATGTGGAGATAATCCCTGTTGACGACCGCTTCCAGAATGCCGACCGCACATTCACCGTGACCATCACTTCTGCAAGTGGCGCCAAGGTAGGTCAGCAAAGCTCTTGCCTCGTAACCCTCAAGGACAACGACGCCACTCTCTATGGCCGTCTGCAGGGTAAATGGACCATGACCGGCCTTGATGCCTTTACCGGTGGTGATGTCAGCATCGCAGCCACCATCACCGGCATGAATGCAGGTGAGGAAGGCTATGGCGAGACACTGTTCATCAACTTCAACCCCGATGGCAATGCCATATCCATAATGACTACGCTCGTTCAGACTCAGGACGGTGGCTACGCGCTCAAGGCCGACCTCGGTCAGGTTACAGCTTCAGGCATACCCTATAGCGAATATCGCCTCGACCTGTTGCTTTTCGCTCTTGACCCCGCTCAAGGTTACTACAGATCAGGTTATGTCGGACTGGCCATCAATGCCGACGAGAACGAGATCACATGGCCGTCAGCCTATATTCTCGACCTCTTTGCAATGGCTCTTCGCGAAAACCAGTATCTGCAGCTCGGCGACTACTATGCTTACGAAAACCCCAAATGGGTTCGTGAATAATCTTTGTCTCCGACATTGATATAGACAACATTGGATGGCGCTACCCATTGCGGGTGCGCCATCCTTTTCCCATTAACTGTATCACAATGACATATTAGATATATGAAATCATTATACACTTACATTTCTCTTTGCATCCTGTCGCTTGCCCCGGCAAGCATGGCGGCTCAGGCCAAAGTCAATGCCGAGGGTATGTTCATGCTGAAGAATCTGGAGCTTGAGCGCAAGGCATCCTCCCGCTCCGCAACCCTGCAGGCGCCCGAGGTGAATGCCATGGTGATTCTCCACGACAGCTCTGATGTGGAGCGTCTTGAGAGCGAAGGAGTGAAGGTGGCCGGACTGATTGACAACGCGGCCATTGTGACCATATCGCTCGACGATGTTGAACGCATAGCGGCTCTCGACTACGTGGAATATGTGGATTTCGGACGTAAAATGCAGCCGATGATGGATTTTGCACGTCCTGCGTCAAATGTCGGCACCTTACAGAGCGGCATTGACCACAACGGCACTACAATGGTGTTTGATGGTTCAGGAGTGGTTACCGGACTGATGGATGTGGGCATTGACCCCAATCATGCCAACTTCCGCAATTCCGACGGCTCACTGCGCGTGAAACGCGTCTGGGCATTCGACGGAATCAATGCAGGATCATACACCACCGCCCAGGCCATATCCAACTTCACCACCGAAAACGACGAGAAGACACACGGCACCCACGTGGCCGGCATCATGGCAGGATCGTACAACGGCACAGGCACATACGCATCCCAGACAGCCGGCGGATCGCTCGACGGGCTGACACTGCACACATCGGGCAACATGCCATTTTACGGCGTTGCCACAAATTCCGACATAGCCATGGCGGCCGGTTCATTAACAACAGCCAACATCCTGCTTGGCGTAAAAAATGTGCTTGACTACGCCGAATCTGTAGGCAAACCAGCCGTTGTCAACCTCTCGCTCGGAAGCACTTCCGGACCTCACGACGGCACCGATTACTACTCGCAGAAACTTGCGGAACTCGGCAAACGCGGCATTATATGCATGAGCGCCGGCAACGATGGCGATGTAAACATGTCGGCATCGAAAACCCTCACCAAATCATCGCCCGCGCTCAAGACATTCATCGCCAACAACACTGCCGAACAAGGCAATGTAGACATCTGGAGCAGCGGAAGCGAACCGCTCACCGTAAGCTGGGTGATTTACGACCGCACCGCCAAAACCACCACCACCCTGCTCACATGCAATACCAACACCTCCAATAATTATGTGGACATAATCGGTACGTCCAACGAATACACACAGAATGCCGATTTCAATGCAGCATTCCAAGGATATATCGCCCTCGCTTCAGATCTTGACAGCGGAAACAACCGATATCACGTATCGGCACCGGTAAGTGTAACGCCTTTAGCCTCCAATACCACAAAATTGCTCGGTATTGTAATCGAAGGTCCGGTAGGCGCTAAAATCAACATCTACGGCACCTCCACCACGGCGTTCGACAACAACCGCGTGTCAGGCTGGACAAAGGGAACCCCCGACGAATCCATAAACGACGCCGCTGCCGCTGCCAATGTAATCAGCGTAGGTTCCTACAACACCCGCACATGCTGGGGCGTGCTCAAGCAAGGCTATGGTGTGCAGAGCAACGGCGAGATACTCGGCGACATATCCTCCTTCTCATCCTACGGCACAGTCAACGGCGAGAACAAGCCCGACATTTGCGCCCCGGGGGCCGGTATCATATCATCGTACAGCACCCCCTATACCACCGCAAACAATATAGCCATCGAAACAAACTATTCAGGCAGCACCACTGCCTATGGACGCAACAGCTACTTCGGGCAGATGCAGGGCACATCAATGTCGTGCCCCCATTTGTCAGGCATTGTGGCTCTCATGCTTCAGGCCGACCCGTCTCTCGACTTCGCTCAGGTAAAAGAACATCTTACCTCCACCGCTGCCCGCGACATCAATGTGCTCACAGCGTCAAAGCCAATACGCTGGGGCGCCGGAAAGGCCGATGCACTCGCTGCGGTCAAAGCTGTGCTTGACAACCGTGCGGCCATAGGCGATGTGTGGGCCGATGCCGACGAGCGGCTCATTGTTACCGCCACTGCCGACGGCTACGAGGTCTACATGGCCGGAGCCGCCGACATCACCGCCACGCTTTACGACCTTCAGGGACGCCCCGTGGCTTCGGCACGCGGCACCGACGGCACTGCCACCGTCAGCGCCTCATCGCTCCAGAGCGGCATATACATACTGCGCGCCTCAACCCCCACGGCGTCACTGTCGCGCAAAGTGACTAAAAACTAATCCCCTCAGGCCAACCGGCCCGGGCAATCCCATAACCAAGGGTGGCGAAATTCGCCACCCTTTCTTGTTACACTCCCGCCGGAATTCATTATTTTTGCAACCTGTAAAACCAACCGCGACTGTTATGAAATTGATTCTCTCATTAATATTGGCTCTCATTTGCCTCCCGGCCTCAGCCCAGAATAAAATAAGCCCCACCGGACATTTTCAGCTCGAACGGTTCCGCAAAGAGCATGTAGCCGTCTCCCGCTCGGGAATTCCCGATTCCATCCCTACAATCACTGCTATAGTCCGGCTCAACAGTGGCCACACACCGGCTGTCCTTACCGACAACGGCTACAATGTGACCGCCGATTTAGGCGATATCGCATTGGTAAGGGCCGCCATCACCGAATTTGAGAAGATTGCAGCCATGCCACAGGTCAAGAGCATCAGCTTCGGCAAGAAACAGCGCATGCTTATGAAATCAGCACGCACAGCCTCGCAAGTAACGGAAGCCCATGCCGGAATCAACATCTCCGGCACCGCCACATCATATACCGGCAAGGGCGTGGTGCTCGGACTGATGGACGGCGGCCTCGACCCCAACCACATCAATTTCAGCGGACGCGTAGACCGACTGTGGCATCTGACCTACAACACTTATACCAACAATGTAGGCAGCACCGAATACAACGCATCTACCGTCGGCGGTTTCACCACCGACGACGAAGAGGAGACCCATGCCACCCATGTGGCCGGCATTATGGCCGGAGGATATAAAGGTTCCGGCACATACATGAATGGCTCAACAAAAACCACAGGAGCCATCCCACACTATGGCGTGGCTCCCGATGCCACCCTGGCACTAAGCTGCGGTGAGCTCTACGACCCCGCCATATTGCAGGGTGTGAGCAACATCATTGACTATGCCGAGGCAATCGGACAGCCCGCAGCAATCAACCTCTCGCTCGGCAGCAACTCAGGCCCGCACGATGGCACCGACGACTTCTCGACCGCCCTCGACCGTCTCGGCGAACGCGCACTGATATGCGTGGCCGCCGGCAACGAAGGCGAAAACAACATGTCGATAGAAAAGACATTCACCTCATCGGCCACATCCGTAAAAACACTCTTATACTATAACAACGCATACTTTGAGGGTAACTACGGCTATCTCGATATATGGGCATCCGACTCACAGCCCCTCACCGTAAGCATATCCAACTGCAGCAGTTCAGGCGCGCTGACCTACACCACCACCATCTCATCGGCCACAAACAAAATG
Source organism: uncultured Porphyromonadaceae bacterium (assembly GCA_947649495.1). Lineage (GTDB taxonomy): Bacteria > Bacteroidota > Bacteroidia > Bacteroidales > Muribaculaceae > Paramuribaculum. The sequence continues at coordinate 19,959 of CANSRU010000022.1, read as the reverse complement.
GAGATAACAGAAGGTGTGAGCTATGGTGGCGAGGTGTATGTATATGCCGGAGTGGACCCTAACAACGGACGCTACAATGTGCTGTTCGACTTCAACGTGGCACGTCCGTCGTCGGGACGTTTCGCCATCACAGTGACAGGTAAAGCCGGTCAGACCGTCAACATGTACTTCGACGGATACTCCGAATTCACCAACAGCTATAACAACAACACCACCACACTGTCGGGCTACACAGCCGGAACCCCCGATGGCTCCATATCCGGTATGGCATGTGGCAAGAATGTTCTGCCTGTAGGCGCCTACACCACCACAACATCTTGGTACAACCTAAGCGGTTCGCGCGCCTCCAACGACCAGACCACCGGTGCTGTCGCCACATTCTCAAGCTATGGCACCGACTTCTTCGGACGGCAGTTGCCGCTCGTGCTTGCCCCCGGAAGCTCAATCCAATCATCGTTCAGCCGCCACTACATCGACGGCGGTTATGGCAGCGACTACGGTGAGACACCGTCAACCATGGTGGCCACAGCCAAAAACGGCACCGCCACCGACTATTGGGGACCCATGGACGGCACTTCCATGGCCACACCATTCATGACCGGCGTGCTCGGACTGTGGCTTCAGGCCGAACCGACCCTGACCATGAACGATGTGCTCGATGTGTTACAGAACACCAGCACAACCGACACCCACACCTCAGCAGCTCCTGCCCGCTCGGGCTATGGCAAGGTAAACGCCACCAAAGGACTCAAATATATCCTTGCCAAGGCATCCATAGGCAATGTGCAGGCTGATGCCGACGAACGGCTCATTGTGACAGCCACTGCCGGTGGCTACGAGCTCTACATGGCCGGAGCCACCGACATCACCGCAACGCTCTACGACCTTCAGGGGCGCCCCGTGGCTTCGGCACGCGGTACCGACGGCACAGCCACCGTCAGCGCCTCATCGCTCCAGAGCGGCATCTACATCCTGCGCGTCGTAACCCCCACGGCGTCACTATCGCGCAAAGTGACCAAAAACTGACATCCCGCCAAGCACATATTGACAATTTTATAGCACAAACAGCATTTTTATGTGCAATTGTTTTTCAAAATGCGGTATTTTTCGATAAATTCGCATAAAATCATTCTAAAAACCGACCTTAAATCAAACCTCCGCGACCCATTGGGCGTGAAGGTTTGTTATGTTTTTTCAGAAACAACACATACTGTATGGACAATTGCACTTACCGCATACCCCTGCGCAGCGACATCGCCACCAAAGGACGACGCATGGCCGGAGCCCGTGCCCTGTGGCGTGCCAACGGAATGACATCCGGACAGATGGGGCGACCTGTGATAGCCGTGGTCAACTCATTTACACAATTCGTACCCGGCCACACGCATCTGCACAAAATAGGACAGATTATAAAGAGCGAGATTGAAAAAGCAGGATGCTTCGCCGCCGAATTCAACACCATAGCCATTGACGACGGTATAGCCATGGGGCACGACGGTATGCTTTACTCACTCCCCTCACGCGACCTCATTGCTGATTCTGTGGAGTACATGGTCAACGCCCACTGCGCCGATGCCATGGTGTGCATATCCAATTGCGACAAGGTAACCCCCGGAATGCTCATGGCCGCCATGCGTCTCAACATCCCCGCCATATTTGTGAGCGGCGGCCCGATGGAAGCAGGCAATGTGGATGGAAAAAGTGTGGATCTGGTCGACATAATGGTGGAGTCGGCCGACGAATCCGTGCCTCAGCAACGGATAGACCGCCTTGAGCTCCATGGATGCCCCACGTGCGGTTCCTGCTCAGGAATGTTTACCGCCAACTCCATGAATTCCCTCAACGAAGCCATAGGCCTTGCCCTTCCCGGCAACGGCACCGTCCTTGCCACCCACATATCGCGCATGGAGCTGTTCCGTCAGGCCGCACGGCAGATTGTGGACAACGCCTACGCATACTATCGCGACGGCGACACCTCCGTACTGCCTCGCTCCATAGCTTCGCGACAGGCTATGCTCAACGCCATGACACTCGATATAGCCATGGGAGGCTCCACCAACACCGTGCTGCATCTTCTGGCCGTAGCCCATGAAGCCGAAGCGGAATTTACCATTGACGACATAGACCGTCTCTCACGCCTCACACCTGTACTGTGCAAAGTCGCCCCCAACTCCCGTTACCATATTGAAGATGTCAACCGCGCCGGAGGCATAATCTCAATAATGAAGATTCTTGCCGACAACAACCTTATCGACACCTCCGTGAAACGCGTGGATGGCCTTACACTCCGTCAGGCCATAGACCGCTATGCCATAGGCGGCAAGGACTATACCGACCGCGCCGACGAGCTATGGCGAAGCGCTCCCGGACATAAGCGCACCACTGAACCGGCCTCTCAGATGGCCTATTTCTCCACACTCGACACCGACCGCGCCGAAGGATGCATACGCGACTTCGCCCACGCCTACTCATCCGATGGTGGTCTCGCCGTGCTTCATGGCAACATCGCCGCCGACGGATGCGTGGTGAAAACCGCCGGGGTAGACCCTGCAGCGTTACGTTTCAGCGGGCCGGCACGCGTATTTGAATCGCAGGACCAAGCAGTGGAAGCCATCCTCTCGGGCTCGGTAAAGAGCGGAGATGTGGTCGTTATCACCTACGAAGGGCCCAAGGGCGGCCCCGGCATGCAGGAAATGCTCTACCCCACAAGCTATCTCAAAAGCCGCCACCTCGGCAGTGAATGCGCACTCATCACCGACGGCCGATTCTCAGGTGGCACATCAGGACTGTCAATAGGCCACATCTCACCCGAAGCCGCAGCCGGTGGCAATATCGCCCTGCTTCGCGATGGCGACACCATAACCATCGACATCCCCGCGCGCTCCATCAATGTGGAGCTGAGCGACGATGAACTCGCGGCACGGCGCAACGATGAACTCGCCCGCGGAAAAGAGGCATTCACACCCCGTGCACGCAAGCGCATGGTGTCGAAAGCGTTGAGAGCCTATGCGTCGATGGTATCCTCAGCCGACAAAGGGGGAGTAAGAATAATTTAAACTGTTTGATATGAGCGATAAAATCACAGGTGCCGAGGCACTGGTCCGCGGACTGATAGCCGAACATGTAGACCGCGTGTTCGGTTATCCCGGGGGCTACATAATCCCGGTGTTCGACACTCTCTACGATTACACCGACAGAATAACCAACGTACTCACGCGCCACGAGCAGGGTGCCATACATGCAGCCCAGGGCTATGCCCGCACATCACACCGACCAGGCGTGGTGATAGCTACCTCGGGGCCGGCCGCCACCAATCTGATTACCGGTCTCAGTGACGCCATGATGGATAGCACACCGCTTGTCGTAATCACCGGCCAGGCTCCGGCGTCGATGCTTGGCACCGACGCGTTTCAGGAAACCGACGTGATGGGCATAACACAGCCTATAGCCAAATGGAGCTACCAGATACGCCATGCCGACAAGGTGGCATGGGCTTTGGCACGAGCATTCCACATCGCTTCGACAGGCCGACCCGGCCCGGTGGTGCTTGACTTCACCAAAGACGCGCAGATTCAGCTTACCGACCGCGCCTACGAACCATGCCGTTTCATCCGCTCCTACATACCCAAACCCACGCCGGCCGAAGCCGACATAGCTCTCGCGGCCGAAATGATTAACCGCGCGTCGCGCCCCATGATACTTGCCGGCCAAGGCATAACAATAGCCGAAGCCGAACAAGCCCTCAAGGCCCTCGCCGAGAAAGCCCACATACCTGTGGCAGCCACTCTGCTCGGCCTCTCGGTGCTTCCATCCTCACATCCGCTGTTCAAAGGAATGCTCGGCATGCACGGCAACATCGGGCCGAACATCAACACCAACCGGGCCGACCTGATAATAGCCATAGGCATGCGTTTCGACGACCGTGTGACAGGTGTCACGGAAAGTTACGCACCGCAGGCACGCATACTCCACATAGACATTGACCGCAGCGAATTCAACAAAAACATCCGCGCCCATGCCACAGTGCATGGCGATGCACGCGAAGTGCTTGAAGCACTGCTCCCGCTTGTAAAGCCGGCGCGACACGATGAATGGGTGCGTTCGTTCGACCGCCACAACACCATCGAGCACGAAAATGTGGACACAACAGCCGCCTATGGCACCGACCCCACCAAAGCCCCCACCATGGGCGAAGTCGCGAGGAAAGTGTCTGAAGCCGCCGGAGCCGGAGCCATACTCGTGACCGATGTCGGGCAGAACCAGATGCTTTCGGCCCGCTATTTCCGCTACACATCCCCGAGGAGCATAGTAACCTCCGGTGGGCTCGGCACCATGGGATTCGGCCTGCCGGCCGCAATTGGAGCTAAAATGGGAGCGCCTGAACGTCCGGTATGCCTGTTCACCGGCGACGGAGGTCTGCAGATGACCGTACAGGAGCTCGGCACCATAATGCAATATGGCACAGCCGTAAAGATTATCCTTCTCAACAACAACTTCCTCGGCAATGTACGCCAGTGGCAGGCTCTGTTCTTCAACGGCCGCTTCTCGCAGACACCGATGCTCAATCCCGACTTCAAGACCCTTGCCGCATCCTATGGCATTCCGGCCGAAGATGTAGCCACACGTGGAGAACTGCAATGCGCCATAACCCGCATGATGGAGCACGACGGTCCATATCTTCTGAACATCAACATCGATCCCGCCGACATGGTGTTTCCCATGACCCCCGTAGGCAAGCCTGTCGACTATATAATGCTCAACCCTTCTGATGTCTATCAACCCCTCCCCGACATATCATGACCACACACGACGAATCGACACTATATACAGTAACCGTATTTTCTGAAAATCACGTCGGTCTGCTGAATCAGCTATCCATAATATTCACACGCCGATGCCTCAACATAGAAAGCATCAGCGCGAGCACATGCTCCATACCCGGCGTGCACAAGATTGTTATCACCTGCCACAGCTCACAATCCATGATGGACAAAGTGATAGGACAGATTGAGAAACGTATCGACGTGATAAAAGCTTTCTACTTCACCGACGACGAAATTGTATATCAGGAAGTGGCCCTCTACAAAGTACCCACCCCGGTCATGCTCCGCGAAAACCATGTGGAAGAGATAATCCGGCGGCACAACGCACGCATACTCGAAATAACACCTGAATACACCGTTATAGAAAAAACAGGGCATTACAGCGAGACCGAAGAGCTATTTCGCGAGCTGCAGCGTTATGAATTAAAACAATTCATGCGCAGTGGCCGCGTGGCCGTCACACGGTCGCCCATTGAGCATGTCGATAATTTTCTTAATCAACGGCTTACAAATGAATACTGAAACACCCCTGAAAATCTACTCTCACTCCTACCGGCTGATAGCCGCACAATGCAATGCCCAACGCGAACTCGCACCGGCAGCGCTCATACAGCAGATAATAGAAGTGGCCACCGAACATGCCGACCTTCTCGGCATTGGATTCAAGAGGCTGCAGGACGATGGCAACCTATGGGTGCTGTCGCGCATCACCGTGGAGCTGAAACGCTATCCGAAACTCCTTGAAGAATACACTCTATCCACATGGGTCGAAGGGTACAACCGCCATTTCTCCGAACGAAATTTCGAGATAACCGGAGCCGACGGAGAGATTCTCGGATACGCCCGCACCATCTGGGTGGCCATTGACATGCGCACACGCCGGCCTGCCGACATGAGCGGTCTGGCATCCCTCGCTGTTACAGTGTGCGACAAGCCATGCCCGATAGCCAAGCAAGGCAAGATACGCCCCATAGACCCACCGCAGACCGTGCACAACTACACATTCAGGGTGAGCGACATCGACTTCAACCGTCATGTCAACTCCGCCCGCTATGTGGAGCTGATACTTAACCAGATGGACCTGTCGACATTCGACGACTACTATCTGGCCCGATTTGAAATCGAATACAAACACGAGACCCACTTCGACGACGAAGTGGAGGTGTGCTCGGCATTTGCCGACGAAGCTCTCATATCGGCCATTGTGAAAGATGATACCACGGTGTGTGTGGCCCGCTCGTTTATGGAACCACGCACAAAACCGAACGACATACAATAACCAACCCTATTACACATATACTACTTATGGCAAGACTTAATTTTGGCGGAGTGGAGGAAACAGTGGTTACACGCACCGAGTTTCCTCTTGAAAAAGCCCGCGAGGTATTGAAAAACGAAACTATAGCCGTGCTTGGATACGGAGTGCAAGGCCCCGGCCAAAGCCTCAACCTGCGCGACAACGGATTCAACGTGATAGTGGGACAGCGTCCCGGAAAGACCTACGACAAAGCGGTGGCCGACGGATGGGTACCCGGCGAGACACTTTTCTCAATAGAGGAAGCCGCCCGACGCGCCACCATCGTAATGTGCCTGCTCAGCGATGCAGCAGTGCTCTCGGTGTGGCCGGTGATAAAACCGCACCTCACCGCAGGAAAAGCGCTCTATTTCTCGCACGGATTCGCAATAGCATGGCCCGACCGCACCGGTGTGGTGCCACCGGCCGATATTGACGTGATAATGGTGGCTCCGAAAGGCTCGGGAGCATCCCTGCGCAGCATGTTCCTCGAAAACCGCGGGGTTAACTCAAGCTATGCCATAGAACAGGATTACACCGGTCATGCCTACGAACGCACCATAGCCCTCGGCATAGGCATCGGTTCGGGTTACCTGTTCGAGACCACATTCAAGCGCGAGGCCGTGAGCGATCTCACAGGCGAACGCGGTTCGCTGATGGGAGCCATACAAGGTCTGTTCCAAGCCCAATACGAAGTGCTCCGCGCTCATGGCCACACTCCTTCAGAAGCTTTCAACGAAACCGTCGAGGAACTTACCCAATCGCTCATGCCCCTGTTTGCTGACCGAGGCATGGACTGGATGTACGCCAACTGCTCCACCACCGCCCAGCGTGGAGCCCTCGACTGGATGGGACCGTTCCACGACGCAGTGAAGCCTGTCCTTGAACAGCTCTACGAGAGTGTGGAGTCAGGCAACGAAGCTCAGATATCCATCGACTCAAACTCCGCGCCTGATTATCGCGAGAAACTGGAGGCCGAGCTCAAAGCCATGCGCGAGAGCGAAATGTGGCAGACAGGGGTAACCGTGCGCCGTCTCCGTCCCGAAAACTCCTGATTCCGGCCAACCATATTTCATATAAACAAAAGCGCATCCGGCTGCCATTGTGGCCGGATGCGCTTTTAGTTTCCGTTATAAATATTATGGATTTACAGCCGATTTCAGCTGCTCCATGGCTTTCAGCAACTCAGCCCGGGGCATAGCCACATTCAGGCGCATGAATCCTTCGCCCTGACGGCCGAACATTGTTCCTGTATTGAGCGCGAGATGTGCCTTGTTGATAAACAGATCCTCAAGTTCAGGCTGCGGCAATCCAAGCTCCCGGCAATCAAGCCATATAAGGAACGAGGCCTGCGGACGTATCGCCCTAACCTGCGGAACATTAGCCTTAAGGTAATCCTCGACAGCCGTTATATTGTCCTCAATATAGGGCAACAGTTCATCGAGCCACTCCTCGCCATAGGTGTAAGCGGCCTCAGTGCCCACCGTTGCCGAGAAGAACGGCGATGAAAACTCGTTGGCCTCCATCCAGCGGAAAAACGGTTCGCGCAGACCCTTGTGAGGCACTATCATCCACGAGCTCACCAGTCCGGGGATATTGAATGTCTTAGACGGCGCTCCAAAAGATACTGACACAGCCGCAGCATCGTCACTTACCGAGGCAAAGGGTATGTGGGCGCGGCCATCAAGCATCAGATCGCCATGTATCTCGTCAGAGAGCACTATCACACCATAGCGGCGTGCAAGTGCCGCCACTTTCCGCAATGTATCAGCATCCCACTGTATGCCCACCGGGTTATGGGGATTGCACAGAATCATCATCTTAGGACGCTCGTGAGCGAATATATCCTCAAGCCCTTCCAGATCCATCTCATAAAAGAAATCGCCCTTGCCGGCTTTCAGCGGATTCTCCACCACCACGCGGTCGTTACCCTCGGTTACAAGTCTGAAAGGATGATATACCGGCGGCTGAATCACCACCTTGTCGCCCGGACGGGTGAAGAAATTTAGAGCGTAAGCTATGCCACGCACCACCCCGGGCACAAAAGCCAGACAGTCGCGGCTCACGTTGAGAGAATGGCGACGGCGCAACCACGCCACTATAGAATCCCAATAACTCTCAGGAGCCGATGAATAACCGTAGACAGGATGGTTGAAACGCTCGTTCATAGCCTTGACAATGGCAGGACACGCCTCGAATTCCATGTCGGCAATCCACAACGGGGTCACATCCTTTCGGCCGAACATCTCCTCAAGAGCATCATACTTCATGGCATGGGAGCCACTGCGGTCCACCACTTTATCAAAATTGTACTTTCCCATGGTCAAAACACTGTGTGATAGGTTAAATTTTTCACACAAATTTACGGCTTTTCCGGCATAATCTCATCGTTTTTTATTAAGTTTGTATTTCTAATGACGTAACTTACCCACATTAACGTCCGGCAGATATGGATAAAGTGCAATTGACCCCACAGGAAGAAGACCTGCTTATAGAAGCGGAATTTCAGGATGTGCTTCAAGGATACCTCAAAAGCAACCACCGCAAGAAGGTTGAGATTATAGAACGTGCTTTCAGATTTGCCAAGAAAGCTCACGGAGGCATACGCCGCCGCTCGGGCGAGCCATACATACTGCATCCCATAGCTGTGGCCAAGATTGCATCGCAGGAGATAGGCCTTGGCTCGACATCAATATGCGCCGCGCTGCTTCACGATGTGGTGGAGGATACAGACTATACAGTAGAGGACATCGAGCAGCAGTTTGGCAAGAAGATAGCCGAGCTTGTAAGCGGCCTCACCAAAATATCGGGAGGTATATTCGGTGACAAGGCATCGGCTCAGGCCGAGAATTTCCGTAAACTGCTGCTCACCATGAGCCGCGACATACGTGTGGTGCTTATAAAAATGGCCGACCGCCTGCACAACATGCGCACCCTCGGCTCCATGGCCCCCAACAAGCAATATAAAATAGCAGGCGAAACGCTCTACATATACGCCCCTCTGGCCCACAGGCTCGGCCTGTTTGAGATAAAGACAGAACTCGAGGACCTCAGTTTCAAATATGAGCATCCGGCCGAGTATTCACGCATACAGAACCTCATCCGCGAATCGGAGGAGGGGCGTCTGGCCGTGTATACCGACTTCTCAGCGCCGATACTTGAAAGTCTCGACAAAATGGGACTTCAGTACGAAGCCCGGGCACGTGTGAAATCAGTGTACTCGATATGGCGCAAGATGGAGACGAAGCATGTTCCGTTTGAGGAGGTCTACGACCTCTATGCCATGCGCATCGTGTTCAAATGCGACGACCCTGCGGAGGAGAAAACCATCTGCTGGAAAATATACTCGGCCATCACCGACCTTTACCGTCTGCATCCCGAGCGCACACGCGACTGGATAAGCAATCCCAAGGCCAACGGCTATCAGGCCCTGCATCTCACAGTGATGGGTCCCGATGGCAACTGGGTGGAGGTGCAGATCCGCTCCGAGCGCATGCACGAGATTGCCGAAAAAGGATTCGCCGCCCACTGGAAGTACAAAATAGGTGAAAGCGACGAGGAGTCGGAACTCACAGTGTGGCTCCGCACCATCAAGGACATTCTCGAGGACCCCACGCCAAGCGCCGTTGACTTCCTCGACACACTGAAGCTCAACCTTTTTGCAGCTGAAATTGTGGTTTTCACACCTAAAGGGGAACTCATCACGCTTCCACAGAAATCGACAGTGCTCGATGTAGCGTTCACACTCCACTCAGAGATGGGCACGCATTGCATAGCAGGAAAGGTGAACCACAAACTCGTGCCACTGTCGCACCAGCTTCAGAGCGGCGACCAGGTGGAGGTGCTGACCTCTCGCTCGCAAACACCCAAAGAGGAGTGGATGGGCATACTCGCCACAGCCAAAGGCCGCACAAGGCTACGCGCGGCTCTACGCCGTCAACAAGCCCCGGTAATTGAAAAAGGCAAGCAGATACTTCAGCAGTTCCTTGACGATGCCGAAGTGAAAGCCACCAACGAGGTGATAACGAAAATAATGTCGTTCTACCACATCAATTCACGCGAATCACTATATCTGCGGTTAGGCAGCGGAGAGGTATCGCTCGATGGCTACGTGCTAAAGGATTCACCCAAGACATCACCGGGATTGCTAAAAAAAATATTCCGCATAGGCACCGGGAAAAACAGTTCCGATGGCAAGCCCCGCATTGTCACTCCGGAGAAAATCAACACAAAGGAGACATACCGTCTGCATTTCGACGACAACGAGCAGAATTTCATATTCGCCGAATGCTGCCACCCGATTCCGGGTGACGATGTGATGGGATTCATAAACGACAACGGACAGGTGGAGGTGCACACCCTCGTCTGCCCGCATGCCCAAGTGCTGAAAGCAAGCTACGGCCCCCGCATAGTGAGCACCGAGTGGACCGATGTGAAGCGCCAGTTCCCGGCAACGCTGATTATAGAAGGCATAGACCGTCACGGCATATTGCAGGAACTCACACAGATGATATCGACACAGCTCAACATCGACATACGTGCCCTGCACATAGACACCGACAAGGAGGTGTTCCACTGCAAGCTGAATGTGCTTGTGACCGACACCGACACCGTAACCCAACTTTGCGCAAAAATCAAGAAAATAAAAGGAGTGCAGTCGGCTACACGAATTGAATCATAACCGTTCATAGAGATGAGGAAACTGAAATTCACCCATATCCAGATTACCCGCTGGGCCATTTTCATCGCGGCCATAGCTCTGATATATTATTTTATCCCGTCGAACGACGTCAACCGATACCAATATGAGGTGAACAGGCCGTGGAACTACAATCTGCTCACCGCACCCTTCGACATTCCGATACACCTCGACTCGCTTAGCGCCCAAGCCATCCGCGACAGTCTCGACGCCAATTTCGAGCCGGTATTTTACCGCGCCGACAAGCTGGAAAAGAAAATAATAGATGAGTGCACCGACCGGCTCGACCGCACCGAAGGCATAGCACTCAACCGCTCTGACCGCCGACGTCTCGTTAACGAGATTCAGAAAGTCTATGCCACGGGCATAATGGACTTCTCATCGTTCGGTCAGCGCGACAAGCTGCCCCGAAGCGTAAGGATGATACGCAACAACGAAGCTATCTCCATCCCCACAACGCATTTCCGCTCACCAAGAATGGCCTACGCCCACCTCGACAGTGTGCTTTCCGACCAAAATTTCCGCAATGCATTCGCACAAGCCCGCCTGACAGACCTTCTGCAGCCCAACATCATGCCTGATTCGGCCGAAACCGAACGGTTCCGCACCGAGGCCTATCAGACAGCCCTTGCACCTATCGGAGTGGTGCAGCAGGGGGAACGCATAGTGGACCGCGGCGACATTGTCACCCCGCAGCTATATACCATATTGCGCTCCTACGAGCAGATACTGGCCGAACGAGGCTCGCACGAGACCGTAAGCCGGCTTTACCCCGCATTGGGACGGCTTCTCTTTCTCACCGTGATATTTGCCTCACTGTATCTGTTTCTATACTTCTACAGGCGCGACTACTACTCGAATTCCAGCACGATGACATTCCTGATGCTGCTGATAACGGTGTTCACGTTATTCACATTCGGAATGTCGGCTACATTCACCACAGGAGTCTATATAGTGCCCTACACGGTGGTGCCCATAGTGGTACTCGTGTTCCTCGACTCAAGGACAGCATTCTTCACCTACCTTGTCACCATCCTGCTATGCACAATGGTGTCGCGTTCACCCTACGAGTTCATGGTGATGCAACTTATAGCCGGAATTACGGCGCTCGCCTCTCTCAAGGAATTGAGCAAACGCTCCGAGCTAATACGCTCGGCCCTATTCGTATTCATAGCATACTCGCTCACTTATGCGGCCTACGAACTCATGCAGACAGGCGACATAGAGCGAATATCGCCGCGTATGTTCGGTGCGCTGGCCATAAACGCAGTGTTCATATCGTTTGCCTACATACTTATATTCCTGCTTGAAAAGACATTCGGATTCACTTCGCGTGTGACACTCGTGGAACTTTCCGACATAAACCACCCGCTGCTCCGCGAGCTGTCAGAAGAGTGTCCGGGCACATTCCAGCATTCGATGGCTGTGAGCAATCTCGCCACCGCAGCCGCCCACCGCATAGGAGCCAACGTGCAACTGGTCCGTACCGGAGCTTTATACCACGACATAGGCAAGATAAGCAATCCGGCATTTTTCACGGAAAACCAGCATGGCGTCAATCCTCACGATGCATTGTCGCCTTTGCAAAGCGCACGCATAGTGATAGGGCATGTGCCTGAAGGGCTCAAACGCGCCGAAAAGGCTAAACTGCCGTCGTGCATACGTCAATTCATATCCGAACATCATGGCAAGGGCAAAGCACGGTTCTTCTACACAACCTACGCCAACGCCCACCCCGGCGAAAAGATAGACGAGGCTCCGTTCACATACCCAGGACCCAACCCACGTAGCCGTGAGACCTCAATCCTCATGATGGCCGACTCGGTCGAGGCCGCATCGCGGTCACTCTCCGACCACTCCCCTGAAGCTATAAAATCGCTTGTAAATAAAATCATAGACTCGCAGGTGGCTGAAGGGCTGCACAACGACTCACCCCTGTCGTTCCGCGACATCAACGAAATCAAGGAGGTGTTCGCTTCGCGACTGACCACAATGTACCATTCGCGCATATCCTATCCCGAGGCCATCAAGCCACAGGCCGAGCAACAAAAACCATAAGCCATTTACCTAATGACCACACTCTGTATAACAGCAGCCGTACTTTTCTGCATAGCAGGCATAACAGCAGCGTTCCTGACCAAAAGTTGGAGCACCCCCATTGCGTTTCTAGCACTTCCGGCACTCTATCTCACCGGAGAGACAGACATAACGCTATCCACCATAGCTTTCTGGGGAGTCGCAGCCGCCATAAGCTGGGGCATATACCAGCTGCTCCCCGCGCAGGTGGCGAAAGAGACAGCCGGAACCGGATATATGACAGCCGCCGCTCTCGCCGGCACACTTGTGGGGCTACTCGTTTCACAGGCCGGGCTGATTATCGGCGCGGTGCTCGGTGTGTTCTGCGGAGCCATGGCTTTCAGCCGCACCCCCAAGGGTAAACCGCTCGAATTTCCATCCCGCAAATTCCTGAACTATCTGTGTGCCAAAGGGCTTCCAATCGTTGTGACAACCAGTATAGCAGGTATCGTCACAAGCATTCTTTACATTTTTTATAGCGGCTTAAAATAAAGATTCCGTAAATTTGCACATCAAGCCTCACCGTTACACACACCATCAAGACATGTACAGAATAGCATTAGCCATAATCGCAATAATCAGTGCTTTAACGGCATCATCACAAGCCATTATCGACAAGGTGCCGCGCATAAAGCCCAATATAGACAGCATAAGGATGGAGGTCACAGACCGTACATCGCCCTACTACTATCCACGGCTAATGGCTGAATTCCAGCGCAACGACACGACCATGAAGCTCGAGAAATACCGCAAACTATATCTCGGCTACATGTTTCAGGAGGACTATAATCCCTATCGTGTGTCGCCATTCTCGGAGGTGCTCAACGAAAACTACAACAAACTCAATCCAACACGCCAGGAGTGTGACTCACTGATAAAGTACGCCAACATGGCGCTGCTCGACAATCCGTTCGACCTCAACCAGATGACCATACTCATCTCGGCTCTGAAACTGCGCGGTAACCGCGATCTGGCAAAGATATGGCAATACAAGCTCAACCATATACTTATGGCCATAGTGTCAACCGGTACAGGCGCCGATGAGGAAAACGCATGGTATGTTATCGAGCCCCAGCATGAATATGTGCTCCTTAACATGATGGGATACATAATCACCAACCACATATTCTGCGAACCATACTACGAATTCCTCACCGTGAAACTGCCCGAAAGCAACACCGGTGGAGGTTACTATTTCAACATACGCGGAATACTTCAGGAATACTACCGCAAATTCCCCGAGGACCTATAAGAGCCCCGGAATCACACACACAAACAATCAGCACCACAAATATACACACAGCGCCATCTACCGCTGTGCGTATTTCCACTTTTATACATACCTGTGATACGCTTTTTCCTGGATAAGATGACAACAGAAAGCCAAACGCCAGATTATTGACATCATAGAAAAAAGATGGAGCTGTATCCCGGTTAAGGGCACAGCTCCATCTCTAATTTATTTCTGACCGGATATCAGTCGGCCAACTTAGCCTTTGCAAACTCGCGGTTGAGGCGGGCGATATTGCTCAGAGGCACATTCTTGGGACATTCGGCGGCGCAAGCTCCGGTATTGGTACAGTTACCGAATCCGAGTTCGTCCATGCGGCGAACCATAGCGCGGGCGCGGCGTGCACGCTCCACCTGACCCTGGGGCAGAAGAGCGAACTGGCTTACCTTGGCCGACACGAAGAGCATGGCAGAACCATTCTTGCAAGCAGCCACACAGGCACCGCAGCCAATACATGTGGCTGAGTCCATGGCCACATCGGCCACCTCTTTTGATATGGGAGTGGCGTTGGCATCGGGAGCACCACCGCAGTTGAACGACACATAGCCGCCTGCCTGCTGAATCTTATCGAACGCGTTGCGGTCTACCATAAGGTCGCGTATCACGGGGAATGCAGCCGAGCGCCAGGGCTCGATGGTGATGGTATCGCCATCGTTGAACTTGCGCATGTGGAGCTGGCAGGTGGTTATACCCTGCACCGGACCGTGGGGGTGACCGTTGATATAAAGCGAGCACATACCGCAGATACCTTCGCGGCAGTCACTGTCGAACACCACAGGTTCCTCGCCCTTCTCAACGAGCTGCTGATTGAGCATGTCGAGCATTTCCAGGAACGAGCTTCCGGTGGATACATTGTCGAGATGATAGTTGACGAACTGGCCTTTTTCTTTAGGACCACGCTGACGCCAAATTTTCAAGTTTACGCTTATTGTTGTTTCCATTGAAGTCTTTGTTTATAGTTATTCACGTGGAGATAAAGAATTACGACTTATAGTTACGTGTCTGCACCTTGATAGCCTCGTAGTTGAGGGGCTCCTTGAGCAGAATTGGCTTTTCATCGTCGCCGGTGTACTTCCAGCAGCTCACATACATGTAGTGCTCATCGTCGCGGGCAGCCTCGCCGTCGGCAGTCTGGTATTCCTCGCGGAAGTGTGCGCCACACGATTCGTTGCGGTGAAGAGCATCGATAGCCATCATCTTGGCCATCACCAGGAAGTCCTCGAGACGAAGAGCCTTTTCAAGCTCGGTGTTGAGGTCGTCGGCAGCACCTACAATACGGAGATCGGTGTAGAATTCCTTCTTCACATCTTCAAGCTCGTCAATGGCTTTCACAAGGCTCTGAAGCGTACGGCCCATACCTACGAGATTCCACATCACATGGCCGAGACGCTTGTGAATTTCGTCGGGGCTCTTTGTACCCTTTATGTTCATCAGCTTGGCGATACGCTCGCGCACTGCCTTTTCAGCAGCATCAAATTCGGGAGTATCGGTGGTGAAGTGGGGCACCTTGATCTGGTCGCTCAGATAATTCTGCATTGTGTAGGGAAGCACGAAGTATCCATCGGCGAGACCCTGCATGAGTGCCGATGCACCGAGGCGGTTGGCACCGTGATCGGAGAAGTTGCACTCACCGATTGCAAACAGACCCTTGATGGAAGTCTGCAACTCATAGTCAACCCAGATACCGCCCATCGTATAGTGGGAAGCGGGGAATATCATCATCGGGGTCTCGTAGGGGTTGTCGTCAGAAATCATCTGGTACATATCGAACAGGTTGCCATAGCGGTCGCGCACCACATCAGCGCCGAGACGGTCAATGGCATACTTGAAGTCGAGATATACGGCATTACCTGTACCTACACCATAGCCGGCATCGCAACGTTCCTTGGCAGCGCGGCTGGCGATATCGCGGGGGCAGAGGTTACCGAAAGCGGGATAGCGGCGTTCGAGATAGAAGTCGCGGTCCTCATCGGGGATATCGGTAGGTTTCTTCTTTCCTGCGCGGATAGCCTCAGCATCTTCCTTCTTCTTGGGCACCCAGATACGGCCGTCGTTACGGAGCGATTCACTCATAAGGGTGAGCTTCGACTGGTCTTCGCCATGAACGGGGATACATGTGGGGTGAATCTGGGTGAATGCGAGGTTCGACAGATAAGCGCCCTTCTTGAATGCCTGGATAGCGGCCGAACCGTTGCAACCCATAGCGTTGGTGGAGAGGAAGAATGTACGTCCGTAGCCACCGGTGGCGAGTACCACGGCATGGGCGGCATAGCGTTCGAGCTCGCCGGTAACGAGGTTGCGCACGATGATACCGCGTGCACGGCCGTCAATCATAACGATATCGAGCATCTCGCGGCGGTTGAACGAACGCACCTGACCCTTTTCAATCTGACGGTTGAGCGACGCGTATGCACCGAGCAGCAACTGCTGGCCGGTCTGGCCTTTGGCGTAGAATGTACGCGACACCTGAGCGCCACCGAACGAACGGTTGGCCAACAGGCCGCCGTATTCGCGGGCAAAGGGCACACCCTGCTGCACGCACTGGTCGATGATATTATTTGACACTTCAGCCAGACGGTAAACGTTGGCTTCGCGCGAACGGAAGTCACCGCCCTTCACTGTGTCGTAGAACAGACGGTAAACCGAGTCGCCGTCGTTCTGATAATCCTTAGCTGCGTTGATACCACCCTGAGCGGCGATTGAGTGCGCGCGGCGGGGTGAATCCTGGATGCAGAAGTTCCACACGTTGAAGCCGAGCTCGGCCAATGTGGAAGCTGCCGACGCACCGGCCAGACCGGTACCTACCACGATTATATCGAGGTTGCGCTTGTTGGCGGGGTTCACCAGTTTCTGATGCGCCTTATAGTTGGTCCACTTTTCGGCCACGGGGCCTTCGGGTATCTTGGAGTCAATCTGATATTCGGGAAGTTTGGCCGATTCGATGTCGGCATAGTCCTTCATGATGGGGGTAGAGTCAATCATACCCTCCAGATTCTTAATGTCTGCCATATCTTTGATTGTGTCTTCTTGGTTACGTAATTATTTATTTTGGCAACATTGGGGAACTGCCGATTCGGGGCATGCCGAGCATTCTTCCACGAGGACTGCGTTCTTGCCTTCGCTCTTGAACTCACGATACTGTTCCTGGAGAGCGGGGCAATTGCGGTAAGTGCCATTGTGGGCGTTGATAGTGAACACCACTGCCTGAACTATGAAAAGTCCTACCACGATGGTAGCCCACCAGTTGCCGATGCTCTTGAGGCGGGGCATCCAGATGTTGTTGTCCCAACCGGCGCTCTGGAACATCGACCAGAAGCCATGGGTCATGTGGAACCAGAGAGCCACGAAACCGATGATATAGACTACGGGAGTAACCCAGCAGCTGAATGCGGCATCGATGAACAGTGTGCCGGCCTGCGGGGGAATCTCACCGTGGCATCCCATTATTTCAGCGAGCTGCATCTTGGCCCAGAACTGAATCATGTGCACCACGAGGAATGCCACAATCACGATACCGAGCACGAGCATGTTCTGCGAGGCCCATTCCACCTGCGGGGGCTTGGACACTACGGCATAGCGGCTGTTGCCGCGGGCTTTGCGGTTCTGCACTGTGAGCCACACCGCATAGATAATGTGGATGATGAAAAGAGCGGCAAGTCCAGCAGAAGCCACGAGGGCATACCAGTTAGCACCGAGGAAGTTGCAGATTTCATTGTAGGCCGCGGGCCAGAAAATCGCAACCGCATTCATCAACACATGGAATGTTACAAATAGGATCAAGCAGGCTCCGGTGATGGCCATCACGAGCTTGCGTCCTATAGATGAATTAGTTAACCACATAGGATTTAAGAATTTAGAATATAATTTGAATTTAATGTCCGCGTGTTGGGGTTAGTTTACTGCAAAATTAAACTAAATTAACCATGCTCACAACAATTGCGGATTTTTTTCTTTAAAAAAGGTGTGCCGACAATGCCGGCACACCTCCATCTAACATCCCGGAGCGCCGTCCGGGCATTAACCAGTTAATCTATTTTACTTAAAAGGTTACCTTGGTTAGTGTTTATCGTTTCAGGTTCGGATTTTTCTCCGACTCGGTAGTGGGATAGATCTGATATATCGAGTTCTCTCCCTGCCATGCAGCAGTGACCGGCATGTTTTCCTCAAGTTTGAGGTCTTCTTTCAGCGTGTAGGTGAACGGGGTGCCATCCTTCTTCACACTATGGGTGAGCGTACCGGCCGGAACCAACACGCGAGTATTGGCCAGCGGGAGACGGCGGTAGTCGTAGGCCTCCTTGAGGATGTTGAGACGGAATTCGTCGGCACGGCGGGTAACGAGCGAGTATCCGTTGCCGGCCACCTCATATCCATGCTCGCGCACGGCAGCCTCGGCGAGATCGGAATTATCGGGTGTCACACCGGTGGCATAAGCACGTGCCTGCACCTGCTGGAGTGCCTGCAAGGCCTCACCTGCATATTTGCCTGACCGTGCCGATGCCTCGGCAAACCAGCAAAGCACTTCGGAGTAACGGATAATCTGATGGGTCTTGTTAAGACACATATTGCCCCAGAACGGGAGTGTCGGGTCGTAAGGAGCCGCAATCACATTATTATTATCATCCGCATTTACAGTAAAACCTACGAACATCGGGCGGTATTCGCTGACCACAGCGTTGTTTTCGTCACCGGTCTTGCCATTGTAGGCCTCACCGTCGTGTGTAGCCCACCAGTCGACCATCACATTATTATAGTTGGAGCGCAATTGCTTGGCATATACATAATCTTTGCGGGGTCCTTCGGGGAATTCGGCCCAGTATTTGCGTTCGGCAAGTAAGTCGCCCCAGCCGCCGAGCGAACCGAGCTGATGGCACGAGGTCATCTGCGAGTCGAAGTTGGACCATCCGCCGGGCTGTGCGTGATACACTATGCCCACCAGAGCCTCGGCCGAGAAGTTGTTGCCATACGAATAGACATCGCTCCAGTTAGCGCAAAGGCTTTGAGGATATTTACCGGAGTTCACACCGTCAACCACCTCTTTGGCCTTGTCGGCGGCAAGTCCGTAATATTCGGTCTTGTTCATGGGATATCCGGCCATGTTCATGTAAACGGCGGCAAGAGTCGCCTTCACAGCCTGCTCGGAAATGAATATGTTCATATTGCCGATACGCCTTGTTGCGCCGGTGTAGAGCGCAGGCAGATTGCACTTCTCGGCCTCAATGAGGTCGGCTACAATCTGGTCGTAGACATCGCTCACCGGACTCAGCGGTGTGGCATTGCCATCGTCGGCGTTATGCAGATTCAAAGGCAGCGGACCGAACACGCGCACAAGGCTGAAATAAGCATACGCACGCCAGTAGAGCGCCTGACCGAGAGCTATGTTGATGCTCTCCTGAGGCACCTTGCCTTCAGCGGCCGATATACCGTCGATTATTATGTTCGAAGCCTGGATTATATTGTAGTCCCAGTTCCAGAGGAATGTAAGGCCTTTTTCATCAGACGGAACCTCAAACGCATCGGCCGAAAGATAAGCACCCTTGTTGGAGCCGGTGGTCGATGTCATGTCATCGCCCTGACACTGCACTATCAAGGGATTGGAGTTGCACTGCGACTGCTGTATCTGGAAATACAGCGCGTTGACTTCGGCGTCAAGAGCCGCCTGCGAGTCGAGGAAGCCGTCGGGCATAATCTGCCCCTTGGGATCTTCTGTGAGGAAGTCGCTGCATGAGGAAAAACCGAGGCAAGCGACCGCCGCTAACGAAAGAATATATTTGGTTTT
>CANSRU010000021.1 GCA_947649495.1 uncultured Porphyromonadaceae bacterium | reverse complement strand
AACATAAATCATCGGCAAATCAATATCCCAGTCTGATTATTTAGAATAGTTCCATTTAATTTAAAGACACAAATAAATAATATTCAAACAATTAACACATCCAAATAAAACACCCATTTGCACATACCGACAAAAGTAAGTACCTTTGCAGCCTGTTTTACACAACATTCACACAAAAATGCTGCATAAAATAACCACAACACTCGTACTTGCAATTGCATTCACCTTCGGGATATCAGCTAACACATTGAGCGACGCCAACATAGTGGGACACGTGGTGGAACACGGAACCGACGAGCATCTTCCCGGAGTAACAATCCACATAAAAGGTACATCATTAGGAGCGACCACCGACGCATCGGGTCACTACTCCATTATGAACATAGCTCCCGGCACATACACCATCGAGGCCAAGTGCATCGGATATGTTACCGCCACACAGACCGTAACCGTGAAAGCCCGGCAGACAAAAGAGCTGAACTTCGACATTATAAGCGATGCCTTGCAGCTCGACCAGGTGGTTGTTACAGGCAACCGTTCGGAGGTGAAACGCCGCGAGAGCTCCACTCTGGTAGGTATACTCGGAGCACCCACGCTCGAACTCGTAAGCGCCAATTGCCTTGCCGACGGCCTTTGCTTCCAGCCCGGTGTACGTGTGGAAAACGACTGTCAGAACTGCGGCTTCACCCAAGTGCGCATAAACGGCCTCGACGGACACTACTCACAGATACTCATGAACTCGCGTCCGGTATTTTCGGCTCTTACCGGCGTTTATGGACTTGAACAGATTCCGGCCAACATGATAGAGCGTGTGGAGGTGATGCGCGGCGGTGGCTCAGCACTGTTCGGAGCTTCGGCCATAGGCGGTACCATCAACATTATAACCAAAGACCCGCTGAACAACTGTGCCGAAGCAAGCCACACCCTCACATCCATAGGCATAAGCGGCGCGCTCGACAACAACACCACCGTAAGCGGCTCGATAGTAAGCGAGAACGACCGTCTCGGCATGTTCATCTTCGGACAGAACCGTATTCGCGACGGTTACGACCACGATGGCGACGGATTCACCGAAATAGCACAACTCAAGACACAGACACTCGGATTCCGCACATTCTTCCGCTCGTCCGACTACTCCAAACTGACCCTCGAATATCACGGCACTCACGAATACCGCCGCGGTGGCGACCAACTCGACCTGCAGCCCCACATGGCAATGGTGGCCGAACAGACCGACCACAACATACACGCCCTCGACCTGCAGGCCAACTTCTGGACGCCCGGTCACAAGAACCGCTACAGCGTCTACGCATCAATGCAGAACACCCGACGTTCAAGCTATTACGGCAGCGAGATGGATCCCGACGCCTACGGACGCACCCACGACCTCGTGGTGGTGGGTGGAGCGCAATACATCCACTCCTTCGACCGCCTATGGTTCATGCCCGCCGAATTCACCGCCGGACTTGAATACAACTATAATTACCTCAATGATGTGACACTCGGCTACAACCACGATGTGACACAGTGCATAAACATCTACAGCGGATATCTCCAGAACGAATGGCGCACCGAACGGTGGGGATTCCTCGTAGGCGCGCGTGTCGACAAGCACACACTCATCAAACGCCCCATCATATCTCCCCGTGCCAACATCCGCTTCAACCCGTCGAGCGACCTCAACTTCCGGCTATCCTACTCCACCGGCTTCCGCTCCCCGCAGGCCTACGATGAAGACTTCCACGTAGCCATTGTAGGAGGTGAACGCGTGGTGACGGTGCTCGCTCCGGGGCTGAAACAGGAAAGCAGCCAAAGCATAAGCGGTTCGGTTGACTTCTACCGTACATTCGGCGCCGTCCAGACCAACTTCACACTCGAAGGCTTCTTCACCGACCTGAGCGACGTATTCATATTGCGTCAGCTCGACACCCCCGATGCCGAAGGCAACACAGTGCTCGAACGCTGCAACGGTGCCGGCGCACGCGTATGGGGCTTAAGCGCCGAGGCAAAGGCCGCATTCCCATGGCGCATGCAGCTGCAGGCCGGTGTGACACGTCAGAAAAGCCGATACAAAGAGCCCGAACAGTGGAGCGAGAATCCCGATGTGCCACCTGTCAAGAAAATGTTCCGCACCCCTGACGTATACGGCTACTTCACCCTGAGCTACAACCCTGTCAAACCGCTTCAGATAGCACTTTCAGGCACCTACACCGGCCCTATGCTCGTGCAGCATCTTGAAGGCTCGGGAACGCCTGTCGATGTAGCGGTGCGCACCCGCAGTTTCTTCGATGCCAACCTCAAGGTGTCATACGAATTCAAGATATTCAATCACGCATCGCTCCAGTTCAACGCCGGCCTGCAAAACATATTCAACGCCTACCAGCGCGACTTCGACCAGGGCTACCTCCGCGACTCGGGC
This sequence comes from uncultured Porphyromonadaceae bacterium, assembly GCA_947649495.1. GTDB lineage: Bacteria > Bacteroidota > Bacteroidia > Bacteroidales > Muribaculaceae > Paramuribaculum. Next base: position 26,535 of record CANSRU010000021.1, on the reverse strand, counting down.
TACATCTATGGCCCCACCATGCCGCGCAGTCTCTTCGCCGGCATAAAGCTCCATATCTGATATCATCTGCAACAGCATGAAACGAGACAAACTTGATTTTGGGAACGGTAAAATCAACAGCCTGTTCCGTGCCATGTTTTTTCCGACACTGATCGGCATGGCATTCAACTCCGTGCTGAATCTGTGCGACGGCATGTTCGTGGGACATGGTGTCGGCAGCAATGCTCTTGCAGCCATCAATATAGTAGCACCGCTTTTCCTCATATGCGCCGGCATAGGCTTGATGTTCGGCATCGGCGCTTCAGTAATCGGCGGAATCCGTTTGGCCGAACGCAATGTCAAAGCCGCACGAATCATAATGACACAAGCCTATATAGCAGGTGCCGTGATATTCGGACTTGTAATAGTCATATCACTGTTTTTCACCAGACCGCTGCTATACGCGCTCGGATGCAGTCCGGCACTTGAGGAGCTGGCCTCCGACTATCTGCTATGGCTTCTGCCGGGACTGATGTTTTTCTATCTTCAATGCGCCGGAATGATGCTCATACGTCTCGACGGTTCGCCCCGCTATGCCATGAGCGTCCAGATAGTAGCCGCTGTGCTGAACATATTTCTCGACTGGTATATGGTGTTCCCTCTCGGCATGGGAATCAAAGGAGCGGCAATGGCTACATCAATCTCCTGCATAGCAGCCGGCCTTATGGTCGTGGCATACTTCATATTCTTCTCCGACAAATTGAAATTCTACCGTCTGCGCCTTACGGCAAAATCATTCAGACTATCCTTACGCAACACCGGCTACATGGCAAAGATAGGTCTGGCCACATTCATAGCCGAACTCGCCATCGGAGTCATGATGGTAACCGGCAACTATATGTTTCTCGCCTACCTGGGCGAGCCGGGGGTTGCCGCATTCAGCGTTGGATGCTATCTGTTTCCCCTTATATTCTCCGTAAGCAATGCCGTGGCTCAGGCGTGCCAGCCCATAATCAGCTTTAACTACGGTGCCGGCCAACCGCAGCGTGTAAGGCAAGCCCTGCACATAGCCCTACTGACTGCCACCCTATGTGGAGCTGCCATCTCTGCCGGCATGTGGACCAATTCCGGACTATTGGCCGCCATATTCATCAACTCATCCGACACCGCCTACCATATAGCATCACAGGGCTTACCGTTACTTGGTTTATGCGCGCTACCTTTCGCCGTCAACATCACCTTCATCGGCTACTATCAGAGTTGCGAGAGATCCGGCACATCCATCACATATATGCTGCTGAGAGGTATCATATTCATGGTTCCGGGATTCTTACTCTTACCCCTTGCGTTCGGAGTTCACGGACTATGGCTCGCCATACCCGTATCAGAACTTCTTACACTGTCCATAATAGCACTGGCATACATCTGCCGCCGGAAACAATCATCAATCGACCGCACCGAACCCGACAAGGCATAGCTGACCAAAGGTAACCATAACGCGCATGGGCTACCTGTCGACACATCCGCTACAGATTTCAGGCATCAGCATTTTATAAAATGCTTTTTTAGTAACTTGCGCCGTATATCAACCTATACAGCCAAACAACCATGAAAAATTTCGTACTAATTCTATTCAGCGTGATAATGCTCTCAGCCTGTACCAACCAAAACATCGGCGACAATCCACTTAAAGATGGACAGGATATGATGCTAAAGGTATTGACCGAGTTGAAAAACGGCAACCCCACCGAAGCCGACAGAATAATAGGGGAATATCTGGAAATATATTCCGAAAAAGACCTTCAGGAACGCACGGAATTTGTCAACGGCAGCTCCGAAAGCCACTGGAACCTGATGGCCGCGAACCCCACACCCGAATGGGAAACATTCTTTGACAAAATGCGCCCGCTGATGGAATGGTACATCACCACAGGCACCTCCCTGCAGTCCCTCCCCAACTACTCCAAACTGCAGCAGTTACATACGTCCACCACCGCTGCTATGGCTCACCCTTCAGAATAAATAAAATCAAGCTCCACCAGTTTCTTGCCATTAGGCAGCGACTCCTCGACCGTACCAGAAGGCCTATATCCCATAGCAATCATTGTTTCGGTCAGTCTTTCTTCATGCATCTGATGATGCACTTGTTCCAAGCCGTCAAACGCATGCAGATATGGCGAGTCAGAAACAAAACCATCATTTACATTGACCTGAATCACACACGATACACACCGAGGGTGAACCATCGACACCACAACGCTGAAACACTCATAGCCTATATATTCCACAAGAAGATTCGCTATCAACAGATCAGCATGGGGTAACATCACATCAGATGCAGTAAGATCCGCACATATACATTCCAGCACACCATCCAGTTGCGGATATCGCTCCTTACAGTGCCGCAAATAACCGGCATTGATATCCACACCATATATTTTACTGAAATTAAACTGTGACGCATGTTCAAGACCGTTGCCACCGGCTACGCCAAGCACCATCGCCGAGCCTGTATCACATAACGAGAACTGCCGTTTCATCATCCGGTTCATGGCCTGCAATTGCCGCACCGATGCAAGTTTCATATGATTCTCATAATCAGACAGAGATATTTCCATCCATGGATTAACACCATCATTTTTCATCGCCTATACCTGGTAATGTAATAAAAAAATTGGAAACTTCCCGCAAGGAAAATCTCCAATTCTGTACCCAGACCCGGGATCGAACCGGGATGGATTGCTCCACTGGTGTTTGAGACCAGCGCGTCTACCGATTCCGCCATCTGGGCTTTTGTGGATGCAAAGGTAAGTATTGTTTTGGGATTGCACAATAATTGATGGCGTTTTTTAAGTTTTTCACTAATTTATTGGGCTATGTCGCGGGATTTTCATTAAGTTTGTAGTTATAATATAATGTGTGTGGCGTGCAAAACACGCACCCGACATTCAAGAACAAGACAAAACCTCATACCATGCCAAAAGCAAAAACCTCTACTCCTGCCGCCAAACCGGCACCAAAAAGAAAAAAACAAGTTTCGAAACTGAATCTCATACGCAACGACGAATGGCTCGAGCCATTTGCCGCAGCAATAGAGGGACGCCACGAGGATGCCCTGCGTAAAGAAAAAGAACTCACCGGCGGGAAAAGCTCGCTCGACGAATTTGCCAACGCGCACAATTATTTCGGGCTACACCGTTCAGCCAAAGGTGGATGGGTGTTCCGCGAATGGGCACCAAACGCCTCACGCATAACCCTAATCGGTGATTTCTCAGGCTGGCAACGGCAGGCCCGCTACGAACTGGAAAGCCGCGACAACGGAGTGTGGGAAATAGAACTCCCCGACAACGCCATGCACCACGGCGACCACTACAAACTGATGGTGGAGTGGCCCGGAGGTGAGGGGGAGAGGATTCCGGCCTACGCCACACGTGTGGTACAGGACGAGAATACCGCCATGTTTTCAGCCCAGGTATGGAATCCGGCGGAAAGCTACCCATGGAAAATCACTGAATTCAAGCCCGACACCAAACCCCTGCTCATCTACGAATGCCACATAGGCATGGCTCAGGAACGTGAGGGGGTAGGCACATACACTGAATTCAAGGACCTTATACTTCCACGCATTGCAGCCGACGGTTACAACGCCATTCAGATAATGGCCATACAGGAACACCCTTACTACGGTTCGTTCGGATACCATGTGTCGAGTTTCTTTGCCGCATCAAGCCGCTTCGGAACTCCCGAAGAGCTTAAAGCCCTGATAGACCGCGCTCACGAGCTTGGCATAGCAGTGATAATGGATATAGTCCATAGCCACGCCGTGAAAAACGAAGTGGAAGGGCTCGGCCGGTTCGACGGCAGCTACAATCAATACTTCTACGGCGATTCACGCCGCGAACACCCGGCCTGGGATTCGCTATGCTTCGATTATGGAAAGAACGAGGTGCTACACTTCCTGCTCTCCAACTGCAAGTACTGGCTTGAGGAATACCGGTTTGACGGCTTCCGGTTTGACGGCGTGACATCAATGCTCTACTATAACCACGGACTGGGACAGGACTTTGGTTCGTACGACGACTATTACAACGGCAATCAGGATGTTAACGCCATAACATACCTCACACTGGCCAATAAGCTCATACATCAGATCAATCCATTGGCCATAACCATCGCCGAGGAGATGAGCGGCATGCCAGGCCTTGCCATACCGGTGAAGGACGGAGGCATAGGCTTTGACTACCGCATGGCAATGGGCATACCCGACTACTGGATAAAGACGCTAAAGGAAAAGAAAGACGAGGACTGGCACCCCACATCTATATTCTGGGAGCTTACCAACCGGCGCGCCGATGAGAAAACCATATCCTACGTAGAGAGCCACGACCAGGCGCTTGTCGGCGACAAGACCGTGATATTCCGGCTGATTGACGACAAGATGTACTGGCACATGATGAAGGGTGACGACGACATGACAGTGGCCCGTGGCATAGCCCTGCACAAGATGATACGCCTTGTGACCGCATCGACCATCAACGGCGGATACCTTAACTTCATGGGCAACGAATTCGGCCATCCCGAATGGATAGACTTCCCGCGCGAAGGCAACGGATGGAGCTATAAATATGCCCGGCGCCAGTGGGATCTTGTGGACCGCAAAGAGTTGAAATACGAATATCTCAACAACTTCGACAACGCCATGATAGAGCTGATATCGGGCGTCTACAACTTCCAGGCTCTGCCGGTGGTGAAACTTTGGGAGAAAGACGACGACCAGATACTTGCCTACGGACGCGGCGACCTCATATTCGTGTTCAACTTCAATCCGGCCAAATCGTTCTCCGACTACGGCATTCTCACCCCTCCGGGCGAATACGAAGTTGTGCTGTCGTCCGACAGCCCTGATTTCGGCGGTTACGGCAACATCGACGAGCATGTACATCACCTCACGCTCACCGACCCCCTCTATTCACCCCACGGCGTGGAATGGCTCAAGCTATACCTCCCCGCCCGCTCCGCACAAGTGTTGCGCCGCCGCAAGCCCGCACCTGCAAAGAAAACCGCAAAGAAAACCGGCAAAAAGCAATCCAAATAAAAAAAAACAGCTATCTTTGCACATTAGACTGACCACACCCTTATTCACACGTCGACACTTGACACGCGCATGAAGGTAAAAATCCACAGAGAAGGCACCAACATACTGGTGATATTGCTTGGCATTCTGGCCGTAATCAACACTCCGGCCTGGATGTTCATACGTCCCATAGGCATTCCGTTGGCCTTCAGCATCGTATCTGCTGTGGTATTTCTGCTTGTGTTGAACTTCTTCCGTTCGCCCCGCCGCCACTTCAAAGGCAATCCCGACCGGGTGGTGGTGTCGTCGGTCGATGGTAAGGTTGTGGCACTTGAGCGCACCTACGAACCTGAAGTGCTGAAGCGGGAAGTGATACAGCTCTCCGTGTTTATGACCATATTCAATGTACATGCCAACTGGTTTCCGGTCAACGGCAAGGTGCTGTCGGTAAAACATCATGCCGGAAGATTCCTCTCGGCCTATCTACCGAAATCAAGCACCGAAAACGAGCGCAGCACCGTGGTGATCAAGGCCGAAAGCGGACAGGAGATACTTGTGCGCCAGATAGCCGGAGCGGTAGCACGCCGCATAGTGACTTACGCCGAGCCGGGAGAGGAAGCATCGATTGCCGACCACATGGGATTCATCAAATTCGGCTCGCGTGTAGACATCTACCTGCCTCTCGACACCGAAATTCTGGTGAAACTTGGCGACAAGACCATAGGAGGCGTGACAGAAATAGCGCGTCTGTCGGCAACTGATAAGGCCGATGGCACACAAAACAAAAAATAACAGCCATGTTGAAGCGTATAAAAAACGCAGTTCCGAATACAATTACATGCCTGAACCTCATTTCAGGAGCAATAGCCTGCATATTATCTTTCCACTACGACGAACAGTTGGGAGCCCTGAAAGCCTACGAATGGGCATTCCTATTCATTGGAGCCGCCGCCGTGTTTGACTTCTGCGACGGAGCATCGGCACGCCTGCTCGGAGCATACTCGGCAATGGGCAAGGAACTTGACTCGCTGGCCGATGAAATCAGTTTTGGTCTCGCACCGTCAATGCTGATGTTCAACACCATCAACTACTACAACGGAGCAAGCCTGTCTGCATGGGCATTCATAGCACTGTTCATACCCGCCATGGGGGCGCTGCGTCTGGCCAAATTCAATATCGACGACCGCCAGACCACATCGTTCATAGGCCTGCCGATACCGGCATGCGCCATATTCTGGATAGGAACCATAGGATGGATCAACAGCCACACCTATCCCGGCAACATAGCCATGACGGTAATTATAGTGGCAATGTCGCTGATGATGGTGAGCAATCTCCCAATGTTCTCTCTTAAATTCAAGAACTTCAACTGGAAAGAGAATTTCCGCCGCTACGCGATAATCGCAGCCACATTGTTTTTCCTTGCCACCGAAGGTGTATCGGGACTTGTATGGACCATACTTCTGTACATACTGATATCAGTGGCTACCCGCAAGGAACAGAGCGCATAATCCGCACCCCGCTTCCTGCAACCATTTTTCGAACCTTTATTCTCACCTCTTTATGTCAATAGGTTTCTTACTATTATTACTGTTCATTATATTCATAGCATGGCCTGTGATACGCGCCATGCTCACAGTGAACCGCCTGCGCCGGCAGGCCCGACAGGCTTTTGAAGAGGCCGGGCGCAACTACGACCGCGACCGACGCGATAACGAAGCCCGCACACGCAAACCCGGGTGGTCAAGAGCTCCCGAGCATAAAAAAGTGATAAACCCCACCGACGGTGAATATGTGGAATGGGAGGAGATAAGCGTGCAGCAGACCACCACCCAATCCACCGAAGGCAACGGCGCATCAGACCGATGCACCGTAGAGCAGCAGATTACGGATGTGGAATGGGAAGACATAAAACCGTGACACCTATACCATTCTGACAGCACGACACAAAAAGGATGTACTACATAAACGAACTCTACAAATTTTTCGACGAACTGGCAGCCAACAACGACCGCCAATGGTTTGCCTCCAACAAGCAACGCTACGAACACCTGCGCGGCCTGTGGCTCGAGGATATAGACCGCCTGATAGCTAACATGACAGGATGGCAAGCGGATTTCGCGACACAGACAGCAAAATCGTGCGCATACCGCATATACCGCGACACCAGGTTCTCGCTCGACAAAACCCCATACAAGACCTTCTTCTCTGCTGCCATCAGCCCATGGGGCCGCAAGGACGGGCATGCAGGCTACTACATAGAGACCGGACGCGCACGCACATTTGACCAAGGGCTATATGCCGGAGCATGGTGCGTGGAGAGCGCCATGCTCAAGAAACTGCGCCACGCCATAGTGGACAACATAGAGGAATGGGAGGAGATTGTCAACTCTCCCGAGATGCAGAAACACTTTCCCGACTGGTGCAGCACATCGCTGAAAACCATCCCGAAGGGGTGGGACAAAAATCATCCCCAGGCACAATACCTGAGGATGACAAACTATGGTAAGTTCATGGCTTGCGACGATAAATTTTTCCTTGATCCGACATGGCCTGAACGCGCGTCGGAGATGTTCAGGATTCTGAAACCATTCGTCGATTTCCTGAACTATTCAATGGACGAATAGCTCCCTGGCTACAATGCGATTTTAAATACATCATCTCCAACCTTGAGTATATACATACCCGAGGTGAACGGCCCTATTGCATCGGCGTTTCCGGAGTAAACTGGCATTCCGGAGATATTCAACAAAGTCTTGGACACCGCCTCGGCACCATCCACATAGACCACACCTCCATCAGTATACACACTCACACCTCGACCGGATTCCACATTTTCCACGGCGGATGTTGCGGCTGTAGATATCCTGATGCTCTCCGAGCCCGGACGGATATCGACAGTGACATGCCTTGTTCCCGAACCTGAAGCATAATTAATGGCTGCGTCAGTGTTGACCTTATAGCTAAGCGGCAGAGCCACATTATCCTGAACTACAGTAGATGATGCCGGTCCATAGATGAACGTAGCCGCACCAGAATATGGCTCATACGACACCTTGAACGACGACGGTACAACGATATCGCCCTGATATACACCATCGGAACCGTCCAGCACAAGCCAGGTGGAACCACCGGACACCAAGAAGATACTTGCCGGATAAATCACCTCCTGAGGATTATCCGACGGAACAAGTTTAAACATGTGATACCCATCGCCGGTAGCATCCCTACCTACGAAAGTCACATCGTAAGTCCCCGGGGTCACATCAATCACCTCATCGCGTTTCATCGACACACACAGAGGATTGCTGAAAGACACCAACGCAGGCGTCACAGCCCACTCAGGCATTGTATAAAAACTGAACGTCTCCGATCCGGCACTTGACTCACCCATAAACGCAAATCCATGCTCTATATCCACACCTTTCGCCTCGTAAGTGGATTGACCTACGGTGGTCATGGGGATTTTATTCTTCAAATCCACCACAGTATCGGGTAAAGTCCCGTCGGTGTCGGCAAGCACTATACATGGAGGATTCTGATTCTGCGACATAGCTCCGGCGATAGACAGAACCATAGTACAAATAGACAAAACGGTACGTTTCATAAATAATTGCAGTCTTAAATTATACATTTCTTAATATATCAACGACCCGCAACAATTAATGTTCAGAATCAGCACAACGCACCATAACCACTTTGTGCGATTAGATATTTATTGCTACCTTTACGCTATAAAACAAGCATCGATCTATGGCCAAGAAAGTAGTGGAAACACCATTGATGAAACAGTATTTCGAGATGAAACAGAAACATCCCGACGCGATATTGCTTTTCAGGGTGGGAGACTTCTACGAAACATTCTGCGACGACGCCATATCGGCATCTGAAATTCTCGGCATAACGCTGACTCGCCGCGCAAACGGCTCGGCACAGTCGGTGGAACTGGCCGGATTTCCACACCATGCTCTCGACACCTATCTGCCGAAGCTGGTCAGAGCAGGCAAACGGGTGGCGATATGCGAACAGCTCGAGGACCCGAAACTGACAAAAAAACTCGTAAAACGCGGCATAACCGAGCTGGTTACCCCCGGAGTGAGCATAAACGACAATCTGCTTGACCACCGCGAGAACAACTTCCTTGCCGCCGTACACATATCAAAATCCATCTGGGGGGTGGCATTCCTCGACATATCCACAGGCGAGTTCCTCACGGCCGAAGGCAATCTGGACTATGTGGAGAAACTCCTGTCGAAATTCAGCCCCAAGGAGGTGCTTGTGGAGCGGGGCCACCGTAATGATTTTGAGGAGAACGTGAGCCAACGGTATCTCACTTTCGAACTCGACGACTGGATTTTCACCGAGCCCACAGCCCGCGAAAGGCTGATGAAACAGTTCCAGACCGGCACTCTCAAAGGATTCGGCATACATGGAATGGTCCATGCCATAGTGGCGTCGGGAGCCATACTCCATTATCTTGACATAACCAACCACACCCACATATCGCACATCACCACCCTCTCACGCATAGAGGAGGACCGGTTTGTGAGACTCGACAACTTCACCGTACGCAATCTCGAGCTCGTCAGCGCCATGAATCCTGAAGGACGCAGCCTGCTTGATGTGATAGACCGCACAGTGAGCCCCATGGGTGCACGGCGGTTGCGACGCTGGGTGCTGTTCCCGCTCAAGGATGTGGCAGCCATCAATCAACGTCTCGATGTGGTGGAATACTTCTTCAGACACCCCGAAGAGCGGGAGTTGCTGAAAGAGTGCCTGGAACAGACAGGCGACATAGAGCGCCTTATAGGCAAAGCCTCGGTGGGACGCGTGAGCCCGCGCGAGCTTGTGCAACTACGTAACGCCCTTACCGCCATCGAACCCATAAAAGAGATGTGTGGCAGTGCCGACGATTTCTCGCTGAGGGCAATAGGCGAGCAGCTCAACCCTTGCACCGGAATACGCGACCGCATAGCCCGCGAGATTGTGGACGATGCTCCGGTGGCGCTCAACCGCGGGCAAGTGATACGTCAGGGCGTGGATGAAGAGCTGGATCATCTGCGTCACATAGCCTACAGCGGTAAGGATTACCTGATGCAGATCCAGGCCCGCGAAAGCGCAGCCACCGGCATAACGAGCCTGAAAATCGGCTACAACAATGTATTCGGCTATTATATAGAGGTGACCAACACCCACAAGGACAAAGTGCCGCCTGAATGGATCCGCAAGCAGACATTGGTCAATGCCGAACGTTACATAACCCAGGAGCTCAAGGAGTATGAGGAACAGATACTCGGCGCCCAGGAAAAAATAGCGGTTATCGAAAGCCGCATATACGGCGAACTCGTCAATGCCGTGACCCAATATACCGATGCCATAAAACTTGATGCCGACATGCTCGGACGGCTCGATTGCCTTTCGGCGTTCACCCGCGTTGCCATCGAGAACAGATACAACCGCCCTGTGGTGGACGATTCACTTGAAATAGAGCTTGAGGAGGCCCGGCACCCTGTGATAGAACGTGAACTCCCCATAGGAGAGCAATACATAGCCAATTCCGTACATCTCTCCAACTCAGGCACACAGATAATGATGATTACCGGCCCCAACATGTCGGGTAAGTCAGCATTGCTACGCCAGACGGCACTGAACGTGCTCATGGCCCAGATAGGATGTTTCGTGGCTGCCGACAGAGCCCGCATAGGTGTGGTGGATAAAATATTCACACGCGTAGGGGCAAGCGACAACATATCGCATGGCGAATCGACCTTCATGGTAGAGATGACCGAGGCCGCATCCATACTCAACAACCTCAGCCAGCGGTCGTTAGTACTGTTCGACGAACTCGGACGCGGCACATCGACCTACGATGGCATATCAATAGCCTGGGCTATCGTGGAACACATTCACAACAACGCCGCCACACAGGCCAAAACCCTGTTTGCCACCCACTACCACGAACTTAACGAGATGGAGGCGACATTTGAGCGTGTGGTCAACTATAACGTGTCGGTCAAGGAGATAGATGGCAAAGTTGTGTTTCTTCGCAAACTCGCCAAAGGGGGAAGCGAACACAGTTTCGGCATACATGTGGCGAAACTCGCTGGCATGCCCCAGAGCATAGTTTCGCGAGCCGACCGCGTATTGGCACAGCTCGAGCAGGCTTACCGGGGTGACTCGCCACGCAAAGAGACCGGAATAACCGCTCCCGAAACGCACGCATCATCCGACGGCATGCAGCTATCGTTCTTCCAACTTGACGACCCTGTGCTGTCGCAGGTGCGCGACGAGATTATAAACACCGACATCAACAATCTCACACCTATGGCCGCCCTCAACAAACTGAACGAAATAAAAAAGATAATAACCGGAAAAGATAATTGAACCTCTCAACATAAAGTCCATCATGCTACAGATCTCACAACGTATCCTATCGCTGGCCCAGTCGCAGACACTGGCCATGTCGCAACGCTCGCAGGAGCTTCGTGCCCAAGGAGTGGATGTCATAAACCTGTCGGTCGGCGAACCCGACTTTCACACGCCATCCTTTATAAAAGATGCAGCAAAGCAGGCCATTGACGACAATTTCACATTCTATTCCCCTGTTCCCGGCTACCTGAGCCTGCGCAAAGCAATAGCCGACAATCTGCTCGCCACCAACGGAGTGGCCTACAAACCCGAGCAGATTGTTGTGTCGGGCGGTGCCAAACAAGCTCTATGCAACGTGATTCTAAGCACCATAAATCCCGGCGACGAGGTGGTGATACCCACTCCGGCATGGGTAAGCTACGTGGAGATGGTCAAACTTGCCGAAGGTGTCACCGTCACCGTACCGGCAGCTATCGAGCAGGATTTCAAGATAACTCCGGCACAACTGCGCGAAGCCATCACCCCACGCACACGCATAGTACTGATGTGCTCTCCATCCAACCCCACCGGCAGCGTATATTCGCACGATGAGCTGCAAGGGCTGGTGGACGTTCTGAAAGAGTTTCCGCAGATTATCGTTCTGTCCGACGAAATATACCAGCACATCAACTTCACCGGAAGCTACACCTCGATGGCATCATTCCCCGAAATAGCCGACCGTACGGTAGTAATCAACGGAGTGTCGAAAGCTTACGCCATGACAGGCTGGCGCATCGGTTTCATGGCCGGACCCGTGGAGATAGCCAAAGCATGCACAAAACTTCAAGGTCAATACACCTCGGGAGCCTCATCCATAGCTCAGAAAGCTGCCGAAGCAGCCTATACCGGACCTCAGGACTGCGTGGGAGAGATGTGCGCCGCGTTCCGCCGTCGCCGCGACCTTGTGGTAAGCCTCGCACGCGAGATTCCCGGACTGAAGGTCAACGAACCCCAGGGAGCGTTCTATCTATTCCCCGAGGTGAGCGGATACTTCGGAAAGCACAACGGCGACCGGGTGATAAACAATGCCTCCGACCTGGCAATGTACCTGCTCGATGTAGCCCATGTAGCCACAGTAGACGGTGCTGCATTCTGCCTTCCGGGATACATCCGTCTAAGCTACGCCACATCCGACGACAACATCCGCGAGGCCATGCGACGCATAGCTTCGGCACTGGCCGAGCTGAAATAGCACCGGAGAAGAACTATGATAAAAATAAAAGGAGCCATTATGGCTCCTTTTATTTTTATCACTAAGCTATATTATTCGCCTGAGCGAGTCACATCGGGTGAGATTCGTATAAGTTCCAGACGGGTTGCCGTGCGCCGCAGTATTGTAAACCGCATTGAGCCGAGTTCCACCGTATCACCCTGAGCCGGTATCTCGCCGGTATTGAACAGAATGTAACCGGCGAGAGTCTGATATCCGTCATCTTCGGGAATATCTATATGATAATTCTCACGCAACGATTCCACTTCTATACGTCCGGAACACTCATACACACCCGGTTCCACCTCACGCACCATCTCTCCTGTCGAGTCGTGCTCATCGCGTATATCTCCGAAAATCTCCTCCACGAGGTCTTCGAGGGTCACCAGTCCGGCTGTGCCTCCAAACTCATCCACCACTATCGCCATAGAGCGTTTCTCGGCCAGCAGACGGCGCATCAACTTATTGGCGAGCAATGTTTCAGGAGCGAATATCACAGGCTTCACATGAGTTTTCCAGTCGGAAACCGGATCAAAAAGCTCGCTCACATGTATATACCCCACCACATCGTCTATATCCTCACGATACACCACAATCTTACTGCGGCCCGACGATGTGAACAGCTCCACAAGGTCATCGCGCGTAGTGGTATCCATGTTCACAGCCACCACCTCATTGCGGGGCAACATACAGTCGCGCAGATGCGTCGACGAGAAATCGAGAGCGTTATGGAAAATCTTCACCTCATGTTCCACCGGCACTTTCTGCGGATTAACCTCATCTATGGTCTTTTCAAGATACTGGTTAAGGTCGCCCACGGTAAGCATCCCCATGCGCTGTGCACCGGTACGTATGCCGAACATGCGCATCAGCAGTTTCGAAAGTGCCGATGTGAACCATGCCACCGGATAAAGCACGAAATAAAACAACGCTATGGGAAGCGAGAATATTTTCAGCGATGTGTAAGGATTGATACGGAACACCGTTTTAGGAAAGAACTCGCCGGTTATAAGTATGACCCCAGTGGATATCAACGTTGATATCACAAGCACAAGAGCCTGATTGAGATGAAGATGGTTGAGCCAGCAGTCTTCTATGAGAAACGCAGCTCCCATACCATAGATTACAAGCACTATATTGTTGCCTACCAATATGGTGGATATGAACAGGTCCTCGTTGGCATAGAAACGCCCGATTATCCTTCCCACCAGACCGCCACGCTTGGTGTCGAGCTCGACACGCACGCGGTCGGATGTGATATATGCTATTTCAGTGCCTGAGAACAGGCCTGACAATATCAGTGAAACGACGGCGATTATCACCCACGTTGTTACTTCCATATCTATGCTGTTTATTTTTTGTCGTTCTGTCGTTCCGGTTTTACCCGCCGCTTGATGTCCAGTTTTCGCAATGGTCGCTCAGGTACAACATCAGGCACTGCGTCAGTAGAGGAGACAGCCCCTTCTGACGACAGCGGAGCAGCAGCCACACGGCGACGCTGGGATGTACGCACCGGAGGGCCATACTGCACGGTGGCAACCGCCGTATCAGGAGCCTCCTCAGCAGCCTCACCATCACCCTGGAACTGGGAGGCGGGGAATATTCCCGACACCTGTTTGACATGATAGTTTGACATGCGGTCGTTCGATTCAAACCCGTAGCCTTCTATTATACGGTCGGCACGCTCGATGTGAATGAACGAATCGCTGTAGATTTTCTGCCGGCGCTGGTCCCAGAACAACTGTTCGGTAAGGAATTTCTCGCCCGACATATTCTCGATATCAACATATCCGTCAAGACGCCACAGCTGCTTGTCCTTGAAAAAGGTAGCCGAATCGCACTCCACCTTAGCATCAATACGGAAAAGGTCATCGTACTTTTCAAGCATCAGCCCCTGAGGGAAAGTCCATCGTGGCTCGGCAGCCTCGTCAAACATCAGCCACAGCGGAGCCTGTATGTGATAGCGCGTCACTCCTGAATCGGAGATAAGCGTCGACACATTGACCGTGGTCATGGTAGCGAAATGCTCGGGGTCGAAATCTCCGCTTATCACCTCTTTCTCATCCTCCTTGCACGATGGCATGACAAGCAATGCCACCCCGGCCACGAAAGCCGCCGGCAGTAACCGCATACCAAATTCCCGATGAAATTTCATCCTATTGCAGCGGAACATTGCAGAAACAGGTTAACGTATCTTGTTCTGGAAGAACCAGAGTTCATTGAAGTTTATGCCCAGGCGTATATTGATGTAATTCTCCTTAAGCAGCGGATTGGGGTTGGCCTGACGGTGACGATATTCCAGACCGAGATTTATCACCGTTTTCGATGCGAGGGCCGGGAAGCCGAAGCCGAACGACACACCATATTCGCGCACATGGTTGTCGCCCACCATCATATAGTCGCGGTTGAAAAATCCTCCGGCACGATAGTTAATACGCTTCAGATAGTTGCCTCGCACATCGGGGGTGTACTGCACACCGGCATTAATCTGCCAGCGGTCGGCGAAACGTGTCGACTCAAAATGATCCATACTTACAGTCTTGACCTTGCTCCAAGGCTGATAGGTAAAGTCGGCCTCAACCATGAGTTTCTGTCCCCAACGATAGTTCAGACCGGCGCCCCAGGTATCAGGCAGCGAAGCCTTGCCCTTCAACGATGTCGACCCGATAGTATCAGGCTTGGTATCGGCATCAACATCATATTTTATAACGCGGGCACTTCCCAGAAGCGTCTTGCCGGGCGAATATACCAGACCGGCAGTTATATTATGCTCTTTATTGATAGCAAGTGTGTACTGGGCGCCGAACTGCACACGCCAGTCGCGCACGCGCATCACTTGTTCGAAAAGCGATGTCGAACCGCTCTCAGTGTAAACATACACATCGTTGATATTCTTTCCGAAAAGATACGACACATTGGCACCTATGCTGAATCCCTTGAACAGACGACCGGCAAAACCGAGATACAGCTGATTGATACCGCCATTACCCTCGTGAGAGTTTGAACCGTTGTCTATCTTGGAACCGAACGAATAGCCCACCGACGAGAATGGAACCAGACCGAGGCTCGCGCCCATGCGCTTTCCTATGGGCACCTGCATGGTGATGTAATCGATGCCACCGCCATATTGCGTGAGCTTGTTTGTTCCCGACGAGGTGTTTTCCGACGATTTAAGCACCGTGAAATCCACACCCATGTCAAAAAGGAATGTCAAGGTGTCGGTAGCCGCATACGAAGCGGGGTTCATCACATTAATCTGACGTCCTGAATTCATACCGTAGCCCACGCCACCCATCTGGCGCTGGGCCGAGGTTGCATTGTCGTTCAAGAGTCCATAGCCGAACTTCGAATATGGAGAGGTAATCTGCGCCTGCGACACCATGCCTGACAGCATGAGCGCCACTGCTGTAAATGTTATTTTTCTATTTATCTTCATTGTACATTAATATTCTGTTTAGACCTTTGCTCACCAAGTGCGGCTCCACCATCACATCAAAGTCGCACAGCCGGCTCAGTTCCTGCGCCCATCCGCCTGTCATCACCACCGTTGTGTCGGATGGCAGATGGGATTTGTAATACGACAATGCGCCCACTATTCCGTAGACGGCGCCCATCACCATGGCCGAAGCCGTGTCGTGGCCGAGGAATGTACCCACAGGGAGCTCACGGGGCACCTCCACTCTTGGCAGCCGCGCCGTGAAGCGGTGAAGAGCCTCGAGCCTCATACTCATTCCGGGAGCGATATTGCCTCCTTTGAAGCGGCCGTCGGCACTGACCACATCGTAGGTCACCGCCGTGCCGGCATCAACCACAAGCAGCGTCCGCCCCTCCAATGTGGCCCACGCTCCCACCGCGGCTGCTATCCGGTCGGCACCGAGCGAACCGGGAGTTCCGTAGTCTATGGCTATAGGCAGCGGCATGTCGCTTTGCAATCTCACCGCTCTCGGTGCTATGTTGCTCAACAAGGCCATTATCTCAGTCCCGCGGCTCGCCACTGAACAGTATATCGCGTTTGCAACATCGCCATTGTACGGTGACAGAAAAGAAGCAAGAGCATCGGGCGTCAGACGCGGCACGATGCGCACTTCCTCCAGCTTGTCGCCGTCCCAAAGGGCGAGCTTGGCAGCCGAATTTCCTTGGTCAATGGTTAGGTTAAGTGCCATTTCGGCGCAAATTTAGTAATTATTAGAGAATTAAAGCACTATGTAGCCCCTTAATTTCACAATTAGGCACCGCGTTCACTCTCCGCAGTCCTTGCGTATCTGACGCGGAATCATAATCGAGGTGTAGATCTGAAGCATTCCGCCGGCAAGAGTGAATGCGAGCCAGTCCATGGGACGCGCACCCGGCCACCACACAAAAAATGCGGCTGCACAGAAAATAATACCCGCCCACAATTCTATGCGGCACAGCCTGCGCAGACGCAGCGAGCCGCCCTTTACCTTAGGCATGGACATGCGTCCTACAAACACGGCCACGGCTCCTGCAGTAAGCAGATAGCGGTAGACCGGATTATTTATCATAAACAATGGCAGCGCGGTGGCCGCCACTATCAGAAGCAGACCGGCATTGACCACCCATTGCCAAGGCGACCGGGGCATTACAGGTCTGTTGGTTTCAGATTTTGACATAATTATGTTGCTACTTGATTATATAAACGTCCTCACCCTGACGCTGCATGTGGTACTGCTCCCGCGCCACCTGCTCCATGGTTCCGGCGTCGGTGGTGAGCCGGCGGTTCAGGTCCTGATAGTAACGCAATGTATCATTTGCCGCCTTTATGGCATTTTTTTTCTGCTCTATCTCACGGTCGTAGACATAGGTGTCGGGGACAGAATTATCGGTAAAGAACAATATGTACGACAGCAGCCCGGCTATCGCTATCAGGCTGAAACTGATGTAACGACGGCACCAAGCTATGAAACTTCTGTTGCGGTACGTGCTCATATCTGGCAAAGGTAAGCAGAATTTTGATATATTTGTTTTAAAAATCACTAAACGGCATGTGCCAACCGACGCCATGGCAGGTTGCGAAATATGATGGAAGTTCGTAACTTTACACTTTGTTACATAAATTATGTGCCTTCGCATTAAAAATTCACCGGCATGAAACATCTCACATGGATTATAGCCCTGCTGGCCATAGCCTCCACTGTATGGAGCTGTGCCGGGGAAACTGATTCCACCACCGAAATACTGGACTTCACCGGGCCATCGCCCATGGAAGCCGAATCACAACCCACCGGACAGGCCATAACGCAGGCTGCCGATAATGATGCTGAAAACATTCAGGACATCATTCCGGCGGCAACAGACATGCTCACCGGGACAGAAAACGACTCCACCGAATTCTATTCCAATCCGCTTCCCGACATGCCCGAGCCTACGGTCAGCATGAAAGTGAGACACATAGGCCGATATGCCGATATCTTCAACGACAGCAACTACATCCATTGGGCTGAGGCCGAGAAGATAGGGATTGTGCCGTTAAGCGACACCAGGTCGCACTGGGACTTGCGACGGCCGATAGTGAAAGTGGCCCCGTGCCGCGACTTCTTTGTCGAACCCCTCACATACTCGCGGCCATACCTCATACCCGAAGCCGCAGCATTGCTGCACGAGATAGGCGCACGGTTCCGCGACACAATAGCCTCACGCGGCGGTGGCGACTACCGTATAAAGGTGACCAGCGTGTTGCGCACCCCCGAAAGCGTGTCGCGCCTGCGACGCCGCAACAGCAATGCCCTCGACTCGTCGGTGCACCAGCTCGGCACAACATTCGACATAAGCTACTCCCGGTTCATAGCCGACAGCGACCGCATACCACGCTCAGCCGACGACCTCAAAGGTGTGCTTGCAGAAGTGCTGTATGCCTTGCGCGAGGAGGGCCGATGCTGGGTAAAATATGAACTAAAGCAACCTTGTTTCCATATCACCGTGCGCCAGAACACAGAGCGCCGATAACACCGTTTTTCCCATGACACAGAACGTCGATTCAGATAAAAAACAACCGGAAAAGCCCGCAAAACCACTATGGCGCCGCATTCTTAAATGGACCGGCATAACAGCCGCAGGCCTAATGCTCCTATTCATAATAGCCATGTCGCTGATAGTGTGGATTCTGACCCCGCCACGTCTCACCCCGATAGCCAACAGGTATGCCGGCGAGTTTCTCAATGCCGATGTCAAGGCCGACCGTGTGGAACTGACCTTCTGGTCCTCATTCCCGAAATTAACAGTCGACATTGACCGGCTCGACATCATATCAAAAAGCCTCAACTCCTTACCGTCGCCTATCCGGGCGTCTCTCCCCACCGATGCCGACTCTCTGCTTACACTTGAGCACCTGCATGCCGGAATAAATGTGCTCGAACTTGCCATAGGGAAGATATCGCTCTACGATGTGGAGTTGCGGAATCCAGGGCTGAACCTACTTGTAGTCAACGACTCCACAACCAACTTCAATATTTTGCCCCCATCGGCCGAAGCTCCTGATTCCACCTCCGGCACAATGGTAATGCCGGCCATAGCTCTCGACCGCTTTGCAATAGCCGGCAGTTTCCCAATCCGCTTCCGGTCAATACCCGACTCCATAGACGCCACCCTCACATTTGCCGAAAGTGAGCTCACCGGCCACGACAACCCGATGTACAGACTCTCCGTCTCAGGCTCCGCCGGCAACAAACTACTCCCTGTACACATCCCCGACACCCCATTCGGAATCAACGGTAACATTAAATGGGACTGCGCTGACCCGATGAAAGTGGAGCTTTCCGATTTTACAGTGTCGTTGCGCGATGTCAAAGCCGGATTCAATGCCTCAATCGATATGACCGACTCGCTTATGGTGCCGAAACTTGACGTATCTATTCCCAAGTTGCGGCTCACCGATGCGATTGCCCTGATTCCCGACAGCTACCGCGGCGATCTTGGAAATATCCACTCCGACATGACTGTGGATGTTCAGGCTGAGTTGCTGCACCCATACGCCCCGGGAGGAAAATCGCTGCCTGAGCTTAAAGCCCGCTTGAAGTTGAACGCATCTGAAATAAAGTACCAGCAACTCGACCTGCAAAAACTGAAAGCCGATATCGAGGCGGTGTGCCGTGGCACAGACCTCGACGCATCCACCGTCACGATACACACTCTCGAAGCCTCAGGCCGGGCTATAGATTTCACTCTTTCAGGCAATGTGACCCATCCCATCTCCGACCCGGCAATCAAAGGAATTTTCGATGGCAGTGTGGCTATAGGCCGTCTGCCGTCGCAACTGCTGTCCCGCCTGCCGTTCACCATAGAGGGCACGCTCAACGGACATGCCGATTTTTCATTGCGACAAAGCTACCTCACACCGAAAAAATTCCATAAGGCTCACATCAACGGCAAAATTTCCCTATCCGAATTCAACCTCGCAATGGCCGACAGCTCTATGCAGTCATACATAAGGCAAGCGGTGTTGAGCCTCGGAACAGACTCAAAAGTAACAGTCAACGGTCAGACCGTCGATTCACTTCTCACCGCGTCACTATCAGTGGACACCATTGCGGTCGGCGCTCCGGGTGTCAGCATCTCCGGTCGCGACATGACGCTATCGCTTGGCTCGCGTAATGTATCCTCGTCGTCCGACACCACACAGATAAACCCACTCGGAATCACAATCAAAGCAGGCCGGCTGAATATGTTGTCAGACAGCGACCACGTCCATTTCCGTCTCCGCGACGCAGGCATAAACGCCACATTGCAACGCTACAACAGCCAAGCCCGCTCGCCATTGCTTAAAGTAAGGCTCGGCGCAAGAAACATACGCTACGCCGATAAATATAACCGCGCCTCCATGCGCAATTCGCAGGCCAACCTAACGCTCCATCCTCGCGCACGCCGCCCCATGCCCCCGGCATTGCAAGCACGCTACGACTCCATTGCCGCAGCTCATCCCGAACTGTCGGGCGATACAATAATGGCTATGGCCATGCGCCACCGTAAGCATAATATTTCCGATACCGGGCGCGAGAACCTGACATTCGGGATTGACAATTCCTTACGCTCGTGGCTGAGGCTATGGCAGGCCGAAGGAACGTTCAAAACCGAAAGGGTACGCGTGTTCACCCCATACTTCCCAACACGCAACACCCTGTCGGATGTAGACCTCTCGTTCTCGACAGACTCAATCGTGCTGCGCGACACACGGTACCGCATGGGACACAGTGATTTCACACTCAACGGTTCGATACGCAACATATCGCGTGCATTGACATCGCGGCGAGGCGCACCGCTCGAACTGAATTTCGACATGAACAGCGACACAATCGACATCAACGACATAACAGCGACATTGATACGCGGAGCCGCATTTGCCGAAAAGCAGCGGAACGGCACTGCGAAAGCCATCTCCGAATACGCCTCCGACGAGCATCTTCAGAACGCCATCGACCATCAGGCAGCGACTGCCGACACATCTGCTTTCATCGTGCCATCCAACATTCAGGCCAACATGCGTGTAAATGCCCGTCGTGTGCTGTACAACGATATATGGCTAAAACGTTTCAGCGGCGAAATATCAGTATACGATGGAGCAATCAACCTGCAGAAACTACGCGGACGCACAGACATAGGCTCTGTAAATCTCACCGCCTTGTACTCCGCACCGACAAAAGAGGAGATGAAATTTGCCGCAGGCATGCGCATAAACAAACTCGACCTGCACGAGTTCATGCGCATGATGCCTCAATTCGACTCCATAATGCCACTGCTGAAGGAGATAGACGGTATAGTCAACGCCGATCTGGCTCTTACCACAGATCTCGATGAAGCAATGAACTTGAAGCTCAACACCATCGACTTGGCTCTGAAACTCACCGGCGACTCCTTGGTGCTACTCGACAGCGAGACTTTCCGCACCGTGGCCAAATGGATGATGTTCAAGCACAAGGACCGCAACATGATAGACCACATGGAAGTGGAGATGACAGTCCACGAAGGATGGCTCGACCTTTATCCGTTTATATTTGACATGGACCGCTACCGGCTCGGCGTACGTGGAAGCAACGACATGAACCTCAACCTCGACTATCATGTGGCTGTTCTTAAATCGCCTATTCCGTTCAAATTCGGAATAAACATAAAAGGCACACCGGAAAAAATGAAGATTCGCCTTGGAAAAGCCCGCATAAATGAGAAAAATGTGGCTTCAAGCCGACAGATCACCGACACTGTACGCATCAATCTTATGAACGAGATGAACCGTCTGTTCAAGCGTGGTGTGCGCACTGCCGGAACAAAGGGATTGAAGATGCAGAACTCACGCATGCGGCGCGATCGCAATAACGATGCGGCATCCGACACCCTGAGCCACGCCGATTCGGTAATGCTCATAAAGACCGGTGTGATGGATATGCCGCCCGGATTTATCATGCCTGCCGACTCCACAGCAGTACGGCAAAATCCGGCCGGCAAATCAAAATCGAAGAAAAAACGTTAGAACGCTGATATGTATCAATCCATAATACAGAAATTCCTTGCCGAACAGGGATATATTTGCCTTAATCCCAAAGCTGCCCTTATTGACATGGACGGGACTCTATACGATTCCATGCCGCTCCATGCACGCGCATGGCATCAGATGATGCTTGAGATTGGTGTGGAGGTACCGGTGGATGAATTTTTCCGCTATGAGGGACGCACCGGAGCATCCACTATCAACATCCTGTTCAACCGCGCATTCCATCGCGACGCCACCCAGGAGGAGATACAACAATTATATCACCGGAAAACCGAGCTATTCTCGCAAATGCCACCGGTCAGCCCTATGCCTGGCGCTGCTGAGATGCTTGATTTTCTCAAAGCCATAGACCTTCGCAGAGTATTGGTGACAGGTTCCGGCCAAAGTTCGCTCATCGACCGTCTTGAAACAGATTTTCCCGGGGCATTCACTCCGGAACTGCGTGTCACATCGCGCGATGTTACCCATGGGAAGCCCCATCCCGAACCATTCCTGATGGCGATGAAGAAGGCCGAAGTGACACCTAATGAATGTATAGTGATTGAGAACGCCCCACTTGGAGTGGAGGCCGGACATGCCGCCGGTGCATTTACCATAGGTGTGAACACAGGCCCACTCGACATACGTGAACTCGAAACTGCGGGAGCCGACATAGTGTTTCCATCGATGGAGGAGTTTGCCCGCGCACTCCCGATACTGATTTACGGATTCGTCACAACCATGCGCAACCTCAACTGACCGAATAAGCCCATGAGCCAGAACATAATATTTACCAACCGCCCCGACGAGGCCATTGAGAATACTCTCAATACCATGGACTATGCCGGAATATGGATTCTCGCCGACACCAATACCATGGCCATGGCCCGAAGCCTGCAATCCACATGCCCTTCCCTTTCTGATGCAAAGACTATAGAAATAGAGGCCGGCGACAACCATAAGTCGCTCACACAGCTATCGCATGTGTGGCAACAACTGTCGGAAGAAGGCGCATCGCGTCACTCCTTACTTATTAATATAGGTGGCGGAATGGTTACAGATCTTGGCGGGTTTGCTGCCGCGACGTTCAAGAGAGGCATACGTTTCATCAACATCCCCACCACACTTCTCGGTGCCGTGGACGCAGCTGTAGGAGGTAAGACTGGCATAAATTTTGCCGGACTGAAAAATGAGATAGGCGCATTTGCACCTGCACATACAGTGGTTATATCCACAAACTGGTTCAGCACATTACCCCATGCCGAACTTACATCGGGCTATGCGGAAATGCTTAAACACGCCCTCATCGACTCGCAGGAAGCACTCGGAAAAACATTGTCATTCAACATAGACACACCTGATCTCCACGCATTGCTTCCACTTCTTGAGCACAGCGTCAATGTTAAACGTCGTATAGTCACAGAGGATCCGCATGAAAATGGCATACGCAAGGCTCTCAATCTCGGCCACACTGCCGCGCATGCCTTTGAAGCGCTGGCCATGGAGCGGAACCGACCTGTGGCCCATGGGCACGCTGTGGCATGGGGGTTGGTGGTGGATCTGGTTCTGTCGCACATGCAATTGCAATTCCCTGCTGACACGCTACGCTCAGTCGCAGCATTCGTCGAGCGACACTATCCGGCGCCTGAAATAAAATGCCCGGATTACGAGCATCTCATTGACCTGATGCGCCACGACAAGAAAAACATCGACCGGAATCACATAAACTTCACACTGCTCCGGGCACCGGGCGAGATTGTAATTGACCGCACCGCCACCCCCGACGACATCTCAACAGCCCTCGACATACTCCGCGACCTGCTGCATATCTGAACAACGCGCTTAAATGTAAAAACGAAAGCCACCGCAAAGTAAGAACTCGGCGGTGGCTTCTATGTAAGAGATAATTTATCAGACTATAGAATTCTTTTTGGTCCATTCCACTATCTCGGGAATGTAACCGAAAGCAAGTCCGGTAACGGTATCGGCGCATCCGTAGTACACAGCCAGACGACCTGTTTCGGGATCGTGAAGAGCGGCGCAGGGGAATGTCACATTGGGCACATCGCCGGTAAGCTCGTAAATCTCACGCGGGGAGATCAGATATGGTCCCGAGCGGGCAAGCACTTTCCAAGGCTGCTCGAGGTCAAGCAAAGCCGAGCCGAAAGCATAGACATATCCGTTGCATGAGCGGAGCACACCATGATAGATGAGCAACCACCCTTCGGAAGTCTCGATTGGAATAGGTCCGGCACCAATCTTCATGCACTGCCATGCGCTATCCTCAAACGCTGCCGGAGCCATCACGTGGCGATGACGTCCCCAGAATTCCATGTCGGGCGATTCGCTGTAGAATATATCGCCGAAAGGAGTGTGACCTGTGTCGCTGGGGCGTGACAGCATAGCGAAATTGCCATTTATTTTCTTGGGGAACATCACACCGTTGCGGTTGTAAGGCAGGAATGCGTTCTCAAGCTGATGGAATGTCTCGAAGTCAGTGGTCCATGCGGCACCGATGGTAGGTCCGTGATATCCGTTGCACCATGTCACATAATATTTGTCGTCCACTTTCGCAACACGGGGGTCGTAGCCATACACCCATTCGCCAATCTCGGGATCGGCACCTGTGAGCTTCATGTCCTCCTCGTTGATTTCCCATTTGAAACCATCTACCGAGAAGCCCACATGTATGCGCATGCGGCGGTTGGTATCGTCGCAGCGGAACACACCGGCATAATTGTATTTACCTTTTTTGAATGGCACAACCGCCGAATTGAATATACTGTTTGAGGTGCTGAGGGCATCGCGCGGTATCACAGGATTGGCACTGTAGCGCCACATCACCTCTTTGCATCCTTCGGGACGGTCTTCCCAAGGCATATCGGGAAGCGGCTGTCCTTTAATCTTTAATTCGCTCATTGTTTATGTTTATTTATGATAATAATTCAGTATTTTCCTCTACTTTTATTCCGTCGGCTATCACATCCTCGGGATTATCATCGCCCTTATCGGAATGCGTGAACGGCACTGTCCATGCGAGCACAAATGCCGGGACAGCCATTACGAGCGCTATGATGAAAAAGAGTTCGTAGCCGGTGCGCTCACATATCCATCCGCTTATCATGCCCGGAAGCATCACGCCGAGGTTCATTATGGCCGAGGCAAATGCATAGTGGGCCATTGAATGCTTGCCTGGAGCCACCTGCTGCATCATAAACAGCGTCAGGCCTACGAATCCGAATCCGTAGCAGAAGTATTCGATAACCAACCCTGAACCTATTATCCACAGATTTTCGGGAAGGAACACCGAGAAGAGGAAATAGATTATGAACGGAATGTTGAATATGCACACAAGGGAGAACAGCACACGCTTCAACCCGAAATGAGCTATATAATAGCCACCGAGTATCGAACCGATTATAAATGCCACAGTGCCGAATATACCATAGATTGTACCCATGGCCTCATTGCTCATTCCAAGACCACCCTCTGACAAAGGAGCCTGCAGGAATATCGGCACCATCTTCATGGCAAAGCCCTCGGTAAGACGGTAGCACACGATAAACAGCACATAAATAAGAATGTATTTCTTGCTGAAGAATGCCAGAAGCACATTGCCCATCTCCTTCATGGATTCGCTGAAGTTCTTCGGGCCGCTCTTGACTGCGCCGGAACCGGAAGGGAGCATGAAGAAGTGGTAGATGGACAGACAGATTAGCAGACCTCCGATTATACCCATTATTATCATCCAGGCATAGAACGGTGCACGGTCGGGGCTCGTCGTCTTGTAATGGTTCATTATCACGCCCGCAAGCCACACAAGCCCACCATTGGCAAGCACTTTGGCAAGATTGTAGAACGCACCCTGCCACCCGATGTAGGCCGATTGTGTCTTTTTATCGAGCGCGGTCAGATACACACCGTCGGTGGCTATATCGTGAGTGGCACCCGAGAAAGCCACAATACCCATCACAGCTATGGTCCATGTGAAAAAGTCGGGCAACGGAAGCAGGAATGCAATCAGGGCGAAACAGAATCCCGATATGGCCTGAGTGGCCACAACGAAATTCTTTTTGGTCCAGTAAATCTCAAGGAGCGGGCTCCAGATAAACTTCAAGGTGTAAGGAAGTGTGAGAAGCGATGTCCAGAATGCAATCTGAGCCTTGTCGACACCGAGATTGTTGAACATTATAACCGCCACCAAATTAAGCACTATAAACGGCAATCCCATGGCAAAATAGACCGAAGGCACCCATGCCAACGGCGATTTGCGGGACTGCGCAGCCTGACCTTGTTTCATAACACGCCCGTAGTTTGAGATTTAAGAGTAAGTTTAGTTTTGTACCCCGGAGCAGAATCGAACTGCTATCTAAAGTTTAGGAAACT
>CANSRU010000020.1 GCA_947649495.1 uncultured Porphyromonadaceae bacterium | reverse complement strand
GCCAGGAGGTGATGGAAGATACACCGAGCGCCAACTTCGTTGACGCCCTCCAGGGTCAGGTATCAGGTCTTTCGATATTCTCGAACTCCGGTGAGCCTTCGTCGCTTCCTTCGTCAATACGTATACGTGGCTACAACTCGCTTTCGGGTAATACTCCGCTGTTTATCTGCGACGGTGCCCCCGCCACATCATCGATATTCACCACCCTCAATCCCTCCGACATCGAGAGCGTGACCGTGCTCAAGGATGCTGCATCGACAGCAATTTACGGTTCGCGTGCTGCCAACGGTGTTATCGTGATCACCACCAAGAAGGGTAAATATGGTGAGGAAGCCAAGGTAACCGTACGCGCCAACGTGGGATGGAGCCAGATGGCAAACGATAAGATTGAACTTATGGACTCTAAGCAGTATGTCCGCTTCCGCGACTTGGTCAACAGCCCGGTGAGCGACGAGGTGCGCAATCTCGTTGACAATTACGGCATCAATACCAATTGGAAGGACTATCTGATTAACAACAATGCTCTTACCTACTCGCTTGAGGGCCGCGTACAGGGCGGTACGGAGCGTACACGCTACTACATATCTCTCGGCCATTACGACCAGGACGGTCTGATTGACCGCTCAGGTTTCCGCCGCGAGACCCTCCGCTTCAATCTCGACACCAAAATCAAGCCGTGGCTTTCGATGGGTGTTTCGACCAACGTTGGCTTCGAACGCTACGAGACTAACAATGCTGCGTCGTCAACATCTGAAAATCAAGGTGTCTATACGAACAACCCCTTCATGCAGGTGTACAACTTGCTTCCCTACGATTCGCCCTACTATTATTCGTTCAACGACCGTGGCGACATAGTGTTCGGTGACCGCGCCAAGTATTATCACTATTCCGGCTCTGTCGATCCCAACTATTTCAATGAAAAGGCATACGTTGGCAAGCGTACCAACCTCACCGCCATGATGACTCTCTACGAGCAGATCACCCCCATCAAGGGTCTTACCATCCGCGCTCAGCAGAATGTCAATGCGTTTGACTACCGCAACTCGTCGGCACGTCCGCCTTACGAGAACGAGACTACCCCGATGGGCGACAAGATTGTACTCGACAACATGACGGCCTCCTCATCTGAAGCATTCCAGCGCTGGTATCAGTTCACTTATACCAACACCGCCGAGTATAAGTTCAATCTCGATAATAAGCACGACTTCTCTTTCCTTATCGGTCAGGAGTCAATCATAACCCGCAACCACAACTTCTCGGTAACCACGAGCGGTCAGCCTAACGCTACCCAGAATATGCTTACCCAAGGTACCACTGTGCAGATGAGCGGTATAACCCACGGCAAGTACGAGTATATAATGAACTCCTACTTCCTCACCGGCAGCTACAGCTTCGATGAGCGTTACTTCCTTGACTTCGCTGTACGCCGCGACGGTAGCTCAAAGTTTGCCAAGGATCACCGTTGGGGCACATTCTACTCCATCGGCGCAATGTGGAACATCAAGAAAGAGCAGTTCATGCAGTCCGTAAACTGGCTCAGTGACCTGAAACTCCGTGTCAACTACGGTACATCGGGCAACTCGAGCGGCATAGGCAACTACGATTACATCGGAACCGTAGGTACAGGCAACTCTTACAATGGCACCACTTCGTGGGGCATCTCCGGTCTTGCCAATGACAAGCTCACATGGGAGACAATCCGCGCGTTTGACCTTGGTGTTGACTTCGGTTTCCTCAACAACCGCCTGCGCACAAGCGTGGACTTCTATATCAAGAACACCGAAGACATGCTGATGTCAGTGCCCTATTCGTGGACTACCGGATGGACAAGCGCCACAGCCAACTGCGGCGGTATGCGCAACATGGGTGTCGACGTGGACTTCAGCGCCGATATCTATCAGGACAAGGATTGGTATGTAGGTGTAGATGTTAATTTCAACTACAACAAGAATACCATCACCGAACTCTTCAACGGTCTCGATCAGTTTACTATTCCCGGCACAGGTGTTACCTACCGCAAGGGCAAGAATCCGTTTGCCATCACTAACGTGCGCTATGCAGGCGTAGACCCGCGCGACGGCCAGCAGATGTGGTACACCAAAGACGGTAACCTCACCAAGAAGTACAGCGACAGCGACGAAGTGGACCTCGGCAAGACTTTCATCGCTCCTTGGAACGGCGGTTTCGGCATCAACGCACGCTGGAAAGGCATAAGCCTCCGCGCCGACTTCAACTGGAGTGCCGACAAATACATATTCAACGCTACCAACTGGTATATCAATGACCCGACAGTTTCTGTGTCGCGTAACACCAACGGTACAACAAATCTCCTCAATGTATGGACCAAACCCGGCGATGTCACCGACATGCCTAACATCGTGGACCTCTACGGTAAGCCTCAGGAAATCCAGGCCGACAGCCGTTGGGTTGAAAACTCATCGTTCCTGCGTCTGAAGAACCTCACTGTGGCATACTCGCTGCCCAAACAGTGGATCAACACGCTCCGCATGTCTGATATCTCGTTCCACTTCACCGGCCGCAACCTCCTTACATTCACCGGTTTCAAGGGTGTGGATCCCGAATACGAGGGAAATGTGGTTCAGATGATGTACCCCAATACCCGCCAGTATGAATTCGGTGTTGAAGTGACATTCTAATCAATTCTCAAAAATTCACTATAGAACTATGAAAAAAATATTATATTCATTGGTGGCTGCCGGCCTGTTGCTGACCTCCTGCGACATGGATGTGAAAGTGCCGGGTGCTGTGGAGGTTCCCGATGCCATCCAGAATGTGAGCGGTCTCGAAAAATTCCGCAACTATAGCTACAACTGCCTCAGAAGCATGACTGCAGGTTCGTGGGTTACCGACCCCGATCTTCAGGCCGACTACTATATTGGTCTCAAAGGCAATGGTGGCCGTACATCCCGCCAGATACAGGGCAATTATCTTGCATCGTCTGACGAACCATCGTCAAAGTATAAGAGCGTATACTCTCAGATGAAGAGCATCAACTTCGCAATTGCCGAAGGTGAGCGTCTTCTGTCGGAAGGCCTTGTGGAGGCTAACGAGCAACCTGTTGTGGAGCGCTATATCGGCGAACTCAAGTTTACCCGCGCTTACCAGTACTTCTATCTGCTCGACCACTTCTGCCAGCCCTACTCGGCCGAACTCGCCGACAAGGAAGGTTACGGTTGCCAGCTTGTCACTGTCTACGACCCGATGATTGACCATACGAAGTACCCCGGCCGCAGCTCTATGAATGCTACGTTGCAGCTTATAAACAACGACCTCGAATATGCCTACAACGCTATCAAGGCTTACGAGGCTGTGGCTCCCGCCGCCGAACTCGCTTCGCTCATGGCTCCCGGAGCATCGTATCTCAACTCGGCCACTGTCCGCGCCATGCAGGCTCGTGTGGCTCTCAACACGCGCAACTTCAAGGATGCCTACGACTATGCTCAGGAAGTGACCACTACTCCCGGTTTCGCGCTTGCCGAAGGAGATAATTATGTGAACATGTGGACCACCGATATGTCATCGGAACTTCTCTTTGTTCCGTTCGGAAATCTTGCTGAGGCCAATACAATCGCATCGTTCTTCGATGTGTACAACTACAAGGACGAATATCCTACCCGCGTGAACTGTGTGCCGACCATGTACTGGCTCGCACAGTATGACGATAACGACATCCGTTACGATGCATACTTCAAAGGATTGGTTATGACTGTTGATGCGCAGACCACTGCCGCGTTCATCATGAACAAATATCCCGGCAACCCGTCGCTCAATGCCACTACCACCACAAACGACTATAAGAACA
This sequence comes from uncultured Porphyromonadaceae bacterium, assembly GCA_947649495.1. Taxonomy (GTDB): domain Bacteria; phylum Bacteroidota; class Bacteroidia; order Bacteroidales; family Muribaculaceae; genus Paramuribaculum. The sequence continues at coordinate 25,908 of CANSRU010000020.1, read as the reverse complement.
AAGCCAAACCATTCCGCCTGTCAGAGCAGTATCTGATTCTCGCCGAGGCTGCTTACGAACTCAACAAGCCCACCGATGCACTCACAGCGCTCAACACGCTGCGTAAGGCGCGCATCATAGACTATCAGGACGAAGCACTTGCCGGTACTGCGCTGCGCGATGCAATCCGCATGGAGCGTGGCATGGAGTTGATAGGCGAAGGTTTCCGTCTGCGCGACCTTGCCCGTTGGGGCCTTGGATTCACCCGATATGCTCAATATGGCGTGGTTGCTGCCGGAACTACCGACGTTGCCGAACTGTTTGTGGCCAACGACGCTACAACTGAATACGTCCCCGGAGACTATCGCTACACATGGCCCATACCTTACGATGAGATTCAGGTGTGCGCAGCTCTTAAAGGTCAGCAGAACCCCGGTTATGAATAATATTGTGTGACTTATTAACAAGATTACAATTATGAAATTGAACAAAATATTCGCCATCGCACTTGCCGCTCTCACAATGACGGCTTGCTCCGACGATGATGACAACTTCAATACTGCCGATGTCACCGTTAGCATGCTGCAGACTGAGATGGCTGTTGCCGAGGACTTCTCAACCGGTGTATATTACAACATCCCGGTGGTGCTTTCAGGTGAGACCAACGGTCCGGTGACCGTTACAGTCGAGGTGGAAGGCATAGGAACAAGTCCGGCTGTGGAAAATGAGAACTATGTCATTACATCCAAAACCATCGTTATTCCCGCCGGCGAGACTAAAGGTGCCATCGAATTCCATCCGTCGAGCAATGACGATATCAACGACGACCGCGAATTTACCGTCACCATCGTTTCGGCCAAAGGAGCCAAAATCAGCGGCAACACCACCACTCTGGTACGCCTGATTGATGAGGACCATCTGCTTCCCGAGGCTCTCTCAAAACTCGTGGGTACATGGCAGTCGACCACCACACGAGGCTCTTACACATGCACCATCTCGGCTTATCCCGAAGATGACCCCAATCACTTCAAGAAAGTGAAACTCTCGGGAATCGCAGGTTTGAGCTATCTTGGTGATGTGATAATTGACTTCCAGCTCAATGCCTCTACCGGATTGGTTGAACTCTCCATATCCATGCCTCAGGTGCTTGCCACAAACGTTACGTTCACCGGTCTCGGCGATGCCGACGTGGTTCTCCTGCCCATGGATTCTGAAGGCCTCTTCCTTGCCGGCACAGCCTCGGCAACATCCAACGAGGAAGTAACACAGTTCATATTCGACACCGGATGCGCAGGCGGTCTGTTCACCCCCGGCAACCACACGGGCGGCGGCTTCCTCGGCAGTGTTAACTTCCAGGCTCCCTCGTTCAGCCTTACCAAAGTCCAGTAACATGTTTCCCATCGAGGGAAAATGATATTCTTATTCAGAAAGGTTACACCTCCATGGTGTAACCTTTCTGAATTATCTGCATTAAAGGGTCGTTAACAACAAACCTCCAACTATTTCTATGAAAAAAATATACTTTCTATTAGCGTTGGCGCTGTGCTCGGGCAGTCTGTCGGCACAGCAAAAACTGACCGCGCCGGTTATGCAGCGCGCCTACGAAGCCATAGAGGCGGCAAAGCTGCATGGGACAATCGGCACCGACCTCAATTCGACAAATGCGGCCGCTTCCGAAGCAAGCTCTTCGGAAACAGTTTCAGTATTCATCACTCTCAGCAACGGACACTCGGTTGACGAACTTCGTGAAGTGGACTTTCTCACGGTAGTTGATGAGTTGTCTACATGCATCATAGCCAAGCTCCCGGCCGTCAGGCTGATGGATCTTGAAGATGTCGATTGCATAAGTTGCGTGGAATTATGCCAGAAACTCAATGTTGACATGAACTATGCCCGCCCATCGGGCTCCGTTGATAATGTCCACTCCGGATTTTCTCATGGTGGTTCTACAATGTCGTTTGATGGTGCAGGTGTTATTGTCGGCATGATGGACGTTGGTCTCGAAGCTAACCACATCAATTTTAAAAAGGACAATGGCTCAGGAGAGTCGCGCATCCAGCGCTTGTGGTGGCTTCATTCCAACGATGGATCTTACAAGATGTATACCCCCACTGATATATCCTCTTTTTCAACAGACGACAATAACGAATCACACGCCACACACGTGGCTGGTATAATGGGTGGCTCTTACAGCGGTAATGGCGACTACGCATACATGTCGACTGCCACCGGAACAGCTCCTGAAATGCGCACCAAGCAGCCGATTCCTTATTACGGAGTTGCTACCGGAGCCGATCTTGCCCTTAGTGTAGGCGCACTTTACACAAGTAACATACTTCAGGGAGTGAAAAATATATTTGATTATGCCGATTCGGTAGGTAAACCGGCGGTGGTCAATCTTTCGCTCGGGCACACCGCCGGCCCGCACGACGGAACCGACGCATATTCCACGGAACTTGCCCGACAAGGTAAACGCGGCATTATATGTATGAGCGCCGGAAACGATGGCGATGCGAATATATCGATTGTGAAAAGCATCACAGCTGAATCAGGCGACAATTCATGTCTGCGGACATTCATCCAGGGCAACAGCAATAATGTGATAACCGGTATTGCCGACCTTTGGGGTACGGATAACACTGTGCTCAACCTCCAGTGGGGTGTATATTCGGTGTCGGCAAAGACTTTCACACCTGTAATAACTATCAACAAGGCACGGCAGACAGCCAGCACAGCGGGAGTGGCAGCTTTCACAGCCTATTTCACAGGCTCGATTACCGCTACTTCGGCTATCGACCCGCGGAACAACCGTTTTGAGGTATATACAGATTTCTCCGGCGTAAGTTCCGCGAGTGCCGACAAGGTCATAGCACTGTATGTTACCGGAGCGAATACGGGTCAGAAATTGTATCTGTATTCCTCAACTGCCAATCTTACATTCTCTGACAAACCCGGTTCCACGGCCGGAACTGTAGTAGGTTATACTAATGGTAGCCCCTCCAACTCAATTAACGATGGAGCATGTGCCGACAATATAATAGCTGTAGGTGCTTATGTAAGCCGCACGACCTGTGGTGCGCTGACAACCAATAGCTACTGGCCTGCCGTTACGGGATTCAGTGTGGGGTCTATCGCTCCATTCTCATCCTATGGCACGACTTTCAGCGGCGAGACACTGCCACATGTCTGCGCTCCGGGAGCACGCATTGTCTCAAGTTATAGTTCCTACTATGTCACTAATAAAAATAATTCGGGTGATATGGTTGGAAAGGCAACAACCGGCCGATTCAACATCACCACCTACTATTGGGGTACGATGAATGGCACATCTATGTCGTGTCCGTTCGTAACCGGCACAATAGGACTGTGGCTTCAGGCCGACCCCACCCTTACATACGACCGTGTTATGGATGTGATAAACAGCACGTCGACTTACGAAAGTTTCTCAATGGGCCGGAATAAGGCCCGCTGGGGAGCAGGTAAAATTGACGCCCTCAAGGGTATTCAGTATGTGCTTGACAACCGCGCGGCCATAGGCGATGTGTGGGCCGATGCCGACGAGCGGCTCATTGTTACCGCCACTGCCGACGGCTACGAGGTCTACATGGCCGGAGCCGCCGACATCACCGCCACGCTTTACGACCTTCAGGGACGCCCCGTGGCTTCGGCACGCGGCACCGACGGCACTGCCACCGTCAGCGCCTCATCGCTCCAGAGCGGCATATACATACTGCGCGCCTCAACCTCCACGGCGTCACTGTCGCGCAAAGTGACCAAAAACTAATCCCCTCAGGCCTCCCGGCCCGGCAATCCCATAACCAAGGGTGGCGAATTTCGCCACCCTTTCTTGTCCCTTACCCGGCAAAATCAAAATAAGTTCGGGTTTGCTCTCGACTTATTCGTATCTTTGGCTTCGCCTTAGATACTCACGTTCGGCAAAACTCAAACAAGTTTGGTTTTGCACTCAACTTATTCGTATCTTTGCCATACGAATTTTAAAGATATACATTATATGGCAAATTGGTTTGAGTGCAAAGTGCGCTACGATAAGATGATGGAAAATGGGGTTCCTAAAAAGGTCAACGAGCCCTATCTTGTAGACGCGTTGTCGTTTACCGAAGCTGAAGCGCGGATCATAGAGGAGCAGACTCCGTTCATATCCGGCGATTTTTCGGTGAGCGCCGTGAAACGCACCAAAATTTCGGAAATATTCCGCGATGACACGGCCGACCGCTGGTATATGGCCAAGGTGGCGTTCATCACCATCGACGAGAAGACCGCGGTGGAGAAAAAGACTACCACGCTGATACTTGTGGCCGGTTCCGACTTCAAGAATGCCTACGATAACTTCATGGAGGGCATGAAAGGCACCATGGCCGATTTTGAATTGGTGTCGCTTGCCGAAACTCCGCTTATGGATGTGTATGCGGCCAAATTAGGTGCCGGAAGTAAGCCGGCAGTCGAACAGGCTGAATAATCGGGGCCATGGGCGGTATCGCTTCTAATCTGCTGAGTGTGCTCGCCACTCTCCCTGAGGGGGTGACGCTCACTGCTGTGTCGAAATTCCACCCTGTGGAGGCTCTTATGGAAGCATACGTGGCCGGACAGCGGGTGTTTGGGGAGAGCCGCGTGCAGGAACTCGTGGCAAAGATTCCTCAGATGCCTGCCGACGTGCGCTGGCATTTCATAGGCCATCTCCAGACCAATAAGGTGCGTCAGGTGGTGGGGCGCGTAAGCATGATAGAGAGTGTGGACTCCGAAAGGCTTCTCGATAAGATTGATGCCGAATCGGCCAAGGCCGGTGTGGTGACGCGGGTGCTCATGCAGCTGCATGTGGCCGCCGAGGAGACTAAAAGCGGCTTCACTCCTGAGGAGCTGCTCGACTATTTCCGCGGCCGGAGATTCGAATCGTTGAAAGCCACACATATATGTGGCGTGATGGGTATGGCCACCAATACCGACGATGAGAAACGCATCGCCGAGGATTTTGAGTCCATAGCCCGGGTGTTTGACACCATACGCACAGAAATAGCTCCCGACCTGAGGGGATTCGACACTGTGAGCATGGGCATGAGCCACGATTATCCGCTGGCGGTGAGCTGCGGCTCGACAATGGTGCGTGTCGGCACCGGAATTTTTGGCGAAAGGGAATATTGACCCGCGCTCTCCTGCGCAAAAAGTGCGTAACAATTACCGGGTTAACGAAAAAAAGATTAACTTTGCGCATGTTCCATCCTTGAACACCATGAAAATATAGTAAATTTTTATAATCATAAAATCCATGACAACCAATCAAAAACCGAATTACACATTACCGATTATCGTAATGTTCTTCCTGTTTGCGATGATTTCGTTCGTTACAGGTTTCCAGAATCCATTTGGAGTAATACTTAAAGAGCAGCTCGGTCTGAGCGCCCTCCAGTCGCAGCTCGGCAATGCCGCCAACTTCATAGCATACGCATTCATGGGTCTGCCCGCCGGCATGATTCTCCAGAAGAAAGGCTATAAGTTCTCAGCTATCGCCGCAGTTCTTGTAGGTCTCGTAGGTGTGGCTCTGATGTTCCTTTCATCTACATTGGAAGGCAACGACACAATATTCTCGGTGTATTTGGCCGGTGCATTCGTGGCCGGATTCTCCATGTGTATGCTCAACACCGTGGTCAATCCCATGCTCAACACTCTTGGCGGTGGCGGTAAGACCGGCAACCAGCTTCTGCAGTTCGGCGGTGCCACCAACTCGCTTGCAGCTACCATCTGCCCCGTGCTCGTGGGCTATCTGATGGGTGGCAGCCTCCAGGGCCTTACCCTTGTGGCCGCACGTCCTGCTCTCTATGTGGCAATGGGCATCTTCGCTCTCGCTCTTGTGGTGCTGATACTCTCGAAACTTCCCGAACCTATCCTCGAGGAACTCAAACGCGGTGGCAAGAAAGTGGAAAAACCCACTCTGGCCGGAGCACTCAAATTCCGCCACTATGTAGGCGGCGTGGTAGCCATCTTCCTCTATGTAGGTATTGAGGTAGGCATTCCCAACATGGCCAACCTTTATATGACCAACCAGCTTGGTATGGACACCGCCGTGGCCGGTTCGCTTGTCGGCGCATATTGGTTCCTGATGCTTGTAGGCCGTCTGATCGGTGGCTCGGTAGGCGGTATGGTTTCCAGCAAGACCATGCTCGTTACTGTTTCGACCGTAGCGCTCGCATTGATACTCGGCGCCATAATGCTCAATGCCGAGACTACAATCCACGTGCCCTTTATCGGTGTTGACGCACCACTCAACATATTCCTCCTCGTGCTCTGCGGTCTTTGCACCTCAGTGATGTGGGGCGGCATATTCAACCTCGCCGCCGAAGGCCTTGGCAAATACACTGCCGTGGCCTCAGGATTCTTCATGGTGATGGTGTGCGGCGGTGGTATACTTCCGCTTATCCAGGGTGCTGTGGCCGACGCTACCGGCAGCTTCATGGCAAGCTACTGGGTGCTCTTCGTAGCCACTGCCTATCTGCTTTACTATGCACTCATCGGTTCGCGCGTTACACGTCGCGACAGCTCTGAAAAAGAGATAGCCGAAGAGATTAAAGAGGGCGTGATGGAGGACTAAGGTCACACCTTAATATATTATACGGCACCCCGGGGATACATTCTCCGGGGTGTTTTGTCACTTGAAATTTGTGAGTGTGGCGGGTTATGAGTAATTTTGCCGACGGTACGGGCAAATGCGTGCCACAAACCGCGTAATCATCATACTCACTCATGGATAAGAAACAAATGGACTCGGCTGCCGACAATATACGTGTGCTGGCGGCTTCGATGGTTGAAAAGGCCAAATCCGGACATCCCGGCGGCGCTATGGGCGGCGCTGATTTCATCAATGTGCTTTACTCGCAGTTTCTGGTGACAGACCCCGACGATGCGATGTGGATAGCCCGCGACCGCTTCTTTCTCGATCCAGGCCACATGTCGCCGATGCTCTACAGTGTTCTCGCCATGTGTGGATATTACACCATGGATGAACTGCAGCAGTTCCGCCAGTGGGGCAGCGTGACGCCCGGACATCCTGAACTTGATCCGAAACGTGGTGTGGAGAACACTTCCGGACCACTCGGCCAAGGCCATACGATGGCTGTCGGTGCAGCGATAGCCGAACGGTTTATCGTGGCACGGTTTGGCGAGGAGTGGGCACACAAGACATACGCTTTCATATCAGACGGTGGCATTCAGGAGGAGATATCCCAGGGTGCGGGCCGTATAGCCGGCTATCTCGGGCTGAGCAATCTTATAATGTTCTACGACAGCAATAAGGTTCAGCTTTCAACCGATGTGGATGCTGTGGACACTGAAGACTATGCCGCCAAATATCGCGCATGGCACTGGAATGTGCTTGAGGTAGATGGAACTGATGCCGAGGCCATGGCCAAGGCTATCGAGGCAGCGCAGAATGAAACCAAGCGTCCGACGCTGATTATCGGCCACACGGTGATGGGTCGCGGTGCAGTTACCGCCACCGGCGAAAATTTCGAGGGCAAATGCAGCACTCACGGCCAGCCTCTCAGCAAGTCAGGTGCCGACTATGCCGCCACTGTGCGCAATCTTGGTGGCGATCCTGAGAATCCTTGGGTGATACGCGATGAAGTTAAGAAGCTCTATGCCGACCGCCGCGAACAGCTGCGTGCCATTGTGGCGCAGCGTCGCGCAGCCCAGAAGGCTTGGGCCGAGGCTCATCCTGCCGAGGCTGTCACCTTGAAGGGATTTATAGAAGGTTATATCCCCGCAATAGACTACCGTTCGATAGTTCACAAGGCCGATATCGCCACGCGTACAGCTTCGGCCAATGTGCTGATGGAACTTTCAGACAAGGTAAAGAATATGATAGTGTCGAGCGCCGACCTTGCCAATTCGGACAAGACTGAGGCGTTCATGAAACATACACATGCCATAACTCACGGTGACTTCACCGGCGCGTTCCTGCATGCAGGAGTAAGCGAGCTTACCATGGCATCGATAATGAACGGAATAGTGCTTCACGGAGGCATGATGGCCGCATGTGGCACATTCTTCGTGTTCAGCGACTATATGAAACCGGCCGTGCGTATGGCCGCACTTATGGAGCTGCCTGTGAAATATGTGTGGAGCCACGATGCTTTCCGTGTAGGAGAGGATGGCCCGACACACGAACCGGTGGAACAGGAGGCTCAGATACGTCTCATGGAGCAGTTGCGCAATCTGTCGGGCAAGCGCTCGATGCTTGTGCTCCGTCCGGCCGACAGCGCCGAGACCACCATAGCCTGGGAGATGGCTATGGAGAACAAGGATACTCCTACGGCTTTGATATTCTCGCGCCAGGATGTGCGCGACCTTCCCTCGGTTACCGGTAACCGGTACGACGAGGCCGAGGGTATGCGCCGCGGCGGCTATGTGGTGATGGATATGCCCAACCCCCAGGTGGTGCTTGTGGCCAACGGTTCGGAAGTGTCGTTGCTTTGCGAAGTAGCGGTTCTGCTCGAAGCCGAGGGCGTGAGCGCACGCGTTGTTTCTGTTCCGTCGCTCGGTCTGTTTGAGGATCAGGATGCCGAATATCGCGAGAGCGTGATTCCGGGTCATCTGCCGGTGTTCGGACTCACCGCCGGACTGCCATCAACACTGCAGAGTGTGGTAGGCGCGCGCGGTATGGTCTATGGACTTGACCATTTCGGAGCTTCTGCTCCCTATAAGGTTCTCGATGAAAAATTCGGCTTTACAGCGCAGAACATTCTTGAGCAGGTCAAAGCCTTTGTGGGCTGATACACTCAGGTTGTAAACCGATAATAGGACTCACATAAAGTTGGGCATCTGGATTTTCCGGGTGTCCAACTGCTTTTATGCGCACAGAATTCGACTTTAAATGTGTGTTAACACTATTTAACTACGGGGGGGGGTAATTTGTAGCCTGTTATTTATCTTTGCACAAATTTTAAAATTTATTTACCAATCAATTTGTACAATCATTATGAAAAAGTTTATTCTTGCTGCTATTGCCGGTGTGAGCGCGTTTGCAATGTCGGCTCAGGGAATTTCGTTCTGGGATTCAGGAAAGCCGGAACAGAAAGTGGTGTTTGGAGCCCGTGCGGGTCTGAATGTGTCTAATATATCGATAGACAAAGAATTTGGCGATACCGATTCCAAAATCGGATTCAAGGTGGGTGTGTCGGTAGATCTTCCCATTGTGAACAGCTTCTATCTCAATTCCGGTCTTTTCTATACTACCAAAGGCTTCAAGCAGGAAGTGGAGGGAGAGAAGACCTCGGTGAATGCCGGCTATATCGAACTTCCCATTTATGCTTCCTATCGTCTGAACTTCGCCGAGGCTTCGCAGCTGCAGATTAATTTCGGTCCATATCTGGCATGCGGTGTGAACGGTAAGGCTAAATTCAAGGATGAGGATGGTGAGTTCAAAACTGATGTGTTCGGTTCCGGCGAAGACAATATGGGTATTAAACGTTTCGATTTCGGCTTTGGAGTCGGTGCCGGTTATACCTTCCATAAGGTATACCTCGGTCTTGAATATCAGTTTGGTGTAATAAATATTCTTGATAAGAAGGTTTACGATGGTGTGAGCGCGAAAACCGGTAATTTCAACATTTCGGTTGGCTATAACTTCTAATCAGCCTGTCAGTAATTATATATAGAGAATCGGCTCCCATCGGGAGCCGATTCTCTATATATAATTAAGGTGTGTCGGGGAGAATGTTAGAAACCGTAGCGGCTCCAGTCGACATTGTGCATGTCGCCGGTGGCTTTGAATGCGGTGTGGAATGCCAGCGATGCTTCGAGTGTGTGGGGGGTCTGTCCTGATTTGCCGAGACGCAGATACTCGTGGAGCAGCTGGCGGTAAGATGGATGCGCGCAGTTGTCGATGATGCGCTCGGCACGCTGCACGGGATCGAGACCGCGGAGGTCGGCCACACCCTGGTCGGTTATAATCACGTCGACCGAGTGTTCGGTATGGTCTATGTGCGATGCCATGGGCACGATGTTGCTTATCAGTCCACCCTTGGTTATTGACGGGCATGAGAATATGGATATGTAGCCGTTGCGTGTGAAGTCGCCTGAGCCACCGATACCGTTCATCATGCGGGTGCCCACCACGTGGGTGGAGTTGATGTTGCCGAATATGTCTGCCTCGAGGGCGGTGTTCATGGCTATCACGCCGAGACGTCGTATAACTTCGGGGCTATTGGAAAGTTCGGCGGGGCGTATCACAACCTTGTCGCGGAAGAAGTCGAGGTTCGAGAGCAATTCGGCCTCCATCTTGTCGGAAAGGGTGAGCGAGCATGTGCTTCCGAATTTACATTTGCCCATCTTCATAAGCTCTATCACGGCGTCCTGAATCACCTCGGTGTACATTTCAAACTGAGGAATCTCCTTGGCGTCGCCGAGACCGAACAGCACTGCATTGGCCACGTTGCCCACACCTGATTGTATCGGGAGGAACGATTTCGGAAGGCGTCCGGCACGCATCTCGCCCACGAGGAAGCCACATACGTTTGCTCCAATCTGAAGGGTCACATCGTCGAGCTCGGTGAAGCCTTTGATGCCGTCGTAGGAATCGCTGTGAACCACACCTGCAATCTTAGCCGGGTCAATCTTGACTGTCGGCGAGCCGATGCGGTCGCTCGGCTTGTAGATAGGTATCTCGCGGCGGTGGGGCGGGTCGAGCGGCAGATATATGTCGTGCATGCCATACATGCCTTTGGGGAGCTTGGAGTTGAGTTCGAGAATCACCTTCTTGGCCAGTGTGGCATAGGTCGGCACATTGCCCACACCGGTGCCGAGCACCACTTCGCCATTGTCCATCACTTCGGCCACTTCGATTATGGCTACGTCAAGGTCGCCATAGGTTCCGTAGCGGAATTTTTGTGCGAGCTCCGACAGATGAAGGTCGAAGTAGTGCGTGTCGTGACTGTTTATGCGCAGGCGCAGGTCGGGGGTGTTCTGATAGGGGGTGCGGCGGTTTATGGCGTTGGCGCGTGCCAAGGCTCCGTCGGCCCAGTTGTTGGTGGATGCACCGGTAAATATGTTGACTTTGAACGGACGTCCCGCTTCGTGTTCCTTGATAGCCTTTTCGGCGAGCGCACTTGTCACTACTTTCGGTGAGCCGGAGGCTGTAAAGCCGGAAAGGCCCACATTGTCATCGTGTTTGATAAGCTCGGCTGCTTCCTGAGCCGACAGTATGGGGAATGCCATTATAGATGTTATTTTATTTGGTTTCTTGCTGAAAAATTTAAGGTCAATCCAATGTGTAATTACTCAAAAACTGTCGCTTGAGTGCGTATTTTTAGTAATTTTGTACAAAAATACTCATTGTTGCTCAAATTTCAAATATTTGTGCATATAACACAACACTATTATGTCAATAACGGAGAAGAAATTATATATAGAGACTTACGGCTGCCAGATGAATGTGGCCGACAGCGAGGTGGTCGCATCGGTGATGGAGATGGCCGGATATGGATTGACCGACAGTCTCGACGATGCAGATGCCGTGTTGCTCAACACCTGCTCGATACGTGACAATGCCGAGCAGAAGGTGGTGGGCCGTCTGCAATTCCTTGCGTCGGTGCGCCGCAAGCGTGGCAAACATCACCCCTTGATAATAGGTGTGATAGGCTGCATGGCCGAGCGAGTGAAAGATGAGCTTATCAATGAGCATGGTGTGGATCTGGTGGCAGGGCCTGATTCGTATATGGATCTTCCGGGGCTTATAGCGTCGGTGGAGGCCGGAGAGAAGGCTATAAATGTGGAGCTGAGCACCACCGAGACCTACCGCGATGTGATACCAGTGCGTTTGCCGGGTAATTGTGTGAGCGGTTTTATCAGTATAATGCGCGGGTGCAACAACTTTTGTTCCTACTGCATCGTGCCGTACACACGTGGCCGCGAGCGTTCGCGCGAAGTGGACAGTATTCTTGCCGAACTTGCTGATTTGCGTTCCAAAGGCTACCGTGAGGTGACGCTTCTTGGACAAAATGTCAACTCCTACCGTTACGACGATGGGTCGGGCACAGTGGTTACTTTCGCCGAACTGCTTGCCAAGGTGGCCGCGGCGGCTCCTGACATGCGTGTGCGTTTCACCACATCTCACCCCAAGGATATGACCGACGAGATACTGCATGCCATAGCGTCGCATCCCAACATCTGCCATCATATACACCTGCCGGTGCAGAGTGGCAGTAACGCCGTGCTCAAGGCCATGAACCGTCATTATACGCGCGAATGGTATCTCGACCGTATAGCAGCCATACGCCGCATAGTGCCTGACTGTGCTGTGACCACCGACCTGTTCACCGGATTTCATGGTGAGAGCGAGGAGGACTTCCAGCTGACACTCAGCCTGATGCGTGAGGTGGGGTTTGATGCGGCTTTCATGTTCAAATATTCCGAACGTCCCGGAACCATGGCTTCAAAACATCTGCCCGACAATATAGCCGATGAGGTGAAGATAGAGCGTCTGAACCGCATGATTCAGCTTCAGACCGAGCTTTCGCTTCAGTCCAATCTCGCTGAGGTGGGTCGTACAGTCGAGGTGCTTGTGGAGGGTGTGGCCAAGCGTAGCCGTGAACAGATGGTGGGACGCACTCCGCAGAATAAGGCCGTGGTTATGCCACGCGGCACTCTCCGGGTGGGCGATACGGTTAAGGCCACCGTCACCTCGGCCACCGCAGCCACGTTGATGGCCACTCCCGTGGAGGCGTAAATGTGGAATTGGGGGAGTGGAAATTCGGAAATAAGTGCTGTTGCCGGAGGGTTGTGTGTGGTGGATTATGCATCTGACTGGCTGAAAACTTCTTCCCCATTGATGGGGTTGAAAGTTTTTGGGCGATTTGACTATAAAAAATTTTATAAATAGATAAAAAGAACTAAATTTGCACCGACTCAGCAGCCTCGGAGGAGGTGTGTGGGTCGTGAAAATTAAATAAAAAGACGTTTACCTAACGTTATCTTCTGCATTCAAACTTCGCAACTTTGATTCCCAGGAAGAAACGGCAACGTAAGCGTCCATATCCGATGTTTGTATAGCATCATCCATAGTCGGACATCCGCATAGGGCGGAGTGTGATGACGTGGTGTATTGTATATATCGGCATCCGGGCGTGGGCTGGCTGAGTTGCTTATCCTTGGGAAAGGCAATGCGAAGGCCCGAATGCAGGATGAGCGGAAGATACAGACTCCCACGTCTTTTTTGTGTTTGATTGTAAGGACCAAGCAGGGGAGTCGGTTGGTGAGGCCAATCGTTTTGAAATCATTAAATTCGTTTACATTAAGGTCTGTTTTGCTGACAGGCGCGTTGGCAATGGTTGCCGCCGGAGCTGTCGCACAAAAGGTGGATTATTCTGTGGTTCAGGTGCCTGAAGAGGCAGGGGTGGAATTCCTGAAGCTGACCAAGGCAAGCGACTATGTGGCTATGCCCACCGTGAAGCGTTCTGGAAAGAATGTCAAGTGGATGTCCAACAGGGTTCTTGGAGTGTCGCACGACGGTACGCAACTTGCCTATCTGTCGTTGCGAAACAATTCCACGAATATTTTTCTCAAGGACATAGATAAGCAGGGTAGCGCGGTGCAACGCACCAACCGTACGAGCGTGCAGGATTTTTCGTTTTCGCCCGACGGTAAGTATATAGTATTTTCGGAAGCCCGCGGTAAGAATAACCAGATATTCCGCACGGATGCCGCAAACGGTTACGTGTGCCGCCAGATAACGAACGGCGACCGTGATTACGCACCAATCTATTCTCCGGATATGAAGCAGGTGTTTTTCTGCCGTATGGAAGCAAAGGGTGCCAGTGTGTGGGCACACGATGTGATCAATAATTTTCTTGCAAGCTATGCGCCGGGTATGACACCATGTCCCATGCCGGGAGAGGATGCGTTGATAATATCCCGCCAGGGTGCCGATAACCGCGGTGAGATATGGAAAATAAATTACAGCACAGGCGCGGAGGAGTGCATTGTGGCGTCGCCCGACCACAGCTATTCGTCGCCATCGGTGTCGCCCGACGGCAATTGGATTCTGTTTGTGGGCGACGGCCGCATATCAATGGGAGGCAGCAAGGAATTCGTGAATACGGATCTCTTCGTGTGCCGCACTGACGGCACGCAGCTCACACAGCTTACCTATCATGCCGCCGACGACCTGAGTCCGGTCTGGAGCAAGGATGGCCGTTACATCTATTTCATATCCCAGCGGGGCGATGCTGCCGCTACCCCGAATGTGTGGCGCATGAATTTCAATTACTAAGACTCACTACTTTTTTATAAACCAATCTATTTATTAATCAAATCATTTAAACAGAAATGAAAATCAACAAGATTCTCGCAGTGGCTGTGATGCTGGGTGCATCACTCCCGGTAATGGCTCAGTTCAATGGCGGTGGCGCCGGTGGCAACGATGGCGATAATGCCAATTATCATCATGTGTCGGTGGGTTACAATGCCACCATGCTCGACCCCGAAGGCAGCAAGGGTATAACTCTCAGCGGATTCTCGGCTGAGTACAACTATGGCATAAACCTTAAGTCTGACATGCCTCTTTTCCTTGAAGTGGGTGGCGCACTCGGTTACGGCACAGGTAAGAAGTACAAATTGATGAACCTTGCTGTGCCCGTAAGCGTGGGCTATAAATTCAATTTCGGTGAATCGTTTGCCGTTATGCCTTACACCGGTCTCTCTTTCAAAATCAATCTGATGGCTAAGTATGACAAGTTCAATCTTTTCTCGAGCGACGGTGGCGATGGCGACTGGGATGAAGGAGATTGGGAAGACTATGCATCGCGCGCCTACGACGATGATGAAGAGGACTGGGGCGATTATGATGATTATGCCGCTGATTATAAGTGGAAACGTTTCCAGATGGGTTGGCACATAGGTGCCCGCGCAAGCTACAACTCCTGGACACTCGGCTTGCGTTACGGCCTTGATTTTATGGAAATTGCCAAGAAATGCAGCACCTCCACATTCACAGTGTCTGTAGGATATAAATTCTAAAAACACACATCCTATCTATCGACGGCGCCAATCCCTTGACGGTTAAAATTCATTCAATATAGCTAACGTGCAGATTGATGCAACGATGGGATTGGCGCCATTTTTTATGGTAAACATAATGAAAAATCTGAAATTTATTTTTGTTACCCTGCTGACTGTCTGTCTCAGTGCAGGGCTTACCTCTTGTTCGGACGATGATAAAGGCCCGGGTTCTGTCAAGGACCTGATAGGCGAATGGCAGAGCGTTTCCCATGTGTCATGGACGTGGGATAAGGAATATGGTACTACCGGCTCCAAAGATGAAGAGGTGGAGTATACTGCTGAGAAAGTTGTGTTCAATGAGGACGGAACTGTAGAGGAGTACTACAACGGAAATCGTGAGGAGTGGGGTACGCCCTATCGTTATTCCGGCGGTCATATCTATTATTTTGATGATTACGAAGATGGCGAATGGGTAGACCAGGGTCGTGTCCTTGTCTTGACCGATGAGGTGCTTGTCATCGAATACCAGTTTAAGGAAAGTGATTGGGCGGAGTACGAAAAAATCACATACCGTAAGGTGAACTGATTCATATTCATTTCGCGATAGAACGGCGGCTTCCGAAAAATACGGGAATCGCCGTTTTTTTATTTGTGTGCGGAGTCAAAGTGCGGTGGTGTGCGAAGTTTTCGGGTGTTTTACTTGACTTCGGCTTCGGAATGTATTAAATTTGCGTGAATTTCCGTAATTTGGCATGAAGCGCAAATCAAAGAACCAGTATAGTTTCAGAGGGTCAAGGCTCATCACCATGGTGAGTGTGGCGCTTGTTTTGGCGGTGCTCGGCATTGTGGCGCTTACCGGTCTGACAGCCCGGGGCGTTACGGAGTCGGTGCGAGGCAATATAGGCTTTGTGGTGATGGTGGATGATACTGCTCCGAAGGAGAGTGCCGATTCATTGGACAAGGTGTTGCGCGCGGCTCCGTATGTTGCCGAATTGACATATAGCACTCCGGCACAGGTCTATGAGCGCTGGAAGGAGATGTCGGGCGGCGAGGGCGCCGATGTGTTTGATGTCAATCCCTTTATGCCGGAGTATGATGTCAAGGTACGTCAGCCGTGGGCCGATGCCGATAGTCTTGGAGCTATAGCCGGGGAGCTTTCGGAGATGACGGGCGTTTTTGATGTCAAGCTGCACGCCGATATGGTGGGGAGCATAAACCGCACGCTTAATTCCATGATGTTGATACTGCTTGTGCTTGCCGGGGCGCTTACGCTGGTGTCGGTGGTGCTGATCAACAATACGGTGCGTCTTGAGGTATACAGCCGCCGCCATCTGATACATACCATGAAGTATGTGGGCGCCACCCCGGGATTCATACGGCGGCCATACATATTGGCCGGACTGCTTACCGGAATTGCCGGTGCGGCAGTTGCATCGGTGTGTGTGGTAGGTTTGCTGTGCTATATCAATACTGTGAATCCGGCCGTGATGCAGGCGGTGACTGTGGCCGGAGTTGTGTGGGTGATTGTGGGGCTGTTTGTGGTGGGTGGACTGCTGTGTGCCGCCGCATCGTGGTTTTCCACAAGTCGCTATCTGCGGAAAAATTGTGATGAAATATTCAGTTGATAAATAATAATATAACTTATAAAATGGCAAAAAACTCATCCCGTCGCGACATGGCGGCCAAAGAGGAGCTCGATAAGGAAAGCTATGTACAGCTGCCCTTGGTGAAGATAAACTTTATAATAATGGGTGTGGCGGCGCTTATGATAGTGCTCGGTTTCATCCTTATATCCGGAGGAGGCACATCGGACGGCCAATTCAATCCTGAAGTGTTCTCGGCACGACGGGTGGTGGTCGGTCCTACCATAGCTTTTCTCGGTTTCATAGTGATGGGTGCCGGAATAATGTGGCCCGGAAAAAAGAAGGATAAACAGACCTCGGAAACAGACGTTAAGTAAGGACGATGGATTGGATAGACGCCCTTATATTGGGTATAGTTCAGGGGCTGTCGGAGTATCTGCCGATAAGCTCAAGCGGACATCTTGAGATATTCAAGCAGTTGCTGGGGTTGGATCTCGACCCTGACAAGTCGCTTGAATTCAGTGTTATGCTGCATGTGGCCACGGTGCTGAGCACCATTGTGGTGCTGTGGCGTGAGTTTGTGCCGCTGTGTGTGTCATTTTTTACGTTCAAGCGTGATGCCGGGTTCTATTATGTATGCAAGATTCTGCTCTCGTGCATTCCGGTGGCAATCGTCGGATTGCTTTTCAAGGATTATGTCAAGGAGTTGTTTGAGGGCAATCTGACTGTGGTTGGCGTGTGCCTTATTGTGACTGCGGCGCTTCTTAGCCTGGCATATTTTTACCGGACGGAACCTCAGCTTGCCCGGAAACCGGCCGGAGGCTTCAAACCCCGCGATATAAGCTGGCTCGACGCTTTTGTGATAGGTTGTGCCCAGGCTGTAGCTGTGCTTCCCGGTCTTAGCCGAAGCGGTTCGACCATAGCTACCGGTATCCTTTTGGGCGATAAGCGCAGTGAGGTGGCCCGGTTCTCGTTTTTCATGGTGATAATACCGATATTGGGTGAGGGCCTGCTTGATATAAAGAAGATGATGGAGCCGGCCGCGGTGGCGATGCCGGGCAGCGATGTGTCGATACTCTCCATTGTTGTAGGTTTCGTGGCTGCCTTTGTGGTGGGCTGTATTGCCTGCAAATGGATGCTCGATATAGTAAAGAAGGGCAAGCTGGTGTGGTTTGCCGTCTATTGTGTGATAATGGGACTGCTGTGTCTGGTATGGTGATGTGGTGAGTATGGATTTCGTTACAGGAGAAATACTTTATGTGGACAAGCCGCTGGGCTGGACTTCGTTTGATGCCGTGAAGCGTGTGCGGGGTGCGTTGTTGCGCCGTCTTGGCGTGAAGAAGTTCAAAGTAGGGCATGCCGGCACTCTCGACCCTTTGGCTACAGGGGTGATGATAATAACCACCGGCCGGGCTACCAAACTCATCGAATCGCTTCAGGCCGGAGTTAAAGAATATATAGCCACCATGCGCCTTGGTGCCACCACGCCCTCGTTTGACCTCGAGACTGAGGTTGATGCGACTTATCCCACCGCTCATATAACACGTGAGGCTGTGGAGCGTGTGCTGGAGAGTTTTGTCGGAGAGATACGTCAGGTGCCTCCGGCTTTCTCCGCATGTAAGGTCGATGGCCGGCGGGCTTACGATATAGCCCGCAAGGGGCATGATGTGGAGCTGAAGGCAAAGACTTTGGTGATAGACAGCATTCAATTGCTGGACTATTCGCCCGAAAGCATAACGGTGCGGGTGGTGTGCAGCAAAGGTACGTATATCAGGGCGCTTGCCCGCGACATAGGGGTGGCACTCGGTTCCGGGGCACATCTCACTGCACTCCGACGCACGAGAGTGGGTGATGTGAGTGAGGAACAGTGTCTCACTGTGGATCAGGCCGTGGAACTCATTCGTCAGGTGGAACTGACATTCCCCGAGGGCTATGAGCCTTCGCCTAAAATGAAATAAAGGAATAAAAAATATACATTATATATTGAATCATGAAATTATCCCAATTCAAGTTTAACCTTCCAGAAGAACTGATAGCGCAGTATCCCGCGCCCGAACGCGACGCATCGCGGCTCATGGTGATAAACCGCGCCACAGGCGAGATAGAACACCGCGTGTTCAAGGACATAATCAACTACTTTGAGGAGGGCGATATCTTTGTATTCAACGACACCAAGGTGTTTCCGGCACGCCTATATGGCTATAAGGAGAAAACCGGAGCCCGAATCGAAGTGTTTCTGCTCCGCGAACTCAACGCCGAGAATAAGCTCTGGGACGTGCTTGTGGAGCCTGCCCGCAAAATACGTATCGGTAACAAGCTCTATTTCGGCGATGGAGAGTCGATGGTGGCAGAGGTGATAGACAACACTACCTCGCGCGGCCGTACGCTGCGTTTTCTGTACGATGGTCCTTACGAGGAATTCCGCAAGGAACTGTTTGCATTGGGTGAGACTCCGCTTCCTTATTATATTGAGCGTGAACCTCAGGATGTGGATGCCGAGCGTTATCAGACCATATATGCCGCCAACGAGGGTGCTGTAGTGGCTCCTGCCGCCGGCCTGCACTTCAGTCGCGAATTGCTGAAACGTCTGGAGATAAAGGGTGTGCATCAGGCGTATATGACAGTGCACAGCGGTCTTGGCAATTTCCGCGAGATAGATGTGGAGGACCTCACTAAGCACCGCATGGATTCTGAACAGCTTGAGATAACCCAGGCATTGGTGGATATGGTCAATGGTGTGAAGGATGAGCATCATAAGGTGTGTGCCATAGGAACTTCGGTGTTGCGTGGCATAGCGAGCGCAGTGAGTATGGGTGGCCACATGAAGACCTATACCGGCTGGACCAACAAGTTCATATTCCCGCCTTACGATTTTACCGTGACCGACGCCCTGCTGTCGAATTTCCATCTGCCTTACTCCACTATGCTGATGATGGTGGCTGCTTTCGGTGGCTACGACCTTGTGATGCAGGCTTATCGTGAGGCTGTAAAGGAGAAATACCGTTTCGGGGCATACGGCGACGCCATGCTTGTGCTCTAAATTCAGTGTTGCAGCGCGTGGAGTATCGTACGCTTGCCCGTCCGTCGCAAGGGGTGGTCCGTGAAAAAATGAGCCGCTTCCTCGCTTTTGCCTCTCCGGTGCGTGATGCCGCCGGAGCCAAGGCGTTCATAGCGGAAATAGCAAGGGAATACCACGATGCGCGCCACGTGTGCTGGGCCTATATGGTGGGTGCCGATGGCGGTGAGTTTCTGTCGTCGGACAATGGCGAACCGTCGGGTACGGCCGGAAAACCTATCCTCGGACAGATACGGTCGTTCAATCTCACCAACGTGGCCATTGCCGTGGTGCGTTATTTCGGAGGTATCAAACTCGGCACATCGGGTCTCATCGTAGCTTATCGCGAAGCTGCCCGTGAAGCCATTGAGGCAGGGGAGATTGTGACGGCCTACGAGATGGCGCAGGTGTCGCTGACTTTCCCATATCTGTCTATGAACGATGTGATGCGCACGGTCAAGGACTCCGATGCCTCTATAGTGGAGCAGGAGTTTGACAACAGCTGTAAACTAACATTATCCATTCGCGCCGACCGCGCCGACGCCCTGCGCGCCCGATTGGCCGACATTTCAGGCACTTCAGTGCTGTAAACCATTTTTTTAATTGATATGATGGACGAAGAATTGAAAAAACGTCTTGCCGCCGATCCCGACGGTCTTGTCACTTACGAATATATCGCTAACCATATCGGTGATATCGACGATATCATGTCTGACCTTGTCGACAATATGATAAAGGTGGACCATAACGGACAGTTCTCGGTAAGCGCCGCACGCTATCTCCATGCCATAGACGCCATGAAATATGCCGTCAGCGTGAACCGCCTTATAGCCGCCGCAATCGAAAAAGACCGAGAGCGTGCTTATATCGGACGTCTGCTTCCCGATATATGGGGTGCCGACTATCACGAAAAGGTGGAAAGTCTCAGCGCTTCCGACGATAACTTCCGCCGTATCTACAAACGTCTTTTCCCAACAGGAATCTGATGGTACATTTACGCATGTTCATGGTGATGGCGATTCTGTTGCCTGCCATGTCCATATTTTCTCATCCTAAACTACCAGCCCGGTCTATGAATCAGTCTGTATCCGATGTCAAGGTGGTTATGAACACCACTCTTGGACAGGTAACCCTTTTGCTTTATGGTGACACACCAAAGCATCTTGCCAATTTTGTAAAACTCGCCGACGAGGGGTATTATGACGGCCTTCTCTTCCATCGTGTGATAAATGATTTCATGGTGCAGGGGGGTGACCCCGATTCGCGTAATGCGCCTGCCGGAAAGCAGCTTGGCATGGGTGGCCCGGGTTACGAGATAGATGCCGAGATAGTTTATCCCTGTCATTTCCATAAGCGCGGAGCTATTGCCGCCGCCCGTCAGGGCGATGCAGGTAACCCCGAACGCCGTTCGAGCGGTTCGCAGTTCTATATTGTCACCGGACGAACCTATTCAGAAGGGCAGCTCAACCAGATGGAGCAGTCCCTGCGCCATGCTCAGAAACAGGAGATTTTCAATCGTCTCGCTTCAGAACATCGTGATTCCATAATGACTATGCGGCGCAACCGCGATCAGGCCGGATTGCAGCAGCTTCAGGAGGAGCTTGTGAAGCAGACCGAGGCCATGGCTGCCGAAAATCCTGCCTCTTTTACCCCTGAACAACGTGAGGCTTACACCACTGTCGGGGGCACTCCGCATCTCGACGGCACCTATACCGTGTTTGGTGAGGTGGTCGAAGGTATGGATGTGGTAGATGCCATTCAGAAGGTGGAGACCGGCGCGGCCGACAGACCCAAGGAGGATGTGAGGATTCTGAGCATGAAAGTGGTGCGTCCCTGATGATTGACTACTCTACATTCACGCTTCCTAATGGTCTGCGCGTGGTGCACCACCGCGACGATTCGTCAAGCCATGTGGCTGTGAATCTGCTTTACAATGTCGGCGCGCGCGATGAAAATCCTCATCTCACCGGCATGGCTCATCTCTTCGAGCATCTTATGTTCGGAGGGTCGGTGAATGTCCCTGACTACGATTACGCGCTTGAGATGGCCGGCGGAACCAACAATGCCTGGACATCCAACGATTTTACCAATTTCTACGACATCGTGCCGCGTGAGAATCTGGCTACAGCTTTCTGGGCCGAGAGCGACCGCATGCTGTCGCTCGCATTCTCCCCTGAGTCGCTTGAGGTGCAGCGCAAGGTGGTGATGGAGGAGTTCAAGCAGGTATGCCTCAACAAACCGTATGGCGATATAGGGCATTTGTTGCGCGGGTTGCTCTACCGTACCCATCCCTATCGCTTTCCGACCATAGGCAAGAATCTCGACCACCTGCGCCGGGTGACGCTTGATGATGTAAAGCAGTTTTTCTACTCCCATTATGCGCCCTCCAACGCTGTGCTCGCCGTAGCCGGTCCCGTATCGCTCGATGAGGTAGCGGAGCTTGCACATAAATGGTTTGGCCCGATTCCTTCGCGCGAGGTGGCTCAGCGCTCATATATGCCTGAAGCTCCTGTCACGGAGGCGCGCCGCAGGGAGGTGAGTGCCGATGTGCCTCAGACGCGTATAGTCATAGCGTTTCCCATGGCCGCCTATGGCACGGAGGCTTATAGGCATGCCGATTTGATAACCGATATATTGGCTTCGGGGCAGTCTGCGCGGTTCACACGCCGGCTTGTGATGGGTACGGATCTGTTTACATCGGCCGATGCTTCGGTGTCGGGCAGTGACGAACCCGGATTTCTGATGCTTACCGGCCGTTTGCGCCGCAACGATGCCGATTCTATCCGCGCTGCCGAGGAGGCTCTATGGGAGCAGGTGTCTATGCTTGGCATAGACGGTGTTTCCGACCACGAGATGCAGCGGGCGCTCAACCGCTTCGAGAGCAACCGCACATTCGCCAACATCAACTATCTGGCCAAGGCGCGTGAGCTTGCACGCTGCGAGATGCAGCACGAGGATATCAACAGCGTAGTGTCGCTCTACCGGTCTGTAACCGCCGATGATGTGAAAAAAACTGCGGCCGGACTTTTTGTGCCCGACCGCAGCTGTACGCTTATCTATCGTTCAGTTTAATATTTGTGGGAGGTCGACTCCATTTCGTGGGGAGTGATGGGCTTGCGGTCCATGCAGCGCCACACGTAGGCTATATATGCTATCACAAAGGGTGTGATGACCGATACCCAGCTCATCACCTTGAGGGTGAAAAGCGACGACGAGCTGTTGCTGATGCTCAGCGACGATGCCGTGTCGAGAAGTGAGGGGTAGTAGGCCGTATGGTTGTAGCCCGCCACGCACAGCAGCGCCACTACCACCATCACGGTGCCGGCGCCACTCCACCATATTCCGCCGCGGGTCTGTAGGCCGAGGGCAGTGCCGAGCACTCCCCATAGCACCATCACCACGCCGGCAAGGAATGCTATGGCCACCCACCACATTTCCAGAAAATTGTTGAGATACTTGTAGTCTACCCACTGCATCCGGCCACCATCGGTGTCCACGCCGCGTGCGGTGAGCAGGAGGTATAGGAATGTGAGAAACAGCACCACGAATACCGCACCGTTAATCAACACGGATTTGCGTTGGCGCTTCACAAACCGTTCATCGTGGTTTATGGCTGATATGAAGTAGAGCGATGCCTGGGTGCGGGCAAGAAACAGAATGGCCAGTCCGAGCACGAGATTGCGCCAGTCGGCCATGGCTTCCAGTCCGTGGGTCGGTGCCCATTGCGATATCACCGGCGACCCTGCATCAAGTATATTGCCTTTTGTAACGGTGAATTCAGCCCCGAAAAACATCATGCCCACGGCAACGCCGAGCAGCACACACCCCACGCATCCGTTTATGAGCAGGAATACATCGTAGGCACGTGTGCCGAATATGTTGCCCGGTTTCGAACGGAACTCATAGCTCACGGCTTGGAGTACGAAGCTGAACAGTATGGCCATCCACAGCCAGTAGGCACCGCCGAAACTGGTTGAGTAGAAGAGTGGGAACGATGCGAAGAAAGCGCCGCCGAACACCACCAACGTGGTGAACGTAAGCTCCCATTTGCGCCCTAAGGCGTTGACCATCATTGAGCGTTCCACCGGTTTCATGCGCTCAAGGAGCATTGTCTGTCCCCCTTGCACGAAAAGCATCAGCACCAACGCCGCGCCGAGCACGGCTATCAGCAGCCACCAGTACATCTGAAGATATTGCAGAAGTGTCATAGTCCTTTAGTCTTTAAGTGAATCGTAATCTGTTTTCGAACCCTTGGCTATCTGCTTGAGCATGATGCCTATCTCGGCGGCGAGGAAAGCGGTGAATACCACTGCAAACATCCAGAACGTGGTCTGTACAGTGTCGGCCGATATGTCGGATATGGCTGCCGAGCAGGGCATTATGTCCTGTATTATCCATGGCTGTCTGCCTACCTCCGCTGTAACCCAACCGGCTTGGCTGCACACCCACACTATCGGTATCGACACCATGCCTGCCCACTGGAGCCAGCGCTTGCCGAGCCATTCGCGTCGGCGGTAAACCACCCACAGCATCACCGCAAACAGAGCGAGCAGATAGCCTCCCAATATCACCATTGTGTGGAAAGAGTAGAATGTCAGCGCCACCGGCGGTACGGCTTCGTAAGGCGAATTGAGGTATCCGTAGCCGAAATAGCGGTAGTTGGCCTTAAGGTCGGCCGCCGCTGTGGCCATGGCGGCACTGTCGCCACAGGCCGAGGCGGCGTCGAATGCTCTCAGCGCCTCATGGGCTTTGCGCCCTATGGCCATACGTTCGGCATAGCTCTCCTTGCGTATCGTATCGCCGTTTTCGGTCAGTTCTATACCATCTATAAGGTCGTTTATGCCCGGCACGAACGCATTGAAATCGTGCGTGGCGAGAAACGAAAGACCCTTCGGAATCGAGATGTCCATCAGATATGGATCGGCGTCGTTTTCAGGCGTCTTGTCCGGATTGAGTATGCCGAAAGCCACTATCTCCTGACCGCACTTGCCATTGTAAAGTCCCTCCATGGCAGCGAGTTTCATGGGTTGCACGCGGGCCACATCGAGTGCCGAGCTGTCGCCCGACCACATTGTGAGCAGCATGCCGGCCATACCCACACATCCACCTACCTTTATCGAGCGGATGGCCATGGCCTTGTTGCGTCCTTTGTAGAGAAACCAGCAGCTCACGCCCATCACGAACACGCCTGCCAGGGCCCAGCCGCTGAACACCGAGTGGAAAAACTTGTGTATGGCCACCGGCGATAGCGCCACGGCCCAGAAATCGTCCATCACGTTGCGCATCTGAGCCGGGTCAAACTCCATGCCGACAGGATATTGCATCCAGCCGTTAGCCACGAGAATCCACAGTGCCGACAGCGATGCGCCTATGGCTGTGAGCCAGGTGGAGGCCAGGTGGAAGCCGGGGCTCACCTTTTTCCATCCGAAGAACATCACCGCTATGAACGTGGATTCCATAAAGAATGCCAGCAACCCCTCTATAGCCAGCGGAGCGCCGAATATGTCACCTACAAACCAGCTGTAGTTCGACCAGTTGCTGCCGAACTCGAATTCCAGTATTATACCTGTGGCCACACCTACCGCGAAGTTTATGCCGAGGAGCAGCATCCAGAATTTGGTCAGGGCCAGCCACTTCTCGCTCCGTGTGCGGTAATACATCGTCTCCATCACCGCAACTATCACCGATATACCCAGTGTGAGCGGTACAAACAGCCAGTGATACATGGCCGTCAGCGCGAATTGCGCCCGCGACCAGTCCACCACACTCATCAAGTCATTCATTCCGTTATCTTATTTTGGTTATTAATTCCTATCGTCACTCCCTGCCCACGAGCTCATGTCTCACAGCCTGCGCGCGGTCGGCATCGTTGTCATAGCGGCTTTTGAGCACATCGGGGAAAAACAGCAGCTTGAAAACACCGAAAAGCACCAACACCTTAATAATAATAAGAGCCCATAGCGACCGTCCCACGGTCATCTGCCGGAAACCGTCTATGTACAGGTCGGCAATCCGCGCGGGCAGGCTCTTTTTCTCTTTTGTCGGGGAGTTGTTGTTCATGGTCGTGGTGCTGAGATGTATGCCGGGGGCAAACTAACGAATTATTAACCATTTTTCCAACCCTCTTGTTGGGAATTTTATAAAAAAAGCATGCTGTTGCGAAAAAAATACGCTCCGATGCTTGCACATTCAAAAATTATGCCTACCTTTGCATCGCTTTCGCAGAGAACCTATCGGGTGCTTAGCTCAGCTGGTTCAGAGCATCTGCCTTACAAGCAGAGGGTCGGG
>CANSRU010000019.1 GCA_947649495.1 uncultured Porphyromonadaceae bacterium | reverse complement strand
AACTCCTCTTTCAAGAATGAAAATCTTGCGTCCTAACCGATAGACGAATGGGCCTCGGAAGTAATCTTGGTCAAGCCGCGCTGCCTTTTAATGGGGCTGCGCTGCGTCTCGCGACCGTGTTATGCACCAAGTTTGTTGGTGTGGCGGGCGAGCTTGCTCTTCAAGTTAGATGCCTTGTTCTTGGAGATGGTCTTCTTGGCAGCCAATTGATCGAGCATTTTTGTAACCTTTACCAAAGCCACTTCAGCCTCAGCCTTGTCGGTGAGTTTGCGGAATTTGCGCACGGTGTTGCGTGCGGTTTTGGCGTAGTAGCGGTTACGAAGTCTGCGTGATGCAGTCTGACGAATTCTTTTAAGCGATGATTTATGGTTTGCCATTGCTTTAATATGTTCTTAGTATTGTTTCATTAATTTGTAGCCCATAGGAGAATCGAACTCCTCTTTCAAGAATGAAAATCTTGCGTCCTAACCGATAGACGAATGGGCCGTTCTGAGCATATTGCGCTCAAAAGCGAGTGCAAATATAGCCTGTTTTTTTCGTTTACGCAAGAAAATCAATAAAATTGTGTGAAAATTGTTGTATTTTTGTGGTTAGACCATTGGAATATGTAGCCGAAAATGAAACAGATACTCCATATAGTGGCTTTGCGCACCATACGTCACAGCGACCGCCATTCAATACTCACGGCCTACAGCCGCGAGGCGGGGAGGGTGGCGTTTGCCATCCCCGCCGGGGCCGGCAGGGAGGCAGCGCGCCGCAGGGCTTTGCTCATGCCGCTGGGACTGGTGGAGTGTGTGGCCGACATGAAGCCGGGCAGGGATGTGCATCTGATGCACGAGCCGAGAGCCATAAGGGCTCTCCACGGCATAGGCTGTCATCCGGTAAAGAATGCTGTGGCGCTGTTTGTGGCCGAGGTGCTCGACGCGCTGTTGCGCGAGGGTGCGCCCGACGAACTTCTGTTTGACTACATAGCCGGCTCGGTGGCTGCTCTCGATGGGCGCGAGCCGAGGGAGACAGCCAATTTTCATCTATGCTTCCTTTTCGGGTTGGGGCGGTTTCTGGGCATTGAGCCGGATGTGTCGGGATGCAGGGAGGGAGCGGTGTTTGACATGCGCGACGGCTGCTACCGGATGTCGGTGCCTATGCATAGCAATTATCTTACGGGCGATGCCGCCGGTTCGGTGGCGCTGCTCAGCCGCATGAACTATGGTAACATGCATCGGTTCCGGCTGACCCGTGCCGAGCGCAATGCCACTCTCGACGGTATATTGGCCTATTACTCGCTTCATTATGCCGCATTGGGCTCGCTGAAGTCGCTCGATGTCCTGAGGGTGCTGTTCTGACCCCCGGCTCTAAACTCCGGCATGCTCCAGCATATACCGGGCCACGGAATCGGTGTCGTTGGCGCCAATCACTATGTCGGCTGCCTCGCGCACCTGCGGCATGGCGTTGGCCACAGCCACGGCCACATCGGCCACGGCCATCATGGGCAGGTCGTTGAGATTGTCGCCGAACACGGTCAGTCGGTCGGCATTCAGACGTTCTTTAAGTTTTCTTACAGCCGCTGCCTTCGATACGCCAAAGGCAAAAACTTCGAGATAAGCTGTGGCGGGGTCGAAGATGTCGGGATAGCTCGATACGGAGCAATGTCCGGCAAGGCGAAGCTGCGAAGCCACACGCTCTATGCGCTCCGTGGGGCCAAGGGCGAAGATGAGCACCGGCTCGCCGTGAAGCTCCGCCGGTGTGTCGCCCATGAGGTGCATCCGTTTCAGAGGCAGATTGCTGCGGCCGGCTATGAAGTGCCGTTCGGCCTGCGACGGAATTCCGTAGAAGCGGGTGTCAATCACACCGTCATCACCTATATTATATATGAATGGATTAAGGCCGCCCTCAGTGCAGCACCCTATGATGTGCGTGGCGGTAGCCTCTGGTATGGCTATCACATCGCAGTAGCGGCGTGTGTGGCGGTCCCACATTGCCGCTCCTGTCATCACTATGGCGGGAGGAGTGGTGAATGTGTCAGTGAGCAGGAGGTCTACAGTGGCGGGAGTACGCGCCGTGGCTATCGATATCAGGGCTCCCGCTTTTGAGAGCGAGGTTATTATTTCGGCTGAGGCGGCTGATACCAGACTGCGGGTGTTGAGCAGCGTGCCGTCGAGGTCGGATATGAAAAGATTACGCATAGGCATGTTCAGGCAAGTGGCAGTTGGATTCGGAATGTGGTGCCCGCTCCCGGTTCAGACTCGCTCACGAAAATCCGGCCGCCATGGTATTGCTCCACTATGCGGCGGGCGAGGGTCAGTCCAAGTCCCCATCCGCGCTTCTTGGTGGTGTATCCGGCGCGGAACACCTCCTTGCGCATTTTCCTTGTCATTCCCTTGCCTGTGTCCTTGACGAGCACCACAGCCATTCCATGGTCGGCGAAGGTGGTTACGGTTATGCTGCCACGGGCCTCCATGGCATCCACGGCATTCTTTATGAGATTTTCCATCACCCACTCGATGAGCGGTGCCGACATTGATACTGTAAGTGCTTCGGGAGAGAGATGCACCGACAGGTCTATGCGCGAGGATATGCGCGAGGACATATACGAGACCGAGCGCCCCACTACCTCATTCAGGTCGGTGGATTCCATGTTGGGTTGCGAACCAATCTTGGAGAAACGCGAGGCTATGGTGGACAGACGCTTCACATCCTTGTCCATCTCCTCCACCATCTCGGGGTCGGCATCGGAATCGCGCATCAGCTCTATCCATGCCATAAGCGACGAGATTGGGGTGCCGAGCTGGTGTGCCGTCTCTTTCGACAGACCGACCCACACTTTGTTCTGTTCAGCTTTCTTGGATGAGGTAACGGCGAAATACACCACCATGACGAATGCAGCCATCACTATGAGCTGCACGTAAGGGTATAGGCTCAGATTGCGCAGTAGGGTGGAGTCCTCGTAGTAGAGATGCTGGGTTATGTCGCTGTCTATCTCAATGTCTATCACATTGGTTGTGCGGCGCATGTCGCTCAGTTTCTCCAGAAGGAACCGGGCATTCTCCTCGTTTATCTCAAGCGGATTGGAGGAATCGGCCGGAGCCGGAAGCCTGAAATTGCGGTGAAGCACAATGTTGCCGTTGTCGTCGGTGAGCATTACCGGGATACTGGTGTTGGCCTCGATTATGCTCAGAAGGAAATCTATGTCGGTGCCGTCGGCAGCGCCGTTGCCGGCATTGACAATCTGCTTGGTGGCTCCGGCCCATATCTGCATGCGTGCCCGCTCCTGAGCCGCGAGATCTTTCACGAGCGAGTTGGAGAAATAGAGGAACACCGCCACCACTACTATGGAGGCGAACAGAAAGGCCACGGTGCCGTAACGTCGGATGTCGTAGATATTCACAATAGTTAAACGTCCATGCCCCGCATATATTGCATGCATGTGGTTTGGCAGTTAGCGAAATAGTATATACCTTTGCCGGTGCAACGGTGCGCTTGTCCCCGGTCGTAATGCAGGGGCGGCGCTTAAAAGGGAACCGGGTGAGAATCCCGGACAGTCCCGCTGCTGTGAGTTTCACAACAAACACCATCAGGTGTTGTCTCCGCTCCTGCGGAGCATGCCACTGGGCGATATGCCCGGGAAGGCAACCGGATTGGTGGAAACGAGTCAGAAGACCTGCCGCTGCGCTATCGGTTGATGGCTTGCGAGGACGAGCCACTGCGAAAGGACTTCCGTACATTCCCCTTCCGTAAATACCGTTGCAGCTCTGCGGCTATGCCGTGGAGAGCATTGTGTATGTAGGGGTAGAGTTCGTTTCACTGCTGTTGACTGATAGCTGATTTATGCAGATAACTACAGTCGGATATTGACACAGTGATAATGAACCGAAACACAATTTTTATTTTACTTACCGGATTTTTGTGTGGCACGGCAGCTGCATCAACAGCCCCCGACAGCATCAACCTCGACGAGGTGACGGTGACGGCCCAGACATACAAGGATGTGATTCCGGCCCAGACGTTGAAAGGCAAGGAGCTTGACGCCCTGCGGACGCACAGTGTGGCTGATGCCCTGCGTTTCTTCTCGGGAGTGCAGCTCAAGGATTATGGTGGAGTGGGCGGTATAAAGACCGTCAACATACGTTCCATGGGCACAAACCACATGGGGGTGTATTACAACGGTATTGAACTTGGCAATGCCCAGAACGGTCAGGTTGACTTAGGCAAGTACTCGCTTGAAAACATAGAGTCCGTGAGTCTCTACAACGGACAGAAAAGCGAAATTTTCCAGTCGGCGCGCGAGTTCGGCTCAGCCGGGTCGATATATCTCACCTCGCGGTTCCCTCTGTTTGCCGAAGGTGAGAAAGCACGTCTGCGGGCATCGCTGCGTGCCGGTTCGTTCGACCTTTTCGATGCGTCGGTCACGTTCGACTACCGTCTCAGTCACAATGTCAGTTTCAGTTTCAACGGCGAGTGGCTCACCTCATCAGGTAAATACAAATTCCGCTACCGGCGTGTCACCCCATCGGGAGACCTCGCCTACGATACCACCGCCGTGCGTCAGAACGGCGACATCGATGCCGTGCGCTTTGAGGCCGGACTGCATGGCTTTCTGAACCGCGGCCGCTGGAAAGCGTTCGTCTATCATTATAATTCCGAGCGTGGGGTGCCCGGAGCGATAGTCAACAATGTGTGGCGCCGCGGTGAACGTCTGTGGGACCGGAATACATTTGTTCAGGGGATGTGGGAATATAACGTCACTCCACGTTGGGACATGAAGATAAATGCAAAATATGCCTACGACTATACCCGCTATGTGAACAATGACGACAAACTCATACATGTCGACAATATCTATAAACAGAAAGAGGTTTACCTGTCGTGTGCCGCAAAGGTGATTGTCCTGCCCAATTGGGAATGGTCGGCAGCCTACGATTTCCAATGGAACGGACTGAGTGAATATAAGAGTGTGCACCGTACCACCCACTGGCTTTCCACGGCCACGGCATTCTCTCTCGGCGATTGTTTCAAAGCGCAGGCGAGCGCGCTGCTCACGGCCGTTAACGAGGAACGGCGTGACCGCGACGAGGCTCCCGATAAATTCAAGTTCACCCCCGGTGTATTCATGTCGGTGAAGCCTTTTCGCCGTCCGAATCTCGTGGTGCGTGCATTCTATAAGCACAGCTACCGCATGCCCACATTCAATGACCTCTATTATACCGACATGGGCAATGCTTACCTGAAACCGGAGACAGCCATCCAGTACAATGCCGGACTGCTCTACGACATATCGCGCTCCAAAGGAGCGTTCCGGTTTTTCAGCATCGGCACCGATATATATTACAATGAGGTGCGCGACAAGATTGTGGCCTATCCCAAGGGGCAGCAGTTCCGGTGGACCATGCTTAATCTCGGCAAGGTGCACATACGGGGAATCGATGTGCAGACACAGCTCACTTTCAGACTGCCTGCCGAAATCGACCTTACCGGTAAATTCCAGTACACTTATCAGGAAGCCATAGATGTGACCAATCCGGCCGATAACTATTACCGTCATCAGATACCTTACATACCGTGGCACAGTTTCTCGGCCATCTGCATGGCAGGATGGCGCGGATGGACACTCAACTACTCATACATCTACACCGGCGAGCGCTATAATCAGCAGGAGAACATACGCTACAACTATACACAGCCATGGTACACGAGCGACCTTTCATTGCTCAAGGAATTCCAAATCGGCAAGGTGAAGATGCGCGCCACCGCTGAGATAAACAATCTCTTCTCGCAGGACTATGATGTTATACTGAATTACCCCATGCCTAAACGCAACTATCGTTTCGGCCTTACAATAGAGATATGAAGACGTCGCGTTATCTGATAATTGCTATGATGTGTCTGGCAGCGGTGTCGTGCCGCGAGGACGAACTCGTGGTGCCTACGGAGTACGACCTGATTCCCGGAGGTCCGCAACCCGACGCCCAGCCCATAGGTATGTACCTGCTCAACGAGGGCAACATGGGTTCCAACAAGGCATCCATAGACTTTGTGGATTTCCGCAACGGATATTACGCGCGCAATCTCTATGCCGAGCGTAATCCATCGGTGATAAAGGAACTGGGGGATGTAGGCAACGATATCCAGATTTACGGTTCGCGTCTATATGCCGTAATCAACTGCTCCCACAAGGTCGAGGTGATGGATGCCCGCACATTGCGCCGTATCGGACAGATTGACATACCTAACTGCCGTTACATCAAGTTCAGCCGCAATCATGCCTATGTCACATCCTATGTGGGACCGGTGCAGATGGATCCCAATGCCCAGGCCGGCGCAGTATATCAGGTTGATACGGCATCGCTGCAGGTTACCGGCAAATGCACCGTCGGTTATCAGCCCGACGAACTTGAGATAATGGGCGAATATATATATGTGGCCAACTCCGGTGGATATCGGGCTCCAAACTACGACCGTACAGTG
The DNA here is from genome assembly GCA_947649495.1 of uncultured Porphyromonadaceae bacterium. Lineage (GTDB taxonomy): Bacteria > Bacteroidota > Bacteroidia > Bacteroidales > Muribaculaceae > Paramuribaculum. Next base: position 27,515 of record CANSRU010000019.1, on the reverse strand, counting down.
TCGGTTGTGGAGCGTCACGGCATGAAACAGGTGAGGAAGATACCGGTGGGCATCAATCTCCACCGTATCAGGGCCGACCGTTACGGCAAGCTGTGGGTTACATCCCGGGGAGACTACAACGGAGTGCATTCCAAATTGTTTGTTCTGGAAAAGGAGAGCAAATGGTCGTCGGACATGGTGGTGACTGACACCCTCGACATTCCATGTACAGAGATGTGCATACATGGCGACTCACTGTATTTCTACTCTACCGAATGGAATTATGCTCTCGAGCGCAATAACATAACCTATGGTATAATCGACATCCGCACCCGCCGTCAGGTGTCGGAGTCGTTCATCATAGATGGTACCGCGGCCGACATAGAGATTCCTTATGGAATCAGCATAAACCCTTCAAATGGAGATATCTACGTGACCGATGCTAAAAATTATGTGTCGAGCGGGCAGCTCCACTGCTATAACCGCTATGGACGGCGTAAATGGAGCGTGCGCACGGGGGATATTCCTGCCCACATGGTATTTCTTTACGAGTGATTCATTATGAAAAGCATATACAGTTATATTTCAATAATATCGGTAGCCCTGACATCGGCAGGGTGCAGCGACGGTGTCCCGATGGTAAACCTCGGTATCGATAATGTATACAGTGTCTACCGCATGCGCACACTGCGTCTGCATCCGGAGTATCCGGGTGAGAGCTATGTATGGAGCATGCCCGACGCGCATGGCCGCGATTCGGTGGTGTGCACACAGCGCGATTACTATTTCTGTGCTCCGAAGGCCGGCGACTACGAGGTGACATTGCGTATAGCATCGCCTACCGATCCTGTTGAGCATAGCGTGCTCATAAAAGTGTGGAACGAAGATGTGGCTTATTCCCGCTATATCTCCGAAGTGCTTGAATATCGCCCGGCTCCCGGACAATTCATCAACGAGCTTCCGAAATACGAGCCCGGGGATACGGAGAAGGATATGTGCCGCAAAGTGCTTGAATGTATCGGAGGTAAGAACGATATTCTCGTGTCGCTCGGCAATTACGGCGGCTATGTGACTTTCGCTTTCGACCACACCGTGGTCAATGTGCCCGGACAATATGATTTCCGTATTGACGGCAATTCATTCTATTCGGCTTCCAATCCGAATCCCGACGCCACGAATCCCGGTGGAAGTGCCGAACCGGGAATAGTGATGGTGTCGGTGGACTGTAACGGCAACGGTATTCCCGACGACCCATGGTATGAGCTTGCGGGCAGCGAGTATGCCAATCCTGCCACACGTCACAATTATTCCGTAACCTATCATCGTCCGTCGCCTGACCATCAGCCTGTGCGCAAGGATGGAAATATTACCGATGCCGAGTACATACGTTATGAGGGCAACGATGGTGTTTCGGGCTATGTGGAGCGCAATGTTTATCACTCGCAGGACTATTGGCCCGGATGGATATCAGACGATGTGATGAGTTTTTCAGGTACTCTTCTGCCGCGCAACGGAGTTGACGAGAGCCATCAGGGTTCATATTATGTGCTTTATTGTTTCCCATGGGGATATGTTGATAATCATCCCAATAATGCCGGCGATCTGTCCTGTTTCAAGATAGACTGGGCGGTCGATGCGTTCGGTAGGCCGGTGCATCTTGAAGGCGTTGATTTCATACGGGTCTACACCGGAGTGAACCAGCAGTGCGGATGGCTCGGCGAGACATCCACCGAGATTTCGAGAGCCGAGGATCTTCATGTGCCCGATGGTACCGTGCCGCTTCCTGATGTTTGATACTGATTTATCACACACAATTATTCAATATATAAATACTGTTTATGAACAAAATTTTACTTGCAATGACACTTGCTGTGGTGTCGGTAACGGCGCAAGCTTTCGTCGACGATGATTTCTCGTCGGGGGTGTTTGTGCTGAATGAGGATTGGTACGGTCATCAGAACTCCACCATCAATATGTGGTATCCTGACAATACGGACGATCCCTACAATCTGGTACGCTATCGTGTGTTCCAGTCGGTCAACGGTCTTGAACTCGGCTGCACGGCGCAGTATGGGCAGATGTTCGGCGGGCGTCTGTATGTGATGGCCAAGCAACACAAGGATCCAGGAGCGACCATGTCGGGGGGCCGTCTCACCGTTATTGATGCTTCGACCATGAAGTGTCTGTGTCAGCTTGAGGTTATCAATCCGCGTGGAGTGGCCGACGACTCCGGCAGTGCAGCCGGAGGCATTGTGTCGGGTACGGCACTCGGCGATGGGCGTGCGTGCTGCGGTGTGACTCCTCAGAAAGTATATCTCGGCACATCCAATGGAATTTATATTTTCGACACCGGGGCCATGGAGGTGACCGGATGTATCGATGGTTCTGAAAACGAACTGGTGAATGGAGATGAAAACAATGCCGATGGTCAGGGACCGCTGTATCAGAACCAGATAGGTGTGATGATACGTACGCAGGACTATGTTTTTGCCATCAAGCAAGATAAGGGCATATTGGTGATAGACCCCGTTACCGACCGGATTGTGGATGTGATAGAGGGTTGTTTCAGCACCATGGTGCAGGCCGCCGACGGTTCGCTGTGGGCCGGAATGAATCTTGCTGATCCCGATGAGGTCAATGAATTCGGAGTGCCTCTCACGCACTATCCGTATGGAAACTCGGGAAGCGCATGGAAAGGCAACGGACTTCTGCGCATAGACCCCTATACACTTGAAACCAGAAAGGTAACGCTGCATATCGGCGGAGTGCCACAGTCGTGGTATGCATGGACGGCCGGCAAACTTGCCGCATCGGCCAAGCGTAATGTGTTGTACTTCACTTATGCCGACCCTTCGGCCGGAGCTATGTCGTGGTTTTCCGACTGCATGTTGTACCGTTACGACATTGACCGCGATTATACTGATCTGATATATAATTCCTCGATTGACGGTAATCTGTGGTTCTATAGTTCTTCGCTAAGGGTGAGTCCCGTCGACGATAAACTGTATTGCCATTTCTACTACGGAAGCTCCATCGCCAATCAGAACTGGATTTACCGCCGTTACTCCGACCGCGGCACATCGGTGGAACCCGATGCGGAATGGAAATTGATAAGCAACTACTGGTACCCGGCCATGTTCATATTTCCCGATACAGAAGTTCCTGTGGTGAGGAATATGCCCGAGGTTGTGTCGCTTGGAACCGTGGCCGAGACCATAACGCTCGGTGACAAGGTAACCGATGCCGATACACCGGTGGTGTCCATAGTTAAAAGGGTGGTGTCAAACAGTAATCCCGAATGCATATCGGCTGAAATAAAGCGTGGTGATCTGGTGCTGAGCTGCCTGCGTCCCGGTTCATCTGATGTCACAGTGCAGTTTGACTCCAACGGGCGTACTGTGGACCATACCATGACGGTGACCGGTTCTGTGGCTTCTATAGAGAGTGTGGATGCCGATAACAGCTATGGCGATGTGGTAGTATATACGACAATGGGGCGTGAGGTGCGCCGTTACCACGGTTATCGCTCGCAGGCGGCACATGGGCTTCCGGATGGAATCTACATTGTGTCGGCCAACGGAGTCAGAAGTAAGATTTATGTGAAAAACTAACCATATATTTTAGCAATGAGAAAGTTACTGATGTTATGTGTCATCGCGTTGATATGCGCGTTGAAAGCGGTGGCGGCCGAAAAGTTTGTGCCGCGGCCTTACGAGCTTACGGCTGTAGCCTCGACAACCAATACTACCAAGTCGGTGTATATAGCCGATATATTTGAATTTCCCGATACGATAGCTGCTACAGAGAATCTCGATACCCATGGTGTTACGGTGGACGTGACTTCTGATAATGAAGATCTGGTTTCGTTCAAATCGTACAGCTGGATGTCAGGCTATAAGAAGAATAACATAAGCCTCACGGTAAAGGCCAATCAATTGGGAGATGCCAATGTGACGGTAAAGCTGACGTATGGAGGAGAGGTTTTTGTCAATGTGCTTAAATTCAGCATTGTCGAGGTGACGGCGTCAGATATGAAGGTGTATGCTACCATAGGGACACCTTGCAAACTTGATGTGCTTGGTTCTGTTACGAGTCTGCGGTCGCAGCACAATGTGACAAAAGAGCCGGCCGAGAACATTTCTGAACTCACCATTGTGCGTGCGCCATCCCATGGCTCGTTCGCTGTCGATACACTCCATTACGACAGATTCAACACCCGGTATTACCGTCAGGCCGTGGTGTATACTCCCGCCGAAGGTCTGGATAACTACACCCGCGACAGTTTCCGTTTCCGCATCACGCTGGCCAGCGGCAACTATGCCGAGGCTGAAGTGGCGGTGCTCGTGCGTAAGAATGCACTCGTGTCGCGCATAATAGAGTTCCTGCCCGCTCCGGGGCAGTTCACCAACTCGGGCGGTTCGTTCAACGATGCCTCATGTCTGATAGGCAAGGGCAGCAGTTCGGGTTCGAGCAGCGTGCCTCAGTCTGACGGACTTGTGTCGCTCGGAGGCTTTGGCGGTTACGTGATAGTTGGCTTTGACCAGCCTATTATGAACAATCCTCAGAATCCTTACGGAGTGGACTTCTCTATAGGCGGCAATTCATTTGTCGCAGCGGCCAAAGGGGTGTGGACCGAGCCGGGAGCTGTGATGGTGAGTCGCGATGACAATGGTAACGGTCTGGCTGATGACGAATGGTACGAACTCGCCGGCAGCGACTACTGGTTCAGTACCTCCCATCGTAACATCACCATGACATATACCGACCCCGCCTATAACAAGCGATATACCGTGCCATGGACTACCGACAACGGTATGGCCGGCGCGCTGCTCACCAATCAGTTTCACGAACAGCCATATTTCCCCGATCCCGCGGTGTATCCGGCAGCTGCCGAAAAGATAAAGGATGGAAAATTGTCGTTCGGCGGTACGCTTATACGCTCATCGCTCGATAAGCGCGTCCCATCGTATATAGAATTCTACCGTTGTCCGGCATTCGGATATTGTGACAACAAACCTGATAATTCCGACCTTACCGTGGCACGTAATCCATATTATGATGACGAAAACGGCAAATCGACCAATGGTTTTGATATAAGCTGGGCTGTAGACAAGGAGGGCAATTATGTTAATCTTGACCACATAGATTTTGTGAAGATTTATACGGCCGGTTCCGTAAATGCGGGATGGCTCGGTGAATGGTCGACCGAAGTTACCGGTGTTGGTATAACGAATCCCGACCCCGACTATGTGCCTAAGGATTATTACCTGAACTATGCCTCCATTACTCAGCTTCAGGTGCCGGTAGGTGGAACATGCCGTTACGAGGGTATGGCATTCAAAAACGGACGTCCGCTCAATGATGGCAGCAAAGCCCGCTGGTGGGTGGACGACGATGCAATAGGATCTATTGATGATAACGGACTTTTCACCGGCAGGACAATCGGCACCACTACAGTGCACTTCCAGCAGTATGCCGATGCTCCGGCCGATGAGTTCGATGTTGAGGTGGTGGCCATGACCGGAGTTATGATAGATATCGAGGGTAATGCCTCTACCGTGTCCAATGACTCGATATCGTGCATAAAAGGGGAGACAATATATATTAATGTGGAATCGCTGACACAGAACAAGGAGCAGCTCAACGGTACGTCGTCCAACCGATATATCTACGACAACTATTCGTGGATCAACAGCAATCCTGCGGTGGGCACTATCGACAACGGTACTTTCAAGGCTCTTGCCGAGGGGGAGACGGAACTTGTGGTATTTTCAGGAATAGATGCTTCGTTGACCGACACTATAAAGGTAACAGTGCTCCCGATTCCCGCCACTCAGCTTGTCAGTGATCCGGTAAAGGTGCCGTACCATGCGGCCAAGGCATCGTATACCAACGACAAGCTTTTTACTACCGGCAATGATGCGCGTGTTAACATGCTTTCAGTGACATCGCCGGCTGTGCAGGGATGTCTGTCGCTGGAAAATAATGTGCTCGGTATAGATTTCTCCGGTCTGGAGTTCGGACGTTATCCGGCATCATTCACTACAAGCGCATATGGCGTTACTAAAGATTTCGACACGGCATTTGATTATTATGCCGACAATTATGGCTCGGAACGCAGTCTGATTGTGGTTTACGACGACCGGGCAGAGAGCATTTCAACCGAGTCGGGCGAGAAGAAGTCGCTCGATGTGCGGCTCACAGCCGGTCAAGCCACGGATGTAGCCACACAGGGTGCTTATATGTGGGTGGCCAAGGGCGCGAATGTATCGAGATACAATGTGTCGAAAGGTGAGAAAGTGGCCGAGACCACGCTTTCGGCTGCCGGCACTCATTCTATGGCTCTCTATGCCGACCGCCTGATTGTGTCGGACGGAACCATCCTGCGCCGTTATTACAAAACTGACCTTGAGCCTTGCGGTTCAATTGATATGGCCTGTGATGTGGATGCCGTGGCTTCGGATGGTACTTATGCCTATGTTTTGGCCGGAAATAAGGTTTTGAAAATCAGTCTTGACGGAGATATGACATTGGCAGGTGAGACGGAAGTGAACGCTGACGGACTTTCGGGCCGCATGTATTGTGCCGGCGACTCTCTGATGATACCTTCCGGAGCGGGTACTGATGTGTCGATGACTGTCGCTTACGGAGGTGAGACCACAACTGTTGCAGGTGCGGATGCGGAATCGTCGGGGATATCCTTCTACGATGGTTTGAATGGCCGGATAGGGGTGTTGGACATCACAGGCCATATACATTGGTTTGGAACTGTTGACGGTGGATGGATTGAGGAACCGGAGTCCGCACTTTTGGCCGGAACTGATTATGCCGGAGCGAAAACCATGGCCATTATGGAGGAGATCGGACATAATGTGGCTCCTGTGGTAAAGAATATGTCGTCCACCACAGTCTATGAGTATGCGACATCACGCACTTCATCGTTGAAGCAGAAAACGACTTTCTGTACAGACCAGGAGAATTCCTACGATATATATCCCAGAATACCATCAGGCAGTGGTGACTGGCTTGAGTCGGTGGAGCGCTACGATAATGGAAATATTCGTGTGAATGTTAAATTTACCGGAACTGTTGACGCAGATTCCATAGTGTCGCTCCCGGTGGAATGTATAGACCATGCCGGGGCATCCGTAATGAATGTGATTCCATATAAAATATCTCCGCGTATATATAAGCCGTTGATAAAGGATTATGCTGTTGACGGTGTGGCAGACACTGATTTCGAGCATACAGTGAATCTTGCCGATGTGTTTGTTAATCAGGGTGCGGCTTCGGTCAACAGATACTATACATGTACTAATGAGATTGTGGCCAATAGTCTGCCTGACAATGTGACGGTGACTCTTGATGGAGATCAGCTTAAGGTGGGTGCTCCGGCAGGAACCGTGGCCACCGGAGATATAAAGGTGGCACGGACCATAGCTCACTCGAATAACAAAACTTATTTGCCAAAGACGTTTGCCACAGTGATACCTGTTAATATTTCGGGCACCTCCGGCATTGACGATGTGATATCCGATGGTCTCGGAATATATCCCAATCCGGCTGTGGATAATGTGACAGTGGATGTAACTGTGGCAGGCCGGATAGAGATATTTACCATTGGCGGTATCCGTGTGTTGTGCCGTGAAGTGGTTCCCGGAGAGCCGGTAAGTATAGGCATGCTCCCCGCAGGTACATATCTTGTCCGTACAGATGCCGGTGGCGAGGTGCGGACTGCAAAATTGATAAAACTATAATTTGATTCAGGGAGAAAATTCCGTATAACTCCCGACTCTTTTCTGTCGATTGGCGGCGTGTCTGTGTGAACAGATGCGCCGCAGTTTTGTTCCGTGGCGGCTTATTTGTATCTTTATGGCTGTTATGAAGTTTCTGATAGCGATATTTGTGATCTGCGCGGGCGCGGATGTGCTGTGGGCAGCAGGTTTCGGGGAGGTGTTTGCCGACTCGACGCTGCGTGTGGACTATGTGCTGGGTGCCGGGGGTGGACGGCCGGTAGCGTTGGTACACTCGGTGGGTAAGATGGCCGGATGGGCCGGGCGCCGCGGAAGGCTTGATGAGTTGCCATATATGGGTAACGGGCAGCTTACCGTGCGCGATGCCGCGACCGACAGTGTGATATATCGCTCTTCGTTCTCAACGCTTTTCCATGAATGGCTTGCGACTGATGGGGTTTCCGATGAGGCGCGGTCGTTCGAACACACCATGTTAATGCCGCTTCCGCGCCGTAAATCGGTGGTGGAGCTGACTCTTACAGATGGACGCCGGGATACGCTGGTGTCGTTGAGCATGCCATATAGTCCGGATGATGTCCTTGTGGAGAAGCTTGAGCGTCGGGAGTTGCCCTACCGCTATCTGCACAAGGGTGGCGATGCGGCCGATTGCATTGATGTGGCTATTCTTGCCGAGGGTTACACGGCGGGGCAAGCTGATGATTTTTACGGACATGCGCGGCGTGCGGTGGATGAGATATTGGCCTACGAGCCTTTTTGCCGTTATAAGGATAAGTTCAATTTTGTGGCTGTGTTCAGCGCTTCGCCTGACGAGGGGGTTAGTGTGCCGCATGAGGGGGAATGGCGCCGCACGTCTTTCGGGTCGCATTTCACCACATTCGGTATGGAACGCTATCTGACGGCCGACGGTGTGTGGCGCATGCATTCGGCGGCTTCGGCTGTGCCATACGAGCATCTGATAGTCCTTGCAAATACTGCTGAGTATGGTGGCGGTGGAATATATAACAGCTATCTGCTTACGGCCGCGCGCAACTCCGGATTCCGTCCGGTGGTGGTACATGAGTTCGGCCATAGTTTCGGTGGGCTGGCCGATGAATATTTCTATGAGGGTGATGCGCTTGAGGATTCCTATCCGCACGATGTGGAACCGTGGGAGCCTAACATAACGACTCTCGTGGATTTTGACAGTAAGTGGCATGGTATGCTCGTTGCCGGTACGCCGGTGCCTACGCGTCCGGCCGATTTCGGTAAATATCCCGTCGGGGTGTACGAGGGCGGAGGATATTCAGCAAAAGGCGTGTACCGCCCGGCTTATGAATGCCGGATGCGTAACAATTCCTATCCCACATTCTGCAAGGTGTGCGAGTCGGCTCTCGAACGGCTTATATTGTTTTATACCCGATGATTATTTTCGTTGGCGCGATAATTCCACGAGAAAATCAGCGATGATGTCGAGCACAGTGGGTGAGATGGTCTGCTGAATTGAACCGTAGTTGAACGAGGCGGCTTTAGATGCTGATTCCTGAAACATGTGGTTGAGTCCCGGAAGGGCCTTTACAGTGGCATTCGGTACCGCCCGGCTGATAGCTTGGAGGTTTGGTCCGGCTTCCACCTGTATGTCCCATAGACCGTTGAGCGCAAGCATGGGGCATTTGATGCGGGTGAGATATTCGGCGGGGTCTAAAGCCACGAAAGTGTGGTACCATGGTGTGGTTACCTGATTTATCGTGTTTTCGAGCGCTGACGGATTGGGGGATAATGAGGCGAGTTTCTGACGAAGGAATTGCTTCAGGCTATCTGTGTCGGCAATGTCGGCGATGCCTGAGAATGCCTCATACAGACTGTCGCGACGGGCTGGCGATGTATGTATGCCGCCGTTTTCCGCTATCATCTCGTTCTGTCGAACCATAAGGTCGATACCCTTTATGGCCGGTCCGGCGAGCGATATTATGAAATCGATTTCGTCGGGGTATTCGGCCGCGTTTATCATTGCTATTGTTCCACCCTCGCTGTGTCCGAGGATGCCGATGGGCTTGCCTTTGAGAGCGGAATCGCGGCGGAGATAGCGTGTCGCGGCCAAGGCGTCGGTGGCGAAGTCGAATGTGGTGTCGGTGTGCGAACCTATGGATGAGCCGCCAACACCGCGGTCGTCGTAACGGAGCACTGTCCATCCGCATCGTGTCAGGAAGTCGGCAATCACGGCAAATGGCTTGTGGCCGAGAATCTCTTCGTCGCGGTTCTGTGAACCGGAACCGCTTACCAGAACTATGGCTCCGGCCGGGGCGGTTGTAACCGGGGTGGTGACTGTGGCGGCAAGAGTAAGGGGGTCGTTGGTAAAAGTGACGTCGCTGATGGAATAGAAATATGGTGGCTGCGGTGTCTGCGGCCGGTAAAGCCGTGCATCGCTTTCGGTGGCCGGCGTCAGAGTCATGCCGAATTGCCGTCCCTGGGTGAATGTGCCTTTTATACTGCGCGGCTGATTGTGGACAACACCCCGATAGGTCACCCCGAGCATGTCGACGCGCATCAGCAATGTGTCGCCGGCAATGGAGATATGGGAGAGGGGTATTGGTTCGGCGGTCTGGGTAGGGCTGTATAGCTGTCCGCTCAGTGTGTCGCCGTGCTCCTCGATATGGAACACTATAGGCATAAGTGCCACCCGGCCTTTCCACCATCCATCTATGGATGAGGATGCTATGCATAGTGCCGATGTAAATACGGAGATGAGAAAGATGAAAAAACGGGACATGGCAGGGATGGTGTATGCGTTTCGGTTATTACATTAGACGCATGTTGTCCCGCGAAAATTGCAGCAGATGCAATATATTTTATTTCTCAAGGTCGGCCAGTATGGCGCGCAACTCCTCGTCGGTGGCGGTGAGTCGGCGTCGGCATTCGGCTATGAGTTCTGTGGCCCTGCGTGTGTATATGGTCAGACGGTCAATGTCGCAGTTGTCGCCCTGCATGTTGCGGAGAATGGCGTCAAGCTCGCTGACGGCTTGATTGTATGAGAGTTGCTGTAGTGGGGTGAATTGAGGATTGGTGGGTTCCATGTGGCTAATTATGGTGTTGGGTGGATGTTATGGTTGAGGTTACTGTGCCGTCGGCAAGGTGTGTGGTTATTTCTGCGTCGGGACTCAGCTGGCTGATAGATGTCACAGCACGGCCATTGCAGGTGGTGATGGTGTAACCACGGCGGAGTGTGGCCTCCGGCGAGAGTGCCTGAAGCAGTGAGGTGCGTGCCTCGAGGCGGTCGAGTGCGCGGCGGGTGGCTGTGTGTGCGGCAGTAGCTATTGAAGTTGCTGTGGCTTCAAGGCGTGCAAGTTGCGGCGCGATGAGGCGTGCGCTGCTTCCGGCCAGACTTACTGTGGCGTTGTGAATGCGGCTTGAAGCCCGCTGCAAGGCTGCTGCCGGAGCCATGGCGAGAGTGCTGTCGAGATAGGCGAGCTGTGTGTTGGCGGCCGCAATCTTGTCGGTGGCACATTGCAGAATCTCGGCTCCTATGCGCCGCAACGCTGCAAGAGCATTTTCGCCTCGGGCTATCAGCCATTCGGCTGCGGCAGTTGGGGTCTTGACGCGCATGTTGGCAACATAATCGAGCACTGTGGTGTCGCGTTCGTGACCGATGCCTATCACTACAGGCAGGGGAAACTGGGCGATGTTGGCGGCAAGCTCGTAATCGTCGAAGGCAAGGAGGTCGCTGGTGGCACCACCACCGCGTATTATCACCACGCAATCGAATTCGTCCATCCCGGCAGCTATGGAGTCGAGGGCGGCGATGACGGAGGGTGACGTGCGTTCACCCTGCATCACAGCGGGAAAGAGCTGTGTGTGAAACCTCAATCCGGAGGGATTGGTGTAAAGCTGGTGTATGAAATCGCCGTAACCGGCGGCTCCCGGTGCTGAGATTATCGCTATGCGGTTAGGTACATCGGGCCATTCGATGCTTCTGTTCAGTTCGAGCACACCTTCAATCTGGAGTTTCCTGAGAATCTCTCGGCGACGGCGTTCGGCCTCGCCCATAGTGAAGGCGGGGTCTATGGCGGAAATAACGAATGACATTCCGAAGGCCGGATGATAATTGACTGTTCCACACACCATCACTTTTATGCCGCTTGCGAGTCTCTGGCCGGTTGTGGATAGGAAATCGGCATTTATGCGTGGAAAAACGTTGGCCCATATCACGGCCCGCATGCGGGCGAGTATGGCTCCGGTGGATGGATGTTTCTCCATCAGCTCGAGGTAGCAGTGGCCGTGGTTGACACGGAGGTCGGAAAGTTCGGCCACAACCCAAACATTGAACAGGGATGTGTCGGCCAGTGCCGCCGACACACGCCGGGCCAATGCCTGAAGTGTGACAGGCTGTGGTGTTTCTTCCAAAATGCCCATTATTTCTGCTGAACAAATTTTTTGCCGTCCCACCGATAGGTGATGGCCGGAAGCAGGAATGGCGACACGATGGTGTAGATGTCGTCAGATAGAAATTGCGCGGTGTTGTTGGTCAGTGTCAGCGTGCGGTTGTCAGGGTTGTACTCATAGCTTATCAGAAGAAACGGTACCAGCGATTCAACCTCGTCGATATTCTTGCGTCCCTCAGGTGTGAGCCAATCTTTCAGCACAGGCTTGCTGAAGGATTTTGCCGTGATGTTTTTGCTCCAGTCACCGGTGTATAAAGTCATTTTGCTGTCGGGAGCCGGAGTGGCCACAGTGGTTATCACCGCAATTACGGAATCGCCGGCTGCCGGGAGTATGGCTATCTGGCATCTGGATGCATCGGTGAGCTTTATGGATACCGATTCGGGTGACAGTGCGGTGATTACCGATGAGCCGTTGAGGTTATTGGCCGATGGAGTCGACATTCCGCTATTGAAGTAGTCTATCATGTCAAGGCGGGTGTTGGTGTCGAGCATCGGCATTACCTGACGGGGTGCCGAGGAGAATGCTTTGGCGGCTGTGGTCTGAGCCGACAGTCCGGCCACAGCCGAAACTGCGGCCAGAAGAGTCGATATGGCTATGCGTAAAGTCATGGATTCTATGGCTTTGAAATGAGAGGTTGGGGATGTGCCGCAGTTGTAGTACTGCGGCACAATGATGCAAAGTTAGCGTTTTTTTGTTTTTTTAGTGCTCTTTTTAGTTCCACCACGGTTCTTTTTGAGGAAATATTCGAATGTGCTTTCCTCTTCCTGTCCGGCAGCTGCTTTGCGCGATTTGCGTGTGGCAGCGCGGGCATAGTTCTTATCAGCATCGGCTATCTCGCTGTAAACCCGTTTGTCCATCCATTGTGCTCCGCGCAGTGATTCCACCACTCTGCGTCCGTCGGCTTTGGCCACATCAAACAGTGAATAACCGGGCATGAGGTCGATGCGGCCGACATCGACGCGCTTTCCCTCTACCGTGTGGTTGAGCATGTCAATGAGATTACCGGCATAAAAACCATCGTTTTTGCCAAGATTGATGTACAGACGTTCCATGCCCTTTTCGGCAGTGCGGCGGTCTTTCTCTTTGTTATCGCGAGGTTTGGAGTCCTTGCGGTCCTTTTTGTCCTTTCGTGGTTTTTCGTCTATGAAATCTATTGAGGGGGCGTCGCGGTAGTAATCGAGAAGCCGGTTGAATTCGAGCGATACGACTCTCTTCAGGAGGTCTTCGCCTGTCAGCCATCCGAGTTTCCGGCTCACACCGGGGAGGTATTTGGCAATCTCCTCTTCGTCGACTTTTACTTTTTCAATCCGGTCGGCGAGGTTATAGAGCTGCTTTTCAATGATGTGTTGGGGAGTGGGTACTTCCTTGCGCTCGAATGTCTTGCCGATTTTTTTCTCAATCTCACGGAGCTTGCCTTTCTCGCGGGAGTGGATAATGGCAATGGATACACCGGTTTTACCGGCGCGGCCTGTTCGGCCCGAGCGGTGGGTGTAGACAGCGGAGTCGTCGGGTAGACCGTAGTTGATTACGTGTGTCAGGTCGTCGACATCAAGACCTCGGGCGGCAACGTCGGTGGCTACAAGAAGTGAGATTACACGGTCGCGGAATTTCCGCATCACAATGTCGCGCTGCTGCTGCGAGAGATCGCCATGCAGGGCTTCGGCGTTGTATCCGTCGGCAATCAGTTTGTCGGCAATCTCCTGGGTGTCGCGTCGGGTGCGGCAGAATACGATTCCGTAGATGTTGGGGTTGTCGTCGGCGATACGCTTGAGGGCGAGGTATTTGTCGCGGGCGTTGACCATGTAGTAGATGTGGCGTACGTTGGCCGCTCCCTCGTTGCGGTTACCTATTACAAATTCCTCAGGTGCATGCATGTATTTCTTCGCTATTTTCGCAATCTCTTTGGGCATAGTGGCCGAGAACATGAGCATTTTCCGTTGGTCGGGGACTGATGCAAGGATTTCGTCGATGGATTCGAGGAATCCCATGTTGAGCATTTCGTCGGCTTCGTCAAGCACCACGGTATGCACGTTGTCGAGCTTTACAACACCACGTTTTATAAGGTCAATGAGACGCCCGGGGGTGGCTACGATAATCTGTACCCCCTGCTTGAGGGAGCGGATCTGGCTTTCGATGCTCGAGCCGCCGTAGACCGGGAGAACTTTAACCTCGGGCATGTATTTGGAAAAGTCGGCGAGGTCGCTTCCAATCTGGAGGCAAAGCTCGCGGGTGGGGGAGAGGATGAGTGCTTGTGGTTTATGGAGTGAGGGGTCGATGCGCTGGAGCAGCGGCAGGCCGAATGCCGCGGTCTTGCCGGTGCCGGTCTGGGCAAGCGCCACCACATCGCTGTCGTTGTGCAGCAGGTGAGGAATCACTTTTTCTTGTACGGGCATGGGGTTTTCGAACCCGAGTTCTTCTATGGCTTTGCGCAGGTCGTCCCTTACGCCTAATTCTTCGAATGTCATTATACTTGAATTTTGTTGTTTTGACAAAGTTACAACAATCGCCGGTGATATTTTGGTTGGCGCAGATGTAAATTTTGTCGAATGGATAAAATGCAGGGGCGGCACCATCAGGCGCCGCCCCTGCTATACGGAGTTTATTTTTGAATCGGATTCAATCAGGCTTGTTCTATTTCCTCGACAGTGGGGTTGAACATACCTTCGATATCGTCTTTGGAACCAACAACGAGGCGGTCGTATTCGCGCAGACCTGTACCGGCGGGGATGAGGTGACCGCATATAACGTTCTCCTTCATGCCCTCGAGGGTGTCGGTCTTGCCGTTGATGGCAGCTTCGTTGAGCACCTTAGTGGTTTCCTGGAACGATGCGGCCGACATGAAGCTGGTGGTCTGGAGAGCTGCGCGGGTGATACCTTGCAGAATCTGCTCGGAAGTCGCGGGCACGGCATCGCGAACAACGATTGGACGGAGGTCGCGGCGCTTGAGCGCGGAGTTCTCGTCGCGGAGCTTGCGTGCGGTGATTATCATACCCGGCTTGACGTTTTCGCTGTCGCCGGCGTCGGTTACGACTTTCTTGCCCCAGATGCGGTCGTTCTCGTCCATGAAGGCGCGTTTGTCAACAATCTGCTGCTCGAGGAAGCAAGTGTCGCCCGGATCGAGGATGTTGACCTTGCGCATCATCTGGCGTACGATAACCTCGAAGTGTTTGTCGTTGATTTTCACGCCCTGCATGCGGTACACATCCTGAACTTCGTTGACGATGTATTCCTGAACTGCGGTCGGACCCATGATGTTGAGGATGTCGGCCGGAGTTATGGCACCGTCGGAAAGCGGAGTTCCGGCGCGCACATAGTCGTTTTCTTGAACGAGTATCTGCTTGGATAGGGGCACGAGGTATTTCTTGACCTCACCGAGACGGGATGTAACGGTGATCTCACGATTGCCTCGCTTAACCTTTCCGAAGTTGACCTCGCCGTCGATTTCGGCCACGATGGCAGGGTTGGACGGGTTGCGTGCCTCGAAGAGCTCGGTTACACGGGGAAGACCACCGGTGATGTCGCCGGCGCTACCTGCGGCGCGAGGTATCTTGACGAATATCTCGCCGGGCTTGAGCTGGGCGCCTTCGTCGACCATGAGGTGCGCTCCCACGGGGAGTGCGTAGGTCTTGACCACCTGTCCGTTGGCATCGAGGATATTGGCTTCGGGAACTTTGCCACGGTCCTTGGATTCGATGATAATCTTTTCGCGCAGACCGGTCTGCTCGTCGGAGTCGACGCGGTATGTCACGTTTTCGGTCAGGTTGACGTATTCCACCTTACCACCGGCTTCGCTGACGATTACGGCGTTGAAGGGGTCCCATTCGCAAATCACGTCGCCTTTCTTCACGGTGTCGCCATTGGAGAAGTAGAGTTTTGAGCCGTAAGGTATGTTGGCGTTGGTGAGCATCATCTTGGTGTTGGGGTCCATGATGCGCATTTCGGCCAGACGACCGATAACGACTTCCACCTTGCGTCCGTTGGCATCTACCTCGTCGGTAGTTACGGTGCGGAGTTCGTCGATTTCGAGAACACCTTCGTAGCGTGAGGTTACGGATGATACGGCAGCGATGTTTGATGCCACACCACCGACGTGGAATGTACGGAGTGTGAGCTGGGTACCGGGCTCGCCGATAGACTGGGCTGCAATCACGCCGACAGCCTCACCCTTCTGCACGAGGCGGTTGTTGGCAAGGTTGCGTCCGTAGCATTTCGCACATACGCCTTTCTTGCTCTCGCAGGTGAGTACCGAACGGATCTCAACCGATTCGATGGGCGATGCGTTGATGCGGTCGGCTGCGGCATCGTTGATTTCCTCGCCGGCGGCCACAATGAGTTCACCGCTGATGGGGTCGACAATGTCGTGTACGGACACGCGGCCGAGGATGCGTTCGCCGAGGGATGCAACAACTTCGTCGTTGTTCTTGATTTCAGTGCATACAAGTCCACGGAGTGTGCCGCAGTCCTCTTCGTGTATGATAACGTCGTGGGCCACGTCGACGAGACGACGGGTAAGATAACCGGCGTCGGCTGTTTTCAATGCGGTGTCGGCAAGACCCTTACGTGCACCGTGGGTGGAGATGAAGTATTCGAGCACCGAGAGGCCTTCCTTGAAGTTGGCCAAAATCGGGTTTTCGATGATCTGTCCGCCTTCGGCGCCGCTCTTCTGGGGTTTGGCCATAAGACCACGCATACCTGAGAGCTGACGAATCTGGTCCTTAGAACCACGAGCACCGGAGTCAAGCATCATGTATACAGGGTTGAATCCCTGCTGGTCGGCCGAAATCTGTTTCATCAGGGTGTCGGCCAGACGAGCGTTGACGTGTGTCCAGATATCGATAATCTGATTGTAGCGTTCGTTGTTGGTGATGACACCCATAGCATAGTTTGTCATCACTTCCTGTACCTGTTCGTAGCCTTCGCGTACGTATTCTTCCTTTTCGGCAGGAATTATGACGTCGCCGAGGTTGAACGACAGACCGCCCTTGAATGCCATGCGGTAGCCGAGGTTCTTGATGTCGTCAAGGAACTGGGCCGAACGTGGAATACCACATTTCTTGATAACCTTGGATATGATGGTACGGAGCGATTTCTTTGAAAGAATTTCGTTGACGTAACCTATTTCCTTGGGAACGTACTGGTTGACAAGCACACGACCTACGGAGGTGTTCTCCACAAGATGTGTGATGGGATTGCCATCGGCATCAACATCCTCTACAACCACCGATACCGGTGCGTGGAGAGTGACACGACCTTCGTTGTAAGCGATTTCGGCTTCTTCGGGTCCGTAGAATTTCAGACCTTCGCCTTTGTCGCCTTTGCGGAGCTTGGTTATGTAGTAGAGACCGAGCACCATGTCCTGCGAGGGAACGGTGATAGGAGCGCCGTTGGCGGGATTGAGGATGTTGTGTGCTCCAAGCATCAGCATCTGGGCCTCAAGTATGGCTTCGTTGCCGAGGGGGAGGTGCACTGCCATCTGGTCGCCGTCGAAGTCGGCGTTGAATGCCGTACATGCGAGCGGGTGGAGCTGGATGGCTTTTCCTTCAATCATTTTGGGCTGGAACGCCTGAATACCGAGACGGTGGAGTGTGGGGGCACGGTTGAGGAGCACGGGATGACCTTTCATCACGTATTCGAGGATGTCCCAAACGACGGGTTCCTTGCGGTCGACGATTTTCTTGGCCGATTTCACGGTTTTCACGATGCCGCGCTCAATGAGCTTGCGGATAACGAATGGCTTGTAAAGCTCGGCCGCCATGTTTTTGGGCAGACCGCATTCGTGCATCTTGAGCTCGGGACCAACAACGATAACCGAACGGGCGGAGTAGTCCACACGCTTACCGAGGAGGTTCTGGCGGAAGCGTCCCTGCTTACCCTTGAGTGAGTCGGAGAGCGACTTCAGGGGGCGGTTGGCTTCAGTTTTTACGGCAGATGATTTGCGTGAGTTGTCGAGCAGAGAGTCGACGGCTTCCTGAAGCATGCGTTTCTCGTTGCGGAGAATCACTTCGGGAGCCTTTATCTCGATGAGACGTTTCAGACGGTTGTTGCGGATGATTACACGACGGTAGAGGTCGTTCAAGTCGCTGGTGGCGAATCGACCGCCGTCGAGGGGCACGAGGGGACGGAGTTCCGGCGGAATTACCGGAACGGCCTGAAGTATCATCCATTCGGGTTTGTTGCGTCCGCGTGAAGCACGGAACGATTCCACAACCTGAAGGCGCTTGAGGGCTTCGGCCTTGCGTTGCTGCGAGCCGTCGGTGTCGGCCTGGTGACGGAGTCTGTATGAGAGGTCGTCAAGGTCGAGACGCTGCAGAAGGTCGAAGATAGCTTCGGCACCCATCTTGGCGATGAATTTGTTGGGGTCGGTGTCCTCGAGCATCTGGTTCTCCTTGGGGAGTCTGTCGATGATGTCGAAGTATTCGTCCTCGGTGAGGAGGTCGAGTTCCTGCACACCTTCCACGTTGCCGGGCTGAATCACGACGTAGCGTTCGTAGTATATCACTGCATCGAGCTTCTTTGAGGGCAGACCGAGCAGATATCCTATCTTGTTGGGGAGGGAACGGAAGTACCAGATGTGGGCCACGGGCACTACGAGCTTGATGTGACCCATGCGTTCGCGGCGCACTTTCTTTTCGGTGACTTCCACACCGCATCGGTCGCACACGATGCCTTTATAGCGTATGCGTTTGTACTTTCCGCAATGGCATTCGTAGTCCTTTACAGGACCGAATATGCGCTCGCAGAACAGACCGTCGCGTTCGGGCTTGTATGTGCGGTAGTTGATGGTTTCCGGTTTCAGTACCTCACCGCTTGATTTCTCGAGGATTTCCTCGGGAGAAGCCAGGCCGATGGAGATTTTGGAGAAGCCGGTCTTTATTTTATTGTCTTTTCTAAAAGCCATATACTTAGATGTTGACTATTGGAATGTAGTGAGAGATAACATTATTGCTCGAGATTGATGCTCAGACCTAAGCCGCGCAACTCGTGGAGAAGCACATTGAGCGATTCGGGGATTCCAGCCTGAGGCATGGGGTCGCCCTTGACAATCGCTTCGTAGGCTTTGCTGCGGCCGGTGACGTCGTCACTCTTGATGGTGAGAATCTCCTGGAGGATGTGGGATGCGCCGAATGCTTCGAGCGCCCAAACTTCCATCTCACCGAAGCGCTGTCCACCGAACTGTGCTTTACCGCCGAGGGGCTGCTGGGTGATGAGTGAGTACGGACCGATGGAGCGGGCATGCATCTTGTCTTCAACCATGTGGCCGAGCTTGAGCATGTAAATCACACCCACGGTGGCAGGCTGGTCGAAACGTTCGCCTGTTCCGCCGTCGTAGAGATAGGTCTTGCCGTAGCGCGGGAGACCTGCTTTGTCGGTCCATGCGTTGAGGTCGTCGAGAGTGGCACCATCGAAAATCGGGGTGGCGAATTTCTCTCCGAGCTCGCGGCCGGCCCATCCGAGCACTGTCTCGAAAATCTGTCCGAGGTTCATACGCGAGGGCACACCGAGGGGGTTGAGCACGATGTCGACCGGAGTACCGTCGGCGAGGAAGGGCATGTCTTCCTGACGCACGATGCGGCTCACGATACCTTTGTTACCGTGGCGGCCTGCCATCTTGTCGCCCACGCTGATCTTACGTTTCTTAGCCACGTAGACTTTGGCCATCTGCATTATGCCCGAGGGAAGTTCGTCGCCAATTGATATGTCGTTTTTCTTACGACGGAGTTCGGCGTCGATTTCCTTGCGTTTGCGCAGATAGTTTATGATGGTGGCGCGTATCAGGTCGTTCTTATGGGCATCGGCAGTCCATTTGCTCAGGTTGATAGTGTCGTAGTCAATCTCGCGGAGGGCTCCGGCAGTGAATTTATTGCCTTTGGCTATGATGTCGGTGCCGAGGAAGTCTTTCACACCTTGCGATGTCTTTCCGGCGGTGAGTGTCATAAGCTTGTTTATGAGCACGTCCTTGAGGGCTTCGAGTTTTTCCTCGTATTCCTCGTCGAGCTTGGGCAGAAGGGCATTGGCGCTCTTGTTGCTGCGCTTCTTGGCGGCGCGTGAGAAGAGGTTGGTGCCTATCACCACGCCTTTGAGCGACGGAGATGCTTTGAGTGACGCGTCCTTGACATCGCCGGCCTTGTCGCCGAAGATGGCACGGAGTAGTTTCTCTTCAGGAGTGGGATCGCTCTCGCCTTTAGGAGTGATCTTACCAATCATTATGTCGCCGGGAACAACATGTGCACCTACGCGGATAATACCACGTTCGTCGAGGTCCTTGGTGGCGTCCTCGCTTACGTTGGGGATGTCGGAGGTGAGTTCTTCCATGCCTCGCTTGGTCTCGCGCACTTCGAGCGAATATTCGTCGACATGCACTGAGGTGAGGATGTCTTCACGAACCACACGCTCGTTGAGCACGATGGCGTCCTCGTAGTTGTAACCTTTCCAAGGCATGAACGCCACTTTGAGGTTGCGTCCGAGCGCGAGCTCACCGTTTTCGGTTGAGTAACCTTCGGTAAGGATTGTTCCGGCAGTAACGCGCTGACCTTTCTCGCATATCGGGCGGAGGTCAATGGTGGTGCTTTGGTTGGTCTTGCGGAATTTAGGTATATGGTATTCCTTGACAGCGTCTTCAAAGGCAACGAATTCTTCGTCTTCGGTGCGGTCGTAGCGGACACGTATCACGGTTGCGTCTACATATTCCACCACGCCGTCACCTTCAGCGGTTACCTGTGTGCGGCTGTCGCGGATGAGCTGTCCTTCCAGACCGGTGCCTACGATGGGCGATTCGCTGCGCATCAACGGTACGGCCTGGCGCATCATGTTCGAGCCCATGAGCGCGCGGTTAGCGTCGTCGTGCTCGAGGAAGGGGATGAGCGATGCCGCAATTGAGGCAATCTGAGTGGGCGATACGTCCATGAGTTCCACCTCGGCCGGGGGCACGATGGGGAAGTCAGCGTCGAGACGCGCTTTCACGCGGTCGCGGATAAACGAGCCGTCGTCGTTGAGCGGTGCGTTGCCCTGGGCTATCACTTTGCCCTCCTCGATTTCAGCGGTGAGGTAGGTAACTTCATCGTTGTTGAGGTTCACCTTGCTGTTCTCCACCTTTCGGTAGGGAGTCTCGATGAATCCGAGGTCGTTGATCTTGGCATAGACGCAAAGCGATGATATAAGACCGATGTTAGGACCTTCAGGAGTCTCGATAGGGCAGAGACGGCCGTAGTGAGTATAGTGCACGTCGCGCACCTCGAAGCCTGCGCGTTCACGCGACAGACCGCCGGGGCCGAGTGCCGACATACGGCGCTTGTGAGTCATCTCGGCCAGAGGGTTGGTCTGGTCCATGAACTGCGACAGCGCGTTGGTGCCGAAGAATGTGTTGATAACCGACGATACGGTTTTGGCGTTGATAAGGTCGATGGGGGTGAACACCTCGTTGTCGCGCACGTTCATGCGTTCGCGGATGGTACGCGACATACGTGCGAGACCTACGCCGAACTGATTGTAGAGCTGTTCGCCTACGGTGCGTACGCGACGGTTGCTCAAGTGGTCGATGTCGTCAACATCGGTCTTGGAGTTGATCAGTTCTATGAGGTATTTTATAATGGCTATGATATCCTCTTTGGTGAGAACTTTCACATCCATCGACGTGGTGAGGCCGAGTTTCTTGTTGATACGGTAGCGGCCTACTTCGCCGAGGTCGTAGCGCTTCTCCGAGAAGAAGAGATTGGTGATGACCTCGCGCGCACTTGCATCGTCCGGCGGCTCAGCGTTACGCAGCTGCCGGTATATGTATTGGATAGCTTCTTTCTCAGAGTTGGAGCTATCTTTCTGGAGTGTATTGAATATGATGGAGTAGTCGCTGGCGTTGGCGTCCTCTTTGTGTACGAGGATTGTCTGTACGCCGGAGTCGAGAATCTCCTGGATGTGTTTCTCCTCAATCACCGTCTCGCGGTCGATGAGCACTTCGTTGCGGTCTATCGACACTACTTCGCCGGTATCTTCGTCGACGAAGTCTTCCACCCATGTTTTGAGCAGACGTGCGGCGAGTTTGCGGCCTACGGCTTTCTTGAGGTTTGTTTTGTTGACTTTGAGTTCTTCAGCCAGTCCGAATATTTCGATGATGTCCTTATCGCTTTCCAGACCGATGGCACGCAACAGAGTGGTTACGGGCAATTTTTTCTTACGGTCGATGTAAGCGTACATCACATTGTTGATGTCGGTGGCAAATTCAATCCAGCTTCCGCGGAAGGGGATGATACGTGCCGAATATAGCTTTGTGCCGTTGGCGTGGGTGCTTTGTCCGAAGAACACGCCGGGCGAACGGTGCAACTGCGACACAACGACGCGTTCGGCACCGTTGATCACAAAGGTTCCTTTCTCGGTCATGTAAGGAATCAGGCCGAGATATACGTCTTGAATTACCGTTGCAAAATCCTCGTGGTCAGGGTCGGTACAGTAAAGTTTTAATTTGGCCTTGAGCGGCACGCTGTAGGTAAGACCGCGTTCAAGACATTCTTCTATTGTGTAACGGGGCGGATCGATATAGTAGTCGAGAAATTCGAGCACGAAATTGTTGCGCGTGTCGGCAATGGGGAAATTCTCGGCAAATACTTTATATAGGCCCTCGTTGTTTCTTTTTTCCGGGGGAGTGTCAAGCTGTAGGAAGTCTTTGAACGACTTCAGCTGCACCTCGAGGAAGTCGGGATAAGGCAGAGGATTCTTAACCGACGCAAAATTAACACGGGGTTTATCTAATGTAACTGACATCTAAAAATAACTAAGGTTATAGAACTCAAATTAAATATTAACACAAAAAGGTTAAGTATCCGCCCAATTGGCGATACTTAACCTATGTACCTGATTAACAGGCGTTATTATTTAAGTTCAACTTCAGCGCCGGCTGCTTCGAGTTCTTTCTTGAGGCCTTCGGCATCAGCTTTGGGGAGACCTTCCTTAACAACGGCGGGTGCACCGTCTACCATTTCTTTAGCTTCTTTCAAGCCAAGACCGGTCTGAGCCTTAACAACCTTGACAACGTCAAGTTTCTTAGCGCCTGCAGACTTGAGGACTACGTCGAACGAAGTCTTTTCTTCGGCTGCGGGAGCACCGGCTGCGGGACCAGCTGCAACTGCTACAGCAGCAGCGGCGGGTTCAATGCCATATTCTTCCTTGAGGATCTGAGCAAGTTCGTTTACTTCCTTTACTGAGAGGTTAACTAATTGTTCTGCAAAAGCTTTTAAATCTGCCATTTTAGTATAGTTTTATTTGATTATTTACTTGTTAATTATGCTTCTTTTTTTGATAAAGTCTCAAGAATGCCGTGGAGCTTATTGCCGCCAGAAGTAAGGGCGGAAATAACGTTCTTGGCGGGCGACTGGAGAAGAGCCACAACGTCGGCGATAAGTTCGTTCTTGCTCTTGATTGTAGCAAGGGTGTCGAGCTGGTCGGCGCCGAAATAGATGGTTTCTTCAACGTAAGCTGCCTTGAGAGCGGGGAGTGTATCGTCTTTCTTTACAAAGTCCTTGATAAGTTTTGCAGGCGCATTGGCCACGTTGGTAAACATTATCGAGGTAGGACCTGCAAGTGCGGGATACAGTTCGGCGTAGTCGCCGTCGATTTGCTCGAGAGCCTTGTGGAGGAGTGTGTTCTTAACCACCATGAGCTTGACATCGGCTTTGGCGCAGGCACGGCGCAGGGCGCTTGTCTTTTCTGCGTTGAGACCGGCTGTTTCCACGAGGTAGAAGTTGGGATACTCCTTGAGGGCCTTGGCAATCTTCTCTATAGCTATTGATTTATCTTCCTTTCTCATTGTCGTAAGTTTTTTGCGATTAATCGTCGATGGTCTTGGCGTCAACTTTCACGCCGGGGCTCATCGTTGATGAAAGATAAATACTCTTGATATAGGTTCCCTTGGCTGTGGCGGGTTTGAGCTTGATCAAAGTGTTGATGAACTCGCGTGCGTTCTCTTTCATCTGCTGGGGAGTGAAGCTCACCTTGCCGATAGAAGAGTGAACGATACCGTTCTTGTCAACCTTGAAGTCGATCTTACCTTTCTTCACTTCTTCCACTGCCTTGGCAACATCGTTGGTCACGGTGCCGCTTTTGGGGTTAGGCATAAGGCCACGGGGACCGAGCACACGGCCCAGAGCACCGATCTTACCCATGATGGCGGGTTGAGTGATGATAACATCGATATCGGTCCAGCCACCCTTGATTTTCTCGATATATTCATCGAGACCGACATAGTCGGCGCCGGCAGCCTTAGCGGCAGCTTCAGCATCGGGGTTGCAGAGAACGAGTACTTTTACTTGCTTGCCGGTGCCGTGGGGGAGTGTCACCACGCCACGCACCATCTGGTTGGCTTTACGAGGGTCAACGCCAAGACGCACATCAATGTCGAGTGAAGCGTCAAATTTGGTAAAGGTGATTTCCTTTACCTTTTCGGCTGCTTCAGCGAGAGTGTAGGTCTTCCCAGCTTCAATCTTCTCAAGCGCCAACTTTTGGTTTTTAGTCAGTTTCATTTGTCAATTGAAGTTTATTAGTTATTTTCAGGGAATGTTCCTTTTACGGTGATACCCATACTTCTGGCTGTACCAGCAACCATGCGCATTGCCGATTCTATGGTAAAGCAGTTCAAATCGGGCATTTTGTCTTCAGCAATAGCCTTCACCTGATCCCAGGTCACTTCGCCTACCTTGTTACGGTTAGGCTGAGCCGAACCGCTCTTGAGCTTGGTAGCTTCAAGAAGCTGTATGGCCACCGGAGGGGTCTTGACAACGAAGTCAAAGCTCTTGTCGGAATAGTAAGTGATTACTACCGGCAATACTTTGCCTGCCTTGTCCTGAGTGCGGGCATTGAATTGCTTGCAAAATTCCATGATGTTGATGCCCTTAGAACCCAAAGCGGGGCCTACTGGCGGTGATGGATTTGCTGCTCCACCCTTAATCTGCAATTTGATTTGTCCAGCAATTTCTTTAGCCATTTTAATCTTAATTTTAGATATTGGTGTTCAATGTGCGGGAGTAATAACCCAAAAAATGCCGCCATTGCGTAACCAACGGCGTCATCCTTCATTTCATTACACTCGCTCTACTTGCGAATTTTCCAGTTCCAAAGGTGTCTTGCGGCCAAATATTTTGACCATGACTTTGAGTTTTTTCTTCTCGCGATCCACTTCTTCAATCTCTCCGGTAAAGCCGTTGAAGGGTCCGACAATCACTTTGACAGACTCACCCACGATGTAATCGTTGATGGAGTCCACAGTGACATCGGCCATCTCGTCGGCCATGCCGAGCATGCGCTGAACTTCGCTCGGACGAAGTGCCTCGGGCTGTGCGCCCTTGCCCTTGCCACGAAGGAAGTCTATCACATTGGTGGTGTTACGGAGTTCGTACATCACCTCGCCATGAAGAATAGCTTCGATAAACACGTAGCCACTGTAAAGGTTCTTTTCCTTAATCACCTTTTTGCCGCTACGCACGGTAAGCACTTTCTCTGTGGGAATCAATACTTGGAAAACGTATTTGCCGAGGTCGGTGTTGCGGATTTGAGCATCCAGCACTTCCTTTACCTTAGCTTCCTTACCTGAAATGGCACGCAGCACGTACCATGCTTTCTTTTCTTCAGCCATTGATTTCAGCAGTTAAAAATGTAGATTACCGACCCAAGCTGTAGATCAACTTCATTATTCTCTCAACCACCTGATCCATGCACAGGATTATCAAAGCGATAATAATGGAAGCAATCATTACGATAATCGCGCTTTTTATCAGTTGGTCCTTGGTTGGCCAAGAAGTCTTGTACCGCAACTCGGTATAAGACTCCTCAATATCCGTAAGTATTTTCAGTTTTTTCATTTCTTATTTCTTGGCACAGGACGAGAGGCTCGAACTCCCGACACCCGGTTTTGGAGACCGGTGCTCTACCGACTGAGCTAGTCCTGTATGTTTTATAAAGCAACCGGTCTGTCACCTTCCGGCTCCCGGCCGGTTGCTTTATGAGGTTTATATCGCAATCCCTGTTGCGGGATTTTGAATTGACCGTTGATTAGTCGAGGATCTCAGTGATCTGACCCGAACCTACGGTGCGGCCACCTTCACGGATAGCGAAACGGAGACCCTGGTCGCATGCTACGGGGTTGATGAGCTCAACTGTGATTTCCACGTTGTCACCGGGCATTACCATTTCTACACCTTCGGGAAGAGTGATTTCGCCGGTTACGTCAAGCGTACGGATGTAGAACTGGGGACGATAGTGGTTGTGGAACGGAGTGTGACGGCCACCTTCCTCTTTCTTGAGGATATATACAGAAGCTTTGAACTTGCTGTGGGGCTTAACAACACCGGGGTGGCAGATTACCATACCGCGCTTGATGTCCTTTTTGTCGATACCGCGGAGGAGCAGACCTACGTTGTCGCCGGCTTCACCCTGATCGAGGAGTTTGCGGAACATTTCAACACCGGTAACGGTGCTCTTCATGTCTGCGCCGAGACCCATAATCTGTACTTCGTCGCCAACCTTAACGACACCGGTTTCGATACGGCCTGTTGCAACAGTGCCACGGCCGGTAATCGAGAACACGTCTTCGACGGGCATCAGGAAGGGTTTGTCAACGTCGCGGGGAGGCAGGGGAATCCAGCTGTCAACAGCATCCATGAGCTCCATAACTTTGGCTTCCCATTCAGGCTCGCCGTTGAGAGCACCGAGAGCGGAACCGCGGATGATGGGAGTTTCGTCGCCATCGTATTCGTAGGCAGAGAGAAGTTCGCGCATTTCCATTTCGACGAGTTCGAGCATTTCTTCATCGTCAACCATGTCGCACTTGTTGAGGAACACAACGATACGGGGCACGTTCACCTGACGGGCGAGAAGGATGTGCTCGCGGGTCTGGGGCATGGGACCGTCAGTAGCGGCAACCACGATGATTGCACCGTCCATCTGGGCAGCACCGGTAACCATGTTCTTAACGTAGTCAGCGTGTCCGGGGCAGTCTACGTGTGCGTAGTGGCGGTTGGCTGTTTCGTATTCTACGTGTGCGGTGTTGATGGTGATACCACGTTCTTTTTCCTCGGGAGCGTTGTCGATTGAGTCAAACGAACGGAGTTCCGAGAGACCTGCCTTTGCAAGCACTGTGGTGATAGCGGCGGTCAAAGTGGTTTTACCGTGGTCAACGTGACCGATAGTACCGATGTTAACATGCGGTTTGGTTCTTTCGAATTTCTCTTTAGCCATAACTTTTTGCTATTATTGTTTGTTAGAATGTTTTCGATTTTTAGTGATAATGCCACGATAGGACAAGGCACTATCGGGGCTATCACATTACATTGTTCTGGAGCCGATGGCGGGATTTGAACCCGCGACCTCTTCCTTACCAAGGAAGTG
>CANSRU010000018.1 GCA_947649495.1 uncultured Porphyromonadaceae bacterium | reverse complement strand
ATTAAGCCGCCGACCGACATTCACACCGTTGCTCGCTTCGTTTTTATGCCCGTATAAAAATTACACACTTGAATGTGGATGCCTTTCTGTAAATAGGAATGGTTCGGTAGGTTATTGTTTTTATCATCCATATAAAGCTCTATTCGGAAATGATACTCGCAAATTGCGTCTTAAAAAGAACAACCGTTACATTTCATTATTCATTTCTATGTGTATCTCGAAACAGCGGGAAAAATATGGCTATGGTTATAAAATGGGAACAGGGCGTTTAAAAAGACAACGAATTTTACTTCCTGTAGATACCAATAATAATCCAGATTGGGCTTTTATGGAAGCCTATATAAAACAAAAAGAACAACAAATTTTAAAACCAACGATAAATCAATTATGCAAGAAACTGATAACCAACCACATACTGGGGGGGGGTGAATCATTATGTTCACAATGGAAAGAGTTTGTTTTTGGTAATGAATTTTCTATTCAATCCACAAATAGTGGCATAGACAAGAACAAACTCAATCAAAAACCAGGAAATATACCATATGTTACTCGGTCTGACTTGAATAATGGAATGGATATGTTTGTAACGGAACAACCATTACGTTACAAGGTTGATGAAGGTAATGTAATTACGATTGGGTTGGATACTCAAACGGTGTTTTATCAGCCCACCTCATTTTATACAGGTCAGAATATACAAATTATAAGACATGCAAAATTAGACAAATATAATGCAATGTTCTTAATTGTTACGATAAAAAAACTCGTGGAAAAGTTTAGTTGGGGAAGTTACGGTGCAACTCTATCAAGATTAAGAAAAAGCCGTATATATCTACCAGCCACTGATAATGGGGAGATTGATTTTGCCTTTATGTCGGCATTTATGAAAGATGTAGAGAATAATATACTCAATACCACCCTAAAAATCTTTAAAGGACGGACAAGTGTTAACAAATCTAAATGGGGGGGGGTAAATTGGAAGAACTTCCTGTTACGTGACTTGTTCCCGACACTTGTTGCCGGTAAATCCAAAGGACTTAACCACATCAAAAAATCAGACAATGGCATAAGTTATCTTGGAGCAACCAATCAAAACAATGGAGTGTTATGCTTTGTAAATAGAGACATAAGCACCATTCAAAAAGGGAATTGCATTGCGTTTATCCGTAATGGGGAGGGTTCTATGGGCTACTCTGTATACAAGGCTGAAGATTTTATAGCAACTTCAGATATGACTTTAGGTTATAATAACCACATCAATAGATATACCGGAACATTTATCACAACCATAGCTGACCGTATTAGGGGTAAGTATAATTTCGGATATAAGCGAAGTGCCACCCGCTTATCCAAAGAAATTATTACACTTCCCATAGATTCAAATGGTTCGCCCGACTGGGCATACATGGAAAGCTATATGCGTAATATCGAAAGTGAGCATATTCTGAAATACCTACATTTTATATACCGCCGGAAATAACCTATAATTTAACCCGCTATCATTCGAAAAACAATAGCGGGTTAATTTTTTAATCTTAGGGTATATTGTGTTGTTACAGCAGGTTGCCTTCAATTTCGGCTTCGTCGGTCTCGATTTCGGCTTTGACGGCTTCGGCCGGTTTTACATTGGGCTCTTCAAGACCGTAATGCTTCTTGCGGTCAATGGCCTTGAGTACAACGCCGAGCACCAGGGCGGCCACTCCAAGGCACGCGAGCATCACCAACGGCACGGTGTAGTTGTAGCTCACAGCTGCTTCTTCGGGAGTCAATGTCCCATCGGCGAGCCCCTGCACTATCTGCGGATTGGTATTGTCAAGCACCTTTCCTATCAAAAGCGGGAAGAGCCAGAGACCGATGTTCTGAATCCAGAATATCATGGCATAGGCCGAACCGATAATCTTGGCATCGACCAACTTCGGCACACTCGGCCAAAGCGATGCGGGAACCAATGAGAATGAGGCTCCGAGCACAAGGATGGTGAGATAGGCTATACATACGCCTCCTACCGGACTGCCCTTGAACATGGGAAGGATGAACGCGAATGTGAGGTGACAGGCAATAAGCAGCAGCGAGCCGATAACGAGCATGGATGCGGCCTTGCCTTTATAGTCCACATACTTGCCGAGGATGGGTGTGATACCTACGGCAAGAAGCGGGAACACCGCGAATATGGCGCTTGCCGACTGGCGCTTGTAGCCCATGTAACAATATACTGCCAAGGCGGCTATGGCAACAAGCATCAAACCATACTTCAGGACTTTTCTGGTGGAGAAATTGCTTGCAAAAGCTGCTATGGCCACCACTATCATAATAACATACTGAAGGACTGTAACTGTGTCGGAGGCCCAGAACGACTCAACCTCTGTAAATGTCAGATTGCACTGAAGCATATTGACGGCATACTTCTGGAAGGGGAATATAGCCGAATAATAAAGCACGCAAAGCAATGCCACAATCCAGAATCCGCTGCTCGACAGAATCTTGCCGAGATCACGCAGACGGAACGGATCGTCCTTTTCCTCCTCGGCGTGAGTCTGCTCGTCGAGTTTCTTATCCATGAAGAAATACACCACGAACATTATGAGGGCAATCATAAGAAGGACCACGCCGAAAGCCACCGAACGCGATACGCTCACCTCTCCGCCAAGTTCGGCAAACATCGGTGAGAATATCATACATGTGGCGACACCGAGACGCGCCAAAGCCATCTCCGAACCCATGGCCAAAGCCATCTCGCGCCCTTTGAACCATTTCACTATGCCGCGACTCACGGTTATACCCGCCATTTCCACGCCGCAACCGAATATCATAAAGCCTACGGCCGAGAATTTTGCCGATGCCGGCATTCCCTCATAGAAGGGCGATATGCCAAGTTCATCAAACACCGGAATGTAATTGAGATGGTCGGTGAACCACCGGTCAAGACCGCTGCCAATAAATCCGTCGGTCAGCGCATACCAGTTTATGACCGCACCCACCAGCATAACAAATCCGGAAAGAAGCGCGGTGAAACGCACTCCCATCTTGTCCAGGATGATACCGGCAAATATAAGGAAGAAAATAAACACGTTGAGAAATGTCTCCGAACCCTGCATGGTGCCGAACGCCGTCGAATCCCATCCGCGGGTTGACTGTAGAAGGTCCTTGATAGGCGACAGTATATCCATGAAGATATACGAACAGAACATAGCAAACGCCAATAGTCCCAGAGCCGTCCATCTGGCCCACGACTTGTCGTTAAGGGCCTGTTTTAGTTGGTCTGTCATACTTATTGTTTGTATTAAAATGTGATATTTATTAATTATGCGACAAAAATACACATTTTTCGGGGGTATTTACCCAACTTTTTCTAATTTCGTAGCCAATACTTAACATTTTAATCAGAAAACGACATGCCCGACAGAAAACCCTATACCCTCGACCGGGTTGTGCGCATGGTGATCACCGCAATACTGGTGTTTGGTGCATTGTGGCTCATAAATGTGCTCAAAGGTGTGCTGCTGCCATTTTTTGTGGCCTGCCTGATAGCCTATATATTTGAACCGTTCGTGCAGTTCAACCGCAGGTTGCTCAATCTCCGCGGGCGCCTCGTGGCCATATTCGTCACTCTCTTCGAAGCATTGTTTTTCGTAGGACTGTTCGGATACATCGTCATACCGATGGTTATGGAGGAGATGCAGCAGATGGCTGTGGTGATGCGCAATTATGCCGCCACGGAGGGCAATGTCAGCTTCCTGCCTCAGGACATACACCGTTTTCTGCGGCGTGTGGTAGATTTCAATCATATCTCAGACATGCTTACCTCTCAGGACTGGATGAAAATGATAGAGGAGGCGCTAAAGGCATCCTGGTCGCTCATAACTGGTGGATTAGCTGTGATTATGGGCATTTTCAACTGGTTCATTGTGGTGCTTTATGTTGTATTCATTATGATCGACTATGAACGTCTCGGCCGCGGATTCCGCCACATGGTGCCGCCGAAATATCGCAAGACGGTGTTCGGAATAGCCCACGATGTCAAGACAAGCATGAACCACTATTTCCGTGGGCAGGCTCTTGTGGCCTCCATAGTGGGAGTGCTGTTTGCCATCGGATTCTCAATAATCGGTCTTCCGATGGCCATAATTCTCGGTCTGTTCATAGGTGTGCTTAACATGGTGCCATACCTGCAGCTGATATCGATAGTGCCTGCGGCGGTGCTGTGTCTGGTCTATGCTGTTGGCGGAGGTGGCGATTTCTGGATAATATTCGCCAAATGTATCGCCGTTTACTGTATAGTCCAAGCCATTCAGGATCTGTTTCTCACCCCGAAAATCATGGGTAAAGCCATGGGGCTGAATCCTGCAATAATACTGTTGTCCCTATCAGTATGGGGCACGTTGCTCGGTCTTATAGGCCTGATAATAGCGCTGCCGCTCACAACTCTACTGCTATCCTATTACAATCATTTCATTATCGAGGGGGAACGTAACCTCAATTCCACGTCAGGAAAATAGCCCGGACCGGCAGGTGTCACCTGATGCCACGCCGGTTCAACTCAGCCTGATAGCGACGCGCATTGGCAAGATGCGAGGCATAATCGGCGGCAAAATTGTGATAGCCCGAGAATTTATCGTCGGCACACATATAGATATAATTGTGTCTCGGAGCCGACAGCACCGCATCTATAGCTCTCGGCGATGCCACCCTTATCGGGCCTGGGGGCAATCCCTTATTGCGATAGGTGTTGTATGGCGACTCTACCCCGAGGTGGGCATGGGTTATGCGGCGAAGGGAAAAATCACCGATGGCAAATTTCACGGTCGGGTCGGCTTGCAAGGGCATACCGCGTTCAAGCCGGTTCATGTACAGACGCGCAATCTTGCCATACTCGTCGGCCTTTGAGGTCTCCTCCTCGACTATCGATGCGAGAGTGGCTACCTCAACCGGAGTCAGGCCGATAGATTTAAGTTGCCCGCTCCTCGCACTCCAAAACTTATCAGATGTATCCACCATGCGGTCAATAACCGTCTGAGGCGATGCAGTCCAGTAAAATTCATAGGTGTCGGGAAGAAATGCCGCGACAAATTCCGCCGGCTTATATCCATGGGATGGCAAGCTGACAGACACCGCTTCTAAAAATTCATCGGAAGAAAACTCGAGGCGGTCGGCAAGTCGGTCGGCAAGCTGCGGCAATGTGCGCACATTATTCCACGACACACGCACCGGCGACTGCATACCCTTGGCCATACGTCTCGCCGTGACCACCGCCTTCTGCCCTTTGGACACTTTATAAGCTCCGTGGGATTGCGCGGCATCCCCTCCAAACATACGCCACATCAACAGCACACGGCCACCCTCGGCAGCCCCGAGATTTGAATTGAGCGTATCGGCAACCGACTCTTCGGTAGCATCAGCGGGAATATATATCCACACATCCTCACCCTTATGAGCACTGAAAGCAACTATTGCTCCGGCTGCGGCCACAAGCAGCAAGAGCACACAGATAGCAATATAAATAATGTGTCTGCGGCGCTTTGGCCGTTTTTCGACAGACTGCATTTCAGGGCTATTCTTTTCCATTAGATTCAATTGTTACTATCACAAAAATACACAGAAATCAGGGTGATGACAAAAAAATAAAGAAAAATAGCGCTCGCTCTTGCACAATCAAAACATAAACCTTAACTTTGCACCGCAAATAAAGGCTATGAGAAGCCAACTGGAGAGGTGGGTGAGTGGCTGAAACCACCGGTTTGCTAAACCGACGACGGGAGCAATCCTGTCCACGAGTTCGAATCTCGTCCTCTCCGCCAAAATGTAAGATAGTCAAGCACAATTGCTTGGCTATCGTCGTTTTATAAACTTTGAAAATGTGAATAAAAGAGTTCAAAGGTCAATTCTCAACACGGAAAGTTTTTGAATATATGTAAATACACGAATATTAGGAACATTCAACTATTTTCAGCCTACTTTTTTTTGCAATTAGCCCAGTTCGTTATCGCATAGCATTTTCGTACCAATGCAGAACCAACATTACCGTATCGGAACCTGAATATTAAACCATTGTCGCAAACACGCCCCTAATTTACACCCCAATTTTACAAGTTAGCACTGTAATATCCTTTACTTCAAATGTCTGCCCCCAAAAAGTCGTTCTTTTCATGGGCCATTTGTGGCAATTGGCCCATCGAAGTTCGCATAATTCGGAACATATTTTTCCATTCAGATGATTGTTTTTCGAATTTCGTTTTTGAATTAAAACGACAAAACCACTCTCTCGTGTTATTCTGTGAAAGACAGCCTCAAATCAGCATAGACCATCACAACCGCCAGCATCGTTTCCCCCATAGATGTTAGAGCCATTGTCTCCGGCGAGTTCCAGACCTGCTCCCAAGCCAACCCCGAATGATAATGCTTCAGCCACTGTTGTACGCTTTTTATTGACAAAATATTCATCGTAATCTATATCTTCGCTCTCCCAAACAAGACCGGGGTACTCAAAGTAATCTTCCGGCAAGTGCTTACTTTTGAAATCCACGTTGCAAATAACCTCGTAACCAACGTCTTGCTGATATTTATATTTATCGATAAGGTCTATTAGTCCATCAGTTTGAAAGTCCGAATCAAACACATAATTTACCACACCGTCGTTGAAATAAAAACTTTCAAGACGATAGGAATTGGATTTAGCCCAATCGATAACATCGGTACGCCATATAATGTATTTTTCGCTTTTTTTCAGCCTATTTATTAAATTAGGATGTTCAAAACAGAAATCGCCTATGAGCTTGTATTTCCAACTTAAAGATGTATATGGATACAATAGCTCATTTTCTATTATATTTAATACCTTGGCCTGTTCAACATCTCGTCTCTCTTTCCGTTCTATAACCAATTTAGCCTTGTCCTCATAAGGTGTATACAAAAAGCCTGGATAACGAGAGCTTAGATAGCCGTCAGCACCAGCACTTATAAAAATTCCAATTAGAATACATGGAATCCCTCCTATAAGTGCTGCCATAAAATCGTGAATAAAATATATACCTATAATCCCCGCAGACAGAAAATAAGTCATAATACATATTGTCCAATAAAGATACTTTCGATTCATCGTACAAGTCATTTAGTTAAAAATTCGGTAATGAGTTAGGAGGTGGAGACCTGCCGTATTACGCCTACATGCCCTATTCCTCCCATACCTGTTTGTTCTGCAATTTACTATTTTATTGTACATTTTCAAAACACATCAAAGTATTGCCCTAAAAAAACTGCTACATAAAAGCCAATCCAGTTGTCAGACCTAATAATATTGCGCCAAAATTATTGATTTAAAAGAAATGCACAATCACATCCGTGAATGGGTGGCATTTGCCTAATTCAACAATAATTAATAACTTTGCATGCGGAAAGCTATGTTATCACGACGAGGGATCAAGCTAAGTTCATCCAGGCCATAGAGCCTATTTAACTCTTATAGACAGGGGATTCCAAGTCAAGGTTTTTCGCGTATACAGTTTGGAGCTACGGCTGTCACAAAATCCACATTACGGAATCTCTGTCAGGCCATAAATGCCACGACAGGGGGATAAGAAGAATTACCCAACCAGAAGATGCGCAAAAAGAGTTGACGTTCCAAGTACATGTTAATCAATCCAATTAGATTTATCGGTAATTATAAATTCCTTTCGTCACTTTAAATACAAAGCGACGTTACACCTAATATGAAATCGAAACTTCAATAGTCGATTCCGAATGCTATACTGTTAGCCCGGTTCTTAAATTATGGAACCGCATATATGGCCGAACCGAGGAAAGCACTATCTGACAGACATTTCACTCATGGAAAAAGACCTGATTTCTATAATAATTCCGGTATACAATACCGAATTATATCTTGACCGATGTATAAAATCCATAATTAATCAAAATTACGATAACATCGAGATTATTCTTGTGAATGATGGCTCGACAGACAGTTCACCACGGATATGTTCGCGTTGGATGGATGAAAAACCTGATGTGATAAGAGTTATCCATCAGGAGAATTCAGGAGCTTCCATTGCCCGTAAAACAGGTATTGAAAATTCAAGAGGAGAATATCTCACATTCATTGACAGCGACGATTATGCCCTTCCAGGCTATATATCGTCAATGTATCAAGCTATTCGAAATCACAACACATTGATATCAGTGAGTCTTTTCAAAAAGATTTTTCCTGAAGATAAGCATACTCAACCGAAACACGCTTTTGACACAAATCCCAACGCCGATTCAATAACGTTGTCTCAACATGATATATTCAAACGTTTCTTTAAATACGAATTCTGGGGGTACTGGGGCGGAATGTATCATAAATCACTGTTCAACAATATAATATACCCAGAACACACCGTTTACGAAGACTATTTTGTAAAAGCTCAGATATTCGCCAAAATTAATTCGGTAGCTTATTGCCCACAAGCGCTTTACATATATGAACTTCACCCCGGAGGCCTCTCAACACAAAAACTTTCGCTAAGAGCTCTCGGGGAATTTGACAATGCATACGCTACATGGCAATATATCTCAGCGCACAAACCGGAATTCAAAGAACACGCACTTGCAATCCTGTCGGAGGTATCGAGTAAATTTCTTGGGAAGCTTAGACGGTGTGGTGACAACTCCTTTTCAGAATATGAAAGACGAATTCGCGCTTTCGTCAAAAACAATCTGACAGGAATCATTATGAATCCACATTTCCTGTGGAAAATCAAAATAAAACTGTTACAAAATTTACTGCGGTTTTAATCTTCAACCGTTCTTATAATGGCAATTTCGTTCAGCATAATAATACCTGTATATAACAAGGGAAAATATATCGCGGCGTGTATTGATTCAATCCTGAAACAATCCTACCGCGACTTTGAGGTAATAGTTGTAAATGATGGTTCGCAAGACAACTCTTTGGAGATACTCAATACATACAACGACTCGAGAATACGGATATTCTCGTTCAAGAACCATGGAGTTTCAACCGCACGGAATATCGGCATAGCGAATTCAAGAAATGAATATATCACTTTTGTAGATGCAGACGACTACCTGCAATACAACTATCTCGAATTATTCGCGACCGACATCGAAACCTCCGATTGTGACGTACTTATAGGAGGTCTAACAAAATATACTCCCGATGGCAATAAAAGAATAGTAAGATGCTCATTAAAAACGGGGGCGGTACCGTTAAACCATTTCAAAAGAAATTACGTAAACGAATTGGCTGAACATGAAGGTATTTTCGGTTATGTCGCTGCGAAATTCGTAAAGCGCGAACTACTGAATCGATACGACCTTAGATTCCGCAAAGAATTGAAACTTGCCGAGGATCTGGATTTTTGGTCCAACGTATACTTGCATACCGATAGAATCTCAATATCAGAACATTCCGGATATATGTACCGTCAAGAGGTGGAAAACTCGGGCATAAACACGACGGGGCAACACATATCGCAAATTGGCATCTGGTACAACATCCTTAAAAATTACGCTACCGACCCATTATCAGGGAACCAGATCGCTTTTAAACGAATTAACGGGTATGTTGAAGCTTATTGTCTGGATTTACCAAAACCGATATACTCAACAATAAGGAAATATAAAAATCAAATATCCCATCAACTTGAGGATATAAAACCGTCACTAAAAACAAACACGTCCTCTATATTGCAGAATCTATTCTGGAATTATCCTTTACCTTGCGCTTACTTATATCTTAACTTGCGTTACATCTATCATAAATTGAGGTCATGCCTAAAGTAAGCATTATAATACCAGTATATAATTCCGCGAGCAAAGGGCTGAACGATTGTATCGATTCAGTATTAGCCCAATCGTTCAGCGACTTCGAACTCATTATAATAAATGATGGTTCCACGGATGATTCATTAACCATCTGCCGACAATTCACCTCCATAGACAACCGAATTAAATTAATAGACAAAAAAAACGGGGGAGTAAGTACTGCCCGTAATGCCGGCATATCCATAGCATGCGGCGAATTCATCACATTCATAGACAGTGACGATATTATAGAAAAACAATATATCGAAAAGTTGGTCAAGATATCGAACCATACCGATTTAGTGGTATGTGGCATGATTCAATATTGGAACAACGGTAAACAGAAGAAATATCAGGCTCCGGAGGGATGCTTCAACATGTCTGATGCCGTTGTATTTCACCAGTTGATTCATAGCAGATTAGTATTTGGACCATGCAACAAATTATTCAAAACGGAAATTATTCACCATCACAGAATCCAATTTCCCGAAGGACTCGACTACGGAGAGGATCGGCTTTTCTGTTTTGAATATCTACGTTATTGCAAAAATTTCACAGGAACCAATACCACCCACTACGACTATCTGATACAGGATGGCAACTCGTTATCCACAATATACCGTCCGGATATATTCTATCTGGAGTATGACCAATGGAAACGATTATACAAGGTATATGAGCAACTGAATGTATTATCCAGACGCGCAAAAAAAGATTTATATACCGAATTGTTCTGGATGATAAATGATGAGATAGCACATCTGGCACAGACACATCAACTTTCACGAGGGAAATTAGAACCGATATTAGACAAGCCGGAGATATTTAATCTCAAGCGATATTCGCCGGACATCAACACCAACCGATTTATCAAATCTGCGATTCTAAACAGGAGCGCAATAAGAATAATTCTCTATTACAAGCTATTGAGTATATGTCAAAGATAATACTATATCCGCACGGAGGTAGCGGCAATCATGGATGCGAGGCTCTTGTCCGTGCCACAATAAAAATTCTCGGGGACAACAACGATATATATCTTGCATCGAAATCACCTGAGCAAGACATCAGATACGGTCTTGAAAAAATTTGCACAATCGTACCACAGAACTCCGATAGTCCGAGCTTAATTAAACGTCTATGGACATCTGTTAAATACCGTATACTTGGTGATAAGCTGGCATACGAGCGCAACACCTACCGCGACATACTCCGTCATGTAGACAGCAATACCATCTGTCTGTCGTTTGGCGGCGACAATTATTGTTACGGCAAGCCGACATATATTTATATAATGAACCGGTTGTTCAGAGAACGTGGCGCCAAAACAATTCTTTGGGGATGCTCTATTGAACCATCAAATATAGACACTGAAATGATTGATGATCTGCGTGGATATAATTTGATAATAGTACGCGAGCCTGAAACGTACAACGCACTTATACAACGTGGTATTACAAACGTAAAGATGGCCCCGGATCCAGCATTTGCACTTGATTCGGATAACTCCATAAAATTACCGGCGGGATTTATTCCGGGTAACACCGTTGGACTGAATCTATCGCCAATGGCTTTAAGCTATTCTGCCGACAACGCCACCGTACTTGAAAACTATATTAAACTAATAGATTACATCATTGGCTCAACAGAAATGAACATAGCCCTTATTCCACATGTGGTATGGAGCGACAATGATGACCGCGAACCTCTTACACAATTATTTGAAAAGTATCATCATACCGGACGCATCAGCATGGTGTACGACTGCAACTGTGAGCAACTAAAATATTTGATTTCTCAGTGCAGATTCATTGTAACAGCCCGGACACATGCATCAATTGCGGCATACTCCACAGGTGTACCGACATTAGTATTGGGATATTCAATCAAAGCAAAAGGTATAGCCGTAGATCTATTCGGAACACATGATGATTTTGTTGTTCCGGTTCAGAATCTGACTTCTGAGGACGACCTGCTCAATGCATTCATAAAGATTCAAAATCAGGAAATCGATATCATTAAAATTCTGAAATCCAAAAGCAATGGATTGAAATTAGGTGCTTTGGCAATGAAAAACCTAATATAATGAAACCGATAAAATTCATAGATAAAAAAGATTGCACTGGCTGCGAAAGCTGCGTAACCGCATGCTCTATTTCATGTATTGAGATGCATCCTG
Organism: uncultured Porphyromonadaceae bacterium; assembly: GCA_947649495.1. Classification (GTDB taxonomy): domain Bacteria; phylum Bacteroidota; class Bacteroidia; order Bacteroidales; family Muribaculaceae; genus Paramuribaculum. Next base: position 23,969 of record CANSRU010000018.1, on the reverse strand, counting down.
ACAAACGAGGATTCTATTATCCGATGGTCGATACTACGCGATGTGTTAACTGTAATGCCTGCATTAAAGCGTGTCCAGTAATCAATACCAAAATCAATTCTGATAATCCGGCACGCAGATACATCGGTTGTCGGGCCAAAGATGATAACATTATAGATAACAGTTCCTCAGGAGGGTTATTTTCTGTAATTGCCGATAATATCCTAAAAAAAGGTGGTGTGGTTTGTGGAGCAGCATTCGACAATGATTTCAATGTTATACACAAAGTCATTACCAATTCTGAAGAATTACATATTCTCCGTGGCTCAAAATATGTACAAAGCACCACACACAACGCACTGAAAGAACTAATAAAACTCAATAGAAACAAAATCCCGCTTTTGTTTGTCGGCACCCCCTGTCAAGTAGCGGGTGCACGTAAGATATTAAGCAAATACAATACAGCGAATCAACTATTTATAGAGGTAGTTTGTCATGGAGTCCCTTCGCCGGGTGTATACACCCGATATATCAAGGAACTCCAGATGGACAATTCCTCGCTGAAACTATTGAATTTCCGGGATAAGGCAAGCGGTTGGCTGTCATACAATTTCAAAGCTACTTTTGTCAATGGATCGGAGCTATCAATGGATGGCCACAAAAATGCTTATGTAAATGGATTCATTGATAACCTGTACATCCGTCAATGCTGCACTTCCTGCAAATTTAAGAATAACAATAGCTTTGCCGATATCACTATCGGTGACTTTTGGGGCGCCGAGAATATCCATGTCAATTATTCAGATGACAAAGGGGTGTCGCTTGCCATAATAAACACTGACAAGGGCAACCAAACCTTTCAAGAAATAAAGCCGTCTTTAAAAGATATCTTTGAAACTGATGCTGAAAACGCCATAAGAAAAAACAGATGTATAACAACTTCTACATCGTATAATCCGCGTACCAAACGGTTTTATAAATTTCTCAAGAAAAATACCGTAGCCAAATCTGTTGAATTAGCACAAAAAGATACTTTCACAGATTTAGCAATACGTTCATTCAAGTACCGTCTTGGAGTAATATTTCATGCGAAGCCTTAATTCTTTCAAGAACATTGCCTCCAGCGTAGGGATAATGCTTGTTATTTCAGTGCTGGGTTTTGTTACACGCAAACTATTTGTCGATATTCTTGGTGAGGAGCTGCTCGGTTTGAACGGCCTGCTCACCAATGTCATAGGAATGTTGAGCCTTGTGGAAAGCGGTGTCGGCGTCAGCATTGTATATAACCTCTATAAACCTCTCGCCGAGGGCAACAAGCCGGAAATAATAGCTCTTGTGCAACTATACCGTCGTATTTACCGATATATCGCACTCGGCATCCTGCTACTATCATTAATTCTATTTCCGTTTTTGAAATATCTTATTCATGGTGACGCAGATATGGGATATATATCTATAGTATATTTCATTTTTGTAGGAAATTCCATGATAGGATATCTGATGGCCGACAAACTATCCCTTATAAACTCCGACCAGAAGCAATATAAAATCGCAGGATACAATCTCGGGTACCAAATTGCTATGTACGGCATAAAGATACTAATTCTCACCTATTTGCGCAATTATATATTATTTCTTGCAATAGACTTGCTGTTTAACGGCCTATATAATCTACTAATACGCCATAAGGTCTATTCATTATATCCATACATAGCCACTAAAGAAAAATATACTGTGCCGGTTGAAATCAGAAAAAACATCATAACAAACGTCAAGGCATTATTCCTGACTTCAATCGGTGGATATATGGTTCACAGCACCGACAATATCCTGATATCTTCGTTTGTCGGACTTGGTATAGTCGGAATGTATTCCAACTATACCCTTATTGTTTATCAGGTGAAATCATTGGTCACACCATTGATGTCTGGAGTAAAAGACAGCGTTGGGAATCTCGTTTCATCTGAAAGCCGGGAGAAACAATATGAAGTGTTCAACATGCTTTTCTTAGTAAACTTTGTGGTTATATCCTATATATCAGTATTATTGTTCTGCCTATTGAATCCGTTTATAGAATGGTGGCTTGGCGGAAAATATATATTTGAAACATGGATTGTGGCGATTATATGCCTGAACCTTTATGTCGACATGATTAGAAGCTCAGCCTTGACATTCAAGATGGTTTCAGGAATTTTTGTCCAGGATCGTTATGTGGCCTTAATTACCGGAATTGTAAATCTTACTGTCTCATTAGTGTTAGTGAAGTATTTAGGTCTTGCAGGCATATTGTTAGGTACCTCCATAGCATTTTTGACAACAAACAGCTGGAATTGGCCACGTCTGATTTTCAAGAATCTGTTTCATAAGTCACCTATGCTTTATTACCGTAAATATCTATTATATATCCTCATCACAGCCGGTATGTGCTATGTATGTCACCATCTAAACCGGATAGTTTTTCCTGACACCCATACCATTATCTCTATGATATCACTATGGCTTATGGATACCGTAATGGTTGTTTCAATATATTTCCTGCTATTCCGACATACATCGGAATGGAAATATGGACAACTGATAATTTCAAACCTTATACGTAATCGTAAATGAACAATTCGCCAAAGGTTTCAATTCTCATGCCCTGCTTTAACGGCAGTCAATACATAGAGCGGTCTTTTGAATCCATTCTGGCACAGTCCTATCCATCGGTTGAGTTGATTTTTGTTGACGACGGCTCGACAGACGACTCTTCGGTAATAGCATCCGCTTATACAGAACGATTCAATACCAAAGGATATAAACTTGTGATTCACCGTCAAAAGAACGGTGGGTTCTGTGCAGCTGTAGTTTCAGCATTCTACAAATCAAGCGGCGAGTTCATTCAACTGCTGGATGTGGACGACTACATTTTCCCCGATTCCTGTTCATTGCAAGTTGAGTACCTCGTAAAGCATCCTGAGTGCAATGTGGTTCGCACCAATGGTTATATAGTGCCCTCCGACAATCTTGATGACACAAGTAATCCCATCGTAAAGCCTACAGAAAGTAAAACCTCGGGAAACATATTTATGGAACTATTAACCGGAACAACAAATAATTGGGCCGGCTCATATATGATCCGCGCTGATAAAATACGTGAATTTTACAGCAACAAGGAGTTTCCGATATCTCGTTATGGACAGAATCTTCAATTTCTATTACCGCTTACACTCAGTAACGATGCCGGCTTTATAGATAAACCACTGTTCAAATATATCCGTTACACAGGCTCTCACAGTAACCAACCCTCATTTGAGAAACAGCTTGATAATCTGGATGGATACTGGAACATACGCCGCCGCATGCTCTCGCTACTCGATATCACAGATACCAACATACTGAACAAATGCGAAATTGCATATCATAACCGCGTGATATACATTTCACTACAATTTCGCAACATGAAGTATTATTCCAACAGCTATAAGGCACTTAAGCGGTTAAACGGGCTGTCATTAGAACTTCGGACTCAGGATGCCATTATTAAAAACCAACCATCGCAATATATTTACAGAATATTTTTACGCATAAAGTCAATGCTATGCCCATGAAAAAACGTAAAGTATTATTTATAATGCAGGAGCTTAAAGGCGGAGGTGCCGAAAAAGTATTGACTGACATACTCGCTCAATTTGATTATAACCGTTATGATGTCACGTTATTACTGATTGAACGCGTTGGTGTATATCTCCAGAATATACCGAAGGATGTTAAGATAATAAGTCTTTTCAAAGCAGGATACAAACTCCCATCATTTACGAACAGTCGCTATCTGCGCAAATCGGTAAGAAAATTCCTGTTGCTCCTCAACCTTAAGTTCCATAAATATGACACCATAATTTCCTTTATGGAAGGGGAATCCCTGTTCTACCACTCACTGATTACATCTAAAGCCAAACGCAACATTTCGTGGGTACACATAGACTTATATAAGAATCATTGGAGCAGGAAATATTTTTGGGATAAAGACGAAGAACACAAGGCATATCTTAAGATGGATAATATAGTCTGTGTATCCCGGCAAGCTCAGGATGCATTGAATAAGCTGTTTCCCAATTTATCCGGGGTAAAGACGATATACAATCTAATTGACCCTGAAGATATCAATCGCAAGGCAACCGAAGTAACAGGAATGACACGTCCTGACGGATTCCTGATTAGTGGATGCGGCAGACTTACAGAGCAAAAACGATTTGACAGATTCATTGACGCTATTTTAGAGGTACGCAACCAAGGGCACAACGTCCATGCATGGATATTGGGCGACGGCTCACTGAAACCCGACCTTGAAAAAAGAGTTACGACACCCGGGATAATCGAATTTCTTGGCTTCAGAAAAAATCCAATGCCATTTATCAAAGATTCAGATGTCTTTATGTTATCGTCAGACAGTGAAGGATTTTCACTTGTCGTAGCAGAAGCGTTGGCATTAGGTAAACCGGTAATATCAACCAAATGTACCGGACCAACAGAATTGTTAGACGATAATGCCGGCATACTGACCGATTTCACAGTAAAAGCGATGGCTGATGCCATTGAATCGCTGATTATCAATCCAGATCGTCTTAAACAGTACGAAACATCGGCCACCCATCGGGCTCAGAAGTTCAAACCACAAGATATACTTGATCAAATCTACAAAACAATAGACGGATAATCCGACGAAAAATCCAGATAATAAAAATGGCTAAGCCACGTATCATCATACTGATGCATTATCTTGAGCTGGGGGGTGCGGAGTCAGCGCTTATCGGGCTGCTTGGAGCTCTTGCTCCGAAAAGAGTGGAGGTGGATTTGTTTATCTACGACCATCGCGGGCCTCTCATGCAGTATATTCCCGAGTGGGTGAATATATTGCCGCAGGTCAAAGCTTACTCGATGATTGAACGTCCTATGACCGAGGCTTTAAGAGCAGGCGCCTTTGGGGTAGTCACCGGACGGTTATTGGCAAAATTAAAACATCGCCTGTACCGCAAAGGGCGTCCGGCCGAAATGGATGATTCATCCATAATGCAATACATAGGCGATTGCGTGACGCCACATCTACCTGAAATAAATCAGGATGTAGAATACGACCTATGTATCAGTTTCCTTACACCCCACAATATTGGTCGTGACAAAGTAAAGGCTCGCAAACGTCTCGCTTGGATTCATACCGATTATTCCACCGTCAGCATAAATGCCAGCCAGGAACTTCCCGTGTGGAATGCTTACGATCACATCGCATCTATTTCGTCTGATGTCACCCATGGATTTCTTTCTGTCTTTCCATCGCTCGCCCCAAAGATAATACAGATTGAAAACATAATGCCGAAAGCTATAATTCAGGAGAGAAGCCAACAAGACAATGCTGAAGGGATGGACAGCGGTGAGGTCAGATTGCTTTCGATTGGCAGATATTGCACAGCCAAGAACTACGACAACGTGCCGGCCATTGCAAGCCTTATGCTTGACTGTGGCGTTAAGGGACTGAAATGGTACATAATAGGCTATGGCAGCGACGAGGAACTTATCCGCAAAAAAATACAGGAGACCGGGATGGAGCAACATGTCATCCTGCTTGGTAAAAAGGACAATCCTTATCCCTACATAAAAACATGCGACATATATGTGCAACCCTCACGCTACGAAGGTAAATCCATTACAGTGCGCGAAGCCCAGATTCTCGGCAAACCGGTCGTCGTAACCAATTATCCCACCGCTCCATCGCAAATCAATAACGGTGTCGACGGCATAATTGTTCCTCTCGACAATGAAGGATGTGCCCATGGCATAGCTGAATTCATTAATAACACCCACCTTCGGCAACAGATTATCGAGAATCTGCGGCGCGGCGATTATGCCAATGCCGCAGAAGTTGAAAAAATCTACAACTTACTAAAATGATTCCAAAGAAGATACATTATTGCTGGTTCGGACGAAATCCATTACCGGAATCTGCATTGAAGTGCATTGCATCATGGCGAAAATATCTGCCCGGCTATGAGATAATAGAATGGAATGAAGACAACTTCGATGTAAATGCCATCACGTATACCGCTCAGGCTTACGAAGCTAAGAAATACGCCTTCGTAAGCGACTATGCCCGGTTCAAGATCTTGTATGACCACGGAGGACTTTACTTCGATACCGATGTTGAGGTTATACGCCCGATAGACGACATTATTGCCAAAGGCCCTTTCATGGGATTTGAGATAAATCCTGCCGATGGCAAAGATATCGGGAATGTGGCTCCCGGACTCGGTCTGGGTGTAAATCCGGGAAACGGATTATACAAAGAAATTCTCGATACATACTCAACCTTCAGTTTTCTCAATCCGGATGGTTCACTTAATCTTAAAACCATAGTAAAGTATACCACTGAGATTCTGGCCGGGCATGGACTCAAGCCCACCTCCGGCATTCAATACGTAGCCGGCACATATATCTATCCGGCCGACTACTTCAACCCATTGGACGATGCCACCGGCCGGCTACACATCACTGACAACACCCGTACCATACACTGGTTTGCCAAATCATGGTGCGGTGTATCGCCGTGGCGTGTCAAGATATCCCGACTGGCCCACCGCATTCTGGGCACAGACTTTACATCCCGTATCCGCAGCATGCTGAAATGATACCAGCTTCTTATTACGCTCCGATATTTCTTTATACGGTAGTGATTCTGTCATTACTGCTTTGCGCCAAATTATCGTCAAAATCCTATAAACGGATTTTACACGATGATTCCAATTTCGCACCGGCTTTGGTGCTTGCCATGTCAATGGCTATATTTCTTGGAATGCGCCCTATCAACGGATATTATTTCGTTGATACCGCCAACTATGCCCAATTTTACAGAATGTATGCCAGCGGAGCTTGGACCGCGCCACATGACGGTGAATTCCTATTCAACCAATTTATGCAGTCTTGCTCGGCTATAATGGATGTCCATGGATTTTTCTCCATAGTTGATATAATGTATTTCGGGTTCACCTTATGGGCATGCCGGCGATTCTTCCCCAACAACCCATTGGCCGGACTTCTGTTCAATCTGGGAGCATTTTCCTTTTACTCGTATGGAGTCAATGGCATACGCAATGGCCTGGCATGCAGCATAGTACTCGTTGCCTTATCTTACCTCACAGGCAACAAGAGGGATAAAATAATAGGTGCGGCATTGGGATTTATCGCCATCAACATCCATCGCACCACTATGCTCCCCATCGGAATAGCGCTTATATCCACATTCTTTATCAAATCATTTAAAACCGCATATATTTTCTGGATATTGTCAATTATAATATCCCTTGTCGCCGGAAACTCAGTCTCCTTATTCTTTGCCACATTAGGCTTTGACGATCGCCTGTCCTATCTATCCGGCAACGCATCGGATGGATTCTCCCGAACCGGTTTCCGGTGGGATTTCCTCTGTTATTCGATGATGCCGATACTGCTTGGCTATTACGTTATTATAAAACGTGGCATCCGTAACGCAACCTACGAATTCTTATTGAACACCTATACCCTGTCAAATGCATTCTGGATAATGGTGATCCGTGCAAGTTTCTCCAACCGTTTCGCCTATCTGTCGTGGTTCATGTTCCCGATGGTACTGGCTTATCCGGTTTTGCGAATGAACATCTGGGGCGAACAGCAAGGCAAATTTCTTTCAAGAATCATGCTTGCACAATTATTCTTTACATGGTTTATGAAAACCATATATTACTAAACCTTAGAAGTATGAACCCACGTATCTCCGTCATAATGGGCATATACAATTGTGCTCCGACACTGGCTGAAGCCCTCGACTCCCTCTTGGCCCAGACATACCAGGATTTCAAAGTAATAATGTGCGATGACGGATCATCCGATAACACCTGTGATGTTGCCCGGCGGTATGTCGACAATTATCCGGAAAAATTCATTCTGATTAAAAACGAACGCAATCTGAAACTCGCCACCACCCTCAACCGTTGTCTCGAACTGGCAGACACTGAGTACACCGCCCGGATGGATGGTGACGACATTTCACTTCCGGAACGGTTTGAGACCCAGATATCTTTTCTCGATTCGCATTCCGAATACTCTCTTGTAAGCTGCCCAATGATATATTTTGATGAAAACGGAGACTATCGCACAGGCGCGGCTAAGCCGGAGCCGAGTAATGAGGATTTCCGTAAGGGAACTCCTTATTGCCATGCTCCCGTACTGGTTCGCACATCTGTATATAAAGCAGTTGACGGATACACCGCCAACGAACGTACAGAGAGAATGGAAGACTATTACCTTTGGTACAAGATTCACAGAGCTGGATTCCGTGGATACAATCTCGATGTACCGCTATACAAGATGCGCGACGATAGAAATGCACGCGCACGTAGAACATGTTTCCGAAATCGATGGAACGGGCTGAAAACAGATATCGAAATACTCAAAGGGTTAAATCTCCCGTCGCCATATACCTATCCCCTATTTCATTTTATCGCAGGCACCTTAGGACAGATTCTTCCGTACTCATTGTACAGTATGCTTCGAAATCGTTACCGGAAATAATTAAGAGACCATTCGATAATATGACAACTCACCCTTATGTCACAGTAATTGTTCCGGTCCACAATGTATCGGGACATATCGGAAAGTGTGCGAAAAGTATCTTTGAGCAGACTCTCGATAGCCTTGAGATACTTTTCATAGATGATTGCTCACCCGACAATTCTGTAGAAATCATACAACAAACCCTAATGGCATATCCGCACAGAAAGGAACAGACGCGGATAATCCGGTTGACTGAAAATGTTGGCGTGGCCGGTGCCCGCAAACGCGGCATTTTAGAGGCCACAGGCGATTTTGTCATCCATTGTGATGGAGACGACTGGGTGGACAAAGAATTATATCAGGCGATGTATAATAAGGCCATAGGCAACAACCTCGATATTGTGATATGCGGTTTCGTATACGAATATATCGGAAAATCCATCCGACATACTCCAACAATTAAACACTCTACCGGAAAAGATATTGTAAAAAATTGGTACAAAGGAACTATCCACATGTCGTGTTCCAATAAACTTGTCAGACGCTCCCTATATTCCCACCATGACGTATTACCTTGGATTGGGCTTAACATGTGGGAAGACAATGGCCTTTTAACCCGATTGTTATACTATGCCCAGTCTGTTGGACAAATAACAGGTCCGGCATACCATTACAATAGATATAATGATAATGCCATAACAGCAGGCTATGGACTGAAACAAGTCAACCAGATGATTGCCATAGCTGAAAACCTGTCATTGTTCTTCAAGTCAAAACCGGATTACACTGATTTTGAAAAGACACTGAATGCATTCAAATACCTCGCCAAATTGAACCTTATCACGGATTCTTTTGGAAACTTACGTAGATTCAGGCAGATATTTCCTGAAAGCGATAAGATTGTATCCGAGTTGGATGTCAATGCATTTTCCACAAAAGGTAAAGTCCGCTTTTACTTTACACGTTACAATTGTGCTCCCATATTTATCATACTTTTCAAATTGAAAAACATATTCAGCAATTGGCTGACACGATAATGTCTAACACGAACCGCAAGATAATCAGAGCCGTGACGGTGGCTCAGTCTGTTGGATTTTTCACAGGATTGATTCCGGAGTTGATGGCCGATGGCTACGAGGTTGTGTCCCTTTCGTCTGACGGCCCGGAACTCGAAGCGGTCAGACATGCCGGAGCCCGGGTTGTAACAGTGGAGATGGCAAGACACATCTCCCTGTTCAAGGACATAAAGAGCCTGTGTCAACTGATAAAGGTTCTGCGCAAGGAAAAGCCGGCAATGGTGCACTCCATGACTCCTAAAGCCGGTTTGCTGTGCATGATTGCGGCATGGTTCACACATGTTCCGGTACGCATACATACCTTCACCGGTCTTGTATTCCCCACATCCACCGGAATCAAACGCCGTATACTGATGGCCACCGACTGGCTCACATGCGCATGTGCCACCCATGTCATACCCGAGGGTGAAGGAGTGAAAAACGATCTGCTCCGGAATCGGATTACCCGAAAGCCACTGAAAGTGCTCGGTTACGGCAACTGCCGTGGTATAGACCTTGACCGTTTCAATCCGGAAAATCCCGATATAAAATATTCGGCAGCGAAACTCCGCAAGTCGGGAATATTCACATTCATCTTCATCGGACGCATAGTTCAGGACAAGGGCATAAACGAACTCACAGAAGCATTTGAAAAACTTTATAAGGAACGTAACGATGTTCGCCTCATCCTTGTCGGCCCGCACGAAAACGACCTCGACCCAATCTCTCCAGAAGCGCAACGCATCATACACGAATGTCCCGGCATAGAAACCGTAGGGCCACAAGACGATGTCCGTCCTTGGTTAGCAGCCTCCGACGCATTCGTTTTCCCCAGCTATCGCGAAGGCTTTCCCAATGTGGTGATTGAAGCCGGAGCCATGTCTTTACCCGCCATCGTTACTGACATCAATGGCTCCCGCGAGATAATCATTGAGGGACGCAACGGCACCATAGTACCTCCGAAAGATACCGGCGCTCTCTTATCAGCCATGCTGCGTATCATATCAGATACCGGTTGGCGAAAAACACTTGCCTCAAATGCCCGTCCACTGATAGCCTCCCGTTTCGAGCAATCTTATGTCCGCCAATGCCTGAAGAATTTTTACGTTGAAATATGCCATTAATACAACTGTAAGTAATGCAATTATTAACATCTCACAACTTCAAATCCATAAAAGACATCTGGAGCCGGTTATACGCCCTGACTCCGGAAGTATCTCCATTTCTTGCACCTGAGGCATTTGAAATTGCATACAGGTATTTTTATCCATATTATATCATCGAACGTCATTTTCCTACATTATGTATATTCAAGGAGGACGATAGAGTGGTTGCCATAGCACCTCTTTTACGCTGTCGCGATGGTGTTTATCGGTTATTTGGAGCATACAATGGATTTAACGAGTGTGGTATGCTTTATGAAGACTCCTCGGTACTACCCGAGTGCATATCCCTTTTGCTAAAACAATTCGGATCAATTGAATTCCAGAAAATAGACGAACGTAGTCCCCTGGTAAATTTTGCCAGAAATAATGTAACAGTATCAAACAACGTAGCCATACATTTCGGTAACAATTACGATGATTGGTTCAAGTCGCTGTCATCATCTGTCAGACAAAACATACGCACAGCCTACAACAGATTGAACAAGGACAATCTCGCTCTCGAAACCAGAATAGTTACAGACCGGAATGATGGATATCCGTTGAATCATATCATTGACCTATACTGCCGCAGACATAATGAACGTTATGGTGTGAAGACTTCTGTTTTAAAGAAATGGTTTTTAAAGCATCAGAATTTTGCAACACGCCTTTATCGGTTCGCGCCTAACGCAAAAACCGTCATAATATATATAGATGGAAAGCCGGCAGCCTTTTTAAGCGGACTTTGCACTGACAATAGAATTATTGTGCCACGTCTTTCCATAAACAATGAATACCGACGTTATTCGCCGGGAATGATTCTCGTCAATGAAACGATAAAGCACTTCATTGCAGACACATCCATAAACATTCTTGACTTAAGTCTCGGCGAAGAACCTTACAAATATCAATTGGGAGGCACTCTCCACCATGCTTATCGTTTCACACTCTAAAAACGTATAGATAGATGGCCCACAAATCAAAATGCGACGTTATTGTGACCTATTGTTGGAATCGTGTCGGATATAACATCCTGCGCAGTCTTGCCGACAAAGGTCTTGGAGTATGGGCAGCAGATACCTCAAAACACAATATTTGCAGCATGTCGAAATTCTGCGCTGGAAGTTTTACATATCCCGACCCTTTCACTAAAGAGGAGGCATTCATCTGCTGCCTTTTAGAGAAGATACACGAACTCAAGCCAAAGGTACTTATGCCTACCCACGATGAAGGAATTGTAATAGCTCGTCATCGCAACCGCTTCCCTAAAGATTTAATTATTCCAATCGAAACGGAAAGTAAACTAAAGCAACTTTCCAACAAAAAAATCGCCACAGACCTTGCCCGTAAAGCTGGCGTACCGGTGCCCGAAGTCTTTTCATCAATCGATGATATACCCGCGTACCCTGTGGTATTCAAAACTGTGATAGGCAATTCAGCAAAAGGAGTGTTCTTTCCCAAAAACAAAGAAGAGCTGTCAAAATTAGTCGACAAATTCGAAAATGTCGAAACCCTTATTGAAGAATGGATAGGCGGAGGCGATGTTTGCGTTGACTGTATAAGATATGGCGATTTCTTTCAGGCATCTGTCTATAAAGCTATTGTCACAAAAACAGATGGAGGGGGCACAACCACACAGCGCCAGATAATCTCTATGCCGGCACTTGTGGAATATGCCCGTAACTTCCTTAACGCTGTCGATTATAATGGTGTATGTGGTCTTGATTTCAGAGTTGACAAAAAACATAACCGAATAGCATTCATCGAAATGAATGCCCGCTTCACCGGAGGACTTGCCACCCCCATTGCCGCTGGATTTGACATACCATATATCCTGTACTGTTTATCCACAGAAGGGAAATATGAACACCGGTCTGATGCACGGATTGGCACCTCCACCAAGTGGATTCTTGGCGACATAATAACTATGGTAGGTCGCATAGTCTCATTGAAAATCAAGCCGAGTGAAATAAGACAGGTTTTCCGGTTTCGAGGTTTCAACGCATTCGATGATTTCCGGCCTGACGATAAACGTGCCATTATAGGCGAAATGATGTATTACATTACAAAGCTCATCAAAAACAGGAAACTGAATCCTTGATTAAGTAAAAACACTACCCTACTCCACTCATGACACTCAAATTCATTTTTGACCGGCTTATGGCTATGATAGGACTGCTTGTCCTATGGCCTGTATTGCTGATTCTACTTATTTTGATACGCATAAAAATGCCTGACGGTCCTGCAATCTTCAAACAGAAACGTGTTGGACGGGACGGCCGGATATTCACCATGTATAAATTCAGGTCCATGACCGTAGGGCATGAAGGCAATTCTGTATCAGTGGCCGGAGAAAGCCGTATCACGCCTTTTGGAGCCACCCTCCGGCGCTACAAGCTGGATGAACTGCCTGAATTATGGAACGTGCTCATAGGTGATATGAGTTTTGTCGGGCCTCGTCCTGATGTTCCGGGTTATGCCGACCAGCTCAGCGGTGACGACCGCGAAGTGCTTAGGCTTCGCCCGGGCATAACCGGCCCTGCATCCCTTAAATACCGCGATGAAGAGGAACTTCTTGCCGAACAGGCTGATCCGAAAAAATATAATGATGAGGTCATTTTCCCTGACAAGGTCAGAATCAACCGATATTATCTTCACCACTACAGTTTCATCAACGATATCAAGATGATATTCTGCACTATACTTGGACGGCGCATGTACTATAATAATGAATATATCTGACCCCAATGGATAGACGCATTAATTATATTGACGGAGTAAGAGGGTTCACAATGCTGTTAGTGATATACAGCCATATCTGTTTGTTAGGAATACATTCTACCCCCCCCCGTTTAAGTTATATTAACAATATTTTCCTAATCTTCAGAATGCCCCTTTTCTTTTTCATAAGCGGGTTTTTCGTTTATAGTTCCACCTACACCTCCGGCCTATTAAAGCAACGCTCCAAAAACAGATTACTGCGGCAGCTATACCCCACGCTCCTGATTGGAGCAATTTTTTGCACATTCTTCTATGATGCAAACTTTATCGGGATGTGGTATAATCAGAACAAAGGTGGTTACTGGTTTACCATAGTTGCCGTCGAGATGTTCTTTACCATAGCTCCTTTACTATATTATCTCAACATAAAAAAGACAAGGACTATCAGATGTATCGCAATTCTCGCTATTTTGGGAATTCTCTCCCGCATGTTGAGTCTGGTTATTTCTAAATTCGCCATTGATTGGCCATCATTGTCATTTTTCTCCGCCTTTCAATATTTCCATTACCTGATATTCTTTCTTGGAGGAATTATATTCCGGATGATTTACCCCCGGATATACGCAAAGATAAATAGTATCCGTACATTATTGACCGCAGCAATATGTTTTACAGCGTTCCTATGTATACAGGGCAACCCGATTATATCCCTGCTCACATCCTGCGCGGGAATCATTTTAGTAATAGCCTTATATAGTATATTATATACACGCACCACCTTTTCCGGTACGAGAACAGCACGATTACTGGAAGTTATAGGAAAATCAACTTTGGAGATATATCTGATTCACTATTTTATTATTGAGATTCTTAAATATGAGCATCTAAGGTCAGTTATAGAACATATATGCGGAATGTGGCTCGAGTTTCCTGTCTACTTCACAATCAGTATTCTGATTGCAATAACATGTATAGGCATAGCGAAAGCCCTGCATTTATTCAATATTTCAAACTTTATATTCCCAACAATAAAAAATAACAAACAACCGGCCCATGCATCATAAAGCAATGGGGCTTAAACCCAACCTTTTTATTTATATATGAGACAACGGATTTTACTTTGTCTGGCTCACATGAGCGGCAAGGAACAAGATTTTATAAAGGAGGCCTTCGACTCCAATTGGGTGGTCCCCATGGGACCTAATGTCAACGGATTTGAAGCCGATCTTGAAGCATTTGTCAACAACCGCTTCGACAACACACCTCTGACAAAAAAAGTCGTCGGACTATCGGCCGGTACGGCAGCCGTTCATCTTGCCCTGATTGGATGTGGTGTAGGACCTGGCGATGAGGTGCTCGTCCAGTCATTCACATTCTGCGCTTCATCACATCCTATAACATATCTTGGAGCCACACCCGTGTTCATCGATTCCGAAAAGGACACATGGAACATGGATCCCGACCTGCTTGAAGAAGCAATCAACGACCGCATCGCCCAAACCGGTAAAAAACCGAAAGCCATCATCCCGGTAGCTCTATATGGCATGCCATACCGGATAGACCGCATAATGGAGATAGCCGACAGATATGGCATACCGGTAATTGAAGATGCCGCCGAAGGCCTTGGCTCACGCTATAATGGACAGATGCTCGGCACATTCGGCAGATACGGTGTCCTGTCGTTCAACGGCAATAAAATGATTACTACCTCCGGCGGTGGTGCGCTGATATGTCAAGACACGGAAGAAGCCAAGGAGATTCTGTTTTATGCCACACAAGCCCGCGAAAGCTATCCCTATTATCAGCATGAACACATAGGCTATAACTACCGCATGAGCAATATATGTGCAGGTATAGGCCGCGGACAGATGACCATAATTGACGACCACATCGCTCATCACAAACACGTTCAGGAGTTATATTGCGAGTTGTTGAAAGATGTCGATGGCATAACAATGCACATAAACCCCACACCCGCATTCGACTCCAACTTCTGGCTATGCACCGCCACGCTTAGCCCTGAACTGAAAATAAAAGGACAGGAAAATGCCTATAAACACATTATTGACGGAGCTGTGGGTGGTGCCGCAGGCGTAACTCATGCAGCAACTACCGCCACCACCGACTGCCAGCCAAATGCCAATGTGGAGGCCCTGCGTATAGCTCTTGATGCAGCCAACATTGAAGCCCGACCTCTCTGGAAACCGATGCACAGACAGCCGGTCTACAAAAACGCCCCGGCCTACATCAATGGTGTAAGCGAATCCCTGTTTGCCGTAGGCATCTGCCTCCCGGCCGGCCCCTACGTCACAGACGACGATGTTCGCTATATCGTTGAAACAATCAAGAACAATATACAATATTGATATCACGTCCCCCTTTACGCCACACTGTTTTTTTGAAAGATATCGTTTTTTAGCATCAGGAGATTTTCACATTAGAAAATAATATCCTATTTTCGCGACACAACATCAATCAGCGAATGGACGGACTGAAATATACTCCTGAACATATCACACACCTCGGACGCGACGACATATTCGTGTTCGGCAGCAACCTTGCCGGCCAGCATTGTGGCGGGGCTGCGCTGACCGCGCTGCGCCACTTCGGAGCCATAATGGGACAAGGTGTCGGTATACAGGGACAATCCTATGCCATCCCTACCATGCAAGGCGGGGTTGAGACTATAAAACCTTACGTAGACCAATTCATTGACCTTGCCCGGGAGTGGGATCAAAACACTTTCTATGTAACAAGGATAGGATGCGGCATAGCCGGTTTTACCGATGAGGAGATAGCCCCTCTGTTCGACAAGGCACTCGACCTCTACAATGTCCGGCTGCCTGAATCTTTTGTAAAAATAATATTGCGCAATAGGAGTAAACACCAATCCAAATGAAAAAACTGATTTCATTAATATCTGTATGGTTCATGGCCATACCATATATATTCGGTCTCGAACTATATGTTGGTTCCTACAACATCCGTTACCACAATCAGGAGGACGACAACAATGGCGACTTATGGTCAAAACGCTGTCAGGTGATATGCGATCAGATAAACTTCGAACACCCCGACATATTCGGCGCTCAGGAGGTGCTGCACCACCAACTTGGCGACATGCTCAAGCGTCTTGACGGGTATGGATATATAGGTGTAGGTCGTGATGATGGAAAAGAAGAGGGGGAATATGCAGCCATATTCTACGATAAAGCCAATATTGCACTTGATAAATCGGGGCACTTCTGGCTTTCTGAAACGCCCGACCACCCCGGATTAGGCTGGGATGCCGCATGCATAAGAATATGCACATGGGGCAGATTCCGCGATTTACGCACCGACAGCACTTTCTATTTCTTTAATCTGCACACAGACCACGTCGGTGTCACCGCACGCCGTGAAGCTGCAAAACTTGTTGTAGACCGTATTCGTCAGATTGCCGGTGACTCTCCAGTCATACTCACAGGTGACTTCAACGTGGACCAACACGATGAGACGTATGCCATATTCACTGATAGCGGCATACTCAAGGACTCTTATGAAAATGCGCGTCTGCGATTTGCCGAAAACGGTACATTCAATTCTTTTGACCCCGATTTGCGGACAGACAGCCGCATAGACCATGTGTTTGTATCACCGTGGCTGTCGGTGGACCGTTACGGCATACTGACAAATGGCTATTGGACACCTGTCGTATCTGATGCGATGAAAGGCTCCGACGCTCCTCAACAAATAGATTTCCATAAAGCGAAACGACGTCTGCCATCAGACCATTATCCGGTAATGGTGCGGTTGAAATAGTTTAGTAGCGTTATTTACATCCATAAGCCACATCATTGTAACCCGGATGTGAAACCTGTTACAATACAGTATGAAGAGTTGACAGACCACGCATATTTGAAGTATCTTTGCACAAGAACAAAAATATGTGCACGGTTTGATGAAAAAACTCATTATCTCCATAAGTATTGTAATTGTTGTCGCTCTCATAGCATTTTTCGGCATTTGCCTCCTCTCATCCCAGACTGAACTTACCGCCGACCGCAATCATGGACAGCTCTGCGACCTTCCCATAATCAATGAGCCGGTATACGTGATGGCAGCCCCTGGTCTACAGTTCAAGATGGATACCGGCGCTGATTTCAGCGCGATAACCAAGCGCGATCTGGCTTACCTCGACTCATTAGGTTATAAAATAGAAGAACTGACCTATCCGGTGTTCGGACGAAACGGTCGAGGAGACTTGGCATTCCACACCAAACGTTACCGCGTATCTATACCAACATACCGTTACACGACAAGCAAGGATTCATTAGGCAACACACTCTACACCCCTATCGAGGGAACCCTGAATGTACTGCACAATGTGGATTTTGTTCCGGCTTTGACCGAATTTTCCGTGCTTGGGGTAGACTTTCTGGAGAAATTCAAAATGGAATTCAAATGCGACAAGCGAATGATAGCCCTTCACTTTGAAGAACCGGAAGGCTACATACCCTGCGCAAAGCTGAACATATCCTACGCTCCCGACAAACTGCTATGGCTTGGCAACCGATACTATATCAAAGCGGCAGTTGAACGGCATCCCAACAACTTTTTCATCGACACAGGCTTATACAAAGCCATGATAAAAATGCCTGAAAACAAGAAGAGCATAACCCGCAACCAACTTTACAATGACACTGTGACCTCATTGAGGGGTAAATATCCGGCATATACCGATACTGATGCCTGGATTTCGATAGGCGACCGCGAGGGTGTGTACTACGCGTTTTATTACGACAACGATGAAGAAGATTACGCCCTGAACCCCATCAACATCTACAATCAGGATGTGCTCATTGATTTTCCGGGCAAGGAGCTGAAACTACGCCCCTACACCACTACCATACCGCGGAAACTGAGATATTGAACAATCGAGCCATCATGGCTGAACATATCGGCTGTTCCAACACTATCCCCTACAAATGATTATTGACACAGATCGTCTTACACTAAGGCCGTGGCAGGAGACTGATGCCCACGACCTTTTTCGTTATGCTTCAGACAAAAGGGTTAGCGGGATGGCTTTATGGCCTTGCCACACTTCTGAAGCCATGAGCCTGGAAGTTATACGGCAGATTTTTATCCCCAACAAAAATTCATTTGCCATTTCATTGCAACATACCGGAGAAGTGGTCGGATGCATCGGACTTGTACCTCAGGGACAAGAAAACTATCCTGTTGTATCAACGTCTGAGCGGGAAGTTGGATATTGGATTGGCTATCCCTTCTGGGGCAAAGGGTTTACCACGGAGGCGCTGAAAGCATTTCTGCCATATTGTAAAGATTGCCTCGGCATCAAATCATTGATAATAACCACCGGTATACTCAACAAAGGCTCTCAGCGAGTTGCCGAGAAATGCGGATTCACTCAGTTTGCCCAATGCGAGATTGATGGCACAGCCAATCTCGCCTACCGCCTTACACTTATTTAATGGATTCACCCTGTCGTTTCTCAATCGGCGGCTCAAATTCAGCACACAGCAATATAATTTAATCGACAGCCCGTAGCCCAGTGTGACTTACAGCACATTCCATTAAATAATCCATACCCCACATTCTGCAGCACACCATATATAACCTGGCCGGGCAAATCATAAAAAGGACAGGCATCCGAAATCGGATGCCTGTCCTTTTTATGAAAACTGTTATATTTACAGGTTTAACGAATTACCTCGCTGAGATTGAACTTGGCAAACTCAAGGTCGTTCATAGCCTTAGATGCAAGAGAATCGTCAAGCTTGATAGCTTTCTGAAGATTCGAAGTCACCATCTGAGGATTGTTGGTGCGGGCGCCCAACACAGCAGTCAGATAATAAGTGGTGGCATCGGGATTCTGGATAGCACCGAGTGTAGTTTTAGCCGAGTTGTAGTTCTTGGTAAGGATCTGTGCAAGAGCAGCGTTGTTTGTCTTGCTGTTACCAAATGCCTTTACAGCGGCTGCATTGTCACCCTGGTTCAGGTAATAAACGCCGAGCGCATCACCAAGACCTTCAAGACCGGAAGCATTGCTGAACGAACGGTTGGCAGCAGAATAGTCCTTGTTGATAAGCGAGAGGAGACCCTGGTTCATAGCCACTTCTGAGCTCTGCGGAGCAAGCTTGGCAGCTTTGGCAAAGTTAGCGGCAGCTGAAGTATAGTCCTTAGCCACATACTGGGTCTTGCCAAGGTTGTTGTAACCGCGGAAATCATCGGGATACTGGCGAACCACAGCTTCATAAATCTTCATGCGACGGTTATTGTCGTCTGTAAGAGTTGCTGCATAGAGAAGTTCGTCAGCGCTCAACTGGGTGGGATCGGTGTCAACAAGTTTGTTGATCTCTTCATCGCTCTTACCGATTACATTTACCGATGCGGTAAGACGTGAGTAACGGAGCTGGGGAAGAATCTCGTCGGCGAGAGCTTCAAACACAGTTGAAAGTTTGCGGATTTCAGCCTCACGTTCCTCAGGATCCTTGTACATTGAAAGTACAGAAAGAATCAATTCCTTGTCCTGAATGTCGCTTGCGGCAACAAGTTTCTGGAAACCTTCCCAATCCTCAGGAGTGAACTGAGCTGTAAGTTCGCCGAATTCGGTGATTTTATCCTTCTTAAGCTGATCCTTTAAATAAGAAGATGTGTTCTTCTCACGATTCTCGGCAAGACGGGTGTTGAATTCAACAGTACCTTCGGGAGAAGCGTATGATGATATGTTGATTTCTTCAATCACGAGGCTATCGGCATTTGCGGCATTGCGCACCTTCTGCTTGAATTCAACCATTTCCTTGGAATCAAGCTGATTCTTGCGGATAGTGGCCTGATTGATGAGGAAGCGGATGTCAGCGCTGTATTTTTCATTGATTATGCGCTGGAACTTGTCGGCTGCAGCTGCAGGATTTACAGTAGCGGCATCGGCAAGAGCAGCTGTAGCAACAACGCCATCAGCCACCTTGACACGGGGAAGTGCATACTGCTTGTTGCCCTGCTTTACATCAAAGGCAAGATAGAGTTCGCTCTTCATCATCTCGGGAGTGTAAACGTAGTTTACGGGAATAGTGACAGTACCACCGTTGTTGTAGTTAATCACGGGATTGTTGCCACGTACCTTCTCACCCTGATAGGTCATGGGAGTGCCTGCCTGCTCAGTGCCGGCATAAACCAATGTCGGAGTAATTGTAACCTGTGCGTTCTTTTTGAAGAACTTGGCAGGAACATTACCTGTAACGGTTGCAGGAACATTGTTTCCAACCACCTCAAGCGGATTGGGATTTGTGGAGAAATAATCGGATTTGAACTGGTTCATGTTGCTGTTACAGCTTGCCAGAACCAAAAGTCCACCGAGAGTCATTGAAACGGGAATTGACTTTCTCATAAATGTAATGAATAATTTTGGTATGTTATAATCGTTTGTTCTTATGCGATGAATACCGCAAATATACGCTATTTTTTCAATATATACATCGCGTGGCCAAATAAATTTACATTGGCAAAATTTTTGCAGGGGTTTGTAAAGTCCAACACACGCTGATTCAATGATGGTGCATTTGAAAAATACCGCATTGCAGATAGTATAATTTTTCGCTAACTTTGCGCTTTTGACTACAACATTATTTCATAATCAATATCAAGAAATGAGAAAATGGCGCATTGACGACAGCGCAGAGCTGTACAACATCAACGGATGGGGGCTTAAATATTTTTCCATCAACGACAAAGGACACGTTGCCGTGACCCCTCGCGAGGGATACGCTGCCGTCGACCTTAAAGAAGTTATGGACGAGCTTCAGGTACGTGATGTGACTTCTCCGGTACTTCTCCGGTTTCCCGACATACTCGACAACCGTATCGAAAAAATATCCAACTGCTTCCGTCAGGCCGCTAAAGAATACAACTATCAGGCTCAGAACTTCCTTATATACCCGATAAAGGTAAATCAGATGCGCCCCGTGGTGGAAGAGCTCGTGAGCCACGGCCGGAAATTCAACATCGGTCTTGAAGCAGGTTCTAAGCCGGAACTTCATGCGGTTTTGGCCACAAACATAGCCGACAACGCACTCATAATATGCAACGGCTATAAGGACGAGAACTTCATTGAACTGGCCTTGCTGGCGCAAAAAATGGGCAGACGAATATTTCTCGTGGCCGAAAAGCTAAACGAGCTGCGCCTTATTGCAGAAGTGGCCAAGAGATTGAAAATAGTACCCAACATAGGTATCAGAATAAAACTATCCTCGTCTGGTTCCGGAAAATGGGAAGAATCAGGCGGCGACCAATCGAAATTCGGACTGAACTCAAGCGAACTGCTTGAAGCCATCGACTTCCTGAACAAGCAGAAAATGCAGGAAAGCCTCAAGCTGATTCATTTCCACATCGGCAGTCAGGTAACCAAAATACGCCGTATAAAAAACGCCCTGCGCGAGGCCACACAATATTATGTACAATTATCCAAACTCGGATTTGACATAGACTTTGTCGACATTGGCGGTGGCCTTGGTGTGGACTACGATGGCACTCGCAACGCAGCATCCGAAAGCTCCATGAACTACTCGATACAAGAGTATGCCAACGACTCCGTGTCGGCACTCGTGGATGCATGTGTGAAAAACGACCTGAAACAACCCAACATTATCACCGAAAGCGGACGCTCGCTCGCCGCCCACCACTCCGTGCTGGTGTTTGAGGTCCTCGAAACCACTTCCCTGCCCTTATGGAAAGATAGCGAAGAGCTACCCGAGAACGCCCACGAACTCACTCGGGAACTTTACGATATATGGGACCGGCTCAACCAGCCGCGCCTGTTTGAAAGCTGGCACGACGCTCTGCAGATACGTGAAGAAGCCCTCGACCTATTCAGTCTCGGCATGCTCGACCTCAAGACTCGCGCCCAGATAGAGAAACTCTTTTGGTCAATAGCACGCGAAGTTGGCGAACTTGCCGCCGGCATGAAGCATGCTCCCGAGGAACTGCGCAAGATATCGCGCATGCTCCCCGACAAATACTTCTGCAACTTCTCCCTATTCCAGTCGCTCACCGACTCATGGGCCATCGACCAGGTATTTCCAATAATCCCCATCAGCCGACTTGACGAACGCCCCGACCGCACATGCACCATACAGGACATAACATGCGATTCCGATGGAAAAATAGCCAACTTCATAACTAACCACGGCACATCATCGTCACTTCCCGTCCACACAGTGCGACAAGGCGAACCATATTACCTTGGAGTCTTCCTTGTCGGAGCATATCAGGAGATACTCGGCGACATGCACAATCTATTCGGCGACACCAATGCCGTACACATCAGCGTGTACAAAGACCGCTACGAAATTGACCGGATCATCGACGGCGAGACCGTGGCCGAAGTGCTCGATTACGTGCAGTTCAACCCCAAGAAACTCGTTCGCAACGTAGAAACATGGGTTACATCCGCCATGAAAGCCGGGCACATATCCCCCGAAGAAGGCCGCGAATTCCTAAGCAACTACCGCTCCGGGCTCTACGGCTACACCTATCTCGAAAAAGATTGACACCGAGCGCCCCATGCAACGCTACTTCATGAATCTGGCCTACAACGGCACCCCATTCCATGGCTGGCAATCACAACCTAACGCCATAAGCGTACAGTCCACAATTGAACAAGCCATGTCCACCATCCTACGCACCCCGGTGAAAATAACCGGGGCCGGGCGTACGGATACCGGCGTGAGCGCACGGCGCATGATAGCTCACTTCGACCTTGAAAGCCCGATCAACCATACCGGCAATCTGATTAACGCGCTCAACTCCTTACTTGGGAAAAACGTAGCGGTATACTCCATCACCCCCGTCCATGCCGAGGCTCATGCCCGATTCGACGCGACATCACGAACATACCACTACTACACCACCCATTGCAAATCACCATTCTTCCACCCTCTTTCATGGCAAGCGCCACCGGCATTGGACTACGAAGCAATGAACAAAGCCGCCGAACTGCTTCTTGAAACCGACGACTTCACATCATTTGCCAAACTCCACACCGACAACAAAACAAATATCTGCAAAGTGACACACGCCCACTGGCATGAAATAGCCAACGGCGACGGTCACGTATTCATCATAACAGCCGACAGATTTCTGCGCAACATGGTTCGGGCCGTCGTAGGAACACTCGTAGACGTAGGCCGCGGAAAAATCACAATAGACGACTTCCGCAACATAATTGCAGCCCGCAACCGATGCTCAGCCGGAACATCAATGCCACCACAAGCACTATACCTATGGGACATAACATATCCATATTACGATGCCGATAATCCCACATAACACCTAAACACCATACAATCAACTCATTTTCAACGACACCACAAAAAACCAACTAAATTTTTCCCTAAAACAGTTGCATACTTCAAAAAAAAACTCTACCTTTGCATCGCTTTTGAAGGAAAGCACGATTCGCTAGCTCAGCTGGTAGAGCACAACACTTTTAATGTTGGGGTCCTGGGTT
>CANSRU010000017.1 GCA_947649495.1 uncultured Porphyromonadaceae bacterium | reverse complement strand
AATTGAGATATTAAATCCCGGTGGTCTCTATGGAAAAGCTAATCCACGTAATTTCCCATGGGTCAATGATTATCGCAATGGCGTTATCGCCGAAGCGATGAAAGTCATCGGATTCGTTAACCGTTTCAGTAGAGGTGTCCAACGTGTGCAGGAAGAATTAAAGGCTAATGGCAATGAAGATGCGAATTTCAATCTGGAACTTGAAACAGCCTTTCTTGTGAGAGTCAGGATTTCCAAAAACTCTTTTGTTTCAAATGACACAAAAGATGACACAAAAGATGACACAAAAGATAAAATCCGTAATATTGGACAAGTTGCAATATCTGTATACAATGCTATTGTATCATCTCCGCATGACACAAAAGACCAATTAATAGTAAAGTTAAGCTTGTCAGGCTCCACAATTAGTAGAGCAATAAACGAGTTGAAGTTAAAGGGCTATATTCGTCGGGTAGGCGGACGTAAACTTGGCCATTGGGAAATTCTTAAATAGTTACCGCAATAACCAATCCCATAAGTATATGCCTAAACGGATAAGCGAGCAATAGCGAAGAACTACATGTGCGCCATGTATCACTGATTGGCTATTCGGGAACTATAAGAGTTATAGCCAACGAATCCGGCCACATTTTCCTGGTTCTGTAACGATTATACAAATCACACGTAGAACTCGAACTCTATAACAAATAGTGTAGAATCACCGGATATTTTAGCAAAATCAGACACCTACTTGCGTGCTCCAGACGTGATTATAAACGGGAACGAGAAAACCGTATGCCGCTGCCACTGATAATTTTTTTCACGATTTTTTGGAGATATGAAAATTGTGTGTACCTTTGTGGTGTTGTACACAACTACAACACCACACCATACACATAGTACTTAACATTTCTCCGCATGAAAAAGCTGTTTCTACTCACCGCAATCCTGATTGGAGCCATCACGGCCAACGCTCAGATACTCTGGAAAGTGTCGGGCAACGGTCTCGAGAAGCCATCCTACATTTTCGGCACCCACCATCTTGCGCCGACAAGCATCATAGAGCGCACCCAAGGACTGCTAAATGCTTTTAAGGAGGCCGATGCCGTATATGGCGAAATGGATATGAACCTGATGAACACACCCTCGATGCAGGCTCTACTCCTGAAGGCTATGCAGGCTCCCGCCGACAGCACACTGTCGAAGGTGCTCACTCCTCAACAGCTTTCAACTGTGGCCGAAGGCCTGACAAGATATGCAGGCGGCACCCCCATATCCATTGCCGGGTTCGAGCAGATGAAACCCGCCGTGCTCTCCACCACCCTCGCCCTGCTGACAAGCAACCGGGCATTCCCCGACTTCAACCCCGCCGAACAACTCGACGCCACAATCCAACGCATGGCAACAGCCGAGGGAAAAACCGTAGGCGGTCTCGAAACTCCCCAATTTCAAATAGAGATGCTCTACGGCTCTCCCATATCATCGCAAGTAAAGGCACTGCTTCGCGACCTCGACCCTGACACCGACGGCATATCGCTCGCCCGACAACTCGCGCAGGCCTACATGGACGCCGACCTCGACCGCATGCTCGAACTCATGCTCAGACCGGGAAGCGGCATGGACGAAACCGAAGCCGACCGGCTGATATATCAGCGTAACGCCAGCTGGATAAAAATACTACTCGGACTGTTGCCCACCGCATCAGCCCTGATAGTAGTAGGCGCCGGGCATCTTCCCGGCGACAAAGGCCTTATAAACATGCTTCGCAACGAAGGCTTCACAATGACACCGGTCGACAAACCCATTGCACCTGAATCAAAATAAACCTCGCTATATGATAACCCTACAAAACCTCAACTACCGATACAAATCGGGACTGCAGGCGCTTCACAATGTGAACGCCGAAATAACACCGGGCATACATCTGCTTTTAGGCGAAAACGGAGCCGGGAAGACCACCCTGCTCCACACCATTGCCGGACTGCGCACAGCCACTCCCGCATCGTCGTGCCTTATCGACGGCACACCATCGGCACTGCGCCTCCCCTCCGTACAGCAAAAAGGTTTCGTTATCACAGACGAGATGGCATTCCCCTTCCCGACCATACGGGATATGGTACGGCTCCACGCATGCTTCTA
Source organism: uncultured Porphyromonadaceae bacterium (assembly GCA_947649495.1). GTDB lineage: Bacteria > Bacteroidota > Bacteroidia > Bacteroidales > Muribaculaceae > Paramuribaculum. The sequence continues at coordinate 44,553 of CANSRU010000017.1, read as the reverse complement.
TCCCAACTTCAACAAGGATATGCTTGCCGCCAATCTTCAATCGTTCGGTATATCCGACAGCGACCCAATCGACAGCTTCTCGCTCGGCAACCGGAAGAAAGCCTACCTCGCTTATGCCCTTGCCCTCCAGACTGAAGTGCTGCTCCTCGACGAGCCGGCCAACGGTCTCGACATATCGGCCAAACGCACACTGCTGCAGATGCTGTCGCAATGCGTAGCCGAAAACCAGACCGTAATAATATCCACCCACACCGTATGGGACTTCGAATCACTCTTCGACAGCGTGATGATGCTTCGCCAAGGCACCATGATTCTGTCCATGCCCGTATGGACCATATCAGAACGCATCTCGTTCGTAAGCGACACATTCCCCATCGAGGGAGCCATCTACACCGAACCGCTGCTCGGACGCTTCCATGCCATTGTGCCAAACACATCAGGACAGCCATCCGACCTCAACTACACCCTCCTCTACAGCGCTCTCCAGAGCCCCAAAGCCCAAGATCTACTTAATGTACTGAACCAAACACCGCAACAACAATGACAACCACACTTTCCACATACGACCGCTTCTCGTGGCACCGCGTGGGTGCCGTGGCCGGCTACTACGCTCCGGCACTGCGCACACAGATCATAGTCTACCCGCTCGTGTCGCTCGCCATAGGCGCCGTAACCTACATTCTCAACTGCCTGCCCGGTGGCATAGCGATGCTCGGCTCCATGCTGTCAATAATTCTGAGTTTCATGTGCTACTTCGGCCCGATAGTATTCGCACGCCGCTCCAACAAAGCCATCGAAACCCTGCTTCCGGCCACATCAGCCGAGAAGTCCACGTTCATCGTGACCTACTGTATGGTGTCCATACCGCTGCTCACATACCTGCCGTTCTACCTGTGCACATATATCCTCGAGTTTCTGTTCGGAGCCTCCGACAACGAGATTATCCAGCTCGCATCGCAACTCGAAGTGCCGAAACTCACCAAGCTTTCCGGCATGATACAGACCCTTGTCCCCCTCGCCACATGTATGTTCGTGGTGATGATGCGCGACACCAACCGCAGCCTCATGGGCATGGTATGGGCCGTGGTATCACTTATCGTGGCCAGCATGATTGCCGGCATATATGGCGCCGTAATCGCTTTCCGTATGGGATTTGCCGATGCACAGGCCAATGCCGGAGCCGACCCCGAGGAGATCTCGGAACAGATAGCGCAGCACATTGCCACAGACCTCACCGCCACCTTGCAGCCGTTCATCATAATATTAGGTGCCATTTGCCTGCTCTATGTGATACTGATGATTGTGCTTACCTGCCGCACCATAAAGAACCAGCAAATATAATGGATTTTAAGGACAATAAACCGATATACAGGCAGATTATAGACTACTGCTTCGCCTGCATCATGTCAGGAGCCTGGAGCCCCGACTGCCGCATACCGTCGGTGCGTGAGCTCGCGGTGGGCATGGCCGTCAATACCCACACCGTGCTCAAGGCCTTTGAATACCTCCAGGACCATGGCATAATATACCCCCGGCGTGGCATGGGATTCTTTCTTGCAGCCGATGCCAAAGAGAATGTAAACCTCACCCGCCGCGAGGAATTTTTCAGCGACACACTCACCGACCTCTTCCGCGAGATGAAGATGCTCGGCATAGGCATAGATGAGATTACCGAACGCTGGAATTCCACCGACTGACCCCGGCACACAGCATTTTTTCATACTATTTTCCACTCAGGCGCGGAACAAATCCGCGCCTGAGTGTGTTATCTATATGTCCGGTTAATCCTGACAATATTTCATCACCCTTTAACGAGCTTTCTGCAATGACCACCATAGTCTACTGTCATCCCTACGAAAAGAGTTACAACCACGGAGTTCTTCAGGCCATCACCGACCGCTTCACTGCCGAGGGGCGCGAATACGATGTGATAAATCTATATGGCGAAGGATTCAATCCGGTGCTCGACAGCGCCAACCTCGCACTCTATTCCAAAGGGGAGACTCTCGATGAGCAGGTTAAGCGCTACCAGCAGGCTCTCAAAACCACCGACCATATCATTCTTATCTTCCCGATATGGTGGGGCATGATGCCGGCTATGCTCAAGGGATTCATTGACAAGGTTTTTCTCAAAGGGACTGTCTACGACACCACCCCCGAGGGCGCTCTCATGCCATGTCTCGACATTGAAAAGACCACTCTGATCACCACTTCTGAGGAGGACAGCGAGATTATCGGCCCGTTCATGGAGGGTTACTTCACACCACTTGTGCTCAACACTGTGGGCATGAACGGAGTGAAATGGTTCAACTGCGACCACATATCGTCAGGTTCTGCCGCTCACCGCAACGAGTTCCTTGCATCGGTGCTTGACTACCTCGCAAAATAGAATTTTTCTTCTGCCATAAAATATTGATAATTACACAACGACGGCTGCCCGTGAGGACAGCCGTCGTTGCTTATATACTTTAAGGATAAATCTTATTTACCACCCTTCTGAGGAATATCCGTGGAATTCTCCACTCCGGCATCGAGTCCGCGGTGGCGCAACAACGCATCTACATTAGGCTCGTGACCACGGAATTTCACATACAGGTTCATCGGATCCTCGCTGCCACCCATCTCAAGCACATTCTCCTTGAATGCCTTTGCGGTGGCGGGGTCAAAGATACCCTTCTCCTTGAACAGTTCAAAACCATCGCAGTCAAGCACAGCCGCCCACAGATATGTGTAATAGCCCGAAGCATAACCGTCGCTTCCGAATATATGGCGGAAATAGGGGCTGCGATAGCGGAACTGAACTTCGGCGGGCATACCGAGAGTCTTGGCCACATTAGCTTCGAAAGCAGCCACGTCGATATCCTCCGATGTGTTCAGCTTACCATACTGAAGGTCGAGCAGCGCGGCGCCCACCAGTTCGGTCGACATGAAGCCCTGATTGTGTGTGGAAGCAGCATTGAGTTTCGCTATGAGCGAATCGGGTATCACGTCACCGGTCTTGTAGTGACGGGCGTAAGTCTTGAGCAATTCCGGCTCCAGCGCCCAATGCTCATGTATCTGCGAGGGAAGTTCCACAAAATCGCGGTCCACACTTGTTCCCGCCTGACTGCGGAGCTTGGCTTTTGTAAGCATGCCGTGCAGACCGTGACCGAACTCATGGAACATCGTCTCCACCTCATCAAGCGTAAGCAGCGAAGGTGTTCCGGCTGTAGGCTTGGAGAAGTTACCCACATTATAAACTATGGGGCGGGCAGACTTTCCGTCGGGATCCACATAGGCGCCCTGGAATTCGCTCATCCATGCACCCTGACGCTTGGAAGCGCGGGGGAAATAGTCGGTCATGAACACAGCCACATGCTTGCCGTCGGCATCGGTCACATCATAGACCTTAACCTCTGGATTATACTTCGGAGCGTCGGGAAGTTCGGTAAATGTCACCCCATAAAGACGCTTGGCCATATTGAATATGCCCTCGCGCACATTCTCGAGAGGGAAATACGCGCGCACCTCATCTTCGTTGAGAGCATACTTGTCGGCGCGTACCTTCTCGGCATAATAATAGTAATCCCACGGTTCAATCTTGATATTCGCGCCCTCTTTGTCGGCAAGAGCTTGCATCTCGGCCACCTCCTCGTGAACACGCTTCACAGCCGGACGCCATATCTTGAGCAGTAGCTGCTCGGCATTATCGGTGGTCTTCGCCATCACATTATCGGTCATATACGAGGCAAAATCGGGTAATCCGAGCAGCTTCGCCTTGGCGGCACGCGCCTTGAGAATGCTGTTTATCACCGGCTTGTTATCGTATTCGCCTTCAGAAGCGAGCGAAGTATAAGCCTCGTACATCTGCTTGCGCAGGTCGCGGTCGGCAGCATACTGGAGCAACGGCAGACGGCTCGGCGCATGGAGCGTGAACACCCATTTGCCATCGAGTTTGCGCGCCTTGGCCTCGTCGGCAGCCATGGCCACATTTGATTCGGGTATGCCACCCAGACGCGAAGCGTCGTCCACCACAAGCGTATAAGCGTTTGTGGCATTGAGCAGATTTCTGTTGAACTTCAGATAAAGGTCGGTCAGTTCGGAATTGATTTTTTTGAGCTGCTCCTTATCTGAAACCGAAAGCAGCGCGCCATTGCGGGTAAAGTTCTTGTAAGCCTGCTCAACGGCACGTACCTCAGGAGCCGACAGTTTCATTTCATTACGATGCTCGTAGACATATTTCACACGTTCGAAGAGCTTATCGTTCATCATCACATCGTCGCTCACCTGCGAATACAGCGGATAAGCCACCTCCGATATTTTTTCCATTTCGTCGGAGGAATCAGTCTCGTTGAGGCTCGAGAACACGAGCATCACCTTGTTAAGCAATTTACCCGACTGCTCCATGGCCAGAATGGTATTGGCGAAATCTGGCTTGGCAGGATTGTTCACTATTTTGGCTATATCAGCCTTGTATTCAGCGATACCCCGCTCGATAGCCGGCATATAGTCGCCATAGGTTATTGACTCGAACGGAGGTATGTCGTACTGCGTGGCATACGGGGCGAAAAATGGATTTGTTCGTTCAGCCGCCATTGCATCTGGTTGGTTGACAGCCACCGCCGACACTGCGGCAATGGCCATGGTTAATACTTTTCTGTGCATTCTATTGATTATGATTGATTATTCCAAGAGTTATGTTTCAAAATTAGTGATTATTTTTCATTTGGCCAAGTCACCGGTCAACCTGAAGATGGCACGGAGCGGATAGTGGTCGCTCGACGGCCACCGGTCGCACCACACCCGCAATGGCAGTATCTCCCCGCGGTAAAACATCTGGTCTATCCGGAAATAGAATCGGTCGGCATGGTATGTCACCGCCGGTCCGAGCCCCGCCTCACGGTATGCATCGGCCATATCATCACCGGCTATCACCCTTGAGGCATAGCATCCGGGGATATCGTTGAAATCGCCGCACAGCAGCACATTGCCCCCGGCCTCGTCCACAAAACCACGCACCACCTCCGCCTGCACCGCACGGCTGCGGAATGCCGCCGACAACTTGGCTATCAGCCCGCTGCGTATATTCCTCATAGCATCGGCATCGCTCTCGGCGCTACCGTCGGTTATACGCCGGTAAAGCTCCTTGTCATCGTTAGTAAGCCCTATGGATTGCAGGTGCAGATTGAACAGATGTATCACACCGCGGCCAATTCTCACATCGTAGCGGCACACATCGAAACTCCACTCATCGTCGTAATGCAGTGGAACATGCTCGAAGGGATACTTCGACAGAATCCCCATTCCACGCACGTTTATGTAACGATAAGGGTAGCGCACGGCAAGAATCTCCTGCTGCGCTGCGGTTATATCCTTGACTACAGGATTATTCCCTATGTTCTGAAGAGACTCCTGAAGCAGCACCACATCGGCATCCTGAGCGAGCACATATTCGAGTGTTGAATTTGCCTGCCGGGTGGTATCGCCGGCTGATGATGCGAATGGAGCAAACCCATACACATTATAGGTCAGCACATTGAGCGACGGCACACTATCGGCCTGAATCTCCGCCGCCGATGGACGCGAGAAGTTCAGCGGGCAAAAATCCAACAAGGGGTTCCAGCACACCGCCAAAGCCAGCAAATCAAGCACCGCCAACCGCCGACAGCGCCACAGATTCAATGCCAGAAGCGCAATCACCACCACCAACATCACCGGAAACACCATGGCTGCAATAGACCCTACGGTTGTATGCGCCGGATTGATCTTTCCGCCATAAGCCGAAAACACCAGCGCCACACAGGCAACGCCATTGACAGCCGCGGCGGCAATGCGCCACAGCCACACACCCAATGTTCTGATCAATGCCGCCATACGATTGACTATTTACGCGACAGATTACCTGATATACGGAAAAGTGCTCCGCGCTCTTCGGCAGTGAGCGAGCCGAAACCGGAACGCCGCACTTTGTCAAGCAGAACATCAAGATATTCCCCATCGGGCATAGGCGCTTGAGTCCCTTTCTTTACAGCCTGCAATCTTCTCCGCGATACTCCGCGATAATATAAAAAGATTGCCCCGCCGGCAATCAGTCCACCCGCATGGGCAGCATGACCACCGATATTTCCGGCAGTGATTGCGATAAGTTCAAAAACCAACATGGCCACGGCAAGCCATTTTAGCCTGACGGAACCAAACAGAAGCAGGTTAACCCTGTAGTCGGGAACCGTCAACGCAGCTACGGCCATCACGGCCATCACGGCTGCCGACGAACCGATAAGTCCCCCTGTCACCACATCGGGCCATATAGCCCCCGCCACAATATAAACCATGGCACCCGCAAGTCCGCCAAGAAGATATATCACAGGAGTACGACGCGAATCGGCCACCTCCGAATATACATTTCCGAAAAGCCATAGCCACATCATGTTAAATAGCAGATGCAACACATCGTATTGCGCTACCATGTACACTACCACAGTCCATGGCCTATGCAGCATATCGGCAAAAACAGATGACAAAGTCACCGACTCAAGCAACCAATGCTGCCAGTCGGCATGCCCCGACATGAGAAACACACCTGCCGTGAGACGCAGAAGCACAAACACCGCAATGTTGAGCCCCACGAGCCTCTGCACCGGCGTAGAAGCCGAAATCGAATGCCGCACGCGGTCAATAAATGTCGCCATGCACCACCCCCTTGCGTTTCCAGTAAAGCAATATCAGGAATCCGAATATCATGCCGCCGAGATGGGCGAAATGCGCCACTCCGTCGTTGGCCTCGCTCATTCCGATAAGCAGTTCGAGCACGCCATATCCTATCACCATCCATTTGGCTTTTATGGGTATGGGGATGAACATCAGATAGAGCGGACGATTGGGAAACAGCATGCCGAATGCAAGCAGCACGCCGTAGATGGCACCCGAAGCGCCTATGGTGCACAACGAATTGAGAAACGGCAGATCCTGTCCGGCAGACACCGCCTGATCTATAGCGGCCCGCATAGTGCCGAAATCCACATGATTCACGTTGGCAAGCAGTTTCGTAAACGTATCTTCCCACGTCAATGCCCACACTGCCTCCTGCACAAGTGCGGCACCCACGCCACAACTCAGATAATAGAACAGGAACTTGCCAGAGCCCATCACCCGCTCGAGAGTGATACCGAACATGAACAGGGTGAACATGTTGAACAGGATGTGGGCAAACGTGCGGGTGGAGTGCATGAACATGTACGACAATATCTGCGCCGGATTGAAATCCGATGCCATCAGATAGTGCAGCCCGCACAGATCGGTGAGCTTGGCTCCCATGCTTGGCACAAGCATCATAAAGCCCCACACTATCAGATTGATTATTATAAGGTTCTTTGTCACCGGAGGGATGGCATTGAACAACATTCGTCCTTGATTCATAATTGTACCTGAATATGTTTATGCTTACAAAATTACAAAAAATGTAGCTCTTTGACGGCAAATGTATTCTACCGGGCGTTTAATTTCATTTTTTTGGCATTTTTTTGACGTTTTATTGTGAAGTTTGAGTTTTTCCACCTATATTTGTGGCTATTATATTCTTATATTTCTATAAATCAATCGTTATGAACAAGACTGAGCTTATCAATGCTATTGCTGAAAAAGCAAACCTCACCAAGGTTCAGGCAAAGGCCGCCCTTGATGCCACTATCAACACCGTAAGCGAACAGCTCGCCAAGGGCGACAAAGTAGCCCTGATCGGTTTCGGAACTTTCGCCGTTTCTGAAAAGACCGCCCGCAAAGGCATCAACCCCCGCACCAAGGAAGTTATCGAAATTCCCGCCCGCAAGGCTGTGAAGTTCAAAGCCGGCGCTGAACTCAACGATGTGGTTAAGTAAACACACACCATCCAAATTTCAACTGTAAAAACAGTCTTCAAAAACAGATACTCGGCACTGCCCCTATGGGCGGTGCCGTAATTTTTGTCGGCCAATTGACCCACGTATTAGGCAAATTGGTCAAATGGTGGCGCTTTGCGGTGGCTAGAAAGCCACCGCCCCTATAGCTGTTGACAAATGACTTACGATGGTCGGAGACCATCTGACATGCGTAGACCCGTCATGGAGCGAAGCTCCTTGGCGGGGACGTGGGAATGTTTTTGACAATCATCGTCGGTGACGATGAACGCCCCGAGAAACAAATTCATCATCTTCGACGATGCCCAGCACATGACGCGCCAACATACCCGCCAAGGGGCTCCGCCCCATGACGGGCCTAAACATCTTTAATGGTCTTCGACCATTGGGTTGACTGATTTTGTGGCGTACCCAGGGGCACGCACGTCCCTGAGGATGCCGCAACCGCGCACTGCGTACGCGGCTACAGTCCGGCTTCCGCCTGCGGAAGCGTGCATCATAGAGACGTATTAGGCAAATTAGGCTGATTGGTCAAATGGGCGGCGTGTTAGGAGAGAGGGCTTTCTTGCCCTCTTTTTTGCGGCGGCTGGAAAGCCACCGCCCCTACCATGTGCCGGATGCCCGCGGTGGACAGCTTTTGCAGATGTTTTGCAGCACCTGTTGGCAAAGACTTACGATGGTCGGAGACCATCTGACATGTGTAGACCCGTCATGGAGCGAAGCTCCTTGGCGGGGACGTGGGAATGTTTTTGACAATCATCGTCGGTGACGATGAACGCCCCGAGAAACAAATTCATCATCTTCGACGATGCCCAGCACATGACGCGCCAACATACCCGCCAAGGGGCTCCGCCCCATGACGGGCCTAAACATCTTTAATGGTCTTCTACCATTGTTGGACAGTGTGGGAGAATATAGATTTTGTGGATGCGTGCAGCAGATTATCGGTCGTTTTCGGTAAACGTCACTTCAGGTACATATAAATCCTCGCGGAACTCGCGGCGGTCGTAAATCTTCTCATCGCCATCGTAGCATTCCAGCAACACATACCAATGTATATTATCCGGACTGGATGTAGGCATGACACTATAAGTCCGATAGTCGGGATGCCAACCGAACAATGGACCGATGCCTTCTACCCAATAATCATAGTACACATCATGGTACATATAAATGTGTTCATGCCTTATCTTTACAGCACGGCGCGTCTTGCCCTGCAGCACTATTGTGCCACGGCTCTCAAGTTGGATGAATTCCTTATCAAGAAGTATATCCATATAAGACTGCGGGGTAATATCGTAGGAAAGTCCCCATAACTCTCGCTTTGAGGCAACCAAGTTGCCATATTCTATATTAGCACCATCATTCCATTGCCAGAATTTGTATACCTTTCCATCCTCTTCTCTCAGCACCTCGGGAATGCCGTACACTCGTCCGTCATCATAGCACGCACGCACAATCTTGGCACTATGACCTCCAGCTGTGGTATCACCGTCAACAAACTTATTCCAAACAGTTGTTGTAGTTGAATTCGCCACATGGATAAATTTAGATGTCTCTTCTATCACCCACCTCTTACCTTCAGTAAGTACAGGACGTAATTCCTCAGTCAATGGTTCGGGCGGCAATGGCGGCTCAGCCGTCTTGTCATTATCACACGCCACAAACAACACCATGGCCGATATTGCCACCAGCACTGAATATAACGATTTTTGTTTCGAGCAATAGGTTTTATTTTTCATGGTAAATGTGTATTTATGGTTTTGTTTTGCAAGATAGTGCATATGATGCTTAAAAACAAATTTTAGCATTATTTTACTGTCGCCGGATTTATACATTTATTTCCGTGAATAGTCGATGAATATAGCAATATAGTTACGTCCGCCGACAATATGTGGCGTACCCAAGGGCACGCAGTTTTTTTGTTTGACCGCGACCGCGCACTGCGTACGCGGCTACAATCCGGCTTCCGCAAGCGGAAGCACACACAATAGAGACGTATTAGGCAAATTAGGCCGATTGGTCAAATGAGAGGCGTATTAGGAGAGAGGGCTTTCCAGACCTCTTTTTGCGGCGGCAGGAAAGCCACCGCCCCTATGGCTGTCGGCAAAGGACTTAGGATGGTCGGAGACCATAGGGCTGACAGTTGAGAGAACATGTGCCGGATGGCTGAGGGACTGTCTTTGCGGATATGCGAGGCCGATGGGGATAATCAGGTTTATACACCAAGGCTGACGGCGTCGAGCTTGCGGGTGATGTAGTCGCGCTCGAGGGCGGCGATGCGGCGCGACAGCTCGGCCCGGGCTGCGGTGTTATCGGCTCCGGGATATTCCTCGTAGTCCAAGACCCGGTTACCTAACGCGGGGTGGAACACTTTGTAACGCACCGGTCGGGTGTCGGCGGCAGCAGATTCCGTACCGGACACAGTTGCCTGGACGGATGGTGCGTCAGATGATACCGGCGCAGGCTCAGGCATGGCTGCCGGTGCGGTATCAGACTCAGTCTGCTCCTGCTGACGCGGAGCGCGCTTACGGGGTATCTGCGATATGATGAGCGCGGCCATGGCGTTGACAACATCGCTCGACGATTCGGCCAACTCGCCGGTCAGGCCATAGTTGACAACGGTGGCTATGATTTCGGCGCGGAGTGCTGCATCGGTTATCTTGTTTACGGCTTCGAGCCATGTGCGACGGAATGAGAAGGATTTCGGGTTCATATACATTCGTTTTTAGCAACAAAGGTATTACCGGAACAGAAGCAGATTGTGTGAATTTACACAATCTATCACTTGCAGATTGCCGCGAGCGCCTGAGCCATCAACGGGCGTGATGGGTCAAGTCGCACCATCGAATCGTCGCGCTTGAACCATGTAAGCTGCTTTTTGGCATAGACACGGGTGTTTTTTTGAATCCGCGCCACTGCGGTAGCGAGATCCATGCTTCCATCGAAATACTGAAACAGCTCTTTATACCCCACGGTGTTTAATGAATTGAGGTGACGCAAGCCGTAGACCGACCTTGCCTCCTCTTCCAACCCATCCTCCATCATAGCCTCGACACGACGGTTTATGCGGCTGAACAATTGCTCGCGCGGATAGTCTATGAGCAACTTCACTATGCGGAAACCGCGCTCCTTGCTGCGTCCGGTGCGTAACGACGAATATGGCACTCCGGCCTGACGTGTGATTTCCAACGCATGCACCATGCGCTTGTGATTGGCTTTGTCGACCATCTCATAGTATATGGGGTCGACACGTTGCAACTCGGCGCGGAGCCAGTCAATGCCCAACTCCTGAAATTGTCTCAATGTAGCATCGCGCACTTCATCGGAAATTGTAGGGAGTTCATCGATGCCACGGCACACGGCGTCGACATACATCATGGAGCCACCGCACATCACCACATAGTCACCCTTCTTCCAAAGCTCGGGGAGAAGAGCCATCACATCCGACTCGAAAGCCGCAGCGCTGTAGTAGCTGTCAAGTTCGAGCATTTCCACAAAATGATGCTTCACGGCCGACAACTGCCCGGGGGTGGGAGCCGCAGTGCCTATGGGGATGCCACGGTACACTTGCCGGGAGTCGGCCGAAATGATGTCGCATCCGAAATGCCGCGCCAACTCTATGGCAAGAGCCGTCTTACCCGACCCGGTGGGTCCGGTAACCACCACAAGCGTACGCTCAGGCATGGTCAACGTGCAGCAACCAGACGTGCTATCTCGACTATCACCTCGACGGCTTTCTCCATCGACGGTATGGGAACGAACTCGTATCGTCCATGGAAATTAAGCCCACCCGCGAATATGTTGGGACACGGCAAACCCTTGAACGAAAGCTGCGCGCCATCTGTTCCGCCACGTATGGGCACCACTTTGGGTGTGACCTCGACATTACGCATGGCCTGAACCGCTATATCCACGATATGCTTCACAGGTTCGATTTTCTCGCGCATGTTGTAATACTGGTCGTTGATTTCCAACGATGCCACACCGGGAAATTCGTGGTTGATTTTACGGGTGAGATGCTCAAATTCCTTTTTGCGGCGCTCGAAGCGGTCGCGGTCGTGGTCGCGTATAATGTAGGTGAGCGTCGTCTGCTCCACGGTGCCTTCTATCGACACCAGATGATAAAAGCCTTCGTAGCCCTCGGTGTGTTCGGGTGTTTCCCACCGCGGAAGCATTATGGCAAACTGATTGGCGATGCGTATGGAGTTTATCATCTTGTGCTTGGCATAACCGGGATGAACGTTGCGTCCGGTAAATGTGACCCGTGCCACAGCTGCATTGAAGTTCTCATACTCAAGCTCGCCGATCTCGCCACCGTCCATGGTATAAGCCCATTCGGCACCGAAGCGCTCCACGTCAAACTTATGGGCACCCTTTCCTATCTCCTCGTCGGGGTTGAAAGCTATGCGTATGTCGCCATGCTCTATCTCCGGATGTGCCATAAGATAGGCCACCGCTGTGATTATCTCGGCAATACCGGCTTTATCGTCGGCTCCGAGCAGTGTATTGCCATCGGTCACTATAAGGTCCTGCCCCTTATAATTGAGCAATTCGGGGAACTCAGCGGGCGACAGGACAACGCCTTTCTCGGCATTGAGCGTGATGTCGCCTCCGGCATAACCCTCGACAATGCGTGGCGCTACATGACGTCCGCTCATGTCGGGCGATGTGTCGAGATGGGCAATGAAGCCGATGGCGGGCACATCGCGACGCTGCATATTGCCCGGAAGTGTGGCCATAAGATAGCCATTGTCGTCAAGCGATATATCCTTCAGTCCCAGTTCGCGCAACTCCTTCTCGAGATGCTGTGCAAATATCATCTGCCCCGGAGTGGATGGCGTCATATTGGTAAGTTCATCGCTCTGGGTATCGAATTTAACGTATTGTAGAAAACGGTCGACAACAGTCATGGCTATAAATGTATTGATTTAAAAGTGTGGATTTTATAAGTGCAAAGTTACTAAATAGCACTATTACCGCATAGTTTCAGGCGACAAAAATTTCACAACAAAGCATAAATGGCTTAAATTTGCATTCCGTATGATTACCGCATCCTTCTTCCTTTCGGTGGAATTTTATGTCATGGCTGCCGTTGCCGCGGCCGCCGTGATAGGTCTTTGCGTCAAACCGGCGTCGAAAGGACCGGCATCCACGCATCTGCTCCCGGGCATATTATGCTGCGACACTGACGCCACAGGCCCGCAGGCGCCGGAGCTGCATTTCCGTTGCGCAGCCGACGGCACCGTGATGCTGAGCCGATGCGGGCTTTCAGGCATCACCGACAGCGGAGCCGTGAGCCTGGCAGTGACAAAGACAGGATTTGACCTCTCAATCGAGGAGCGTATAGTGCCCGCCGATGGAGGAGAGCCTATAAACATGGCTCTGTTCACACTCGATTTTCTCGGGCAGGAACGTTACCACATACGATACAACAGCGAGCCGACCGGACTGTTCGCCACATTCACCCTCACCAACATACCCGACATGGAAATAACAAAACTCCTAAAGGTCAACAGTTAGAAGCCATAAAAATAGCAAAACGGGAGGTTAACGGACGTCAAATTATGTAACTGCAACCCATCTATCCCCTGCCATCGGTTAAAGCGCGGCGCAGCGTTTAACCATGCTTAACCAAATAAACATTGCACATAAAAACCGCTATTGACAAAGGGGGTCGGCATTTTGTAACTTTGTAGTGTGTGAGAGCCATACTGCCGCGACGGCCACAGGCATCACACAATAAACCATAACCTGAAAAAAACACACTACATACTATGATACAAAACATAGCCGCAGCGGCCCTGCTCATGGCCGCATCTGCAACCTCGGCCCAAGTGAGCGCAACACTTCCGGTGATACCCGCTGCCGAAATCCAGGCAAAAACCATTCCTGCACCGCTGCTAAACGCCGGTACGGTGATCGAGCCTGAACCGGAGGAAGCCGTAACCGAGGATATAGCCGAAGACATAACCGAATTTGCAGCGACTCTGCTCGGACGGAAATATGTGTGGGGAGCTGTAGGCCCCAAGACTTTCGACTGCTCGGGATTTACCAGCTACGTGTTCCGCAACCATGGCATAACCCTGCCACGCACATCGCGCATGCAATATGCCCAAGGCAAAAAGGTGAAACGCGATGACCTGCGCGCCGGCGACCTGATGTTCTTCAGCAGCCCACGTAGCGGAAGAGGCACAGTGGGACATGTGGGGATAGTGGTTTCGGTAGACCCATCGTCGGGACAGCTAACATTTATCCATGCCTCCACCCGGAAAGGAATAACTTACCAGAAATTTCCCGATGGCGGATACTACAGCCGCAACTATATCGGGGCACGCCGTGTGATAGACGCACCTGCACCAACAGCATAAATTCTGACATCAGCATCTACAGCCATGAAAAATTGATGTAATTTAGTTAGAAAGGGAGAACCCCGCGAAATGTACATTAGAGACACTTCGCGGGGTTCGTTATTCAATATATCTGCCACAGCTTTCAGCGGGCGGGTACATAAGCCGGAGCGTGGGTGGCGGCATAATCAGAATCGAACAGAGTGTTGAGGATATGGGCCAGACGCAAACCGCCGCGCAGCAGCTGCATCTCGACAGTCGGAGTCCATCGGGCCACCTCGTTGTAGGAGATATTTTCGCCGGGACGGAAGAAAGCATATACCGAAGCTGCCACATTCATGGTCTCCTTGGCCCATGAGTCGACGGAGCCATCGGTCAGCGACTCAACCTCTTCGGGCGTGACACGATCAACCTGGTCGGCCCATTCGGTATAGCTCCAGCGGTGGCCTGATTCAGCTATAGAGGAATCCCACACGGAGTGAAGATTATTGTCGCGGCCAAAAAAGCGCACCTTAACCCTGTTGCCGCCAAGGTCTGTGGCATGGCCCATGTGCATAGGCTGGTGCATATCGCCCACCACGTGCACAAGTATCTTCATGGCGAGCTCCGACTGCGCGGCGGTCGCCCCGGGATTGGAAAGAGTCTCTATCTGCGCCTTGACAGCCGTTACGGCATCGCCTGCGGGATTGGCCTTGGCCTCCTCATAACGTTCGCCCTCGTCAATGTTCTTATAATGCCATGTCTTTGTGTAGGCATATTCGGGTGTGTGGCTGGCGTTGTCGAGCCAGTTGGCCCAATAGACCATGGATTTTCCACCGAGCAGTGAATCAACGGCCGCTTTCGCTGCCGGAGTGAGATGGCGTTCGGCGATAAAAGCGGTTACGTCGTGACCCTTCTGCCCCCATGAAAAAGCCGTGAGCGCCACGGCAAGCATGAATAATGATAAGAATTGGCGTTTCATTTGCATCTGATTTTAATATATGTGCGGCAAAAATAGCCATTATTTAGCAAAAACCACATCGCGACAGATGGCGATGTGAATATAAAAACGTAATTTTGTAAATCAAACAGTAGCCTACCCATGCAGAAAGTCAAGCCAAAGAAAGCCCTCGGACAGCATTTCCTAACAGACCTGTCAATAGCCCGCCGCATAGCATCGACCCTCGATGACTACCGCGGCATTCCGGTGATGGAGGTAGGTCCCGGAATGGGGGTGCTGACACAATTCCTGATCGAGGACGGACACGATGTGACTGTGGCCGAGATAGACGGCGAAAGCGTGGAATACCTGAAGGCCAACTATCCGGCACTCGATGCCGGAGGACGCATACTTGACTGTGACTTTCTCAAGACAGACCTCGCCGAAATATATCAGGGTGGAAAACAATTCTGTGTGATAGGAAACTATCCCTACAATATCTCATCGCAGATATTTTTCCACGTTCTCGACTACAAAGATCAGGTGGTGTGCTGCTCGGGGATGCTCCAGCGCGAAGTGGCGGAGCGTCTGGCAGCCGCGCCCGGCACCAAAGCCCGCGGCATATTGAGTGTGCTGCTTCAGGCATGGTACGATGTGGAATATCTGTTCACGGTAAACGAGAATGTGTTCAATCCACCTCCCAAGGTGAAGAGCGGGGTGATAAAGATGGTGCGCAACGGTGTGACTGACCTCGGATGCGATGAACGCCTGTTCAAAACCGTGGTGAAGACTTCGTTCGGCCAACGGCGCAAAACATTGCGCAACTCACTGCGCGGTCTTTTCCCCGCAGGAAGCACCATGCCCGACACGCCACTGATGGCAATGCGCCCCGAACAGCTGACGGTGGCGCAATTCATTGAACTGACCCAGTTGATAACCTCTATCCGACAGCAGCAATGAAAGAATATACACCTGAATATCTCGAGAATATCCGCGAAATAATAGCGCGACGTGATGAAGAATCGGCCCGAAAGGAGCTTGCCGACCTTCACCCCGCCGACATAGCCGAACTGTATCAGGAACTGGACCTTGACGAGGCGGAATTCCTATATAAGCTGCTCGATGAGGACACCGCAGCCGATGTGCTGATGGAACTTGACGAGGACGACCGCCGGAAACTGCTTTCGAGCATGCCCGCCGAAGAGATCGCCAAGCAGTTCATAGACCACCTCGACACCGACGACGCCGTGGATATAATCCAGGAGCTGGACGAGGAGGACCGCGATGAAATCCTGTCGCACATCGACGATGTGGAGCAGGCCGGCGATATCATCGACCTTCTGAAATATGACGAAGACACCGCCGGTGGTCTCATGGGCACCGAAATGATTGTGGTCAACGAGAACTGGAGTATGCCGGAGTGCATCAAACAGATGCGCATGCAGGCCGAGGATATCGATGAGATATACTATGTATATGTGGTAGACAATGACAACAAGCTCCGCGGCATACTACCCCTGAAAAAACTCATCACCGACCCTTCAGTATCGAAAATAAAGCATGTGATGGAGGTCGACCCGGTGGCTGTGAAATCAGACACCCCGATTGACGATGTGGCTCTTGACTTTGAGAAATACGACCTTGTGGCCATGCCAGTGGTGGATTCCATAGGCCGGCTCGTGGGGCGCATCACTGTTGACGACGTGATGGACCAGGTGCGCGAGGGTGCTGAACGTGACTATCAGCTGGCATCAGGTCTGTCGAGCGACGTGGAGACCGACGACACCATATTCACCCAGACCAAGGCCCGCTTGCCGTGGCTGCTGATAGGAATGATAGGTGGCATAGGCAACTCTTTGATTCTCGGTAATTTTGAAAGCGGATTCCAAGCCGACCCGGCTCTGGCGCTGTTCATCCCGCTCATAGGCGGCACCGGGGGAAATGTGGGTACACAATCGTCGGCCATCGTAGTACAGGGTCTGGCCAACGGTTCACTCGACATAAAGAATTCGGCCAAGCAACTGTTCAAAGAACTTGGCGTAGGGTTAATCAACGGATGTATCATATCCCTGCTCGTGTTCGCCTACAATTTCTTCAAACTCGGCAACGGGCACTTCACCACCACAATATCGGTATCGCTGTCGCTTATGGCCGTGGTGCTGTTTGCCTCGGTGTTCGGCACATTCGTGCCCCTGACCCTCGAGCGGTTCAAGATTGACCCGGCTCTTGCCACAGGGCCGTTCATCTCCATCACCAACGATATCATCGGCATGGTTATCTACATGGGCATCTCCACCATGCTGCTGTCAAGCCTTATGTAAAAGCCGGTAACATTCGCCGATGAGGAACACCGGCATTGTGCCGAGCGTTATCGCCACCCAGTCAGCGAAACCAAGGGGGGTGACATTGAAGAAATCGCCTCCGAATGTCACTATCAGAACCTGACCCACAAACACTACTTCAAGTATGGCCAGAAACTCGCCGCAATGCTTGAAATGCAATGCCGACGAATGGGTTCCGTAGGCTTTGGCATTGAACATGTTCCACACCTGTAGCATAACAAATATCGTGAAAAACAGGCTGAGTTCGTAAGCGGAAAGTCCCTTGTAAGGCTGCCACGACGGATGCAACAGACCGGACAGCGATGTAACCGATGCGTGTTCCAAAACATAAAGCAGCGCAATCATGCCAACAGCAAACACACCGCCGACCCACAAAATGGAGCGGGCCATGCCACCAGTTATTATAAACTCACGGCGCTTGCGCGGCTTGTCGGACATAACCGAACGCGACGGGGGCAACGATGCCAATGCCATGGCGGCAAATGTATCCATCACCAGATTGACCCACAGCATCTGTGTGACCGTGAGCGGAGCCTGCGTGCCCATGAACGAGCCTACAAGCACTGTGAGACATGCGGCAAGATTGACCGTGAGCTGAAACAATATGAACCGCTGAATGTTGCGGTAGAGCGATCGTCCCCACATCACAGCATTTGTAATGCCGGAGAATGAATTGTTAAGGATAGTGATATCGCTTGCCTCTTTGGCCACAGCAGTGCCGTCGCCCATCGACAGTCCCACATGTGCCGCCTTAAGAGCGGGAGCGTCGTTGGTACCGTCGCCTGTCACCGCCACCACTTCGCCGGCTCGCTGCAGAGCCTCCACAAGCCGCTTTTTGTCCATGGGTCTGGCTCGGGCTATAATTTTCCATGCCGGAGCATTTCTTTGCAATTCCTCATCGCTCATCTCCCCTACCGCAGTTCCGGTGGTAATATTGGCCTCACCGTCGGCAGATGTCCACAGACCTATGCGACGCGCTATCTCCATGGCTGTTGCCGGTGTGTCACCGGTAACAATCTTTATCTTTATTCCGGCATCAAGACAACTCCTTATAGCCTCGGGCACATCCTCGCGGACAGGGTCGGAAATAGCTACCACACCGGTGAATTTCAACGGCACGCCGAAGTTTAACTCTCCGTCTACAATCCCATGGAGGTCTCCGGAAAGTTCGCAGAAAGCAAATCCCAATGTGCGCATGGCCCGGTTCTGGTATCCACGCAGCAAAGCGTCAAGCTCGCCTGACGTAAAAGTGTCGTCGCTGTGCCCGCACAGTGCATAGACTATTTCAGGCGCCCCTTTTACAGCAAGCACACGTCTGCCCGCCGCATTTACCATCTCCGTAGCCATATATTTCCGCTCGGTAGAGAATGGAATTTCCGCCACACGTTCCCACGAAGTACGCAACTTTTTGTAATTCTCGCCACGTCCTTCAAGCCACAGGAGGAGCGCCCCCTCAGTAGGATTTCCCACTACTTTCAATGCATCAGGCTCGGAATAGTCAAGTTCGGCAGTGGAATTCAATGCCATAGACACATATATATCGTCCATAGCGCCGGCATCGCGGTCGGACCCGAAAAAGTCAGTCTCTGCCACTTCCATCCTATTGGCAGTCAATGTTCCGGTCTTGTCGGTACAAATTGTGGTGACCGCTCCCATTGTCTCGCACGCATGCATGCGCCTCACAAGATTATCTGTGCGGAGCATACGCCGCATGCTATATGCCAGGCTAAGTGTGACTGCCATAGGCAATCCCTCGGGCACAGATACAACCACAAGTGTGACAGCCAACATCAACGACTGCAGGAAATAGGCCGCGAAATCCACCCAGTTCCAATCGCCGGGGGTGTCGAGCACATACATCAGCACCCTGCCGACAACGACAAGCACACCTATTATATAACTCGCCACGGAAATGAAATGTCCCAGACGGTCGAGCTGCTCGTTAAGCGGAGTCTTAACACTGTTGTCAATCTGCGCCGCCACGAACACCTTACCGTTTTCGGTCGCATCACCAACGGCTGAAACCCTCATAACGCCATGCCCCTCCATCACTTTGGTACCCCTGAGCACCATATCTGAAGGGAATGTGGCGTCAGCGTCAAACTGCGATGCGTCGGTGGTCTTGTGGCACATCGGCTCGCCGGTAAGAGTGGATTCGTCAACACTCAGATGAACCGCTTCGAGCAACCGACCGTCGGCCGGAACCTCCTGACCGGTGCCGAGCACCACAATGTCGCCTACCACTACATCCCTACGCGGCACCATTGTATAATTTCCTTCACGAATCACCTGAACAGGTTCCTCATCGTTGATTCTGTTCAGCACCGCAAATTCCTTTTCAGCCTTATACTCGAATATAAATCCAAGCCCGGTAGCCAGAATTATCGCAGCGAATATGCCCGACGGTTCCATAAAGACCCGTATGCCATGATGCAGACCATAGTACTCGTAGAACGATATTCCCACCGACAGCACACCGGCCACAAGAAGAATTATTATCAGCGGATCGCGGAACTTACCGAGAAAAAGTCTGAACACCGACTCCCGCTTGGCGGGGGTGAGCACATTAGCGCCATTCTGCCTGCGGCTCACCTCAACTTCCTGCCGTGTCAAGCCTGTATATGAATCCTGATTATGCATATTATCTGTTTTTCGCATGCAAAGTTAAAACATTATTTACTGCCACATCGTTTGATTTCAGCCATTCCACATTAATTTTTCGTGAATTTCAACTATCTTTACACCTTAACCAGCTAAAAACATCCAATCATGGCAATTACAGCCAACAACATAATGCTCGTGATAGCGGTGCTGCTCGCCATCAGTGTATGGGCGGGCAAGGCCGGTGGTAAATTCGGCATTCCCGCCCTCGTGCTGTTTCTCGGAGTGGGAATGCTTGCCGGGGTCGACGGATTCGGGCTACATTTCGACAGCGCCGAGGCCGCACAGTTCATAGGTATGATTTCACTGAGCATCATATTGTTCTCAGGAGGACTTGACACAGACATAAAAAACATACGGCCCATCTGGCGGCAAGGGCTGTCGCTCGCCACAGTCGGCGTTTTGGTCACCACAGCCGTTTGCGGGGCTTTCATACACCTTATTTTCCATCTGGCTGCGCCTGAATATGCATTCGGCTGGCCGGAATCAATGTTGCTCGCCGCCATCATGTCGTCGACCGATTCCGCATCTGTATTCTCCATACTCAACACATCGCGCATAGGCCTTAAACAGAATCTGAAGCCCACACTCGAACTTGAAAGCGGCAGCAACGACCCCATGGCTTATCTGCTTGTGATAATACTCATAGAGTTCATACGTCAGGGTTCAGGCATAACCGCCGCCGACACAGGCCACGCATGCCTCATGCTTTTAAGCCAACTATCCATAGGTGCGGCAGGCGGCCTGCTGTTAGGTTATATCTCTGTGAGGATAATAAACCGGCTGCATGTCAACAATGATTTCCTCTACCCTGTAATGACCATAGCATGCGTGTTTTTCATATTCTCGCTCACTGAGATGGCCGGTGGAAACAGCTATCTTGCAGTGTATGTGGCAGGGCTTGTAATCGGTAACAACAGGATAGCCCTGAAACAGACCATCACCACATTTTTCGGTGGATTCACATGGTTGGTACAGATTATAATGTTCCTTTCGCTGGGACTTTTAGTAAACCCTCACGAACTTGTCAACACCCACGTGATAGTTCCCGGCCTGCTGCTTGCCACTTTTATGATAGTTGTGGCACGTCCGGTGGCGGTGTTTCTTTCGCTGGCTCCGTTCCGCAACTTCACATTCCGTGCACGGCTCTACATATCGTGGGTGGGACTGCGTGGAGCTGTACCGATAATATTCGCCACCTACGCGCTCATGACACCCGAAGTGACCCACGCACGCCTTATGTTCAACATGGTGTTCTTCATAACCTTGCTGTCGCTCCTTGTGCAAGGCACAACAGTGACACGCATGGCCCGGTGGCTCGGACTGTGTGAGGATATACGTGAACGCGACTTCCGTTTTGAGCTCCCCGACGAAATAACCGCCTCGATGGACGAAATGGATGTGACGGCGCCAATGCTTGCCGACGGATACCTGCTACGCGACATAACCTTGCCGCCCGACACCCTTGTGGTGATGGTGAAGCGTGGCGACCGTTATCTTGTGCCCACAGGCGGGACACGTCTGTATATCGCCGACCACCTGCTGCTCATATCACAGCACGAGCAGCACCTTGCCGACCTTATCTCCGACAGGAAACCTTAATCAATCCTCAATGCCAAGCTCCTCAGCGAGGAAACGTGCGGCATCGGCCACACAGTCGTTGCAGTCGCGCAAAACGCATCCTGTCCCTATTCCTTTCAACTCGCGACACACCGTAGCTCCGTTCTGAGCCTTGAAGCGATCCATGATACGTTTCATGGCAGCACGTGCCTCAATCCGGTCACGCTTTACAAGTCCGGCTACAACACCGGCACCTACAAGCGCGCCACACGTGCCCTCCATATTGCCCATTCCGGTTCCGAAAGAAGCGGTGACCGCTTTCACAAACTCCTCGTCAAGGCCCACTATATCGCCGTAAGTGCAGGCCACCGCCTGCGCACAATTGTATTGACCGCTCTTTTTACGCTCTGCGGCCATGGAGCTTATCAGTCCATTCATTTCACTAATCTTCCTTCAAGATATATGCTTTTTATTATAGGTGTGGTGTAGGCGTATGGGATGAATTCGAACGATGGCAACCGGCGTGTAATGAAAAAATTAGCCACTTTGCCTTCGGCTATCGAGCCATAATCATGCCCCAGTCCCATGGCTGCGGCACCATTTATGGTAACGGCATTGAACGATTCCTCCGGAGTCATCTTCAGTTTTATACATCCAAACGACATCACCATGCGCATGTCGCCCGACGGTGACGAACCGGGGTTATAGTCAGAGGCCAGCGCAACTATGGCATTTTCAGACATCAACCCACGTGCCTGCCCATAGGACATCCCGAGAAAGAACGAAGCTCCGGGCAGAATGGTGGCCACTGTATCCGACTTGCCGAGAATAGCTATCTCCTCAGCACCTATACGCTCCAGATGGTCAACCGATACCGCACCATGAGCAACCCCAACCTGCACTCCACCCGACACAGCCAACTCATTGGCATGTATTTTGGGAAGCATCCCATGACGCGACGCCACGTCAAGAATCATAGCTGTCTCCTCAGGAGTGAAGAAACCTTCGTCACAGAACACATCGACAAACTCAGCCAACCCCTCGGCAGCCACAGCCGGAATCATCTCACGGCACAGCATCTCCACATATTCCGATTGCCGTCCGGCATATTCCCTACCCACGGCATGCGCCCCGAGAAAAGTAGATTTCACTTTCATAGGTGTCGATTCAGCAATGCGGGCTATCACGCGGAGCATCTTGAGTTCAGCGTCCACACTCAATCCATATCCACTCTTTATCTCCACGCATCCGGTGCCTTTAGCCATTATCTCGTCGGCACGTTCCATGGCCTGCCGGAAAAGTTCATTCTCGGAGGTGATCCGGAGCAGATCGGCAGAATTGAGTATTCCACCACCTCTGCGTGCAATCTCCTCGTAACTGAGCCCATGGATTTTATCCACGAACTCACGCTCGCGGCTTCCGGCATAGACTATATGAGTGTGCGAATCGCAGAACGAAGGCATCACCGCACCTCCGCAGGCATCGACAATCTCCTCCGAACCATCAGTGGCCGGGAAACTGTCCATGCTACCCCAACCGGCAAACACTCCGTTCACCACGCGCAGCCACGCATTTTCCACAATCTCCAAACTGTCCATGTCGCGGCCACGCAAAAGCGGGATGCGCTCCGCATCCACAGGCATAAAACCGATATTGATTATATACATGCCTTATGGATTTGTACGTAAAAACTCCACCGATTTCTCTATGAGCGGCGACATCACCGTGTCATTAACCACAAACGGCACTGTCTTACGGTAATCATCGTGCCATGCCTCAAGTTCGGACGATGTGTGCAACGGACGGCGCAGATCGAGCGCCTGCATGGCATTGAACAGCTCTATGGCCAACACCCGCTCCGTATTGTCGGCTACACGACACAGTTTGGTGGCAGAATTGCCTCCCATCGACACATGGTCCTCCTGACCCTGCGACGAAGGGATGGTGTCGCAACTCGTGGGCCAGCATAGACCCTTCGACTGATTGACTATCGAAGCCGCAGCATACTGCGGAATCATAAACCCGCTGTTAAGCCCCGGATTGGCTACAAGGAACGAAGGCAATCCTCTCGTGCCTGAAATCAGTTTATAGATACGGCGTTCGGATATGCTTGAAAGCTCAGTGAGAGCCACCGCAAGAAAATCCATAGGCAAGGCTATCGGTTCGCCGTGGAAATTTCCGGCCGACACGATAATATCCTCGTCGGGGAATATGGTAGGATTGTCAGTCGGACTATTTATCTCCGTCTCAATCACCTGCCCCACATAGGCCAGTGTATCCTTGGCAGCACCATGAACCTGTGGCATGCAACGGAATGAATAAGGGTCCTGCACATGCTTCTTAGGCTGACCTATCAGCTCACTGCCGGCAAGATACGAACGCACTGCCCGCGCAGTGGCAAGCTGTCCCGGATGAGGACGCACGGCATTGACCTCATCGCCAAACGGTTCAATACGTCCGTCGAACACATCAAGCGACAATGCCCCTATCTTATCGGCCAAAGCGCTCAGACGGCGTGCCTTGATCACGGCATATACCGCATGCGCCGACATAAACTGCGTTCCGTTAAGCAACGCAAGTCCCTCCTTCGACACAAGTTTCACCGGCTCCCAACCCTTTTCGGCCATCACATCGGCGGCATCGCACATCACGCCGTCGCGCCACACCTTGCCGAGCCCGAGAAGAGGCAGACACATATTGGCCAGCGGTGCCAAGTCGCCCGAAGCACCGAGTGAGCCCTGCGAGTAGACAACAGGTAAAATATCTTCATTGAACAGATCCACCAGTCGCTGCACAGTCGACAACTGCACGCCCGAATTGCCGAACGACAGCGACATTATCTTTGTCAGCAACATAAGCCGCACTATATCCTGAGCCACCGGCTCGCCGCAACCGCAGGCATGCGACTTCACAAGATTCTCCTGCAGTTTCGACAGGTCCTCCTTACCGATGGATATGTTGCACAGCGACCCGAACCCTGTGGTTATACCATAAATGGGCTGAGCGCATTGCTCTATCTTCTCATCGAGATAGCGGCGACATTTTGTAATGCGGTTTACCGACTCCTCGCTCAGGGCGAGTTGCATTCTCTTCTCAAGTATCTCCCCCACACGCTCTATGGTGAGCCGCGCGGGGCTAATATGGTGAATCATGTTGTATATATCTTATATGTAAGTGATATTATTATTTTTCCGATGCGAAAGCGGCATCAATCACAGCATCGTCGGCAATGTTGGGTAGCGTAACCACCAGCTGGGGTGTACGCTCCATCTCCCTCTTTATGGCCGACAAAGCTCCGGGGTTGCGGGCCCAGCTTCGGCGGGCTATGCCATTGTTCACATCCCAGAGAAGCATCTCCGAGATGTGCCGGGCAGAATCGCCGGAGCCGTCGATTACCATGCCGAAGCCACCGTTGATCACCTCTCCCCAGCCTACACCGCCTCCATTGTGTATCGACACCCATGTGGCACCGCGGAATCCGTCGCCTATCACATTGTGCACCGCCATGTCGGCCGTGAATTGCGAGCCGTCGTAGATGTTTGACGTCTCGCGATAAGGGGAATCGGTACCCGACACATCGTGATGGTCGCGGCCAAGCACTATGGGCGCTGAAATCTCACCTGAGGCTATGGCTTCGTTGAAAGCCTGCGCTATGCGGGTCCTACCCTCGCAATCGGCATATAGTATGCGTGCCTGCGAACCCACCACGAGGTTGTTACGCCCGGCTTCCTTAATCCAATGTATGTTATCGCGAAGCTGTCCCTTTATATCATCGGGCGCTGTAGCGAGAATCTCCTCGAGCACACGGGCTGCTATCTCGTCGGTCTTGGCGAGATCGTCGGGATTGCCCGATGTGCACACCCAACGGAACGGGCCGAAACCATAGTCGAAGAATCCCGGCCCCATAATGTCCTGCACATACGACGGATAGCGGAACCGTCCGTCACCGGCCATAATGTCGGCGCCGGCGCGCGACGATTCGAGCAGGAAGGCATTACCGTAATCGAAGAAGTACATACCTTTGGCTGTCAGGCGGTTTATTGCCGCCACCTGACGGCGCAGCGACTCCTGTACACGGCGACGGAATTCCTCCGGGTTGTCGGCCATCATGGCCTTGGCCTCGTCGAAACTCAGTCCGGCAGGATAATAGCCGCCCGCCCACGGATTGTGCAGCGAGGTCTGGTCGGAACCGAGGTCTACCGCCACATCATGTTCAGCAAGGTATTCCCACAGATCCACCACATTGCCTTGATAGGCAAGCGATACGGCTTCGCCGGCGGCACGTGCTTTCTCCACCCGCGCAAGAAGCTCGGGAAGCGATGTAT
This sequence comes from uncultured Porphyromonadaceae bacterium, assembly GCA_947649495.1. Lineage (GTDB taxonomy): Bacteria > Bacteroidota > Bacteroidia > Bacteroidales > Muribaculaceae > Paramuribaculum. The sequence continues at coordinate 18,525 of CANSRU010000017.1, read as the reverse complement.
ACACCTCGTCTACCCATCCCTGACCGTGGCGTGTGGCCACCGCCTTGGGATTGATTTCAGCCACAATGCTCACCACACCGGCTATGTTTCCGGCTTTGGGTTGCGCACCCGACATGCCTCCGAGACCCGACGATACAAACAGCATGCCATCGAGCGTGTGCTTCCCTTCGGGCAGACGCTTGCGGCCGGCGTTCAGCACTGTGATGGTAGTGCCGTGAACAATTCCCTGCGGCCCGATATACATGTACGAACCGGCTGTCATCTGTCCATATTGCGACACCCCCATGGCATTGAAGCGCTCCCAGTCGTCGGGTTTGGAATAGTTGGGTATAACCATTCCGTTTGTCACCACCACGCGAGGCGCATCGGGGTGCGACGGGAACAGACCGAGCGGATGGCCTGAATACATTACCAAGGTCTGATTGTCGGTCATTTCCGACAGATATTTCATGGCCAGACGATATTGAGCCCAGTTCTGGAACACGGCACCGTTACCGCCATACGTTATAAGTTCATGGGGATGCTGCGCCACCCGAGGATCGAGATTGTTCTGAATCATCATCATTATAGCGGCAGCCTGACGGCTTTTTGCCGGATATTCACCGATGGGACGCGCATACATTGCATACTGCGGACGGTAACGGTACATGTAGATACGGCCATAGTCGTGCAGTTCGCGTGCAAACTCGGGAGCAAGTTCACTGTGAAGATGCTCGGGGAAATAACGCAGCGCGTTTTTCAACGCGAGTTTCTTCTCGGCATCTGTAAGTATGTCCTTGCGGCGTGGCGCATGGTTAACCGTTGTGTCGTAATCGGGATGCGCGGGCAGTGTATTGGGGATACCGCCCCTTATGTCAGCATGAAATTCTTCAGTGGTCATATATATAATTAAGGTGTGTTTATTCTATAACTTTGTTCACTATCGCAAGCACCTCGGCCTCATCGCGTACAGCCTTGGCAGCAATCTCACGGGCCTGGGCCACGAGGGCGGCGGCACGTGAACGGTCGCGCAGGCCGGCGGCATTGATACGCACATTGAGTTCAGCGCCGAGCACGGCCGAGCGCGCGGCAAGCGCCCCGACTCCGGCATCGCTCACCGAGGCCGGATTGCCTATCTCAGCCATTGCCTTCACAAGCGGGAACACATCGAGCGCGGCCTCCATTGTACGCAGCGGCACCTGAGTGGCATAAAGCGTGGCTTCCTCAAGCGCATCCTCGCGGGCAGCCTTCTCCTCAGGTGTGGATTTCGGGAGCTGGAGCGCGGCCATTATGCGATTGAACGCAGCGGTGTCCTCGTCAACAAGATGCAGCAGATGGTCAAGCAGAAGCTGACCGCCGTCGGCATAGTTTGAAAACTCCTCCCAGCGGTCGTCCCATCCGGCCTTGTGAGCCGAAAGGTTGGCCACCATGGTGCCGAGAGCAGCTGCAAGAGCACCCATATATGCCGAGATGGAACCTCCACCGGGTGCGGGCGATTCCGAAGCTGTCTCGCGGGCGAAAGCGGCGCACGTCATATCTACCAGTCCACCCTTGCCTTCCGGCTCTATCATATATTCCACCACCTTCTCGCGCGGATTGAACGGAGCAAGCTCATCAAGCCCCATCGACTTAACAGCCATGCGCAGAATCTCGCTCTCGGCTATACCTGAGGAGCGCTGCTGTTTGTGAAGGAAGTAACGGCCCGCATCGATAAGTGTGCGCTTAGGCACAAGGCCCACAATTTCAGTGCCCGTAACGCGAATCCCACGGACAGCGGCAGCACGGCACACCTCGTCAAATGCCACATGAAGCGGCGTTGCGGCTATGTCGGTGATGTTCATGGACACTTGCGCTATACCATATTCGTCGATATACCATCCTATGGCCTTGGTGCCTTTCAGAGTGCCCGGAAGCATTATCACATTTCCATTCTCGTCCTTGATGGGTTTACCGTTAGGCTTACCCCCCTCACGCTTGGGACGTCCCTTCTCACGCACATCGAAAGCGATGGCATTGGCGCGTCGGGTCGACGTGGTGTTGAGATTGAAATTCACGGCAATCAGAAAATCGCGTGCACCCACGGCGGTAGCGCCGGTGCGTGCCACTTTCTGGTCAAACGGACGGTCGCCGAAATCAGCACCCTGCCCATCGTGGCCGAGACGCTCCGACAGCCCCTCGTATTCCCCTTTGCGGCACACGGCAAGATTCTTGCGCTCGGGAGTGAAAGCGGCAGCTTCGTAGGCGTAAAGCGGAATATCAAGTTCATCGGCTATTCGGCGTCCAAGTTCCCGGGCCAGTTCAGCACACTCCTCAAGGGTGATTCCCGAGACAGGAATAAGCGGCAACACATCGGTGGCACCCATGCGGGGATGCGCTCCATGGTGGCGCGACATGTCGATGAGTTCAGCGGCACGCTTCACTCCGCGGAATGCAGCCTCCACCACATCTTCGGGACTGCCCACAAACGTAACGACAGTGCGGTTTGTGGCCTCTCCGGGGTCTACATCGAGGAGCTTAACGCCCTCAACTGTCTCTATGGCATCGGTTATTGATTTTATCACATTCTTATCGCGTCCCTCGCTGAAATTGGGCACGCATTCTATTATCCGGGTGTTCATGGTCTGGTTATGTTTTTTGGTAATGCAAACTTAGCGAAAAAAAGTGTAAATTTGCCATAGGGAGGCATGTCCGGCACGTTAATTTTGCTGACATAAAACGTAAAATCAGCAAAACCGATGAAAAAATCTTTCTCATTCCGTCGCAAATGGATGGAAGCGATAAACAAGATTGAAGATGTGGCTCTAAGAGCCGAAATAACCATGGCCGTGGTAACCTACGGCCTCACAGGAGAAATGCCCTGTTCAGAAAGTGACGTGGTCAACGCCATGGTCACATTGATAATATCCCAGATTCCGAAACAACGCAAAAAATCAGGCAGCGATACCGAAGACGTCAATCATTCGACAGAAATTCCTGTACCGAGGGAAGTGCCCGGCGACCAGCCTCACACCCCATTTCATAGACCCGGCGCATCTTGTGGCGGTCAGTTTCCACACGGCCTATCGGGAGTGTCATGTCGGGAGCTATCACCAGCGCGTTTCCCCGCATCGCCTGGTCGGCCACATAATCCAGTTGCGAATTGTACATCTCATGCCTGTGTACCATAGCCTCGGCTATGGCCGGATAGCGCCGCATGAGCATACGCCACAGCCATCGCGGAGCCGGCTTCTTGCGATAGCCGTGCGGCTGTGTCATCACCACAACATTGCGGTCGTAGCCTATCGAGCGGAAATATTCCAGTGGTATGGAATCGCTTATGCCTCCGTCAAGCATAAGCCGGCCATCGTCTACCCTGACCGGACGTGTCACCACAGGCATCGAGGCCGAAGCCCTGAGCCATTCGAGAGAGTCGGAAGTCACCCGGTCCATACGGTAGTAGACGGGCTCGCCGGTAAGCACATCGGTACAGACCAGATAGAACGCCATCGGGTCGCTCTCGAATGTGGCGATGTCGAACACATCGAGTTCAAGCGGAAGAGTGTGGTAGGCAAATTCAGCACCCACCAGATTGCCTGTCGAGAGCAGGCTGCGCAATCCCATGTACCGCGGATCCTTGCAGTACTTCAGATTATAGCGCAACACACGCCCCGGCTGATGCGACTTATAGTTACAGCCGAAACTCGACCCGGCCGAAACGCCTATCAAGCCATCGAAACGCACACCGGCCGTCATCAGCACATCGATAACTCCGGCGGTAAACAATCCGCGCATGGCGCCACCCTCAAGCACAAGTCCGTTCATAAAAGCACATTGAAATTTTTCATCACACGCAAAGTTACAAGGTAATTCGGAAAAAGGCAAAAGCCGGCCCCCGAATCGGGAACCGGCTTCCGCCTTTAGCCAGCGGTAGGTTGGGGCTACCGCCGCACTATTTTACTAAGGGAAGGGTAACAAATGCTTCGTTTGTCGATTACATGCGCACATCCACATCCACCATCGGAGGATTACCGTAGATCACACCGCTGTTGCGGCGTCCGCGGTTGGAGGTAGCATCGTTGTGATTGGCGGTCTGGTCGAGGATATACCATGTGCCGTCGCGCTCCTCAATGTCAGTTCCGTTGAGCTTCCAGTAACCGGCAAGACCTTCCGATGCGGGATCCACGAGCATCATGTTCTCCTTGATCTGGTTGGCTGTACGGGCCACTGTCCACAGGCGCACCTCGCTCATGTAGCCCACCCACTTACGGTTGGGGTCGTAGTCGTAAGCGTAGCCAATGCAGAAGCTGTTGTTGAGGTCGAATGTCAGGCCTGAGCCGGCATCCTTGTTGGCAATCACCTCACCGTTGAGATAGAGGTTAGCCTGGCCGGTAGAGGCATCGTAGGTGAATGCCACATGATACCACTTGCCGGTTTCCCAAATGTCGCAGTTGGGCATCTGGAGAGCAAGGTTACCTGCCATCTGGAGCTCGTTACTCGGGTGATTGAGGTCGCCGGTACGCATTATCAGGATACCCTCGTTACCCATTATGGTTCCGAGCATGCGCCAGTTGGTGGCGAGTACAAGAGCCTCGTAGGTAACCGAAGTTGTGGTCTTGAACGAAACGGGGAGACGCACGTCGAGCCAGTAGGTGCCGAACTGCATTGCCTTGAGGATGCGCACGGGTTTCTTGATCACCACGTAGGCCACATTTTTATCGGGAATCATGTCGACATCGCCGGTGGATATTGTTACAGGAAGAATAAAGGTGGCACCCTCCTGCACCTGGTCCATGTTCTTGAGCTGGAGCTTGCAGGCTTCAGCGTAGATCTGGCCGGCTTCAACCACAGACTCTTTGTTGAGGAACTCATAGTTTTCGGCGGGGAACATCTCGGCGGTAGTGCCGTAACGGTCGTTGTACTTGTCGACCAAATCCTGGCCGCCGGCCGAATAAGTCACCTTGACAGCATTACCGACAGGAGTCGATATGCGCGATATGATGTCGCACTCGTAAGTGTCGGACTCGGCGCTGACGTTGATCACGTCGTTTTCAAGATAGAGCTTCGGGGTGAGGAGGTCGCCCTGCGAGTCGTTGCACGACGGAGCTACCGCTGCCACCATGGCCAAAGCTGCGATATAAAGACTTTTACGTATCATTCTGTTTCAGTATTATTTTGTGATTCCATATACTCCTTGTAGGCATTCAGATTGAGCTGGATGGCCATACGTGTGTACTTGTAGTCGGGAGTGTTGTCGTAGTCGTTGTCAAGACGGAATGCGCCCACACCGCCCTTGGGGCCGCTGGCATGGTTGTAGACAGCCTGACGGAGCAGCACGCCACCATTGTTCCAATACGATTCGAAGTTCTCGGTGAAGATGTGCTTGCGGGTGTCGTAGTAGTCGCCACACCAGTTCTGCAATGTGCGCACACGTCCATCGAGATAGCTGTCGTGGTAAGCCTGGGTAATGAAGTAGTCGAAGTAGGGAGCCGATTCCTTGTGGGCATTCCATATCTCACCGTCAATAAGGAAATAGTAGTAGCGGCCGTTGGGACGCTCGGTGGCCATCGGGCCGAAATATTTACCCATTTCCATAACGAGTTCGTGGAGATATGCACCGCCGGCACCCTTGAGGCTACCGTCGCCGTCACCGCCACCATTGGGTTCCCAGTCGATGTCAAGACCGTCGTAGTCATATTTCACGATAGTGTCCACAAGCGCCTTGGCGTATGTGCGGATAGCCTGAAGATGGTCGTCAGAGCCTTTCACGCCGCTGGTGAATCCCCAGTAAACCTCCTGGGCTTTCTTCTTGAGGGCTGTGAGCTGCGATGAGTTGGCATCGGGATTCTCAAGCTCCACCTGCTCGGTAACCCACGAGGGGGTGATACCGGTACCTATGTTGTGGAGAATGTAACAAACGAAAAGTTTGCCACCTTTCTTCTTCTGGAATATCTCCTTGTCCTTTATCTTGGCGGGAGTGAGATCGAAAGGACCGCTCCACATCGAGATAAAATCGATACTGTCGGGCAACGAGGCCAGGTAACCTTTGCGGATAGGGCCTTCGGGCGACCAGTTGGAGAACCATCCGAACGACACGGGACGTCCGTAGTTGCGCGAGGTCTCTTTCCATTCGCGCAGCGAGGCGTAGTAAGCCGCGCTCTCGGCATTGTCGAGAGTATTGTTGCCACCGATGTGGTCAATTTCCATGGGCTCAACGTCGGTACAAGCCGCGAAAGCTGCCATGGCCACCGCAGCGGCGCCGTATACAAATTTATTGAGTGATTTCATAATTTGCTTCATTTGTTGAATGAGGTGTTTGTATATCAGTTCTTGCAATCCCACCAGAGGTTCACTGCAGGTCCGTCGGTACCGCCGAGTTTATCCACAGCATCCTGATAGACATCGCGTGTGCTCTCGTTGGTACGGAAGCTCGAGGGGTAGATCATACGGCGTATGCCACCGGCGGAGGTAACGCCCTGCGATGTACCACGGTTGAGGATGGTAGGCACGAGCTTGGGATAGCCTGTACGGCGCCACTCGGTCCATGCCTCCTGGCCATTGGGATAGAGGGCAATCCACTTCTGAATCATGATTTTCTCCAGTTTCTGCTCGTTGGTACCGGTAAATTCGGGTGTTGCAGTAGAAGCTACATTTCCGTTGCGGCCATACATATCCTGATGCTGAACAGGTGTTTTGCCGGAAGCCATGTAGGAGGCCACCGAAGCGCTTACGCCGTTTTCGTCAAACGACATCTGTATGCCCTGCTCGTAAAGCGAGGCTGCATCGCCGAACACACCGCCCCACACTAACGCCGCCTCGGCGCGGAGGAAATAAACCTCCGATGCACGCATCCAATAGGTAGGTGTTTCAGATGTGATGTTGGGCAATGACGCACCATACTTATAATAGTCTACACTGTAAGTGTTGCCGAGAGGTATGGCCTGATATAATTTGCCATCGTAGGCTTCCACGGCAAACTGCTTGTAACCTGCATCTGTCACATCTTTAAAATAAGCTGACAGACGGGGATCTTCATAACCAACGAGGTAACAGAACATCGAACCACCCATGCGGCATTCGCCATATTGGTCAGAAAGCACGGGGATATTGTTGGCGAAACGTATGCCAGCGCCCATGCTGAGCTGAGCCATATCGTCCTTCATTGTCATCACGCCAAATTGCTGGTTAACGGCCTTCTCGGCATACTCGCGGGCAAGAGCGGCATCGGCGAAACGCACGCGCATTGCGAGACGGAGCATAAGGGAGTTGGCATATTTAACCCACTTGGTGGCATCACCGGCGTAGATGGCATCGTTGGCAGGCAACACAGTTGCCCCGATGCTCGCCTTTTCAGAAAGGGTGGCGATAGCCTCCTCGAGGTCGGCCAACATAGCACGGTAAACGGTCTCCTCATCGTCAAACGGGATGGAGAGAGTAGCGTCGCCCGCATGAGTGTAAGGCATTGGACCGAAAGATTCGAGGGTCCTATGCCAACCGGATATCTTCAATATCTGCGCCAGGGCATAAACCTCAGGCATACCGGTCTTTTCGGCAGCATTGCGGAGCGATTTCCAAGGACCGAGCAACTTTGTGTAAGAGTTGTTATATGTTGCTGTAACCCAATCGTCCAACAGATAGTAGGTAGTGTTATTGTTGGTACCGTTCCATCCATTGTTCTGGCCGAAATAGCCTGACCATGTATCGGCCGAGAGGTTGAAACCAATCTGATATTGGTTGGCAATCTCGGTACCGTCTGACAGGGTGCCGACCGGTATCACATTCTGCTGCATGTTGGTGAGCAGACCGCCTACACCTACGCCATCCCACTTGCCCTGCTCGTCGGTCATGCCGAAGGGGTCGGTATTGATAGCTTCATAGTCGCAGGCCGCGAAAAGCGAGGCCATGCATGCGCCTATAAATAACTTGTTATATAATTTCATAATACGCTATGTGAGAATAATTAAAGTTTGAATCTGACACCGAAGCCGAAGCTGCGTGTGCTGGGTTGCATGAAGTAGTCGTTGCCCTGACCGAATGTAGAGGTCGAGGGAGTGAGCTCGGGGTCGAAAGGAGCCTTGCAGTAGATCATCCATGGGTTCTCGGCTATGAAGCTCAGGGTGAGGTCTCTCACCACATTGCCAAACCAGCGCGAGGGGAAAGTGTAGCTGAATGTGAGGTTCTGCAGGCGTACATTGGTGGCAGAGTAGGTATAGTAACCGGAAGTGTGCCAGTCGCCGGTGCCCACCATCTGATAGTAGGTCTTGGCATCAACACGACCCTGACCGGGGAGAAGAGCGCCGCCATTGTCGCGTGCCTCGGCTGTAGCCGCCGACACACCGAAGCGGTCGAGGAGAGCCTGGGTCGAAGAGGTGACAACGCCACCTATGCGCGAGTTGAGCAGGAAGCTGAGGGCAAAGCCTTTGTATTCCAAAGTGTTGTTCCAACCGATGTTGCAGCTCGGCGATGTGTGACCCAGATATACGGGATCCACATTTTCCATACCGTAAGAACCGTCGGCCTTGAGTTCAACATAGCCCTGCGAGTCTTTCTTGAAGAAGCGGTCAGCGTAGATATCGGAGATAGAGCCACCCTTCTTTAGGATTACGCGGCCATTGTCCTTGAGCACCTCGGGAATGTCGATGGGTGTATCCTGGATGTCCGACTGATAACCCTCGACCATCTTGCGTATCTTGTTGATGTTGCGCGAGTAGGTTACAGTGGTCGAGTACGACAGACCGAATGCGTAAGTATCGTTATAGCCTACAGAGAGCTCGAAACCACGGTTCTCCACATCGCCGGCCTGCAGGTAGATGTACTTGTAGCCGGTATACTCGGCGAGGTTGCCGAGGAAGGTCTGGTTGTAGGTATTGGAATGATAGTAGGTGAAGTCGGCATGGAGTTTGTTGAACAGACGTGTTGTCAAACCGAATTCATACGATCTGGTTCTCTCGGCTTTGAAGTCGGAGAAGGGATAGATGTCGGTGGGTTTGAGCACACCACCTTCAATGGGAGTGGTGATGGTGCCGGGAGTGCGGCCCGATACGGAGATGGGGGCGCCTACCTCGGTGTACGATCCACGAACCTTGAGGTAAGTAATCTGCTTGGGAAGCTCAACCATCTGCGAGATTACTGCCGACAGACCTACCGAAGGATAGAAGAACGATTCCTCCTTGGAGTTGACCAGACGCGAGTTCCAGTCGTTGCGGCCGGTGAGTGTGAGGTAAAGCATGCTGCGCCAGCCAAGTTCGAGGTTGGCGAAGATGGCGTTGTTGCGCACGCGGCTGTCACCACCCTCTTCGATTATCTCACGTCTTGCGGGGTCGATATTGTTGGCAGAGAAGATGTTGGCAACGCCGAGAAGCGGGCCTTTCTCACCACGGATTTCATTGCGGTAGTCGGAGTATGAGTAACCGACGTTGGCAGCGATGCTGAACTCGCCGAACGATTTGTTGAGGTTGGCGATAACATCGGCATACTGCTGCTGCTCGGTGTAATTGCTGAACTCGTAGCCACCCTTCTCGCTCTTGGCATGAAGCAGTACGGTGGAAGCATAGAGCTTACGCTCGAACTTGGAGTTGGTGTCGTCGAGGTGGTAACGAGCCGTAACGTTCAACCAGTCGGTTATATTATAAGTAAGGCCGGCGTTGAACATATAGCGGCGCTTCTTATTGGTAGCGGGGTTGCGGTATGCTTCCCAATAGGGGTTCTGGAGCGCGTATACACCATCCTGCACAGGCCAGTACTGAGTGGCGAAGTTGCGCGAGGTGTTGTAGCGTTCGAAAGTCTTTATATCGTTGAAGTTCTCGCCACGGGGGAAGAGATAGGTCTGGACGATGGGGTTCCAGTAGTAGCCCTGCGACACCATGTTCTTATCGCGCTGGTTGATATATGAAGCGCCGAGGTCGAGCTGGAGTTTGTCGTCGAGGAACTTGGATGTGTTGCGGATAGAGAAGTTCAGACGGTCGTAAGTGTTGTTGGGCACAATGCCTTCGGCGTTGGTCGAAGCCAACGAGGCGAAAGTCTGGTTGGTGCGTGTACCGGTGTTGATGGTCACCGAGTTGATGAAGTTGGTACCGGTCTGCAGGAAATCGTCTACCGGATCGAAACTTGTCGGTGTGGCGAGCTTGCTGCCCCAGCTTTCGTATGAACCTACCACGTTACCGTAGGTGTTCTGGAACTTGGGGGTCATGTAGGCCTTTGAGAACATGGAAGTTGACGACACTGTGGCCGAGAACTTGCCTTCGACGCCTTTCTTGGTGGTGATGAGAATCACACCGTTGGCGGCGCTACTACCGTAGAGGGCAGCTGCCGAGGGGCCTGAAAGCACTGAGATACTTTCGATATCCTCGGGGTTGAGGTCGGCGATACCTTCGGAGTTGGTACGGCTCTCACCCATTATACCTGAACCGGTGTTGCCCATGTTGGTGTTGAACATAGGTATACCGTCGATAACGTAGAGCGCGTTGTTGTCGCCTTCGATTGACTTGGCACCGCGGAGCACTACACGTGCTGCACCGCCGACACCGGCCGAGCTCTTGTTGATGTTGATACCCGCCACTTTACCATTGAGCGAGTTGACAAAGTTGGTTTCCTTGATTCCGGTCACAGCCGAGCCGTCGAGTTTCTGCACATTGTAGCTCAGGGCTTTTTCGGAACGTTTGATACCGAGAGCGGTCACCACAACCTCTTCGAGAGCGGTGGCCTCCTCCTCCATCACGATTGTGATGGGTTCCTGGCCTTTTACTGTGTACTCCACAGGAGTGTAACCGATGTAAGAGAATCTCAGCACATTGCCCTGCGAGGCATTGAGACTGAACTCACCATCGACATTGGTCTGCGCACCGAATGATGTCCCTTTGACAATCACTGATACACCCACCAAAGGTTCACCACCCTTGTCTGTTACCGTTCCTTTGACAGTGAATGAGTTGGCACCCATCACACTCATCATCGGGAAGAGCAAGAACAAGCATAGCAAGCTGGTTAACTTTGACTTCATAATGATTTTAGATTGGTTAATAAATAATTTAAGGTTAAAATATACACTGTGCCGGAGATGCCGTAGCCCGTACGGCGTGCCGGGTTGATTTTATTTGCTCAAACAATATTCAAGGTTAAAAAAACCGTCCTAATTTTTTGCAAAAGTAAACCTAAATAATCAAAATACCCCTCCCTATAGTTAATTTACGTTAATAGAATTTTATTCGTACATATGAGCTGTTGAATCTCAACGCATAGAACAGAGACCATAGATTTTTTAAGAAAATAAGCCTCTCGGTTCCTTAAAAATTTTTAGAATCGCCATTGCGGTTCAAACCCCGGCAGGAAAAATAATGTTTAGGTGAGACATTACGCGTAATTGACCAGACTGAATTACAAACCTAAAAATGACACGATTATGTTCTATCATGTAAAAGATCTGCAATTCAATGCACGAGTCTCACAACCTGACCCGCGTTTCGCACGCGTAATGCTTGATGCCTTCGGTGGCGCCAACGGCGAGCTGAAATCGGCACTGCAATATTTCACCCAGGCATTCAGTTGCCGCAACCCCCACCCCGACAAATACGACATGCTGATGGATATAGCCACCGAGGAACTCGGACACCTCGAGATTGTGGGCGCCACCATCCAGATGCTGCTCGGCCCGGTGAACGGCGAGATGGCCGATGTGGTAGAGAATATGGAGATACGTCCCATGATGGACGGCAAGGCTGCCAAGGAAGATTTCATCCATCAGGCCTTCACCAATCCGCAGTTCCTGATAGGAGCACCGGGAAGTCCGGTACTGACTGACTGCAACGGTAATCCATGGAATGCCTCCTACGTTTCGGTCAACGCCGACCTGACGGTAGACCTGCGGTCGAACATGGCCGGCGAGTGCCGCGCCAAGATAGGGTATGAGAAACTGATTCCGCTAACCGACGACCCGCTGGTGAAGGAGACGCTCATGTTCCTGATGACACGTGAGGTTACCCACTTCCAGCAGTTTGAGGCCGCACTCGACACCATACAACCCAATTTCCCTCCCGGAGTGTTCCAGACCTCGCCCAAATACAGCAACCTGTATTTCAACTTCTCGAAGGGCAACGACGCACGCGGTCCTTGGAACGAAGGCAAGAGCACACGCCTCGATGAGGAGTGGCAATACATAGACAAACCTCTCAAGGAGGTGCGCTCGACCGATGGCCTGCTCAACCGTCAGCCGGAAGGCACGCCACGCACCGAAGAGGAAATGAAAAAAATGGACCGCAAACTGGCCAAGGAACGAAGCTCCGAAATTCTGAAAGCCACGCCGGTCAAGGACATGAAGTGGTGCGACTACGACACCGACTCGCCATGTTGCTCCGAAAAATAACCTGACTCAATACATAGAGCGGGAATCCTGAATCGGCACAGGATTCCCGCTCCACATATATATTCGTGAATCAGTAGGGACTACGGAACGGTCACCTCTCCATCTATGGAATAGATCTCCGTTGCCGCCGTGTCAATATGCTTGTCGAAAATAACTTTTGCACCCCCTATCGCATAAATTTCCGAAAATGCTTCAGCGGTTAAATAAACTGTGGGGCGGGCACGGGGTGTGTTGTCGATATTATCGTTTTTATCAACAATTCCGAGAATACCATCCTTGCACGACACTTCCACACCATCAATATCGTCGGCCGGAGCAAGCACACGCACATGGTGATCGGCCGGAGCTACTGTAACATAGACATCAACCGCCACGGCAATCAGTTTGTCGTAATCGCCCACCTTATACACCCTGCATCCGGCGCTGCTTTCTATCTCCGCCACATCGCCTTTGGAATCACTACCCGCACACGATGTACATGACAATGCACACACCGTTGCTACAATACAAGCCATTGCAAATCTAATCAGTTTCATAATCATGACGTTTTTATTCGTTAGACGTGCCATATCTATAAAAAGTTGCAGCCGACGATAATTTACGGCAATTTATTGTTATAACTACATATAATAATATAGACTTATGGATATATCAAACCTTTTTGACCTTGACGGAAAAGTGGCGGTTGTGACCGGCGGAGGCGACGGTATAGGCAAATGCGTGTGCGAGACTCTCGCCGCAGCCGGTGCCAAAGTGGTGGTGAGCGACCTGTCGGCCGAGAAAGCCGCGGCTACGGTGGCCGACATCACTGCTTCCGGAGGAACAGCCGTATCGACCGTTTGCAATGTACTTGCTGAAGATGATCTTGTCAGACTGATAGATTTTACCGTGACTACCTTCGGCACGGTAAACATTCTTGTGAACAATGCCGGAATGGGAGGAGGCGGACGCGAAAACCCGATGATGATAGACCGCGCATACGTGGAGCGTATATATGCCATAAATGTATTCGCCCCATGGCAGCTGGCCAAACTTGCGGCTCCGCACATGCAGCGGTCGGGCTACGGCAGCATAATCAACATCACGTCGATGAGCAGTATAAACAACGATCCCAACATGGCTATATACGGTTCATCGAAAGCCGCCCTCAACCACATGGCGTCCAATCTTGCCCACGACTACGGGCCGATGGGCATACGTGTGAATTGCGTAGGGCCCGGAGCGACCCGCACCAAGGCTCTTGAATCGGTGCTGACGCCTGAAATAGAGGAGAGAATGCTCGCCCATACCCCCATACACCGTCTCGGAAACGTAAGTGACATAGCCGGAGCCGTGTTATATTTCGCCGCACCAATATCGGCATGGGTGAGCGGACAGACCCTGATGGTGAACGGCGGTGGCGTGCAGACACTCGACTGACCGCCAGTCAATCTTATGCCGCAAATCGTTCCGCAGGCCACTTTACATTCCATATGGGTACAAATTTAAGCTACACACCCTCACATGTATTGCTTAATCCGATAATAATCGCTAAGTTTGGAGAATATAACAAACGACCCGACATGCGACGATTGATGGATAAGAAACAGCAACAGCGAGATGAGTTGAACAAACTCTACAACACCCGCGCCAACCTGCGGCTGAAATATATATCTATAGGCATAATGGCGGTTGGTATCGCCATTATGCTGGCAATCATAATATGAATGGACCAGATATCCCGGGAAATGATGCTGCTAATGCGGGGATGTGTGGGAATTTGCGCCATAGTGTTCGTGATTCTGTGTGGCATTCTGGTGTACCGCGTTAACAGCGCTTATTGGCAACAGCGGGGAAATTCAAAAAACAGGTAGGGATACAAAAGAGGCGTGCCACACAATGGAAGGCACGCCCATTTTTATTCACTCGTACAAGCGCCTGATTGCAACCGCGCTTACAGACGATTGACGCGCTCCGTAATCTCGGCATCGGTCATTGTATATCCGACAAGAGAGCCTTCCGCGGCCTGTATGCATATATAAGTCATCGGCTCGGAGGATGTGCATTTGAGATTGCGGTCGCAGTTGGTGCTCACACGGATTACGGAGCCTTCGGCAACATCAAACACATCATCGTCGACCTGGAAGCGGCCGGCACCTGAGAGTATGATATAGTTTTCCTCGTTGGCCTTATGCGAATGGAAAAATGGCACGCGTTCTCCACTTGGAAGTGAGCCGAAGGATATTTCACACGAAGTTGCACCGGTAGCGTCCTTTACAAACTGTTTACCCTCGAATCCATTCAGGGAACCGACCGAAGCGTGGGCGAATTTCACACCCTTGTCCAATACTTTTACGTCATTCATATTTCCAATATTTAGAATTACACATTAACTTTGCAGCGGTAAGCCGCTTTCTTTTTGATAGTGCAAAATTACAACGCATCTATCATTAAAACAAGACGTTACAAAAATGTAAGGCACTTACCCACAAGTAACTATTATTGATTATGAAGAGTTTGGAGCTACAAGAAAATTTGAAAAAATTCTCCTGCATAGATAAATGTCCCATCAGAAATGTAATCGCTCAATTCTCGGGCAAGTGGCAGATGCTGGTGTTGTGCGTTCTTGCCGAAAACGGCAAAACACGATTCAACGCCATAGGCAAAGCCATACCCGACATCTCACCTAAGGTTCTGGCCGACACGTTGAAAAACCTTGAGGCTGACGGCTACGTTATACGCAAGATGTATGCCGAGATTCCACCCAAAGTGGAATACTCCCTTTCGGAACTCGGGCAAAGCCTGATGGAGGTGATAGGCAACCTAATAAACTGGGCCACATCACACTACAAGGAAATTGAAGCAAACAGAAAGTCTAATAAAAGGTAAAAACCATGCAATAGATCCATGCCGACACCAATATTGCCTCAGATGCAACGTCTCTATCACAAAGATAGATGAAGTATTGGGAATGGTCTCCCGCTGTCGTCAGTTTCATCCCGGCCAACTATGCGGAATCCTTTCCCCATATAGAATTTGAGAGCTGCCGGATTCTGTTCATTTACATCGACATGACAGCAGCCCATTTCTTTAGCATAATCTATCAATATCGAACCATAGCCACGCCCACGGAAAATAGAGTCGACAAACAGCATCTCAATCCGGGATGCCTTTAGTCCGATAAAACCGACCAACATACTGCTATCCACAACTGCATATAGGTCTACATTCGGGAAGTACGATGCAATCAATGCTTCCCGAATTTCAATTATATCTTTCTCGCTTAAAAAATAATGCGTGGCACGAACCGAACGTTCCCATATCTCCGAGAGCGCCGCATAGTCGTTGCTGCTACATTGTATTATCTTTTCCATCACAAAAGTCAAACATGCCTCATGTCAGAGAATCCACCGGGGCGATTTCCGGAAATTAAAGTTTTCCGACAATGTTTTCGCAAATGGAGAGTGGAACCGGCGCGCGCCTTGCGGACAAATTTTCACACAGGCACAACATTTGATACATCTGGATGGATCTGCATCCCGGAAGTCAGGCGTGATTGCTTCTGTAGGGCAGGCATCGTAGCAGCTTCCGCAGTCATCGCAAAGCGATGTGTCGACCTGAGGGAGATATGCCACAGGTGTTTCAGACTGCTGTTGCCGGTAGCCGGCCACAAAGTTCCGGAAGTTGACAATGGATTCAGCCGGCGATGGTTCGTCAGTAAGTGATGAAGCACTGACTTCATGCAGTTGGTCAGTACGGATTTTCAAGGCGATCGCCTCGCCAAAAGTTCGGGCATCAGCCATGTCCTGACTGTCAGGACGTCCGGCGGCAATGGGGGTATCGGCCGTTGAATAGGAATGTTCCCCGACAAAAGCCGCGGCACCACAGACCAAGAATCCGCAGTCAGACATAAAAGAAGCGAAATCGACAACAGCGTTCTCGAATGCACGATTGCCATACACAGCGACGACTATGCATTTTGCGTTGTTACCGTTTATCTCTTTAAGCCGTTGTTTTGCAATTGGAGCTATCTGCCCTCCATAAACAGGAGCTGCCACAATGACAATATCACCGGAGGTCAGCACTATATCTTCTACCGCCCGAAACGTCAGGTCACCATGAATTACAGCAGTATTCAGCACATCTGATATACCTTCGATAATGCCACGCAAAATTTTAGCGGATGTCCCTGTTGGAGAGAATGAAAAAGAATATATACTCATAATAAGCAAATCAGAGTGATTAAATGTTGACGGATGAATGGATTAGTGCAAATTTACAAAAATCAGCGAGATATGACAGCACCTGGAGAGCAGTCTTTGATAATAGTCAAAAAGCATCAACAGCACTTAAAAATCATAGGAAAGTTATACCTTTGCGGTATAACTTTCCAACAAGATGATTAGCAATAAAGTAAAACGTAACATCTCCGGCACACTCCTGATTATAGGATTGGCATGCGTTATTGCCCGAGGTTGGTATTTAGCAATGAACCCAACTTCGGGATATTATTGGTTTGAAACCGCAGGTATGGCACTTCTCACCTACCTGTGCCTCGACAATTACCTTATCTATCGCCGTAGAGTGAAAAAAGGCATTAAATTCGGTTCTAACTGAGCAATCATATTCTGATGAAACCAACGGCGCTAAAACTATTCGGTCTATTCTTAATAATTATCGTTCTATTTGGAGCAACTACAGCGTTGATAAATCAATATCTCCGGCTACATGATATGACATCTTCGTTTACATCAGGTATTTTAGGAGGCGTCTTATTCGTTGTGTATTATAATGTATGGCGCTGGCTATGTCGAAAATTGGATAAGACAAACAACGAATAAGCGAACGCGTGTTCCTTATAGTCGGCCTCACCGTACTTTCGCTGTGCGTTAAAACCACTCTTTAGGCTTGTAGCTCAAATTTTTGGTCAACAAAAGGCGACATTATCCAAAAATCGGGTCACAAGATTTCAACTGGAAACCATCTTCAATCCGATGATGGAAAGTATCAGTGCTGACATGAAGAATATACGGGAGAAACTTACCGGCTACTGCCAAATATATCCAGCCCATAGTCCAGCGACAGCTCTTTCAACGCCATTGGCTTTGAATTTTCTTAGGCAACCGGCCTCTCACGTATTAATATGCGCGGTCTATCAGATTTTTAACAACAGAATCCGGAACAGAAGCCTCATCAAGGTCGAACTGAATCATGTGGCGTTTGTGCCAATGCCATGCCTGACATACATAAGGATATTTGTCAATAACCTCATCAAACTCATCAGGATTCCATTTCAACTGGACCACGTTACCAAGCACGAGAGCGAGACAACAGAAAATCTTGCCCCCGATTCTGAAAACGACATATTCCGGTCCGAATGGCATATCCTCCGTCGCGTATGTTTTTGAAAGACAATAAATACGTATTTGCTCAATATCCATACTTAATACATAAGAGGTAATTGGGACAACATTCTTTTTAATCTGATGGCAAGGCGGGGCATCGGTTCGGCGATGGTAAGAATGTTTCCACCTTGCCATTGCGGGTAAATCAGTCGTATTGTCTTCATATATATAACCTATTTTTTCTAATTGCAAAGATACGTACTGTCCGTGAAAGCCTATATCATATATAACACACAATATCATAATAGTTGCACTAACTGAGACCGTCCATATATTAAATATTAAGTCCCCCGGAAAAAAGATTTTTGCTTCGCTGCGAAAGCGCTTCTCGGTGACGAACCCTCTGCCGGGCGCACATAGCATCCGCACACAAAAAAAGCTCGCATAAGCGAGCTTTTTTTGTGGAGCTGGAGGGACTTGTTCCCAACGCTCCAAATATACTCATGTCAAGCATTTACGCTTTCCAAAATTCTTTTAGTGCCTTGTTAGTGCCTGAAAATCCGTTTTTGGATTGTCTGCCTATTAAGTCTATCTCCATAGACTTCCAAGCCATGTACAAAGTTAATAAATTTCGGACTGCAAATCAAGTCCGAGGGTTCATTTTAGCGTTTAATAACATCATCAATTCTTTAACGCACGGCGAATGCCGCTTCAAAAATCTGCAATCTGAGCGCTAATTCAATCTTGAAGATTGTTTAGATACTTAAATATTCCGAGCCTTTAGACACTCTTGATAGGTAGTATGCGTCTATGTGGAAACAGAATTTCAAACGGAAAGCGGAGAGAGGTGTGGCGGTCAGGGGTTGGCGGCGTTATGCCGTCAAAAAG
>CANSRU010000016.1 GCA_947649495.1 uncultured Porphyromonadaceae bacterium | reverse complement strand
AAAAAAAACAAGACAAACCAAGTGTTGTTTGTTTTGTTCTCAAAACGCGGTGCCGTTGCCACCTTGATTGTGGCGCCACACCTGCCGTTATCCCGGTCAGGGCCGTTCTATCTGACTTATCGTCTGTTTCCAGAATTGACAAAGGTCATATCTATTTAATGACTCTTGTACTGTTTCTTGTCTATTGTAATTCTTTCAGTGTCCTCGCTTCATCGGGCGTTTTCCCTCAAAAGCGGTGCAAAGTTATGCCGACTTTTTCATTCGTGCAAATTTTTCCCAATCTTTTTTCCATACACTCCAAGCCAGAATCGTACGCATACCACACCTATCTCCCTATAGGTCACCCTCATAAAAAATATGTTATATAACATGTTTTTAACTTTTGTTAACAACAAACCCCTCTATAGCCGTTTTTCTGAAACTATATTAAGAAATCAATTACACTATAATAAATATAAGAGCACCGCGTTGTAACTAAAAATCAAAAAATACATTCACACATAAACCAACGAGCATGGAAAATCATTCTTATCCCCCGCCCTTCAACGACAGCGTGCCACCGATTCCCGAAACGAACCTCAATGAAACCGACGACAACCGTCCCACAAAATCGCTTTCGCTGAAAATTCTGTTCATCGCCATCCTGACGTTGGTATTGCTGATTCCCGATGCCATAATTTATTCGCTCACCAGCGACCGTCAGGAAACACAGCAATCCACCACACGGGAAATATCACAATCGTGGAGCGGACCGCAATCAATCTCCGGCCCCATAATCTCGATACCATATATCATAACAGGCACTAAAAGCAAAGACACCACCGGTGTGGTAAGACTATTGCCGGCCACTCTCAAGGTAAACGGCGATGTCAAATCGCAGAAACTGTCACGCAGCATATATGAATCGGTGGTCTACAACACCGATATCACCATCGACGGCACATTCGACATGCGGAAGCTGCGCGGCTCGGGCATACCCACAGGAGCGCTACAGTTTGACAAGGCATACGTCACCGTAGGCATCGGCGACTTGAAAGGAGTGGAACAAGCCGGACTGCTGACGCTCGGCGACAAACGATATGAGCTCAACGGCACATCCAACAACGATGTATACGTAAACCTGCAACCGAAAAACAACAGCGACTACACAGTTGTCACCTCAAAATATGAGTACGAGCCAATGATTGACGATGACGACACACTCAACGACGGCTGCATGCAGGCTCCAATCACCTTATCTGCTGCCGACTCCACCTCCGTGCCCTACAGCATAACATTCAAGCTGAAGGGCTCCGAATCGCTCGGCGTGACACCGATTGGCGGCGAAAGCGACATCACCATAACCGGAGAATGTGCGTCGCCATCGTTCGGCGGTATGTTCATACCCTCAACACGCACCGTGAAAGACGGTACATTCACCGCCAACTGGCTACTGAACTCCAACAACCGCCAATATCCTCAATCATTCAGCGGCAACAAGGCATACGGAATAGCACGTTCGGCAGTAGTGGTCAATATGCTTGTGCCGGTCGACCGTTATCAGAAGGTTGAACGCTCCATTAAATATGCCGTGATAGTGATACTGCTCACATTCATCGCCGTCCTGTTTGCCGAGATTATGACCAAGCATCCTATCCACATGTTCCAATACCTGCTGATAGGGCTCGCACTCATACTGTTCTACTCATTGCTGCTGTCGCTCTCCGAGCACATAAGTTTTGGTCTCAGCTACCTGATTGCATCGGTTATGACCATAGGACTTGTCGGAATGTACATGCTCGGAGTGATACATTCACGCCGCATAGCAATAATGCTCAGCGCTCTTCTTGCTGTAATCTACCTGTTCATCTATGTGCTGCTATGCCTTGAGACATTCGCCCTGCTCACCGGAAGCATCGGCCTGTTCATAGCTCTTGCGGCCATAATGTACGCATCGCTTAAAATAAACAACGGAAAAACATTCACTGTCTGAAAAACAGCAAAATCCCGATACAACAACACGGAAGTGGCGCCACCATCAAGAGGCGCCACTTCCTGTTTAACAATAATTACACACATATAAATTTGGCATTGCTCCATACTTATTCGTAACTTTACACGACTTAACATTTCACAATCAATACAGCCCACTCACATGACCCCATTCGTACACCTGCACGTACACACACAATATTCACTTCTCGACGGACAAGCCTCCGTATCAGCATTGGTCGACAAAGCGCTGGCCGACGGAATGCCCGGCATAGCGATTACCGACCACGGCAACATGTTTGGCGTTAAAGAAATATATAATTACGTGAACGGCGGTGCACTCAAAGGCTACAAGAAGAAACTTGAAAAGGCTCAGAAAGAGGGCGATGAAGCGAAAGCCGCAAAGATTCAGGGGTGGATTGACCGATTGAAGTCAAAGGATTTCAGGCTCATAATAGGCTGTGAGATGTATGTGGCCAATCAATCACTCCACGAGCAGACCGACAAGCGCGATACCGGACGCCACCTTGTGGTGCTCGCCAAAAACAAGCAGGGATACAAGAACCTGATAAAACTCGTGTCCAAAGCCTGGACCGAGGGATTCTACATGCACCCGCGAACCGACAAAAAGGAACTGGCCGCCCACCGCGAGGGATTGATAGTGGCCTCGGCATGTCTCGGTGGCGAGATTCCACGACTGATCCGCTCCGGACAGATTGAAGAGGCCGAACGGCAGGTACAATGGTGGAAGGACACATTTGGCGAGGATTACTACCTCGAACTTCAGCGACACGCCACCAACGCTCCCAGTGGCAACCGCGATGTATATGAGGAACAGAAGCGTGTCAACCCCGAACTGATACGCATAGCACAAAAACTCGGTGTGAAGCTGATATGCACCAACGACTGCCACTTTGTCAACGAGGAAGATGCCGAAGCCCACGACCGACTGATATGCGTGAGCACTAACAGCAACCTCAACGACCCTTCGCGCATGCGCTACACCAAACAGGAATGGCTGAAGACCCAAGCCGAGATGAACGCCATATTCTCCGACATTCCGGAAGCGCTCGAAAACACTGTGGAGATAGCCGGCAAGGTGGAGCACTATTCCATTGACCATGGCCCGATCATGCCTAACTTCGAGATTCCGGCCGACTTCGGCACCGAAGAGGAATACCGGGCCCGGATATCGGAGCAGGAGCTGTTCGACGAATTTACTCGCGATGAGAACGGCAATGTTGTGCTATCGCAGGAAGATGCCGAAGAAAAGATAAAGAAACTGGGAGGTTACGACAAACTATACCGCATAAAATTCGAGGCCGACTATCTTTCCAAACTCGCATACGAGGGTGCGACACGGCGATATGGCGACCCACTGTCGGACGAACTGAAGGAACGCATAAAATTCGAGCTGCACATAATGAAGACCATGGGCTTCCCCGGCTACTTCCTGATTGTGCAGGATTTCATAAACGCCGCACGTCAGCAACTGGGCGTAAGCGTAGGCCCGGGACGTGGCTCGGCCGCCGGCAGCTGCGTAGCCTACTGTCTTGGCATTACCCAGATTGACCCTGTGAAATACGACCTTCTGTTCGAACGTTTCCTAAACCCCGACCGTATATCGCTACCCGATATTGACATTGACTTCGACGACGACGGGCGAGCCGACGTGCTGCGGTATGTCAACGATAAATATGGTGAGGAGAAGGTGGCACACATAATCACTTACGGCACAATGGCTGCAAAATCGGCCATCAAGGATGTGGCCCGCATCGAACAGTTGCCGCTCAGCGAGAGCGACCGACTGACCAAGCTCATCCCCAAACGCATGCCCACAGTAGGTGGAAAAGAACTGAAACCCACCCTCGACAATTGCTACAACTATGTGCCTGAGTTCAAGCCCGAGCTCACCTCGTCCAACGACCTTATAGTGGAGACGCTGAAATTCGCCAAGGCTCTTGAAGGCACAGTGCGAAACACCGGTGTCCATGCCTGCGGTGTGATAATATGCCGCGACGACATCACCGACTGGGTGCCCGTGAGCACCGCCGTCGACAAGGCTTCCGACTCCAAGGAGAAAATAATCGTCACCCAATACGAAGGTCGCGTAATCGAGGAGACCGGACTTATAAAGATGGACTTCCTCGGCCTCAAGACATTGTCCATAATAAAAGAGGCTGTAGCCAACATCAAGCGCACACGGGGCATAGATATCGACATGGACACCATACCGATTGACGACCCCAAGACATATCAACTCTACTGCGAGGGCCGGACCGCCGGCACATTCCAGTTTGAGTCGGCCGGCATGCAGAAATATCTCCGCGAGCTGCAGCCATCGACATTCGAGGACCTCATAGCCATGAACGCCCTCTACCGTCCCGGCCCAATGGACTATATACCCGATTTCATCGCCCGCAAACATGGCCGAGCACCGATAGTCTACGACATTCCGGTGATGGAGAAATATCTCAAGGACACTTACGGAGTGACCGTATATCAGGAACAGGTCATGCTACTTTCGCGATTGCTGGCCAACTTCACCCGCGGACAGAGCGACACTTTGCGCAAAGCCATGGGTAAGAAGATGATCGAGAAGATGAACGAGCTGAAAGCCCTGTTCCTCGAAGGCGGTCAGAAGAATGGCCACGACCCCAAGGTACTCGACAAGATATGGGCCGACTGGGAGAAATTTGCCTCTTACGCATTCAACAAGAGCCACGCCACATGCTACTCGTGGGTAGCATTCCAGACCGCATACCTCAAAGCCAACTACCCCGCCGAATACATGGCTGCTGTACTCTCGCGCAACCGTTCGGATATAGAAAAACTGTCAGGCTTCATCGACGAGTGCAAGAAAATGCACATACCCGTAAAAGGTCCCGACGTCAACGAATCGTTTGCCGAATTCGGTGTCAACGCCAAAGGCGACATCCGTTTCGGACTTGCAGCGCTTAAAGGAATCGGCGAGAACGTTGTGTCCGAAATTCTTGCCGCACGCAACAAAGGTGGCGCCTTCGAATCGGTCTACGACTTCGTGGAGCGCGTGAATCCCTCCGTACTCAACCGCCGGATTATTGACACCCTGGCAATGGCCGGAGCATTCGACTGCTTCAGCTCGGCCATTCAACGCGAGGATTTCTTCGAGACCAACAACAAGGGTGAAACATTCTCCGAATCGCTCCTGCGTTACGGGCAGCTATATCAGGCCGACCAGATGAACAGCGCCATGTCGCTGTTTGGCGACGACGATGCCGCAATGTCCACTGCCGGCAGGCCCCAAGTGATACCAGGCTTACGGTGGGTCGATGCCGTACGTCTCGAAAAAGAGCGCGAGATTGTAGGCACATACCACTCAGCCAATCCGCTCGACCCCTATTTCATGGAACTACGGTTCGGCACCACCACCCTCAAATCGTATGCCGAACGTGAACCGGTAGAGGGTGTGGAACTGGCTCTCGGCGGCATGGTGCTCGACTTCACTTCGCGTCCGGCCAAGAACGGTGGCAACTATGGCATCCTGAAGATTCAGGACTACACCGGCTCGGCTGAATTCATGCTGTTCGGACAGGACTACATCAACTTCCACAACTATGGCGTACCCGGCACACCCCTGTTCATACGGGGTGTCTACGGCCGTCGCTTCCAGAATTCCGACATCCGCTTCAAGATCACATCAATACGTCTGCTCAGCGAACTTAAAGGACAGCTTGTGAGCGGCATAACGATACATGTAGCCGCCGACAAACTTAACGAAGCCCTACACGGAGTTCTCGTGGAACATGCCAGATCGGCAAGCACCGAAATGGGCAATCTGCGCTTCCGTGTCACAGACCCGGCAACCAACCGCCATGTCAATCTCGATACATCGGTGCGCATCCCTGTTAACAAAGAGCTTGTCGAAAAACTCGAGAACCTCGAAGTAGAGTTCACCGTAGAACGCACATGAACCGTTTCAACACCTTCTACAACGACCTCGAACTCAACACCCTCTATGAGTTCTGCCGCCGCGATGGAACTCCTTACACTTTCCAGCGTGGCGAATATTTTGCGCACGAAGGTAAGCCCTGCCGCCACATCGGGCTCGTGATGTCAGGCTACTTCAATTATGCCACCACCGATACTTCCGGCTCCGGCATAATAGTCGGATTCGCGTTCGCGGGCGAATTTGTAACCCTGTTCCACAGCAGCGTGGCCGACACTCCGTCAGCCGTATCCATCATTGCAGGAACCCGAAGTGAGGTTCTGCTCGTACCCATAGACAAATTCAAGAATTTTCTGGCCGAGAGTCCCATGCAATTTCACGCAGCTATTTCCGACGCACTGTTCCAGACACTCTACAACCGGTATCTCGACTTATACCGTTTTTCACCCAAAGAACGTTACCTTCAACTATTGGCCAAGAGCAAGGATATAATAAACACAGTTCCTCTACAGGACCTCGCATCTTACCTCATGATTACACCTCAGTATCTCAGCCGCCTGCGCCGGGAGATAACGGCAGGAGATGATTAACTATATTTAACTATCGGGGGGGGGTAATCTGCACCATCACTGAATTTCTTAAAATAGTTTCAGCGCACGTAAGCTTATTTTGCGCTTTCTTTGCATGTAACTACTCATGTCAAAACCAATCGCTATGAGACAGCTACTTGCATTAATCTTTCTTATCACGTCCTGCCAGATATTTGCCGCCACCGTCGACGACAATATCGTGATAAAAGATGGAACTGAAAGCTACACTTTCGTCCCCGAGGCGGGAAACTTCATAGTGAAGAACCGGCAGAAACACACATTCGAGGCCACACGCCACGGACAGTGGCTGCGCTCCCAGATGTTCTATTCCGACCGCATCCGCCTCGACGGCGCTTCGGGCAAGGGGAAGGCTCAGTACCGCAATGCCTCGGCCGACGGAATATTTCACGACGACAGCCGGATATGCTACTACGAGATTAACCTTGAGGCAAAAGGTAAGAAAGCCACTACAGAATTCCGCCGCACATTCACCGATGCCGCATTTTTCGCGAAAATATTCCTGCAGGAACCTTACCCGATAGCTTCGAAAACACTGCAGATAGACATCCCCGCACAATTATCGCGCATTGAACTGATAGACCTCAACATGCCGGCCGACGGAAGCATTGCCCGCGCCGACCGGACAATGCCCGATGGCTCCCGCACAGTCACCTACACCATAACTTCACTCCCCGCGCTGTGCGACGACGAATCCGCACCGGCTCCGTTTCTGGACTCACCGTGCATATTGATAAAGGGATGGTTTCCCGACGTCGATGCACTCTACCGGTGGGAGCACGATATTAGCCACACCGACACTGCAATACCCGATACTGAGACTCTAATCGCTCAGATTGTCAACAACGACAATCCCTCTGAGCAACAACGATTGGCCGACACATTCCGCTGGGTGCAGCAGAACATCCGCTACATAGCTTACGAGGAGGGCGAGGCCGGACATAGGCCTGATGCCCCGGCCGAAGTGTTGCGCAAGCGCTACGGCGACTGCAAGGGAATGGCACTGCTGCTTGCCACTCTTCTGCGCCATCAGGGATTTGATGCCGACATTGCATCTGTAGGCACAAGCGACATCCCGTTTGACATAGCCGAAATTCCATCACTCGCCGCAGCAAACCACATGATATGCGTTGTGCGTCGTTCCGGACAGCCACCGCTGTTCCTCGACCCGACAACCCAGCACACCCCCTGGAGTCACATTCCATACTCCATAGCCGGAAAAGACGCGTTCGTGCACAACGGCGATTCCTTCAGCATCGAACGCATCCCCGGCACCACGCCTGAGCAATCCACCGACAACCTCACCTATACATATATGCTGCTCGATGGCCGGCTGATTGGTCACGCCACGCGCACATTCACCGGCGATATGATGGAATCGGCGCTCCGCAGCTATCATGGCGTCAAAAAAAACCGACAGGCCGAGGCTCTCGCGCTGATGCTCGTACCCTCATCGCGCGTGGCAATCGACACCGACCACATTAAGCTCAATGAGTCAGCAGCCAATGGGACCTCCGCCACCGTATCGGCTGACATTTCCAACAGACAGGCCGTGACAGAATCCGACGGCACTCTGTATCTCGACCTCAACACCTCGGGCGATCCATGCTCATCGCGCATAGACACCTACAAACGCACTGCCGACTACATGCTCCCCTTCCCCTCCGTCATCACCCGGAGCACCACCGTTGTGCTCCCGGTCGGATACAACGTAACATATCTGCCCGAGAATTTCGCAATCACCACTCCACAGGGCACCATGCAATGCACATTCGAGCAATACGACGGTACGGTCAGAATGACAAAGACCATGACCATCGATACCCCCCGCATCCGCCTCGACGACATTCCCGCATGGAACGACACCCTGGCAAAATGGAACGATGCATGCAACCGCCAGATAGAAATCACACCAACCCGATAACAAACCAATATACCACATATCTATGAACCGTATCTTCTCACTTTTCATCATGCTGGGTATATGTCTGTCGGCCTTTGCCGACGATGCCCAGAAATATCGTCAGTTCGCCGACACAGTACGTGCTGAAGTCTGGGGCATGGAGCTGCCGGCATTCAATGTAAAGGCAGCGCCACCCGAATATGCCGGAGAATCGGCCGTTGTGCTTGCCGCATACCGCGGTATCAATGCCAAGAAAAAGACAGGTATCGCCTTCAACGTGGCCATGCTGTCAAACATTCTCACATCGCCCATAAAGACCACACCACAGATTCATGCCACCGACATTTACCGTCGTCTTATCCAAATCAACGACAAGGCCGCACTTGAAAAATTTTCGGAATTCGAGCTTACCACACGCGAGAACACCGGCAACTATCTTAACTTCTGGGCCTACTATAAGGAGGATGTGAAATATGTGCTCGGTGTGCGGGTTATCAAACCTGACGGACGTATTGTAGAGATAGAAACCGATGAGTTTGTCAACGTCAAGGAAGGGAAAAAAGAGAAAGAGACTAAACAGAAACTCGCCGTGCCCGGACTCGAAATCGGCGACAAAATCGATGTGTTCTATTATTCTCAATCCAAACTTAAAAACGCCCACCTCGACCCAATCGAGATATATTTCCGCGACGAGTATCCCATACTCGACTATCAGGTCCACCTCGAGCTCGACGACAAACTCACCTCGCAGATACGCACCATGAACGGCGCGCCTGAATTCACTTACAGCCAGAACCAAGAGAAAGATTATGTGGTCGATGCCCACATGACCGATATTGCTCCACGCACTCCGCGGCTATGGTACAACCGGAAACGCCAGTCGCCCTATGCGTTCATAGCAGTCTACAATCGCCGCAACAAGCAGGAACCCACCCCCGAGAGTGCGAAGAAAGACGGCATACAGGTCAATCCCGACCCGCTCAAAATTCAGGACGATGCCTGGAAACAGCAGGAGAATGTGATGTACAACAACTCATTCTTCGCCACACTCACCGGGCATCTCAATGGGGGCAAAAAAGTGGCAGGGAACCTTAAGAAAATGCTCAAGAAGGGCGAGATCACGCCGCAACAGGCCGCCGACTATCTCTACAATCTGCTTGTGCTCAGCTACAGCACCAACGGTTACCGCTATTACCGTGGCGATTTCGTCTACTACTACCGCATGTTCCTAAAAATGATTGGTATTGACGATGCCGAGATGATAATAATGAGCACCGACAAATGGCAACCGCTCGACCAGGCCATACAGCGCGACAACATACATTGGGGTGTGCACATCAAATCGCTCGACCGCTACTACTTCCCGGTGTCAGGGCTCACGGCTCCGGGCGAGATTCCGGCGGCCTATCAGGAGAATCAGGCCGCACGCCGCGCACCCAAAAAGAAAAAGGACGACGACGGCTCACCCCTGCAGTTCAATCTGCCCACCAGCACTCCCGATGACAATAGAAGCATATCGGCAATCACAGCCGACATCGACGGAACGCAACTCAACATATCCCGGCGCGAGCTCAACAGCGGCACACGCAAGAACGTTATGATCCACCTGCTCACTGATGAGAATCTCGTGGATGGATATCTGCGTTACCTCAACCGCTACGGCCAATCCATAGCGCTGAAAGAGAACAAAAAGAAAACAGCCGAGCGGCAGGAACGCTACAGCGACGGCCGCCAGGAACAACTTGCCGCCATAAAGGAGGAAATAAAGGATTATCATGAAACAGAACCGGCCCAATTCAAGAATTACCGTATAGACAACATAGGCATAGACCCCGACTCGGCATGGCTCGACTACACCATCGACTATACCATGGATGGACTGGTGAAACGCGCCGGGCGCAACCTTCTGGTATCAGTTGGCCGGCTTATGAGCCCGCAGACCGAAGTGTTTCCATCCGACCGCATACGCACAGACGACATCCACATGGATTCGCCGCGGCTGTTCGAAACCGTTATAAATCTGCGCATACCCGATGGCTACAAGGTTTCGCAGAAATCTCTCGCGTCACTGACACAAAACGTTGAAAACGCAGCAGGCTCGTTCAGTTCAACCGCCGACATCGACGGCTCTACGCTTGTGATAAGAACCATCAAGAAATACAACCACAAAATCGAACCGGCTGCCAACTGGTCCGAACTTACAAAAGTGCTTGATGCCGCAGCCAACTGGCGCACATCCACCATTCTTATAGAAAAGCAGTAACATCCATAATTGCAACCCGGACAGGCAGGCTGCGGAATGTATTTTCCGCAGCCTGTTTTATACGTGGTAATTGACGATTTTTTCTTATATTTGCGACTAATGTCCACCGACATTGTTACTAAAACGGAAACTATATTAATAACTTAACATAACAAACTATGGCTTACAAATTTACTGACAGCAACGTTAAAGAGGTAATTGAATCCGGACGCCCCGTGGTGATAGACTTCTGGGCCACCTGGTGCGGTCCCTGCATGCGCCTTGCTCCCGTTATTGACGAACTCGCCGAAGAATATGCCGACCGCGTGGTGATAGGCAAATACAACATCGACGAAGAATCGGAACTCAGCACAGATTTCCGCATCATGTCGATACCCACCGTTCTCTTCTTCAAGAATGGCGAACAGGTACGCGACCTCCGCATGACCGGAGCTACCAAAGAACAGCTCAAGGAACGGATTGAAAAACTTCTTGTGCTCTAAAGTAACGATATAGAACCCACACATATACCATGATTAATAGATTTATCCTCAACGAAGTATCCTATTTCGGGCCCGGCGCGCGCCGCGAATTGCCCGAAGTGGTGGCACGCCTTGGCAAAAACAAGGCACTGGTGGTGACAGACGCCGGCCTTATCAAATTTGGCGTGGCTAAAATGGTCACAGACGTACTTGATGCCGCATCAATACCCTACGAGATATTCAGCGATGTAAAGCCCAACCCCACTGTCACGAATGTTAAACAGGGCATCGAGGCTTACAAAAAATCGGGCGCCGATTTCATAATAGCCATAGGCGGAGGCTCAGCCATTGATACCGCCAAAGGAATAGGCATTGTGGTCAACAACCCCGAGTTTTCCGACATCGTATCGCTTGAAGGCTGTGCTCCAACCAAAAACAAAAGTGTACCCATAGTGGCGCTCCCCACCACCGCCGGTACCGCCGCCGAAACCACCATCAACTATGTGATAATCGATGAGGATAAACAGAAAAAGATGGTATGTGTGGATCCCAACGACATTCCGGCAGTGGCCATAATCGATGCGGAATTGATGTACAGCCTGCCGAAAAATCTCACTGCAGCCACCGGAATGGATGCCCTTACCCATGCTATAGAAGGCTATATAACCAAAGGCGCATGGAGCATGTCAGACATGTTTGAGATTGAGGCCATACGTATGATAAGCCGCTATCTGCCCGTGGCTGTGGAGGAACCGTCCAACCCCGATGCCCGAAACGGCATGGCAGTGGCCCAATATATTGCCGGCATGGCATTCTCGAATGTCGGTCTGGGACTTGTACACGGAATGGCACATCCTCTCGGCTCGCTGTTCGATATTCCCCACGGTGTGGCCAACGCGCTTCTCCTCCCCACCATAATGGAATTCAACATGCCCGCATGCACCGGCAAATATCCCGAGATAGCACGTGCCATGGGGGTAGACACCACCGGAATGAGCCGCGATGAAGCATCGCTGGCAGCAGTGAAGGCAGTCAAGGAGCTTGCTGTAAAGGTAGGTATACCTCAACATCTGTCAGAGCTAGGCATAACTGAAGCCGACATACCACGTCTTGCAGCCCAGGCCATAAACGATGTATGCACTCCCGGCAATCCACGTGAGGTTACGCTTTCCGAAATCGAGCAATTATACCGCAAAGTTCTGTAACCCCATTTATCCATAAAATAGAAAAAGCAGCAATATTGCTGCTTTTTCTATTTTATGTCGGGGATACTATCAATCCACCTTGTCAAGGTGATGCCCCATACGTTCCTTTTTAGTGTGCATGTAGAAACGGTTGTAGTCGTTGGGCTCAATCTCTATCGGCACATTCTCCACCACCTCGAGTCCATAACCTTCAAGCCCCACACGCTTCACCGGGTTATTTGAGAGCAGGCGCATCTTTTTGATGCCGAGATTATGCAGAATCTGCGCTCCCACACCATAATCACGCTCATCGGCCTTATGTCCGAGATGCAGATTGGCATCGACCGTGTCGAGCCCCTCCTCCTGGAGTTTGTACGCACGAATCTTATCCATAAGTCCGATACCGCGACCCTCCTGATTCAGATAAAGCACCACACCGCGGCCCTCCTGATTGATCATGCGCATGGCCTCGTGAAGCTGCGCACCGCAGTCGCATCGTTGCGAGCCGAATATATCGCCGGTGGCACACGATGAATGCACGCGCACCAGCACCGGTTCGCCATCGGCCACATCACCCTTAATCAGGGCTATATGCTCCATACCATTGGATTTCTGACGGAACGGTATCAGGCGGAAATGTCCATAATCTGTAGGCATATCCACCTCAACGCCCTGCTCCACCGACGACTCCTCGCGCATGCGGTAAGCTATCAGATCACGTATCGACACCAGTTTCAGCCCCCACTCATCAGCTTTCTTACGCAACTGGGGCAGACGGGCCATAGTTCCATCCTCGTTCAGAATCTCAATGAGAGTTGCCGCGGGATGCAATCCTGCCAGACGTGCGAGATCCACTCCGGCCTCCGTATGTCCCGGACGACGCAACACCCCCTCATCCTGGGCATAAAGCGGATGCACATGCCCCGGGCGTCCGAATGTCGACGGCACCGAAGCCGGATCGGCAAGAGCCCGTAGAGTCGCAGCGCGGTCGTGTGCGGAAACTCCAGTGGTACAGCCTTCGAGCTTATCCACAGTGATGGTAAACGGAGTGCCGAGCATCGATGTGTTGTCGGCCACCTGATGGGCAAGCCCGAGTTCGCGGCAGCGCGATATGGTGAGCGGGGCACAAAGTTCTCCGCGCGCGTTGGTTATCATAAAATTGACATGGTCGGCGGTAACCTTTTCGGCGGCCATTATCAGGTCGCCCTCATTTTCACGGTCCTCATCGTCAACCACTATCACAAACTGACCTGCACGAAAAGCCTCTATAGCCTCTTCTATGGTATCAAGTTTTATGTTTTTAGTTTCCATATAATCGATATGTAGTGTGTACGTGTTATTTCTTATCAACAAGTTCAGCAAGCTCTCCGCTCACCTTTATTATGGTTTTTATCTCATTGCGCAATATACCGAGCTGGCGAAGACCCACAAGATATACAGGCAATCCTATCGGGAACAGCACTATCGCCGCCCATGCGGCAGGCCGGTAGTTGGTAGGATGATAGAACCACAGGCTGCGCAGTATTGGATAATCCATCAATTTGTTTATCACCAGCTTGTCGCGGCTGTTTGCCAGATACGCCACCGTGAGTTCAAGTTCGCGCGACAGTTCGCGCAAAGCACTACGGCTGTAACCGTGAAGCCAGTAATTTATATAGTTCGGGCGCTTGCGGTTGGCTTTCAGATATTCCTCCGACCTCGCCACCAGTTCCTCAAGCATGGCATGGGCCTTGGCCGGTTCCACATCCTCCATCACCAGTTCCTTCATGGCTATATGGCGCACTTCGTTGCTGCCTATCAGCTTGCGGAAGAAGTTGAGATACGCGTCGCGGTTGAACACAGCCGAATCCTTAACGGCCTTATAGGTAAAGAATATACCGAGCGGAAGCAGCACAGCCGAACTCAGCCACATGCCCTCCCACACGGCCACACGGCCGTCGCGCGCCATCTTGTAACCGGTATTGTCTATTATATAATAGAATATGAACAGCAACACCGATATCACCAAAGGCATGCCGAGACCACCCTTGCGTATAATCGCGCCGAGCGGAGCACCGATAAAGAAGAATATGATACAGGCAAACGACAGCGTGAACTTCTTCTGCAATTCGATGTCGTGGCGGCGAATGGTCTTGCGTTCATCCTGCATCACCAACCCGCGGAATTCAAACTCCTGCCGCTGCTGCTTGGCTTTGTTGAGAGCCTGACTGAGATAGTTGACCTGAGCAGCCGAACTCGTGCCCCGGAATATGGAATCGACATTCAACGGATGCGCCATCTGCACATCGGGAATCTTGATTTTCACCTGCTTCCCATCGTGCACCTCAATCTTATTGTACGGCACGCCCACACGCGGAGCCGTCATCACCTGCTCGCCATAATCCCGGCCGAGACTGTCCACACGCAACGAAACGGAATCAATTGTGGCCCGCAGTTCACTGATGTTCTTGCCCACATACTGATTACGCATTCCATCCTCGTCCATACGGTTGAAATTGGCATCAAACTTCAGCAATATCTCCTTAAGGTCGAACGACTCGCGCCGATAGGGCACATTCTTCACATTGCCCGCGCCGGCCTCCTTCAGATTCTCGAACGACTCGCCCTGCCACAGCTTCAGGAACAGATGGTTCTTATCCTCCGTCATGGCCATTCGGCCCGAGTCGGCAAGTATGATGCTCGCATTGTCGAACCCTTTCGACATATCATAGATCATCACCTCGTAGAGTGTACCGTTCTCGCGGTTCTTCTCCTGCACAAAGAGATTGTAGCCAGGAATCTGGTCGTAGAACACCCCCTCGGGAATCTCCAGTTCGGGCGATTTCTGACGCATGGAGTAGAGCAGTGTCCACATCTTGGTCTGCGCTACCGGCAGCACATTGTTCTGAAAGAAAAACGCCCCTATGGCTATCAAGCCTATCAGCACCATGAGCGGACGCATGGCCTTGATGAGCGACACTCCCGACGCCTTCATGGCCGTAAGCTCGAACTGCTCGCCGAGGTTGCCGAATGTCATCAGCGACGCCAGCAATATGGCAAGCGGCAGAGCCATGGGTATCATGGTGAGAGCGGCGTAGAAAAACAGCTCCGCTATCACATCCACACTCAATCCCTTGCCCACAAGATCGTCGATATATCTCCACAGAAACTGCATGAGCACTATGAAGAGGCATATAAAGAACGTCATTACAAACAGAGGCACAAAGCTCCGCAGCATGAACAGATATAGTCTTTTTATTCCTAACATATCGCGCAGTGTCTACTTTTTTACGTGGGGCAAAGATACGAATAATACCCCGTTATTCCATCCGTCGCCGTAGATAAGCATAAGTTTTTTCATCATTTTCCGTCGCACACTATAAAAATCATTCCGATGCAAAGTTAACACCCCGCCATGCCCTATATGTGCGAATTTATCACACACTACACACATATTTATATATAGATACGCCCGCCAATTCAAAAAACCGGCGGGCGCAACTGAATCATAACACACCTTTCTTATTCCATCATCTGATAAAGATGCAGAACGCCGCCGGTAGATGAGGTCTCGGCCACACCGGTGTCATCAAGCACCATATATCTGTCTGAAATATCGTTTTTCACAACAAATCCATCTCCAAAAGCTGTAAATCTCCATGTACTATAGCTTGATACCGGGCTATCCATTCGTTGATAACAATATACATCACGGGCATCTACCCAAAGATACAGCCCGTCGGGATACTTAACATAATATCTATTGGTGTAGGGAGTTACAGTCAGAGTACATGCGCTTTCTTCCGAGGCATATATCACACCCTGCTCTATCTCACACTTTTTGGACATGAGCCAAGTATAGTCGTATTCATCAGTGCTATCATCAATGCTGAAATCGGAAACCCTGCCGAGCTCGGGACTGTAGAGCAGATATTTTTTACCCGATGTAATGGAGCTGACCTTACGGAAAGCCACCTTGCTCTCCACTTCATCTGATTCGGGAGCATTCCATTTGCCATAACCTTTATACTGTATAGTCGAGCCGTAGTTGTATGGATTGTCCGACTTCAGATTGACATAAGTGCGGGTGTCGTAAATCTGCGACGGTGCGTATTTGGAATACAGCTCAATTTTGATTTTCTCACCCGGCATCCAGAACTGGGACTCGTCAAACCAGGACATATATGACTTGGCCACATATACCGGCGAAACATCATCGGCTTTCCGGTATGCACTTACCACAACATCGCCGGTGAAAGAAGTATTGTCGTTATCGAATTTCACCACCCGCTTTTCAGAAGAATTACACCGGAACACCTCCGAAGTACGGGTCTTTTCGTTATAAATCTGCATCCTATTGGTTTTGGGATTAAACCATTCGACATAGAATTTAGCGTCGTTAGGGCTCAGATTGCCTATTCTCAGGCATTCAGGATCTTTATATTTCGTGATATACGAATGACCATCATATAAATTTCCACCCCAGTTTATGGACATACATTCGGAATTAAACGGCCAAGTGTCGCTTCCCACAAACATCCAGTTTTCAGGATTGGACTCCGACACCCATATTCCTTCAGCAAACAGAATGAAGTCACTCTTGGTCTCTATAAGGAACAGACCGTTGGATTGACCCTCGCCGGTTCCATACTCAAATTCGTCATCGGAATCGCCGCACGAATAAACGACAACAGCCATCAGAAGCATGGTCGCAATCTTAATAAATTTGTCAACAGATTTCATAAAATTATCTTTTGATTGGTTCACGGCGTAAAGTTACGCCTGCTAAAAAAATAATTTTGTCACCTAAACATGTGGTTTTTCAACCGATACATGCTTTTAAGCGGAGGTGGTGCGATAGGAATGAAATATCTCTTGCGTTAAATAAGATTAATTTAGTTAATATTCACTAAATTGGGGGGGGGGTAAATTTCAGCCTTGCACCTCTGAATTATTAATTTTGCATCCGCATTTCAGTAAACAGCAAGAGTTTACACTTTTCTTTAAGATAGGCTAATAGTAATTGTATCTAACTTTATAATTTGAATGTCACGATTCACTTTTATAAAGAACACAGGTAATGCATATATTTATATAAAACGACCACTTCATTCAGTGCGTTCTATGGCCATATTTATCTGCATGCTGATATCTGCAGTATATGCCGACATGCACGCCGAAGTGGCCGACACTGTTGTTGTTTCATCCAGCACACGGGCATGTATAGACTTCAAGGTTAACATTACCGACCTTGACATTTCATATCATGGTAACGACCGTAACCTCGAAAGGGTGCTCACCAGGATAGATTCCATGGTTCTGAACCCGGACATGCGGGTGGAACGGATCACCGTGGTTGGAACAGCCTCGCCCGAAGGACCGCACGACAACAACATCAGGCTGGCATCAGCACGAGCCAAGGAGTTCATATCCATACTCCAGTCACGCTACCTTTTCCCCGACAGCATTTACTCCATATCGACCATTCCCGGCGACTGGGATGGAATGCGCACAATGCTCGCTGAGGACAGCACCATTCCATACGCACAGATAGTGCTGAAATTCATCGACGAAACCAAGCATCTTGACCCGGACACCCGCCAACAACGTCTCCGCACTCTTGACAAAGGCAGACCTTTCGCATCCATGCGCGACAATGTGCTGCCATATCTGCGCCGGGCATCGGTTATTGTAGACTACGACACACGCCATATACGCCCCATACCGCAGATAAAGGCTGACAGCATGCCACCTACAGCCACAGTCCTGCCCGAGCCGGAAATTATGACACCGACAGTGGCTCCCGCCACTCCTATGGCCACAGCCCGGCACTTCTTCGCAATAAAGACAAACCTGCTGTGGGACGTGGCCCTATGCGCCAATCTCGGCTTCGAGGTAGAGCTATGGCCCCACTGGAGTCTTGATGTGCCTGTGTGGTATTCACCCTACGACATCACCGACCGATGGCGCATACGTCTGCTTGCCACTCAACCCGAAGTGCGCTATTGGCCGAAAGATGCCGGATGCGGACACTATTTCGGCGTTCACACCTCAGTGATAGGCTTCAACGTGAGCACCGGCGGCGACTACCGCTATCAGGACCCCAACCATGCCGCATTCGGACTTGGCATAGGCTACGGCTATGCTTTCCATCTTGACAAAGCCCGCCGATGGAGCCTTGAGGCTCAGATAGGAGCGGGATACATCAGCTACAAATGGAACAAGTATCACAACACGGGCCACAACGGAGCCATGGTGTCGCAAGGCAAAGGCACTTACTGGGGAGTGACCCGCGCCGGATTCACCATATCTTACAAATTTTACCGCGAAAGAAAAGGAAGGAGGTGGATGAAATGGTGAGATTGATGAAATTTATCCTGATGGTTATCTGTGTCACGTTAGCATCGTGCGACTCCACCATACACTTCTATCCTGAACCTGCCGACAAGGGCAAATCCAAAATACGGCTGAATGTGGATTGGAGCGATTACGGAAAGACCCGGCCGACCGGCATGACGGTGATGTGCCATCATTCCGAAACCGGAGAGAAGGTGCACACTATCGACAATAACATAAACTATGTGACCCCCTATCTGTCGGCAGGACGCCATTGGGCCACCGTGTTCAACCTTACGGAAGATGAATACAGCTACATAGGTTTCCGTGGCCTCGATGCCGCCGAGACGGCCGAGGCTTATACTCTGAGACACACCGGCTCAAAATGGTATGAAAGCCGTGGCGACGACAACAATTATGTGGCCGGACAGCCCGAATGGCTGGCTGTGGACACTATAATGACCGACCATGTGGATCATCTTGCCGAAGGCATCAAAGTGATAGGCACGCTGCATCCGAAAAACATAATTTTCACACTGCATCTCACAATACGCACAATCAACATCGGCAATCTCCGTTCGGCACGTGGAGCCATAAGTGGATTAGCCAACGGACGGATGATGAAGAGCGACAGGCCCAACGACAATACCGTGACCGTGACACATCTTATAGAATCAGACTCGTGGTCGCGGACGAGGACCCAGGAGCCGTCAGACATAGGATATGTCACGGCCGACATACGCTGTTTCGGCCTGCCGGGCAATCATAAGGGCTTGCCTAACGAGAACATACTCGAGTTTCAAGCCATGCTCTCCGACGGCAAAACTGTGCTTAAATATGAAATACCGGTAGGGAATCTCATCCGGAAAGGCAATATTCCGGAGGATATGCGCGGCGACAATCTCGACCTGTATCTCGACCTGTGGCTGGATCCACCGCTGCCACCGGGAGGCGATGGCAACTGGGGATTCGACGTATGGGTTGAAGACTGGGACGATCAGGATGATATAGACATACCACTTTTTTAGAACCGTACATTGATTTAATAAAACCGATAATCAATTAAAAATAAACCAATAATTAATCATTCAAAAAACAATTTTTATCTTAGATGAAAGCTAAAAAGATTCTGATGGCTTTCGTAGCCATTGCAGCTGTTTCGGCAGTCAGCTGCTCTCAAGAAGAAGAGCTGCTCGGTAATTACGACAGCAACGTTAATAACTCTGAGGATGGTGCTGTTATGTTCAGCACCTACATGACCTCCGCGCCTGAGTCACGCGCAGCAGTGATGGATCTTCCCGCCCTTAAGGAAAAGGGATTCGGTGTATTAGGATACTATACCGAAACCGAGGACTATAACATCGAAACGCCCAATCACCTACCCAATTTCATGTACAACCAGGAAGTGACCTGGAAAGCCGGTAACGCCGATGACGCTGAAGACGCCGAGGGCGGAATGTGGCAGTACTCCCCCGTGAAATACTGGCCGAACAATCCCCTCGAAAAAGTATCGTTCTTCGCCTATGCTCCCTATACCGGAACCTTCGGAACTACCGGCATCACCGCTATCACATCGAACACCACAGCCGGCGACCCCAAACTCTCGTTCAAGATGGACGAGAACGTCGACAATCAGATCGACCTGCTCTATAGCAACGGAGCAATAAACCTCAGCAAGCAGACCATCGAAGAGAAGGTGAATTTCCGATTCAAGCATGCACTCTCGCGCATAGGTTTCAAGCGTGTGGCTGTCATCGATGAAAACAGTGTCGAAAATGGCAATGAAGATAACGGCAACAGTGAGTTGAGCAAGCATGGGATTGCGCTTACTGAAAATTCGACTGTGGTAATCAACAGCGTGTCGATATCTTCAAGCCAATTTGGTGACAACGGAGACTTCAATCTCCGCACCGGCGAATGGGAGAATTATGAGGCCAAATCACACACTTACACACTCACCTCCGAAAACGGCGATTTCATCAACAGCACGCTCACTCCCGACAACGCCACCACAGTGATGAACCTCACCAAAGACGATAAATATCTGATGGTGATGCCCACTCCCGTTATAGACAAATATTCCAATGAAGATATCCCCGTAATGGTGACTGTAAAATTTGATGTCATCACCGAGGATCCAAACCTCGCCGGAGGCCAAAGCAAAATAACAAGTGAGGTAACTGCCCCCTTCAATTTTGCGTTCCAGGCCGGCAAATCGTATAATTTCGTGCTCCACATCGGCCTGACATCCGTCAAACTCGATGCTACCGTCGAAGATTGGATTGACACTGATCACCGAGGGGTGGAAGATATTGTAGTAAACACCCCCAGCAACAGCTCCTACACTCTTGTTCTCGATGCTCTTGAAGGCAGATTCAGAAATGGTAGCGAATTCTATGTAATGACCAAGTTTGATCTGAATTTGGAAACCGGAGTAGTGGAAGGTGCCGAGTTTAAAATTCCCTATTTCTATAACAATAAGAGCAATCAAGACTGGGCCAATCCCATAAATGATATATACTGGCAATATCAGTTAGACGATTATGGGTTTACATGCTGGTGCGACCACATTGTTGAGAATCTGGAAGCCCCGATGGCACTTGATCCTAAATACGACGGTGATACCCTATATAAAGGATATAAATATTACAGCCCCACTCCGCTTATTTACGAAGATAAGTGGGAGGGCGGCCTAGGAGAAGGAGAAGTGATCTACCCCGACCACCTCATCAAAATACCGTCGGAATCGTCTATCTTCATTCCGGCAGACGATCCCACAAGATTCCGCATCCTCTACGCCGTATGGCCCATCGGCGAAAACCATTTGGATTAACGCTATAAAGCTACCGGCCTCCTTTAGAGGCTGAAAGCATCAACCCCGCGCACCAAAGCTACGGCTCCGGTGCGTGGGGTTTTGATTAGATTCAATTATAGTTTGATAATAATTTCGAGGAAGTGAATAAACGGCACCAATAAAAATAATCAGACGAGGCTGTTCAATAGTTTGAACAGCCTCGTCCATTTATATTGTTATATGCTTTATGTCCGCCGGAATTGATTACCCGCGGGTGGGGAGCAACGCCGATTTGATGGCATTGAATATATCGTCAATGGCTCCGCTTCCCTTTATACCATGGTACTTACCTTCGGAAGTGTAGAAATCGCGGAGAGGAGCGGTCTGGTCGTTGTACACCTTCAGGCGCCGGTTGATAGTCTCCAGATTGTCGTCGCTACGGCCGCTCTCCTGACCGCGCTTTAGCAGACGGTCAACGAGCTCGGCATCGTCCACCTCCAGACCAACCACAGCGTGCACTTTCGAGCCGCGTTTGGCCAGCATGTCGTTGAGCGCCTTGGCCTGCTCGATGGTGCGTGGAAATCCGTCGAATATCACCCCCCTGGCAGTTTCGGGATTGCTGTCGAGCGTGTGCGAGAGGATGTCAATCATCAATTCATCGGGAATCAGATTGCCCTTGGATATATAAGTGTTGGCCAGACGGCCGAGCTCGGTATCGCGCGCTATATGGTCGCGAAGCAACTCGCCGGTGGATATATGATACAGCCCGTACTCATCAATGAGCCGTGCGCTCTGTGTGCCTTTCCCGCTTCCGGGGGCACCGAAAACTACTAAATTATACATTTCTATAACTTTTGTTGGAAAAATCAATTGTCGTGTTCCTCGCTAAGCACCCATATATCGGGTAGATTGCGTGCCAATCCGTCGAGATCGAGTCCGAAACCTATTATGAAATCGGACGGAATCTCAAAACCCACATAGTCGGGGGTTACATCGGCCTGCAGCGACTCGGGCTTGAACAGCAAGGTAGCTATCTTTATATCAGCCGGATTCTTGGCCTTGAGGTCGTTAACCAGATTGGCTATGGTTTTGCCGGTGTCTACAATATCCTCAATCACTATCACGGTGCGGCCTTCGACATCCTCGGTCAGCCCGAGCACCTCTTTCACCACGCCTGTCGACGATGTGCCCTCGTAGCTTTTCAGCCTGATGAACGAAATCTCGGCATCGGGAAGGTCAACCCCGCGGAAGAGGTCGGCGGCAAAGGGAAACGCCCCGTTGAGCACACACAGGAACAACGGACGGGTGCCGCGGCATTCTTCGGTGATTTTACGGGCCAGTTCGCTGATACGGGCCTGAATTTTTGCATTCTCCAGATACGGCACAAAGGTCATGCCTTTGTAGGTGACTGTTCTCATCGGCGAAAAAAATATTTAATAATTGGCGCAAAATTAGTAAAAATCTCAATCAGTGAAAAAAGAATTTGTAATTTTGTAATCTACATAAACTTCGATTTTGCACATATTCAGACGATGAAACTCTTCACTACTGACGATATACACACCATAGAGCAGCAGACACTTAGCCGCGAGGCCATAACCACAGCGACCTTGGTGGAGCGGGTGGGCGAAGGCGCAGCCTCGGAGATAGCCACCCGCTGGCGCCCGTCGAAGCGCACCATCGTGTTTGCCGGCCCGGGCAACAATGGCGCCGATGCTCTCGCCACGGCCATTCAGCTGATAGACCGTGGCTTCAATCCGTCGGTGTACCTGTTCAACATTGGCGGGGCCAACATAAAGCCCGACTGCCGGCGCCTGCGCGACCGGTTCCGTCTGGACTATCCCGCGGCCGACTTCCACGAGATAACCAGCACATTCAACACTCCCGAGATAAGCTCGACTGACCTCGTTATTGACGGACTGTTCGGCTCGGGGCTGCGCGAACCTCTGTCGGGGGGATTCATGGCACTTGTACGCTACATCAACGAATCGGGCGCCACCGTAGTGTCGATAGACATACCGAGCGGCATGTTCAGCGAATGGAATTACCGTTCACAGGCCCGCAACACCATACACGCCACACTGACCCTTGCGGTGCAGTTTCCGCGCATATCATTCTTTTTCGCCGAAAACGCCCCGCTCATAGGCCAATGGAAAGTGCTCGACATAGGGCTCAGCCACGAGGCTATCGAAGCACACAAAAGCAATTTCCACCTCATTGAGGAAACGGAAATCAAGACATTGCTGAAACCGCGTCAACCCTTCTGCAGCAAAGCAGACTTCGGCTCGGCTTGCTTGGTGGCCGGACGTTTCGGAATGGCAGGTGCGGCCATATTAGCCTGCTCGGGAGCGCTGCGTTCGGGAGCCGGCAAGGTGACGCTTTTCGCCCCCCAGTGCGCCTATCAGATAGCCCAGACCTCGGTGCCGGAGGCAATGTTCGAGTCTGACGACCATAAACTGATGCTATCGGACATCCGCCTTGACCATCCATATACCGGAATCGGCATCGGCCCGGGAATAGGCACCTCCGAAACCACAGTCAACGCCGTAGAGGCTTTTCTGAAAAAATCGACGAAGCCACTTGTCATAGACGCAGACGCGCTCAACTGCATAGCGGCCAGACCTCAGCTTCTCAACCACATACCGATGCTGTCGGTGCTTACACCCCACACCGGAGAGTTTGACAGGCTGTTTGGAGAGCACACCTCGGCCGAAGCACGGCTGATAAAGGCACTTGAGGTTTCGCGCCACTACAATCTGCTGATACTCCTCAAAGGGCATCACACAGCATTGGTGAGACCCGACGGGAAAGTGTACTTCAACTCATCAGGCAGCCCGGCCATGGCCACTCCCGGAGCCGGCGATGTACTGACCGGAGTGCTGACATCGTTCATAGCCCAAGGCTATAAACCTGAAGTGAGTGCGATAATCGCCGCATATATACATGGTGTGGCCGGACAAATGGCGGCATCCGTTAATGGCGACTACGGCGTGACCGCAGGCGACATAGCCGCCCACATAGGCCGCGCCATAATGCTCATAATGCAGCAACCCCGCCAATCGTTTGTATAAATCCAGACACAGAGAAACCGACATGAAAACAAAAGCCACCATACTCTTGCTCGCCGCCATGGCGACAGCAAACGTATCAGCGCAGACCACCCAGCGGCTCAACGCCACCAAAATCAATGAATATGCGCTGATCTACACCCTCCCCTCCACCCGGATAAACGTCACGCTTGAAGCGAAGAAAACCGTGAAGGAACCGGGGGAATTTTTCCGATATGCCAAGAAATATCTCGGAATGGAACCGATAACGGCTGCTTCCACCACCTATTCTTTGGAATCAGCGACATTGAGCACCAGCGGTGTAGCCGACCTCAAGGAACAATATCAGGTGCAGTTCAAGGCGGGCACCACTCCGTATATAATGATAAACGAAAACAACTTCCCGCTGAGCATCAACAC
The DNA here is from genome assembly GCA_947649495.1 of uncultured Porphyromonadaceae bacterium. Lineage (GTDB taxonomy): Bacteria > Bacteroidota > Bacteroidia > Bacteroidales > Muribaculaceae > Paramuribaculum. The sequence goes on along the minus strand of CANSRU010000016.1, from coordinate 29,874 downwards.
CGAGGCCATAAACCCTGAAGAGACCGTGGAGCTGCCGAAAGCCGTTGAAGCCAAGCCGACCATTCTGCAGACCCCGGCCGCCAAGCAGGCCGTGACAGCAGAAATGCTCCAAAGTCCATCGTCGGCCAAGCGTGCCGAGCTCGCCGCAGCCCGCATATACGAACTGCGGCAGAACCGCAGCGATATCCTTTCAGGCTCGGCCGACCAGATGCCGTCCGATGGTCAGGCCATGAAACTGGTGCTCGACAATCTTGCCGCTCAGGAAGAAGCCCTCACAGCAATGTTTCTCGGCACAACGCAGACATCGACAGAAGTACGCACATATACCGTAAATCCATCCAAATCCGACTCGACGATTGTGGTGGCGCGCCTATCAGCCGTGGACGGACTGGTAAATGCCGATAATCTCGGGGGCGACCCAATATATCTCAACATAAAGATATCCGAGCGTGGCAAACTCCCTGTCAACGAGAAAGGTGAGGAGAAACGCTTTCCCAAGGGTGGATTCGCCTACCGCATACCGGGAGCGGCCGACCTTACCGTAACGTTCATGGGCAAGGATATATGCTGCAAGAATGTGAAGGTGGCCGACTATGGAGTGGTGTTTGGTCTCGACCCCAACATTTTTACCGACAAGAAAGCTCCCGCCTACGCCACATTCATGCCTTCGACAGGCGCCATAACGGAATTAGGCGTGGCCACTGTAGAATAACCCCACGGAAAAAATATCATCTCTCCGGCCGCATTCAGGCCGGAAACCGGTACTCTCCTATGCACTTAGAGTGGAAAGCATCAGCCGGCAACATAACAGTAACCTGATAAACGCAAATATCTCCCGCACCGTAACCGATGCGGGAGATATTCTATATGCAAAGTTATGTTATGACTTCAGCGCTGCTGATTAGTCTTCGTTGAGGTTTACACGCTTGAACTCAACAGCCACAAGACCCTTCTGTGCCTTTTCGAGGTACTGGCCGATGGTGAGAGTTGCGTCCTTAACGAATTCCTGTTCCAGAAGGCAAGATTCCTTGAAGAACTTGTTGAGACGGCCCTGGGCGATGTTCTGAATCATCTGCTCGGGGAGGTTGGCAGCCTTGGCCTCGGCGGTTTCCTTAGCTATGGCGCGAGCCTTTTCAGCCTCTTCTTCAGTGAGCCATCCCTTGGCTATGTTTGACTCGATGTGAGCTTCGCTGTCGACGAGGTTGGGGTTGATGCCGGCTTTCTTGAGAGCTGCCTCAACAGCTTTCTTAACCTGCTCTTCCTTGGTCTTGTCCACAGCCACGTTGTACTCAGAATCCTTAACCGACTGGGGAACGCTGTCGCGGTCAACAGCCACGGGATTCATCGAAGCAACCTGCATGGCTACGTCGCGACCCACCTGATAGTCCACACCTTCGAGGTTGAAGCCGGCTATTGTAGCGAGCTTGTTGCCGAGGTGATTGTAAGAAGTGGTGGAGGGAGCCTCGATATATTCGTAAGCGCCGAGCTCCATCTTTTCGCCGGTCTTGCCGCTCTCCTCAACGATGAGGTCGGCAATGGCACGGCCATCAAGCTGAAGAGCCTTGACTTCCTCAAGCGATTTAGCCTTGGCAGCGAGAGCTGCGTCAAGGATACGCTTGGTGAGGTCAACGAATCCGGCATTCTTAGCCACGAAGTCAGTTTCGCACTTCAAGGCCACAACGGCTGCGAAGTTACCTTCGTTTTTGGCGAGCACGCAACCTTCGGAAGCCTGACGGTCCTCACGCTTTGCTGCCACAGCCTGACCCTTCTTGCGGAGGATTTCCACGGCTGCTTCTATATCGCCGTTGGTCTCGGCGAGAGCTTTTTTGCAGTCCATCAAACCGGCACTTGTCAAGTGACGCAGTTTGGTGATTTCTGCCATTGTTACTGCCATATTGAATAGTAGTGTAGAATGTTAGTAAAAATAGATGAATTTATTCAGCTGCGGGAGCTTCTTCGGCGGGAGTTTCCTCGGCCTGAGCTTCAGCCTCGCCCTTGGGAGCGCGGCTCACGCGACGGCGCTCGCGACGGGGAGCAGCCTGCTCGCCTTCAGCAGCCTGAGTGTCGACTTTCTCCACCTTGCGTTCTTCGAGACCTTCGGCCATAGCACCACAAACAGTGTCGAGGATGAGCTCGATAGACTTTGAGGCGTCGTCGTTGGCGGGGATCACGAAGTCCACGTCAGAAGGATCGGAGTTGGTGTCAACGATAGCGAACACGGGGATACCGAGACGGTTGGCCTCAGCCACTGCGATACGTTCTTTGAGCACATCAACCACGAAGAGAGCCGAGGGAAGACGGTTGAGGTCGGCGATAGAGCCGAGAGTCTTCTCGAGTTTGGCACGCTGACGGGTGATCTGGAGTTTCTCACGCTTAGAGAGATTGTCGAAAGTACCATCCTTGGTCATCTTGTCGATGGCGGTCATTTTCTTGACAGCCTTGCGGATGGTGGGGAAGTTGGTAAGCATACCGCCGGGCCAGCGTTCGATAACATAAGGCATGTTAACGCTTGCAGCTTTGTCGGCGATTACTTGTTTGGCCTGTTTTTTAGTTGCCACGAAGAGCACTTTCTTGCCGGCTTTGGCTATGCTCTTGAGGGCGTTGGCGGCCTCGTCCAGCTTGGCAGCTGTCTTGTAGAGGTCTATGATGTGGATACCGTTGCGCTCCATGAAGATGTAAGGAGCCATGGCAGGATTCCATTTTCTTTTAAGGTGACCGAAATGGCAACCTGCTTCTAAAAGTTGGTCAAATGTAGGTGTTGACATTTTGTGTAAAGATTGTTTACGTTCTTTTGTTTTTTACAACTCCACAGTAGGGAACGTGTCCATCCGCGGAATTTAGATACTAAACACTTATTATCAAGCAGCCATGTGATGCTGCGGGATATTAACGCTTGGAGAACTGGAAGCGCTTGCGTGCCTTGGGCTGACCGGGTTTCTTACGTTCAACAGAACGCGGGTCGCGGGTCATGAATCCCTGGGCGCGGAGTGCCGACTTGTCGTCGGGATTGATCTTGACGAGAGCGCGGGCAATGGCAAGACGAAGAGCTTCGGCCTGACCTTTGTAGCCACCACCGTCAAGGTTAACTTTCACATCGTACTTTTCAGCTGCCTCGAGAGTGAGCAGAGGCTGCTTTACGATGTACTGAAGTATCGAAGAGGGGAAGTAAACTTCCAAGGGGCGTTTGTTGATTGTGATGGCACCGTTGCCTTCCTTTACAATCACACGAGCCACGGCGGCCTTACGACGGCCTACTGCATTAACTGTTTCCATACTTCAGTGAATTATTTCATTTTGTTGATATCGATTACTTTCGGGTTCTGGGCTTCGTGGGGATGGTTGGGACCATTGTACACGTGCATGTTTTCGATAATGCGACGGCCCAGACGGTTTTTGGGGAGCATGCCCTTCACCACCTTGATATAGAGGGGGTGATAACCGGCTTTGATGTGCTTGTTGAAAGATTTCTTCATCAGGAGCTCGGGGGTAGCTTCACGCTGGCCACCGGGATAGCCTGTGTAAGAAAGATAAACGCGGTCGGTCATTTTTTTACCGGTGAGCACCACCTTGTCGGCGTTTACGATAATCACGTTGTCGCCGCACTCCACGTTGGGAGAGTAGGTAGGCTTGTGTTTGCCGCGCAGAATCTTAGCCACCTTTGAGCAAAGACGGCCCAGATGCTGGTCGGTGGCATCGATTACCACCCATTCCTTTTCCACGCTTTCAGCGTTGGGAGTAAGAGTTCTGTAGCTTAAAGTATCCACTTTTAATTAATTGATAAATAGTTAATTAATCGACACTCACCGCAGAAATGCCCGGCCAAAGGCACCGCCCCGGCTCGTGTCATTGTTTGATTTTTGGATATAATCGGACTGCAAAGGTAGTGATTTTCCACCACTTAACCAAGCACCCCGCGCAACTTTTACGAAAAAAATCGCGCGGGGTGAGATTCAAAACATCTTCTTCGGCATAGTGGTCAGACGCGTACCTTGGCCACCCTTGTGCCCACACGCACCATATAGACGCCATGTGTCAACCGGGGTATATCCCCAGTGCCGCGATACACCTGCCGCCCGGCCACATCATAGACCTCGACCACCGACCCTTCAGGCACGCCATCAACCACAATGCGTCCATCCTCAACGCGCACAGCCACGCCATCACCATCAGCCATCACATCACCGATTCCAGCCAATTCACTTTCCATTATATTATTGAACTGGCTCCAATGCCAGCGGGAATCTGAGTATGGAATATTCCGATAGGCATTAGCATAACCGGGGGGCACGAGAAGCTGACCAGAATCATATACATTCTGTTCAAAGGCTTTGGCATACAGATTGTTGCTCTCAGGTGGAGTTGTGGCTTTGCATATTATCGTATTGATGCGATAACACCCAGCGAACGACGCTCGTTCCATCAGATTCATCGTATGTGGCACCAGCACTGTCGTTAGATAAAGACAATCTTCAAAGGCACCTTCACGTATGGCCTCCACACCTTGTTCAAACCAAACTTCATTCAACGAATTACATGAATAAAAAGCAGACTGTTCAACAGACTTAACATTTCCGGGGATTACAACCATGCGCAAATTAGTACCAGAGAACACTCGTGGATTCAGTTTATCGATACCTTTAGGGATATTGACTTGTGTAAGGTTCGTACCGTTAAATGCCCAGGAACCAAGCTCACAAAGACCATCGGGTAGTTTCACTTGTGTCAACGAAGCCCCGGAAAAAGCCCCATTGCCAATAACCCTAAGACTCTCAGGCAAAGAGACCGAATGTAGTTTAGTCGAAAAAGCATAATCACCTATCACCTCAACTCCATCAGGAATACGAACCTCGGTAAGGCCTGTCCCGCTGAACGCATAATTGCCTATATGTGTCAATGCAGGTGAAAATTCCACTTCTGTAAGAGACGCACAATTTTTGAATATTCCATCACTCAATCTTCGCACTTTTGGCCCTATTGTAACTTTTTTTAGATTCAATGCAGAATCAAATGTATTTCCTTCGCAATCAGAGCCAAGATATACTTCCGTCAAACTAACCAGTGACGCGTTATAGTTGGAAATGTTCATAGAAAGGGTACGGTCACTATCCTCTATCACAATCTTCTCAAGATTTCGACAACCGATGAACGCGTTATCTGCAACAGACACCACCGAAGCCGGTATGGTCAGCGTTTTAAGACTTTTATAGTGGGAAAACGCACCTTCTTTAACCACAGCATTCTGAGGGAGCACCAAATCCACAATCAATTCACCACCAACCATAAGCGAATCGCCATTATACACAAGAGGAGAACATAAAACATCGCTAAAATCTATATTCAACCATGTAGCCATATCTGGAACTTCAACTCGCGTAGACCGATGATCGGTGAAATTAGAGAATGCCCCTCTTTCTACGTATTTAATAGAAGCAGGCAATGATATGCTTCTAAGATAAGTGTGGGCAAACGCATTCTCACCAATCCCCTCAACAGTACATACCTTATCACCATAAATCACCTCCGACGGTATCACCAAATCCTTATCCATAAAATCGGGATACGACCTATTGTCCATAGAATTAATTTCACTCCCAGGCACAACCGAAGACACAACCTTAACTTTCAGATTGCTCTGATTTTCATCCGTAACCTCATACATCAGATCACCAACCTGAAACCGATAACCGACATACACCTCAGTGGAGTCCAACTCCATTATATTGCTAAAATTACTCCAAGGTTCTGCAGAACGATAATGGTCGGCGCACCCCGCAGGGACATAAAGCACAGCCTTTTGATATGTTTCTGAATCAAATCCGCCCTCGTATGCAGGTGGAGTTGCAGCACGGCATGTCACCAATTCAATTTGCTTGCAACCATTGAATACCCCAGATTCAATAGTACTGATCGAGCGTGGTAGCTCCACCTCTTTTAATTTAAAACAACCACTAAAAAGACTAGAACTTAACTCTTTTACCTTTGACCCTACAACAACTTTTTTCAGACTTGCCTGATTCCCGAATGCATTGAATTTACAATTGGACCCAAGATAGATTTCTTCAAGACCTGTAAACTGAGTTCCTACAAACGAAACTGGAACATTATGCTCACTATCTTCCACAATAATTTTTGAAAGATTATGACACCCCCTAAATGACCAATCGGCAACAGATATCACAGATGCAGGAATAGTCAACGTCTTAAGACCATTATAACAGTAGAATGCGTAATTCTTAACTATGGCATCTTCAGGAAGCACCAAATCCGTAACCAGTTCACCTCCGGCCATAAGGGAATTATCATTATAAGCAAGGGGGCTACAGTAAGGCATCTCAAAATCAATATTCAACCATGTAGCTATATCCGGGACTTCAATACGCGTAGACCGACGGTCCGTGTAATTGTAGAATGCGTCCTCCTCTATATACCTAATAGTGGATGGTAATAAAACACCTTCAAAATACTCACTTTGGAAAGCTCCTTCTCCTATACCTTCAACTGTACAAACCTTCCCGGCATAAACCACCTCCGATGGTATCACCAGCTCCTTATCCATAGCATCGGAATACGGACTATTGCCAGCCCTATAGCTGTCACTCCCATCCGCTGATAATCCAATCACCTTAGCCTTAGGATTATCAGGATCTGCATCTGTTATTTCATACCTCAAATCGCCAATCTCGAATCTTGAGCCAACATATATTTGGGCAGACCCGATTTCCGCTATATTCACAAAATTGCTCCAAGGTGCGGTGGAACGGTACCGTTCCACACATCCCGCCGGGACTAAAAGCACACCCTCCTGATATGTATCGTTGTGAAAACCTTCTGAATAAACCGGGGGCGTGGCCCTATATACCGAAACCACCCTGAGATTTCCAAGAGAGCTGAAATTATTTTCATCAATCTTTGATATAGATGGAGCCAGTTCCAATCTGCTGAGATTTGAACACCCAGCAAATACATAATGGTCAATTTCCCTATCTCCATACGAGGTGCCTTGCTGTGTCTCGCTCCAACGAGCAGCGCCACTGTATAGGACCTCCTCTAACGAAGTGCTCCGAAATGCATTATAGCGAAGAACCACATAGTCAGGTAATGTTACGGATTTTATATTACATCCAGCGAATGTCCCATCCAGAACTAAATCATCATATAGGCATGATGGATCTCGATCCATAAATGTAATATCCACCTTACCTCCACCACCTCCAGATTCCGTTTTGAGGCACAAGTAAGGTATGTAGTGTACCTTGGGGCCAATGATAATCGTATTCAAAAGATTGACTGAATTATAGAACACCCTATCCTTACCATCCTCAAGACATTCTGCATCAATCCTAATTTTTCTTAATCCTTTTATATCCCTAAATATCCCTTCTTCTAAAACTTTAATATTCGGGCCGATATACACACTATCGCAAGTAACACCACTGAATGCACCCGCTCCTATCTCATAAACCGAATGTGGAAATTTCATAACGGTACCACAGTTATAGAATGTATATGAACCTATATAATCGACATCATTCAATTCGATTTCATTCAACATTTTACAATTGTAAAACGCCCTTGACCCGATATAACTGAAATGAGTCTCATTCGGGAATTTAAATTCCTGAAGTGCCGAACAGTTGTAGAACGCAGCGTCAGCTATTACACATTCACGGGTATCGTTGGTCAACACCTTGAACGAATTCAGTTCAGTACATTCACTAAACGCATTGATTCCTATATATTCAGGCAAACGCAAATTTGCAATCACTGTTTTCAAAGCACTACATTCACGAAATGCCTCATTTCCTATTTTATATATGCTGGGCAGAACCACATTTGTCAAAGGCGCACCATAAAAGGCATTACAACCAATACTGTCCAGTTCCTCATTGAACACAACCGATGTCACTTTTGACGCCCCGAAATGATTAGCTACAAAACGCGTACCCGTCCTAAATATTATTTCCGTAGTCTTGTCGGATGGCATAACTGCAATATTATTGACATAATATACACCATCTTCATATTTCAAATTAGCACCGGAAGATGAGAAAGAATATCTATCAATGGACACAAGCGACGCCGGAAATACGACATTAGAAAACAACACGTCGGGAAATGCCCTATATCCTACACTTTGCAGCCCCTCCGGAAGTGACACTTTCGTAATAGAACACCCATCAAAAGCATTGTCTCCTATTATTTTCGCATGGCTGAGATCTATTGATTTCAGATTCGTATTATTAATAAAGGAATATTCACCAAAATTTTCAATTTTACCACCGGTAAACGATTTTAGTGTACTCCATGTATAGAATGCCTTATCACCAACACGAGTCACATTGGGCCCTGCTACAGCTTCCTCAAGATAAGAATAATAACAAATACCCTCGCCTAAAGATGTAAGACAATTTGGAAATACTATTTTCTTTATATTTGTTTTTGTAAAAGCATATTGTAAATCGTTGCAATATACTTTCCACGCGGAGTGCGTTGTACCAAGCATGTCAGTAACAGAGTTACTGTATTCTGTTTTATTCTCTTCGGAAATGAAAAAGTAACATGTAACTATATTTTCCTTATAGCCCACACTCTTGCGCGCAGTACCATAGCAGATCTCTCCGGGAATCAATTCCACCTCGCTGATATCGAGTGTTTCGAGTCCCGAGATATTATCAGGTGCGGAATTAAGATAATATATATCAGACCCATCCAGTTTTCCAGAAACCGTAAGTTCTTTGATAGCACTGTTTTCAAGGGAGGAAACCAATTCCTGGAGTGTGCCCGGGGTCGAGACATGAACCGTTTCTGATTTCGCGATAATTATGCTTAATAATATCCACAACGTAGAGAGTAAAAGTTTTTTCATTGCCGAATTATGATTGATTAGTAGTATGTGCAAAGATACCGTATCGGCAGACACCGTGTTGTCACCAAAAAAGGTGAAAAACGTGTGGTTGTAGACAAAAAAGCGACATGCGGACGCAAAAAAGGCGCCGATTTTCAACTTTCGGCGCCCTCTGTTTATATGAATATGGGGGATAGAGCTATGTCAGATGCGGTCGAGCACTGTGCCAATGAGGTCGTGAATGGCAGTCTTGTAATTGGGGGTGGCGTCGTGGCGCATACGGTTGGCTATGATGGAGCACACGGTCATGGCCTTATGGCCCATCAGACGGCTGAGACCCTGAAGGGGAGCCGACTCCATTTCGTAGTTGGTCACTTTGCGACCGTTGTGGCGGAACTCCTCTATACGGCGGTTGAGATCGGGATTGGCAAGCGGAAGCCGCAATTCACGCCCCTGCGGGCCATAGAACCCTACGGCCGATATGGTATTGCCACGCACCATATCGTCGCGGCCTATCATGTCGACCAACTGCGGGTCGGCATCGACCACGTATGGCTTGGCCCACAGCGGATTCCACCCCACCGACTGACAGAAATCGTGCTCGAAGTCAAGGTCGGCCACATCGTTGCGTCCGGCATAATAATTGAGCACGCCATCGAAACCGATGGCTTTTTCAGCAATCACCGGGGTACCGAGTTTCAACTCGGGCTGCAAGGCTCCTGATGTGCCTATGCGCACCATGTGGAGTGTGCGGTGGTCGGGGCGTACCTCGCGGGTGGCGAAGTCGATGTTGGCAAGAGCATCGAGCTCGTTTATCACTATGTCGATATTGTCAGGACCTATGCCATGGCTGAGACACATTATGGGCTTGCCCTGATATGTGCCGCCTATGGTGTGGAACTCGCGCGACGACACCTCGAATGTACGGCTGTCGAAAAAGGAGGCCACCATGTCGACACGCCCCGGATCGCCCACGAGAATTATACGGTCTGTGAGCTGCTCGGGAAGCAGGTGGAGGTGGAACACCGACCCGTCGGGATTGATTATAAGCTCTGATGGTGCTATTATTTTCTTTTCCATTATATATACTTGATTTTTAAATTAGGTTATATTATTAACAATGTGGCTATGGCTAATGTTAAGCCAACCTGTATTTTCCACCCGGATATGTGAGAAGCAGTCCTTTGAACTCCATGTCGATGAGCAGCGACATCATGCGCCCCACATTCTGGTTCATGGCAATGGTGAGCTGATTGAGCTGGGCCTCGCCATGCTCTGTGATATAATCGACCACGGCCTGCTCCTCGTCTGTAAGGTCGGGAAACAGTTGCGCCTGTACACTTCCCCGCTCCTTCTCCGCCCAGTTCATGGCATGGATTATATCGCCGGCATCCTGAACAAGAGCAGCGATATTTGCCGAGATAAGTTTGTTGCATCCGGCGCTATAGCGGTCGGAGATGCGTCCGGGCAGGGCAAACACATCGCGGTTGTAGCCCGAAGCGAGATTGGCCGTGATAAGCGCGCCACCTTTGGCGGCCGATTCCACCACAAGGAGGCAGTCGCACAGTCCGGCCACTATCCGGTTACGCGCCACAAAATTCCCCTTATGCACCACTGCCGACGACTGATAGTCGGTGACAAGCATCCCGCCACCATGCGCCATATCGGCCGCCACCTGACGGTGTTGCGCCGGATACATCATGTTCAGGCCATGTGCCAGCACACCCACCGTTGGAAGTCCATGCCTCATGGCCGCCTTGTGGGCTGCCACATCTATGCCGAATGCCAATCCGCTTACTATTGTGACCGGCTCGGCTACATTCTCAGCCATGTCGCGCACCAGACGCTCCACAAAGTCAAGGCCGTAAGGAGTGGCATGGCGTGTACCGACCACAGCAAGCATGTGTCCGCGGTTTAGGTCGCAACCGCCAAGAGTGTACAGCATAAGCGGTGCATCGTCGGCCTCGGCAAGCCGCGCCGGATAATCGTCATCGGAAAAATATAGCGGCCGTATGCCGTGAGCCGCCACAAAATCGGCTTCGCGCGAGGCACACTCGAGCAGCCCCGCACGATAACCGCTTTCAAACAAACGGTTGGAAAATCCCATCATTGCCCCAAGCTGCCGCTCCGACAATTCAAAAAACGCCTGCTCGCCACCGGTGCGCGAAAGCAGCTCACCGGCCATAGTGCGGTTTATGCCGCGCAGCGAGGCGAAAGCCATCTTATATATCAAAGCGTCGTAAGGCATCGCAATGTTTGTTTATTTACAGGTATTCTGAAAACGCTTCGGCGAGGACATCGCCGCGGGTGAGCCTGCCATTCTCGAGGCACACCACAGTGACTTCGGCCTTCACCACCGGCTGCATGTCGGGGAGCGTGAAAATATCCTGCACGAATATGAACCGCGCACCCTCGCGACGCAACGCGAGTTTGCTTACCATCTCCTGCCCCAGCCCGAGCGGATGCAGATAGGTGATGTTGACACTCCGCAACACCGGGTCTATCCCCTGCTGCTGCATGGCGCGGAACGAAGTGCCGGCCTTCCGGCAAAATTCGTGGCGGGTATGCTCCAGATAATGAAGATACACGGCATTGTTCACAATTCCCTGTGAATCCACCTCGTAGTCACGCACCCGCATAGGAAGCTCAAACACATATTTGTTCCCGGACATAATCTGTAAGCATTGTTTGATGGGTAAAATTACAAAACTTTCTTTGCGGAATGAAACTTTATGCTTTTCTTTGCACGATTTTTTACAACCAATTTCTAAATTTAACACTAAAATCACATGAAAGCATTACGCAATTTCACCCTGCTCATCGTTGCCGCGCTATGCATCGGCATGATGTCATCGTGTGCTGAGAACAAGCTCCAGAAAGTAATCGAGGAGACAAACAAAGCCATGCCCATCAACGTGGCCCGCAACTTCAAGGTGGTGAACATGGAGGACGACGGTCAGTATGTAGTAATCAACTACGAACTCAACGACCAGATCTACGATCTCAGCCAGATAAAGGAAAACACCAACAAGGAAGCCATGCAGCAGCAGGTTCAGCAGATGTTTGCCGGCAACCCCTTTATCGATGTAATCAAGGAATCAGGCCGCGGACTTAAGTTCAACTATAAAGCCGTTCCCTCGGGCGAATCGTTCGAACTCACTCTCGAAGAGGGCGAATTCTAATAACAGTTCCAAACACAACCATAACAATCGGGGCGAACTTTCTTGAAAGTTCGCCCCGATTACGTATAAACTTATTTCTTTATTTATTGACCTGATAACGCGCCACTCCGTCACGCAGGAATTCCACCACCTGACGGGCTGCCGCTATACCGGCATTGATATTGGCTTCGGCGGTCTGCGCACCCATTTTTTTCGGTGTAAAGAACACTCTGTCGCCAAACTTTTCGGAAAGCTCCGCGGCATTATCGGGCTTGACATCAGCCACATATTTCAAATCGGGACGTGCCTCAAGAGCCTTTGCAAGCCCTGCCTCATCCATCACCTCCTTGCGGGCCGTGTTAATAAGCACTCCACCCTTGGGCATAAGCATCAGAAGGTCGTAGCCTATCGAACCGCGGGTCTCGGCAGTGGCGGGGATGTGAAGCGACACGAACTTATTGCCACCATACAATTCCTCTACTGAATGTACCGGCTTTACACCGGCGGCCTCCATAGCATCGTCGGGACAATAGGGATCGAGAGCCGACACCTCCATACCGAAGCCCTTGGCTATGCGGGCCACATTGCGTCCTACCTGACCGAAAGCATGTATACCGAGCGACTTATCCTTCAGCTCCGAGCCGGATGTGCCGTTAAACATATTGCGCACAGCCATCACCGTCATACCGAACACAAGCTCGGCCACAGCGTTGGAATTCTGCCCCGGGGTGTTCTGCACACATACTCCGTGAGCGGTGGCTGCGGCAAGATCCACATTGTCATAACCGGCACCGGCGCGCACCACAACCTTAAGATTTTTGGCCGCATCAAGCACCTCCTGATCCACCACATCGCTTCGTATTATCAGGCCATCGGCAGTGGCCACTGCATCGAGCAACTCACCTCGCGATGTGTATTTTTCAAGAAGTTCGAGCTCATAGCCCGCCTCTTCAACCACCTTGCGTATACCGTCGACGGCTACCGCAGCAAACGGTTTTTCTGTAGCTACAAGAACTTTCATAGTAACTGATAGGGGGATTAATGTTTAGCTTCAAATTCCTTCATGGCCGCCACAAGCACATCCACACTCTCCATGGGGAGAGCATTGTAGAGCGATGCGCGGAAACCGCCCACCGAACGGTGACCCTTTATACCAACGATGCCCTTTGTAGAAGCGAAATCCACAAAATCCTTTTCAAGTTCCTTGTATTCGGGGGTCATCACGAAACATACATTCATTATCGAACGGTCGGCAGCATCAGTCACCGTCCCCTCAAACATACGGCTCGAATCTATCGCATCGTAAAGTTTTCCGGCTTTTTCCAGATCCATCTTTTCAAGAGCCTTCACACCGCCAAGTTCCTTATAGTAGCGTAATGTCTGCAATGCTGAATATATCGGGAGCACCGGGGGAGTGTTGAACATCGAACCCTTCTTAACATGGGTGCGGTAGTCGAGCATGGTGGGGATGGCGCGGTCCACATGACCGAGAGCGTCATCGCGCACTATCACTATGGTCACACCGGCAGGAGCGAGATTCTTCTGCGCGCCGGCATATATTATGTCGTATTTCGACACATCGACCGGACGTGAGAATATATCGCTCGACATATCGGCCACCATACGCACATTCACATCAGGATCGTAGCGCATCTCGGTACCGTAGATTGTATTGTTGGTAGTGATATGGAAATAGTCGGCATCGGCGGGAACCTCATAGCCCTTTGGTATATAAGTGAAGTTGGCGTCCTTCGACGAAGCCACAACATCCACATCGCCAAACAGGCGGGCTTCCTTGATGGCATTTACAGCCCAGGTGCCTGTCTCGAGATAAGCGGCCTTGTTCTTAAGCAGGTTGTAGGGCACCATGCAGAACTGCATGCTCGCGCCTCCGCCCAGAAACAACACCGAATATCCTTCGGGCACATCAAGCAGTTCCTTGACCAAGGCCATAGCCTCGTCCATAACGGCCTGGAACTCCTTGCTGCGGTGCGACACCTCAAGTACTGACAGTCCGGTACCTGCAAAATTCAATATTGCGTCGGCAGTATTCTTAATGGTGTATTCACTAAGTATCGAAGGGCCGGCATAAAAGTTGTGCTTCTTCATCTCAAATATATTTGGGGTTATATGTTAGGATTACAAAAGTAATAATAATTTTCATTTCCGCACCATGGCTCGGGAATTCAGTTCACCACTATTTCATCGGTAAAGAGCCATGCTCCGGGACGCGGATTGGCCTTGGCACGCACACGCACATAACGGGCTTCGGTATCGACCGCTGTGCCATATTCCTTAAACAGAATCTTGGGATATGTCGCATCGACATCACACCACACAGTGTCCACATCGGTAAATGTCGTTCCATCGGTGCTCACAGAGATCGTGACACACTCCGGCAGATGCACCCATGCTCCCTCGGAGTGCATGAAATCCGCACCCACGTAATGCACCGGTTTCAACTCACCGAGGTCAAGCGTCACATCCATATCTCCTGAAAATCCCTGCCACCGTTTGTCGCCGTAGGTCCATCCGCCACGCACACCGTCGGTCAGGGTGGCATAGCCCGCAGCAGGATATTTCGAGTTATAGGGCGTGCCGTAGGCCACTTTGGCTCCACGGCCGGCGTGCGCCACCGGTGTCAGACTTTCGCGGCGCTCTCCATATTCGTGCGCGAGGTCAAACGGCGTGTAACCCTTCCCGGCCATCTCCTCGTTGAGCTTCAACGCACGGCGATGGAAATCGGCATAATCCTTCTCGGGCGAACTCCACCCCACCTCGGCCACGGCATAGGCACGCGGATAGTACATGTGTTCGGCATGGCTGTCATCGGCCACATACTCGCTCCACAGATTGGCCTGCACTCCGAGCAGATGCGCCACATCGCCATCGCTCAGTCCGGCTTCCACCGGCTCGTAAGAGTACACCTTGGCCAGCGGTGTGTATCCGCCTATCGACACAGGCTCCTTGAACGGAGCATCCTGCGAATAGTCTATATAGCAATACTCACCCGGAGTCATCACCACATCGTGACCCGATTTAAGGGCCTTTATACCACCCTCCGTTCCGCGCCACGACATCACTGTGGCATTCGGGGCCACACCGCCGTCGAGTATTTCGTCCCAGCCTATTATCTTTCTCCCTTTTGAATTCACGAACCGCTCTATCCTCTTTATAAAATAGCTTTGCAGGCCATCCACATCCTTCAGCCCCTCGCGCTCCATGCGCTCACGGCAGTCGGGACATTTGCGCCACGCATCTTTCGAGGCCTCGTCGCCACCTATATGTATATATTCCGACGGGAAAAGCTCTATCACCTCCGCAAGCACATTTTCAAGGAATTTGAATGTAGCCTCCTTGCCAGCACAGAAATCCGACGATGTATATGGCGTGCCGGTGCACGAGAGTTCCGGATAGGCTGCGAGCACCTCCTCGCTGTGTCCCGGCATCTCTATCTCGGGAATCACACGTATATGTCTGGCCGCGGCATAATCCACAATCTCGCGTATATCATCTTTGGTGTAATATCCACCCTGCGCATGCGGGTCGGTACGTTCACAATATTTAGTTCCGGCGTCGCGCCAGTCCATCCACGATTTCTGCGGACGCCACGCGGCAAAATCAGTAAGACGCGGATATGCGTCAATCTGCAGACGCCATCCGGCTCCATCCGTGAGATGCAGATGCATGTTGTTCATCTTCAGCATCGCCATCGCATCAATCTGTTTCTTCAGGAACTCCTTAGAGCGGAAATTGCGGCTCACATCGAAATGCAATCCACGGTAAGGGAAACGCGGGCTATCAGATATCTCGCAACACTGCATCTCCCTCACCTTTCCGTCGGCGGTTAGCTGAAGCAGGGTCTGAATGCCGTAGAATGCCCCCGCCGGCCCATCGGCCGATATAGCTATACGCTTAGGGGTGATTTTCATCACATATCCCTCGCCTTTGTCACCCTTTATATCCACAACCACATCGGCACTCTTCTGTCGCGTGGCCGGAATCAATTTAAGAGGTGACTCCTCCATATATTTCCCGAGAGTTTCATCAGACACACCTTTTATATAATAGGTGGGAGCATCGGCAAGGCGGAATGTCCCCTGAGCCGGCGACACAGACTGGGGGCGCGGTATGACATCGCCCGGAGACCCGATAGCATCTCCCCAGCACACCGTGGTAAACAAAATCGCGGCAATGGCAGCCGACATCAGCCGTTTAATTTTCATAAAGAGTAGATTTTTAGATGGTGTTTATTTGACGTCACCAAATTTAATACAAAAACACAAAACACAAGGTAGAATCCCCATAAATATTATCTGTGTAAATTTGGCAACGGTTGCTAAAATAACCTAAATCGTGCATCGCCGATTAAACTCGACACCGCAAATTTTGTCTTATTACCAAAGACAATCCAGAAATATAAATTCTCTTACAACAATTATTATGAAAAAGAAAATCTTCTCAATGGCCCTCATCGCCGCATCTATCTTCACATTATCGGCTTCAGCGCAGCAACCCGCCTGCAATCAGGATAAAAAATGCGATGCAAAGTGCCGGAACGAAAAGAAATGTGACGCGCAGAAAAAATGCGCCAAAGCATGCAACCCCTTCGAAGGGCTCAATCTCACAGAGCAGCAGCAGACTTCATTAAAAGCCATACCCACACCCTGCGAAGTGATGAAAGCTGCCAAGAAAACTGCTCGCGACAACAGCAACGAGGCCAAGAATCTTGAACCCGGAAAGCGCGCCCAACTCGTGAAAACCGTACGCGCCGACTATCTCAAGCAGGTAAAACAGGTGCTCACCCCCGAACAATACACCCAATTTCTTGAAAACGCATTTGTAAATCAGCGTCCCGCCAAAGCCGACAAGCACCACGGCCACAGAAAGGACTTCAAAAACGACAAGGCCGGGAAACATAAAAATCCCAACGCCAAGAAACAAGAGTGCTGCAAGAATAAATAACGATTCATTTTCTTCTCCCTCAGGGGTGGCCGGAACTTTCCCGCCACCCTATTTTTATCCATCAGCAGTCGCCCCGCATGGATGCGCATCAGTGCAGCATCAGGCTCAACCGGCTTCTGCGCGAGGGAATGCCAAGCATATCGCCCGTCGCGGGGGAACTGAATATCATGTTGGCCAGCACCTCCACAGTCACATCGAAATCTATATGCCCTGCATTATGCGCCACGCGGTGACATTCACCTCCGGCCACGGCATACACACCTTTGTTGGTTTCAATCATGCCGTCAGCTACCCTCACCACCATATTCAGTTCAGGATTTGCCGCGGCCATCAGGCCGAGACACATATCCACATTCACAATACGCCCCATGCCGTGGGGATAAAGTTTTCTGCCACCGGCAAATTCCGAAGGCGCATTCACCCTGAACGGACGGTCAGGAAACAACTCGCGCAGAGCCTGAAGCGCACCTGTCCTGGCATCGGCATCCAATCCGAGCACCTCATTGACCTGCACCACATCGCCGTGCTCCACCGCCCAGGCCATTGCAGCCACCGGCACATCCTCCCGGCCTACCGCCACAAACGTACCGCCACTCCGCATGGCCAGGTCGTCGAGCACATTCAGAAAATCGCGGCGGCTATGGAGCACAACCCCGCTACGCTCATGCTCGTAACGTGAAAAGGCGTTGTACACCTCCGGCGCATATTGGTCGGTCACCCGGTGATAGACATGTTCTGTGGCAAATGCATGCATCGACGTATAGCGTTCCACATCGGCAAGAAACACGGTGGAGAAGCCGAAACGTTCAAAAAAATAATAGAGCCATCCATGTGCCGGAATCAGGGTGCACATCATGTCGCCGCGGGCTGCCGCAAGCGCCATAGCCTCCGTCACCAGCCCCGACATATAGCCCTTGCCACGGTGTCCACGTCTGGTCACCGCGCCGGCAAGATAGCCCACGGTGGGTTCCGCGCCATAAAACAGTATGGGATATTGATGCATCAGCAGCGAACTGACAACCTTGCCGCCGCTCTCGCGCACAAACTCCACCGCATGGGGATAGACCCGGTTGAAATACATATCGAGATATTCCCCGCTGTCACCGAACCCCTCGCGCCACAGCTGCATTATTTCCTCTTTCTTTCCCATAGACCGTTCGTTTGCTTTGTCTCTTTACAACGCCGCCACCGGCCTGTCGGTTCTATAATAAGCAACCACATCCTGTCTCCGGGCGGAGACAGGATGTGGTCTGATGTTATTTCCACTTATGCAATCAGCCCTGGTGAGCCGGACGCAGAAGGTCGTTTACAGTTTTCACGGGATTGAACGTAGCCACCGGCACCTCCACAAAAGCAGTGTTCCAGTCGCTCATCGCACCGTTCCACAATCCGGGAAGCTCCATAGCACGCAGTTCCTTGCCGTGGCTCGACTTCGACGAGATAAACCCTGTGGCAGGGTCCACATATCTGGTAAGGTCGAATTTCAGACCGTGGCGATCCTTGATGTAGCACACCAGATCCACCGGATTGAAATGGGTGGCACCCTGAAGCATCTTGGCATAGTCACCGTTGGCCGGATCAATCTGATTGGCCTCCAGAATCTGGGGCGAAGCCGAGCCGTCGGGATTATAGGCTATGAACGGTCCGCCGCCGGGTTCACCTTCGTTACGTACCATTCCGCACACACGCAGCGGACGCGACAGTTTCTCGTGGATATAGACAGCCAGATCCGTATCGTTCTTCTCATCGATGCTTCGGTCGGTTATGCCCAACTTCTCATGCAGGAACTCCACCATCTCCTGAAGATGGCCACGCGTATAGTTACCCGCGGCGAGGTCAGCGAGATATCCGTCCACCTTGTCGTGAAGCTCCATAAGATATCCGGCGAGCACCTGCTTGTATTTTATGGTCGCCTCGCGGCGCGAGTCAGGCACCACATTGTCAATATTCTTTATGAACACCACAGCCGATTCCATATCGTTGAGATTCTGTATCAGCGCGCCATGGCCGCCGGGGCGGAAAAGCAGATGCCCATCCTCCATGAATGGAGTGTTGTCGGGATTGGCGGCTATGGTATCGGTCGATGGCTTCTGCTCGCTGAGTGTCACATTATATGTCACACCACGCTCCTTACCGAGCGGTTCGAGCACCTCGGCAAGTTTCTCCTCAAACAGTTTGCGATGGTTGGCCGACACTGTGAAATGCAGATTGACCACACCGTGGGAATTGGCTGCCGTCTGAGCGCCCTCCACCAGCTGCTCCTCTACAGGCGTACGGCTGCCGGCGGCATACGAGTGGAATTTCAGAAGTCCCTTGGGGAGATTACCATAATTAAGGCCCTCGGGATTTATTATAGCGGCCACCACATCCTTGTTGCGTCCGGCGGCTATAAGTTCAGCCACTGTCTTGCCATGGATGCGCGAGGTGGCGGCATTCAGGTCGGCTATAAATGCCATCTTATCTATATCGGCAAGCAGGCGGGCCACATCCGAACCCTCGGCAGGCACTTCACTCTCACCGTCAACAAATTCAAAAAGAGCCTTGAACATGCGCGAGGCTGCTCCGGAAGCCGGCACAAACTTGCACACCTCGCCTCCGTCCGACAGATATTTCCTCCACCGTTCCACAGCCTCGGCCTCCTCTTCGGGAGTCAGCACAGTTATGCCCTGACCCGTCCGGGCCACATCTTTAATCTTCAGATAAGGAAACCCTGTCGCAAATCTCTTGAGCTGTTGCTCCACTTGCTGTTCGCTTATGCCCTTCTCCTCAAGCAGGGCCTTGTCTTCGTCGCGTAACATATCGTACTCTTTTTTCAGTTATAAGGATTAGATTTATGTATTATACCCCAAAACTACACAATTTTTTTCTCTTGCCGCCCACATACCGCCTATTTTTATGCACATCCGTGAAAAAACATTCCGCGCAACTCATCTCGAGCCTGCGCGGAACTTATATTATATGTCTGTTTTATTACTTGCATCATAATAACGCATGCCATGCCCCCTTTGTTCACAACCACAAAATTCGTCCCGCACTTTTATTTACCGATGCTGAGTGTTATCTTTGCAAAACACTAACCTGACTTGAATGACACTCGACTCAGACATTGCCGCTGCCGTGGACTGTCTTCGCCATTCCGGAGTGATACTCTATCCCACCGATACCGTGTGGGGGCTCGGATGCGATGCCACAGACCCTAAGGCCATACATAAGATATACGAACTGAAACGCCGCGCCGAAGCCAAGGCTCTCATCACCCTGGTGAGCGACATACGCATGCTCGAACGCTATGTCGACGACATTCCGGAAGTGGCCTTGCAATTGGTCGAGGCGGCCGTCAACCCTATAACCGTGGTCTACGACTCTCCGGTCAATCTGGCGCCTCAATTGCTCGCCGCCGACGGAAGTGCCGCCCTGCGCATAACCTCCGAGACCTATAGCCGGCGTCTGTGCCGTGAGCTAAGACGCCCGGTGGTGTCTACGTCAGCCAACATCAGCGGAATGCCTGCTCCGGCATTCTTCAACCAGATTTCACCTGAAATAATCAACGCTGTTGACTATGTGGCTTCATTCCGTCGCGACGACACCACACCCCGCACCCCTTCCACGGTGATTAAAATCTCCAACGACTCCACTTTTAAAATCCTGCGTAAGTGAACGGAGAAAGAAGATTGAGATGGACATACATCCTGGCCGACTTCCTGTCGACCAACATCGCTATGCTCCTTTTCAACATAATCCGTTACTACGAGCTCCCCGAGTCAACCCAATGGTCATTCGACCTCGGCGATTTCCTCTCGTCAGCCACACTCGTCACAGGCCAGATACTCTTCCCCATAGCCATGGTAGTGCTCTACTATCTCTCCGGACAGTACAACACCGTATATGGAAAATCACGCACATCCGAAGCGTCAATCACGCTATCCACTGCCTTGATAGGCACCGTGGTGCTTATATTCACCGTCCTGATCAACGACCTCTCGTCCGACCGCACCCGCGACTACAGCCTATTCCTGATACTCTTCGGATTGCTCTTCATTCTGGTATATATCCCGCGCTATATCATAAGCCGTCACACAAGCCACAGGATAACCGAGGGAAAAATCTCGTTCAACACCCTCGTGGTGGGCTACAGTTCCATCCCACAACTCTTCCCAAGGCAGCTGCAACAGACAATGCCGGGCACAGGCATACACCCCGTGGCCCTTATCGACTCCGAAAACAAGGCCCGATACTGCACCACCGGAACACACCTGCCCATATACGACATCAGCCGGATAAAAAGCGTGTGCGCCGGATTCGACATACACAATATAATACTCATCCCCAATCCCGCCGGATGGGACACGACACAAAGTGTCATAAACAGACTGCTACCTCTCGACCTGCCCATATACGTGGCTGCCGACAGGTTGCCGACATACATGTTCAGCACACACCTGCCCAACTTCAAGTCGCAGCTGTTTATCGACGTGACACGCACTCACCTTCCGGAAAGCACCCTCAACATCAAGCGTGCAACCGATGTTGTCGTATCGGCTCTTATGCTTCTTATCACAGCCCTGCCGCTACTTCTGATGGGACTTGCCATAAAGATTGACACAAAAGGACCGGTTTTATACCGCCAGCGCCGGCTGGGACTCCACAAAAAGCCGTTTACCATCTACAAGCTACGCACCATGGTGCACGATGCCGAACCCGACGGCAAGCCGGAACTCTCACACGCAAACGACAGCCGGATAACATCCGTTGGCCGCATACTCCGAAAATACCGCCTCGACGAGCTGCCACAGTTCTTCAATGTGCTGCGTGGCGACATGTCGCTCGTAGGCCCCAGACCCGAACGCGAATATTTTGCCAGCATTCTTATGGAGCATGACCCGGCCTACAGCCTCATTCACCGCGTACGTCCCGGCATAACATCGCTCGGGATGGTAAAATATGGCTACGCATCATCGGTGGAGCAGATGCTCGAACGCATGCGCTACGACCTTATTTATCTCGAAAACATCTCTATAACCACCGACCTGAAAATATTGTTTCACACCGCAAGCACCGTTCTGTCGGGAAAAGGATTATGACAAAACTACTTACCAACATATCGCAGATTGCAACCACAGCCGTGGCCCGTGTCCAGCATTGGCGTGAAAAACACGTCAAGGAAAAGACCATGGTGGTGATACTCTCGCTCATCGTGGGCATGCTCGGCGGGTTCGCCGCCCTGGCGCTGAAAGGGCTTATCCACTTCATATCCCATCAGCTCACTTCCCACTTCACCGTCACCGAGGGCAACTTGTTTTACATCATATATCCCGCTGTGGGAGTGCTCATAACCATGCTGTTTGTGCGTTATGTGGTCCGCGACAACATAGCCCATGGCGTTACGAGAGTGCTGTATGCAATCTCCCAGAATAAAAGCCGGCTCAAACGGCACAATATGTACTCCTCGCTGATATCCAGCTCCATAACCATCGGATTCGGAGGCTCGGTCGGCGCCGAAGGCCCCATCGTGGCCACAGGAGCCGCCATAGGCTCCACGGTCGGGCAAGCGTTCCGCATGTCACCGCGGGTACTGATGATTCTTGTAGGGTGCGGTGCGGCAGCCGGCATAGCTGGCATATTCAAGGCTCCCATCGCCGGCATGCTTTTCACCCTGGAGGTCCTTATGATAGACCTCACCACCGTATCGGTAATGCCCCTGCTTATAGCCTCAATCACCGGAGCCACTGTGGCATATACACTTACCGGTTACGACGCCGAATTTTTCTTCATGCAGAGCGAGCCGTTCGTCATGGCAAGAATCCCTTACGTGATAATTCTCGGCGTGTTCTGCGGACTGGTGTCACTCTACTTCACCCGGGTGCTTAACATGATGGAAAATATGTTCCGCCGCATCAAAAGCCCCTGGCGGCGCTACGGCACCGGAGCACTCATCCTTTCCGGTCTCGTATTCCTATTCCCGCCGCTCTATGGCGAAGGCTACGGAGCCATAATCTCCCTGCTGAGCGGCGACACATCGGCCATACTCAACAGCTCTATTTTCTACTCCGACCGCGACTCCGTCCTCTTCATCATTCTCTTCGTCGCATCAATCACCGTGACAAAAGCATTCGCCACATCGGCCACCAACGGTGCCGGCGGTGTAGGCGGAACATTCGCACCGTCGCTATTCGTAGGATGTATGGCCGGATTCCTGTTCGCCTACTCAATCAACAGCATTTTCGGGCTCGACCTCTCGGTGAAGAATTTCGCGCTCCTCGGCATGGCAGGTGTGATGGCAGGTGTGATGCACGCACCTCTTATGGGCATGTTCCTCACGGCCGAACTCACCGGTGGCTACTCACTGTTCCTTCCGCTCCTCATTGTTTCGGCACTCTCTTACTTCACCATAAAGTATTTCGAGCCTTACAGCATCTACGCCATGCGTCTTGCCCAGCGCGGAGAACTCCTCACTCACCATAAGGACAAAGCCGTGCTCACACTTCTGAAAATCAGCAATGTTATCGAGACAGACTTCCATTGCGTAAGCCCGGAGATGGACCTGCGCGAAATGGTGAAAGTAATCTCCCTGTCCAACCGCAACCTCTTTCCGGTAATCGATAGCGACAACCGGCTCATCGGCGTAGTGCTGCTCGACGACATCCGCAACATAATGTTTCGCCCCGACCTCTACCGCCGCATGAAAGTGGAAACCTTTATGAGCTCACCCCCTGCCGTGATTGACATCAACCAGAACATGGAACAGGTGATGAAGACATTCGACGTGACCGGAGCATGGAACCTGCCGGTGGTCGATGGCGACAAATACGTGGGCTTCGTCTCAAAATCAAAAATCTTCAACTCCTACCGCCGCGTGCTCCGCCACTACTCCGAAGACTGATTACACCCCCATAGTTAGCAAAACAAACATTGCCTCCGACGTTGAAATAGTGAACTATTTCAATTTTGTAAAATGAACATTGTCAAGAGAGCATACATTTCAAGATAAAGACAATCCGCAAAATGCAGGTTATTTCAACTCTGTTTCTATGTCCTCGATGGTTGGTAGGGTGCTTTTGAATTCATCGGGGATGAATTTTGTCATCTGAAATTCAGCGACACCGATTGGCTGAGAGGATGATTCAAGTGCATATTGGGCAAGCACATTGTCTTTATCTTTGCATATAAGCAGCCCGATGGTGGGATTATCCTGTTCGGTCTTTACAAGATGATTGACAGCGGTCATATATGTGCCGAGCTGTCCGATGTCACCGGAGTCGAATGTCCCGGTCTTTACCTCAATCACACAATAAGCGTGTAGGCGGATATTGTAAAACAGCAGGTCTATGAATTTCTCGGTATGACCAATTTTCAACCTATATTCCTGACCAACGTATGCAAAGCCCGAACCTAATTCCAGAAGAAAGCGGGAGATGTTATCCATTAAAGTAAAGCCTTTTTCAGTTCGCGCTCCTTGTACGGCTCTGTCATTTCGGTAAAGTCGAAGATATATGTATCTCGTGTAATCTCCTGTGCGAGGTCGCTGTTTGGAGCCGGCAGCAGGCGTGAGAAACTTGACTGAGCTTTACCCTGACGAAGATGAAGACCACTGTCAATGAATGTTTTCAAGACATTCCGCGACCAGCCATCCTCTACGGTTTTCTTCAAATAGAATATCGCCGCATCTAGATTGCCATCCTCAAAATATGTGTCAATAATGGTGCAATGATGTCCCCACGGAACTAAGAAGATAAAATCGCCAACAAGTTGTTGGCACATCTCGCTTTCAGAATTGCCAACAACTTGTTGGCAATTTGTATGAGCCTGTCTGTAAAACAGATACATCTTCTTCATGTATTGAAGATTTTGCCGGGAGAAACCATCGGATTCGGGCAAAGCATCTTTCAAATCCTGACTGAGATTTTTATAAAATCCGGAGCCGTATTTGTTTTCAGCGTCACGAGCAACAATGTCACGCCCAACCGACCAATAGAAGCGTAGCAACTCTTGGTTAACGCGTGTAGCAGCTTTTATTTGGGCGCATCTGTATCGGTCTTTCAACTCCTGTATCCACCGGGAGTAGTCGGCATCAGTTTTTATAAGCTTACTCATGATTTGTCAGAATGAAGAAGTTGGTCATGTTTTGCTATTGCGAAGTTATGAAATTTTATTTATTCCCACCCACCATTTAAGATTGCGTGAACAGTTACAATTTGAGTAATTCCTCAAAAGTAGATATATACTCAATATATTATTCATCCGATTTGATAATTTTAAACAAAAACATATCCATCGGGCGAACTCCCGGTGGCTACATTTTTGCATACCTTAGGGAATATCATCAAATAATTTTATCACTTTTTCTTGCAAATAGCAATTATTGTTGTAAATTTGCAAGCATAAAAGCAAAATATTTTACAAATAGTTACAATTTCAGTTAGGTTTTATTACAAATGAAAGCAGCAGAACTATTAGCCGACTTGCAGCGGCGGTTTCCCAACGAACCGGAATATCTTCAGGCAGTGGAAGAGGTGGTGACCTCAATCGAAGATGTCTACAACGAATATCCCGAATTCGAACGCTACAATCTTATCGAGCGGCTCTGCATCCCCGACCGCATCTACTCCTTCCGCGTATCGTGGGTGGACGACAGCGGAAAGGTGCAGAACAACATGGGCTACCGCATCCAGCACTCCAATGCAATCGGACCCTACAAGGGCGGCATCCGCTTCCATTCGTCGGTCAACCAATCCATTCTCAAATTCCTTGCCTTCGAGCAGACGTTCAAGAACTCGCTCACCACATTGGCCATGGGAGGCGCGAAAGGTGGCAGCGACTTCTCGCCGCGAGGCAAGAGCGACATGGAGGTTATGAGATTCTGTCAGGCTTTCATCACCGAACTTTGGCGTCAGATAGGCCCGGACACCGATGTCCCTGCGGGCGACATTGGCGTGGGCGGACGCGAAGTCGGGTACATGTACGGATGGTACAAAAAAATGGCGCGCGAATTCACAGGTACATTCACCGGAAAGGGACGCGAATTCGGCGGCTCGCTCATTCGCCCCGAAGCCACAGGCTACGGCAATGTCTACTTCCTGCTCTCAATGCTCGCCACCCGCGGCATCGACATCAAGGACAAACGGGTGGCCATATCAGGCTCCGGCAACGTAGCCACCTACACCGCCGAGAAGCTCCTGCAACTCGGAGCCAAGGTAGTGTCCATGAGCGACAGCGACGGCACAATATACGTACCCGAAGGAATAACACGTGAGCAACTCGACTACATCTTCAAACTCAAAAACATATACCGTGGCCGCATACGCGAATTTGCCGAGGAATACGGATGCGAATATTTCCCCGGCGAACGCCCATGGATGCGCGTCAAATGCGACATTGCCATGCCTTCGGCCACACAGAACGAAATCGATGGCGACGATGCACGCGCCCTGCTCGCCCAGGGCTGTATAGCCGTGAGCGAAGGAGCCAACATGCCATCCACCCCCGAAGCCATAAAGGAATTCCTCGCCGCACGCATACTCTATGCTCCCGGCAAAGCGGCCAATGCCGGTGGCGTGTCCGTATCGGGACTTGAAATGGCGCAGAACTCACAGAAACTGTCGTGGACAGCTGCCGAAGTCGATGCACGGCTCAAGGAAATTATGGCCGAGATACACCACCAGTGCGAACTGTTCGGTAAAGAAAAAGATGGTTATATAAACTATGTAAAAGGTGCTAACGTGGCTGGCTTTATGAAAGTGGCACGGGCCATGATGGCACAAGGTATACTTTAACCCGGCACACACATAACATCACATTACCACCGGCCTCATCGCCGGAACAGGGCAAGGGCACGGCTTTGATAGTCGCGCCCTTGTCTTTTACCATATTTAAATTAGCTGTGCCACAATCTCGCCCATACGAATCATAACTTTGCATTGTAAATTAATCACATACACGCAACATTATGATTTCGTTCCACTCCTCCGACGTAATTTTCGCCACAGTCCGCCAACGCGGCAACGTGATTCTCTCAATGCAGCTCAGCGGCATCGGTTCGTATGCACAACTAATATGCCACCTGCGCAAACTGCTCGCCGGCCTCATGGGCATCGCCACCCTCGACCTGCGCAACGGCACTCAGGGATGGAGCCAAAGCCGCCCCGTCATGCTCGCCGCCTGACAGGTTAGGCCACCCAAATACTCACGGATTCAGAAGATCCGGATTAAAAAAATCCTCTATCGAACGAGCCATCTCGAGCGCCGCCTTCGCCGGTCCGTCAGGATCAATGGCCACCGACCGCGCGTAGCATGACGTGGCCTTGGCACGTTCGCCCATACGCCACCACAATTTGCCGAGACAGAACAACGCATATCCATCGTCCGGATGGGAATCCACATACTCCTTAATCAAAACCAGCGCGCGCTCCTGATTGTTATCTCTTAAAATGGTATCTATTTGAGTTTCAACTGACATTTTTTCAACTTATATTTACCTACACCGCAACACAAATCCGGTGCAACAATACAAAGATAACAAATCACACCCAAAAACAGCCATGACACTCCGACATCTCTTATCAGCAGCCGCATATTTTATCTGCATCCTCTCCACACTGGCTATTAACCCCACAGCCACAGACTACCCGTGGGACGACTGCCGCGGGAGCGCCAAACCCTATCCCACACCCCGCCATGCCTTCAACTATCCCGACACCCTCACCCCCGTGATGATAAACCACGTGGGACGACACGGAGCACGCTATCCCGCCGGCCCCTCCCACACCAACGTTCTGCTGAAAGCGCTGGCCGACGCACAGAAAGCAGGCTCCATAACACCCCTCGGATACAGGCTCAAAGCCCTCGCCGAAAACGTGCGCGAGCTTAGCTCAGGACGCTGGGGCGCCCTCGACTCACTCGGCATGGCCGAACAGCAAGGCATTGCAGCCCGCATGTATGCCTCCTATCCCGAGCTTTTCCAGGAACACACCGTCGCAGCCATCAGCAGCTACGTGCCACGCTGCGTTATGAGCATGTACGAATTCACACACCAGCTCTCGCGCCTCGACCCCAAAGTGGAGATAAACGCCATGAGCGGCCCCCGCTTCTCCCCGCTGATGCGCTTTTTCTCCCACAATAAAGCTTACAAACACCTTGTCAACAGCGACACCATCACCGCTCCGCTCCACGAATATTATAGGCAGTTCATTCCGCTGTCGCCACTCCGCAAAGTGCTCGGCGATAAATTCGACTACGAATCGCCCGAAATCTACACAATAGCCCTCGCCGAATATTCTGTACTCGCCGGCCTTGAGGCCATGGGTATACACACCGACATATCACCCTACCTCACACGCGCCGAATACAACTCCCTGTGGAACGCCTTCAACCTCAAGCAATACCTCACCCACTCCGCCTCGACCATATCCACACTGCCCGCCGACATAGCGGCCCCCCTCCTCAAAGACCTCACAGACACATTCGAACAATTCATAGCCTCACCCGAAGGGAAACCCACCGTCAGGCTCCGCTTCGGCCATGCCGAGACACTCATGCCCCTGCTGTCGCTCATGCGCCTTCCCGGATGCCACTACCTCACATACAACCTCGACACCGTAGGCCTCCACTGGCTCGACTTCCACATCGTACCCATGGCAGCCAACCTCCAGCTTATTCTCTTCCGCTCCGACACCGGACACTACTACCTGCGCGCCGACCTCAACGAAACCCCCACACCCCTCATCCCCGGCACCACCACCCTCTACACCCCCTGGCCCACCGCCCTCACCTACCTCCACTCCCTCCTCCCTATGTAACCCACCACTCCATCAGCCACATATCATCATCTTTATCAGCCCCACATTTTTTCAGTACAGCAGATTGAGGCAAACCAAAATTTTTGTATATTTGTATCTGACAATGTAATGCACTATATATTCTGCAAGCATCGTACACATGACAAAAAATGATATCTAAGAAAGAACTACAACGGCTCTTGTCCGATTTGGAAAGTGATAGGGTTGAACGCACTATAGCCACAGATAAGATGGATAAATTCGGA
This sequence comes from uncultured Porphyromonadaceae bacterium, assembly GCA_947649495.1. GTDB lineage: Bacteria > Bacteroidota > Bacteroidia > Bacteroidales > Muribaculaceae > Paramuribaculum. The sequence continues at coordinate 866 of CANSRU010000016.1, read as the reverse complement.
GAGGCAATTTGCTCTTTCTCAAATGACCTTCCTGATTATCAAAAACCAGGCTATCTCATAATCGGAGCTGACGATAAAACCGGGAATGTCGTACCTATAAAAATAACGGATTCTCTCCTTAAAAACATTGCTTCTATTCGTACTGAGGGTAATATCCAGCCGCAACCATCAATGACAGTTGAAAAGGTTGATCTTGACGAGGGTTCTGTTATTGTTGTTGAGGTTCAGCCTGCACATTTTCCTCCTGTCAAATATAAAGGAAAGATATGCGTACGTGTTGGGCCTCGCAGAGGTACGGCAAATGAAGATGATGAGCGGAAATTGTATGAAAAGCGAGCATCTCATGTGCAGACATTTGATGCAATGCCATGCCTTGATAGTTCAATAGACGACTTGGATGTGCGCTTGTTCAAGCAAATCTATCTCCCTAAAGCATATCCGGAAGATGTACTTGAGAATGACAAGAGGAACGTTAGACTTCAACTTCAATCATTAGGTTTCTATGACATGAAGCATGATTGTCCTACATATGCCGGTATATTGATGTTTGGCAACAATGTAGAACGTAGATTGCCCGGTGCATACGTACAATATGTGCGATTTGAAGGAGATGGTAGAGGTGCCGACATCTCTAACGATTACAAGTTTTCAGGCAATTTAATGAGCGTACTAAGTCAGCTTGACACTTTTGTATCGACAACGATAGCAAAGAAGCGCCCTGTACCGGTAAGTGCACTGAGAGAAGAGAATATAGTGGATTATCCATCATGGGCAATTCGAGAATTGCTTATGAATGCTGTATGCCACCGTGATTACGAAGGTAATGGACCTATTCAATTTTATCAATACGATGATAGAATTGAGAT
>CANSRU010000015.1 GCA_947649495.1 uncultured Porphyromonadaceae bacterium | reverse complement strand
TATTTGGTTTTCATGTTTAGGTCTTGTGTTTGTTAGAATGTGAAACGTGCACCGAATGTGTATGTGCGGGGACATGGATTTGTGCCCACATCGACACCCTGCTGCCACTCTTTGGTGTTTTCACCGCCGAAGGAGTAGGATGCGGGATTGAGCCCCTTGTAACTGGTGATGGTGAAGAGATTCTGGATGCTGAACGACAGATGTATGTCGGCAAAGCGTGTGGTCTCCTTCTTCAGGTCGTAGCCAAGGGTTATGTTTTCCAGACGGAAATAGTTGGCGTTCTCAAGCCACTTGGTGGAGTTGCCGATATATGTATTGTTGGCCACAGTGGGATCGGGCATCGATGTTCCCATACCCGAAATGGCATCGGGCGAGGTGAACATGCGGGAGTTACCTATCATGGAGCACATTGCGTAGCGGAGCACATTCAGACGTTTTGCTCCGAACGAGCCGTTGAAGAAAGCGTTGAGGCTCCAGTTCTTCCATGTCACGGTGTTGTTCCATCCGAGAGTGAATGTAGGTGTCGCACGACCGAGAACCACACGGTCTGGAAGACCCGGGCTGCGGGTAACCGAGCCATCGGCTGCATAATATGTATCGTAGCCCTCGGCATCTATGCCTGCCCAGCGGAATCCGTAGAGCGATCCGATAGGCTCACCCTCCATTATCACACTGGCGTCGGTAACTATCGACTGCATGCTACCTGAGTAGAGGCGCGGTTCGCCGGTGGTCATCTTCTCCACTTTGTTGTTCATCACAGAACCCTGGATAGAAGTGGTCCAGTTCCAGTCTTTAGTCTCTATCACATTTGCGGTGATGCCGAAATCAAAACCGGTGTTGGACACCTCGCCGGCATTCACCCAATAGGGCTGGCCACCGAGATAACCCGGACGTGTGGTCTGAAGAAGAGCATCGTATGTACGCTTGTAATACCAGTCGAGTGAAACGTCGATACGACCGTTGAGCAAGCCGAAATCAAGACCTACGTCCACCTGCTTGGTGCGTTCCCATTTCAGGTCGGGGGCACCGGGTTGGTTCGACCAGTAACCTGTCACGGCATTATTGTCACCATAATATGTGGTGGTGCTTGACATGAGTGACAGTGTGGAATAAGGAGCTATATCCTGATTACCTATCACACCGTAGCTTGCGCGGAGCTTGAGACTGTTGACAGTGGGTTTGAGCGATTCGAAGAACGATTCGTTAGAGATGGTCCACGCTGCAGCAATGGAGGGGAACCAGCACCACTTGTTGTTGCTCAGGCGCGACGAGCCGTCGGCACGCAGCGTTCCGGTAAGCATATAGCGGTTGTCGAAGTTATAGATCACGCGGGCCACACCTGACAGCAACGCCCATTCGCGGTAGCTGTTATCGGCATCGCGGTTTGCGGCGGCGTTGACATTCCACCATCCCACCGATTCCGACACGAGATTCTGGCCATTGATCTTCATGACCTTGGTCCAGCTCTTGGTAGCCTCCCACACGGCGGTGGCGGTAAGATTGTGTTTCTCGGCGAAAGTGTTGATATAAGTGAAGTTATTTGACGTCTGCAACAACCAACGGTTGGTATTGCTGTTGCTCATGCCGCTCGTGGCTCCCGGCCAGCGCTTGCTTGAGTTGAAGCCATAGCCATAGTAGTTGTAATAGTCAATACCGTTGCTCGAGGTGAATGTCAAGCCGGGGAGTATCTTGAAACGAAGGTCGAAATGACCGTTGATAATGTCGGCCTTGCGCTCATTGCCTGACGACAGGGAAGACATCGGACTTTCGTTGATGGAGCAATAGGGGTCCTTGTTGTATGCACCCAGCTCATCGCGCATCTGCATGGTGGGCGAGTAGTTGAATGTAAGGTATATCGGGTTGTAGCCACCGAGCTCAATACCGCCCAGACCCTTGCCTACACCGTGCGACAGGCTCACATCGGCATTGACATCAAGCCATGAGAACATCTGTGCGTTGACATTTACGCGGGCAGAATAGCGCTCGTATTCGGTGTTTTTAAGGATACCTTCGTGGCGCATGTAGTTACCCGAAAGATAAAGCTGCATGGCTTCGGTGCCTTTGGTGAACACAAGTTTGTAGTTCTGCACCGTACCGTTGACAAACACTTCGTCGGGCCAGTTCACACCGGGGTCGGTTCCGTCGAGATACTGCTGCACATTGACTGCCGGAGTACCGTTGTAGTCCACGAGTGCCTGAGCGTAATCGCGGGTTCCGAGCACTTTGGGCAGATGTGTGGGCTGGGATATACCCACCGACACATCGAGTGTCACCTTGCTTTCGCCTACCTTGCCCTTCTTGGTGGTGATGATCACCACACCGTTGGCGCCGCGGCTACCGTAGATAGCGGTAGATGAGGCATCCTTGAGTATCTGCATGGAGGCTATATCCTCAGGGTTGATACCATCAAGACCTGATTCACGCACCAGACCGTCGACAACATAAAGCGGGTCGTTGGATTTATTGATTGAGTTGCTGCCACGGATGCGGATTTTTGTAGACCCGCCGGGCAGACCGTCGGAAACGATGTTGACACCCGACACGCGGCCCTGCAATGCTTGCGACACCTCGGTGATAGGCTGTGCCTGGAACGCCTTGCCCTCAAGCACCGAAACAGCGCCGGCCAAATCGGCCTTGCGCACTGTGCCGTAGCCCACTACCACCACCTCGTCAAGAGAATTCTGGCTTTGCATCTGGACATCCACCACCGACGATGTCACAGTTGCCGTAGCTTTCTGGTAGCCAACGTATGCGAAACTGAGAGTCTGTCCTTTAAGAGCCTTGATTTTATAATGGCCGTCGAAATCTGTTGTAGCCACTGTCTTTGTGCCCTCTACGCGGACATTCACTCCGATAAGTGGCTCACCCTCGGGGTCGGTGACAGTACCCGTCACATCTATTTGACTTGCCGGTGCTGTGGCAGCCAGCGGGATTGGATCGGCATAAACCGGCGGTGCAGCCAATGCCGAAAGTAGAGATAGCCCCAGCGTCAAGGCCATGCACTTCGCCACGGGAGCTTTAGCGGAATTCAGAAATGTGCCGCTAATACGTCGTTCTTCTTTCATGGATGATTTAATGAAATAATGTGAATAATTATGTAGGTTATTGTTTTCCTTTGCTGTGACGGGAATATGTTTATTCAACCCGCCGACGGGATTATTAACAGTTGTTCACTTATAATTGTTTTACAACAGGGTTTCGATTATTTTTACAAATTTGAAAATCAGTGTTTTTGCAGCGAAATAAAGTTTTCATGACATCATTTCGCAAATATATATTTAATTTTCTTTAATTTTTACCCCCCCATTATTTAACCTTCATTAACTGTTGATTCTCTTGTTTTCATCGACCTGATTTTCATGGACCCTTACATTTGCAATAACCGCGGTCAATAGGTAACTTTGCAACATGACTTTCAAACACTGCACACTTTTCATCATACTGCTCACATCGTTGCTAAGTTGCAGCACCACTGTGCCCCGGCTCACTGCAGTGGCAACAGCAGGCGCTACCGACGACTCACCCGCGCCATGGAATGTGGTGTGGATTGACGATACGGAGACCGACACCCTCACGCCTGCACCCTCCCCCGCCGGAGCGGGCGATGTAACAAGCATTGCCACAGTTACGGAAATCACCGACGGCTACCACACTATAACAGGCTCAAGCCTTGTGGATGCCGACGGCATGTACCGCTTTGTCATTGCCAACAATCCCGACTTCGACCGTAACATTGCCGAAGCATTCCACTCCATATCCAAAAAGTATGGCGTAAGGGGCGACATGGCTTTCTGCCAGGCTATACTCGAAACAGGCTGGTTCAAATTCACCGGAGGTACCAAGGTAACCCCCGACCAACACAACTACTGTGGGCTCGGAGTTACAAAGCTCGGCATGAAAGGCCATAGTTTCCCCACGGTGGAGGATGGAGTAACCGCACAGATACAGCACCTCTACGCCTATGCCGTCAGCGCGCCGCTGCCCAAGGGCGAAAAACTGATTGACCCGCGTTTTCACAAAGTGCGACGCGGCTGTGCCCCGACATGGAACGACCTGAGCGGACGATGGGCCGCCAATCCCAGATATGCCGAACGCATACTCGACCTCTACGCCAAGCTCCTGACATCAGCACGACAGACATGCAAAGAATAGACCGGGAGAAACAGACCGTAAGGCAGATGATACACATGTATTGCCGCAACAAGGAGGGCAACAGGGAGCTATGCCCCGATTGCCGGCGATTGACCGATTACGCCATGCAGCGCTTGTCAGCATGTCCGTTCGGCAATGGTAAATCCACGTGCCGCAAATGCACCGTGCATTGCTACTCCCCTTCAATGCGGCTCAGAATGCGCGATGTGATGCGCTTCGCCGGTCCCCGCATGCTGCTTTACCACCCTATAGCCGCAGTGCGCCACATTATGGCGGAATGGCTGCCGGCACCGAAACATTTAAAAAGTAGATATACACATAATACAATCTGAAATGCAATCATCCGACAAACTTCTAAAGAACCGCACCCTGTGGGGAGTGATAGCATCCGTGCTGATAATGGCCGCGGTAGCGTTCTTCTATTTTTACCCCGACGATGTGCAGGGCAATGTGCTGAGACAGCACGACATCCAGCAAGGCATGGCCAATGGCCAGGAGGCAAAGGCCTATTTTGAAGCCACCGGCGAGACCTCGCGCTGGACCAACTCACTATTCTCAGGCATGCCCACATTCCAGATTGCCCCCGACTATCCGTCCAACCATCTCTTTCATTGGATTGATTCAGTGATGGGATTGGGCCTCCCCCATCCCGCCAATCTGCTTATGATGATGATGCTCGGATTCTTCATTTTGCTCATGGCCATGAAGATGCGGTGGTATGTGGCTCTTATCGGAGCCATAGGCTACGGACTCTCGAGCTACTTCATCATTATTATCGGTGCCGGACATATATGGAAATTCGTCACATTGGCCTACGTCCCACCCACCATTGCAGGCATTGTGCTCTGCTACCGCGGACGATATCTTGCCGGCGGGGCATTGGCCGCACTCTTCGCCATGCTCCAGATTTCAAGCAACCACGTGCAGATGACTTACTATTTCCTGTTCGTAATAGCAGGATTTGTGATAGCATACCTCATCAAGGCTCTCCGCGACAAAAACATGCGCCGGTGTGGCATAGCCACAGGTGTGCTTGCCATAGCCGCGGTTCTTGCGGTGACTGCCAACCTTCCGAGCCTCTACAACACATATTCCTACTCCAAGGAGACCATTCGCGGAGGCCATTCCGAACTCACCCAGCCCGGAGCCTCATCATCGTCCGACGGCCTCGACCGCGACTACATAACACAATATAGCTACGGCACATCCGAGACTTTCACCCTGCTTATACCCAATGTGAAAGGCGGCGCCACTGCCAAACCAGAAAAGGGGGGCATGACAAGCATGAGCCTCGGCGCGCTGCCTCAGGCCCGCGAATTGGCTCAGAATGGCACCCTCTCTCCCGGCGAAGCGCAGTATCTCGACTATATCTCGCAATACTTCGGCGAACCGGAGGGCACTAACGGCCCAGTCTACGTGGGAGCTCTAATTGTCGCACTGTTCCTTGTGGGATGCGCCATTGTGCGAGGTCCGCTCAAATGGGCGCTTGTGGCCCTCACCATCCTGTCGCTCCTACTGGCTCTTGGCCGCAACTGCATGTGGCTCACCGACATGATGATTGACTATATGCCCATGTACAGCAAGTTCCGCACCGTCGAGAGCATTCTTGTAATAGCTGAATTCACCATGCCTTTGCTTGCCGCCATGGCTTTGCAGGAACTACTCAGCGGAACACCGGCCGAGGCATGGACGCTCTACAAACGCCCTGTGCTGTGGAGCTTCGGGATAGTGCTCGCCCTTTGTCTCATAGGCATAGTCATGCCGGGATTCTATGGCTCGGTGATAAGCGACGGCGACCGCCAGATTGACGCAATGATTCAGCAAAGCCTCGCCTCACAGGGTGCCGATGGAGCCATGTTGCAGCAACTTTCGCTAAATAACCCGCGCATATATTCAGCCATAGAACATCTGCGCCATAACATGGTCGAATCCGACTCCATGCGCTCATTCCTCATAGTTGCAGCAGGATTCGGCATACTGATGCTGTATTTCCGCCAGAAACTGTCGCTTGGCATAGCCGCGGCAGGCATCGGAATAATAGTGCTCGGCGACCTCTTCATGGTCAACAAGCGCTATCTCGACACCGAAAGTTTCGTACCCAAAGCCTTGTCGCGGGGTGAAGTATTCCCGCTCACCGACACCGACCGCGCCATTCTCGCCGACACGACTTCCCACTACCGTGTGCTCAACATGCCGCAGTTCTGGCAGCCCGGACCATCATACCGCCACAAGGCGATTGGTGGCTACCATGCGGCGAAACTCACACGCTATCAGGACCTGATAGAACGGCACCTCACCCCATTCCTCCACGGCACACCGTCCGATGGCGACTGGAATGTGGTCAATATGCTGAACGCACGATACGTGGTCGATTATTCCGGCCAACCGATATTCAACGAAGAGGCCATGGGCAACGCATGGTTTGTCGATAAAGTGCAATATGTCGATGGCGCCGATGCCGAAATGGCGGCCATTGACATCATCGCACCCGATTCTGTGGCCGTGGCCGACAGCCGTTTCCGCGACATACTCGGCGCATCGGCACCGAAATCGGCCGGCGACACCATCTACCTGACATCCTACGCACCTAACCGCCTGACATATCATGCCCGGACAGCCCATGGTGGTGTTGCCACATTCTCAGAGGTCTATTTCCCTTGGGGATGGCAGGCTGAGATAGACGGACAGCCCGCACAGATAGGGCGCGTCAACTATCTGCTCCGGGCCATAGACATTCCCGCGGGAACCCACACGGTAACCATGCGCTTCGACCCGCAGTCGCTCCGCACCACCACCGCAGCGGCACGTGTAGCCATCATCCTTATATATATAGCACTCGCAGCCGCCATAGCCGTTCCGGTAGCCATGTCGAAAAAACGCAAACCGCAGTCCTGACGCAGACACCTATGGACAGCTCACCGACAGGCTCAAGCAGCAACTGGGTGCACCGCATCCTCTCAGCCCCTCGCCGTATGGCAAGGAGCAAGGGATTCGGCATACATTCGCCATTTGCCTACACATTCGTGCGACATGTGGTGAATCAACCCTGCACATATTATATATATAGTGAGCTTGGTGCCGGAATGCCGCGCGCTTCCCGCCGGATGTTGAGACTGCTCTTCCGCACCTCCCTATTCCTGAGGCCCGACATCGTAGCCACAACAGGGAGCGTCCCCCCAGAAACTTCACATGCCATACTCGGTGGCACACCGCATGCACGCATATCCACCGGACAGCAGCCTGACCTATTGGTGGCGGGACCGGGGGCAGATTGCAGGCAGACGCTTGAATGTCTCCATAGCGGTGGCACGGTATTTCTGACCTCTATGCACTCCAATGCCATGCAGCAGCTCACCGAACATCTGTGGCAGCACACCGAATGCGGAATGTTGTTTAAAGGAAACGGCAATGCTATTTTCATCGGCAAAAAGACACTGCCGCACCAACTTTTCGACCTATGGATGTGACCTCGGAAGCACACATGAGAAGCATTGACGACATTCCGCGTCTGCTCGATTCATTCCGCGCTCACCTCATGCTTGAACGCGGACTCTCCGAAAACACACGCACATGTTATCTCACCGACGTTGGCAAACTCATCACATATCTTGCCGACCTTGAGATACCGTTGCGCGATGTCGACCTTGCAATCCTCCAGAACTTTGCCGCCGACCTTTACGACCTCGGAGTGGCGCCCCGCACACGCGCACGCATCATCTCGGGAATACGCACATTCTTCAAATTCCTGAAAATCGACGGCTATATTACGGCCAATCCGTCAACCCTGCTCGAGAATCCACAGACCGGACGTCACCTGCCCGAAGTGCTCACGGTTGGAGAAATCGACGATATGATTGCCGCCATCGACCTTGATTCGGCCGAAGGCCAGCGCAACCGCGCCATTATGGAGACTCTTTACGGTTGCGGGCTGCGTGTTTCGGAGCTGGTCAACCTCGAGATGTCGAAAGTGTTCCTCGACGAACAGTACATAGTGGTGAAAGGCAAAGGTAACAAGGAGCGCCTCGTGCCGATATCGGAAGTGGCCATAAAGGAGATAAAAGAATATCTGCCACAGCGGGCACAACTCGACATAAAACCTGGCGAGGACCATATACTTTTCCTCAACCGTCGCGGACGCAGGCTCACCCGTGTAATGATTTTCTATATCATCAAGCGGCTTGCAGCTCTTGCCGGAATAAAAAGGGATATTTCACCACACACCCTCCGCCACTCGTTCGCCACTCACCTGCTCGAAGGCGGTGCCAACCTGCGGGCGATCCAGCAGATGCTCGGACACGAAAACATATCCACCACCGAAATATATATACACATCGACCGCTCCCGCCTGCGTCAGGAGATACTCGCGTTTCATCCGCGAAACGCCATACACAATCAAGACTGACGCACCTCGGCACGCAGATTGTAGTGATTGCGCAATGCCTCGAAATCATCCGGACAGCGGCGAAGCATATCCGTATCGGCAAGTGGGTCATAGCTACCGGCTATCAACCCAGCCGTAACACTCTCCGCAGCCCCCGGTGGCACCTTTTCCGCCATCACAGGCTCAGGCAGGCCGAATTTACGCGCCACCGCGCTGAATGCCATCTCCGTAGCCCTTATCTTACCCTCGCGCGAATATCCCGCGATGTGCGGAGTAGCTATATAAGCCTTCCCAAGCAGCCTGCGGTCTATATCCGGCTCATGTTCCCAGCAATCAATCGCAACACGGCTTATCTTGCCGCTGTCAAGTCCGTGCAGCAACGCCCCGGTATCGGTCACGGCACCACGCGCTGAATTTATAATCATGGGCTTACGCTCCAACGCATTTACAAAATCCATATTCAACAGATGGTGTGTGGCATCCGCACCCACCTTGGTATATGGCGTATGAAAGGTCACTATATCAGCCATGCGTGCCACATCGCCGAGCGACACAAATCCGCCCTCACCCTCATGGCGAGCACGCGGAGGATCGACAGGAAGCACCTTCATGCCGAGCTGACGGGCCCAACGCTCCACTATGCTGCCCACATGCCCAACACCTACAATACCAAGGCTCAAGCCATTCAGGTCCGAACCGTAAGCCGATATTATGGAGGATAGAACATATTGCGCCACAGCAGGTGCATTACATCCGGGAGCGTTGACCACCTCTATGCCGCGCCAGGCACAATAATCCATATCCACATGGTCCAGGCCTATGGTGGCCGAAGCTATCATGCTGCAGCGTGAATTCTCAAGCAGAACTTCATCGCAGCGTGTACGGGTACGCGTTATGAGCGCATCGGCGTCGCGCATCGCATCAGCTGTAATCTCCGACGGTGAAAGATACCTCACCTCGGCATAATCGTCCAGAAGCCCCTTGGCAAACGGAATATTTGCCTCAACAACTATTTTCAAGCCAATAGATTCCATACATATATCGCCGCATATACCACAATCATCGCCAATACCGGAAGATAGCCACGGCGTTCGGTGTTTATTCTGAAATAGAGAGCGAGCTGGAAAGCAGTGCAGCAATTTAGCATCGGCACATAATCGGCCACATTTGCAACATCGGCCACACACAGCAGCTGCGTTATGAATGTCATTATGGTAATAACCCCATTTATAGAGCGCGACCGGGCATTGTAACTGTACACTTTTACCAGATTGAGCACAGTAAGCACAAATCCAGCCATCAGCGTGAATCCCACAGCCACAAGCACAGGCACATCAGGATTATTGGCAAAGACAGCAAATGGGTTTGTGAATTCAGGCAGATGAAAACCATCCAGAGGCACTATCCCGAGTCCCCAGGCTATCCAGTAAGGGGTCGCTATTCCAAGCAGAGCCGCAAGAAAACTGCGGCCGCACATACACCTCATCTGCCCCATTGCGAAAAACAGCGCAAGCAGATACGGCACAAAAGAATACTGCCACAGACTCCCTGCCGACACTATGCAGAAAGCAAGAAAAACACGGTCTGTGCTTTGTGGCGAATGATAAGTGGTATATATGAGGGCTATCACAGCCAGCAACGCGAAATTCAGAACCATTCCGGCTGTGAATTGCGCCCCTGTGTCAGGGATGGCTCCCTGCATCACCATATACATTCCGGCAAACACTATCGTCGTGGTACGCAATATGTTGAATGTACGGTTCAGGACCACCATCACCACAGCCACAGCAACTGTAGCCGCCATAGCGGCACCGAGCGACCAGCCGGTGGCTCCACAATCCACCCATGCGCCATGCGTAGCCAGGCCGTAACCGGTCGACATGGACTTGACCGCCCCGGTTCCCCACGCCGCCCACATGGCCAGCAGCGAGACCACCGACAGCATTACGGCTCCGATACGGCTCCGCAACAATCGCGTTATCCTGCGTTCGTAGGTATTCACCTCAATCCCGCCCTGCGGTTATAGATTCATCAGATCGCGGCCTATGTCGCGGCGGAAATACATCCCGTCGAAAGCAATCTTGGAGAGTGACCCATAGCTGCGCTGCAACGCATCGGCTATACTGTCGCCGAGCGAGCTCACCGCAATCACACGGCCTCCCGAGGTAAGGCATGAGCCATCGCTGTCACGCTTTGTACCTGCGTGGAACATTATGCTTTCGGCAACATCTTCAATACCACTGATCTTCTTTCCCTTCTCATAATCACCCGGATAACCGCCACTAACGGCCATCACCGTAACAGCCGTTTTCGGGCTTTGCTTTAGCTCCATATCCCCGAGAGCACCCTCGGCCGCAGCCTTCATAAGAGCCACCAGATCGCTGTCTATGCGCAGCATCACGGCCTCGGTCTCAGGGTCGCCCATGCGCACGTTGTATTCTATCACCATAGGCTCTCCGCCTACATTTATCAATCCCAAGAATATGAATCCGCGGTAAGTTATACCATCGGCCTTCAGTCCGTTGACGGTCGGCTCTATGATGCGTTCGCGCACCTTTTCCATAAACACGGCATCGGCAAACGGCACAGGACTTACAGCCCCCATACCGCCGGTGTTAAGGCCTGTGTCACCCTCACCTATGCGCTTGTAGTCCTTGGCCACTGGAAGCACGCGGTAACCGCCGTTGCCATCCGTCAGCACAAACACCGAGCACTCTATACCGCTCAGGAACTCCTCCACCACCACTGTGGCCGATGACTTGCCGAACATTCCGCCAAGCATTTCACGGAGAGCCTTCTTCGCCTCATCCTTATCCTCGATTATCAACACACCTTTACCTGCGGCAAGGCCATCGGCTTTAAGCACGTATGGAGCGGCAAGCTCGTCGATAAAGGCGCATCCATCGTCGGCTGTAGCCGCTGTAAACGAGCGGTAACGGGCCGTCGGGATGCCGTGGCTCATCATAAAACGCTTGGCAAAATCCTTGCTTCCCTCAAGCTGCGCTCCGGCCTTCGACGGACCCACCACAAGCATACCTGGACGACGCTCGGCGAAATAATCGTAGATTCCGGCCACAAGAGGGTCCTCATTGCCCACCACTATCATATCCACCCCATGGGCTGTGGCAAACGCATCCACCGCCTCGAAATCGAGCGGATTCACGGCCACATTCTCACCATACGCGCCGGTGCCGCCGTTTCCGGGTGCTATATAGAGTTTGTCGAGAAGATTGCTTTGTCGCATTTTCCAGGCAAGGGCCGACTCACGGCCACCGCTGCCGAGCAATAAGATGTTCATAGCGTGGATAATGATATTGTTTGTTTGGAAATTTTCCTCAAAGTTACGCAAATAATTTGTAAGTTTGCAACCGACCCTCACACTATAACCCTACACACAAAGATGAAACAGCTCCTCACCACGGCTATAATCATAGCCTCCGCTTTCTCATTCCACAGCGCCTTCGCTCAATCCTCACGGGCCGAATTGCAGAAAATAGTCGACGAGCTTCAGGCCTCATGCCCCATAAATGCCGGCGACAACATCTCCATAACAGGCGTTGAGCTGGTAGCCGACACCATGGCCTGGCACTATTCCATACGCGACTTCGGGACTCTACAGCGCACAAAGCCGGCCGACATGCTCTCAAGCATAATGACCAACCTCCCCCTCACCATCCAGACCAAGCCCCACCTGCGGCCACTCTATCAGTCGCTTGTCGATCTGAATGTGACCTATAAACTCGTATTCCGGAGCGAAACCACCGGTAAAGTCGTCTCAGGCATTATCCCGCCCGAGCGCATGACCGAGATTCTCAACACCGAGGCCTCGCCCGAGCGCTCCCTGGAGAGCATCGTCAGCAATTCGCGCCGCACACTCCCGGCATCCATAAGCCGCGGTCTCGTTATGAAAGAGAAACTCCTCACCGACAAAGCTCTCGTCACCGTTTGCGAGGTCGACGATTCTATTATAAACTTCTCCAACATGCAGCTCGCACGCGATGCCATGTATCACGCCATGGCCGAGCAGATAGCCAAGAGTACCGACCCGGCCACACTCTTCGAAATCAACGCCTGCATCCTCACAGGCCGCGGCTACACATTCATTTACCGCGCCGCCTCCACCGGTGATGAAATTCCCATCCATTTCCCCGCCGAAACCCTGCGCAAGCTCACCGAATCAAAAAAATAGCTCACCACAGGAGCAATAAACAGAGCATGAGCCGTCCGTATTGGGCGGCTCATGCTGTATAAGGATGAAATATCGTCTACTTTCTCTTTCCTTTTTTGGCTGCTTTGGCCTTAGGCGCATCGGGCGTACGCGAGAACGAATAGGGACGCGACTCCATATCCACACCGCGCTCCATGTTAGGCTTGGCACCCATGGTGAAATCGAGCGTGGCGCCACCGTCGAGCATCTTCCGGGTCACATAATTGAGTCCGTAGGGCTTGCCATCTACCGCAAGTGCCTCCACATAGCGGTTGGTGTCGCTGTTGGCCGGAGCCTTTATCTCCACAGTCTTTCCATTCTCAAGATGAATCCTGGCCTCGCGGAACAGCGGCGCGCCGAGCACATACTCGCCCGTGCCGGGAGCCACCGGATAGAAACCGAGCGCTGAGAACACATACCATGCCGAAGTCTGTCCGTTGTCCTCATCTCCGCAATAACCGTCGGGATTGGGCGTATACATGCGGTTCATCACCTCACGCACCCAATACTGCGCCTTCCATGGCTCTCCCGAATAATTGTAGAGATATATCATGTGCTGTATCGGCTGATTGCCGTGGGCATAGTTGCCCATATTCATTATCTGCATCTCACGTATCTCGTGGATTGGGAATCCGTAGTAACTGTCGTCAAACACCGGCGGTAAGGTAAACACCGAATCCATCATGGCGTTGAAGCCTTTGTCTCCACCCATCAGGTCTATGAGCCCCTGCGGGTCGTGGAACACCGACCATGTGTAGTGCCACGAATTACCCTCAGTGAAAGCATCGCCCCACTTGAGCGGATTGAATGGCGACTGGAACGTGCCATCCTCATTCTTTCCACGCATCAGCTTATGCTCGGGGTCAAACAGATTTTTATAATTCATGGCAGCGCGGGCGTATGGCTCAAGTTCTTTCTTCGACTTGCCAAGCGCCTTACCGAGTTCGTAAATACACCAGTCATCGTAGGCATATTCAAGCGTGCGTGCGGCACTTTCATGTATCCCCACATTGTATGGCACATATCCGAGCTTATCATAATACTCATATCCCAGACGGCCGGTGGAGCTCACCTCCGGATGAACCTTGTGCGCATCCTCGGTAACTGCCTGCCAGAGAGTCTCTATATCGTAACCGCGCATACCGTTCAGATAAGCGTCGGCCACCACCGAAGCACTGTTGTTGCCCACCATGCATCCACGGTGTCCCGGGCTTGCCCATTCAGGCAGGAAACCACTCTCTTTAAACGCATTGACCAATCCGGCCTGAATCTTCACGCTCTCCGACGGATACACCAGATTAAGCAACGGGAGCTGGGCGCGGAACGTATCCCAGAAACCGGTATCGGTAAACATATATCCCGGCAGCACCTCACCATTGTAGGGGCTGTAGTGCACCACCTCACCCTGAGCGTTTATCTCATAGAATGCGTGAGGGAACAGCAACGCATGGTAAAGGTTGGAGTAGAACGTACGCAGGCGGTCGAGTTCAAACTCCGAACCGTCGCGTCCCACCTCTATGCGTCCCAGCACATCGTTCCAGCGGTTGCGGCCTTCAGCCTTGATGCGGTTGAAATCTCCGTCGCCAAGCTCCTTGAGATTCTGAAGAGCCTGCTCGGGGCTGATGAACGACGATGCCACACGGGCATTCACCACCTGTCCCTTGCGTGTGGGGAATCCCACTATCGCACCGGCATGATTCGTTGTCGCGGTAAGAGCCTTGGTGTCTATCACACTGTCGGCCACCGCGGCGGTATATGTGAACGGAGTGTCAAACTCTATCACGAAATAATCCTTGAAATTTTCAGGCACACCCCCCGAAT
The DNA here is from genome assembly GCA_947649495.1 of uncultured Porphyromonadaceae bacterium. Taxonomy (GTDB): domain Bacteria; phylum Bacteroidota; class Bacteroidia; order Bacteroidales; family Muribaculaceae; genus Paramuribaculum. The sequence continues at coordinate 44,409 of CANSRU010000015.1, read as the reverse complement.
TTTTGGTACTGTAACCGGTTATGCGACGGTTAGCCGGATCGATTGTAACCGACGACCCGTTGTCGAAAGCATCCACCACCACAGTCGATAGCTCAGCCTCGGGAAATGTGAACCGGAAAGCTACCGCACGCTCCGTCGGTGTGAACTCCGTGGTCACGTCATGGTCAGCCAGATACACCTTGTAATAGTATGGCGTGGCAGTCTCAGCCTTGTGCGAGAACCAGCTTGCACGCTGATTCTCCCCAAACACCGGGGCACCGGTTACCGGCATTATCGAAAACTGTCCGTAATCATTTATCCATGGCGAAGGGCGGTGGGTCTGCTTGAAGCCACGTATCTTGTCTGAATCGTAGGTATACACCCAGCCGTCGCCCATCTTGCCGGTTTGAGGCGTCCAGCCGTTCATACCCCACGGCATGGTCACAATGGGCAGTGTATTGCCGGTCGAAAGCTCATACTTCGATTGCGTGCCCACAAGCGTGTTGACATAATCCACAGGCTCGGCGGCCGATGTCGCAGCCACACTTGCCCCTAAAAACAATAGCGGTAGAAATGGTTTCATCATGAATATAAGGTTATGTTTCTTCGAGTATCTTTAATATTTACACAAAGTTAGCCATCTTTACACAATCCACCATGCTCAATTAGGGAAAAAACCTTAATTTTGCACATCTTACACTTTTTCAAATCATTTTATGAAAAAAGACGACCTGAAAATTGTATTTTTCGGCACTCCGGAATTTGCCGTCGAGAGCCTGCGCCGCATACACACCGACGGCTACAATGTGGTGGCCGTAGTCACAGCGCCCGACAAGCCTGCCGGACGCGGCAAGCACCTCACACCCCCTGCGGTGAAACAATACGCCCTGCAGGCAGGCATACCGGTACTTCAGCCCGAGAAACTAAAAGATCCCGCATTTGTCGAGCAGCTACGCTCTTTCGGAGCCGATCTCTTCGTCATCATAGCTTTCCGCATGCTGCCCGAAGTGGTGTGGACCATGCCACCGCTGGGCACATTCAATCTCCACGCATCCCTCCTCCCGCGCTACCGCGGAGCCGCCCCTATCAACTGGGCCGTGATCAACGGCGACACTCGCACCGGAGTCACCACCTTCTTCCTCAAACACGAGATAGACACCGGCGACATAATATCCCGACAGGCCATCGACATTCTGCCCGACGACAACGCCGGTTCAGTCCACGATAAGTTGATGACACTCGGCGCCGACCTGACAGCCGACACCATCGCACGCATAGTCAGCGGCGACCTTTCTGCCATGCCGCAGTCGCAGATTCCCGACGAGCTCCCCTCTCCCGCACCCAAGATTTTCAAGGACACCTGCCGCATAGACTGGAACATGCCCGCCATCAGGATACACAACCTCGTGCGCGGACTTTCACCCTACCCCACTGCATGGTCCGAGCTATCCGACAGCGGAGCGCCCCAAGGCACTCTTAAAATATTCACCACACGTCCCGACTCCACTCCGGCATCGACACCCGGAGCCGTGACCATCACACCCGATGGCCGTATGTTCGTGGACTGCGCCGACACCCGCCTCGAGATTCTATCTCTGCAGGCCCCTGGCAAACGACGCATGGACACCCCTGAATTCCTGCGCGGATGCCGCCTAACCGACATGTCACTAAAATAATCCCCACATACACAAAATGCGCATTTTCACATTTGCCATAGCAATCATCGCCGCCATCACCATGCGCGCCGAGAGCACCGACAGCCTTTACCACTATCATGCCGAGGCCGCCGCCACATTCAGCTCTGGCGACCGCACCCCCTTCTGGCTGACAAACAACCGTTTCGGGCTATCGTCCACGGAAAAGAACAACGGCTATCTGCGTGCCGGTTTCTTCCGCGAAATGCAGTACGACCGCCGCTTCTCATGGGAATTCGGTGCCGACCTCGCCGTGGCCTACAACTTCACATCCACATTCATCGTGCAGCAGCTCTATGCCGGTGTGCGCTACCGTTCCCTCAACCTCTCGCTCGGAAGCCGCGAGTGGACAAGCGGAATAGTCGATGCCGAACTAAGTTCCGGCGACATGCTCTTCTCCCAGAACGCCCGCCCCATTCCCCAGCTGCGCCTCGAGATGCCACACTACAACTATATCCCCTACACCAACAAATGGCTTGCCGTAAAGGGCTACTTCTCATTCGGCATGTACACCGACTGGAAATGGCAGCGCAAACACGCCGACCCGGGCAACCACCGTTGGGTCGACAAACTGCTCTTCCACTCCAAAGGCGTCTTTCTGCGCGCGGGCAACACCAACCGCTTTCCGCTCATAGTCGAGGGTGGTCTCGAGATGGGAGCGCAGTTCGGCGGAACAGTCCACATGATTAACCGCGCCACAGGCAAAAAAGAGACCGTCAAACTGCCCCACGGCGTAAAAGATATAATAAAGGTCATAATACCCATGGGTGGTGGCGACTCTTCCGACCCCAACCAGAAGGGCGAGGAGCTGAACTGCTACGGCAACCACGTGGGACAATGGTCGCTCGCCGCCACATGGAAACCCAAAGACTGGAAATGGGGCATACGAATGTACTATCAGCACTACTTCGACGACCACTCAATGATGTTTTTCGACCACGCATGGCGCGACATGCTCCTCGGCACCGAAATAACATTCCCCAAAAATCCCGTGATTTCCACATTCGTCTACGAATATCTCATCACCAAGGACCAGTCGGGACCCGTCTACTGGGACCACACCACCGATATCCCCGAACAGGTGAGCGGACGCGACAATTACTACAACCACTACCTCTATCCGGGGTGGGAGCACTGGGGCATGGGCATGGGCAATCCTCTGCTCATCTCCCCCATATACAATGCCGACGGCTCGCTTGAGTTCCGCCACAACCGCATAAAGGGCCACCACTTCGGGTGGAAAGGCTCGCCGCATCCCGATGTGGACTACCGCGTCCTGATGTCCTACACCCGCTCGTGGGGCACTTACGACAACCCCACACCCGACATACTGCATAATTTCAACGCCCTGCTCGAAGTGACTTACCGCCCGCACCGGCTCAAAGGATGGGCCGCCCGGCTCGGATTGGCCGCCGATGGCGGACGTCTGCTCGGAAAGAGCTTCGGCGCAATGTTCACCATATCTAAATCAGGATGGCTATGAAAAATATCATCAGAGCTCTCACGCTAATCATACTAACACTCACCACAATGTCGGCCTGCCGCGAGCTTCCGCTCAACGGCGACCTCGACGCCCAGTGGCAGATAACATCCATCACCTATCCCGACGGAAAGGTAGTGGACCCCGAGGGAAAATACTATTACTGCTTCTACCGCCACACCGGGCAGCTCACCGGCCTTGATGGGCTCAAAATAACAGCCAACATAGTCTACGAAGGCTCATCGCTGTCCATGGAATTTCCACGCGAGAATCCATGGCATCTCGCACCTTGGGGCATAACATGTCCTGCCGACACGCCGACCGACCAGATAGGCTACACAGCCCACTTCACCGTCGACCATCTCAGCTCTAAGACCCTCGTGCTCACCACTTCGGTCGGGGTCACCATCTCGTGCCGCCGCTACTGAATCTGTTCCCAGACATACAGGCGGTCTGACGGACGCACCTTGGCGGGCACCTTTATCGAGAAGCTGTCGCCCTTCACCGCACGCTCCACCGGCTTGAGATTCACACGTATCTCATCCACCGTCACTATGAGCGCACCGGTGGTGGGTCCCGTTATCACTATCTCATCGCCCACATTCAGTTCGCCGCTCTCCATAAGGAATTCGGCCACACCGATATTGGAGAAATAGCGCACACCCTTGGCCGCGTAGCGTTTAACACGCGTGGCGCTCGACCCATATTTGGCCGACCACTCGCCAAGGCGCTGACCCAAGTAATAGCCGTTCCAGAAACCGCGGTTGAATATCTTGCGCAGCTCCTCATCCCAGCCGGCTATCTTATCCTCACTATAAGTTCCGTCGCATATCGCCTCTATAGCCTCGCTGTAGCATTTCACAGCCACCTTGACATACTCCGGACCGCGGGCACGGCCCTCGATTTTGAACACCGTCACTCCGGCATCAATCATCTTGTTGAGGAAATGTATGGTCTTAAGGTCCTTTGGCGACATTATATACTTGTTCTCCACCGCCAGCTCGTCGCCGGTCTCACGGTCGGTCACCGTATATCCGCGGCGGCATATCTGCGTGCATGCCCCGCGGTTGGCGCTTGAATTCATCTCGTGCAGGCTCAGGTAGCATTTCCCCGACACGGCCATGCACAACGCGCCGTGGCAGAACATCTCTATACGCACACGCTCACCTTTGGGACCGCGTATATCATCCTCATCTATCCGGCGCTTTATCTCCGCCACCTGATCGAGATTCAGCTCGCGGGCCAGAACCATGACATCGGCATAGGCCGAATAGAAGCGCACCGCCTCCGTGTTGGTCACATTCACCTGCGTCGAGATATGCACCTCCACACCTATGCTGCGCGCGTAACCGATGGCTGCTATATCCGACGCTATTATAGCCGATATGCCGGCCTGCTTCACAGCATCTATCACCGCGTGGCAAGTCGGTATATCACTGTCGTAAAGCACCGTGTTTACCGTAAGATATGTCTTCACTCCATGTTCATCGCATATCGAGGCTATGTTACGCAGGTCGTCAAGCGTGAAATTCACCGACGAACGTGCCCGCATGTTCAGGCCTTCCACTCCGAAATACACAGCATCGGCTCCCGCCTCTATCGCGGCATAGAGCGATTCGTAACTCCCCACAGGGGCCATTATCTCAAAATCCTTCCTTTGCATGGTCTGTATGTTTGTAAAAAGTTGGCGCCGGGACTATCCCCCGCGCCAACTGTATATGTCATATCCTATTATTTGTTGCTGAAATAGAATGTGAACTGCCGCGGCTCTATCGGCAGATAGTATTGCGGAAGCACATCAGGGCCGCATGTGGCTGTGCCCACGCCGGTCTGCTCAGCATCGAGATGCACCGTCACATCGCTGCAGGGCGACACATCGTTCTGATGCTCGGCCTTCTGGAGCATGGCATCGCTGTAGGGATACGCGCTGAACTGGAACAAGGCGCTGGAGTTGACCGTCACATCGCTGCAGGGCGACACATCGTTCTGATGCTCGGCCTTCTGGAGCATGGCATCGCTGTAGGGATACGCGCTGAACTGGAACAAGGCGCTGGAGTTGACCTTCACTCCACAGCCGTCAAACTTCACATAGCGGGTCTGAGTGTGGTTTCCTGCCGATTTTGGCTTCACATAAACATGGAAATCATCCACAGGCTTCACCGTATATGTGCCTATGCGTCCTGCCGACATACGGTCAATGTATGTCTCGCCCGAACGTCCGAAATATGTCACATCGCCACACTCCGCCTCAGGCATCGTGAATGTCAGTCCCAACCGGGGCATATTCTTTATCGCGGCGGTGTCGGGAACAAACCGGCAGGTCACGGCAAGAGTTCCGTCGGCGTTAACACCGTAGTTGTAGTCGGCGGTGGCTATCACATTGCCCTTGCGGCCTATTATCTCAGATTTGACACAAACCACATTATCCTTGAACTTCAGGCTTGTCATACGCTGGCTTATGCTGTCTATGCCCTCTTCACGCCACATCTTGTCCTTACCCTCCCACGAGAGGTCGTTTTCAGTTGCCGGACGGTAAAGCGAGAGCGCTATAGGCGAGCTGAGCAGCTCCTTGCCATTCATAACAAGCGAGCTTATCTCGCCTGTGGCCTGATTCACGGTTATGGATGTGCCGGCCTTGGAAGTGAATGTCAGCACGCCATTTTTCGAACTGCGTTTCAATTTGGCTACCACAAAATTATCATTATCATCATCGCCCACATACGGCAATGCAAACTGGTCGTAGGCCACTTCGTAGGTATGGGACACAAACGGAGCATCCTTTTTAGGCGTCCAGCTCAAATCGAGGAAAGCCTCCGAATCGCCTGCCTCATAACTGCCCAGACTCACCTCCACCGTCTCGTATGGCTTGCAGGCCACGGTACGTGTTCCCTGCTGCAGCGCCTTGCCATGTTCATCGGTCACCTTCCATGTCAGTGTATACTGGTCGAGATTAGTGAAATCAAACCAGTTTTTGATTTTGACCTTAAGGGTAAACGCATCCTCCAGTGTGCACTTTATGTTCTGGTACACCTTCTTCACCTCGGCAAGCGCAGGATGCGGGGTGCGGTCGGCCTGGACAAGGCCGTTGCACAGGAACGAATTGTCACTCGGCACATTCGCAGGACCGTAATCACCGCCGTATGCCCAATATTTCCTGCCATTGGCGTCGGTTTCCTCAAAGCCCTGGTCCACCCAGTCCCACACGCAGCCACCCTGCAATTTGGGATAAGCCTCAAACAGGTTCCAATAATCCTGCAGACCGCCCACGCTGTTACCCATCGCATGGGCATACTCACAAAGTATGTAGGGGCGTGTCTTGGTCGAGTCGTCACCGTAGGCCTTCACACCACTGTGATAGCCGTACATTTCGGCGAATATATCTGAATTCCAGTCGTTGAGCGCACGCTCATATTGTATCGGGCGGTTCGGTTCCACCGATTTCATCCACTTGTAGGTCTCCTCGAATACTATTCCGTTGCCACATTCATTTCCCAGCGAATAGAAAGTCACCGACGGATTGTTTTTCGACTTATGATACATGCGTTGGGTGCGGTCCATCACTGCCGGAAGCCATTCGGGACGCTTGGCCAGCGAAGCATCTCCATAGCCATAGCCATGCGATTCAGCATTGGCCTCGTCCACCACATATATGCCATACTTATCGCAAAGGTGGTACCAATAGCGGTCCTGCGGATAATGACAGTTGCGCACAGTGTTGATATTATTCTCCTTCAGCAGCTTGATGTCAAGTTCGGCAAGCTCGCGGGGCACGGTGCGTCCCATCGGCGAATGCGCGTGGCGGTTCACACCCTTTATCTTTATCGGCTGCCCGTTCAGACGGTAAAGGCCATCCTTCACCTCCGAGGTGCGGAATCCCACATTGCATCCCACGGTCTCCACCGTAACGCCGGCGGGATTCACCAGGTTAACAAGCAGCGTGTACAGATTGGGGCTTTCGGCGGTCCAAGGCTTTACAGGCGATATATCCACCCGGAAATCAGTTCTCTTCACTGCCTTTCCCTCTCCGCTCACCACACTGCTGCCCGCAGCATCGTAGAGCGTGAAATCAACCTTCCATTCCCCGGCCTGTTTCTTGCCCTTCTTCACCGGAGCTTCAGGCAGTCCGGCCACAGCCACATCAAGCTGCAATCGTCCATCCTTATAGTCATTGACAAGCGGTGTCACAGCTGTAAAGTCGGATATATATGTTGTGGGGGTGCTGTACAGATACACATCGCGCTCTATTCCGCTCAGGCGCCAGAAGTCCTGACACTCGAAATATGCACCGGCACTCCAGCGGTACACCTCGAGTGCCACAGTATTCTCTCCATCCTTCAATTTGTCGGTTATATCCCATTCGGCCGCGGTCTTCGACCCCTGGTTGCAACCAATGTATTCACCGTTGACCCATGCGTAGTAGAACGAAATGGCACCCTCCACGCAGAGCACCACGCGGCGGCCGGCCCAGTCGGCCGGAACGGTAAACGAACGGCGGTATGAACCGACCTCATTATTTTCCACAGGTACCAGCGGAGCATTCTTCTTGAATCCCGCCCATTCCGAATCAAACTCGTAGGTGGTGTTGACATACACCGTTGTGCCATAGCCCTGACGTTCCCAGTTGCCGGGCACAGTAATCTCATCCCACGAACTGACATCGTAGTCAGGTGCCTGAAAACCGGCCGGACGTTTCTCCGGATTCTTTGTCCACTTGAAATGCCACTTCCCATTAAGGTCAAGATAATAGGGCGACTTGTCATACTCCATTTCAGACACAGCCTTCACATCGTCCGTGCGGTAAGGAACCACAAGGGCATGCGAGTCAATTTGCCCGTCGCGGAATGCATTTATAGTCTGCCACTCGGGGAGTTGCTGGGCACCGGCCGATGCCGCGCACAGCAGCATCAAAGCGCTCAAAGTTTTGTTCATGGTCATTCAATAGATAGTTATAGATTTGCTAAGTACCACAAAGATACGAATAAGCGAGAGCGATGCCAAATTTATTTGAGCATTGCCGAACGTGAGTATCTAAGGCGTAGCCAAAGATACGAATAAGTTGAGCGCAAAACCAAACTTGTTTGAGTTTTGCCAATTTTATGTCCCGAAAACAGAATGCAATCCACGAAAATTACATAATTTTGCGCATCATAACATCCTCACAGACATGCCTAAGATTAAATTTCTCTCAACTGCAATGATTCTGCTGTTCCCGCTTTTTGCCATGGGAATAAACGTGAAGATTGAAAACGGACGCCTGGATCTTGACGCGAAAAACAATCTTGGCAATCCTGTCATTTCAGTGCACAGCAAACTTACCGTATCGGGAATCAAGGGAAAGGATTTCGATCTTGTGGCAATAGTCAAGGACGATACCGGAGAGTGGCATCAGGATTCAGACGGAAACACAGTAAAAACCCATTACAAATGCAATGCCACATACGACTCATCGGTCTGGAGCGACATAGAGGTTTACCTGAAACACAGCAAACTCGCCCCTAAAAAAGGCAAGCATACATATAAAGTTTATCTATATGTGTACTACAATGGCGATTGGCACGGCGGAACCTACATAGGCTCATATACCCAGACCGGCAGCGGCTCTTCATCATCACAACGGAGCTCATCGTCGGGCAAAACCACCGCCGGAACAAGCCATACACACTCATCCACCACAATCCAATGCACATTCTGCAACGGCGCCGGCACAAGAACATGTCTTGTTTGCGGTGGTACCGGAGGATTCAACATAGTCCAATACCTGACATACCCACCATATTCCGCCTACTATGTCTGGACCAATTGCACCACCTGCGGAGGAAGCAAAATCACACGATGCGGCATGTGCGGGGGTACCGGCAACATAACCGTTCAACACAACAACAATTATAACAACAATTACAACAGCAACTATAACAGCACCTACAACAATAGCTACAACAGTTACAACAGCAGTTCATCAGGCAGCTCAAGCGCATATACCACCTGCCGGATATGCGGTGGCTCGGGCGTGTGCACATCATGCCACGGAACTGGTGGAGAATGGCGCGACACCGGTTACTATACAGGTAGCGATGTAAAAAGTTGGATTGACTGTCCATCATGCCGCGGCAACAAACGGTGCTTCAACTGCCACGGGACAGGACGCCAATAACAGGAACCATCCTTTCCAACCTCAAAAAAGGCCGCGATCCTTACGGATTGCGGCCTCATATCTGGTAATTATACGTCCTTGATTATTCAGCGGCGGCAGGTGCCACGGGAGCGGCAGGCGCGGGAGCTGCGGCAGCAGGTGCAGCCTGATCGTAGTCACCACCCACGGTCTGTTCGGTTACAGGAGCGCTCACACGCGAACCGGTGCGGGTAATGGCATCGGGCATAAAGAATGTGGAAAGCACAGCCAGCAGACAGATAGCTCCGGCGAGAATCCATGTTACCTTTTCAATGAAATTGTTGGTGCGGCGCACACCCATTATCTGGTTTGAGCCTGCAAACGACGATGAAAGACCGCCACCTTTGGATTTCTGAATCAAAACCACCCCTATAAGAAGTACAGCGGCAATGAGCGTAAGCACGATTAATGTTACAAACATATCAGTGGTTAATGTTTTTTTATTTGTTAATGTTGTTAATTCTATGGTTTACCGCGCTTTCTGTATCAACATCAATTTCCGCAAAAAACGCAATTGGTCTGCAAAGTAAATACTTTTTTTCGGATAATTCAAACTTAATTGATGTATAATTTCATAAGCCTTGTCGAATCGCTGCTGTTTTATATATATCCTGGCCAGACTTTCACTCAACGGAGCATCGGCCTGAGCCTTGACGGCTTCGTGGCGGACGGAGGGCTGCACCTCGGCCAACTCCTCGCCCCCGACTTCGGCCGAAGCCTGCTCCTGACTTGCCAGAAAGGCATCAAGCATGGCATCCTGACCCGACGTAGCCTCTCGCACCGTCCCCTCCGATTCCTTCACAAGCACCTGCGAATAATCGGGCACCGGATTGAATATCAATCGTTCGAGCAATTTCTGTTCATGCTCGTCAATCTTGCCGTAAGTGTCAAGGAACGTATCTATGGCCACATCCGTGGTAGGCGTCGCATCGGGCTTTTCCACTGGATAGAAATTAGCGAATTTCTCACCGTCGCGGTCCACCAGATACATCAATGTGTCGCCATCGGGAGCATTGAGGGCCACACGTCCGAGCAGGTTTCTTCTCGTATCGACATCAAGTCCGGTGGATTTCAGGGCCAGCACAGCAGGCAGCGTGAAGAAAGGATACTCATCGCCAAGCTCCTGAGCGGTAGCGGCATCAACCGATACGTCGCCCGAGCGCAGACGCTCCATGAATTTTCCGTAAGCACTCTTTTCGCCCATAATCACCAGTTGCCTAATGTTGCATTGAATATCAGCTGCACGAGTTCCTTGGAGATCTCCTGCGAGAGCTGTTCCTCCACCTCGTTGAGCATCTGCGAACTGTCGAAATCGCGATATGCGGTAAACGTCTGGTCCACATCCTTGCCCTCGGCTTTATTGTCGGTATACTTTACACGCACGCCTATGGTGAGGCGGGTGCGCGAGGCGTAAGCATCCTCTGTTACAGCCTGCGGTGTGAGATAATACTGGGTAATCTCCCCCTCGAGAGTAAGGTCTGACGGGCCGTCCACCGTCTGAAGCCGCGTGTTGCGCGCTATATAGTCGAGCAGCTCGTTTTCAAACGTCTGCTGCAGCGGGGCATACACCAGAGCCGCACGTATCGGGAAGTTGGCCACATGGATAGTGCGGTAGAGATTGTAGTCCAGGGCCGCACCGTTAAACTTATAGCTTATGCGACAGCTGCCGCCGGCCACTGACAGCACGAGCGCCACCACGCAAAGCCCTACATATTTAATCAACCGGTTCATAGTTGCAAAAATACACATTTTCACGCAAAAACACACCAATCAGGCTCCTCTTTACACAAGCCTGTCAATAGATACATATTCAGCCGGAACCGACTGCGAGAGTATGCGCCACTGTTTGGGATAAAGATTATTGGCGCGGTTGCCTACATTCTTCACGAATCCGAGAGGATGCCCGCCGAACTCAAGCAACACCACGCCGCGCGGGGCAGAACTGTCAAGCGACACCGCCTCACAACGCAGATAGGCCATCGCCGTGGCATAATCAACCTCCACGCGTGCAAACGCATCTTTGTCCATCAGCGTACTCAGCGCCAAAGCCTGTGTCGGAATCACATCACGACCCTTGACCACACCTATTTCCACCGCAGGCGGAAACGGGAATCCATCCCAACGTATGTCAGGAACTGCCCTCACCGTATCTCCGGCCACCTCTATGCGCCCCTCGAAACCGGGCTCGAGCCAACGCCGCACCTCTCCGGGCACAACCTGACCATGGCTCTTCGTGGAGCCTCTATCCTTTTTTCTGACTTTCTGAGCAGACGCCGTGGTATCGCCACCGCACTCCCCTTTCCGAAGCACAGCCATAAACAGACCCTCACCCCTTATACGCCCGGGGATGAAACGGAAGCATGGCACGTCGCAGTCTATAGCCGGAACAATATTCCACCCGGGGTCAACATCCACCTCCACGGGCTGTGCACCCAAGGTGTCGCGCATCCACATCACCATCTCCTCATTTTCAAGCCGGTTGAAAGTACAAGTGCTGTATATGAAGTAACCGCCGGGGCGCAACGCGGGCCACAGCTTCTCCACTATCTCACGCTGGCGGGCGGCACACTGGCGCACCAGTCCCGCCGACCATTGGGACACAGCCTCGGCATCCTTGCGCATCATCCCCTCGCCCGAGCATGGCACATCGGCCGCAATGATATCGAACGAAGCCGGATGTCCGGTGAAACGCGATGTATCGCCCTGCGTCACAGTTACGAGCGGATAGCCCCATTTGGCCAGATTCTCGCGGAGCACCGATGCCCGCGCCGGCACAAACTCGTTGGCCACCACCACCGAGCCCTCGGGGAGTGCATCCATGGCAGCAGTGGTCTTACCTCCGGGTGCTGCACACGCATCGAGGTAACGCACCGGAACACCATCCGAAGTAAGATTCCTCAGCAGATGGTGAATGAACATCGACGAGGCATCCTGTACATAATACAGCCCTTGATGCAATGCCGGGTCAAACGTGAATGCGGGGCGACCCTGAAGATAGCATCCGGCACCACACCATGGCACCCGCTGCGCTCCTGATGGAACCTCGCCCCCCTTCAATCCATTATAGCGCACCGACACATCGGGTTCCCCCGATAAAGCCTGCGGCAGCCCCTCCAGAAAGGGGCTGCCGTATGACATTATTTCCTCTATGAACCCTTCGGGTAAATCCATGCGCGGTTAGATGGACAGACGGCGCAGTGTGTCCAGAAGTGTACGGTTAATGGGTTTGTCGTTCTTTATAGCCTTGGTGAAAGGCACATACACTATATTGTCGTTGTTTATGCCTATCATCACATTTCGCTGATCGTCGAGAAGAGCGTCGATAGCCGCCGCCCCCATACGCGAAGCCAATATGCGGTCGTAGGCCGTGGGCGAACCGCCACGCTGCAGGTGACCGAGTATCGACACACGCACATCGTAGCCCGGATACTCGTTCTTGACACGCTCTGCCATACCCATGGCACCGCCGGTTACAGGGCTTTCAGCCACGAGCACTATCGACGAGTTCTTGCTCTTACGGAAGCCGTTCTGTATAAGTTCGGCAAGCTGGTCCACCTCTGTCGATATCTCAGGTATGATGGCAGCCTCCGCGCCCGATGCTATCGCGCCGTTCAAAGCAAGGAATCCGGCATCGCGTCCCATCACCTCAATGAAGAAGAGGCGTTCGTGCGAGGTGGCGGTGTCGCGAATCTTATCCACACACTCCATTATAGTGTTGAGCGCGGTATCGTAGCCTATGGTGGAGTCCGTGCCGTAAAGGTCGTTGTCTATTGTTCCGGGCAGACCGATTATCGGGAAATTGAACTCGTTGGCAAATATACGCGCTCCGGTAAGCGAACCGTCGCCACCTATCACCACCAGCGCGTCAATCTCGTGGCGGCGCAGATTGTCGTAGGCGAGCTGCCGACCCTCGGGGGTCTGGAATTCGGGACAGCGGGCAGTCTTCAGAATCGTTCCGCCCATCTGTATGATGTTGGACACATTCTGAGTTTTGAATTCCTGTATCTCATCGGATATCAATCCGCGGTAACCGCGGTAAATACCCTTGACTCTGAATCCGCTGAATATAGCCGAGCGGGTCACCGCACGGATAGCGGCGTTCATACCGGGGGCATCGCCTCCCGATGTAAGTATGCCTATACACTTTATGCCTGACATCGTATCTTGTTTTTATATATTGGTTATAACAGACTATTTGTGCAAAAGTACACAGAATTTGCCGATTTTATATTCTTTTCACCCACTATTTATTCCACTCCGGTCACCACATATTTCGACCCGCCTCGCCATGGCAGCGTGCCGTAATACCGTTCATATAGCAGCGTTACCGGCCGGCCGGTTCCTTGGACCGCCTGCAGACGCCGGGCAAGAGCAGCATCGGTCACACTCATCTGATGCTCGCGCGAATACACACGCGCCGTATCGGCCAACGCGCTCTCCGACACCACCTCAGCCTCGTAGGTCTTGAAAAGCAGTCCCCGCTTGTCAACATTTATTATATAGGCACGCATGCGCGCATCGGTGACATAAGGACTGCAATAGCGCAGATAGAACACACCCGCAAGCGTGGCCACGCATACCAGGGCCGCAATCCACAGCCACTTATGGCCGCGGCGGCGGGGCTTGACACTCCCCGCGCAATCATTAACCGTATGGCCGGCACCGAAATCAATCGTATTACCGGCTGCAGGCGCCTGCTCCGTCACGGGAGCGGTCTCTTCTGTTTCTGTATCCGACGCAAGGAAATAGTCGGGCTTGTCATCATCTATTATCATAAGCGGATAGTGTTAGGGAAAAATGCCTCATGCGGCGGTTTTGCGTCTTTTCGATATCGCGATGCACGCGAATGTGAACAGACCGAGCAATATGAGCAGCAACGTCTGCGAACCCATCACGAGATTGGCAAACGAAGTGGCATAGTTTTTTGTCAATTCAGGTATTCCCGCCGAATAAAGGCTCAGGCCGAATATTATGGCCCACTGCCAAGGTCCGATACCACCATTGGACGGCACCCCCATGGATATGCTCGAGAATATGAAGCACACCATCACCGCCTCCACACCGTAACGGCCCACCACCTCGGCTGTGGCCGGAAAGGAGAAGAAAGCGAGATATAACTGGAAGAAGTAGCTGCCCCACAGGCACACCGTGAGCAGCAGCCAACGGCCTTTGCCCGGCATCGTGGCTATGGCCGAGAAGCCTTTCCACAGACCGCGGCAGAACTCCTTGAGCCTGACCACCGCCGCCGACTTGCGGTAACGCACAAACAGCCACCACACCACAGCCACCGTAAGAGCCACACCGCCCCAAAGCCAGGGCGAGGCCGCCACGGCGAGCAATCGCCTGTAGGAATCGGGGTCCTGCTGAAGATATGTGAGCAGCGAGTTACCGGCAAAAAGAAACGTGGCCACCGTGAGCAGCAGCACAGTCACCGTATCGGCCAGACGGTCGGCCATCATGGAGCCGAACACGGCGTCAAACGGAGCCTTCTCGCGCTGGGCTATGTAGCCTGTGCGCCACAACTCGCCCAAACGGGGCAGTATCAGATTCACGGCATAAGTGCCGAATATACTCAGAATCACCACAAAAAGCGGAGGGTTGACATCTATGGCCCTCAACTGTATGCGCCATCTCAACGCCCTGAACACATGAGAGAATATGCTGAGAAACAAGGCCGCCGCAATCCACCAGTAGTTGCAGTCCTGCTTGATTATGCGCACCATCTCACCGAAATCCACACCGGTGAACAACAGCCAGCACAATCCCAGGCTTATAAGCAGCGGAAGGCCATATTTGAGCAGATAGCCCACCCATGCGCCCGACGGTTTCGGAGCCGGCTTGCCGGCGGCAGCATCATTTTCAATAGCCATAACAGATGGGGTTATATAGTGACATTCCGCAAATGTAGCATTATTTCACGAGCAATGCAACATGGATGCGCATATATCCGTGGCATCACACCGGCCACCTTTTCGGCAACAAACTTGCCAAAAAGGCGCAAAAATTCACAAATAGGACATTTTATTAGATTATATTTCGTACATTTGTACATACATAAACCTCTCACCATAGCAATGAAAAAAGAGATACTCGCCGTATCGCCGGCACAGATTCAGAAATATTCCACCCAGTTCAGCTGTTTCGGCTCCGACTATGTGTTCTCCCGCATATCCAAGACCGAGCGTTTCACTGATTTCACCTCCCACACCATGCGCCTCGGAGGAATCACCATGTTCCTATGCCTGAAAGGCTCGCTCGATGCCGATGTGAACCTCGAGCCATACCATCTCGAGCCCAACATGCTTGTGTCGGTAGGCCCCGACTCTGTGATAAACATACGGCACGCCGACTGGGACAATCTCGATGCCTACGTGTTTGTGATTTCGCCCGACTTCATACGCGACATAAATTTCGAGCTCAACATAATGACCAATGTGAGCATCACCTCCAACCGCCCCCCGGTACTGTCGCTCTCGGCCGAGGAAGTGGCGCTTATGAGCCGCTACTTCGACCTCATCCACTACAACACCGTGGACAATCCCGAGGCCCGGTATGTGCGCTCCATATCACGTTCGCTGATAGCGGCCGCCGTCTACCAGATGATGCAGTTCGTGAGCAAACGTGCCGAAGCCAATCCAGCCCCCACCCTTTCGCGCCGGGCCAACTATGTACGCGAGTTCCTGCAGCTCGTCAACCAATACCATCAGCGCGAGCGCGGAGTAGCCTTCTATGCCTCCAAACTGTTCATATCGCCCAAGTACCTCTCACTGATAATAAAGGAGAGCACCGGACGCTCAGCCGCCGAATGGATAGACGACTATGTCATACTTCAGGCTAAAAACCTGCTCCGCTTCTCAGGCAAGAACGTACAGCAGATAGCTTACGAGCTCAACTTCTCCAATCAATCGTCGTTTGGCAAATATTTCAAGCACCTCACCGGCATGTCACCCACAAAATTTCAACGATCGTAGCCATATCAGGCACGAATTCGATACTTTTAAAGGGTTTTTTATGTTAATTTTTGTGTAACGCTTGCTTGTTTTAATCAGAACTCATAATTTTGCATTGCTTTTTGATAGGTTAATAGACGCAAAGATGTTGCGAAGTAAGTGTTGAGGAATACCGGGCTTGCGCGTCATTTTTAAGCCCATTTCCCATACAGAGTATACCACACACATTTCGGACATCAGTCATCACTCAAGAACATCACTCTTGACTATGGTGCTTGCGCGCTAACCTTCAGAGAGAAGGACATAGCCCCCGGCGCCCAACGGTGTTGCGTGCCATAACAAAGGGCAACATAGAGATAGAGCGAAATAATAGTTGTTTTATAGATAATTGTGTATTTGAAGCTTAAGGGAAGTCGTGAGACTTTCCTTTTGTTTTTTTATATCAATCTCGCCGAACCACGGCGAAGTATTAGTCCAATCGGACTAATTGGACTTAATAAACACCAGCGTATATTCGTCAGCAATCGGGAACAAGGCCGGCGGCAAGCAGAGCTTCGCGGCGCTCCACACAGGTACCGCAACGGCCGCAATGGCGCTCCCCGCCCTTATAGCATGAATAGGTCAGCGAGTAGTCAACTCCGATGGCTGCTCCGCGGCGGGCAATGTCGTTTTTGGTTATTCCCGTGTAAGGGGCGCGCAGTTCTATGCGCTCGTAAGTTCCATCGGCAATTGCAGCCCCCATCGACCGGATAAACGCACTGCGGCAATCGGGATATATGGCATGGTCGCCACCATGATTGGCTATCATCACGGCCTTCAGACCGCGGCTTTCGGCAAGACCGGCGGCAATGGAGAGCATTATACCGTTGCGGAACGGCACCACCGTTGAGCGCATATTCCCGTCCTCGTAATGACCTTCGGGTATGGCATCGGCACCGCTCAGAAGCGAACTTTCAAAATAGCGGCTCATAAAAGCGAGGTCTATCTCCACCAGCTCTATGCCGAGACGGCGGCAGTTCTCGCGGGCGCAGACCGCCTCCCGGGCATTGTGGTTGGCGCCGTAACTGAAATTCACGGCAAGCGCTATCGAGTCGCGATACTCATAGAGCATGGTCGTCGAGTCCATGCCGCCCGACAGCACCAATACGGCATCTTTTTCGTTAATCATAGCCTGCAGCGGTTTAAAAATCGTTGCGGAAAGCCGCGAGCATACGGGCACGCGCCATATCCTGATGGTCGGCGTCGCCATAATTGGCAAATGGATAAATCGATATGCCGCCGCGGGGTGTGAAAAGGCCTATCACCTCAAGATAACGCGGATTCATAAGCCGCACGAGGTCTTTCATTATTATATTTACGCAATCCTCGTGAAAATCACCATGGTTACGGAAACTGAACAGATACAGTTTCAGGCTCTTGCTCTCCACCATATCCTCGCGCGGGATATAGTTTATGATTATTTTCGCGAAATCGGGCTGCCCCGTCTTCGGACAAAGAGATGTGAATTCCGGACAGGTAAATGTCACGAGATATTCATTTTCGGGATGCTTGTTCTTGAATGTCTCAAGTATTTCGGGGGAATATTGCGTGGGATATTTCACTCCGGTGTTCCCCAACAGCGTGACCCCTTCGAGTTCATTATCTTGTCGCATGATGAATTGTTTTTATAAGATTCGGGGTGCAAAATTACACAAAATGTATCACAGTCCGTTCAGTTCGAGCACGCTCTGGAGTATGTGAACCGCCTCCTCCACAGTGGCCACATGGTCTATGGCGAAACTCCGCTTGCCACCCTTGTCGCGTATGCGGCAACGGCGCGGGTTCTCCTGAAGATACTGCAACAGCTTGCCGAACATAGGGCTTTGGTAATAAGCCCGGTTTGTCTCATCGACGAAATAGAGGAACATGGTCTCCTGCTTGAGCGCCACCTTCTCTATGCCGAGCTTGCGGGCCATGCGGCGCAGACGCGGAATGCGCAACAGCTCGGCGGTGACCTCGGGAATTTTCCCGAAACGGTCCAGCAGTTTCGACTTGAAAGCCTGAAGATCAAGTTCGCGCTCTATGGAGTCAAGTTCCTGATAAAGCGATATGCGTTCGCTCTCCTGAGGCACATAGTCGGCCGGCAGCAGCAGCTCCATGTCGCTCTCTATCACACAGTCGGCCACATAGTCGGTATCCTCGGGAGCCTGTTCGTCGGCAAGGTCGGCAAACTCTTCCGTGCGCAGTTCGGTCACAGCCTCTTTCAATATTTTCTGATACGTTTCATAACCGAGGTCGGCTATGAAACCGCTTTGTTCGGCCCCGAGCAGATTTCCCGCGCCACGTATATCGAGGTCCTGCATGGCGATGTGTATTCCGCTGCCGAGGTCGCTGAAGCTCTCTATGGCCTGCAGGCGCCGGCGCGATGTGGGCGACAGCGGTACGTGGGGCGGCACCGTGAGATAGCAGAAAGCCTTGCGGGAACTGCGCCCCACACGTCCGCGCAACTGATGAAGCTCGCTCAGGCCGAAATTCTGGGCATTATTTATTATAATGGTATTGACATTAGGCATGTCGATACCGCTTTCTATAATGGTGGTGGCAAGCAGAATGTCGTAATCGTGGTTGGCAAAATCAACTATCGCCTTCTCAAGCCTCTCGGGAGGCATCTGCCCATGGCCTATCACCACACGGGCATCGGGCACCAGTCGGCGCACCATCGCCTCCAGTTCGTTCAGACCCTCTATGCGGTTGTTGATAATGAACACCTGACCGTTGCGGCTCATCTCGAAATTGATGGCCTCGGAAAGGATATCGTCGTTAAGTGCATTGACCGAGGTCACAATCGGATAGCGGTTGGCCGGCGGAGTGGTTATGGCCGAGAGATCGCGTGCACCCATGAGCGAGAACTGCAGTGTGCGCGGTATGGGGGTGGCGCTCATGGTCAGCGTGTCCACATTTGTTTTCATCTGCTTCAGCTTCTCCTTGACAGCCACACCGAATTTCTGCTCCTCGTCCACAACGAGCAGCCCAAGATCCTTGAACTTCACATTCTTGCCAATGAGTTTGTGCGTACCTATCAGTATGTCAATCTTGCCATCGGCAAGATCGGCGAGCACCTGCTTAACCTGTTTTGGCGTACGCGCACGCGACAGATAGTCCACCCTCACCGGAAAATCCTTCAGACGCCGCGAGAATGTGTTGTAATGCTGCAACGCGAGCACTGTTGTGGGCACGAGCACCGCAGTCTGCTTATTGTCGGCAGCTGCTTTGAAAGCCGCGCGTATCGCCACTTCCGTCTTTCCGAAACCCACATCACCGCATATCAGGCGGTCCATCGGGCGGTCGCTTTCCATGTCGGCCTTCACAGCCTTGGTGGCGGTGAGCTGATCGGGAGTATCCTCGTAGATAAACGATGCCTCGAGCTCGTGCTGCATGTAGGAATCGGGCGAAAAGCCGAATCCCTTTTCCTGCTTGCGGGCGGCATACAGCTTTATAAGGTCGCGGGCTATATCCTTGAGTTTCGACTTGGTACGTTCCTTCACACGGTTCCATGCCCCGGTGCCGAGTTTGTTGATTTTGGGTGGCACACCCTCCTTTCCGCGATACTTCGACAGCTTGTGCAAGGCATGTATCGACACGAAAATTATATCGTCGTTGGCATAAGTGAGCTTTATCATCTCCTGCGTGCGCCCCGAAACATTGGTACGGAGCAGCCCGGCAAACTTGCCCACGCCATGGTCCACATGCACAATATAATCGCCCGGCTCTATGGAACTGAGCTCCTTGAGCGAAAGCGCGAGCTTGCCTGAGCGGGCACGGTCGCTCTTGAGATTGTATTTATGGAAACGGTCGAAAATCTGATGGTCGGTGAACACACACCTTTTGGCCAGATGGTCCACGAATCCCTCGTGGAGCGTGGAGAGCACCGGAGTGAAAACTATATCGTCGTGACGGTCCTCGAATATGGCACGCAGGCGCTCGAACTGCTTCTCACTGTCCGACAGGATACATATCGTATATCCATCGGCCATGAACTTCGTGAACGAATCGGCTATGAGGTCGAAATTCTTATGGTAAAGGGCCTGCGGCGAACAGCGGAAATCAATCGAGGCCGCAGCATCGGCACCCGCCGGAGCCGCAGAGAAGTGCAGCTGCCGGAAAGCGGCAAGCCGCGAGGCAAAGGCATCGGCATCCACCACCTGCCTCATGGCGGTGCGGTCGCCCTCATCGGCTATCAACGCACTTTCGGAGAATGTCTCCGAAGCCACAGCACGGATACGCTCCACGGTGTAGGCGGCATCGCGCATGGCTATCAGCGTGGCCGGATTGATAAACTCCAGCAGCGACTGGCCGTGGGCCTGAAGCGCCACATTCGATGTCACGGCAAGCTCATCGACCTGCTGCTCCGAGAGTTGCGTCTCGATATTGAACGTGCGCATCGAGTCTATCTCATCGCCGAAAAAGTCAACTCGGTAAGGCAACTCATGGCTATAGCCGAAGATGTCGAGTATCGAACCACGGAGAGCGAACTGGCCCGGCTCATAGACATAATCCATCTGCGTGAATCCATTGTCGCGCAGCCACTTCACCGTATCCGTAAGTTCGGTGGGGGTATCCTTGCGCAGATACAGTGTGTGGTCGGATATGGCCTGACGCGGCGCCACCCTCTCGGCAAGAGCCTCGGGATATGTCACCACAAACCGCAGGGCGCTGTCGGTGTGCCAGCGCGAAAGAGCCTCCGTGCGCAGAATCTGAGAGGGCGGATCGACCTGCCCGTACTTTATGTCGCGCTTATAGGCGCTTGGCATCATGGCCACCGCCTGCTCACCGAGCAGACGCGAAAGGTCGTGATATATGTACCCGGCATCATCGAGCGAATCGCCCACCACCACCGCCGGGCAGGCGCCCTGCGGAATCGAGGCAAGCATCATGGCCACAGACGACCCTGCGAGATTACAGGCGCTGACCACACCTGAGGTGCCGGAGAGCGCCTTGGTCAGCGCCTTGCCGCGGGCGCCATCGGAAAAAGCGTCGGCAAGTGAGCTGAGTGTCATTTATTTTTCTGGCTCTTGGGGGTTAGAATGGATTTATAGCGCTGTGGATCCGAGAGCAGATTCACCGCTGAATCAACTGCGATGTCGTGGCGCAGCACACTCTGCACCTCGCCACGGCGATGATAGTAGCGGTCGGCAATCTCGCGTTCAAGATATGGCGCGATAGTGGTGCGGTGTGTATCGAGATCCCTGTCGAGAGGATGCTTCATCATGCCTTCGAGCACCCCGATCTGAGCCATAAGCGAATCAGACATGTAGCCCTCGATTTTGGCAGCCTCTTTCAGACGGTCGATTATAGTCTCGCACACCTTGTCGTAATTGAACTTGGCGGGATCTATGGATTTTTTGAAATCGCTGTATATCTCGTCGGTAATCTCAAATGTACCGATAGGAGGAATCGAATCGTGAGAGGCACGGAACCGGTTGGCGAAGTCAAACGCCCAGTTGTCGGCCACCACATTGTAGGTGATGCGGCTTATCTCGGGATATTTCACCTCCACATCGGGGGTAATGCCACCTCCGTCGCGCACCTCACGTCCGGCCGCGGTGGAAAATTTGTGCGTAAGGCTGTCGGCTATGCGCGACACTGTTCCATCGGCATTGCGATGGGAATAATCTATAGCCTGGATGAGACGTCCGCTCGGTATGTAATACTTGGCCACGGTCACTTTCAGCAAGCCGTCGAAAGGCAGCGTGCGGGTGGTCTGCACCAATCCTTTGCCAAAGGAGCGTGAGCCCACTATCACCGCGCGGTCAAGGTCCTGCAACGCCCCTGCGGTGATTTCCGACGCCGACGCCGTGCCTCCATCGGTGAGCACCACCAGCGGAATATCGGGAGCTATGGGCTTGGATGATGTCTTGTAGACTTTCTCATCGAGCACCCCTTTGCCACGTGTGCGGAGCACCTCAGTACCTTTGGGCAGGAAGAATCCCAGAATCTTGACGGCACTCTCCAGATAACCACCGCCATTGTCGCGGAGATCAAGAATCAGACCCCGCGCGTTCTGCGCCTGAAGCGACTCTATGGCCTGACGTATCTCGTCGGCCGATTTTTCGGTATATTGCGTAAGAAGCATATAGCCTATGCCATCGCGCAGCATACCGTAGTAGGGTACCGAGGGGATAGATATCTTCTCACGCTCGATTTCCACCGACACTATCGAATCGGTCACGTACGGACGCTTCACCACGACATTGACCTTCGTGCCTTTAGGCCCTTTGAGACGTTCGGTAACCTTTTCGGTGGTCATGCCCGTCACAGTATCGCCGTCTATAATCAGAATCATGTCGCCGGCCCTCAATCCGGCCTTGGCTGCCGGAGAATTTTCGTATGGGCCGCTTATATAGACATTGCCACCACGCTGCATCACATACGAACCGATGCCGGCATATTCGCCCGATGTGCGGCTGCGGAAGTCCTCCTGGTCTTTCCGCGGTATATATTCTGTGTATGGGTCAAGCCCCTGAAGCATGGCGTCGATGGCCGATGTCATGGACTTTTCCATGTCGATGGTATCGACATAGTTGGTCTGAAGTTCCTTGACAATGGAGGTGAACACACTAAGGTTTGCAGCCACATCGGCCTTTTTGCTGCGGGTGGCACTCTGGGCCACAAACGCCACGAGCATGAGGGTGAATACGGTATAGAATAATTTTTTCATCTTCTGATAAATAGCTTGAACGGTTATGGTTGCGCCTTTGGGATGTCAAAGGTAGTCAAATAATATAACAATGAAGTGATAAAATATTTCAAAAAAGCATTAAAAACTTTCTTACGGTGATTTTTCAGGCGTTATATTTGCGGGGATGGTGGCAATATCGTATCTTTGCATCACTTTAAGGGCGAATACCAGAGTGGCCAAATGGGGCAGACTGTAAATCTGCTGGTTTTTACCTTCGGTGGTTCGAATCCATCTTCGCCCACAGTGAGAGATGACGGCGCTGTCTGATAATATCAGATGGCGCTTTTTTATGTCCGGGAGAAATGGGTCAAATTAGACAAATTAGGCCAATTGGTCTAATGGGTGGCGATGTGGTAGGAGGGAGGGCTTTCCAGCCCTCTTTGTGCGGCGGCAGGAATGCCACCGCCCCTGAGAAACAGCTCATTCGACCAATTGGACTAACAGATCCAATCAATCCAACTGGATTTTGGGGGTGGCGGGGATGGCCGACCAATTGAACAGGGGGATAAGTTCGCCGGGGCTACAGGGCGCGGCATCGGGCGTGAGCCCGGCCATGCAGGCGAGACGGCCTATTATCTCGCCGGGAGTGCAGCGGCTACGCAATTGCGCCATGGAGAGCGACTCGTCGCGTTTGGAGAGACGCAGACCGGCTTTGTTGCATATCAACGGCAGATGAGCGAACTCAGGAGGAGGACAGCCGAGCAGATTATAGATATAAATCTGTTGGGCGGCCGAAAGCAGAAGGTCGTTGCCACGCACCACTTCGGTAACACCCATCGCGGCATCGTCTACCACCACCGCAAGCTGATAAGCCCATGCGCCGTCGGCACGCCGGAGCACAAAGTCGCCGCAATGCCGTGCAAGGTTGACTGTCTGTGGGCCATAAACCCTGTCGGTAAATCCAATCTCGCTATCGGGAACATATAGACGTATGGCGGCAGGCTTAACCGGCATACCGAATGGCTCGGGCGAAGGGATGACGGAAGGACGGCACGCACCTGAATACACTATACGGCCATCAGACTGATGCGGAGCCTGCGTGGCCATGATGTCGGCCTTGGTACATGTGCATGGATATGTCAGACCGGTTGAATTCAGTTTTGAAAGTGCCGATGTATATATGTCGTCACGGCAACTCTGACTGTAAGGACCGGCCGGCCCCCGGTTGTCGAGGCCACCCTCATCCCAGTCAAGGCCAAGCCATGAGAGGTCGTCCTCTATAATCCGGGCATACTCGCGGCGCGAACGCTGCGGGTCGAGATCCTCGATACGCAATATCCATTTACCTCCGCTGCTTCGCGCCGACAGCCATGATATGAGGGCTGTGAATATGTTTCCGAGGTGCATGCGGCCTGTGGGAGATGGCGCGAAACGTCCGTTACGGGGTGTAGGATCGGTAGGCATAGGAGTGGCTGTGTTGTGACTTGCAGCCACAAAATTAATAAAATTCGGCCATCCAACCGGGCTGTCCGTCGAAAGAGGCCAGATCAGCCATCAGTTTACGCCGCGCCGCGGCAGTGCCACGGGGTGGTACAGTATCACCGCCAGGCTGACCACCATGGCCGGCATAGGTAATGCGCCGGCGCGGCGATTGGGCAGGCTCAGCGTAGACTGACGCCGGAGGCGTGGTGGGCGGGGCATCGGCGACGTGAGCGCCATCGGTGGGGTCGGATGACGCATTACGTTCTTCAGGCTCAACCTCCGGCCGCACATCAGGCTCAGGGGTAGCCGGTCGGGAAGCACGTTTTTTGGGTATCTGAGCAATAATTAGCGACAACATGGCATCGACTACATCGCTCTTGGTGGCAAGGCGCTCACCGGTAAGGCCGTAATGGACCACGGCGTGGGTTATTTCGGCACGTATGGCGACGTTCTTAATCTGGTTTATGGCGTCGAGCCATGCGCGACGGAAGGAGAATTTTGAATTTGTCATAGTATAGTGATGGTTCATCAATGATTTACGATGGCAAAATTAATGGCAAGGCTATGTGATGACGGTGCAAATTCACACTTTAGGCACCGGAACTTTCACACGGCACGATTGTTAGAGATATAGTACACTAAATTTTACAACCATGTCAAAGAAAGAAGATAAGAAAAGCCTGCTTACAAGAGTGCTCGAACGTGAGGAAGTGAACCTTACAGAATATTCAATCAAAGAGATAGAACAGGTGATCAAGGAACTGGTGGAACTGCGCCTGGACAGAGTGCGCACTGAGGAGGCCCTGCGACTTCTCGACGCCATAGCCCTCGCCGTTGACAAAGTGCGCGAGGTGCTCCGCAAGGAAGAGAAAGAGAAATAAGCCGCCCACCGACGGGTCCTCATTGAAAAATTTCAGTAACTTTGCGGTATAACCAAGTCAAGCTGCAGACAATGAGGATTGAAAGGATAGATGCCGAGTGTTTCGGGGAGTTGTTTCCGAAGGATTCGGCACATATATACAACAGCGCCGGATTCTGCACTCTCAACAGCCGTAAATGCGATGATTTGCATTACCTGAGCATAGGCGATGGAAAGCCGCACCTGGGGATAGTGCTGGGGGAGCGCGACGGCCGGTTGCTGTCGCCGTTCTCAGCTCCGTTCGGCGGATTTTCAGAACATGGCGTCCAAGGTATCGATGCGGTGGAAGCGGCGGTTGACGCTTTAGAATTATACGGCGCTGAGCTTGGCAAGGAAATAGAAATAACACTGCCGCCGGCCTTTTACAATGAGAATCTATATGCCAAGAGTGTGTCGGCACTAATGCGGAAAGGGGAGTTGATGTGGAGTGACCTCAATTACCATTACGACCTTACCGACAGCACTCCGGCCGAACTCAGAATGGCACGCAACGCCCGCAAAAACTACCGCACGGCGATGCGTGCCGGATTTGAGACACAGCTGCTTGACCCGGCAATTGAGACAGACGTGGCGCGGGCCTATGCGGTGATTGCCGCAAACCGCAAAGCCAAAGGTTACGCTCTACGGATGAGCCTGCAGGAGGTGATGGAGACCATCGCGGTGGCCGGAACTGAATTTATGGTGATGACGCTCGACGGAAACGATGTGGCCGCAGCACAACTCAACAG
Source organism: uncultured Porphyromonadaceae bacterium (assembly GCA_947649495.1). Taxonomy (GTDB): domain Bacteria; phylum Bacteroidota; class Bacteroidia; order Bacteroidales; family Muribaculaceae; genus Paramuribaculum. The sequence goes on along the minus strand of CANSRU010000015.1, from coordinate 18,350 downwards.
AGTTACTGACAAGGTGATTCAGGTGGTGTACTGGGGCGATGTGCCGGGGTACAGCCACCTAAGGCCCATGAACAGATTTACCCACGATGTGTTTGAGACATGCAGGCAAATGGGAGCCACGATCGTTGACGTGGGCCCCTCGTCGGAACAAGGGGTGCCATCGGCAGGGTTATGCTCATTCAAGGAATCGATAGGCTGCTCAGTGTCGCTAAAGCCTCATTTCAGGCTCGGACGTTAGAGTGCAAGCCTGTATATCTCGGCTGTTTCAGCAGGTGTAAGCCTATAATATCCACCTATTTCCTGACCTTTGTTTTCGTGAAGTTTGCGCACGAGCAGGTCAATGTCGGGATGTTCGATACCGAGCTCGCCGAACGTGAGCGGCAGTCCGAGCGAGCTGTAGAATTTCTTTAGACATTCAATACCCTTAAGGGCAGCCGAAGTATCGTCGGGGTCGTCAACTCCAAACACGCGGCGTGCGAGCTGAGCCCCTTTGGCGGGAGCGCGGTGGGCCATGAATGTCATCCACGCCGGCTGCACCACGGCAAGTCCGGCACCATGTGTCACGCCATATACAGCACTTATCTCATGCTCCATGAAGTGGCTCACCCAGTCTTCGCGCCGGCCGGTGCCACAGATACCGTTGTGGGCAAGCGTACCGCACCACATTATGTTGGCACGGGCCTGATAGTCGCAAGGAGAAGCCATTACCTTAGGCGCTTCCTCGATAATTGCCATCAGCACACCTTCGGCCACACGGTCGGTAACCTGTACATCGGGGGTGGTGGAGAAATAGCGTTCAAATATATGAGCCATCATGTCGGCCACTCCGGCTGCGGTCTGCGCGGGAGGGAGAGTGAAAGTTAGCTCCGGATTCATCAGGGCAAACTTAGGACGTAGGGCAAAATCAGTGCGCAAACTGATTTTGTGCATTCCATCCAGAAGGGTAATCACGGAGTTGCCCGAGCCCTCACTCCCGGCAGCGGGAATGGTGAGCACCACGCCCACAGGAAGCGCTTGGGTAACAACGGCTTTTCCGGCCCAGAAATCCCAGAAATCGCCATCGTAAGGCACTCCGGCCGCAATGGCTTTGGCTGTATCTATCACAGAACCGCCACCCACGGCGAGAAGACCGCGCAGGCCATGCTCGCGACAAAGGGCTATGCCTTCGCGCACTTTAGGGTCGGTGGGATTGGGCTCGATACCTCCGAGCTTCACGAATTTGATGCCGGCTTCGGAAAGAGCGCCCTCCACACGGTCAAGCAATCCGCTACGCACCACCGAACCGCCACCATAGCAAAGAAGAACACTATTGATGCCCAACGCATTAAGTTCAGTGCCGGCATTCATCTCAGCCTGATGGCCAAAGATATATTTAGTAGGTGTGCAATATGTGAAATTATCCATGATTTATATGCTATTTTCCGGCAAAATAAGCAAATTTCCAGCATATAGACAACATGAATAATTGCAAAAAACAATATTTTTGTAACTTTGTGAAATAACCGCAACAATCTGCATCACAAATGGAAGAAACAATCCTCACCTTTCTTTCCCGATACATATCAGGCCCCTATTCGGGGACGCTTATCCACACGGTGATCGCAGCCGGAATAGCCATAGTGGCATTAATCTCCTATTTTGTGGCACGGCTTGTGGAGAACACCTGCATGCTCTTCATAATGCGCAGCCGCACCACCTGGGACGACGACCTGCTCAACACCAAATTCCTACGCGCCCTTTCGCAACTCGTGCCGGCTATAGTTGTGGCGTGGCTCATGCCTAAGTTCTTCAACGCCACAGACAATATGGTGAGCTGGGTGTCGATACTGACAAAGTGCTACATACTGTGGACTGTGGTGTTCATATTCTATGTTTTCATAGGCAATCTATTCTCGGCACTGGCCAAACGGCGCAGGCTGAAGGTCTATGCCATAAAGGGTATATTCCAGATGGTGCGCCTGATAGTGGTGGGCATAGGTGTGATACTGACAGTGAGTATTCTCGCAGGAAAATCGCCCGCGGCAATACTTACCGCCCTCGGAGCCTCGGCGGCAATACTCATGCTGGTGTTCAAGGACACTATACTCGGGCTCGTGGCGAGCGTACAGCTCACGGCCAACAACATGCTGCACCGCGGTGACTGGATAGTGGTGGATAAGCATGGCGCCAACGGTGAGGTGATAGATGTTTCGCTCACGACGGTGAAGGTGCGCAACTGGGATAACTCGGTGACTACCGTGCCCCCCTATTCCCTGATTTCGGAATCGTTCCGCAACTATCAGCCCATGCGCCAGTCAGGCGGACGGCGTGTGGAGCGCTCAATCTACATCGATGTCAACACAGTGCGCTTCTGCAACAACGCCGAGCTGTCGGCCCTAAGGGAGCGCGGATGGATTGCAGATAACATGACCGACGACGCGGATATGGTGAATCTAAGACTGCTGCGCCACTATCTGGAAGAGTATCTTTCGAATCATCAGCAGGTGAACGCGAGCATGCTGCTTATGGTGCGACAGATGGAGCCCACCCCGTCGGGGCTTCCGCTGCAACTGTATTTTTTCATCAAGTCCACCGAATGGAAAACATTCGAACGGATTCAGAGCGATATATTCGACCATGTATATGCCGTGATAAATGAGTTCGGCCTGAAAATATTCCAGACCCCGGCCGGCACCGACATATCACATCGCTTGAGCCAATAATCAACGACATTACCTAAATACAAAATACCATGAATCTTACTCAACGAAAATACTATCCCTGGATAGTGGTGGCGCTGCTATGGGTGGTGGCGCTGCTGAACTACATGGACCGCCAGATGCTGTCGACCATGCGCGATGCCATGGCTGTGGACATCTCCGACCTCGAGAGCAAGGTGATGTTCGGCAAGATAATGGCGGCATTCATGTGGATCTACGGTTTTATGAGCCCAGTGTCGGGCATAGTGGCCGATAGGGTGAACCGCAAATGGCTCATTGTAATCTCATTGGCAGTATGGTCGGCAGTGACAATGCTGATGGGGTATGCCACAAACTATCAGGAAATCTATTGGCTCCGGGCTGCAATGGGCGTTTCAGAAGCCTTGTATATACCGGCCGCATTGTCGCTTATAGCCGACTATTTCACCGGCAAACAACTAAGTCTGGCCATAGGTATCCACATGACAGGCCTATACATGGGGCAGGCAGTGGGCGGATTCGGAGCGTTTGTGGCCGAACAGCTGTCGTGGCAATCTACATTCCACTGGTTCGGGCTTGTGGGTATAGTATACGCCGGCGTACTCATAGTAGCCCTGAGAGAGAAGCGTGTAGACTCATTTGAGGGGAAAGCCGGAGCAGAACACCGGATTCCATTGAGCAAGGTGCTGTCAAATAATCTGAGAGCTGTGGGCTCATCGTTAGGCATGCTCGTAGGGTGCGTGGCGTTCTGGACCATATTGTTCTTCTTCGCATCGTGCTCGGTGCCCGGATGGGCAACAAAGAACTGGCTTCCGACACTGTTCTCAGACTCGCTCGGCATAGAGATGATATGGGCCGGACCTATAGCCACCATAACCATAGCCTTCACATCGTTCATAGGCGTTATGATAGGCGGCCCGATGGCCGACAAGTGGAGCCGCGTGAATCTGCGCGGACGCATATACACCAGCGCCATAGGCCTCGGCATGATGATACCGGCTCTTGTACTGATGGGATTCGGGACCAATGTGGCAGCTGCAATAGGCGCCGGACTGCTGTTTGGCGTGGGCTACGGCCTGTTTGATGCCAACAATATGCCTATATTGTGCCAGTTTGTCCCCTCACGTTCCCGCGGTACGGCCTACGGCATAATGAATATGGCAGGCCTGTTTATCGGCGCGATGGCCACCAATGTGCTCGGCTCTCTCGCCGAAAAGGGAATGATGGGGCTCGGTTTCGCATGCATGGCCGGAGCACTGCTGCTCGCATTGATGGCCCAGCTTATCATACTCAGACCTAAAACACTAAACATGGAATGAAACAATACAATTTATAACATAAATCAAATCAACAATAACATGACATTCGAGAAAATCACCGGGCTTATAGATGCCCCGTTCACTCCATTTATGCCAAATGGGGATATAAACATAGAACCGATACCTGCATACGCGGCGATGCTTCATAAGAACGGCCTCAAGGGTGTGTTCATCAACGGCTCGTCGGGCGAAGGCTACATGCTGACCGACGACGAGCGCAAGAGATTGACCGAAGCATGGGTGAAAGCCGCTCCTGAAGGATTCAAGGTGATAGTCCATGTGGGAAGCTGCTGCGCGCGCTCAAGCCGCGAGCTTGCGCGCCATGCGGCCGAAACCGGAGCATGGGGCATAGGAGCCATGGCGCCTCCATTCCCGAAAATCAACCGTGTGGAGGAGCTGGTGAAATATATCGAGGAGATAGCAGCCGGAGCTCCGGAACTCCCCTTCTACTACTATCACATACCGGCATTCAACGGCGCATATCTGCCCATGGTCAAACTTCTGGAAGCTGTGGACGGACGTGTGCCTAACTTCGCAGGTATCAAATATACGTTTGAGAGCATATACGAATACAACCAGTGCCGTCTGTATGGCGGAGGGAAGTTTGACATGCTCCACGGTCAGGACGAGACCATACTCCCCTCGCTGGCCATGGGTGGCGCCCAAGGCGGCATAGGCGGCACCACAAACTACAACGGACGCGAGCTGACAGCCATAATCGACGCGTGGAACCGCGGTGATCTCGATGCGGCCCGCGAGCATCAGAACTTCGCGCAGGAGGTTATAAACGTGATATGCCGTTTCCGCGGCAACATAGTAGGCGGCAAAAGGATAATGAAGCTGATAGGCCTTGACCTCGGCCCCAACCGCACCCCATTCCAAAACATCACTCCCGAGGAGGAGGCCGCACTGAAGGCTGAACTTGAGGCAATAGGATTCTTTGAACGCTGTAACAGATTCTGACATGGACAACACCAATCTCCGCGACTATCTGCAACACTGGCAGAAACGCTACCGTGATGACCTGACCAAGGATATACTTCCTTTCTGGCTTGAACATGGACTCGACCGCGAGAATGGCGGTGTGTACACCTGCGTTGACCGCACAGGCCGACTGATGGACGGCACCAAGTCGGTGTGGTTTCAGGGACGATGCGCATTCGTCTACTCGTTTGCCTACAACAACATCGAGCAGCGCCCCGAATATCTCGACATGGCACGCAGCTGTCTCGATTTTATTGAGAAACATTGTTTCGACACCGACGGCAGAATGTATTTCGAGGTGAAAGCCGACGGCACACCACTCAGAAAACGCCGCTACGTGTTCTCGGAATGCTTCGCAGCCATAGCCATGAGTGAATATTCCATAGCGACAGGCGACAAGGCTTATGCCGAAAAGGCGCTGAAACTCTTCCTTGACATACAGCGCTTCATAAACACTCCCGGCATTCTCGAGCCGAAGTATCTGCCGACGCAGCCCGCACGCGGCCACTCGATAACGATGATACTCATCAACACCGCCTCGCGCATACGTCAGGCCATAGCACATCCGGCTCTTGACGAACAGATAGAACAATCACTCCACGACATAACCACCTATTTTATCCATCCCGAATACAAGGCTCTTCTCGAGATGGTGACTCCCGAAGGTGAGCTGATAGACACAATGGCCGGACGTGTTATAAATCCCGGACACTGCATCGAGACGGCGTGGTTTCTTCTTGAGGAGGCCAAATACCGCGGATGGGAAAAGTCACTGACCCAGACAGCACTCCAGATTCTCGACTGGAGCTGGGAGTGGGGATGGGACAACGAGTATGGTGGCATAATCAACTTCCGCGACTGCAAAGGTTTCCCGGCACAGGATTATTCGCAGGACATGAAATTCTGGTGGCCGCAGACCGAGGCTGTGATTGCATCGCTCTATGCCTACGAAGCCACCGGTGACATACGCTACATGCGCATGCACCGCATGGCCAACGAGTGGATGTACGAGCACCTGCCGGACCCCGCCTACGGCGAATGGTTCGGATACCTGCACCGCGACGGCACTGTGGCTCAACCTGCCAAGGGCAATCTGTTCAAAGGTCCGTTCCACATTCCGCGCATGCTCATAAAAAGCTCAATGATTATTGACGAGATAGCTGCAAAAATGCAATGAACCGATTTCTGCGGCTGATAGTCGTGCCGGCGGTGGCGCTATGCGCCATCGCGGCATATCCTAAAACCAAGATTGCCTGCATAGGCAACAGCATAACCTACGGACTGACACTCCCCGACCCGGGCAAGCAAAGTTATCCATCGCGGTTGCAGGATATGCTCGGCAAAGACTACGAGGTGGGCAACTTCGGACGCTCTGGCGCCACGCTTCTGCGCAAAGGCCACAATCCCTACCTTACATCGGAGGAATTCCGAAAGGCACTTGCCTTCAAGCCCGATGTAGCGGTGGTGCATCTCGGCGTCAACGACACCGATCCGCGCAACTGGCCGCTGCATGGCGACGAGTTCGAGCGCGATTATTCAGCCCTTATCGATTCGCTACGCGCCGTCAATCCCGAGGTACGTATAATCGTGGCTCTATTGACCCCGCTGCGTGCCACCCACTACAGATTCAAGTCGGGCACCCGGCTGTGGCGATTGGAAATCCAGGAAGCCATAAAGCGAGTGGCACAGGCGAAAAATGTGGAGCTTATAGACTTTGACACGCCATTGCGCGACCGCCAGAATCTGCTTCACGACGGCATACACCCCGATGCCGAAGGCTCGGAACTGCTGGCTCGTACAGCCTTCAGCGGTATAACAGGCCGATACGGAGGGCTCCGCCTGCCCCCCGTCTATCAAAGCGGCATGGTGCTCCAGCGCAACCGCCCGCTGCATATAGAGGGCAGCGCCGATGCAGGCAGTGCCGTGACACTGACACTCGACCGCCACACATACCGCACCAAGGCCGACAACCGTGGCCGGTGGGCTGTGACCACAGCTCCGCTTGTGAGCGGCAAGGTCTACACACTCTCTGTCACCGACAATACCGACACCATCACGCTCACCGATATCGCAGCCGGAGAGGTGTGGGTGGCATCGGGACAAAGCAACATGGAGTTTCCGCTATCGATGAGCCACGATGGAGCGAAGGTAATCGAGACATGTGCCGACACCATGCTGCGCATTTTCAACATGCGGCCGATAGCACGCACCTACGATGTGGTATGGCCCGATTCCATCCTTGACAAAATGAACCGGCTGCAGCACTTCGCCCCCGCGCGATGGGAGAGCATCGACAGCAGCAATGCCCCTGACTTCTCAGCCGTGGCCTATCACTTCGCCCGGCAACTGCGCGACAGCCTCAATGTGCCTGTGGGGGTGATATGCAACGCTGTGGGTGGAGCTCCGTGCGAGGCTTGGATCGATGTAAACACCCTTGAGGAGGGGATGCCCGAGATTCTTCTTGACTGGACCGGCAACGACTATATACAGAAATGGGCGCAGGAACGAGCATTGAAAAATCTCGGCGGAGACAAGTCGGCACGCCACCCCTACGAGCCATCTTATCTATTCGCATCGGGAGTACGCCCGCTCGGGAGCCCGGATATAGCCGGCATGATATGGTATCAGGGTGAGAGCAATGCCCACAACACAGACATCCATGAACGACTATTCCCAATGCTTGCCGACAGTTGGCGCCGATATTTCCGCAATCAGCAGATGCCTGTATATTTCGCGCAGCTAAGCAGCATAGACCGCCCGTCGTGGCCTGCGTTCCGCGACAGCCAGCGGCGCCTGGCCAAGGAGATGGATGGGGTGGGGATGGCTGTGACCTCCGACCTCGGCGACTCGCTCGACGTGCATCCCACACACAAACGCGAGGTGGGCCAACGCCTCGCGCGTCAGGCCCTCAACCACACATACGGCTACCGGCATGTAACTCCCTCCGGTCCGCAACCGGAAGCAGCCATAGCAAAAGGCGGCGCCATAGTCCTCACCATGGCCAATGGAGATGGGCTCAGAAGCAGCGACGGGCTTCCTCTCCGCACTTTCGAGATAGCCGGAACAGACGGTTTTTACCGCACTGCCACGGCCGAAATAACCGACGACAATAAAATAAAAATCTACAACATGGATATAAGCAAACCTCGACTCGTACGCTATGGCTGGCAACCATTCACAAGAGCCAACCTTGTAAACAGCGACGGTCTCCCGGCATCGACATTCAAGATAGAAGTGGACAATGCTTCCGATTACGACATGGAACCGGGGCTTGAACACGGCGTGTCGGCTCCATACGCCACGACCGACGGCCCACGTATCATAATGGCCGGAGGGTGCAACTTCCCCACCGACCCCATGGCTCCTGACAGCCGGAAAAAATACTACAAAGGCATCTATGCCGCCGACACCGCCACCATGGAGTGGCGACGAATAGGTTCGCTTCCCGAGGGGATGGCCTACGGCGCCACCGCCACCGTCGCCAAAGGGATAGTGCTGATTGGAGGCACCACCGACACACAATCACTTCCTACCGTTACACTCATGCACCTTGAGGGTGACAACGTGACACTCTCGCCCCTGCCGGAACTGCCCGTAGCGCTCGACAATTTCGCTGCCGCGGCAATAGGCGGCAAGGTATATGTGGCCGGAGGCAACGCCGATGGCCGTCCGTCGACCTCACTGTGGATGCTCGACACCGAGGCTCCGGCTCCGGAATGGAAAAAACTCAAACGTATGCCCGGCAATCCCCGGGTGCAGCCTGTAATGGCTACAGGCGTAGCTCCATCGGGCGAGAAATGCCTTTATCTGTGGGGCGGATTCGCTCCGCGGCACGACGGCAAGGAACCCACCCTTGAGCTTGACGGCCTGCGCTACTCGCCGGCAGGCGACAAATGGGAGCACATCCCCGGCCCCGCCGACAGCTCCGGCAATGCCGTGGCCACCGGTGGCGGTGCGGCTTGCACCCTCAGCGACGGACGCATAGCCGTGGCCGGAGGGGTCAACAAGGATGTGTTTCTCGGAGCCCTGCGCAACCAGGCTCCCGACTATCTGATGCATCCGGTGGAATGGTACCGCTTCAACCCCGACATCTTTATTTTTGACCCGTCCACCATGCAATGGCACATTGCTGCCGGCACACCCGACGCCGCACGCGCCGGAGCCGCCATGGTGGCAGGAAACAACCGCGACATCTACCTGACCGGCGGCGAACTGAAGCCCCGCATACGCACTTCGCAGACACTTCACGTCACCGACCTGTAAAACGAACCGGAATATGACCAAACTTTTTGACCTCAGCATAAGCAACTACGGCACCACGCGCCACATTGACTACCGCATAGCATTGCTTCCGTGGGGAGCGACCGAACCCCACAATCTGCATCTCCCCTATCTCACCGATGCCATACTGAGCCATGACATAGCCGTGGACGCCGCCATTATAGCCCACGAGCGCTATGGAATCAATGCAATGGTGATGCCCCCTGTGACACTCGGCTCGCAGAATCCCGGACAACGCCAGCTGAAATTCTGTGTGCATTCACGCTATGAAACCCAACGCGCCGTGCTTGCCGACATAGCATCGTCGCTCCACAGCCAGGGGATAGACCGGCTGCTTATCATCAACGGCCATGGCGGCAACTGCTTCAAGAACATGATACGCGACCTTGCCGTGGATATGCCCGATATGCTAATAGCCACAAGCGAATGGTTCAAAGTGCGCCCGGCAAAGGAATATTTCGACCATCCGGGCGACCATGCCGACGAGCTCGAGACATCGGTAATGATGCACTACCACCCCGAGCTGGTCAATCTTGCCGAAGCCGGCGATGGAAAGGCCGGCGGATTCAAGGCCGACACACTGCACCGTGGCATGGCATGGCTACCCCGACGCTGGGACCGCGTGAGCCACGACACCGGTATTGGCTCACCGGCAGCAGCCACGGCCGAGAAAGGAGCGCGCTTTGCCGCCGACATAGCCTCAGACTATGCCGACCTGATTCACGACCTGTGCGAACCTGAGCTGTACCTCCCAATCCCTGAATAATATCACTCATTCCATCACGGCGGCCACCTCCTTGAATGCGTAGGTGGTCTCCGTGCCATCTGGCTCCCGCAGCGTGATATGCCCTGTGAGAGCCACATCCTTTATCTCTGCCTCAAACACACGGCCGGTGGCAGCATCGGCATAGCGGTTCATACCGTCGCGGCGCCACAGCCCCCTTTTATATAAGGTGTGCAATTCATCGGCCATACCCGCTACAATCCCCTCATCATACCGCCGCAATATATTTTCACGTAGCCTGACAGCCACCTCATCTACATCGGCCTCACAGCCTGTGAGCTGAAACATCGACACCGGATTGGGAGCATCGGAACAGAACCGCCGTTGGTTCACATTCAGCCCCACACCTGCAATACTGCGGGTTATTCCACGACCTGTCAGCACATTTTCTATCAAAATACCGCATATTTTCCTATCGCCCACATAGATATCGTTAGGCCACTTGACACTCACACCGGCATTATCGCCGAGATAGTGCCGCAACGTATCGGCCACGCCGACAGCCACCGCCTCCGATATCAGAAACTGCCTTACAGCCTGCAGGCCGTCGGGCAACAGCAACATCGACATTGTGACATTCATGCCCGGCTCCGATTCCCACGAATTGCCACGCTGTCCGCGTCCGGCGCTCTGCTCCCTGACCGTCACCATTGTGCCGTGAGAGAGCCCCGCGGCATGTGCCGCCATATATGAGTTTGTTGAATCCGTTGATTCCAAGCGTATTACACCCACATTATCCATATCTTCCAATCTATTGTTCCGGGCAAATTTACACTTTTTTTCGATGCCTGAGTGATAAATTCTCACCTTTTCGGTCCCCTGGCGGCCATAACTTTGCACAGTCAACCATTAATAACCATTACTGCTATGAACGAAGAGAGCACACCCATCCCCACTCCCGTGGAACCCATTGAACCCGCCGTGGGCGACACTACGCCCGAATGCGACGCTACCGCCGGAACCGACGAGGCGATTCCCACCTCAGACCCCGGCATAGATATCGACGCGCTGATAGCGGAAGCCGAACAGCGGGGCTACCTGCGCGGACGCAACGAGGTGATAGCCGAGAACATGCAGCAACCCGCACTTTGGGAAAACCTGCGCCGGCATGCACACCCTCAGGCCACAGAACAGCCTGCGCAACCCGACGACCTGGCCAACACTTTCCTGTCAAGAATGCGACCCGGCGTATGGGACTGACCTGAACAAAAACCTTTAACTTACTCAACCAAATCAACATGGAACAAAACACAAACACCACATCGTTAGTAACCACCGACAACGACAACCGCCACGTGACCGACGGGCCCCTCACCACCGCTGCCATACGCGAAGGCTCGCCATCGCTTCTGCTCAACGAGATTGACCGCCGCATAGTCAAGGTGCGCCCGATGTCGACTCCTGTCGACCAGATTTCGCGAATGGTGGGTTCACGCAAGGCCTCATCGATGATTGTAGATTATTACTCCGTCGACACCAAGCCGGGCATGACCACAACCGCCAAACCGGCTGAACTGCTCGCCGACATGAGCTACGACGACAAGCCGATTCTCAAACTGTTTCTGAAGAACGCCGCGATATTCTCGGCAACCGACACCCTGATGATACCGCGCATCAACACGCCGAAGGACAAGAAAGGGATGGTGCGCACCCGAGTGTTCTACGTGGTGGAGCAGCCCGACCTCACCGAACATTCGGTGAAGGTGGTCAACACCGATGCCGACAACATCACCGCCACCGAAACCGCCGCCATAACGCAGGGACTGAGAGTGGTGCGCATGGGGCGCGCCGCCAGCGAGCTCGACGTGCAGACCCCGCAATTTGAGGCGCTGCCGGTGAAAGCCCAGAACTACTGCCAGATATTCAAAGCGCAGGTGGAACAGTCGCTGCAGGCCAAGCTCAATGCCAAGGAGGTGGGATGGACATTCTCCGACCAGGAGGAGGTGGCCATAATGGACATGCGCATGGGCATGGAGAAGAACTTCCTTTTCGGAATCAAGATGCGGTTCACCGATCCGGCCAAATACGATGAAGTGCTCTTCACCGAAGGTATCTGGAACCAGGCAGCCAACGAGGTCGCGCTCACTGTCGACGAACTGCGTCAGGAAAATGTGATAGAGCTTATGCGGCGTGTGTTCACCGGCGAGGCCGCCGGCTCGCCCCGCAAGATACTCATAGCCGGAAGCGCCTTGATAGAGGCTCTCAACAAACTGTCGTATACCAAGGTGATAGCCGCCGACGACACTGTGACCCGCTGGGGCATAGACTTCAACGAACTGCGCTCGAAGTTCGGCACGCTCTATGTGGTCCACAGCGAGGTGTTCGACCAGTGCGGCCACGAGTCAGACGGTATGGTGTTAGACCCGCAATACATGTCGAAGTACACGCACATACCCTTCAAGGTGGACCATCTCGACCTAAAGAAATCGGGCCAGCGCAACACCGATGCCCTTGTGGCCACTGAAGCGAGCTGTCTGGTGCTCCGTCACCCCAAGTCCCACTTCAGAGTGATAGGCCAATGACAGGCTCATTCAGCCTTAGCCTCAGCCGGATGGTGGACGAGTGGAAACTCGCCCGCTGTCTGGCTCCGGCACAGCCTGCCGCCACGGTGAACTGCACCTACGGTCTCGACATCGACGCCACCATAGCCTGCCGGTTGCGCGTGCGCCATGCGGAGCTGCTCGCCACAGCACCTGCCGACATGCTTCCGCTCACCGACATAGCAGGAGAGGTAACTGTGAGCCGCGGCGATGACGGAGCGGCCGTGGTGGAGCTCCCCGGGGGATGTATGCGTGTGGTGTCGGCCACGATGAAGGGATGGCTACGGGCCGCCACCATCGAAACCGATCCGCATTCGGTGCGTGCCATGGCCCAGCAATCGCCATTCGCGCGGGGCGCTGCCGCCGAGCCGGTGGGGGTGGTAAGCGGCACGCGGCTCATGCTCTACACCCCGCCGCCCGGCTCTCTTGAACTCACGGAGCTGCTTGCCGTTATGCTGCCGGCCGACAGCGATACTCTCAACCTCACACCATGGCTCATGGCCCGACTGATGGAAACTGAAATATTCAACGACCCGAAAAACTGACACATCTATGCTCAATCTTGCACTCGAAGCCTGGAATGCAGGCGCCGACATGCGCGAGCGGCGCAACCGCTACAAACGTTACACCTACGGACGCCAATGGGACGACCTTGTGGTGAAGGACGACGGCACCATAGACACCGAGAAGGCTTACGCCATAGAATCGGGCAAACATCCGCTCACCAACAATATGCTCCGGCAGCTCGTGAAGTGCGTGATAGGCAATTTCCGCACCATGGTGGCCGACGACGATCCCGCATCGTCGTGCCCGGTGCCGCCCGAGGTGGCCACCCGCAACGCGCTCACCGAACTCGATTGCCGCATGCTTGAGGAATTCCTGATATCGGGGTGCGCCATACAGCGTGTGGTGGCCGAGAAACGCATGGCGGGCGCCGGTGTGTGGGTGGACAATGTGAGCCCCGACCATTTCTTTGTCAACCGCTTTACCGACCCGCGAGGTCTGGACATAGAGCTTATAGGCATGCTCCACTCCATGAGCCTGCGCGAGGTGCTGATGCGCTTCGCCCCGAATTCACCGGCCAAGGCCTTCGAAATATCGCGCATCTACGACGACATTGCATCGTCGGCCACAGCCGCCCACGGCATTGATGCCGAATCGGATTTTTTCAACGCCCCGCGCGGACGGTGCCGGGTGATAGAGGTGTGGACGCTCGAAAGCCGTAACATAGTAAAGTGCCACGACCCCGAGAGCGCCAGCTTCTTCGTGCTTCCCGCCTCACAGCACCCCCGCCTGAACCACGCCAACGATGTCCCCGACCGCCAGACGCCCTTGAACATACTGCAGCGCACCACCATGCGCTGGCACTGCCGCTTTCTCGCCCCCAACGGTGAGGTGCTCGACGAATACGACTCGCCCTACTTCCACGGCATGCACCCGTTTGCCGTGAAATTCTTCCCGCTGACCGATGGCGAGGTACACTCGTTTGTGGAGGATGTGCTGCCTCAGCAGCGCCACATAAACCGCATAATCACACTCATCGACCATATTATGGGTGTATCGGCCAAGGGGGCTCTTGTGTTTCCCGAGGATGGCCTCGCTGCCGGCATGACATGGGAGGAACTGAGCCGCGTGTGGGCACGCCCGCAGGCCATCATACCGTTCTCGGGCAAGGGTGGACGCGAACCGAAACAATTTTTCGCCAACGGCGAGAATGCCGGAGCCTATCAGCTTCTCAACCTCCAGATGCAGCTCTTCGACCAGATTTCGGGCGTGAACGCCGCCCTGCAGGGACGTGTGGCCAACCCAAACACATCGGCCGCGCTCTACGACGCTCAGGTGCGCAACTCCGCCACCGCCATACTCGACCTGATCGAGAGCTTCAATGCATTCCGCATGCAACGCAACCGGATAATAGTCACCTGTTAACTCTCTTTAACATCGCGCATCATGGGTTATTGCCCATGACGCGTTGTAATTTTACCAACGAAACAAAGTAATATCTACAGTACTATGAACCGACACACCTACAACGTTCTTACCCGCCTGCGCGACATCCACTTTATGGAAGCATGCCGTAAAGCGCGGTGTCGTGCGAGCGGGCAGATCACCACGGCCTCCATAGCAGCCGACGCAGCCTCCATGCCCGCCCCATGCTACTACGTATCGCCCATCCACGCCATCCGCACGCTGAGCCGCTACCGTCGCCACGGACGGTTGCCCGGCACCGGACGTCCGTCAGGAGCCATGTGGCGCGAGCTTATAGACCGTGTGGACCGCCTGCGCTCCCGGCGCCGCTATCTCACCGACCGCCAGGCCTTGATGCGCATACTGACCGACGGCCACGCATCAAGTTTCTTCCTGGCGCCCTCCACCGCCCTGCGCCTTTACCATTCACTCAAATCATCCTGACCATCCACATCTTTTATTACCGACAGCCATGATTATCTCAATTTCCATCGACGACATCACAGCACAGCTCTACGCCCAGACAGCCTTGCGCCATCACCTCGACGGCAACAGACCTCCGCTGCTCACTCCCGACCGCCGGCCGGCCCTGCTCCTGATGGCACGCAGCGCCTTTGCCGTGCTCTGCATGTCCATGCTCCCGTTTGCCACAGACTGCAATATAGACAATGAAGGCTCAGACATGCTCACCGTAGAGCTACCCGACGGCGTCGAGCCTGTGGCCACACGCCTGCTCATGGAACACATCATTTCATCGCACATCCTCGCCGAGGCATACGCAGGCATTGACACCGACCTGAGCCACACATTTGCCGAAGCCGCCGAAACCGACACCGCATCGCTGCGCCGCCTGCTCCACACCCCTGCAGCCATCCCCTCCCTGCGCCCCGTATGGCTATAGGCAACGCACCCCATCCTCGCATACGGACACTACCCAATCACACCCGCCTCCATGCTGTAGGGACGCGCCACGGCGCGTCAGCAAAAACAAACGCCCATCCAGCATTCCCCATCCACCGGCTGACGCGACATGTCGCGTCCCTACCGCCTTTTCCGGCATGCCACAGGGGCGGTGGCTTTCTTGCCGCCGCTTAGAGAGGGCTGGAAAGCCCTCTCCCCTATCGCGCATTTGACCCCGGTTGCGCTTCCGCCTGCGGAAGCCGGAATGTAGCCGCGTACGAAGTGCGCGGTATGCGGTATGCTGAGGTAATCTGCGTGCCCTTGGGTACGCCACTAATCCTGTCAACCCAATGGTCGCAGACCATTAAACATGTTTAGGCCCGTCATGGGGCATCGCCCCTTGGCGGGCATGTGGAAACTGTAGGGACGCGCCACGGCGCGTCAGCAAAAACAAACGCCCATCCAGCATTCCCTATCCACCGGCTGACGCGACATGTCGCGTCCCTACCCCCTTTTCCGGCATCACCCCGCCATTCGGGCTCCCCCATCCACACGGCCACACATACGCGCAAAAAAAGCATCGCCCCCACGATGGGAGGCGATGCCCTTTACATCACGATATTGAAATTTATCTTATTTCACGAGAACCTTGACAACGCTGGAACCCTGACGGCGCACGTAGATGCCGGGGGTGAGGTTGGAAGCGCTCACGCGGATACCCTGAAGGTTGAAATATTCCACAGGAGCGTCGCTGTTGTCAGCACCGATGCCTTCGATACCGGCAAGAGTGTCGGCGGCATAGGCCACCTCGATGGTGCCGATGCGGGCCGATGCGCCGAATTCAAACGATACCGACTGCACGCCACCCTCGGGAGCCGTCCACACTTGGTCGGCCAATGTGCCTGCGGCAGGAGTGATGGTCAATTTGTTTGCAGCAGGCCAAGTCCAGCTTGTAGAGTTACCACCCTTGGTGAAGGTGATGGATGTAATTTTGCCTGTGGCAGCCGCAAATGTCATTGTAGTGCCGTTGTACACACGAGCTTCAAGGCTCTTGGCACCCAGCCACCATTGGGGATACGTGTTATTTGAGGTAGCAGTGGTGGTGAAGAGCAGCGATATGTCGCCGGAAATAAAAGTCTTGTCGTTGAACACCGAATTTTCGTTGACCTTGCTTTGAACTGTAGGTACGGCCACGCCCTCGGGCAATACGAGTTCGGCAGCATCACCGAAATTGTACATCGCGCTACGGGCGTTGGGGTCGTAAAGAGTATAGGTGGCCGAGACAACTTCCGAGTCAAGCATGCCGTCCATCACGGCGATAGCATTGATGGTCACCTCTTCCGAGAATGTGAGCGGGCCTTCGTAGAGCTGCGAATCGGCAGTGGGAGTCTCATTGCCGGTGGTGAAGTAGATTTTGGCACCCTCGGTTTCGCACTCTATGGTGATCTGGTCGCCTACCGAAAGGGCTGAGCCGCTCGCCGGGGTGAACACCGGAGTAGCCACGGTTTCCATTACCTGGCCACCGACCACCTCCACAGGCTGAAGCTGTGGGGTGCCCTTGTGGGTACTTATGAAACCATATACGTTGAAGCCTTCGCCTTCGGGAATCTCCACCGGAGTGTAGCGGTTGTCCGAAGCCACGAAGTTGTTGTAGAGCGTGAGATTGTCGCCGTTTTCATCGGTCATGGTGTAAGTCTTGCCCTTGTCATCGGAAGCGTCCTTGACGATGTTCACGTTGTTGTAGACCACATAGAGGCTCAGGCGGTCGCCGGGTGTCTCCTCGATGCTTTCTATAAGCTCAGGCTCCACAGCAGTGCCGGCACTCTTGTCGCCGATAGCTGTAACGGCCATTTCGGGCAGACCGTTGTAGGGCGACCATGTTCCGGTGACAGAAGCGAACACATCACCATTCTGCGCGGTCACGCCGTCAATCTTGCCATAGACAAGGAGGAAGTCGCCGTTGGCGTCCTTTACATAGAGGTTGATACCATTCTGGTAGGCGGCGGTTACAGGAGCATTTATCTTAACCGCATCGGCCGATGCGAGTTCTATGAACTCGGCGATTGAGCCGACAGTGTTCAGATTGACCGATTTGCTCACCACAGCACTGCTCTTGCCTTCCTTAACGGCAATGGCGCTGACAGTTGTCAGACCGGTGATGGTGAACGGAACCTCATACTTGGTGGAGGATGCGCTCGGAGTAGTTTCGTCGAGCGTGTAGTAGATGTCGGCTCCATCAGCGTGCGACAGCACCACAGTGTTGTTCTCGCCCATGGCGATAGTGGGGGTTGCTACGGCACCTTCCACTTTTGTATACTCAACCTCTATCCACGAGCAGCGTACTTGGGCCTCGCTGGCGGTAATAGTAAATTCAGTATTTGCCTCACCGGTCCACACATTTATAAATGGAGTGGCTGTTGCAATTGTAATTGAGCCTGTCGACACTCCCATATTCTTGCAATAGTTAGACGCCGTACATTTTATACGCACCTTTGTTATTGTCACACCGGCCGCAGGCGTGATATGCAGAATATCTCCCTTATACCAGCGAAGATGGTTTGTGTTGACATTAGTATTACTTGACTGGGAAGCAGCCTTTTCCCATAAAAAGGTACCGGCATCGGTAGTGATGGTCTGCGGATTATCGCCAGTCAGGGTACCGCTTACGGAAACCTTGTTTGTTGCCTCGCCATCGTAGTTGGTGGCTGTACCGAAATTAAGGTAAAGCAAGTCGGCCTTGGCCATCGAAGGCACGCAGAGCACTGTGATTAATGATAAAAGAAGTAGAAATTTCCTCATAGACTTATGGTTAAAGGGTTAATATGTCGCAAATTTACGGATTAATATTAGTAGTGGTGCGATAAAAATCCAACCATTGCGATTAATATATTAGTAT
>CANSRU010000014.1 GCA_947649495.1 uncultured Porphyromonadaceae bacterium | reverse complement strand
ATTTATGTTAATAAGCCTACCCATGTTAAACATATTGGTTGCGGCAGATGTTATTAATGTCGAAATTCCAATCAATGATTACTAATTAAATTAATATATATCATGGCTAAAAAAAGTATCAAAGGCACTCAGACTGAAAAAAATCTCGTGATTGCCTATATGGCTGAGTCGGCAGCCTATTCCCGTTATACATTCTATGCCCAGCAGGCAGACAAGGAACTCTATTTCCCGATAGGTAAGATATTCAGGGAAACGGCCGACAATGAATTGCGCCATGCCAAGGTGTTCTTCAAGTTCCTGGAAGGCGGTTCGCTTGACGTTCCTGTGTCGGTAGATGCAGGTGTTATCGGCACTACGGCCGAAAATCTTGCCACCGCCGCTAAGGAGGAGATGATGGAGGGTGTGGAACTTTACACCAATTCAGCCAAGGTGGCCGATGAGGAGGGTTTCCCCGAAATCGCATCGCATTTCCTTGAAATCGCTGAAATCGAAGCCCATCACCACCGCCGTTTCAAACGCTTCCTGAAACAGGTGGAAGAAGGTACAGTATGGAAACGTAAAAAAGCCATCAAGTGGCAGTGTCTGGTGTGCGGTTATATACACGAGGGCACCACACCTCCCCAGGTATGCCCCGCATGCGACCATCCCTATCAGCACTACATGGCTCTCGATGCCGCCGACGAATAATCAAATCCTATTATAAATAATCAATGCGGAGGTTACCTGTCCAAAGACAATCTCCGCATTGGTTTTTTATTACGGTGTGTGTTTAGTTTATGCGGCGGAATTTTATTTTTTGATAAACTTCAAAGGGTTCTCCTTCATCTATACCTTTGTTGTGCTCTTCAATTATCAACTCGTCAGATGTCAGTTTCAGTATTTTAATACCATCGTATTTTTCGGAACCTTGAATAAGAACGAGACGATTTCCTTCTATTTTATAGTTTACACTTTCCGAATCACCATTCTCAGTATCGGTCTGGGTAAGTACCCCATCCTCAGAAAATTCCATTATAAGACTGTTGTCGGAAACTTCGTCAGTCTTGGAACCGTAAAGTTCTCCATTTTCGATTTCCCAGTATATTCCGGATACGCTTTGCCATTTGCCGACTATCGAGCCGCTGTCGAAGTTGTCGTCATCGTCGGAGCAGGAGGTGAAGCCTGCGCTGAGGCATACGGCGAAGAGAGCCGCAAACAGGAAGTTGAGTTTTTTCATTGTGTGTGTTGTGTTTAATTGATTGGTAAATAATTATTATCGCACAAAATTAAACATAATGGCACAATTACCCCCCCCCATTAGTTAAAAATCGTTAAATAGATGTTTCGGAGGGTTATTCGAGCCCGTACTCCTTGATTTTGCGGTAGAGAGTGCGCTCGGATATGTTGAGCTCCTTGGCCGTGGCCTTGCGGCGACCATCGTTGTTTTCGAGCGACCGGCGTATGGTTTCGCGTTCGGTTTCCTCGAGGGTTTTTGCCGTAGCTTCCTTGACAGACGGTATGGATGGGGTGTGGTCAATGAGCATTGTATCGGCCTGTGGGGTATATTTCACAAGAGTGCGTGGCATGTCTATAACCTCTACTTCTGAAGCCGGGGTGACCAGCGCCGGAGTTTTCGAGCCCCCCATACGGTCTATGGCTGAGCGGAGGGAGTCGATTTCGCCCTGCATGCGGAATATCATGTTGAACAGCAATTCCCGCTCCTGCCCGTAGTCGTGGGCATGTGTGGATTTCACCGCGGGAGTGAACACCATGGCGTTCTGCGGGAGATATGCACCGAGGGTGTCGGCATTTATTTCCTCTCCGGCGTGGAAAAGGGCGAGCTGTTCCACCACATTTTTCAGCTGACGCACATTTCCGGGCCAGCGGTAGTGCAGGAGCATACTGCGGGCGCTGTCGGAAAAGTTGACAGATGGCATCGAATAACGTTCGGAGAAGTCGGCGGCGAATTTACGTGCGAGCAGCATTATGTCAGTTCCGCGGTCGCGCAGTGGCGGTACTGAAATCTGCACAGTGGAGAGACGGTAGTATAAATCCTCGCGGAAACGTCCGGACTCCACAGCCTCAAGCATGTTGACATTGGTGGCGGCCACCACGCGGATGTTGGTGCGCTGTACGGTGCTCGAACCTACCTTGAGAAATTCGCCGCTCTCAAGCACCCTAAGCAGGCGGGCCTGTGTGGTGAGCGGGAGCTCGGCCACCTCGTCAAGAAATATTGTGCCGCCATCGGCCTCCTCGAAATAACCCTTCCGGGCCGACACGGCGCCTGTGAACGAGCCTTTTTCGTGTCCGAACAGTTCGCTGTCGATGGTGCCTTCGGGTATGGCACCGCAGTTCACGGCTATGTAGCGGTTATGCTTCCGGGGGCTGAACGCATGGATAATCTGAGGGAAAAATTCCTTGCCCGAGCCACTTTCGCCTGTTACGAGCACAGACAGGTCTATTGGAGCTACCTGTATGGCGCGTGACACGGCGCCGATCAGTGCCGGAGCGTTGCCCACTATGCCGAAACGCATTTTTGCCTGCTGTACTTCGGCCGATATTTCAGGTAAGTTGAGTTGCATTGCATTGTCGTTTCTGAGGGTCTATGTTCAGGGCATGTCGCCGGCGCTTGCCACGGTGGCGGTGAGCTCACCGCGCAACGACTGCGGCAGCAGCAACTTGACGCGTTCGCGGTCTATGCCTGCCCCGAAAAGATACATCATTTTGGTGAGTGCGGCCTCGGTGGTTATGTCGTAGCCCATCACCACGCCTGTTGCCGCGAGGGCATCGCCCGATGCGTAGCGGCGCATCACGCTTCCGTTGACGCACTGCGTTACATTGAACACCACCACCCCGCGCTTCACGGCTTCGCTTATTGCGTCGGTAAACCATCGTGCGGTGGGGGCATTGCCGGCGCCGTATGTGCGCAGCACTATGCCTTTTATCCCCGGTGTGGCAAGCTGATGGCGCAATGTGCGTGAGTCGATGCCGGGGAATAGGTCGATTACCATTACGCTGGTGTCGAGCGAGTATGATGCCTCGAGTGGAATCTCGCCATGGGTATGGCGAAGAAGTGCTTCCTCGTGGAAGTTTATCCCGAGGCCTATCTTGGCGAGTTCAGGATAGTTGTGGCTTTTGAATGCGTTGAAATTGTCGGCGCTACGCTTTGTGGCGCGGTTGCCTCTCCAGAGATAATTCTCGAAAAGAATGGCAACCTCCTGCACCATAGGCTCGCCCGATGCAGTGGTGGCTGCGGCAATCTGTACGGCTGTTATCAGGTTTTCCTCGCCATCGGTTCGCACCTCGCCTATGGGAAGCTGCGAGCCGGTTATTATGACCGGTTTCCGCAGATTCTTGAGCATGAACGATATTGCCGAAGCCGTGTAGGCCATGGTGTCTGTGCCATGCAGCACCACGAAACCGTCGTAAGCCTCATAATTGTCTTTTATTGCTTTGGCTATCTCCACCCAGTGAGCGGGATTCATGTCGCTGGAGTCAATAGGCGGTTCAAACGAGATGTTGTCTATCACATAGTTCAGCATCTTGATTTTCGGCACATTGTCTATGAGGTGGGAGAAGTCGAATGGCTCCAGCGCGGAGGTTACGGGATTTTCAATCATCCCGATAGTACCTCCGGTGTAAATGAGCAATATTCGCGGTTGGATGCTGTTCATGCTGTATGGAGAAATTGTGCGGTTAGGCGTTTAAATGGTTTATTTCACCTGCGCTCCGGGAACCACAGGGGCTGTGGGACCCATCACCACGAGTGAACCGTCGGCATTCTCGGCCGAAAGTATCATGCCTTGCGATACTATTCCCTTGAGTTTGCGCGGGGGGAGATTGGCTATGAAGCACACCTGCTTGCCCACGAGATCCTCGGGATTGTAGTATTTGGCTATGCCCGACACGATGGTACGTGTTCCCAAGCCGTCGTCGATCAGGAATTTCAGAAGTTTGTCGGCCTTGGGCACCTTGGTGCATTCGAGTACGGTGCCAACGCGTAGGTCGGCTTTCATAAATGTGTCGAAATCCACATCGGGAGCCTGCGGTTCGGCCTTGAAATTCTTGATTTTGTTTTCCTCTTTTATGCGTGCAAGCCGGTCGAGCTGCGCCTGGATGGCATCGTCGTCGATTTTGTCAAACAGCAGCACCGGTTCGCCGAGTTTGCGTCCGGCGGGTATCAGTGTGGAGCAGCCGAGCTCGTTCCATGATGTCGATTCCATTCCGAGCATACCGGAAAGTTTTGCTGACATGAAGGGGAGGAACGGTTCGAAAGCCACTGCGATGTTGGCACAGAGCTGCAGGGCGCAGTTGAGTATGGTGGCCACGCGGGTCATGTCGGTCTTTGCCACCTTCCAAGGCTCGGTCTCCTGAAGATATTTGTTGCCGAGGCGAGCTATCTCCATGGCGTCTTTCAATGCTTCGCGGAAGTGGAATGTGTCGAGGTTGGCCTCCAGATTTTCCTTTACTTTAGCGAGGTCGGCTATCAGGCGTAGGTCTATCTCCTCCAATGTTCCGGCCTGCGGCACTTCGCCGCCGAAATATTTGTGGGTAAGAACCATGGCACGGTTCACGAAGTTGCCGAGAATGGCCACGAGCTCGTTGTTGTTGCGGGCCTGGAAGTCGGCCCATGTGAAGTCGTTGTCCTTTGTTTCAGGAGCGTTGGCGGTAAGCACGTAGCGGAGCACATCCTGCTTGCCGGGGAAATCGCGCAGATATTCGTGAAGCCATACGGCCCAGTTGCGCGAGGTAGATATCTTGTCACCTTCCAGATTGAGGAATTCGTTGGCCGGCACATTGTCGGGAAGCTGGTATCCGTCGCCATAGGCCATCAGCATGGCGGGGAACACTATGCAGTGGAACACTATGTTGTCCTTGCCGATGAAGTTTATCACGCGGCTTTCCGGATCTTTCCAATATTTCTCCCAGGTGTCGGGCAGCAGCTCCTTGGTGTTGGAGATGTAGCCTATCGGCGCATCAAACCACACATAGAGCACCTTGCCCTCGGCGCCTTCCACAGGCACCGGCACGCCCCAGTTGAGGTCGCGGCTCACAGCGCGTGGCTGCAGACCGAGGTCGAGCCACGACTTGCACTGGCCGTAAACATTTGTTTTCCATTCCTTGTGACCCTCGAGAATCCACCGGCGAAGAGCTTCCTCCCATTTGTTGAGTGGAAGATACCAGTGAGATGTCTCGCGCATGGTGACCGGAGCCGAAGTCAGACGGCTGTGCGGGTCTATAAGGTCTGTGGCGTTCAGCGAGCTGCCGCAAGCCTCGCACTGGTCGCCGTAGGCGCGGTCGCTGCCACAGTGGGGGCAAGTGCCCATCACATAGCGGTCGGCCAGGAATTCTCCGGCCTGTTCGTCGTAAGGTTGCAGGGAAGTCTGCTGCTCAAACTGTCCGTCATCGTAAAGTTTGCGGAAAAAGTCGCTTGCGGTGCGGCGGTGAATGTCGGATGTGGTGCGGGAATATACGTCAAACGATATGCCCAGCTCGGCCATGGCATCCTTGATTATGGTGTGGTAACGGTCCACAATGTCCTGTGGAGTCACTCCCTCCTCGCGGGCTTTTATGGTGATGGGCACTCCGTGCTCATCGCTACCTCCCACCATCACCACATCCTCGCCTTTGAGGCGCAGATAGCGGGCATAAATGTCGGCGGGAACGTAAACTCCGGCCAGGTGGCCTATGTGTACCGGACCATTGGCGTATGGCAACGCTGTGGTTATCAGGGTTCTTTTGAATTTCTTTTCCATCGGGTATATATGGGTGTGATGTGTTAGAAAGAATCGGTAACTTCTTTACCGCCTGCAAATTTAGTAAAAACTGCTGCCAATAGCAACATCCGCACGAATTGTACCGTGCGAATGTGGTACAACAGGTGCGGATGCGGTTTGTGAATCCGGCGTTTTTTACCAGGAGGGGGTGCGGAAAAATGTTCCGGCCGTGATTTTCGGCACCGGTGCCCCGAGGGTGCTATGGATGTATAATGCCATGGCGCGGGTCATCACCAGATCGTCGTGGTGGCCTCGTTTTGCGGCGTAACTCCCGTCGGCGCGCAGCTCGTATGTGAGCATTTCGTTGCAAGCCCCGGTGTCGCGTTCTATGTACAATCCTTCGCGCACGGCGGCCACGAGTGCGGTAACTATCAGTGATTTGGTGCGGATGTTGGTGTGGAACCCGACGCGGCTTTCAGTGGTCTCCTCGCGCCATCCGTCGCGCCGGGTACGGACGTAGAGGTTAGGATATGTGTCGTTAAGCTCCTCAAGTATGTATTGTGAGCCCCCTTCGGCCGACGATTCGAGAGAATTGCTCTCGATTACCAGCAGTGCGTTGTGGTATGCTCCGGCCACTTTCGCGGCATAGTGGCCGAGCATGTCGTGATAGGTGTGGCCACGCCATTGCGCCACTACTTCCGGCAGTGAGCCGGGCCCGTGTGGAAAGCGGTCGAACACAGCTATGACCGAAGGGTCGCTTCTCAACGAGCGTCCTCCGACATCTACGGTTACAATGTAGCGGTCGGCCCATCGCGGCTTAGCTCTGTCGGGGAGTGCCCAGATGCTCAGTGAACCATCGGCGCCGGGGGTGCGGAGTAGAATCCGGCCGGCTGTTGAGTTGTCATACTCCGCAATGTCGAGCGGTGTCCGGCAATTCTTGCGCATCTGTTCCACATGGGCGGGCTCGAAGACTCCGTTGCCGGTGTTGGCGAATGCCTCGTCGGGGGTGGTGGGATACTCGGCGTGCATGGCGGTGTCGTTGCCTATCTCGCGGCGCTTGTCGTGATACCATTGTATCATCTCGAGCGTGAGTCCCATATCCCAGAGATTACGCTCGTATTTATCCATGGCGTTCCATAGAGCCTGCGGGTCGGGGCATGGGCTGCGGTATATCTCTATTTCGTGCCAGGCCACGAACACCGGCCGGTAGGCTGAATCGCCCGCTGACGCGCGGAGCCATTCCGTGTGGAAAAAATTGCCGGTGCCGTTGGCTGTGCTTTCCATGGCAATGAACGACAGCGGCACCATAGGCACACCTCCGCATACACTCCTTATGAATTCGTCGGGCGACATCTTGTCGGTATCTTTCCAGAATGCCACTTCGCTCAGGTGAGCCATGGTGGCATCAAGGCCTCGCGATGAGTCCTGTCCGAAACTGGATGCTATGGTAACTCGGCAGCCGCGTCCGGAAATCTCACGTGTGTTACGTGCTCCTTGCCAGGCACGGAATGCCGGAGGTTCATCGTCGTCCCAATATTGACGCGGATAGGCCGAAAGCATGGTGTCGTACATGCCTCGGATGGTTGCCGCTGTGTCACGCACATGTGCGCATATCAGCGAATTCCAGTTGGTGCGGTGTATGGTCTGTATCCATGCGAAATACATCTGTACAAGAGTGGAACCTCCCCACTGGCGGGCCTTGAGCATGATGATGCGCAATGGCCGTCCTGCCACGCGGTCGGCTTCAAGCATGGCCACCACACGGCGTTGCGGCGCGTTCAGCTTGAAGTCGACATTCTGTCCGGTAAGTTTGTGACGTATCTTGACGCAGGTAGCCGCCCAATAGGCAAAGTCGTGGCGGTGACGCAGCCGCGCATACTGATGGTGGGAACTCAGCCGCGTGAATTCAGGGTCGGCTACCATGGAGGCCGGCAGGTACACGGTGCCTCGCTCCCAAGGAATGTCGGCAGGAGTGCGCGTGGGGTCAGAAGGGTCGCCGGTTATGTAGTCGCAGTCGGCGGGGAGCCGCGATGTGCGGCGGCTGTTTTCTGTGATGATATCTTGAATGTCGGTCATGGGATGTCAGATGGTTGATAAAGATATGTCGAGCAGGCGCAGATCCGGCGAGGCATTGCCGGTAATCCTCACAGTGATGAATGGAAAGTATGGAGCGGGAAGCGCACACATCACCGGAGCCGACAGTTCTCCGTCAATCTCCATTGTGGCCAGAAGAGTGGGGTGCGTGTCGCCCGGATTCCAGTCGCCTGTTATGGTGATGGAGCCTTTGAAATGCTTTGCCGCAAGTGGTATCGTTATAGCCCGAAGCCGTTTGGGGTGCGGTATGTTGACGGTAGCTTCCCATGCTATCCGCGCTGCCGATGCTGCTGTGAAGGCGGGAGCGAGCAGGGAGTCGTGGGTCAGCAGCCATAATCCTGCGGGCGATGTCTGTAGATGGATTGGCCTTTCTTTTATGTCAATGGCGTGTGTTGACATTGTCTTTGGATTGAGGATGTTTATATTCCCGGCGCTGTCGAGCATCCAAAGATTCAGGGCGGTGTCGTCCCAGCCTATTTCGACGGCGTCCATATATGTGGCCATGGCTGTGGCGCGCGAAGCTGTTATGTTGAGCAGCAATCCGTCGGAGCACAAAGCTATAACTCCAGTGCGCGTGGGGGCTATGGCCCGGGCCGATTTGACGCCACGTGTGTCTATGGTGGAAGATGAACTTATTTTGAATGTCGAGTTCATGGCCACCGCGTGGATTCCGGCCTGGGTAAATGCGTAGATGTGGCATCGGGAGAAATCCCACGATGATTGTGATTTGATGGCCGGGTGAAGCGCCACCACCGGCGCGTGGCTGCAAGTGAGGGCCGACAGCGGTGTTTCGGGGCTGTCGATGGAGGCCGAGACTAACGCGCCCGGGCGGCGGAGGCTGTTGTCGTCGTTGCTGTCAGGCTCGGGAAGGAAATATCGGCCCGGTTGAAACTCCGTGGGACTGAGATTGGTGAACACATGCAGCGCATTTGTGCCGTCGTCAGAAAGCGTGAGGTCGGTTTTGCCATAATAAACGGTGTCATCGCCGCTTTTTACGAAAATTTCAAGACCCGTGGCCTGCGGATGTGGATAGCTCACCACAGGAGCCCATGCGGTGGGGCGTCCTCCGGGCGAAGTGATGTCGAATGTGGTGGAGCGTCCGTTGAGCATGGTTATGCGCAGCCGTCCGGTCCACGATTTGTCGGAGGTGTCAAATGAGCCGCAAAGCTGCCCTATAGGATGCCCAGGCGACAGTCGCGGAGTGATGTCGCCCCACATCACGGCGTTGCCGCTCACGGCCACGCATCGCGCGGTGAAACTGTGTGGCGGTGAGATTAGCGGCAATAGGCTGTCGGAAGTTGCGGCGGCGGTTGATGTGGCGGGCCGGTCTATGGCTGATTTGACCATGCGTATCTCCTCGTCGGCATTGTGGCCGGATATGTTTTGCAGGGTGATGCTCTGTGTGGTATCCGTAAGCTGTATGGTGGCCACAGTCTTTTCCGTGCTGTCCATGCGAGATATTAAAGATGTGAGCTGCCTGCGCAGCGCCGGTTCCCGGTCGCCAAGTCCGGTGGTGGCTCCCGGCAGCGCCACCGATAGGACCGGGGTGGAGGTGGCGCCCCGCAGAAGCCTGTAGGCTATATCCTCATCGAAATCCACTGGATGCAGCTGAGGGGCTATGCATATTTCCACAGCTTTCACCGTGTCGGGAATCTCCGTGAGGTCTGATGGCATATCTATACGTATCCGGTAGGCCTCGGCCGAAAGGTTGATTATACCGGTGGTTAACGTTGTACCCGATTTTGTGCAGTCGGTGTCGATTATCTGCCGGCATTGCCATCCGTGCGGTGCGACAACTATGGGCGATGAGGTGTATATACGCGTGCCATTGTGGCCGGTGAGGTGATAGCGCATGGCCACAGGCTGTAGCCATAGACCGCCGTCGGAAGCGGTGGCCGCAAGCCTTCTGTATGTGTCGGAGAGCATTTGCCCGAGGGTTCTGACATCGGAGGGTCGCAATGTCGACAGCTCCCGCCCTATCTCCACGTCGGTCAGTGTCACCGGTCCGGTTTCGGCAGTCAGTGTGCCGCATTCAACGGCACTGATGTTGATTGCCGGCCACCTGTGCGCGTAGCGTTGGAAATGCCATTCCCCACCGGAGTATTCAAGTCTGACCGGTCCGCCGTCGGTCATTACCGAAAAACCTCCCGGACGTGCCAATGCACACGGAGGTTCCTGTGATATGGAGGCAATCTCCTCATATCTGTCGCCACGCTCCAGAATCAGTGTGTAGCCGCCTGAATGAGGTTCGTAATAGAGTTCGGTGGGAGCACCGCCGTCGCTGTGCATGTATCTCCCCATCGGCACTAATGGCCGTGTGTGGACAGCGCGGACTCCCGGTTCCATGGCAAGGCCTTCACCCCCGTTGCGAGGCATTGCGAGGTTACGGCATTGGATCACACTCCCTCCGTGTGTGACTTCGCCGGCATTGATTATTATGGTGGATGTTTTCATTGATGGTGTGTTTGGTGGCAAAATTAATATGGGGCAAAGGCGAGGCGAGGTAGAATTCACACATTTTATAGAGTGCACTCTATGGATGCAGCGCAATAAAAGTGTGGTGCATGGCGTTATTATCAACGATATAAACAGCATTGAATGAAACGATTTACCACACAGATACTGATACTTCCCCTCCTCTTGATTGTGATGGCAGTAATGCCGGCATGCATAGAGGATGGTATAACCACATCGCCCGACCATCAACCGGCATTTTCCACCGATACGCTGAAAATGGGCACCATATTCACCCAGGAGGGCACTCCTACCTATTCGTTTAAGGTCTACAACCGTCACGACAAGATATTGTCGATCAGCTCTATCTCGATTAAAGATGACGCCGAGGGATATTTTCGCCTGAATGTCGACGGACAGAGCGGCCGCACATTTTCCAATGTGGAGATTCGCCCTAACGATTCAATATATGTGTTTGTGGCCACGACATTGCCCGCCAATGCCTCGTTTGCGCCCATCGACATAGAGCGTACCATTGAGTTCCTTACCAATGGTGTGACCTCGGAGGTGGTGGTGGCCGCTACCGGCCAGAATGTTGAGCGTCTGCGCTGTGCGGTGGTGGACACAGATACCAGATGGACGGCCGACCGTCCGCGCCAGGTGTTCGATTCGCTCGTGGTGGCACCGGGTGTCACTCTCAGCATCGATGCCGGAGCTAAAATCTATTTTCATGACAAAGCCCGTCTTGTGGTGCATGGCACTCTTATTGCCGACGGAACTCCTGAAGCTCCGGTGGAGATGTGCGGCGACCGTCAGGGAAATGTGGTGGGCGACATATCGTTTGACCTCATGTCGCGCCAGTGGGACGGAGTGGTGTTCACCCACAGTTCCAAGGCATCGCGGATGTCGCATGCTGTGGTGCGCAACACTGTGGATGGAGTGATGGTCGATTCTGTCACGGACACCTCGGCTCCGGCGCTCACGTTGGTCAACTGCCGGCTGCGCAACGCCGACTCGCATGTGCTTCACGCGCGTCATTCGTGGGTCGAGGCCGTAGGGTGCGAGTTTGCCGAATCTGGTGCGGGTCCGGTGAATCTTCATGGTGGCCGCCACAGGTTCAACCACTGCACGTTCTCCAACTATTATCTATTTTCGGCCATTACCGGCCCGTGTGTCAATCTGAGTCATCTTGATTTTGACTCCGACGACGAGTCAGGTCTCGGATATATGGAGGCGGAATTCACCAATTGCATAATCTATGGCAGCTCGGCCGACATGCTTCCGAAAATCCTTGATGGCACCGATGTGTATGTGCGTAACTGCCTCATGCGCAGTAACGGCACCGACGACGACCATTTTATTGAGGTGATATGGGGCGAGGATCCCCTCTTCTACACCGTGCGGGCCGACTATCTGTTCGACTATCGCCTGAAGCCTGAATCGCCGGCCATAGGCATGGCCGCTTCCGGATTCCGGCCCGAACATCCGGCCACCGATTTCTACGGTGCCCAACATCCCGATGTCCCGGCACTCGGGGCTTACGAACCGTGGACGCCTCAGGTCGCGGAGTGATTACACCTTATTAATATATGAAATGCGGAGCTTTTTCCGCATTTTTTATTAAATTTGTGCCTTTGTCAGAAAAAAGTCTATTACCGAACCTTTTAATACCATAATTTGATATGACGGACTTGAATCATGTGGTGTCGCAGTTTTCCATCTCAGGCACCCAAACCATAACCCCATTGGGCAACGGACTTATAAACGACACTTATATAGTGCGTACTTCCGGCGATACTCCCGACTATGTGCTTCAGCGCATAAACCATCACATTTTTACCGATGTGGAGGGATTGCAGAATAACATTCAGGCTGTCACTCGCCACATACGCCGTAAGCTCGAGCAGGCGGGTGCCGATGATATAGACCGCCGTGTGCTCACGTTTATTCCGCTTTCGGGAAGTGACAAGACATATTATTTCGACGGAGAGAATTATTGGCGCGTCATGCTGTTTATCCCCGATGCCGACACTTTCGATGTGGTCAATCCCGAATATTCCCGTTTTGCCGGACAGGCTTTCGGTGAGTTTCAGGCAATGTTGGTGGATATACCCGACACGCTGGTTGAATCGATACCCGATTTCCACAACATGGAATTCCGTCTCCGGCAGCTCCGCGAGGCCATAGAGGCTGATGCCGCCGGTCGTCTTGACTCGGTGCGCGACATTGCCGATGATCTGTTGCGCCGTGCCGACACCATGTGCCGTGCCGAGCAGCTGCATCGCCAGGGGCTTTTGCCCAAGCGGGTGTGCCATTGCGACACGAAGGTCAATAATATGATGTTTGACCGTCAGGGCCATGTGCTGTGTGTTATTGATCTCGACACCGTAATGCCGTCGTATGTGTTCAGTGACTACGGCGACTTTCTGCGCACCGCTGCCAATACGGGTGCCGAGGACGACCCCGACCTGAGCCGCGTCAATTTCAATATGGATATATTCCGTGCGTTTACCGAAGGATATCTGTCGTCGGCACGCGGTTTCCTCACTCCGGTGGAAATCGAGAATCTGCCCTATGCGGCCGCACTCTTCCCCTATATGCAGGCCGTGCGTTTCTTCGCCGACTATCTCAATGGCGACACCTATTATAAAACGGCATATCCCGAACATAACCTGGTGCGCACACGCGCCCAGATAAAGTTGCTGGAAAGCGTGGAGCAAAATATGCCTGAGATGACAGAATTCATTGCGCGGCAGATGGCGTGAGCCCTAAATTAGCGGCATTCTGTGCTGTGAATCCAAAAGAAAATAGTATATTTGCAGGCTGAAACTCAGACTAATTAAAATTTAATAACCACAATATCATTTACTAACACTCATGCAAAAAGGAAAATTAGGCAGCATTGTGGCCGGTATTCTGGCCATATTCCTGGTGCTTATTTGCCTCTTTTACTTGTCGTTTACGCTGGTGACAAACCACTACGAGGACAAGGCTGAGGCTTACGCGCAGCAGGTGTCGGGAAACCAGACCGCAAGCTCCGACTCTTACCGTTTGGCTTACAAGAGCTACATCGACTCCATCTCAAAGGAGAATGTGTGGCTCGGTTACACTTTCAATCAAGTTCAGAAATTGGGCGTTGGTCTCGGTCTCGACCTCAAGGGAGGTATGAACGTGACCCTTCAGGTGTCGGTGCCCGACATCCTGAGCTCCATGGCCAGCGACCCCGACAACAAACTGTTCCGTCTGGCTCTCAATCGTGCCGACTCTGTGGTCAAGGCTACTAAGAGCAACGACTATGTGGCCGTGTTCTGCAAGGAATATAAGGCTGTGGATCCGCAAGGCGACCTCAGCGTTGTGTTCAAGGAGCAGGTTAAGCGCGGGGATAGCCCCGAAGCTGTTGAGGCTGCGCTTCAGAAAGAGGTTAAGGATCGCGTGAGCAGCTCTACCAATGTGTTGCGTTCGCGTATCGACCAGTTTGGCGTTGTCGCTCCCAACATTCAGGAACTTGAAAAGGACGGTCAGATTCTCCTCGAACTTCCCGGCGTGAAGGAACACGACCGTGTGCGCGACCTTCTGAAATCGTCGGCCAACCTCGAATTCTACGAAACAATGCCGGTGCAGGAATTTGCCGGTGCGATAGCTCAGCTTGACAACGCTCTCCGTGCCGACACTCTCGGTGCTGGCAAAGGTTTGAGCGAATATTTCTTCCAGCTTGGTAATGTTGGTCCGGTGGAACTCGGTGTGGCTACTGCCATGAACCGTCCCGCCATCGACTCGCTCCTCGCTTCACCGCAGGCCAAGCAGTTGCTCCCCGGCAACCTCAAGCTCGCTTGGCAGGTTAAGCCGCAGACCGTGGAGGTGAACGATACCGCAACAGGCGCTACACGCCGCATCGACCTCTACACGCTCGTGGCACTCAAAACCACCAATGGCAAGCCCGCCCTCAGCGGCGATGTTGTGACATCTGCTACTTCCGACTTCGACAATATGCAGGGTGGCAACTATGTTTCGATGAACATGAAACCCGATGCCGCAAAGCAATGGGCCAGAATAACTGCTGCCAATATCGAGAAGCGGGTGGCTATTGTTCTCGACGGTCAGGTTTACTCCGCTCCCCGCGTTAACAATGTTATCGAAGGTGGACGTTCGTCGATCACCGGCAACTTTACCACCGACGAGGCCAAGGACTTGGCCAACGTGCTCAAGAGTGGTAAGATGGCTGCCAAGGTCGATATCATCTCCGACACCGTTATCGGTCCGTCGCTCGGCCAGCAGGCTATCGAAGACGGCTTCATGTCGTTCATCGTGGCTCTCGTGCTTCTGATGATTTTCATGATGCTCTTCTACGGTGTGATTCCGGGTCTTATCGCCAACGTTGGTTTGATATTCAACATCTTCTTCACATTCGGTATCCTGGCATCGTTCCAGGCAGTGCTCACGCTCTCCGGTATCGCCGGTATCGTGCTCGCGCTCGGTATGGCGGTTGACGCCAACGTGCTCATCTTCGAGCGTACCAAGGAGGAACTTCGTGCCGGTAAGAATATCGGTACTGCAATTGCCGACGGTTATTCCAACGCATTCTCGGCTATCTTCGACTCTAACCTTACCTCGGTTATCACCGGTGTGATACTTCTCGTGTTCGGTACAGGTCCTATCAAGGGCTTCGCCACAACACTCATCATCGGTATCATCTGCTCGTTCTTCACAGCAGTGTTCCTGACCCGTCTCATCTTCGTGATGTTTGGCAAGACCAAGGCTTTCCGCAGCCTCACATTTGCCACTCCGCTCTCGCGCAAGATGTTTACCAATACTCACTTCAACTTCCTCGGTGCACGCAAAACGAGCTTCATCGTATGTGGAGCATTTATCCTCGTGGTGATAGCTTCGCTTCTGTATCGCGGTTTGAATCAGGGTATCGACTTCTCGGGTGGACGTAACTACGTTGTCCAGTTCGATCATCCTGTTAAGACTCACGAATTGCAGGCTCAGTTGGCTCCGCTGTTCGAAGGTGCTCAGGTATCGGTTATAACCATCGACGACAACACCAAGGTTCGTATCTCGACCAACTATAAGATTGATTCTGACGAAGAGAATATCGACGACCAGATTACCGATATCCTCTACACCGGATTGAAGAGCGAGATTGGCGATATGTCGAAAGCCGACTTCTCGACCACTAACGAGAACATCGGTATAATGAGCTCGCAGAAGGTAGGTCCTTCGGTGGCAAACGATATGCGCACTTATGCATGCATCGCGGTGATTCTCTCGCTTGTTGCCATGTTCCTTTACATCCTTATACGTTTCCGCAACATCGCGTTCTCGTTCGGTGCGTTGGCAGCTGTGGCGTTCACCGCATTCTCCATCATCGGCTTCTACTCCCTCTTCTGGGGCGTGTTCCCGTTTGCAATGGAAATAGACCAGTCGTTCATCGCCGCTATCCTTACCGTGATCGGTTATCAGATTAACGATACCGTGGTTGTGTTCGACCGCGTGCGTGAGAATGTAGGCCTTTATCCCAAGCAGGATTTCTTCACCACCATCAATAGCTCAATCAACTCTACTTTGAGCCGTACGGTGATGACATCGGCTTCTACACTGCTCGTGTTGCTCTGTATCTTCATCCTTGGTGGCGATGCCATCCGCTCGTTTACCTTCGCCATGATATTCGGTGTGGTAATCGGTACTTTGGCTACCATCTTCGTTGCATCGCCTGTGGCTTATCTCACAGACGCACGTCGCAACAAGGCTGTGAAGAAATAAACAGTACGTTTTCTAAGTATACAATAAAGAGCGGCGCCCCACTGCGGGGCGCCGCTCTTTATTGTCGTATCCCTGAGTCAGGGTCGTTTCGCGGCGATATATCTGCCGATAATCTCTCTTGCAGCCGCCACATTGGATAGCTTTTCCCTGTGGTTTATGCAGTTGTCCACATATCCGGCGTTGTGCTCCACTATTTCATTCAGTTCTTTCACGCCCCAGTTGTCTTTTACTAATCCAAGCTTGTGATTTTGTACCGTGGGGGCTGTGTAAGGAACAGATGTTGTGATAACCGGAGTGCCGGAGCAGATTGCTTCAGGCACGGAAATCATGTTTAAGTCGCGGTCTGTGTTGATTAGAAACGCCATCGATTCACGGATATATTCGTTTAGTTTTGCCTGAGGCAGGAATCCCGTAAATTCCACATTGTTTTTTATGCCAAGTCTCTCCACAAGCCTTTCGAGATTCTCCTTTTCGCTACCTCGTCCGGCTATTATAAGGCGGAAGTCGGAATGTTGAGGCTGTGCTATGAATCCAGCGAATGTCCGTATTATGCCGTCTACTCTTTTTCGGGTTATAAGTTGCGATGACGATATGAATTGTCGTTTCTTG
This sequence comes from uncultured Porphyromonadaceae bacterium, assembly GCA_947649495.1. Taxonomy (GTDB): domain Bacteria; phylum Bacteroidota; class Bacteroidia; order Bacteroidales; family Muribaculaceae; genus Paramuribaculum. The sequence continues at coordinate 45,937 of CANSRU010000014.1, read as the reverse complement.
TCGCGCGACGGTTGGAATTTGCGTATATCTATGCCGTGGTCCACTGGTGGTGTCACACGGGGCATGTACCGGGATATGAATGTGCGGGCTTTTTCGCTGCGTGGCACCACGCAGGCCACACGCTTCATCATAAAGCGTGCCGCTATGTTATACCATAATTTAGAGGGTAGTTTGTAGAATTTACGTTGGTGTTCGCCCAGTTCATGCCATATCACTGTTTTTTCAGGACATACGCGGGCAGCATAGTAGGATTGCAGTGAGAATGTCTCAGATGTGATGATTAGGTCGTAATTGTTTTGGTTTGTTTTGATAAATCGTTGTAAATCAGGCGAGTATGGAAGTAATTGGGGGGGGTGATTTTTGAGCTTTTCGAATCGAAGAAGCGTACTTCAAATTCGTATTTCTCATCTTCTTCAGGTTTGTATTCAATCCCTGCGGCCAGAGTGACGCTGTGCCCGGCTTCGATGAAACCATGGCACATGCCATATATCATGGTGTCTTTAATGGATTTGACTTTGGGGATTCTTCCATTCCCGTCGGGAGTGTAAAGGATGTAGTTGACGATTAGAACGTTCATGTCTGTTACAGTGATATGGTTATTGTTTTGGCGAAGTTAACCATTGGCTGTGATATGTCCAACTGTTTTGCGCGTGCCGCTATAAAAAACTCGTGGAGCGATTTGCTCCACGAGTCCTGAATATATATAATAATGTGTATGTCTTATTTCAGGCGCGACTTGATTTCGGCTGTCTGAGCCTCATAGCCGGGCTTTTCAAGCAGGGCAAACATGTTGCGCTTGTAGTCCTCCACTCCCGGTTGGTTGAATGGATTCACACCGAGCATATATCCGCTTATGCCACAGGCTTTCTCGAAGAAATATATCAGTTGGCCGAGATATACTTCGCGGAGTGCGGGCACGGTGATGGTCAGGTTGGGGACTCCGCCATCTATGTGTGCTATGCGGGTGCCGAGCTCAGCCATTTTGTTCACCTGGTCCACACGCTTGCCTGCAATGTAGTTCAATCCGTCGAGATTGTCATTGTCGGCAGGTATTATGGTCTCGTGTTCGGCTGACTCCACTGAGATTACGGTTTCGAATATGGTGCGTTCGCCATCCTGAATCCACTGTCCCATTGAATGGAGGTCGGTGGAGTTGTCGACAGCAGCGGGGAATATGCCCTTATGCTCCTTGCCTTCGCTCTCGCCGTAAAGCTGTTTCCACCATTCACCGAAGAAGTGTAGCTTGGGGTTGTAGTTTACAAGAATCTCTATTTTTTTGCCTGCGCGGTAAAGTGCGTTGCGCGTTGCTGCGTAGAGCATTGCCGCATTGGTGTCGTAATCGGGGCTTGTGGTGGCTTCCTGCATCTGGCGGGCACCGTCTACCAACGCCTTGATGTCGTATCCGGCCACAGCTATCGGGAGCAAGCCTACTGGGGTGAGCACCGAGAAGCGTCCGCCTACATTGTCGTCTATCACAAATGTCTTGTAGCCCTCTTCGGTGGCGAGCTTGCGCAACGCGCCTTTGTGGGCGTCGGTTATGGCCACTATGCGTTCGGCGGCATTCTTTTTGCCCTCTTTGCGCTCAAGCATCTCTTTGAGCAGACGGAATGCTATGGCCGGTTCTGTGGTGGTTCCCGATTTGGATATTACTATTATGCCGAATTTTTTGTCTTCGAGATAATTCATCAGCTCGAAGAGATAATCCTCGCCTATGTTCTGACCTGCAAACACCACTTTCGGGCCGTTGTTGTCGTTGCGGTAAGCGGCAAAGCTGTCGCTGAGAGCTTCTATCACGGCCTTGGCACCAAGATAGGAACCTCCGATGCCAATTGATACCACAACCTCGCATTTGTCGCGCAGTCCGGCTGCGGTAGCTTCTATGTCATCGAGCAGTTCAGGGGTCAGGGCAGAGGGAAGATTCACCCAGCCGAGAAAATCGTTGCCGGCGCCTGTGCCTTTATCTACGGTTTCTAAAGCCTTGGATGCCTCCTCGCGCAGAGCGTCGACTGTCGCACGGGTCACGGTGCTGCCGAGAGCGTTGGTGATGTCAAGATTTAAAGTTTTCATATATGTGTTGGTCTGTTGTTTTGTTGTTATACGAATGTCTCCGACATTACATTTATGGCTTTCGAAGGCTTGATGTTGCGGTACAGGATGTCGTACACGCCGTCAAGTATAGGCATCGTGACTCCGAATTTCTGGTTGATTTCGTGGATGCACTTTGTGCCGTAGTAGCCTTCGGCTGTCTGAACCATCTCCATGCGTGCGGCCTGCACTGAGTATCCGTTGCCTATCATGGTGCCGAAATTGTGGTTTCGGCTGAAGCGGGAATAGGAGGTTACGAGCAGGTCGCCGAGATATACCGAGTCGCATATCTGACGTGGCCGTGGTGATACGGTGTCAACAAAACGCTCCATCTCGCGTATGGCGTTGCATACGAGCATGGCCTGGAAGTTGTCGCCCGATTTCAATCCATGTACTATGCCTGATGCTATGGAGTACACGTTTTTGAGCACGGCGGCATACTCTATGCCGGTAACGTCGCTCGATGTGATGGTGCGGAGTTGCTTGCTTGAAAGTATGTTGGCAAACTGTTCGGCGTGGAATATATCGTTGCACCCCACAGTGAGATAGCTCTTGCGTCCGAGAGCCACCTCCTCGGCATGGCACGGACCGCTTATCACCAGCATGCGGCGTGGGTCAACGCCATACACTTTCTGCATATAGTCGGAGATTATCATGTTGTCGTCCGGCACTATTCCCTTTACTGCCGATACCACATACTTACCGCTTATGTCGGCGGTAAGTTTCTCCAGATGCCCCTTGAAATATGGCGAGGGCATTACCAACAGAAGTGTGTCTGCATTATCACAGATATAGTTTATGTCTGATGAAAATTCTATTCGTTGCACGTCAAATTCCACATCCGACAGATAGGCCGGATTGCGGTGCAGCCGTTTGAAATCTTCAATGCGGTCATCGCGCCGCATGTACCATAATATGGATTCGCAGTTGTCGAGCAGAAGTTTGGCCAAAGCTGTTGCCCAGCTTCCGCCACCCATCACCGCTACTTTACCCGGAAAGTTCATCTGATTTTGAATTTTGGTTACAGATTAAAACGTTTCAGCTGTGTGCCGGGTTCAGAGTGATGCGGCGCTTTCCACCCATGCCTTCACCTGGTCTATGGCCGGATTCTGAAGCTCAAGTTTGAATTTCTTGTTCAGTCCGCACAGATCCTGCTGCAATTTTCCTGCCGAGGCCACACTGCCGAGCTGGCTCACGGTGAGCACACCGAGTTTATGAAGCGGCGCAACCCACTCTTCAGGAACACCGACGGTGGCAAACACTTCGGCTCCATCGCGCTTCTGCACCTTCTCCGGACGCATCTGCGGGAAGAAGAGCACCTCCTGTATTGTGGTCTGCCCGGTCATAAGCATTACCAGACGGTCCATGCCTATACCCATGCCCGATGTGGGGGGCATACCATATTCGAGAGCGCGGATAAAGTCCTTGTCAATAATCATTGCTTCGTCATCGCCCTTTTCGCCGAGGCGCATCTGCTCCACGAAGCGTTCATATTGGTCTATCGGGTCGTTGAGCTCGGAATATGCGTTGGCAAGCTCCTTGCCGTTTACCATCAGCTCGAAGCGTTCGGTAAGTTCGGGATTTGAACGGTGACGCTTGGTGAGCGGCGACATCTCTATTGGATAGTCTATGATGAAGGTGGGCTGGATATAATTGCCCTCGCACTTCTCGCCGAATATCTCGTCGATGAGTTTGCCCTTGCCCAAGGCGGGGTCAACCTCAATGTCGAGCTGGCGGCACACATCGCGCAGCTGCTCCTCGTTCATGCCGGTTATGTCTATGCCGGTAAATTCCTTTATGGCGTCAATCATTGTCACGCGCTTGAACGGAGCCTTGAAGCTGATTACGTTTTCACCCACTTTCACTTCGGTGGTGCCGTTCACATCGAGGCATATCTTCTCGAGCATGCGTTCGGTGAAGTCCATCATCCAATTGTAGTCTTTGTAGGCCACATAGATTTCCATGCATGTGAACTCGGGGTTGTGGGTGCGGTCCATGCCTTCGTTGCGGAAGTTCTTGGAAAATTCGTACACACCCTCAAATCCACCTACTATCAGGCGCTTGAGATACAATTCGTTGGCTATACGCAGATACAAGGGTATGTCGAGGGCGTTGTGGTGGGTGATGAACGGACGTGCCGCAGCGCCACCCGGTATCGACTGGAGTATGGGGGTCTCCACCTCCATGTAGCCGGCGGTGTTGAAGAACTCGCGCATGGAGTTGTAGACCTTGGTGCGTTTGATGAATATATCTTTCACACCGTCGTTTACCACCAGATCCACATAGCGGCGGCGGTAGCGCAATTCGGGATCATCGAACGCGTCGTATGTCACGCCATCCTTCACTTTTACTATGGGGAGGGGGCGGAGCGATTTGCTCAGCACCGTTATCTCTTCGGCATGCACCGTTATCTCGCCCATCTGCGTGCGGAACACGTAGCCTTTCACACCTATGAAGTCGCCTATGTCGAGGAGTTTTTTGAGTACGGTATTGTACATCTCCTTGTTTTCGCCCGGACAAAGGTCGTCGCGGCTCACATACACCTGTATGCGCCCCTCCGAATCCTGAAGTTCGAGAAACGAAGCCTTGCCCATTATGCGGCGGCTCATTATACGTCCAGCAATGCTCACCTCGCGGCGGGGAGCGTCGTCGGCAAATGTCGATTTTATTTCGTCGGTATGCCCGGTTACCTTAAATTCGGCTGCGGGGTAGGGTTCGATGCCTATGCGGCGCATCTCTTCGAGAGAGCCACGGCGCACTATTTCTTGTTCGCTGAGTTCAAGTATGTTTGTTGCCATGCAAAAGTTGCTTTTATGGTTTTCCGCAAAATTACGGAAAATATTAGAGATACTCTAACAATTGCCGGCTAATTGACTATATTTGTGGTATGAATCCACGTTTGGCGCAGATGTTTCGTTCGGTCAGGGACTATCTTTCCGGCCTGTCGTTCCGCACCGGGGCGATAGTGGCCGCGGCGTGCGTGGTGTTCTATGTCCTTTCGTTCGCCCAGATGCTCTTGCCAATCTCCGTTACGGTCAAGGGTGTTCTGTGGGTGGTGTTGTTCGGTCTGGCCAAAACGGCACAGTACACCGCCCTGCTCATTGTCGGCAGGGCCGGTGTGCAGAAAATGAGGGGATGGTTCTTCCGGAAGCGGTCTCAGCGCTCAGGCGAGTAGATTTCCATCAGCTTACGGTAGTGGGTCTCGGGAGCGAAGTCTGCAAGAGCTTTGGTCTTGATGGCCTGACGGTCAAATTCGGTGTCCCACATTTCAGCCACTGTCTGCTGCAGCGACTCCTTGTCGCCGCTACGGAACGTGCGTCCGCATTCAGGTGTGATAAGCTCGGGTATGCCGCCTATCTCCGCTCCCGCCACCGGACATCCGGCGCAAAGTGATTCGATTATGCCCATGGGATTGTTTTCGTACCATTCTGAGGTAAGGATGGAGAAGCGGGCGTGGCTAAGAAGGTCGCGCACCTCTTCGCCGCCGAGCATCCCGAGAAACTCTATGTTGCGGTAGTCGGAATATTGCGCTTTCAGCTCATCGGCAAGCGGCCCTCCTCCTGCCACCTTGAGGGTATAGGGCATGGAGGCGGCGGCAGCAAGGAGCGTGCGCACTCCTTTCTCCTCCGACAGGCGCCCTACATAGCAATAGTAGTCCCCGCCGTTGTTTATTCCGGTGTCGCTGTACGAATCGAGTAGGTCGGGCGAAATGAAATTGCACAGCGTGCTTATCTTCTCTTCCGGGAAGCCGCCCTGCTTCATTTTCGATGCCATGAACGCGCTCGGGGCTATGAAGCGGTCGGTGTAGCTCTGAAGCCGGCTGCGGTTCCACCGCAGGGCCTCCATGTAGGCTATGGCGCTTGCTGCCAGCGAGCCTTTCATGCAGCGGGTGGTGAGCACATTGCGGGGTGCTGTGTAGCATAACTCGCACACCTTCCCGTTGCGCAGGCATGAGTAGGAGGGGCATATCAGCTTGTAGTCGTGCATGGTCCACACCACCCTGATGCCTCTTTTATGGGCTATGGCTGCCACTATGGGCGACAGGTAGGAGTGGATGTTGTGCAGGTGCACTACGTCGGGGTGGAAATCATCGAGCAGACGGTTGAACTTCGCCACAACATCGCCAAGACCCAATGTGCGTTTCAGGGCCGAGAGCTTGGCTTTCGCTCCGCCACTGAAACTGATCTCGTCAGGCCAGTATGTGTCCCATTCCGATGGTAGATTTTCGGGATGTCTCATTGCAAAAACCGCCACCTCGTGGCCATTATCGCGCAACAGATGCTCGAGATTGAGCGCGCACACACAGTCGCCTCCCCGGCGATAGTAAAATTTGTTGACTATCAGTACTCGCTGTTTCATACCCACAAATGTACATCATTGTTCCGAAACGGCAATACATGAGATTAAGATTGCCTATAGAAAAGTTTAGTTAAAGCTAAACTTTTTGGCCTGAAAATTTGTTTTAGGCATGAAAAACAATTAAATTTGCAAAGCGAAATGAACCACCCACCTTAAATAAATGGATTATACCATCAAGGAATTCGAACTGGCCAAAGGCGGACAATACTCCTATTATAAGCTATATATTGATGGGGTATGTCAGTTTGACGATTTCCTTGAAGAAATAGCCGATAACGCCCGCTACATTAAGTGGTTCGGCTCAATAATTGCATATATGGAGTTTTTATCTGACCATAACATACTTAGAAAAGATAAATTTCGACAGATTCACGAGGCCGGGCGCAATGATGTCTTTGAATTCAAAAAATAGAGTCTGAGAGTCTATGTAATCAAGCAGAAACCGAACATGTATATAGTAATCGGAGGCTATAAAGGCAATCAGAAAAATGACATCAATTTATTAAAGGAAAGATTAAAGAATTTCAAAATATAAAAAAGTAGAAGGATTATGGAACGCGAGGATTTATTTAGAAATTCCGGTTATATTACCACGAAGATTCAGCTTGACCTGTACAGGTGTGCTGAAGATTTTATGAGTAAAAACAAAATGAACCGGACACAATTGGCAAAGTATCTTGGCGTCAGCAAAGGTTATGTATCGCAGTTGCTAAGTGGTGATTACGATCATAAACTATCCAAATTGGTTGAATTGGCTCTTGCATTCGACATGGTTCCTTCAATGGAATTCAAACCTATAGAAGAGGCTGTTTCTGACGATAAACACCGTTTTGAACAACCTAAATATTCCCGTATAGTTGAATACAGAGAGGTCTATCGTACTAAGTCGAATTTTCGGTTTGTTGCTGCGAAAACCTACGAAACGGCGTTGCCGATGTCGAACCGTCAAAAAAGAATAGCATGATTAAATTCAGAATGGCAAGAATAAGTGTCGGTCAGTTTGCCATACTTACTGATACTATGCCGCAAGGCGATTTATCCTATGCGGTTCACGTAGGTTTTAAAGTCGCATCCAATGCCATGCGTATAGCCTGCGAATTCGGTGTAACGTTTGAGTCGTCCGGCGACAATGATAATGGTGAGAAGATATTACTATTGGAGGAGACCTGTGAATTTGATATTCACCCTGATAGCTGGAACGGATTGATTAAGGACAATAAAATGACTGTAGTGCCATCCGATTTGTGTTTGTTGGCAAATCAGACCGTGGGTGTTGCACGTGGCATTTTATATTGCAAAACAGAGAATACCCCGTTCACGCAATTCATTCTCCCTCCCATCAATCTTACCACTCTTATCAAGGAAAATTTAGTTGTAGATCTGGAATCGGCTGTTGCCGAATGATGTATCCGGATAAATTATTGCATATAAGTTACATTATAATTTAGCGGTGGCTTTCCAGCCACCGCTCCTTTTTTTGTGGCTGAGATTGTTAGGAGGGAGGGCTTTCTAGCCCTCCTCTATGCGGTGGCAAGAAAGCCACCGCCCCTGTTGCTTGTTTTTTGGGAGGGGGAACGGTGGCAGGAAAGTCGGGCGCTCCTAAGGAAAAAGGGGGAGGGCGGGGTGATTCGCATCGCCGCCGCCCTCGGGGGTTGGGTAAATGTCTTTTTACCTTATTGTTGTAACCAATCTTATGTTTATATTCATGTTTTCGCCAAGGGGGGAGAGATGGCGGCGGGTTTGCCGGCTGACGCGCCGTGGCGCGTCCCTACTGTGGGTTGGTTGAGCTGCCGGGGTGGCAATGCCTGAGATCGGATGCGGTAGGGACGCGATAAATCGCGTCAGCAATCGGATGGGCCGGATTGATTGGCGTTTGCTTCGGCTGACGCGCCGTGGCGCGTCCCTACTGCGTGGTTGATGGAGCTGCCGGGAGCCGCCATGGGCATATCCCCATGGCGGGGTTTACCAGTCTTTTTTGAACATGTAATAATCGCGCATGTAATACGGATAATCAAGCTGTCCCATGGTAAATGTTGAAAAGTCTTCCGGGGTTGGATATTTTACCGGTTCCCATAAGAGTCCGAATGCCCATACTCCTTCTTTGCCATAGTCCATAAATGGTATGTCGTAGACCACAAATACATCCGTGCCGGTAAGTGGAGTCTGATTCAATCCCATCATGTATTGGCTAAAAACAGGATCTTCGTCCCAACCCATTAGTATTTCCTCAGGGATTAACATAGGGTCGCGCATAAACAATGAACCGTATTTTTTCTCAGAAAGGTTGGCTAACGGACGTGTGCTGCTCCCCGGTTCGTATGGAAGCAAGAAAGTTTCCAATGAACTCCATGCATAGTCGAGGTAGTCGCCTACGGATATTCCGGCTACAGGGTCGCAAAGAGCTTCGGTGGTCTCGCGGGTGTCGACAAGCGTGAGCAGCTTTCCGGGCATGGCTGTTTTTAGTGCCTTTATGAGCTTAGCGTATGATTCAGGATTGACCTCAGCTGCACCGTCAATGTCGTAACCGGCGTTTTCGTCCCAAATATTTATGCCGTCGAGACTGTACATGTCAACAAGAACTTTTGCACGCGAAACGAATTTTGAAATCTGCTCATCGGTCATGTTTGAAAATCCAAGGCCTGTGTTTCCACCCTTAATACTCAAACATATCTTCAGTCCGTTCTTTTGCATGGGGGCGAGATACTTATTCCGGTTTTTGAGGACATATTCAAGGTCGGCGGTCAAAGATATTGTTGGCATACCTGCGACCTCTTTTATGGTGGACGTACGGAGATTGAGAATTTCAAAATAGGGACCATAGTATATTATATTATGATCTCCGGTATTGAAATCGTCGGTGGCAAGTTCGTATATGAACTTATCGGTAATGAGTGGGTTCATAACTTCCGTATCGATATAGGCAACAAACACCGCAGGCCGTTGACCGATTATTGACGGATTTTCATCTATTGGGGTCACAACATAAAATGTCTCGGCGTATAATTCGCCGGTAGCTATGTCGGTAGCCTGGATTGGGAACAGATAGCTTAAACCCCATCTTAAATCTGAGCGAGTGAAATCAACCTGAAGCGGGTTAGACTGAGTTTGGCCTGCTTTAATGGTGATTATAGCTTCGGAATCGCCATTAATAGAGAAGTGGTTGATCAATCCTTGATTCTTTTCATCAGAAAAAACTGTACGGTAATAGTGTTCTTTCTGGAATTTATTACATGTCCCCCATGCGATACTACCACCGTTTATTTGCACATTGTTTGCATAGTTAGGTTCCATGCCGACGCGGAGTGTCAGGTCATGATCAAGCGGTGCGGGAAGTATGAGGGTAAGTTGGTCGCTACGACCGAGATCGTCGGGGGCGAGGTTCTCGTTTTCGGGATTGCCGATGTTAAACAGCACTATGTCGGTGTCGGGGCAGTAGGCGCTGGAGAGGATAGCCTTGGAGGTGGCCGAAGCGTCGGGGGCGGTTGATGGGTGCCCGGGGTCGGGGTTTATAATCGTGGTGTCGTCTTCGCAGGCGGGGAGGGCTATCGATGCGAAAGCTGCGAGGATGAGGGGGATTATTTTATGTCTCATTGTAGGTTGAGTTTAGTTATTGGTTTGATTGGTCCAATTAGGCAAATTAGTCTAATTGTTTGTTGTTAGTTTGTTGGGGAGGGCTCTCTTGCTCTCTTTTGTGCGGCGGCTGGAAAGCCACCGCCCCTGTGGCAAGTAGTTCATCATCGTCGACGATGAATGCCTTGCGGGTTTGCCGGCTGACGCGCCGTGGCGCGTCCCTACTGCGGGGTTGGTTGAGCGGGTCTAACCATGTTTGTTGGTCTTCGACCAACGGCAGGGAGAGGGCTCTCTTGCCCTCTTTTTTGCGGCGGCTGGAAAGCCACCGCCCCTATGGCCGAGTTCGGTTCATCATCTTCGACGATGAATGCCTTGCGGGTTTGCCGGCTGACGCGCCGTGGCGCGTCCCTACTGCGGGGTTGGTTGAGCGGGCCTAACCATGTTTGTTGGTCTTCGACCAACGGCAGGGGGAGAGCTCTCTTGCTCTCTTTTGTGCGGTGGCTGGAAAGCCACCGCCCCTGCTGTTTGCTGTTTTTTCCAATTAGTCTAATTAGTCTAATTGGACTAATTAATTGTTGTGGGTTAGTCCCAGGAGAGTTTGGGGACTTCGATGCCTGAGGGCCAGAGCTGGGCGTCGGTCTTGGAGCAGGCTGTGGTGTGCTGTCCGTCGGTCCAGTAGGGGATTACGCGGGCGTTGTTGCCACGGCCTGTTTTGTCCTCGATCACGGTGCCGGTGCCTTCGTCGAACTTCCAGTAGGCGCACAGGCCGGGCTGGTTGGCGGGGTCGGGCACATCGTACATCGTGGCGCGAAGCTCGTCCTGGGTGCGTGCCACGCTCCAGATGCGTGCCTCACACAGCTCGCCGTCAAACATTCGGGAGCGGTCGTGGCTATCGCCGTAGGAGCGGCCGAAGTAGAAGTTGAAGTCGCCACCGTTGCCAAACTCATCGTCGGCAGCTTTGTCGCCAAGGCTTATGGAGGTGAGGTCGCTCTTGCCGTGGGCAGTAGATATGCTCTGCAGCTCGCCGTCGACATAGAAGCAGATGGTCTGCGAGGGGATGTCCCAGGTAAGGGCCACGTGGTACCAGCGCCCGGCCTGCAGTAGTTTCTGCTTCGAGGCGTCGGGGAATTTTCCGAATGTGGTCTGTGTCTGCAGCTGCTGGTTGGGGAACGAGGCGTCGCCTATACGCATCATGAAGTATTGCTCGATGCCCATTATCGATGAGATCTCGCTCTGGAAAGCCCCGACGCGTACTATGCACTCCATGGTCACGGCCGAAAGGTTGTTGACCACATCGGCAGTGGGGGAGCCTTTGTCGAATCCGGGCACGGCCACGTAGACATCCTTGAGGTTGATGGCTGTGGTGATGGCCGATGAGCGGCGCACGAGCCAGTACATGGTGCGGGAGCCGCCCATTATGTCGACACCCTGCGCTCCACCGATGGTGAGGGGGCATAGATAGGTGGCGTCGATGTCCAATTGGTCGAGGCCGGTGAAGTTGATGGTGACCTTCTCTGAAGTGGTGCGGCCGGCACGTATGGTGACACGGTCGGTGGAGAGGGAGTAGTGGTCGGCCGTAAGAGCCTCGTAACGGGTGTCGTTCTTGGCATTGTAGGTGTCGATGAGCGCCGGGTCGACGGCAAGATCCACCGTCACATCGTGTCCGGCGGGATAGGCGAGCTTGACCGTGAAGGTCTTGGCCTGCGAGGTGACCTTGCGGTTGAAGGTGAAGGTCTCGGAGGTGCTGGAAGCCGCTATGTCGAGATAGGCCGAATTGTCGAAGGGCGACTTTTCGGAGTAGTCCTCGTTGTCGCACGCGGTGGCTGCCATCAGGAGCGCCACGGCGGCTATGCAGTGATAAAGTCGGTTTCTTTTCATGGCTTATGCTTATTTGGCGGGGTTGAGGATCTGAATGGCCCCGCGTGTGCGTTTGTAGATAATGTCGGCGTCGTAGTAGTCGGCCGCGATGTCTGTTATGGCTATGCCACCGAGCTGCGGCTCACTGGCTTTTGCTGCCACGGCAGCTCCGGCGGGAGCGTTGCGTGTCACTCCGCCCATGTCGGTGAGCTGACCTGAGGGGTTGACGCACAGCAACAGGCGGGAGGCGTCGGCCGAGAGCGATGCAAGGCGCACGGCCATCTCGATGTCGTAGGCGTCCTTGGCGGCTGTGGCATCGAGAATGAAGTGGCTGAACGCGGGGACAATCTGCCCGGGGAGCGCCGAGGGGGAGCCTTCGAACATAAGGGTGGCACCACCGATGGCGGTCGCGAGTGTCTCGACCATAGCTGCATCGGGGGCTGTGGCCGAAGCCAGAACCACGCCGTCGAACTCACCGGCCTTTACTGCCGATGCGGCGGCTGTCCATCCGTCGGGAGTGGCCGCGTCGCAGTCAATGCGGTAGAGCACCCGGGTGCCATAGTCGTTGCGCACGAGGCGCATATCGGTGCGGTCGTACTCCGACAGGCGGGAGGCATTGCGCATCACCACGAAGTCGAGGCTGTCGGGGAGCGAGCGGAGAAAGTCGCGTTCGCTTACCGAGACTTCGGGGGCGTTGTCGAGAAATGCCACAGTAACCTGATGGGGTGTCTGCTTCCATTGGCGTAGCGCCGCGGTGTAGGCTGCATAGCCCTGCGGGTCGCGCTCCTTGAAGGAGTTGACCTGCGGTGAGCGTGCCTCAGGCTCGTTCCAGTCGCTGCATGCCGTGGCGGCGAAAGTCAGCGCCAGGGCTGCCAGAACTATATATTTCAATTTCATTGAACAGGTAGATTAAAGGTGAATATCTTAATATATTAAGGTGTGTCAGCGCGCCACGGCGTCGGCCGAGTGGTCCTTGACGTCCCACCAGAGGCGGGTGCCGTAGGCATCGGGTCCGCCGAGCTTCTGCACGGCCTGCTGTATGTATTTGGGATTGTCGGCATATTCGTCGGCCGGATAGGGGAGACGCCGGGCGCCGATGTTCACGTTCACGCTGTTGTTGGGGTCCTTGTTCTCGACCGATGGGAAGAGCTTGGGATAACCTGTGCGGCGGTGTTCGGCCCATGCTTCCACTCCAAGGGGGAATATCGCTATCCACTTCTGTGTGATGATGCGCTCGAGGTTACGCTCGAAGTTGCCCTCCTCCCAGGCTATGGTGATATCGCTCACGGCGGGGTGGCTGTACTTTATGTCGGCGCCGTCCATGGGGTTGACATAGTCGGCGGGCACTTTCTCGGTATCGCGTGCGTAAGTGTCGGCACCCGAGGCACCGCGCTCCTCAAACGACAGGGCTATGCCCCGCTCGTAGAGCGACTGTGCGTCGCCTCCCATTGACCATCCGCGCAGCGCGCCCTCGGCGCGGAGGAAAGCCACCTCGGCGGCATTCATCCACAGATAGGGGTCGGTGGAGGTGATGATCTGCTTGGAGTAGAGGTTGATCATGTTGTCCTTCTTCTGGGTGAAGATACCTATGCGCACACCGTAGTAGTCGCTGAGCTGCTGCGCCGCACCCGAGGCATCGGTGGTGTTGAAGGTGCCCTTGACGAACATCTTCTCGAGGCGCGGGTCGTCGTAGCCTTTCATTATCGAGACGAGGTCGGCTGAAATGCGGTAGTCGCACCAGTCGTTGAACATCAAGGCCGAACGGTTTTCGGCCACGTGGAGCATGGCATTGTCGTCGTTGCTCTCTATGACACCTGCGGCCACTGCCTGCTGGGCTATGCGCTGTGCTTCGGCAGGCTTCACGTAGGCCATGCGCATGGCCATGCGGAGCTGCATGGAGTGGACAAACCGGCGCCATTTGGAGATGTTGCCATAGTAAAGGTCCTCGAGTTTGCGGAAAGCCTCGGCCGAAAGATGCTCATTGTCGGCGAGCACGGCATCGGCCTCCTCAAGCTCGCGGAGCATCGCGGTGTAGACCTCCTCCTGCGAGTCGTAGGGCACGGCAAGGTCCTCGCCCGAGTTGTTGCTGTCCATCATCTGCGAGTAGGGTATGGGGCCGTACATGTCGGTTATGCGGTGCATAATGCACACACGGAGTATCTTGCCGAGAGCGAGCGCCACGGGGTCGTCGGTCTTGGCGAGCATGTCGCGGTACTGCGGGTACATGTCCTTGATGGGGTCGGCAAATGGGGATTTGAGCCAACCCTGCTCGGGATTGAAGGTGGAGAATTTCATAACCCAGGTGTCGACAATGCCCTCCATGTAGCCGCCGTAGGAGCCGCCGGCCATGGCGTCCATAAACTGGTAGAGGTGCTCGCGGGTGGGAATCACCAGCCCCTGCATGCCTTTGAGCGAGGCGCCCACAATGTGGTTCTCGCGCTGCATCTCGTCGGCGTCGGCCTCGTACATGCTGCGGTTGATGTCGTCGTCGAAGCACGACGTCAGCGGAAGCATGCATAGCGCGGCCGCCAGAGCCGGGATGCGGTATATTCGTTTCATGTCCATGATATTATGTTAGAAGTTGATTTTGACGTTGAATCCCATGTTGCGGGTGGATGGCATCATGAAGTAGTCGATGCCCTGATAGTAATTGTTGGTGGTGGCCACTGCCTCGGGGTCGAAGGGAGCCTTGCAGTAGATCATCCACAGGTTCTTGCCCACGAGCGAGAGGGTGATGTCGCACACACCGCGCAGCCAGCGGCGGGGTATGGTGTAGCTGACATGGGCCTCCTGCAGGCGCACGTTTGTGGCGCTGTAGGTATAGTAGGTGGGCAGACCGCTCTGCGAGGCCACAACCTCGTAGAATTTCTGGGGGTCGACCATGGAGCGTCCGTTGATCTTCACACCTCCGGCATCGCGTGCGGCAGCCGAGGCCTCGGAAACGCCGTAGAGGTCGAGGTAGGCCTGTGTGGCTGAGTAGACCACGCCTCCGAGGCGGGTGGTGAGCAGGAAGCCAACGTTGAAGCCCTTGTAGGAGAACTCGTTGTTCCAAGCGAGATTGGCCTTGGGGAGCACTGAGCCGAGCTTGATGTCGCCGGCATTGTCCACGGCGGTCACATTGCCGTTCTCGTCCACGAGGATGTTGCCGTTGGCGTCGCGCTTGAGGTCGGCATGGGTGTAGAGGTCGCCGAGCGTGCCACCCTCCTTGAGAATGAACTTGGCCTTGCCGAAGCCGCGTCCCTCGTCGGTCTTGAGCTCGAGGCGGTCAACGTTGTATACCTTGCCGGTCTCGGGGTGGACGTAGTTGCGCACCAGCTCCATAATCTTGTTGCGGTTAGTGGAGAAGGAGAAGCTGCTGTTCCATCCGAAGCCGCCCCAGTTGTGTCCGTAGGATATGAGGGCTTCGAAGCCGTAGTTGCGCACGGAGCCTGTCTGCACGTAGAGCTTGTCGTAGCCCGACGAAACGGGGAGACGTGGGTCGAAGGTCTGGTTGTAGGTAGTGGCGTAGTAGAACGAGCCGCTGAGCTTGAGGTCGTTGAACAGGGTGGCGTCAACGCCCACTTCCCACGAGTCGGTGCGCTCGGGATAGAGTTTGCCGATGGGGTAGTTGGTCTGCGATGTCCAGTCCTGCTTGTTGGCATCGTAGGAGTAGGTGGGACATGTGAGGAACTTGGGATAGGGGTTGCCCACGGAGCTGAACGAACCGCGCACCTTGAGGTAGGGGAGCCAGTGGGGCAGCTGCACCATCTCGTTGATTACACCCGAGAGACCCACCGAGGGGTAGAAGAACGATGCCTGCGGGGAGTTGACGAGCTGCGAGGCCCAGTCGTTGCGGCCGGTCACGGTGAGGTAGAGCATGCTACGCCATCCAATCTCGGCGCTGGCGAAGATAGATGCAGTGGCCTCGTTCCAGCCATACTGCGTGGCACGCTTCTTGGTGTTGTCGAGGTCGAACACGTTGAAGAGGTTGGGTATGCCGGTGTCGCGTATCGGGCCTGCGTAGCCGAATTCCTTGTCGGTTACCTTGCTGTAGCTCGTACCTATGTTGGCGAAAATCGAGAAGTCGGCTATGCGCTTGTCGATGTTCACGAGCAGGTCGGCGTAGGTCTGGTTGTAGTTCTGATGGTCGATGGTGTAGTGACCCTGGGTGCCGCCGTCGGTGAGTGTGGTGCTGGTGCTGGCGTAGAGCTTGCCCTCGTATTCGTTGGCGGTGTTGTCTATGCGAACACGTCCGCGCACATTGAGCCAGTCGAGAATCTGATAGCTCAGCGAGGCCGAGGCCATGTAGCGCTTCTTATTGTTCTCGCGGAGGTTGCGGTAGGCAATCCAGTAGGGGTTCTGCATGCGGAGGTCGCCCTCGCCCTGCGGCCAGAACTGCACGGGAATCTTGCGGGCCTCGTCCCAGCGCTCGAAGTTGCGTATCACCGTGAAGTCGTCGCCACGGGGGAAGAGGTAGGCCGACACGAGGGGATTGGAATACTGTCCCTGGTTGGTCATGTTGCGGTCGTTCTGCATTATGTAGCTTGCGCTTACGTCGAGCTGCATCTTGTCGTCGAGAAACGAGGTGGTGTTGCGGAACGTGAAGTTGTAACGGTTGTAGCGGTTGTTGGGCACGAGGCCTTCGGAATTGACCGTGGCTGCCGAGAGGAATGTCTGGTTGCGGTCGGTGCCGGTGGAGAGGGTGACGGCGTTGGTGTAGACGGCTCCGGTCTGGAAGAAGTCGTTGGGGGTGTAGCCGGTGTTGGCCGCTGAGTTGAGACGCTGTCCCCAGCTGTAGATTGACGAGTTGCCGGCCTTGCCGCCCGAGCCTGTGCCGTAGCGGTTCTGGAACTCAGGCATCTTGAACGGTTTGAGCCATTCGATACCTGACGAGACGGTGACTGACAGCTTTCCGGCCTGACCTTTCTTGGTGGTGATCACCACGGCGCCATTGGCGGCGTTGCTACCGTAGAGGGCTGCCGCTGCCGCACCGGTGAGCACGGAGATGCTCTCGATGTCCTCGGGGTTGAGGTCGGCTATGGCTTCTGACGAGCCTTTGGAGCCGAACTCGGTGTCGCCACCGCCGCCGAAGTTGTACATCGGCACACCGTCGATAACATAGAGGGCGTTGCTGCTCTGCTCTATGGACTTGGTGCCGCGCATCACCACGCGGCTCGCACCGCCCACGCCAGACGACGATGTGTTGATTACCACACCTGCCACCTTGCCGTTAAGGCTGTTGACGAAGTTGGCGTCCTTGATGGTGTTGATATCGTCGGACTTGATTTGCTGCACGTTGTAGCTCAGCGCTTTCTGCTCGCGCTTGATGCCGAGGGCCGTCACCACCACCTCGCCGAGGTCGGTGGATGAGGGAGCCATCTTGAGGTCGGCCACGCCACCTGTGGGCTTCACCTCGATGGGCTTGTAGCCGATGTAGGTGGCGGTCACTACCGGATTGACGCGGTCGGTGGAGAGGGTGTACTTTCCATCGGCATCGGTCACGGCCATTTCGCCTGTGCCCTTCACTCGCACGGTGGCACCTATCACCGGGTCGCCGTTCTCATCGAGCACGAGTCCCGATATTTTCTGTTTCTTAGCCGCGGGAGCCGCAGTGTCGGCCTTGGCCGGACGCGGAACTATCACTATGTATTTACCTTCGAGCTGGTAGGTGTATCCTGTGTTCTTGAGGATTTCGGCCAGTGAGTTCTCGAGTGTCGCCTTGTCGAGGGACACACTTATGGCCGGTGTGTCCTTGAGGCGCGATTCGTTGTAGCCCACCGACAGGTGTGTCTGCTTCTCCACTTCCTTCAGCGCCTCGATTACGGAGATGTTGGAGCGGTGGAGGGTGATGCGGTGGCTACCGGACTGGGCCATAGCCGATGCGGACAGGAGCAGACAGCAGAAAAAAAGCATTATTGCACGACGCATTGTCGGCTTATTGGCCAAATATTTATAATTTTGCTGCATCTTCTTAATGTTGGTTTATTCAGATATAAAGTTTAAGATATTACGGATGCGTCCGTTAGTGTCTGACGCCAATTGCAAGAATGATTTCACATCCGGAGGAAGCTGCTATCTTCTTCCGGATATTTTTTGTACATAGGCAAGAATTACTTTTTTCATGGTGATTGGTATTTATGTGATTGGAATGGTTCAATAGATGTAGCAGCGGTCGGCTTCCAGGCGGTAGCGCACGTTGCCCATCACGCGGGTAATTATGTCCATCACCTCGCTGAGCGACGCATCGTGGCCGAAAGTGAGGGTGTAGCGGTCGTTTTTCAGGTTGTGGGAGTTGTAGATAAATGTGCAGGGATAGCGGCGGCCGAGGCGGGTGAATATCTCGTCGGGAGTGAGCGAGCGCATCACTATGTCGCCCCGCTGCCATGCGGTCACGTCGTCGAGGTCGGGGCGTGTGAGTCCGGCGCGCCGTGTGGTCTTGTTCCATGCGAGCTGATGGCCCGGCTCGAGTATGGTGCGGCGCGACAGGGAGTCGTAGTCCACGGCCACGCTACCCGAAAGCAGTGTGGCGCGTATCTCCTCCTCGTCGGGATAGGCTGCGATGTTGAATTCGGTGCCGAGCGCCGTAACGCGCATGTCGGCGGCCTTTACCACAAAGGGATGGGCGGCGTCGGGCTTCACCTTGAAGTTGGCCTCGCCTATAAGATAGACACAGCGCTCCTTGCCGGTGAACTCCTGCGGATAGATCAGTGTGCTCTGGGCGTTGACCATGGCGAGGGTGCCGTCGGGGAGTGTCAGTGTGCCGGTCTGCGCCGTGGGTATGTAGGATTGCAGCAGGTCGGGTTGCTGCACGGGGCGGGTGACAAGGAAGGCCGCCACAAGCGACACTGCCACTAAAAGCGTGGCCGCCACGCGCCACATCATCAACCGGCGGCGCAGCGAGTGCTCGCTGCGGCGCGCGGCTATGCCGGTGGCTTGGCGCATGCTCTCTAAGGATTCTTCCAATCCCGGAGTGTAGGAGGCGTCGGTGCGCATCCACAGTTTGTGCAGCCCGCGCTCCTTCTCTTCGGCGTGGGTCGTATCGGTGAGCCATTCGCGGAAGTCGCGGTTCACCTCGTCGGTATAGTCGTGGGCTGCGTAGCTGTCGATAACGTCGCTTACGGGATTTTTCACTGTTTTTCTATGATTTTTAGAAACGGTTACTTAAAAATCATTGCTGAAGGTGAAAAACTACGGAAAAATTCTGAGAATTATAACAAACATTAATAGTTTGCGTAATTCAAGCAGCGTTTTATAGATGTGGTCCTCGACGGTTCGGACCGGCATTTGCAGTTTTTCGGCAATCTCCTTGTTGGAAAGTCCGCCGAAGCGGCTCATCTCGAACACCTCGCGTCGCCGCTCAGGCAGGCGGTTGAGAGCCATCTTGATGAGGAGCATGGTCTCACGGTAGTAAATGTCGCGTAGCGGCGATGCGGCAGGGTCGTCGCACAGCTCCTCCATCAGCCCCGATGAGCGCACTTTCTCTTCGTAGTCCTGCTCCACGCGGCGATGCTTGAACAGGGCGAAAATCTCGTTGCGAGTCACCACATGCAGATAAGCGTCCATGGACTCGGTGTCGGTCCATAGGTCGGGGCGCATCCATAGCTTCAGGAATATGCTCTGGGCTATGTCCTCGGCGTCGTGCGGCGACTTGGTAAGCATCAGGGCAAAATTCTTGACGCGCGGAAAATGAGCGGCATAGAACCGCTCGAAGCGTATGTCTGTATCCTCGTCCTGCTGTTTTTTCATGGAGATAATAGTGCCTTGAAGATGTAATGACACGGCAAATATACGAATAAGCCGAGCGCAATGCCAAATTTATTTGGCCATTGCCGAGCGAAAGTATATTTGGCCATCCTTTATTAATCCATCTTTTTTGTGCCGTGAAGTGATTGTGGAATAGAAATTTATCATTACCTTTGCACCGCAATGAATTTGAAGGCTTCCTTATGAGGCGCTTTCAGATTCGTTGGCATTGTATAATTAACCATATTTATTAACTTATTAAATGACTGAAGAATTAAAGAATTCGCCCATCGAGGATTTCGATTGGGAAGCCTATGAGAATGGAGATGCTCAGGGCGCAAAGACTCGCGAAGAGCTTACAAAGACCTACGATGAGTCACTCAACACCGTTAAGGACAAAGAAGTAATCGAAGGTACCATCATCGCCCTCAACAAGCGCGAGGCTGTGGTTAACATCGGCTACAAGAGCGACGGTATCATCCCCATGAATGAATTCCGTTACAATCCCGACCTCAAGGTTGGCGACACTGTAGAGGTGTTCATCGAAAACCAGGAAGATAAGAAAGGTCAGCTTATCCTCTCACACCGCAAGGCCCGCGCAGCCCGCTCTTGGGAACGCATCAACGAGGCTTTGGAAAAAGACGAAATCATCAAGGGCTACATCAAGTGCCGCACCAAGGGTGGTATGATTGTCGACGTGTTCGGCATCGAAGCATTCTTGCCCGGTTCGCAGATCGATGTACGTCCTATCCGCGACTACGATATGTTTGTTGGCAAGACCATGGAATTCAAGGTTGTTAAAATCAACCAGGAATACAAGAACGTGGTTGTCAGCCACAAGGCTCTCATCGAAGCCGAGCTCGAGCAGCAGAAGCGCGAAATCATCGCCAAGCTCGAAAAAGGTCAGGTGCTTGAAGGTACCGTTAAGAACATCACCAGCTACGGTGTGTTCATCGACCTCGGCGGTGTTGACGGTCTTATCCACATCACCGATCTCAGCTGGGGCCGCGTAAGCCATCCTCAGGAAGTGCTTCAGCTCGACCAGAAGCTCAATGTGGTTATCCTCGACTTCGACGACGAGAAGAAGCGCATCGCCCTCGGTCTCAAGCAGCTCATGCCCCATCCGTGGGATGCTCTCGATGCCGACCTCAAGGTGGGCGACAAGGTCAAGGGCCGCGTAGTGGTTATGGCCGACTACGGTGCATTCATCGAAATCGCCCCCGGTGTTGAAGGTCTTATCCACGTCAGCGAAATGTCGTGGAGCCAGCACCTCCGCAGCGCTCAGGACTTCATGAAGGTAGGCGACGAAATCGAAGCCGTAATCCTCACCCTCGACCGCGAGGAACGTAAGATGAGCCTCGGCATCAAGCAGCTCAAGAACGATCCCTGGGAAAATATCGAAACCAAATATCCCGTTGGTAGCAAGCACACTGCAAAGGTGCGCAACTTCACTAACTTCGGTGTGTTTGTTGAAATCGAAGAAGGCGTTGACGGCTTGATTCACATCTCCGACCTCAGCTGGACCAAGAAAATCAAACACCCCAGCGAATTCACCCAGATCGGTGCTGACATCGACGTGCAGGTGCTCGAAATCGACAAGGACAACCGTCGTCTGTCGCTTGGTCACAAGCAGCTTGAAGAAAATCCCTGGGATGTATTCGAAACTATCTTCACCAACGGCAGCATCCACGAAGGTACTATCGTTGAGATGGTAGAAAAGGGTGCCGTAATCGCTCTTCCCTACGGTGTTGAAGGCTTCGCCACTCCCAAGCACCTCGTTAAGGAAGATGGCTCGCAGGCCAAGGTTGACGAAAAACTCAACTTCAAGGTTATCGAATTCAACAAGGACAGCAAGCGCATCATCCTTTCTCACAGTCGTATCTTCGAAGACGAAGCTAAGGTTGAACGCAACGAAGCCCGCAAGGCTAAGCGTGCCGCCAAGCGTGTAGAGGAAACTCCCATGCTCAACCAGCCCATCGAAAAGGCTACCCTCGGCGACCTCGAAGCTCTTGCAGCTCTCAAAGAGAAACTTTCTGAAAAATAATCCCTAACCGGATTCCCGATACAAGCGGGCGCCGTGCATATTCGCACAGCGCCCGCTTAATCTTTTTACCCATTGCACGCAATTTGCGTGCAATGGATTTGTTTTTGTCTTGGACTGTTATTAATTTTGATTCCATATAATTAAATTTTAATTTATGTTTTATTATAGCCCCGCTCGCTTGTGAAAGTGCGCAGGGCTTTTCGGCTGTTGCTGTCTATTTTATATCTTTAGCGCTATGTGCGTTATTTACAAAGATGTATTAAATGCCTCTTTGCGGCCTTTTGTCCCAACAGCCAGATAATAATGCCGCTATTTGAGCTTTTTTAACATTGCATGCATGGAAGCGAATGTGTGAATTTGCACTGCCGGCTGTTCGGGGTGCGCTATCTTTGTGCCATTAATCTAATATACAATGGAATCACACACTTCATTCACATTCAAGAGCGCCTGGCTCGATGCCGTGCGCGAGCTTACAGACCCTGTTGAACAGGCTTTGCTGCTAAAAGCCATAGCCACTTACGGCATTGAACGTAAATTCACACCTACATCCAGCCCCGCGGTCAATGCCGTGATGCGTATCATAATGGCTGATATCGATGCTCAGGCCTCGCGGGGAAAGCCGAAAACGGACACGGATGTTCCGGCCAAAGTCAAGGCTGAACTTGAAATGACCAAGGACCTTATGCGCAATGAACAAGATTTTTATCGCGAAGATGCGTCATGCGACATCGGGCTGCTAAAGCAGGGGGTCAAGGGCTATATCGAACGTTTCGGCCACGAATGCGTGGGTCGTGGGCGTTTCCATGGTTCGCCATCGGAGTTTGCCGCCGATTTTCGCCGGTGGTTCAATCCCGGTGTGTGTGACAACCCGGTTGCCTCGGCCCGATACTTCCGCCGGCGTCCACAGCCGGTCACTCACCAAGCACCTTCTCCATCGGGATGCGGGTAAACCAGATGCGGTAGCCTTGGAGATGTTGGCGGTCAACATCGTGCACGCCCTCTTCGGTGAGTATGCCGAGCGAGCCGTCGGCGAGTAGTGTCATGGCTGAGTATGCTCCGGGGCCTGCCGCCACAAGGTGCTTGTAGGGCCATGTCTTTCCACCGTCGGCACTGGCATAGACTGTGATGTTGTCGCGCCATGGGCCTGCGGGGAGCGATTGCAGCAAATAGTCGCGGCCATTATGTTTCACTGAAAGGAAATCGCCGTTGCAGGCTACATCGTGCAGGGTGGTGTAATTCTGGTCAAACTCGGTCCAGGTCTTGCCGCCATCGGTTGAGCGGGAGAATTTGCGCGGGCCGCTGAAACGGTTGCGGATACTCATCATCACCGAGCCGTCGGGTAGCTGTGCCACTTTCGATTCATCGCCGTTGAGCGTGCCGGGATTCTTGCTTGCGTGCCATGTCTTTCCGCTGTCGTCGCTGTATATGGCGTAACATGGAAATCCATCCACCCCGGCCTTGCGGGTCACAAGCACGAACATTATACGGCCGTTTTTGAGCTGCAGGGCTCTTCCCGATGATGCGAAGGCCGCTTCACATTTTATGGGTTGTTTCCCATCAGGGTCGGAGGTGAGAATCTGCGGGTTTATGTTTACCGGAGGTTGCCATGTCAGTCCATTGTCGGTGGAGCGCGAAACGCTTATCTCTCCGGGAGTCTTTTCCCAAAGGCCATGGCCGTGGAGCGATATCACGAGAAGGTCGCCGGTGCGGCTGTCGCGCACTATGGCAGGGTCGCCGTAGCCACCGAAACTGTCATGTCTCGCCACAGTGATGTACGGGCCCCATGTACGGCCGCCATCGGTGGAGCGGCGGCACACCACATCAATGTTGCCCGGAAGATCCTGAAGTTTGTCTATGCGCTTGTCGGCCACAGCCACGAGAGTGCCGTCGGGCAGTGTGGTGATGGCCGGTATGCGGTAGAACTGAGAGTCGAAGTCGCCTTTGTTGAATACGAGCGAGCGGTAAGTGTCGTTGGCGGTGTCGGCATAGCCTATGTTCTGAGAAGTGGCTGATGATGCCGATAAGGCGATGATGGCGGCGCAAATAGCCGTGCGCAGGATTTTCATGGCATAAACAATTGTGGTTATTGATTATGCAAATATACGAATAAGTCGAGTGCAATGCCAAATTTATTTGGCAATTGCCGAGCGAAAGTATATTGGGCGCAAGCCAAATATACATTATAAAAGTGCAATGCCAAACGGCAATTGCCGAGCGAGAGTATATTGGGCGCAAGCCTATTTCTGTTTCTTGCGCCTGTCGTTCTGGATTTTGATGCCGAACACTATTGCGCTCGACACCGTGGTGATGGCGTTGGTTATTACGAGAGGCCAGTTGTGGAGTATCAGACCCTGTATAACAAAAAACACGCTTCCGGCTCCAAGAAGCAGGAATGTAGGCATGGCTATGCCGTCGGTGTCGCGTGTGCGTATGGTGTATATTGCCTGGGGAAGATATCCGCATACCATACAGATGGCGGCGGCGTAGCCCACTATGGCTGTTATTATTTCAGTTGACATAGAGTTGTGCGTTTTTTTGATTTTGGTAATGTGGGTGGTTGTTATAAAACAAGCGGACCGGAATCTGATAGAAGACTCCGGCCCGGTAAATCAAAAGGCCATGCTGCATGACCGAAGTCTATTTCTCGCGCATAAACACGTTGACAGGCGTTCCGGTAAAGTCCCAGTTCTCGCGTATCTTGTTTTCGAGATAGCGGCGGTAAGGCTCCTTGACCCACTGTGGCAGATTGCAGAAGAATATGAAAGTGGGTATAGGTGCGCCCTTGAGCATGGTTATGTATTTTATTTTGACATATTTGCCCTTGTTTGCTGGCGGTGGATATGCGTCTATGGCCTCACGCATCACGGTGTTGAGCTGCGATGTTGGCACGGTGCGGCGCCGGTTGCCGTAAACCTCCACCGCGGTCTCGAGCACCTTGTAGATGCGTTGCTTGGTGAGCGCCGAAGTGTAGATTATGGGGAAATCGACGAATGGGGCGAAACGCTGGCGTATTGTGTCGGAGAAGTGTTTTATGGCCTTTTCCGATTTGTCGGCCGCGAGGTCCCATTTGTTCACACACACCACAAGCCCCTTCTTGTTTCGCTGTATCAGGGAGAATATGCTCACATCCTGGCTCTCGATGCCGCGGGTAGCGTCAATCATAAGAATGCACACGTCGGCAGCCTCTATGGCGCGGATGCTTCGTATCACCGAATAGTACTCGATGTCCTCGTTGACCTTGGTTTTCTTGCGGATACCCGCAGTGTCCACGAGGTAGAAGTCGAATCCATATTTATTGTAGCGGGTGTAGATGCTGTCGCGGGTTGTGCCGGCTATGTCGGTCACAATATGACGGTCCTCGCCAATGAATGCGTTGATTATCGACGATTTGCCTGCATTGGGGCGTCCTACTATGGCAAATTTCGGAATCTCTTCGAGCTGCTCCTCATCATCGTCGGTCGCTTCGGGGAGTTTCTTCACCACTTCGTCGAGAAGGTCGCCGGTGCCGAATCCGTTGATGGCCGACACGGGATATGGCTCGCCGAGGCCGAGCCCGTAGAACTCAGGCACGTTGTAGAGCCAGTCGTTGGAGTCCACCTTGTTGGCTACGAGTATCACCGGCTTGCGGCTGCGGCGCAGTATCTCGGCCACATGGTCGTCGAGGTCGGTTACGCCGTTCATGGCATCGACCACAAACAGTATCTCGTCGGCCTGCTCTATGGCCAGGTGCACCTGCTTGTTGATTTCGCCTTCGAAAATATCATCGGAGTTCACCACCCATCCGCCTGTGTCGACGATGGAAAATTCCTTGCCGTTCCAGTCCACCTTGCCATATTGGCGGTCGCGGGTGGTGCCGGCGGTTTCGTCGACTATCGCCGTGCGTGTCTGGGTAAGGCGGTTGAATAATGTGGACTTTCCTACGTTGGGGCGTCCTACTATGGCTATGAGTTGTGACATCTGTCTTGTGTTAACGGTTATGAGTGGTACAAAGATACGAATAAGTTGAGTGCAAAACCAAACTTGTTGGAGTTTTGCCGAACGTGAGTATCTAAGGCGAAGCCAAAAATACGAATATTTTAGTTTATTCGATGTATCCGAATGAGCGGAGCTTGTTCTCGCGGTTGCGCCAGTTGGGCTCTACCTTGACAAACAGTTCAAGATAGACTTTTTTGCCGAAGAAGGTCTCTATGTCCTGACGCGCCTCGGTGCCCACCTTTTTCAGACGCGCGCCCTGACGGCCTATTATGATGCCTTTCTGTGAGTCGCGCTCCACATAGATCACGGCCATTATGTGTATGGCACCCTCCTTCTCGTCGAATTTCTCGACAATCACTTCGGTGGAGTAGGGCACTTCCTTGTCGTAGTTGAGGAGAATTTTCTCGCGTATTATTTCGGTTACGAAGAATCGTGCGGGCTTATCTGTCAGAGCGTCCTTGCCGAAGTAGGGAGCCGACACGGGAAGAAGTTCCACTATGCGGTTCATCAGGTTCTGCACGTTGAAATGTTCCTTGGCCGATGTCGGGAATATCTCGGCGTTGGGCAGGAGCCCCTTCCAGCGTTCTACTATCGCTTCGAGGTCGGCCTGGCTTTTTACGAGGTCAATCTTGTTTATCACAAGCAGTACCGGAATCTTCTCCTTGGCCACCTTGGCGAGGAAGTCGGCATTTTTGGTCGGGTCTTCCACCACATCTGTCACATAAAGGAGAATATCGGCATCGGTCAACGCTCCTTCCGAGAATCCGAGCATGCTTTCCTGAAGTTTGTATTTCGGGGCGAGCACTCCGGGGGTGTCGGAAAATACTATCTGGTAGTCGGGGGTGTTGACTATGCCCATTATACGGTGACGGGTGGTCTGGGCCTTTGATGTTATTATACTTACGCGTTCACCTACGAGGTCGTTCATCAATGTGGATTTGCCCACGTTTGGATTGCCTACTATGTTGACAAATCCGGCTTTATGGTTTTCTGTCATTTCGGTTATGTATTGATGTTTAAGAATAAAACACCAATAGCACCATAAAAGATGCTATCGGTGTCAAATTTCTTTAGTCTGTGCCGGATACCGGGGCTTTCTTAAAGGTCCCAGATCACATACATGGCGCCCCATGTGAATCCGGCTCCGAAAGCTGTGAGCACGAGCTTGTCGCCCTTTTTCAGGCGGTGCTTGTTCTCGTCGATACACAGGGGTATGGATGCCGCGCTGGTGTTGCCGCGGTATTCGATGTTCACCAATACCTTCTCCGGGTCAATGCCGGCGCGCGAGGCCACAGCTTCGATTATGCGGAGATTGGCCTGATGGGGTATGAGCCAGTCAACGCTCTCCATGGTCAGGTCGTTGCGGCGGCAGATGTCGAGTGTCGATTCGAGCATGTCGGTTACGGCGTGCTTGTAGACGAAACGTCCGTCCTGGAAGAGGAAGTTGTCGCCGTCGTCCACGGTCTTGTGGGTGGTGGGAAGCACTGAGCCGCCGGCCTTCATTATGAGGTGGTCGCGACCCACGCCGTCAACGTGGAACACTGCATCAATCACACCTACGGGTTCTTCGGTGGGCTCGAGCATCATGGCTGCGGCGCCGTCGCCGAACAGCGGGCATGTGGTGCGGTCCTCGTAGTTGACCATCGACGACATTTTCTCGGCTGCCACCACTACTACTTTCTTGCGGAGTCCCGATTTGATGTAGGCGGCTCCGTCCTCGAGTGCCACGATGCATCCTGCGCATGCTGCCTGAATGTCGTAGGCGTATGCGTTGGTGAGTCCGCACATCTGTGCTATTACCGAACCTGTCGAGGGGAAACGGTAGTCGGGATTGGAGGTGGCGCAGATCAGAAGCTCCACTTCCTCAGGTTTTGTGCCGGTCGATTCAAGCAGTCTGGTCACGGCCTGCGCTCCCATATAGGATGAGCCTGCGCCCTCTTTCTTGAGTATGCGGCGTTCCTTGATGCCTACGCGTGTGGTGATCCATTCGTCGGTGGTGTCCACCATTTTTGAGAGCATCTCGTTGTCGAGGATGTCGTCGGGCACGTACGATGCCACGCCTGATATTCTTGCGTTAATCATTAGCTGGTCTGATTTGATGCGGTTGAATGTGTTACTTGGAAGCATGTGCGACAAATATTCTCCTGAAATCGTGGCTGTACGTTTAACGTGCCTTGATGTTTAGGAGAATAGCAGTCGTGCGTGTTTAAGCGCGCAGCTTAAATGGCTTCGGCTTTTTCGATGGCGATTTTGCCACGGTAGTAGCCACATTCGCCACATACGGTGTGGTATATGTGCCATGCACCGCAGTTGGGGCAGAGAGCCAAAGTGGGGGCAACAGCCTTGTCGTGAGTACGACGTTTGGCAGTGCGGGTCTTCGATTGTTTGCGTTTGGGATGTGCCATTGTTCTTTAATATTTATATTTTATAATGTTTTTTATTTTGTCGAGGAGCAGGGTTGGTCAAGTGTCTGGTTATTCCTGGTTGCTGTCGCCGGCTATGCCTTTGAGTGCGTCCCACCGCGGGTCGGTGGGGGTGGCTTCGGTGCTGCCGGTGTCCATGCTGTCCATCTCGTCTATCAGGGTGTCTTCAAGTTCGGCGTCCTCATCGTCGGGACGGTGGGCGCGGTGCTTCTTCAGCATGGCGCTCATCTGTCTGTTGCACTTGCCGAGCGGATGTACATGCTTCATCGGGATGGTGAGCGCGACGGTATCGTAGATCATATAGGCCACGTTGAGGTAATTGTCGCTCTCGGGTATCTCTATCATGTCGTCGGAGTCGTCGCAATAGGTGTCGCCGTATTTCACCGATATGTGATAGTCGGTTTCCACAGGCATCACGAGGTCGTCAAGACAGCGGTCGCAAATCAGGGTTACTGTTCCGGCAATGTGAAAGTCGAGCGAATAGATGTCGGCTTTGTGCACAACGGTGAGATTCACGGTGAGGTCGGCATCGTGAATGTCGGCGCTCTCCATGTTGCTGAAAAATTGCTTTGTGAGCCGGTACTCGAATGTGTGGGTGCCGGGAGTGAGGCTTTTCAGCGGTAACTTATATTCGGTAAACTTTCCCAAAATCGGATTATGGTTGAAAAAACTGTGCAAAGTTAGAGAATATCTTCCACTCTACCAACATTTGCGCTAAAAAATAATGTATCAGCGTTTAGGCATGCCATGAACAAGGGTCGGGCGCACGGCGTTCTATCCATAGATTTATTGATGTGTGATTTTTAATTGGCTATTGTATGAGGACTCCTGTGTTTCCAGATGGGTTTAAGGATGTGATGAAGTATGGTGCGTTAGGCCTTCTGGCATTTCTGGCACTTATATTTATAAATGTGCTGCCGGCGTGGTGCTACTGGGTGTGGATGGGATTTGCCTCGGTGCTAATTATTCCTATGATAGTGGTGGCGTTCCGTCAGGGTTGTACTGCCTATGGGTGGTATCGTATAGTGATGCTGCTGCTTATGGCGGGAGGTGTGTGGCTTGCCGCGGGCGGCGCATATAGGTTGCTGGGTGCTTATGCGGGCGGCGCTGATTCTCAGGCCGGAGCCTGTGTGGCGTCGGAACATTCTGTGTGGTCGGAAGTGGGCTTCTGGATTATAGTGGTGGGATTCGGACTGAAGATAGTGGCCGATCTGGTGTTCATGTGGTTTATTCTTCAGAAGAAGCGCTATCCGGAGCGCAGCGAGCGCATGCGCCGTCTGTTCTGGCCAGTGCGGGTGGTTTTCGATGTGGTGATTATAGGCGGATTGCTGTTGAGCTTGCTGGCTTGAAAACGTATGGCGCCATCTTGTCTGCAAGATGGCGCCATGGCGATATGGGTTAGTGAGTGTGTTTACTTGAAGAGGTACTGCTTGGAGATGGATTCGTTGTTGTGGACACGGCGTATGGTGTCGGCAATGAGATGAGCCACAGATATGATGGTGGCTTTCTTGCAGTCCTTGTGGAATGGGATGGAGTTGGTGAATATCATCTCGGTCATGGCTGAATCGTCGACACGCTGCGATGCGGGATCGCTCATTATGGCGTGGGAGGCGAGGGCGCGTACGGATTTCGCTCCGTTGTCCATCATAAGGTTTGCAGCCTTGGCTATGGTGCCTGCGGTGTCTACCATGTCGTCGATAAGAATCACGTTTTTGTCCTTCACGTCGCCGATCACGGTCATCGATTCAACCACATTGGCTTTGGCGCGCTGCTTGTGGCACAGCACCAGGGGCACGTTGAGATATTTTGCATAGGAATTGGCGCGTTTTGCTCCGCCCACGTCGGGAGTGGCTATCACCATGTTCTCGAGCTTGAGGCTCTGGATGTAGGGGATGAACACCGACGATGCGTAGAGGTGGTCGACGGGTACGTTGAAGAATCCCTGAATCTGGTCGGCGTGGAGATCCATTGTTATCACGCGGTTAACGCCGGCGGCGCTGAGAAGGTCGGCCACAAGCTTGGCGGCGATTGACACGCGTGGTTTGTCTTTGCGGTCCTGGCGGGCCCATCCGAAGTAGGGTATCACGGCAATTACGGAGTGTGCCGATGCGCGCTTGGCAGCGTCAATCATAAGCAGAAGCTCCATAAGGTTGTCGGAGTTGGGGAATGTGGACTGCACGAGGTATACTTCGCATCCGCGCACGGTTTCCTCAAACGATACTTCAAATTCGCCGTCGGCAAAGTGCTGTACGTTCATCTTGCCGAGTTCAACACCGAGATCTTTGCAGATTTCTTCGCCCATGTAGCGTGATGCTGTTCCGGCGAAAATCTTGATGGGATGGATTATTGATTGCATAACTGTTGGATGGGTTGTTTGGTGTGGCAAAGTTACGAAAAATTATTATGATTCGATAAGTATCGGTATATTAATCTGTGGCGGTGAGTTTCCATATCACTGCTCCATGGGCGGGGATGACTGTGCTGAACGGTGTGCAGGGGGTGAATTCCTTGTCGGCGGTGGTTCCCGACAGCAGTTCGCGGCCGTGGTATATGCCCGGTTTCAGGCCGAGATGCCCGAAGGCGTGTTCCGGGAGGTTGATGTCGGTCAGAACATCTTCATCGCCGAAGTTTACGGCTATGAGGAGGGTGTCTGAACCGTGATGGCGTAGATAGGTGTACTGGCGGTGCGGATTGAACGAGGGGTTGGTGTAGTTGACATACATCAGGTCGAAGAACTCACCGCGGTTTATGGCCGGCTCGTCGTCGCACAGGGTGAGTACGCGTGTGTAGAGGTCGCGGAGCTGCCGTTCGCTGTCGGTCAGGTTTTTTAGCGCGGGATGACCGGCGTTGAGCCATCGGCGCAGTGTGGGTATGCTCCAATAGTCGAATATGGTGGTGCGGCCGTCGCGGCCGCTGAATCCTTCGGCATCGTCGGCAGGCTCGCCTAGTTCCTGACCGGCGTATATCATCATGGCTCCGGTGCCTATGGTGGCGGCTACAACGAGCGACGGTGTCACCACATCGGGACGTCCGGCATAGAATGGGGAGGCGAAGCGCTGCTCGTCGTGATTCTCAAGGAAGTTGAGCATGTGCGGTTCCATGTCGCCGAGACGTTGCCAGCAATCGGTGATGCGCGCTGCCGAGTGGTTGGCGGTCTGTATGTCGCGCAGGGTGTCGTAGAGGTTTACCTTGTCGTAGAGGTAGTCGAAACCACCTATATGTATATAGCTCCAGTAGAGGTTTACATCGTATATCTCGGCAATGAATATTATGTCGGGGTGTTCGGCCTTGACCATTGATATGGCCCATTGCCAGAATTCGAGCGGCACCATGTGGGCCATGTCGCAGCGGAATCCGTCGACTCCCTTGCCGGCCCAGTAGAGCAGGATGTGGAGCATTTTCATCCAGGTGTCGGGCACGGGGGTGAAATGCCGTGTGCCGTCGCCATAGTCTATGCCGTAGTTCAGTTTTGCGGTCTCGTACCAGTCGTTGACCGAAGGAAATGCGGTGAAGCAGTCGTTGCCGGTGGCTTTGGCGGGAAACTCAACGTAGGCATCGCGGCCTATGCCCATGTCGACCGATGGTGCGAACAGCTGGCGGGGTATGTAGTAGAAGTTGTTGTTGTGGGCGAAGAATTTAGTGGTGTCGTCGTCGGCTCCGAGGTCGGCCGGCGCGCCTTCGGGCTTGGCGTCTGACTCGTAATGCCGGGCCACATGGTTGGGAACGAAGTCTATAATCACTTTCATCTCCTGCGCGTGGGTCCGCTTGACAAGAGCCTCGAACTCGGCCATGCGGTCGGGGATGTTTTCGGCTATGTCGGGGTCGATGTCGTAGTAGTCCTTGATGGCGTATGGCGAGCCGGCTTTTCCTTTCACCACATGGGGGTTGTCGGGAGTAATGCCGTAGGCTGAGTAGTCGGAGCAATGCGCGTGTTCAATCACGCCGGTGTACCACACATGGGTTATACCCATCTGTTTTATGGCCTTGAGTATGCGGGGTGTTATGGCGTTGAGCTTTCCTGATCCGTTCTGAGCCAGAGTGCCGCCGGGCACGCAATGGTCGTTGTAGTTGGTGAACAGTCGAGGGAATAGCTGATATATTATAGGTTTAGGTGTCATGGCGCGGTTATTATTTGAAATTTACGCAAAGTTACGAAAAAACATAATTTTTTGTACCTTTGCATTGAATCCTACAAATGGGATTCGGAGCGTTATTGACACATTCCTTCTAAATTTAATCTTTAATCTTTGTCAATCCATCGCATCCTCCAAGAATTTTTCAAGTTGTTTCTTGTCGGGGAGACATAACTGATAGGTAGAAACGAATAAAGAATTATCCATACCGGCTAAAGCATACTCAACCATTTGTTTCCCTTTCCGTGTACAAAGCAATATGCCAACCGGTGGATTATCGCCCGGTTGCATTTCGTTTGCTCTGTAATACGACACGTAGGCGTTGAGCTGACTGAGGTATTCATGCTTAAACTCATCATTCTTCAGCTCAATCACCACGTTACAGTGCAGTAATCTATTGTAAAAAACGAGGTCGGCAAAATAATATCGGTCGTCAATAATCATCCGCTTTTGCCGTGCCTCAAAGCAGAAACCCTTACCCATTTCAAGCATAAACTCTTGAAGATGGGATATGAGGCTGTTTTCCAAATCGCTTTCTGTGATGTATTCTCCGGCGTTTAGTCCGAGAAATTCCAACGCCAAAGGATCTTTGATTTGAAGAACGGAATTCTGACGCTCTGTAATCTCCGAAAGTTTTTGCATCGCCTGTTCGGGGGATTTACTCAAACCTACCCTTATGTGCAAATTCGTGGATATTTGCCGGCGTAATTCCTTAACGCTCCATACATTGCGCATACACTCAAATTCGTAGAAGAAACGAATGAGAGGGTCTACTACTGTAAGAAGTTCAACAATATGGGAAAACGAGAGATTTGATATAAGCGTTTTAGCAAGGGTTGTGAATTTGTCCGATGCCGTCGGACAAATTGTATCAGGCGATATGAGGAACAGTCCAATAGGAAGAGGATAATCTTCAATTTTTCCGATACTGTCGGAGAAATTGAAGCAACTACGTCGTTCATTTGAGGATAGTCCAAGTGGAAATTGCGAGCATTATTACAGGCAATCTCCATAACTTTGCAACATCATCTGGTAATGCTGCTCTTCGCGTACAGTGGCGGCACGAAAATTACGCCATCCGGAAATTCCTTAGCTCATTAGGGGATTTTTACGTCGAGCAATGTTGGCAGTGGCTCGGCATAACTCAAGCAAGCCTGGTTCTACTTTCGCATTGCGCAACATTTCGGAGCTGCATTGACAAGTCGATACTGAAAATATCCCGAATGAGCCAAAAAGGGTTAATCCATTTGGGGTTTCAATGGTTGTTATTTGTCTTCATTTGGGAAATGAGGAAAATCTCGTCCTTTCTTTTCCCATTTTTCTCTTAGTTGTTTCATTTTGTTTTGCCATTGTTTTATTTCACTTGCAGAAGCATTCCTATTTCCCGCAAAGGCAGCAGAGAGCATTCCATCATATTTGGAGTATGTAGCTTTATCCGAATTGTAACTTTGCTGTTCTGAAAGATTATACTTGCCTTTAGAAGTTGTACTTACGGATGAGTGTTTACCCTCCGATATGTAATTATTTGCTGGCTGACCCTCAGACACTTCTGGGTTCATGGTGTTTTGGAAATTATTTGCCAATGATATTCCTTCATTCAAGATGTCACAAAATGTGCCCAATAGCTGAGCTCTTTCTGCATCCCTATTCCTTTTATATTTTTCTCTTCGGGATTCTTGTTCTACTCCTGTTGCTATTTGGTAATATAGCTCATTACCAATTTGGAAAACACCCCAATTATAGGGCGGATTTAATATTAATCCTACTCCATTTTTGACGCCATTTTGCACCGGGCAAAGAGTATAAAATCCATCGTCATCTAGGAACATCCCGAAGCCATTTGGGATACCATCTAATATTTCACCTATATACAATTCATCGTCAATAATTGTTGTTGAAAAGCGAGACAAAGAATCTATGTCATTTGATAAAGCGTCAATAGGCTTGTCGTCAACAAATTTTCCTTTATAAATAAGGTTGCCTTTTGAATCATATAATTTCCCAAGCCCATTTTTCTTTCCTCTAAACCATTTACCGACGTATATTGAGGCACCAAAGCAATTTTGAATATCCTGATATGATGGAAGAATCATAATTCCATAACCATGGAATTTGTCTCTACTGAAATCTCCTGCATAAATTCCACCTTTCTTTAATTTAAGCACTCCCATACCATTATGTTCTTTACCATTTGTGCCCAATTGACCAAGATAAATGATAGAATTATCCGGAAAGAAAATCTCTGAAATTTCTTGCGCTGACATATCAAGTGCCAGCGCAAGAATAGAGATAATGAAAAGATTAATTTTCATCAACATAGTCAGGATTTACTTCAAAGTCCTTGATTTTCTTGGTTCTCTTTTGATATTCCTTTTCAGTCAGTTCCTTTATCTTGTATTTGATATCGCCTGACACTAACTGAATATAGTAGGTCTCACCATCTTGCAAATCAAGAGTTATCGAGTCAGACCAATCTTTTGAACCCGTTTTGTTTTCATAGGCATATGATAAGACAGTTCTTCCATCGTTATTGAATATACATTTGCGAATTGCCTTTTTGTGTCTAGGTAAAAGTCCATAGAGCATTTTGATAAACGGAGTTTGAATAACAACGGTACCGTTGTTAGCACCCTCAACGCTGACTGTAAATGTCGGCAATGTTGTTTTTGCATCTACCAATAAATAAACTGTTGACTCTGCCCTTAGGTTAGAAACTCCTATGGCGATGGCACAGAGTAAAAAGAAAATTAATCTCTTCATCTAATTTTAGTTGAGCGAGTTGTCCCAATCACTCTATAATATGGTTACCGAATATGAAGCGTGGGTCAACTAAGCCACGTCTATTGAGAAGGTCGTAGGAAACCAATGATGAAGATGAGGGGTAGCAGCCCACGCTATAGCGTGAGAACCGCCTTGTTATCCTCTCATCATTGTGAAAATTTCCTACGTTTTCTCAATAAGAGATAAGCAAAACGCTTCTTTGTTAATTCATATGTCATGGAAAGAGCGGATACTTTCCAATCGCAAAATTACGAATCTTTATCGGATTCACCAAATCAAAATTCAAATACGCTTCTGATATAATGCAGGTTTGGTTTAGTTCACGGCAATGTATCCGTGACAAATCAAACCTGCATCAGAAAGGCTATGGCGAGGCAAAAAAGAAAGCCTATGCCATTGGCATAGATTCTTCTCTTTATTCAGTTGCTATAAGGACTTCTAACAGTACGATATTAATACTATTAAAACTGCAAAATGGGGAAAACGGTGTTAGCGGTCGGGAGTGATGTGGAGGGTGGCGAGGAATCTTTTTACGGTGGCTTCGTCGCCGGTGTATTTGCCGCGGTCTTCGCTGAGTTTGCAGGTCTGCGAGTAGAATGGCCATGATTCGGTAATTTTGACGTCGGTGAGTTTTATCACGATGTTGCGGGGGCGGACACCGGCGAAATCGTTTGTGAAATGGGTGCCGATGCCATAAGAGGGCAAACATTTGTCGGCGGCGTATTTCTGTAACTCAATGGCGCTATCCACATTCAGTCCATTGCTGAAAACAATCTGCTTGGTGCGCGGATCGATGTGCAGTGAACGGTATTTGTCAATTATAAGGTCGAGCTGCCCGAGGTTGTCGCCGCTGTCAACTCTCAGTCCCTTGAACATGTTGGCATAGTCGGTAGAGAAATTCAGACTGAATATCTGCCACCCGTATGTGTCGTAGAGGAATGTGCCCAATGCTCCGCGATAAGTCTGCGCCCATTTCGTCATGGCGATATGGTTGGCCATCAGCGGGCCGTACATCCCAGCTATGGCACATACAAATTCATGGGCCATGGTGCCCATCGGGGTAAGGTTGTATTTCATAGCCAGATACACGTTGCTTGTGCCCGCGAAGCGACCTGCCCCCGGCATGCTTCTCTGACATTCGGCCATGGCGCGTACGGCTGTGTCCTGCGCTTCGAACGAGGCACGACGACGTGTGCCGAAATCGCTGAACACGCATCCGGCATCAATCATGCGGCGGGCCTTGCCGTAGGAGCGGTTGTAATAATCAGCGTAGTCAAACTCCTTTTCCTCGCCGGTGACGATATAATACAACTCGGAGACTATGGCAAGCACCTTGACCTCAAGTAGAATAGTATTGCTCCAGCTGCCTTCGAACTCTATGTGCAGATGTCCTTCGCTGTCCTGCCACACATTTACCCATCGGCGGTCGTAACGGAACCCCCGGAGAAAACTCATAAACCAAGAGGGGATATAGTTGCATTTTCTGCGCATAAAGGCTATCTCCTCATCGGTGATCCTGAGGTTTTCCAACATGGCAATCTGCTGCATGACGAGCTCGGCAAATCCGGGAGGGTAGACCGTATTGTCGCGGTCGTTGAAGCGGTATTTGACCTGAGTGCGGGGGAAACATTCTATAACCGCACAGCACATGGTGAACTTGTACAGGTCGTCGTCAGTGAAATGTTGTATTATCTGTCGCATGATATGTTCTGTCTTTCTATTATACTTATTAACGCATCACCACCATCAATAGATGGCGAATAAGCGGTCAGCACATTGAATTTGTCAGCACCGAGCAATTCAATGCCATCACGGAGCGATTGAAGCACGCACACATCACCGGCAAGTCCGCAGATATCTATGCTGTCGATATTTTCATTCTCAACCAAATCAAGGATTGTCCGCGCGGCTTCCCGGTTTTTGAAAATGGAGTATTCATCTTTATCTTCACTCTCTCCTTTATATAGGAAATAAACGGCACCCTCTGTTTCGTATAACGGAGTGAACAATGGTTGCCAGACGGCCGCCCCGGATGTGTCGTGCACACAATGGCGTGGCCACTCGCCTCCGCAATCGATGAATGAACAGTGAAAGAACGGATGCCTGTCGGCAGTGATAATCTTCAGGGCGTATTTCCCGGAGTTGCGGGAAATGTAGCCGGCGAGATTGGTCATGGCATCCTCGGCGCCACTAATCGGCAGCGAGCCGTTTATGAAATCGTTCTGCGGGTCGATTATCAGGAGCAACCGTTTCATTTTTTTTCGTTGTTCATTATGTTTTCAATCAGTTCATCAATTCTGCGCCGAAGCTCCTCAGGCACTGTTTCGTTGACTATGCCACGGCTGTATTCCACCATGGCCTTTGCCTGTGGGGTGCGGAGGTATTTCGGGTCGAGACCATGATTGCCGAGGCGCCAGCGGTCGAGTGCATCAGCATCCTTGAATATGTCGTAGAGCTTGAACATGCGGGGCAGGGAGCCTTGAAAGTCACGCTTTATGCTTACCTTTCCGCGCTTGTCGTCAATGTCGTGGTAGCGCATCATCAGTTCTGCTTCGGGTATGAAACCGATGTCGGGCGACTTGTCGCAGAACTGCCTGTAATATACCGCGGCTCTTGCGCCATGGCCGGTGTCGAGGTAGTCGTCCTGACGGCGGGTATCGTGAAATACAGCGGCGTGGGCAAGCGCAGTCAGCACATACATGTCGTTGCCGAAAATCTGCTGCCCGAGAATAAGCGCATACAGCAGTACACGCTCACAATGTCCGGCGGCATGAATCTCGCTGTCGGGCATGTTGAATGTAACTCTGTTATACAGAAAATCTCGCCATTGTAAGAACTGGTCTTTTACAACGGGCGATAGCCGGTCTATCTCTTTATCGGGAATAATCATCGGGCGTTTTTTGTGGTTTTTGTGTATCAGGGTGTTTTTATCCGGACTAAGTTAGCTGTTTGGACCGGATGTTTCAAAACTATAACGCTTGAAAGTGTGAAATGGATGGAAATAACAAAGGCGCGATCCTGAAGGGTCGCGCCTTTGGCGTTATGGCATTTTGGAATATTATTCCTGGTCGGGACGAGGTTCGCGGGGCTGACGCGGGCCGCGGTCTCCGCGATTGTCGCGGCGGGGTCCACGGTCGCCACGGTCGCGGCGCTCACCACCTTCGCGACGCTGGGGGCGTTCGCCACGCGGTGCGCGCTCACGCTCTACATAGCCTTCGGGCTTGGGAAGAAGCGCACGCATGGAGAGGCGGTATTTGCCGGTTTTCTTATCAATCTCTATGAGCTTGACTTCCACTTCGTCGCCTTCCTTGAGACCGGATGCCTCCATGTCGGCGAGGCGATCCCAGGATATTTCGGATATGTGGAGAAGTCCGTCGCGGTTGGGCATGAATTCCACAAATGCTCCGAAGTCGAGGATTGAACGCACTTTGCCTTTGTAGGTCTTGCCCTCTTCGGGGAGTTCCACGATGGCGTTGATCATTGAGAGCGCTTTGTCGATCGATTCCTTGTTGGCGGCAGCGACTTCGATGTAGCCTCCGTCCTCGATTTCGTCGATTGACACAGTGGCACCACTCTCTTCCTGGATACCCTGGATTACCTTTCCGCCCGGGCCAATCACTGCACCGATGAGTTCCTTGGGGATAAGCATGGTGACGATGCGGGGCACGTGGGGCTTGTAGTCCTCGCGTGGAGCGGGTATGGTCTGGTTGATTATGTTGAGGATGTGGAGACGTCCTTCGCGAGCCTGGTTGAGCGCTTTCTCAAGGATTTCGTAAGAAAGACCATCGCACTTGATGTCCATCTGGGTGGCTGTGATGCCGTCGGCAGTACCGGTAACCTTGAAGTCCATGTCGCCGAGGTGGTCTTCATCGCCGAGGATGTCGGAGAGCACGGCCCAGCGTCCGGTCTTGGAGTCGGAGATGAGGCCCATGGCTATACCGCTGACGGGACGTTTCATCTTTACACCGGCGTCGAGAAGCGCAAGGGTGCCGGCACATACGGTGGCCATGGAGGATGATCCGTTGGACTCAAGAATGTCGCTTACAATGCGGCATACGTAGGGGAAGTCGTCGGGGAACATGCGCTTGAGGGCGCGGTGTGCAAGGTTGCCGTGTCCGATCTCACGACGGCCTACGCCACGTACGGGGCGAGCCTCGCCGGTGGAGAAGGGGGGGAAGTTGTAGTGGAGGAGGAAGCGTTCGCGACCTTGGTTGATTACATCGTCGACAATCTTTTCGTCGAGCTTGGTGCCAAGTGTCACAGTGGAGAGCGACTGTGTCTCACCGCGGGTGAACACTGCCGAGCCGTGAGGTCCGGGGATGTAGTCGGTCTCGCACCAGATGGGGCGAATCTCGGTGGTCTTGCGGCCGTCGAGACGAATGCCTTCGTCGAGCACGCAGTTGCGCATGGCTTCTTTCTCCACA
This sequence comes from uncultured Porphyromonadaceae bacterium, assembly GCA_947649495.1. Lineage (GTDB taxonomy): Bacteria > Bacteroidota > Bacteroidia > Bacteroidales > Muribaculaceae > Paramuribaculum. Next base: position 6,564 of record CANSRU010000014.1, on the reverse strand, counting down.
TCGTGGTAGTAGCGCTTTACGAGGGGAGTCTTTTCGTCGCGTTCCTCTTCGGGCAGCGATTCGATATATTCGTTGCATATTGCTTCGAAGCTTTCGGCACGCCAGTGTTTGTCGGCGCATCCGGCTTTAGCCACAGCGTAAGCTTTGTCGTAGCATTTCTGGTGCACGTCGTTGCGGAGGTCTTCGTCGTTGACTTCGTGGCAGTATTCGCGCTTTACAGTAGCTCCGGCGGCTTCGGCCAGCTCGAGCTGAGCCTTGCACTGTATCTTGATGGCTTCGTGTGCGGCCTTGAGGGCTGCGAGGAGGTCGGCTTCAGAAACTTCGTTCATCTCGCCTTCCACCATCATAATGTTGTCGTAGGTGGCGCCTACCATCAGCTCCATGTCGGCTTTCTCAAGCTGGTCGAATGTGGGGTTGATGACAAACTGTCCGTTGACGCGGGCCACACGAACTTCGGAGATGGGTCCGTTGAATGGGATATCGCTCACCGAGAGGGCTGCCGAAGCGGCAAGTCCGGCGAGTGCATCAGGAATGTCTTCGCCATCGGTGGAGTAAAGGGTGACGTTGACGAAAGTGTCAGCGTGGTAATTGTCGGGGAAAAGCGGACGGAGCACGCGGTCAACAAGGCGCGCTGTGAGGATTTCGTAATCGGATGCGCGTCCCTCACGTTTGAGGAAGCCTCCGGGGAATCGTCCGAATGAGGAGAATTTCTCTTTGTATTCAACTTGGAGGGGCATGAAATCGACACCCTCGCCGGCCTCTTTGGCCGAAACAACAGTTGCGAGTATCATGGTATTGCCCATGCGCAACTCTACCGCTCCATCGGCTTGCTTGGCCAGTTTGCCTGTCTCCAGGGTGATCTTGCGACCGTCGGGCAGCTCGATGGTTTTTTTGATTGGATTCAACATAAATGTGTTATAACGTTATAATTCTCTTAATTTTTGTCGCTAAAAAATCGCACAAAGTTAATAATTAATTATTAGATATTTACCACGGCCACGGGATAAATGGAATTAAAAGTGGTGAAAATGTCGTATTTTTCAGCGGGCGGTACATCTTTTTGAGCGTTGAAGCGTTAAATTTGTAAAAAAAGAAAGTGCGATATGTTCGGATTGGATTTTAAATTGGGCTCGCGTCCCAAATATCCCTATAAGGTAGGTCTGGCGCTCAGCGGTGGCGGTGCCCGTGGTTTTGCCCATGCCGGGGCTATAAAAGCTATGCTTGAAGTGGGTCTGAAACCTGACACGGTGGCCGGTGTGAGCGCGGGATCGGTGGTGGCTGTGATGCATGCCGCCGGGATACCGGGCGATGAGATGGTGGATATGTTTGCTGACCTGAAGTTCAATGATCTGTGTGAATGGAAGGTGCCTAAGGATGGATTTTTCAGTCTGGAGCGTTTTCAGGAGTTTCTGAGGAAGCACATCAAGTACCGCCGCATAGAGGAGTTGCCTCTTCGCACGCTGGTGTGTGCCACCGATTTCGACGCCGGCCGGAAGGTGGTGTTTGACAAGGGGCCTATAGCAGAGTGTGTGTCGGCATCGTGCTGCATACCGATAGTGTTTCAGCCGGTGGTGATGGATGGTGTGCGGTATGTGGACGGCGGTGTGCTGGCCAATCTGCCTGCATGGGCTCTCCGCGACGATTGCCGGTTTCTGGTCGGTGTGAACTGCTCGCCGGTGAGCCATGGTGTAGTCAAGGATAATATTGTGCAGATAGCCATGCGCAGCTATGAGCTTATGGCAAAAAACAATGCGTCGCACGATATGGAACTGTGTGACATGCTGGTGCGCACTGACGAGATAGCGCAGTATAAGGTGTTTGACCTCAAGGGGATACGCCGCGTGTATCAGCGGGGATATGACGATACGATGGCGTTTTTCCGGTCGCGCGGTGTTGAACCGAAGTAAGATGGCATTGTGCCATTGGATAATGTTTTGTAAATTTGCGACTGAAGTTTTTGAATATATGGCGGCTAAGGCCGTCGTGCGTAAAATTGTAAAGTTAAATTGTAATACCAAAAACGATGAAGATTCGCAGATTTATTGCGTGGCTGGCGGTGTCGGCTATGGTGCTTCCCGCATGCCGGGAGAGCAGGTCGCTTCTTTCGCCTGATGGCAAAGTGAGTGTTGATTTTGATGTGACGGAGTCAGGAGAGCCGGTGTACAGCGTGGATTTCGATGGGAAACCGGTGGTGCTTCAGTCGAAGATGGGCTTTGAGCTCAAAGGAATTGATGCGGGCGCCGGATTCAAGGTGGCCGGCGTGGAGCATTCGGAACACCGCGGGGAGTGGACTCCCGTATGGGGCGAGAACGCCTCGGTGGAGGATAACTACAATGCCATGACTGTGCGCCTGGTGAAAGAGTGTGATGGCGGGGAGTTTGAGATGAATGTGGTGTTCAGAGCCTACGATGACGGAGTGGGATTCCGCTATGAGTTTCCGGCATCGGACGGCGACAGCCTGACGGTGACTGACGAGTACACGCAGTTTGCCATGCCGTCGGACATGACCGCATGGTGGATACCGGGCGATTACGACACTCAGGAGTATGAGTATGTGAAGTCGCGCCTGAGCAAGATACGGAAGTATGGCGAGGAGGAGAAGTTGGGCAATGTGTCGCAGACTTCGTTTTCACCCACTGGTGTGCAGACCTCGCTGATGCTGAAAAGTGACGACGGACTGTATGTGAATCTTCATGAGGCTGCACTGGTGGACTTTCCGGCCATGCACCTGAATCTCAATGACACGACGATGGTGTTCACCTCGTGGCTCACGCCAGACCGCAATGGCAACAAGGCGGAGGTGAAACTCCCGTTCAGCACTCCGTGGCGCGCGATAATGGTGAGCGACAAGGCCACCGATATCCTGGCGAGCAATCTGATATATAACCTCAATGAGCCGAATGCTCTTGACGATACATCGTGGATACACCCTACGAAGTATATGGGTGTGTGGTGGGAGATGATTACCGGCAAGAGTTCGTGGGCGTACACGGATACCGAGAATTTCGACCTCGCCACATTTGACTACTCGAAGGCCAAGCCTAACGGACGCCATGGCGCCAACAATGAGAATGTGCGCCGGTATATAGATTTCGCGGCGGCCAACGGTATGGACCAGCTGCTGATAGAGGGCTGGAACATAGGTTGGGAGGATTGGTATGGCAAGGAGAAGGACTTTGTGTTTGACTTCGTCACCCCATATCCCGATTTCGACATAGATTCGCTGAATGCCTACGCCCATGCCAAGGGGATAAAGCTGATGATGCATCACGAGACCTCGGGTTCCATACCCAACTATGAGCGGCATATGGAGCAGGCATACGGGCTTATGAACAAGTATGGCTACGATGCTGTGAAGAGCGGGTATGTGGGAAATATCCTGCCTAAGGGAGAGAACCATTACAATCAGAATTCGGTAAACCATTATCTGGATGCTGTGAAGAAGGCCGCTGAACATAAAATAATGGTGAACGCCCACGAGGCTGTGCGTCCCACGGGGCTGGCCAGGACATATCCTAATCTTGTGGGCAACGAGAGCGCCATGGGTACGGAATACCGCAACATGTCGCCCGGCCATGTGACTATACTTCCGTTTACGCGTCTCAAGGGTGGCCCGATGGATTTCACTCCCGGTATATTCAGAATGGATATCGGTTCGTTTGTGCCGGGCAGCAACGAGCATAAAAAGGCTACAGTGGCCAATCAGCTGGCGCTTTATGTGACGATGTATTCGCCATTGCAGATGGCGGCTGATCTTCCTGAACATTATGCCGAGAAGGCTGATGCTTTCCAGTTTATAAAGGATGTGCCCGTGGATTGGAGCAGAAGTCTGTATCTCGATGCTGAACCCGGAGAATATATTGTGGCTGCCCGAAAGGATAAGAAGGGCGACGACTGGTATGCCGGTGGCGTGACCAACGGTGAAGCGCGTGATTATACGCTCGATTTCTCATTTCTCGACGGCGACGGTGAGTATGAGGCAACGGTGTATGCCGATGCTCCCGATGCCGACTATGAGACTAATCCTGAGGTATATACCATAGAGCGCCGCAAGGTGACGGCAGCAGATTCGCTGGCGGTCAGGATGGCGCGTGGCGGAGGATTTGCAGTCTCGCTCAAAAAGATAAAAAAGTGAGATGCGGATGAACCATTCTTTTTGCCATGATGTTATATAGGCAAAGAGAAGGAGTTTCCTGACTTCATATAAAAGTCACGACTATTCAGATTATTCGATAACCTTCTCAGCCCATGTCCTCCACCCGGATATGGGCTCTTTTTTTGTGACCCGGTGTAGCCGGTAGTATGCCAGGGCCACGGTGTCGGCAAGAATCCATCCGATGGGTATGGCCCACCATATTCCCGCCACGCCGATTGATGGAATGGCGGATAGGAGATAGGCCAGGGCTACGCGCAGGCCGAGGGATATGATGGTGAGCACGACCGACATGGCCGGGAGCCTGACGGCACGGTAATAGCCATACCATAGGAACAGGATGCCTATCCCGAAATAGAATGGCCCTTCTATGCGCAGATAGCGGATGCCGTGGTTGATGATGTCAGTTTCGGCAGAATCCACGAACAGGCATATCAGCGGACGAGCGAACAGGCATACGGCCAATGCTACGGTGGCAGAGAATATGGTGGTGATGATGATGGCGCGGTTGAGGCCGCGGACAATGCGGTGCTGCTTCCCGGCTCCGTGGTTCTGGGCCACGAAGGTGGAGAATGCGTTGCCGAATTCCTGCGCGGGCATGTAGGCGAGGGAGTCGATTTTCACTCCGGCAGCAAATGCAGCCATCACGGCTGTGCCGAAACTGTTGACAAGGCCCTGCACCATGAGTATGCCGAAGTTCATTATGGACTGTTGCGTGGAGGTGAGGATGGAGAATGATGTCACATAGCGCAGGTCGCGCCACCGGAGCTGGCGTAGGGTGCCGGCGGATATCCTGAGGTGTGGGTGGCGGGCTATGGTGAACACGGCGATGCCTATGGCGGCTGCAGCCTGGGCAATGACGGTGGCTATGGCCGCACCGTTTATGCCCATGCCGAGGTGCAGGATGAACAGAAGGTCGAGGAGGATATTGAGGATTACGGCCGCGGCAAGAAACCATAGCGGTGTGGAGGAGTCGCCTATGGCCCGCAACATTGATGCGCAGAAGTTGTATATGGATATCAGGATGATGCCCCAGAACACGGTCGACAGATAGCAGGACATTATAGGGCGGATGTCGGCCGGCACTTGCATCAGGCGCAGTGTCCAGTCAAGGCAGGTGAATGATAAGGCTGTGAGGATAATGGCAGCTGCTGCGGTTATGACGGCCGATGATGCGACGCATTTCCGGAGCTGAGGCGTCTGTCCGGCTCCATGGCGAATGGCGGCAAGTGTGCCTCCACCCATGGTGAGTCCTGTCACTACTGATGTGATGAACACCATGAGTGTGTAAGCGGAGCCGACGGCGGCGAGGGCGTCGGAGCCTATGAGCCGCCCCACAATGAGGGTGTCGGCAATATTGTAGCATTGCTGGAGCAGCGCTCCGGCAACCATGGGTAATGTGAATACGATAAGCGACGACGATATGTTGCCCTTAGTGAGATTCATCAAAAGCTACGATTGCCTGGGGCTCGGCATGGTTGTACTTATCTAATGAAATTGGTGGGGGTTCGCGGTTCGATTGCCGGTATGGGTGAATCTTTCAGCGCATTCAGCAGGCGCGCCATGTTGTGGCCGAGTATGCGCATGGTCTGCATGCCTTCCTGGTCCTGAAGCACCTCACCGGGTTCGCGCCCGAATGCCATGTTCCAATATTGGGAGTTGGGCATGGGCATATTGTTGATTTCGAAATATTTGTTCAGGCGGTCTACGGTGCATGTCACCCCTCCGCGCCGCGCTACGCCTATTGCAGCGGCCGGCTTGTAGCGCAAGTGGCGTCCGAGCGAATAGAACACACGGTCAAGTAGCGCGCAGAGCGAGCCGTTGGGGCCGGCATAATATGTGGGCGAGCCTACCACTATTCCGTCAATGTGTGGCAGGCGAGCTGCAATCTCCTCGTAGATGCCGGTGTTGAACACGCATACGCCCGCTTCGTAACATTTGTAGCAGGCGATGCATCCGGGGATTGGCTTATTGCCTATCCAGAGAATCTCGGTTTCTATTCCATCGGCGTTCAATGCCTTAGCCACTTCGCCAAGTGCGATATGGGTGTTGCCCTCTTTATGAGGGCTTCCGTTGAGCAATAGTACTTTCATGGTGCAAATATAGCATGCCACATTAGAAAAATCAAGTATCATACGGCTTATGTACGGTTGCATCGCTGATTTTTGAGACGAGATAAGTGGTGGATATGTGGTGTGTAAGGTGTTGGTTTGTAGATAGGTGTGCTTACGGGGCTGCTTGGCACAGACAGTGCGCTGACGAAAAAATGAAATGAAATCCATCAAATATTTGCATAATAAAAAAAAACTCTCTACCTTTGCATCGCAATTAAGGCAAGGTGCCATAGCTCAGTTGGTAGAGCAAAGGACTGAAAATCCTTGTGTCCCCGGTTCGATTCCTGGTGGCACCAC
>CANSRU010000013.1 GCA_947649495.1 uncultured Porphyromonadaceae bacterium | reverse complement strand
GGCATAAGCCAGCAGATTTACAGTCTGCCCCATTTGGCCACTCTGGTATTCGCCCGAGATACTTTTCTTGATTAGGGGAATTCAAAATTTACTTCTTCCTTTGAGCCTCTTGTCGGATTCGAACCAACGACCCCGAGATTACAAATCACGTGCTCTGGCCAACTGAGCTAAAGAGGCGTTTTGCTTGTCGCGCCACTATCTGTGGCTCTCAAAAGCGATTGCAAAGTTATGATAAAGTTTTTATTCCACCAAATGTTTTTCTTTTTAGATAGCGATTTTTTTTATTCTTCTTTGGTGTATTTTGTGTAAGTTGTTGGCTGTTAGTATTTTGTTAAATAAGCCCTTTTGTGTTGTATATCAGCTGTGCCACGTTGCTCACATTGAATTTTCCCATCAGCCGCCGTCTGTAGGTCTGGACGGTGTTGTGGCTCAGACACATTCTTGCGGCAATCTGTTCTGATGTGAGCCCTTGGGTTATCAGCCGGAGCACTTCCTGCTCGCGTGTTGAGAGTTCGGGCACGCTTCCGCCCGGGGGTGGAGCCACGGGCTGTTCGAATGCCGGGCTGAAATATTTCTGGCCATTGAGCACGGCCTGCGCTGCCGCGCGCAATATTGGGAGCGGCTCGGTTTTCGACACGGCGCCGTCCACCCCCATCTGGTGTATCTTGGTGCCTACCCACGGCTCTTCGTGCATCGTGTAGACGAGTATCCGGCAGTCGGGCGCGGTTTTGCGCAGGGAGGCAATTATCTCAAATCCGGTGGTGTCGCCCATCTCAAGATCTATTATATATAAGGTGAATGTCCCGTTTGCGGCATCGGTGGGTGTGGTGTGCCGGCATTTCACTCCCGGTATGGTGTGAAGCACGTCGGCTATCCCTTGGGCCACTATCGGGTGGTCGTCGAGTATCGCTATGTGGTGTGTCATGTCGGTTGTCATATTTATTGCTCGGTCTCTGGGATGTCTAATGTGAATATGTTGCGGTTCTCCTCACGGGCGAGGTTTGCAGTGGCGTTTATGGCCTTTGTCCTGTCGGCCATGGTGCGCAGGCCTATTCCCGTGCGTGGGGCGTCGGGGTCGGCTATGGAGGTCGAGTTGTCGGTGATGCTCATCGTCAGGTTGCCGTTGTCCCCGGTGGTTAGACTTATATCTATCCTGCTGGCGTTGCCGTGCTGGAGTATGTTCATCAGATATTCCTGTGCTATACGGTATATCTCGCGGCTTATGCGCGCCGGTATGTCGGTTGAGCCTGTGTTGTCGGTAAATCTAATCTCGGTATCCTGGTCGCGGTTGAGCGAGGCTGCATAGGCTTGCAGCACCTCCGGCAGTGTCATGCGGTTGAATTCAGGGGGCATCAGGTGGTGCGATATCCGTCTGACGGTGTTCCTCGTGTTGTCCACCATGGCCGCTATTGTCTCCGTGTCGTCGCGCCCGGCCTCTATTTTCATGCGCAGCCCCAGAAGGTCGTTGGCCACTCCGTCGTGCAGCTCCTTGGCGAAATGCTTGCGTTCATCCTCGAGTCCCTCTATATATTGTTGTGCCGATTCCAGCTCGCGCCTCCGCATCATCTCCTCCATGTCGCGGCGGGTGTTGCGTGCGCGGTGCCGGAAGTATACCACCGCCCCTGCCAGTATGGCCACAGCCAGAATCACTGCCAGAAGCATTCTGTCGCGGCGCAGCACACGTTCACGCAGCTCGGCGTTCTCCAGCCGGTGCTCCAGGGTGTTGTATTTCACGTTAAACTCATCGAGCCGCGCGGCCACATCGCGCTGTGCCAAGGTGTCGGTCCACATCCTCGCGCTATCCATGTAGCGGTAGGCCTCCTCGGTATGCCCGAGCGCGTGGTGACATTGTGCCATCTGCTCCATAAGTGCGGCGCGTTCGCTCTCCATCGGCGACTGTTGCTGCTTCTCAAACCATTGCAGCGCTTCGGCAAATTCTCCTCTCTTGAAGTGCATTCTGGCGCGCGACAGCACATAGCCGAGGCTCACCACCGAGTTCTGTGGCATATCTTTGAGCAGCCGTTCGCCTTCGTGCATATATTTGTCTACGGAGTCCGGACTGTTTGTCGCCTCGAAAAAACGGTATAGTGCCGGAATGCACCGCAGTTGCAGCATTTTATCACCTGAGGCCACCGCTATGGCCCATGCCGCCTTGGCGTTGCGTCCGCCTTCGGCTGTCTCGCCGAGCTCAAGCTGGGCGCTGGACAGCAGTTGCCGTGAACATACCTGGGTATATGCGTCGTCGGTCTGTCGGCCATATTCCGCGGCGCGTTGCAGATATCGCCTGGCATCGTCAAACCGCTTGAGGTTGTAATACATCACCCCAATGTTCTGCGTCACCGATGCGAGCCATCCCGGGTCGCCCAGCACTCTTGCGGCCGAATCGGCTTTTTCGTGGAAATAAATTGCCGAGTCGGTGCGGTTGCATCGGTGGTATAGGAGGCCGAGGTCTGAATATACGCTTACGTCAAGTTCTGTATCGCCGAAATCATGCAGCATCGGTATTACGGCCCTTTTTCCGGATATGGCCTCGGCTCTTTTCCCAAACCATAGGTTAAGTGTGGCCTGTTCGTTGACTATCAGCGGATATATCTCGTGCCGTTCTACTCCGGCAGTGGCAAATGCGCTGTCAAATTGTGCTTGCGCCTCGTCCAGCCTACCTTCCGACATAAGTGTCGAGGCTTTTTCGTAGCGCATTGTCAGTAGCGAATCAGTTGTTATAGTGCCTGCGCCTGCTGCAAATGAAGTGCACAATAGCAGGGCGGCGGTAGTTTTCAGGCAGTGTGATAGCATTGTGTGTGGTCAGAATGTTGGGTAAAGTTACTGAAAATTACCTAAATGGCCAAAATTACCCCCCCCGTTTTACTTTTTAACATTTAAAATATTTATTTAACTAACCGCTCTTTCTTTTTCACTGTTTTTGGTGACAAGCCATATCATTTACATCTTCTAATTTTGTACTAAGCATAATTGTGCCAATATCTTATCGGCTGTTGCGATGTGATTGAACCTACCATGAAACTATAAATACTAACATTATCCACATTTTTATCACACTTATGAAAAAGTTTAAATCAATTATTGTCGCTGCCGCAATTATGCTGGGCGCTCCCGCTGCCATGGCGGCAAGTTATGGCGAGACTCCTCAGGAAACAGCTATTGTCATCGCATGTCTCGCCATCGCAGTCTTTGCCATCGGCCACATGCTCTATGTGTTGATATTCCGCAGGAAGCTGCCCACCGATCTCACCCCCGTTTATTTCCGCGAAAGGCGTCTCGCCGCCGGAAAGCCCGAAAATGCAACCGCCGAGGAGATTGAGCTTGCCGCCGAAGGTCTGCGGCAGGCCGTGTCCAAATGGCGCGATTTCTATGCCGAAGATGGCAGCGAAGGCAGCTTGCCCCTCTCGCGCTCCACTGTCAACGGCACTGTCGCTGCATGGAAAGCTGCACGCGACCTTATGCCTACCGACACTGATGTGGTGCAGTTGATGAACGATACCGCCGACGTGCTCAACGGTATGCGCGCACGCACTTTCACCGGCTCAAAGACCATGCTCGTTGTCGCATGGGTGCTCACGCTCCTCATGGGATATATCGGAGAGAACATTCTGCAAGTGTGCGTGTTCACCGGCATAAACACGGTGCTCTATGTCATGTCCACCATGAAACCCGACTACGTGCTGTACCGGAAAATGGTCGAGGGAAAAACCGAGAAGAGCTTCCTATCCGGCATGCTCGGCGGTCTGTTCGGTGCCGTTGCCGCGGCCAAGACCTACAAGACCGTTATCCAATACAGCGATGGCCGTACCGAGACCGAAACCGACAACAGCGAGACCTGGATTTCACTCGCTTTTGCATTCGTAGTGATGGTGTTCCTCACATTCTTCCTTTTCGTGGTGTCATTCTTCAACTACTTGCGCAACTACGTTTTCTCGTGATTTTTACTCCTGATATCATATAAAAAGTAAGCGGCGGCGAGCTCGATTGATATCGCCGCCGCTTCACCGTTAATTTAGTCTGTGATGAACAAGATACTGAGATTTTTTATGTGTGTCACATTGAGCGCCGTGTTGTACGCGTGTGGCGGTAACGGTAACCTTGATGTTCAATTCATTGGGGTTATTGCTCAGCAGGGTGATACAGCTGTTGTCGTTGGCCTTATGTCGCCCGGAGGTAAGATTTCTGTGGATAACGCCTTGTCTGATGGGCAATGCGGTATGTCTGGACTCTACTATTCTGAAGAGGACTACGTTTTGGAAAACGACGTTCCTGCGCCGGTTGTTAATGGAATGTGTTTTGTCAACTTCTACCATTCGGCAGCTTCAGTGAGTATTCAGAATTTATATTCTGTAAATTCATCGGGGAAAATGACCCCTGTGATAATGAGTCTGTCAGATTGTGGATATATGTCCGATGGGCTTATTCCGACAGTTAGATTAGGTGGCCATATTGTGTATCGTGATAAATCGGGTGCGCCTAAATTCCGCCTCGACACTGTGATAGGGCAGCCTGTAGTCAGAGCGGCGTCTCATTTCAGCGAGGGGGTGTCATGGTTCAAACTTAAAGGCGGTCGGGTCGGATTGGTTGGTAGCAACGGAAAGATTGTGATGATGCCGCGTTATAAGACAACCAAACGTATTCCTGTCAATGCTCGACATGGAGTGGCTGTTATTCCTTCGGGTAAAAATGATAATTATGTGGTCGACCTTTCAGGCAAGGAACTGTTCTGTATCCCCGATGCTGAGGATATAGCCTTTATTGGCGACACTATAATGGCATGTACCCTTCATGCTAAGATGTCATCTTCCGTCCGCACTGTCGATGTGGCTTTTTATGATTTGAAGGGGGAGAAACTCAATTCCGAAACATTGACTTACGAAGATTGGAAAGCTAAATATATTGATTCTCGTGTATTATATAATCGTATCGCGGCTCTCAGCAACGATATGGAAGAGCGGGCTATGGCTTCGGAATCTATACGTTTCAAGGGAAAGGAGATTCATTTTAATTCCAGTATGGATTATAAGACTATATTCCGGCAATTGAATTGCCCATTTGATTTTGCTCCTTTTGAGAAAGCGCTCGTTGCCGACTCTCTTACAAAGACTGTCCATCCCAATTATTCCTATAATTATATGGTGGTGTGCAATCCTACCAAGCGAACGGTTGTACCCGACTCGGTTTCACAGCCTCCATATTTTGCAGTCGCTGATGTGGTTATTTCCCGCGGCGACACCATTGATTGCACTCTCGATTATCTGATGCACAAGGTTCGCTCTTCTCTTCCGTTCAAGCCATTTGAGGAGATTTCTGATTTTGAATCGTCGTGCGGCTATCCCATGAAAAATATTGAATACGGAGTGCGTTTCTATGCAGGTTCCGACTCGGCATTATGCTTGCGGGAAGGTGGCAATTCGTATATGTTGCAGCGCGCGGCTGCCGACGGAATTGAACTTAAGGATGCCGGCAGTCGGCCATGGGGTGTCCCTAATATACCGTCTAATGTAAGGTTTGAACGGGAGAATAACATCCCACGCTTTGCCGAACCAAAACTTTCCGCGGAGGAAATGGACGCGCTCGACACTTCATTCCATCGTGTCATGGTTGATGGCATTCCTTTTGAACCGAAAAGTAACGATGGCTCGCGTCAACTGCTTCTGCGTAATGGTAACATTATAAAAGCTCCGCATGGAGGGTTGTTGCGCATGGCCATCAACGGATTCTGCTCCGAACGTACATCCAGCAGTACTCCGCCAACCAAATGCTGCCTATATCGTATTGACGATGAGGGAAATCTTACTTTGGCGATGGATGGTCTGGTTGAGGCCGGATTTTTTAACGATGGAGTTATCCCTACCACATCTCCCGGCGAGGGGTTTGTGGTACGCGACCGCGACCTCAAGTCTCTGTTCACCATCGATTATATCGATGGCAAGCGTGTGCGATATATGTCACCTATGTTCGTCAATGGCGTTGCCGCTGTATGGGATTACGACCGTAAAATCGCTATTATTGATACTACCGGTAAGGTTGTCGTGCCATGGTGCGACCGTGGTTACGGTGACACACCACGCTATGGATCTAAAGACCATTTCTTGGTGTTCTATAAGTCAACCCACAATTTTTCTGACAAAGGCTATTGGATTCTTTACGATATGCAAGGAAATGTGTTGCATACCTACAGATTCCAGGATATTGCTTTAGGGGTGCATCTGTCCGGAGAGACAGCTCGATTCGCTCTCCCCAAGGGACGCCCCAATTATTGGGCTCCATACTATGCTGAATATTGCGAATACGATTTCGATGGTAATTTCATCGGGAGGAGAGGCCCGTTCCACCCTTCTGAACAGTATGGCGCCAAGTTACCGTTTGAGCAACAGCTTGAATCCGAATTCGGCGGGATGTCAGCATGGCTCGACGTAGATGTATTCGTGGATATGAAGTATAATCCTGGAAAATATGGTATGACCGATAAAGTGCCGAATGATTTAATTTGGTATGATGAGCAGATGCTTGCCGGATTCGTTGGCTACGAACCCATTTAGATTTGTAGTATGGTTAATCTTGAAACATAAAATATATAAGATATGAGACACATTTTGTTTTTATTGTTTGCAGTGGTGTTATGCTGTGCATGTAAGAGCCGTCCAAGTGGTGATGCCGTGGAGGCGGTAGATGAGTTTAAGATAACGGATGTGGCTTGCGCCAATCTTTATGGCCCTGTGGAAGCTGTAAGCTATACTGAGGGATATGGCGATGCTTCAGGCGACGAGAACCGTGCCGGTATATACATGAATAAAATCATGCGTTTCGACCGCGATGGGCGGCAGCTTGATGAAATGATGTATCATGATGGTAGTTATACCACACGGACATATCTTGACGACAGTACATTTATTGGTCGCGTTAATATGGGGGATTATACCGATACTATCAGATATATTTTTCGTCCGGGTGTCCGTGTCGCATCTAATTCAGTCTGGGATGCCGGTGAAGCGGAAAATGCCTATGACCGCAAGTGGTTTTTTGACAACAGGGGGCGTCTGATAAAAGAAAAAGGGTCCGAGGATAATACTGACTACAGTTACCCCAACGATACAACTATGCTTCCCGATAGGGTAGTGAGCCGTCTTGTTGATTTCGAGGATCGGAATTATGTCACTGACGACAAGATTACCTATACTGAAATTGATAGTTATGGTAATTGGACAAGCTGCACGGTTGAAAGGACTGTCCGCGATGAATATGTATACGAATTCAATTCCGATGGCTCTCCTGTGTTTAATGAACCTCCTGTCTGCACAAAGACCTTCACCGTGAAGCGTACCATTAAATATCACGACTGACCTACCATCTGTTTTCTTAAATTGGCGTGCAGATTTGTGTAAATTTGCACGCCTTTTGCATTTCGGCGTGCATATCTTTGCTTTGTCAAAACTTAATCAGGAATTTATCTATGGAATCACACCCTTCGTTTACATTCAAAAGCTCATGGCTCGAAGCCGTGAGAGAACTTGCCGACCCCGCCGAACAGGCCATGCTCCTCATTGCCATAGCCACATACGGCATAGAACGCCGGTTTACACCTACCTCCAGTCCGGCTGTCAATGCCGTTATGCGTATCGTGATGGCCGATATCGACGCGCGTTCCACCCGCGGAAGCTCCGCAGCGGGTGTTGATGTGTCTGCTAAAGTCAAGGCCGAGCTCGAAATGACCAAGGAGCTGATGCGCAACGAACAGGATTTTTACCGCGAGGATGCCGCCTGCGACCTCGGTTTGCTCAAGCAGGGAGTCCGTGGTTATATAGAGCGTTTCGGTCACGAATGCGCCGGCCGAGGGCGCTTCCACGATTCCCTCGCCGAATTTTCAGATGATTTTCGCCGATGGTTTGTGCCCGGAGTGTGCGACGACGCAAAAGCCTCAGCCCGATATTTCCGACGGCGCTGTTCCCCGGCTGCAAAGAAGCCACTTGGCTGAGATTAAAACGTAATTTCGGCTTATGCCAAAAAAATACTATTTTTGCGGAGGACGCATCTTTCACTGTTCGTCCGTCGTTTAATTTAGTAAAACGTTACTGTTATGAAAGAAGAAATCTCAGCCCGCATCAACACGATGCGCGACTATATGCGGTCGGCCGGCATCGATGCGGTGATCATTCCGCAGACCGACCCCCATCAGGGCGAATACCTGGCCGACCATTGGCAGGTGCGCCGGTGGCTTTCAGGATTCACCGGTTCGGCCGGCGATTTGGTTATAACTATGTCTGAGGCCTTCGTCTGGGCCGACTCACGCTACTGGCTCCAGGCTGCTAACCAACTCTCCGGTACCGGTATTGGTGTCATGGAGGAGGGCAAGCCCGAAGTGCCATCTATTCTCGGTTATCTCGGCACCGCGCTCAAGCCCGGCTCTACGGTGGGCATCGACGGTATGCTCTTTTCAATCGACAAGACCCGCGAGATGGAGCAGGAGCTCACAGCCCACGGTATGAAACTGCGTGTCGATTTCAATCCTGTCGACCTTATATGGCTTGACCGTCCGGCTTTGCCTAAGGCCGAAGTGTTTGTTCATGAGCAGAAGTATGCCGGACAGACCATGGCCGACAAGATTGCAGCTGTGCTTGCGAATGTGAATGCAGCCGGAGCCGACGCCACTTTCATTTCCGATCTGGCTGAGATTGCATGGACGCTCAACATCCGAGCACGCGATGTGGAATGCAACCCGGTGGTAACATCATTCCTCTACATATCACCCGGAAGTTCAACTCTGTTCATCGATGCCGATAAACTCAACGCCGATACCGGTGCCTATCTTGCATCCAACGGTGTCAATGTTCGCGGTTACGATGAAGTGCTCGGCTTCCTCGCCACGCTGCCCGAATCGCAGCGGGTGCTCGTCAGCTCCACCCAGAGTGCAGGCGCATTGCTGCCGGCATTGGGTTCGCGGGCTGTGGTGGGCAAATCGCCTGTAGCCATGCTCAAAGCTGTTAAGAACGACGTTCAGCTCGATGGTGTGCGCAATGCCATGGTGCGCGACGGTGTGGCTCTCGTTTACTCCTTTATGGAGATTGAGGATAAGATGGCTCATGGTGAACGGCTCACCGAAATGGGTGTCGCTGACATTCTGTTGCGTCACCGCAGCAGCCAGCCGCTTTTCTTCGACCTCAGTTTTGGCACCATTGCCGGTTTCGGTCCCCACGGAGCCATAGTCCATTATTCGGCCAACGAAGAGTCTGATGCGGTTCTCACCCCCGACAATCTGCTTCTTGTCGATTCCGGAGCCAACTATCTCGACGGTACCACCGACATCACACGTACCATCACGCTCGGCAACCCCACCAACGCACAGCGTCACGACTTCACTTTGGTTATGAAGGGACATATATCCCTTGCCGAGGCTATATTCCCCGAAGGCACACGTGGTGCCCAGCTCGACGCGCTCGCCCGCATCAACCTGTGGAAAGAGGGCTTGAGCTACCTCCATGGCACCGGACACGGTGTCGGACACTTCCTTAATGTCCACGAGGGGCCGCAGAGCATACGCCTCAACGACACACTTGCGCCTATGACACCGGGTATGATTACATCCAACGAGCCCGGTCTCTACCGCGAGGGAGAGTATGGCATACGTTGCGAGAATCTGGTGCTCACCGTTCCCGCGTTCACCACTGCGTTCGGACGGTTCTATAAATTCGAGACACTCACTCTTTTCCCATTCGATCTCCGCTTGTTTGATACCGCGATAATGACCGATGGCGAGATTGACTGGGTGAACGCCTACCATCGTATGGTGTGCGAACGTCTCCTTCCCAACCTCGATGCCAAGGCTCAGGAATGGCTCATTGAAAAAACAAAACCATTGACAAGATAACACCTTACACTATTATGGCTCTTATCAAACCTCTGCGCGGATTCACTCCGGTGATTGGCCGCGACTGCTTTCTGGCCGACAATGCCACTGTTATTGGTGATGTGGTGATGGGCGACGAGTGCAGCATCTGGTTCAACACTGTGTTGCGCGGCGATGTCAATTCCATTCGTATCGGCCATCGCGTAAACATTCAGGATGGCACCGTGCTCCACACACTTTACGAGAAATCCACCATAGAGATTGGCAACGACGTGTCAGTCGGTCACAATGTCACCCTGCACGGCTGCAAAATTCACGACCTTGCATTGATAGGCATGGGAGCCGTTGTGATGGACGATGCCGAAGTGGGCGAAGGCGCTTTGGTGGCGGCAGGCTCGGTAGTGCTGTCGCGCACCAAAATCGGACCCAACGAACTCTGGGGTGGCGCTCCGGCCAAATTCATCAAGATGGTCGACCCCGCCACCAGCAGCGAGCTCAACCGCAAGATAGCCCGCAACTACCTCATGTACTCCCGCTGGTACCAGGAATAAACTTATCCGATATTAATTGACAGTAATAGGCGCACTCTTTTGATAGGGTGCGCCTATTGCAGTTTCTATAACTTACTGTTTATACTCTGTTTTTGTCGAGGCTGGAGGTCCAGCGGCCGTAGAGCATCACTACGATGAAGCAGATGAGGGGGAGCACGAACGATACATTGACGGCGGGCATATTCATCACAGTGCCGAGGTCTATTATGCTGCCTTGGAGAGGGGGCATAAGCGCGCCTCCCACTATGGCCATCACGAGAAATGCAGCGCCGAGCGATGTGTCGCGCTCGTCCACGCGCTCAAGAGCTATGCCGTAGATGCTCGGGAACATTATTGACATGAAAGCGCTTATCGCCACCAGGCAGTATAGTCCGGCCATCCCCTCTATCAGGATTGTGCCGAGAGTGCACAGCGTGGCACCTACACCGAATATGGCAAGCATGCGGGCCGGTTTGATAAACCGCATCACCAGTGTGCCTATGAATCTGAACGATAGCGACAGCGACATGGCCACTATGTTGTATATCTGTGCGGTGGCCTTGTTTATACCGAGGTTGTCGGCATATTGGATTATGAATGTCCACACCATTATCTGCGCTGCTACATAGAACACTTGTGTCACCACGCCCCAGCGGTATTCGCGGTTGCGCCACAGGCGTGCGAGGGTCTCGCGCGAACTTACTTTCTCTCCGCGTGTGTCGGTGCGGGGCATCTTCACAAGAGCTATGAGCACGAACATGGCTACCACAATCAGACCTATGGCCACGTATGGGTCGCGTATCACGGCAAGGTCGTGAAGCCTGATTTCGGCCTTTTCGGCTGCATCGAGACTCGGGAAGATTATTTCTCCAGCCTGATTGCGGACATCTGACAATAAATGGGGAAGCACTATGAACGATGCCACGGCCATGCCCGACAGCGAACCAACCGGATTGAATGCCTGGGCGAAGTTCAACCGTCGGGTCGATGTCTCCTTGGAGCCGAGCGAGAGTATATAGGGATTGGCCGTGGTTTCCAGAAAGGCCAGTCCGAATGTGAGTACGTAAAGCGATATGCAGAAGAATGAGAACTGTTGATATTCAGCCGCAGGTATGAACAGGAACGCACCTACCGCATATAGTCCCAGCCCTAACAGTATTCCGCTCTTGTAGCTGTAGCGGCGTATGAACAGGGCGGCGGGAATTGCCATCGTGGCATAACCACCGTAGAATGCAAACTGCACCATCGATGCCTTGGCGGCCGAGAGTTCCATTACGGTCTGGAATGCGGCCACCATGGGATTGGTTATGTCGTTGGCAAATCCCCACAGCGCGAAAAGCGATGTGACGAGTATAAATGGAATTATGTATTTTTTCTCTATCAGTTTCGGTTTCTTCTTTACTGTGGGAGTGGTAGTCATGGTGTTTTTTAAGGTATGGTTCCTGTGATGTCTGTTTAATCGTTTTTTATGGATTTAATCTCCGAGGTGTTTTTAATCTCTCCCCCGGCCATGGCCTGAATCAGAATGTTGCCTATGGCAGTGGCCTCAACCGGTCCGGCATCCAACGGAATGCCGGTCTTTTCGGAGGTAAGGCGGTTTAGCAGTTTGTTGCGGCTTCCGCCACCTATTATCTGAAGTCGTTTTACCGGCGAGGGGAGCAGTCTGTTGAGGGCATCGATACCTTTGGCATATCGGGTGGCAAGGGACTGCACCACGCATTTCACAAATTCCCCTTGCGTCCGGGGAACGGCCATGCCATTCTCGCGGCAATAATCGGCTATGGCTCCGCTCATGCTGTGCGGGCTGTGGAATGTTGGGTGATCCACATCTATCACCGAGTCGATGGCTGATTTCTCCGCATCCGCCAGCAGAATGTCGTAGTCGGTGGTCAGCCCCTCATCTTTCCATTGCCCCATGAGCTGCTGGAGTATCCAGAGGCCGGTTATGTTCTGGAGGAATGTTATGCGTCCGCCTACACCTCCCTCATTGGTAAATCCGCATTCGCGGGCCTCATCGGTCAGTATAGGCTCGTCGAGCATCACGCCTAAAAGCGACCATGTGCCTGAACTCAGGTAAGCGGTGCCGTCTGTGGCGTATGTGCTGTTGACGGTGTAGACGGCGCTCGCAGTGTCGTGCGACCCTACGGCCACCACATCCACATCGTAGTCTATACCTATCTCCCGCTTGATCTCCTCGGTGAGGTGTCCGCGCGTGGCTCCCGGCATCACTATGGGGCAGAACAGATGCTCCGGCAGCCCGCAGCGCTCTATCAGGGAGTGGTTCCACGAGCGGGTGCGTGCGTCAATCAGTCCTGAGGTGGTCGCTATGGTGTATTCGTTGCAGGCGTTGCCTGTAAGGAAGTAGCTGAAAAGGTCGGGGGTGAACAGAAGTTTGTCGGCGGCAGCCATTATGGCCGGTGCTGTATCCTTCATCTTCACGAGGCGGAACAGCGTGTTGATGTCCATTATCTGTATTCCCGCCTCAGAGTAGTGATGCTCCGGGGTGTCGTAGCGGCCGAAGAACTCGGCGGCGCTTCCGCAGGTGTCGTGATCGCGGTAGCACACCGGATTCGACAGCAGATTACCCTCGGCATCGATAAGTCCGAAGTCCACCCCCCAGGTGTCTATGCCTATGCTCTCTATCCGGTAGCCGGCGTCTACGGCCTTACGCAGCCCGGTAACCATTTCGTCGAAAAGCGACAGGAAATTCCAGTAGATGTGTCCTCCCAACTTCACCTGACGGTTGGTGAACCGGTGCACCTCGTTGAGCGTGAGTGTTCCGGCGGAGACAACGCCGGTGATAACCCGCCCGCTGCCTCCACCGAAATCCACGGCTATGTATGCTTTTTTCATTTGCCTTCCTTGCCTAAAAAGTACGATTCGAGGTCGTCTATCTCGGCGCGGGTAAGCGGATTGACGTTAGAGCCGTTAAGCACCGCTATGCGGCAACCCATCTCAAAGAACATGGCGCGCTCGAATGCCTGGTCGAAGTCTTTACCGCACACCACCTGCCCATGTTTGAGCAGCATCACCGAATTGTGGGTGCGCATGGCTTCCACCACATGCTCGGCCAGTTGAGGTGAGCCGGGGCGGAAGTATGGTATCATAGGTATCTCCTCGCCTACGTGCAGAGCCATTTCGGCTGTGAAGTTGAAGTTGTCGGGGCGACGTTCCATGCACGCCACTGCTGTGGCGTAGGGCGACTGGAAATGCAGCACCACGTTCACATCGGGACGCTCGCGCATCACACCCATGTGAAACACGCTCTCCATCGATGGCTTTACGCCGTTAAGTATCTCTCCGTTGTCGAGACGGCACACCGATACTCTGTCGGCGGTGAGTTCGGGCACCCACGAACCGGTGCCTGAAAGCAGCACCTCGCCGTCGGGCAGACGCCAGGAGAGGTTACCGCTGCTGCATATTGTGAGACCGGCCTCGCCCACACGGCGAGCCTGTCTCACGAATTCTTCTATCTGTGATATTTTAGCCATGGTTCACCGCTTTATTTATAAATAGGACCATAGTTGTTGCATGCACGGTAGTCGGCGCCCTCCTTGTCCATACCGAAGGCGTTCCATGCCGAAGGACGGAATATCTCCGTGTCGTCGATATTGTGCATGCACACCGGTATGCGGAGCATCGAGGCCATTGTGATGAGGTCTTTGCCTATATGGCCGTAGCTTATGGCACCGTGGTTGGCTCCCCAGTTGTTCATCACCGAGTATACATCCTTGAAAGCATCGCGGTCGGGACACAGACGGGGCACGAACCAGGTGGTGGGCCAGGTGGGATCGGTGCGCTTGTCGAGCACGGCGTTGATTTCAGGGTCGATGTCCACTGTCCATCCTTCGGCTATCTGGAGCACCGGACCGAGACCTTTCACCAAGTTGAGACGCATCATGGTTACAGGCATGCCGCCCTTGGTGAGGAAGTTGGACGAGAATCCGCCACCACGGAAATAGTCGCGGTCGGCAGGATACCAGGTGGTGGCTTTCAGGCAAGCCTCCATGTCGGCGTCTGTCATCTCCCACGATGGCTTCATGCAGGGTTCGCCATTGGCGTTGAGGCTGGCACCGGTGGCGTCGAGGGTGGTGGCTCCGGAGTTGATGAGGTGGATTATGCCACCTGCCGCACGACCGGTAAGTTCCTTGCCGGTCACACGCTTTACGGCTTCGGGGCTCCAGTAGGTGCGCACGTCCGAGAACATCTGTCCGCAGCCTGTGAGCAGATGGCCGAATAGCATGGCCACGCCGTTGCAGGCATCGTTTTCAGTTGCAAGCACGAAAGCCTCGCGTATGCCGTTCCAGTCAAACGAGGTGTTCATCAGCGCTTCGGTGTAGTCGCCGTTCGGTTTCCAGTCGGTCCACTGGCGCTGTCCCTGGAATCCACCCGCTATGGCGTTGTGGCCGAGTGCTTCTTCTTTAAATCCGAGCTCCTTGAGGCGTGGATTTCCCTGCATGAGGTCGCGCACAATGAGGGTCATCTTAACGATGAACTCCCAGTCGGCGTCCTTCTGCTCGCGGGTCTTGCGCTTCTCGGGACGGTTCTTGAAATCGTCGCCTTCGTTGCACTTGCAGTATTTTTCTGTCCAGGCCATGGCTTTGGCATACTCCTCGTGGTCGTATATGCCTTCGTCCATGCGACGCAGAATCTCAGTTTCGTCCACGCTTTCGTTGCGCATGCCGAGATATTCCTGGAAGAAGTTGGGGTCGACAATCGAGCCGGCTATACCCATGCACATAGAGCCGATTGAAAGGTAGCTCTTGCCCCGCATGCAGGCCACGGCCACAGCTCCGCGGGCGAAACGCAGCAGCTTTTCTGCCACATCGGCGGGAATTGTGTTGTCGTCAAGATCCTGCACATCGTGTCCGTAGATACCGAATGCCGGAAGGCCTTTCTGGGCGTGGGCAGCGAGAACCGCAGCAAGATATACGGCTCCCGGACGCTCGGTACCGTTGAATCCCCAGACGGCTTTTGGCCAGTAGGGGTTCATGTCCATTGTCTCGGAACCGTAGCACCAGCAGGAGGTTACGGTGATTGTGGCTCCTACGCCTTCACGCTCGAATTTTTCTGCACAGGCGGCAGTTTCGGCCACACGGCCTATGGTGCTGTCGGCTATCACGCACTCCACGGGAGTGCCGTCGGGATACCGCAGATTTGTGCTTATGAGTTCGGCCACGGCTTTGGCCAGATTCATGGTTTTCTCTTCAAGACTTTCGCGCACGCCACCCTGACGACCGTCGATGGTGGGGCGTATTCCTATTTTAGGATACTTTTTCATGTTATTAAGTTGGTTTGGTTGTTTTATCTGCACCAAATTTACAAATAAAATTCCCACTTGTAAAAGTTAATTGATATAAAAGGAGTGTATAACGGAAAAAGCACCCTGATTCAGGATGCCTTTGCCATTGATATGTTCTCTTTGTATAGAGTGAAAGATTTTCTGACGGAACCAGCAGGAGGCCTGTGTTGTGTGGAATTAAAATGTGTCTTTATAGATGCATAGGTAGTCCTCGATTTCGAGGGCTGACATTCCCGAAAGCGCCGGGATGCCGGAGAAGGAGCTTACAGGTATGTGTCCGGATCTTATTTTTCTGCCAAGGGCCCTTTCGGCTCCGGTTCTGCTGCCGGCATGGAGATAGACTTCGTCGGGGAGAATGACTGGTGTCTGATGGTGGCCTATGCGCACCGATATGTCGTAGACAGCAAGTTCGCCAATGCGTGGAATCTCTTTGATTATGGATTCAATGGTGGTGTGCAGTTCATCGAAGTTGCTGAAATTGTATGGGAGATTGTTTTTGTGAAATCGGCCGGTATTGTCAAATCCGGCATTTTTCAGTCTGTTTAAGGCTTCTTCGAGCACTTTGGCTCCCACGCGCCACTGGTGGGGGAAGATTCGTCCGCCGGTAGCGCCGAACACCTGATAGCGGAGGGTGGTGAGCGGTGCGTGGTTCACGCTGTAGGAGTAGCTTTCCCGCGGTGTGCAGCAACCGGAGCCTTGACATCGTGATGGATGGTCTGGTTTGCAAGACATGTTGATGGATAGTGTGTTGTGTATCCTACTCACTTTACAGATACGTTATGAAAAAAGAAGCATGAGAGTTGTGTGGCAAATTTACAAATAAAAAACGATGTTTCAGCGCTGTGGCCGAAAAAGTGCTGTCGGGATGATGCGGTGAGGTGGTTTTGTAGTGCAAAAATGGATGGTTGGCATGCTGATGATTGAAAATGAGTTGCAAAAAGTTTTGAGAAGTGAAAAACTATGTTTAATTTTGCCCCGCAAAACGCAAATAAGAATATTAAAAATCAAAACATAACGCAATTAAAATGATTATCGTACAAGTAAAAGAGGGCGAAAACATCGAACGCGCACTGAAGAAATTCAAGCGTAAATTTGAAAAAACCGGCATTGTAAAGGAACTCCGCAGCCGTCAGGCTTTCCAGAAACCTTCGGTTACAAACCGCAAGAAGATGATGAAGGCCGTTTACGTGCAGAAGCTCCGCTCGGTAGAGGAATAAGAGGCGCTTTTCGCCAAACATTTTATTTGAAGCGCATAGAGAGACCCCGGCAGTTTATGTCGGGTTCTCTTTCGTTGTGTTTTTTGTGAGGAACATGTCTGTAAAGTAGGACTATTGAGGGCGGGGGTGAGTTTAATAATGCCCGGGGTGGAAGATTTTTTTGGAAATTTGGATTTAATGGCTTAAATTGCGGTTGAAAGTTTTCATGCCGCAGGGCGGCGCCATAACCATGATCGAGGCTTTTCTTAAATATCTACGCAATGAACTGTCGCTTTCGGCCAATACGGTCGGGGCTTACAGGGTGGACCTCGGTCAATGGCGTGACTTTGCCACACAGGGAGGCCGCTATGAGTTGCGTCCCGAGACGGCATCGACCTCCGACCTGCGTCTGTGGGTGGCCGAACTCGCCTCGCAGGGGCTGTCGGCGGTCACGCTACGGCGCAAGGTGCAGTCGCTGCGCTCGTTCTATAAGTTCATGATGAAGCGCCATGGCATGAAGGTGAATCCGGCCGAGGATATAGTGCTGCCCAAGCAGCCGGTGGAACTCCCCGTGTATGTCAAGCCATCGGAGACGGAGGCCATGCTCAATGCTGATTTCGATGATACGGATTTTGTGTCGGTGCGCGACCGTCTGATACTGGATATGTTTTACACCACAGGGGTGCGTTGCTCGGAACTGCTGGAGCTCAAGGACGCTCATGTGGATACATGGCGGGGTGAACTAAAGGTGCGCGGAAAGCGTAATAAGGATAGAATAGTGCCTTTCGGGGCGGAACTCAATCGTATGATTACCCTTTACCGCGAGTTGCGCGACAACCAGACAGATTCCACAGTGGCCGGAGATACATTCTTTGTCCGCCGGGACGGACGTGCGATGTACCGCAAGGCGATATATAATATAGTGCACCGGGCAATGGAGGGGAATGTGCATTCCCGCCGCAAGAGCCCGCATGTGCTTCGCCATTCGTTTGCCACCGATATGCTCAACGCCGGGGCCAATCTGACTTCGGTGCAGCAGCTTTTAGGGCACAGTTCGCTATCCACTACGCAGATATACACGCATATATCCTATCGTGATCTAAAACAAAATTACCAACACGCACATCCACGTGCACAAAAAAAAGGAGGATAATTATGGAAGTAAGAATTCAAGGCATCCATTTCGATGTAAGCGAGAAACTGACCAATTTCATCAACAAGAAGGTGGAACGTCTGGCACGCCGCAATGTGAATATGACATACGTAGATTTCAATCTCAGGGTTATAAAGCCCGAAACCGCCATGAACAAGGAGGTGACAGCCAAGGTGATTGTGCCTCATTGTGGCGAACAGGTGGCTACCAAGGTGGCCGATACTTTCGAGGAGGCTGTCGATCTGGCCATTGAGGCTCTCGACCGTCAGCTTGAGAAGGATAAGGATAAAAAGTGAAAGATTATCCTGTGAAATAAAGGTTTATCTATAAAACAAACCTTGCGCGCGGCGCCATGCGGAGTTAACAGTCCGTGTAGTGCCGCGCCTTTTTTGCAAAAAAATCGTGGCACGATGTTGCAAATCGGGTGTGCGTGCGTATATCTTTGTAGAAATCACATTCAAGGCAGGAAATGAATTCGGATTTGCTCACCACGGTTTTCATGCGGTTACGCCCGAGGCTTATGGCCACGGCGCAAACCATATTGGCCGGATCGGAGCCTGATGCCATGGATGCCTTGCAGGATGCGTTCTGCCGTCTGTGGGGCCATAGGGATTCGTTGCAAAGTGTGAGCCATGCCGAAGGAGTCACCGTGACGGCAGTGCGCCATGCCGCAATTGACGCTCTCAGGCGTCGTCGCGATGTGGTGGGCGTGGAGCAGCTGGCCGAGGAGGCGGAAGATGCGGATTCGGCCGACGATCTGTTTGGTCAGGTGGAGCGCCTGATAGAGACCGCTCTTTCGGAGCGCGACCGGAAGATTCTGTACATGCGCGACCGCTATGGTTACGACATGGAGTCGATAGCCCGGCAGACCGGACTTACGGAGGCGAATGTGAGAGTGGTGCTGAGCCGCGCCCGACGTGCGGTGAGGGAATGTTACAGAAAAAGTTTGAGATGATGATGCGTAATGATTCAGATATAGATAACCGTAAGGTTGCCGCACAGCAACTTGTGGAGATGTATTTCAACGGCGATACCACGCTGGAACAGGAGCGCCGGCTCAGAGAGCTGCTTGCCGATTCGTCGCTGACCGGAGCGGACCTTGACGAGGCCCGGGCTGTGATGGGATTCATGGTGACCGGCGCGAGGATTACGGCCGGCCGCAGCCGCAGCCACAGGCGCCGTTGGTGGCCGGCGGTGAGCGTGGCCGCATCGCTGGCGGTAATAGTCTGGCTTGCCGCAGCCCTTATTATTGAAAAGCCGCAACCTGTGATGCTGGCTTATGTGGGTGGCAAGGAGATAAGGGATGCCTCGCAGGTAATGGATATTGCCGAGGCAGAACTCAATATGCTTGGGGCGGCTATGGACGAGACTGACAGCCGGGTGATTGATGAATTGGGAGAGATATCGCAGATGTTGGACTGAAAAAAGAATATGGATATGAATCGAATGATAATGGCAATTGTGGTGGCCGTGATGTCGGTGGTCGGCGGGCAGGCGCTCTCGGCACAGACGGGATTGAATATCGCGGGTGTGTTCACACCCCGGTTCAGGGATATGCCGGAGGCTACGGAGACATTGATCTCCCGTGGCAAGCTGAAGAATATGCGCCTGTCGCTGTATCATTCGCTTACGATAAAGGACCGTCCGGAACTGGCCGAGGAGATAGAGCGGATGGTGGCCAAGGATGGTGCGGCTGCTGTGAGCAAGGAGGTGCGCTATGCCTCGGGCCGGATGCACTACGGCTTCTATGCGTTGCCTCCGAAAGATAAGGTCAACAGGTATATAATGTATCTCAACGGCCATGTGAAGGGTGATGACAGGATTCTTCTGCTTTATCTCGAGGGGGAGGCCTCGATGGAGGATGTGAGGAAGCTTGTGAAAAGGAAATGATGGAAAAAATCAATTGTTGAAAAGTAAATAGTTTTTTTGAGTTATGAGAATCAGATGTCTGTTTTTGGCTTTAATTGCCGGGGTGGCCGCCGCGTGGGCCACCGAACCGGCCGACACGGTGGTGTCGGTGGCTAATCCCCACAGTGTCGTGGTGATGCAGCGGGGTGATTCGACAGTGGTCGATATATCGGGTGCCGGTGCCAACAAAAGGTTCAAGTTCCACTATGCGGTGGCACCCGATACGGTGGCTGACGACGGTTTGTCGGTGGATATGCCGTTTTTCAGCCGTCCGCCTGTGGGTAAGGGGCGTAAGATGCGTGAAGTGACTGCGTTCAAAGGGATATATGGCGGTATGGTGTTTCCGGTGCGCGATCAGGGTCGTCTGGCTCTTTCGTGGGAGGTGGGTGTGAACTCGCTGATCGGTTACAGTGTGCGACGCGGAGGAGCAGGTGTGAGTGTCGGTGTGGGTTTCGGTTACCGGCGCATGGCTATGGACGGAAATCTAATTCTGGAAAAGTCGGGCGACCAACTTATTGCAGGTGCCGCCCCCGACGGAACCTCGGATGTGTCGGCTCACATAGGGTCGTGGGCCATACATCTGCCTGTTATGTACACCCAGCGGCTGCACCGTTCGTTCGGTTTCTCGATCGGGGTGGTGGCCAATTTCAATTTTTACACCACAGCCTCAATGGAGTACCGTTCGGGCGATGTGAAGTATTCATCGTCAATCAAGGGGCTGCATCAACGCATATTGACTCCCGACATCTTGTTCACAGTGGGCTCGGTGGGCAATGCGGGGCTGTATGTGCGATGGTCGCCGGTGAGGTCGTTCAGCGGCCGGTTCGGTCCGGAGTATAGTTTTGTTTCAACCGGTGTGTCACTTGCTTTCTGAAAATGTAATGGTTATGAAAAATCTTTATATCGCAATGTTTCTTGCCATGGCTGCGTCCGTGGCCACAGCTCAGGAAAAGACCGACACGCTGATGTCGGTCAGATCGGCGAGCCGGGTGGTGCTCACCGAAAATCCACAGGGATTCCGTGTGGAGGTAACACCCGATTCGCTGTCGGGCGATTCGACCGTGGTGTTTGCCGCGGAGTTCAGCACGCCGGTCACCACGGTGTCGCGCCGTTGGCAGGCATCGACCGCGGCACCGATAATGTCAAGCAGTTTCGGTGAAAAGTGGGATTTATGTGTTGGCGGTCCCGGTATAGGATGGGTCAATGCCTGCGGCCAGCCAGCGGGGTTGGGCGTGGAGATGGGTAAATCGATAGAGGTGTCGTGGCTCAACATACTCGCCCTGAAATATCGGTTGCCGTGGAAGACGAGCACAATATCGGTGGGTTTCGGCGTGGACTGGCGCAATTACCGTATATCTACATCTTCATCGCGTTTCGTGGCCGAAAACGGTAGGGTGACCTACGGTCCATATCCCGAGGGGGCAGATGGAAAGGGCTCGAGGCTTCAGGTGTTTGGTATGGGCATTCCGGTGCTATGGCAGCAGAGCCTTCCGTTCAAGATGTTCGGAAGCAGATGTATGTTAGGTGTAGGCGCCGTGTTCAATTATAATTCGAGCGCAAGCCTCAAGACAAAGTGGTATACTGAGGAGGGGCTGAAGGCCGAGCAAACATCGCATAACATCGGACACCGGCGGTTTACGGTGGATCTGATGGCTCTTGTGAGAGTGTGGGGCGCGGTCAATGTCTATGTGCGCTATTCGCCCAACAGTGTGTTGCGCGGAGCCGGACAGTTGCAGTTCCGTCCGCTGTCGAGCGGTATTATTCTCTATTATTGACCATGGGCTATGTGGGGGATGCGGGATTTTTTGTAACTTCGCGGAAAAAATAGCCTGAAATGAAATTGCGTACCCCACAGGAGATTACGGCGGCCACGGTGGATGTGGCCCGGAACAAGGTGTCGATGCCCGCGGGCAAGTTGCTGATACAGGCCGTGCAGGCCGGATGTTTCATAGCTTTCGGCGGTGTGCTTTCGCTTGTGGTGGGCTTCGGCTTTCCTGAGATAACGGCGGGGAATCCGTCGATGCAGCGTCTGTTGAGCGGATGTATGTTCCCTATAGGCCTGATTCTGGTGGTGGTGCTTGGCGCGGAGCTGTTTACAGGCAACAATGCCATGCTCATCCCGGCTTATATGCAGCGTCATTATGGCGTGTGGCCGGTGCTGAAAAACTGGACTTTGGTCTATTTCGGTAATTTTGTCGGGGCGTTGCTGTTCGGTTATGTCATGGTCTATGCGGCGGGGCTCACCGCTTCCGGTCCGTATCACAGTGCTATCGCCTCGATGGCCGAGGCCAAGGTGTCGATGCCGTGGCTCACGGTGTTTGTGAAGGGTATCGGTGCCAACTGGTGCGTGTGTCTGGCTCTTTGGCTCGCACTCGCCGGTCACACCCTCATAGAGAAGATGGCCGGTTGCTTTCTGCCTGTGATGGCTTTTGTGGTGCTGGGCTATGAGCACTCGGTGGCCAACATGTTCTTTATTCCGGTGGGGATGATGGAGGGTGCCTCGGTGACAGTCAGCGAGTTTGTGACCTCCAATCTGGTGCCGGCCACTCTCGGCAACATAGCCGGAGGTGCCATATTTGTGGGATGTGTAAACGCTTACGTGCATCTGAAAAAATAATAGGCCGGCAAAGTTTCGGTGCATCAATAAATTTTGTATTTTTGCATGAGAAAAGAAACGATTCAGTCATTTCAATAATTTTAAACCCTAAATAAAAATCAAAATGGTAAGTTACAAAGACTTAGGTTTGGTTAACACCCGCGAGATGTTTGCCAAGGCCATCAAGGGCGGATATGCCGTTCCTGCCTTTAACTTCAATAACATGGAGCAGCTTCAGGCTATAATCAAGGCAGCAGCTGAAGAAAAATCGCCCGTAATCCTTCAGGTGTCGAAGGGTGCCCGCAATTATGCCAACGCTACCCTTCTCCGCTACATGGCACAGGGTGCTGTGGCTTATGCCAAGGAACTCGGTTGGGAAAATCCCCAGATCTGTCTGCATCTTGACCATGGCGACAGCTTCGAGCTTTGCAAATCTTGTATAGACAATGGTTTCTCGTCAGTGATGATTGACGGTTCGCATCTTCCCTACGAGGAAAACGTGGCTCTCACCAAGAAGGTGGTTGACTACGCACATCAGTTTGACGTGACTGTAGAAGGTGAGCTCGGTGTGCTCGCAGGTGTTGAGGATGAGGTTTCGTCGGATCACCACACTTATACCGATCCTGAAGAGGTAATCGACTTCGCTACCCGCACCGGTTGCGACAGCCTCGCTATCTCTATCGGTACATCGCACGGCGCTTACAAGTTCACTCCCGAACAGTGCACCCGCAATGCTGAAGGCAAGCTCGTTCCCCCGCCCTTGGCATTTGAAGTGCTCGACGCCGTTATGGAGAAACTCCCCGGATTCCCCATCGTGCTCCATGGTTCTTCGTCAGTTCCCCAGGAATATGTGGACACCATCAACAAATACGGTGGCAAACTTCCTGACGCAATCGGTATCCCCGAAGAGGAACTCCGCAAGGCTGCAAAGAGCGCTGTTTGCAAAATCAACATCGACTCTGACAGCCGTCTGGCCATGACTGCCGCTGTGCGCGAAGTGTTCGCCACCAAGCCCGGTGAGTTCGACCCCCGCAAATATCTCGGTCCGGCCCGCGACGAAATGGAGAAACTTTACAAGCACAAGATTGTGAATGTGCTCGGTAGCAATGGCAAGGCCGAATAAGATACCGCACATCTCCATATAGAAATTTAAAGCATCGCCCGCCATGTTCTCGTAAGCATGGCGGGCGATGTGCGTTTTGTCGTATGTGAAATGTGTGGGAGTGTTACCGGAGGTCGAGCGAGCGCATGTCGTTGTCGAACGACTCGCGGTCAATGGCGCGTGAGCGCAGTTTGTTGCGGTAGGTGTAGATGGTGTTGTGGGATAGGCGCAGGATTCGCGCCACAGTGGCGGTGTCGTCCACGCCGAGACGCAGGCCGGCAAGTATGCGCAGTTCGGTAGATAGTTGTCCGGGTGTGGATATGGTGAATTTCCGGTCGGGGAGGAGCAGGGTGTTGACCTCGTCGATGAAGTCGGGGTAGATGTCGAATATCACCTGGTCGAACATCTCGTTGAACAGATGTGTCTGCTCGTCGAGCGGCTTTTCCGATTTGAGCATGTGGTGGAGATCGTCGGTCTGTCCGGCGAGTAGCTTGCGGCGTGCGGTGCGGAGCACGTCGTCCATCTTTTCGGTGTGGGCGGCATGGAGGTTGAGAAATGTGACCGTGTGGTTTTTTTCAATGAACGCAGGTGCTGAAAGCGGCGTTTGAGGAGTTCGTGCTCGCTTTGCAGCGACCGGTTGCTAAGACGCACGGCGTGCAGCCTTCGCGCACATAGGGCGAGTGCAATGAGTGCCGCCACGAGAAGTGTGATGGAGATGATGAGAGGAGTGTTGTGAATTAAGGTAAGGCTTAGATTCATCTTGCAAGTTTACAAACATGTTAATGCTGCAAAGATAATGTTTTGCGTGTTTAAATCAAATTGCACAATGGCACATTGGGCTATTGCGGAGGGCGTAAAATCTATATATGGGGGATGGAGCTGGTTGTATGTGCTAATATTTAGTGTGCTGATAGGTAGTATGTTAGTTCTATTGATTTCTAAATAATAGTGTTTTTAATGTCTATATAATGTTGACTATGGTGGTCAATGGGATTATTTTTGCGGAAAATTTCACAGGAAAAGTGCACATATACATATAAATGGTAATGTGATTTATGTTAGGTTAGGCCGTGAGATTGAAGATGTACGGCAAAAAAACAGGTGGACCGATGAGGCCCGCCTGTTTTTTGTACATATATTATATGTTGTTTGGGTTATGGTCAATCCTCGGCCGTGGAGGTCAGGAGAGCGAGAAGTGCCGAACGTGACGGGATGCGAATCTCCTGCTGGTCGTAGTCTATCAGATTGCGTGACTTCATGTGGTCGAGGGTGGCTATGAATGAGGAGCGCTGAACCCCGAACAGGGCATAAAGGTCGCGCTGTCGGCATGAAAGTGTTATGTCGGTGCCTCCACGCTGGGTCAACGCCACTATCCAGAAGGCTATCCGCTCCTCGAGGGAGCCGGTGGTCAGCGCGAGAACTCCGTCTATGGCTTTCTGTGCATTCATGGAGAGTGTGTTGAGGAAGTTGAAGAGGAACACGGAGTCGGTGTGAAGTATCTTGACATATTCCTGCTTGGAGATCTGCAATATGCCGGTGGGCTCTATGGCTACGGCCGAGCAGGGGTATTTTGTGGCGCGCCCGAACAGGAAGTCGGGGGCTATGACATCGGGCTTGGACAGGGTCTGCGATACCTTGAATCGGCCGTCGGAGTTGACTATCGATACCCTCGCGCTACCCGATATTATGAATTTGATGTGGGTGCATTGCTCTCCGGCTTCCACTATCTGTTCACCCGGCAGGTATTTGAGAAAATGGAATCGGGTGTTGCCTACTACCTCCGACATGCGGGCGTAGCTCACGCCCTTGAATAGCGGCAGTTCCATCAATATTTCATACATGCTGTCCATGGTCCGGGTTTAATTTAATTAATGTGTATAATGTTAACGCGCGTGCGGTGTTATTGTTTTCGTGTGGCGGATTCTTTGCGCTGCTTGAGATAAATCTGCATGGAGTTGATAGTGTTTTGCCATGCGACATAGGCTGCGGGGCCTACCGATGAGATGGGGTTGAGGTATGTGAGTGCCATCCATATCGCGAGCACAGTGTTTTTCTGCCCGAGGCCCTGGGCGCCTGCCACGCGGTCGCCGTATCGCGCTCCGACGCGTCGCCCGATTATAAACTGGAGAATGCATGCGGCTCCTGCACCGATGGCTATCACGATAATCTCGGGTATCTTCGATGCGGGTTCGTCCATTATGAAGCTTACGGATTTACCTACGACTATGAAGAGGGAAAGTGCCCATACATAGAATGTGATATCCTGTCGCTGGCCTATCTGGCGATGCAGGGTGGGGGTGAGCCTGCGCATGATGAGGGCGAGCAGTAATGGCGTGATGATGAGCGGTCCTACATGGACGGCTATCGACAGGGTGGTGGCGGCGAGGTCGATGTCGGCGCTACCCATCCATGCGAAAAGCACAGGGGCAAGCAGTGCCACGGTGACGTTGCTTATCAATGAGTAGGTTACAAGACGCGGCACGCTGCCTCCCAGCATGCCGGTGATGACCGGGGCTGCGGTGGCTGTGGGGCAGAAGATGCAGATGAATACGCCTTGAGCCACATCCTCGCTGAACGGCCTGATGATGCCGTAAGCCAATATGGCACCGGCGATCTGTGTGACTATGAGCCATCCCGACAGTGGGGTGATGTGGAATTCGCGGGGGTTGATGCGGCAGAATGTTATGAACAGCATCAGGAATATGAGCCACGGTGTCAGGAATGACAGATGGCCTATGTGGTTGTGTGCCACAAGGCCGCACGCCATGGCCATGGGCAGTATCCACGGTTTGAGCCGCTGGCGCAGATATGAGGCTTTCATTGAGCTTGAATTTTGGTATTGGTGCTGCAAAATTACAAAAAATATATAAAAAAAGCCCGCGGCTCTCTTCTATCAGAGGGCATCGGACTAAAGCCAAAAGGCATGTTTTTAATTTCTATAAATAGAAAGTTGTCTTACAGCAATTTCTAAGTGTAGAGATTATATATCATACTTACATCGTTACACCATTTCAATAGGTGCGTGTCGTCGCGACAGTTGCTTCTTGATGTTGCCTTAGCCTTAGTCTAAAAGGGGAAGTTTTTGCGTAAAATTATATCAGCCCAAGGATTGCAACCGGTGTAATCTTGTGCAAAGATAATGTTTTATTTTTGTTTATTCCAAATAAAAAGTTAGGCGAGGCAGTGCTTTTATGCGGTGATTCCATAGATGTCGCCATCGGTTTATGTATTTTTAACAAAGCGCACGGTGCGTCTTGTTTTTATGGTTTAAATAAGGCTCACATGGCTTGGATTTGTGGCTGTATGTCCATTTTTCTTGGAAAAACAAATGTGGGTTCGTATATTTGATAAATAAAATTGCATAACGATTAATGCTTTACAGATGCGTGGACTGAATGAATTAAGGCTATGGTTTGGACGGGTGTTGAGCCTGTGTGTGAGCCATGGTGTGATGCGTTTTTTTGTGCATCTGATATGTCTGCTTATCCTGTTTGTGCTTCCCGAGGTGCTTGTGCGGTTGCTTGACCCCGCCAACGGGGAGGTCCCGATGGAGGTCTATGTGAAGTCGGCGGTATATGTCGGGGTGTTCTACATAAGCTATTTCTTTATTGTCGACAAGGCTCTTGGGCATCGCCACGGTATATTGAGGTTCTTCGGTTATAGTGTGGCGCTTGTTGCAGTGGCCACGGCATTGCTTGTGGCGGGTTGGCATTCGTTCGGCCCCGGAAGCCGTGGTGTGCCTGAACATGAGCATGTAGACGGACCGCCATCTTTTAATCGAGAACGGGGGCGTGGTCCGGCGCTTCACATAGGAGTGCCGCACAGGCATGGTCCGCGCAAGGATGTCATGTCGCCACCGCCGGCAATGATTGCGAGCGACATGGCTATAGTGATATTGACAATAATGCTTGGTGTGGCTTTGCGGCTCATGGGGCGATGGAACAATATGGAGATTGCCCGGAGGGAGATAGATGCGCAGCGTAATGTGATGGAGCTGCGTCAGCTCAAGGCTCAGCTTAATCCACATTTTTTGTTCAATACGCTCAACGCGGTATATGCTCTGGTGGATATCAGTCCGTTGAAGGCTCGGGAATCAATACACCGGCTGAGCGGTATGCTTCGTTACGTGCTGTACAATAACGCGCCTTCGGTCACACTGGCCGATGAGATAACGTTTGTCAAGGATTATGTGAATCTGATGCGTCTGCGTCTGCCCGCGTCGGTGCCTGTGAGGATGGATGTGGATGCGGGAGAGTGGAGCTTGTGTCCGGTGGCTCCGCTTCTGCTCATAAATGTGATAGAGAATGCATTCAAGCATGGACTCACCGGAGTGGCGGGTCATGGAATAGATATAGATATAACCGTGAAGGATGGCGTGCTGCGGTGCCGGGTGGGAAATTATTACAATCCGCCGTTGACCGGGCAGGAGGCAGAACGCAGTGGGATAGGCCTGAAGAATATGCGCCGCCGGTTTGATCTGTTGTATCCCGGACGCCATGCCATAACTGTGGAAAAAGGAGCTGAGCGCTACGTGGTGACGCTTGAATTTGATATATCTGCGCCTCCGAGCGCCGGTGCCGAGACTAAAAATGATAATGAGTTTACTGAAAAAAATAATTGAAAAGATATGCCTATACTCCGTTGCTGTGTGATTGACGACGAGCCTTTGGCCGCGCAACTTATTGAAAGTTACATTGAACGTACACCGTTTTTAGAACTTGCGGGTTCGTTCTCATCGGCGCAGGATGCTGTGCGCACCGTTCTGTCGGGCGAAATTGACCTGCTGTTTCTGGACATTCACATGCCTCAGCTCAATGGTCTGGAATTTGCGCGGGTGGTGCCACCGGAATGTGCGGTGATATTCACAACTGCCTACGAGAAGTATGCCGTAGACGGGTTCAGGGTAAATGCTGTGGATTATCTGCTCAAGCCTGTGGATTACGAGGAGTTTCTGCGTTCGGCGAGAAAGGCAATGAGAGTGGTCTATGGCCGTAGCCGCGGTCAGATTCATGGCGGCGACGACTGTGTGATAGTGAAATCAGAGTATAAACTGGTGCAGATAGCCCTCGACGATATCCTTTATGTGGAGGGGATGAAGGACTATCTGAAATTCTGTCTGGTCGATGGCCGCAGTGTGATGACGCTTATGAGCATACGTCTGGTAGAGGCGGCGTTGCCGGCATCGCGATTTATGAGGGTTCACCGTTCGTTTATTGTGAACCTGTCGAAAATCAACACGATAGAGCGTAACCGGATAGTGTTCGGCAACACGTATATTCCGGTCAGCGAGACATACAAGCAATCCTTCGCCGACTATGTGTCGGCGCGGATCCTCGGCGCTCCACGCGGCGATATGCCGGAGGGTGAAGTCTGATTAGCTTTATTTCAGGGCGATTTTCTCTACGCGACGCTGGTGGCGTCCACCTTCAAAGGGTGTCGACAGGAATACCTTTACAATTTCAAGTGCCTTTTCGGCCGGTATGAATCGTGCCGGAAGTACAAGTACGTTGGCGTCGTTGTGCTCGCGGGCGAGTCGTGCCAGGTCTGTGTCCCAGCATAGTGCGGCGCGTATGCCCTGATGTTTGTTTAGGGTCATTGCGATGCCGTTGCCTGTGCCGCACATGGCTATTCCCGGATAGTCGCGTCCGCTCTCCACGGCTTCGGCGCAGGGATGGGCGAAATCGGGATAATCGCAACTTTCGCTGCTGTTGGTTCCGAAGTCGTCAACGGCTATTCCTTCCGACTGAAGGTATTGCGCGATGGTCTGTTTGAGTTCGTATCCGGCGTGGTCGCTGCACAGCGCCACTTTTTTGTCGGGGGTTAATATGGTCATTGCTATATAGGATTGGTTTATAAGTCAAGGTTGATGTGTCGCCACAGACGTTGCGGAATCATGCGCCACAGGGCTGTGACCAACGCCCATCGGGAGTCGATTACGGCTACGCGCCGGCGCCGTAGTATGGCATTCTCAATAAGAGGGGCTGCGTGGTCCACCGACATGAGCATGGGGTAGCTCTTCGAGGCATCAAGCAAATCAGTGCGTATAAAGCCGGGGCGTATGTCGGTGAAGCTTACATTGACCCGCTGGCGGTAGGCAAGCTGCTCGAGCGAGTTCAGGAACATCTGCTGGAAGCGTTTCGACGAGCTATAGGCCGCAGCCACTCCAAGTCCTTTTGTCGCTGCTACGGATGTTATGGCTGCAATCTGCCCTTTAGTCACATTGGCCGTGGCGCGGAAGTACTTGTAGGCCTCGGCAATTATGCGGGCGAAGCCGATTACGTTGGTCTCAAGCGTGTTGATTAGTTTTCCTTCGTTAAGTTCGGTGTCCTGAAAACCTATGCCTGAGGCATATAATAGAATGTCCATGCCCCCGGTGTTCTCTATTAATGTGCGGAACCGAGCGGTGGCATCGGTCGCTGTCACGTCGATGGTCTCCGTTACGATATTGTCGGGATATAGATTACGTATTTCCTCGAGCCGTGGGGCGCGGCGTGCAGCGATGCCTACACGGAATCCGCGTCGGGCAAAATCGGTGGCTATGCGTGCCCCCAGTCCCGACGATGCTCCTATTATAATGATGCGTTTCATGTTGCCGTTGTAATGCTAATCGTTTGTCTTATTAACCTCTTCGGCACGTTTCTTGTTCAGGGGGAGTGTGTAGATTATTGAGAATGAAGCCGAGAAGTTGTTGCCTCGCTTTCCGTAACCCGGAATGTACATCGGTTTTCCGTAGGGAGCCGCTCCCTCGTGGAGTATTGAGTGGTATTTTACATTCCATCCGAGGGATATCGGTTTGAATATCATTACTTTCACTCCGGCGGTGAGTTCGAAAAATCCGGCAGTGGTGCTGGTCTTGGGGAGGTCGAATGATGTTGTCTCGCCCCAATAGGGGTCGTTGACCGTCACGCCTGTAACCTGATAGGTATAGCGGGTGAATCCGTAGCGTACACCGACGGTGAACTGGTAGTTGGGGTTGCTGTTGTAGAAAATGTTGTAGTTCATGCCTATGCGTGCATAGGGCGCAAGCGGACTCTTGAATGTGAAATTCATCTCTTCGGGAGTGTCGTTGCAACTGCTCATACCGAATTCCACCACCGGAATGTAGCGGTTGTGCATGTTAAATTCGGCCCATACATCGAATCCGCCATATTTCTGTCCGAACATGCGCATCACCGGATCCCATATATTGACGCCTACGCTTACAGAATGTGCCAGCGGATATATCATTTTGGTCTGTTTTACCACGGCAGTGGTGTCGACCCATTCGAGTCCGGTCACGGTGTCGATGAGCACAATGTTGCCGGCAGCATCGCGACGTTCCTCAAGAGCCGGTTTCTCCTTCTCCGTTTCGGGTGCGGGCGCTCCGGCGGTGCCTGTGCGGGGCTGTACGGGAGTGATGCGCCGCTGTGCCGAGGCGGAGAGCGCAATCATTGTTGTCAGTATCAGTATTGCGGCTATGTTGCGTATTTCGGTCATAACGAGGCGTGATGATTTGATATATGAGGCGTGATGTTATTCAGGCGTTTCGGTGCGGAAGAATATCTTGATGCGCTGCAAATTCTCGTTTGTGATAAGCGAGTCGTCGGGGGATATGCCGATGGAGTCGATGATATGTCGGGTGTAGTGGAGCGATGTTATGCGGTAGTGGTACATGGCTCCACATTCTTCAGACGCGAAATAGGGCTGCGACGAGTAGTCGAATGTAATAGTGTCGTTGAGATCATCGTAGTCTATGGCTTCCTGTGTGTATCGGAAGTAATAGGCTGTCTGTGACGCTGTGGCCCGCAACGGCAGATATATTTCGGTGAGTGCGGTTCCTGATTTGTACAGGAGAGAATCGTCGGGGGCCCCTACGCCGCCAATCTCGAGTGAGTCGATGGTGATGGATGCTTCTGTGTCGGCGGAATAGAATCCGGCCAATGGCAGGCTGTTCTGATTGTCGGTGCATCCGGTGGCGTTACAGCTTTGCAGCAAAGCTGTCGACATTATGATAAGTATGGTGGCTATGCTAAGTATCTTGCCCATCTGTCAGTGTTGCGGTGTGTTGGTTTGACTGTCGGTGCGCAGTTCTTCCTCAATTTCATAGTCGTTGCGTGTAGATGAGTTGCGCACAATGAGTTCGCCGAGAAATCCGGTGAGGAACAGCTGTGTGCCTATCACCATTGTTACGAGCGAAAGATAGAAGTAGGGCGATTCGGTGACACGTGCATAGACTCCTCCGGTGTACATGTGATAGAGTTTCATGCCACCTACCACGGCCGTAGCTATGAACCCGATAATGAACATCAGGCTTCCGAGCAATCCGAAGAAGTGCATGGGTTTGACCCCGAATTTGTTGGTGAACCATAGTGTGGCGAGGTCAAGATAGCCGTTGACGAAACGGTCGAGGCCGAATTTGGTCTTGCCATATTTGCGTGCCTGATGGTGAACCACTTTCTCTCCTATCTTGGTGAATCCGGCGTTTTTTGCGAGGTAGGGTATATAGCGGTGCATGTCGCCGTACACTTCGATATGCTTTACGACCTTCTGCCGGTAGGCTTTAAGTCCGCAGTTGAAGTCGTGAAGGTTGTGTATTCCGCTCACTTTGCGTGCGGTGGCGTTGAATAGTTTGGTGGGAATGGTCTTCGACAGCGGGTCGTAACGTTTTTGCTTCCATCCGCTCACGAGGTCGTAGCCGTCGTGCGTTATCATGCGGTAGAGTTCGGGGATTTCATCGGGGCTGTCCTGCAGGTCGGCGTCCATTGTTATCACCACATCACCTTTGGCACGGCGGAAACCGGTGTTGAGAGCGGGTGATTTGCCGTAGTTGCGGCGGAAGCAAACACCTTTTACGGCCGGATTTGCCTCGCTGAGCTGTCTGATTACTTCCCATGAATTGTCTGTGCTTCCATCGTTGATGAACAATATCTCGTAAGAGAAGTTGTTTTCTGTCATCACCCGACGAATCCATTGCTCGAGTTCGGGAAGAGACTCGGCTTCGTTGTATAGGGGAACTACTATCGAAATGTCCATGTAGCGGTAGGTTATTATTTATGGGTATGATGTGCGTTTATTGTGGTGTCGTTTGACGTTTTATGGCGTCGTCGTCCCATGGCCCGTACCAGAATGCTCATAAGCAATGATAATATCGAGCCTGAGAATATGGCAAGCCACACCATCTCGACCACAATTGCTGTAGCCGATGGTACGGCTCCGGCGCTGACTATGCGGCGCAATGTGTCGGCGACTGTTGTGGCCGACGGGGTGTCGAGATTGTCGTAGAGCTCAATCACCCGGTCTATCTGGTTTATGATGAAAGTCGGGTCAATCCATTTTAGATAGATTATTGCAATCACACTGTGTATCAATGCTCCGCATGCAAAAATAACTATGCCTTGCATCCATAGTGCGGATAGATTGGACGTGTATTGCTCTTCGATATAAGTGCGCCGCAAAAAACGGAATATGATGAATGGTACTCCCAGGGCCATAAGCATGCCTGCAAGTCCGAGCAAAGGCATTCCGGTGCCCGCCACTGAGGCGATGAACATGACGCTGAGGTATATTCCGAAGTAGAATCCTTGGTCGGCTCCTCTCTTGTAGGGAGATTGCGGTAATTCCATCTCTATTAATTATTGTGTTGCAAATATAGCACTTTTTTCAGGGCTGTGTGAATGTAAGTCTTGTTTTTTGGAATGTAGACTTTGGCACAACGCTGCATTTTTAAGAATTAGGGGGTGATTATTTCTATAATTCAGTTTATATTTATGATTGTAATATTATAATAATAAATCTTTGATTAATATTTAGTTAATATTAAATATACTTATGTGTTATCTTATATTTTATCAATATGCTATTGACGGAGGTTAATGTAGCTGTTAATTTTGCGTTGTAAAATTATTTCAGTTAAGGATTGCTAACCCGATAAGGTAAAAAAGATTTACACATACAAGGTATAATAGTTCAGGGTTCGTAATAATGTTAGAGTAAGATTTATGCTTGGCCGATGATTGGAATCCGTAAGGATTGAGCCTAAGCAGACCGATGGGCCGATTCGTGAGAATCGGCCCATCGGTCTATTGTGAAGTGTTGTACTTGTCGGAGATGTGTGTTTTATTCGGCGGGATGGAATGTGCCGATGTGTCGTTGTTTCTTTTCTTCGAATATTTCGGATATTGCAAAGAATATTCCGGTTTCCTCCACATC
Source organism: uncultured Porphyromonadaceae bacterium (assembly GCA_947649495.1). GTDB lineage: Bacteria > Bacteroidota > Bacteroidia > Bacteroidales > Muribaculaceae > Paramuribaculum. The sequence goes on along the minus strand of CANSRU010000013.1, from coordinate 33,752 downwards.
GCCGAATTCATCGTTTATGGCTGTGCCGAACACCTTCATGGTGGGCGACAGGCTCATATAGGCATTGACGAGCGGGGGGATGTTGAATCCGTAGCTTCGTACTGCTTTGTTCAGAATCTTGTAGTCTTCTGCAAAATTTCCGCCACAGAATAATTTTGAGAGATTCTCCGTGTCCATTTTTGTGTCGAGCGGCTTTATAGGAGTTACAAGGTGCTCGTGGTCGGAGAAGTATTTCTCGAGGAAGAACAATATCATGTTGCGGCAGTCGCGTGAGTAGTTGGGATACATTGTGACCTTACCGAACAGATATTTTATATGCGGATGTATCACGGTAAGGGCACCGAGACCGTCCCATAGGTTGTCGAGCGCGAATATGGCTTTGGCTCCGGATTTTGACGACTGGTATTCATTGCGCACAAACGAACGTCCGAGTTCGATGGTGTGGGGAAGGTAATCTTTTATGAATTCAGGTGAGAAGTTGAACATGTGTCCCGTGGCAATGCGTGGGGAGCCGTTGGGTTCGATAACTATGTCGTTTCCGAGTATATACCGGTAGCCTCCAAGTATTATCTGTTCTTCCGGATCCCAGACGATGAGCTGCTTGCAGGGAGGGTTCATGGTGTCGAACATGTCGATGTCGCATGCTGTTCCTGTTCCACCCCCGGCAGCCCGGAATGCGGATTCGCGCAATCGCCCTATCTCGCGCATGGTGTTGGGAGCGTTGTGGGCGTCGAGCAGGTATATCCGGTTGTTGCCTTTGTTAGTATTCCTGAGGAATTTGTCGGGGGTAAGTTCGTCAAGAATCAGATTCGTGTCGACGGGTTCTATGATTTCTTCGTTCATAATCGGGATGAAAAAACATGTTTAGTGTGCCAACCGGTAGACTATGCGGCGTATTGCCTCGGCCTCGTCGTTGGCTTGGCTTCCTCCTTTGAGTGACTGCCATTGGACAGGCTTTCCGATTGATATGTTGAAATGTGCGCCTCGGCATCCGAATATCTCGTGCGGCAGGCGAATCATCTCGATGTTGAATTTAAGACCGAGCCGTGTCCTTAGTTTTGCAAAATTATAAAAAAAACTTGAGTTGCGGCCACTGAAATGCAGCGGAATGATGTCGCGGTGATGCTTTATGGCTTTATTAACAAACATTTTGTGCCATTTCAGGTCGGAAATGTGACCTTTGGCTCCTTTTCGGGATACAAGTCCGGCCGGAAATATGACGAGCGGATTGTCGCTTTCGAGGGCTTCCTCCACACATTGCGATGCACCGCGGCTCTGCTGCCCGTGCTTGTTGATAGGCAGGAACACACCCGAAAGGGGTTCGACAGCCATTAGGAGGTCGTTGACGAGTACTTTCAGTCCGGGGCCATAGTGCTGTGTCAGCATGTCGATGAGAGTCATTCCGTCGAGCCCTCCGAGCGGATGATTGCTTACTATTATCACACGGCGGTCGGACGGCAGGTTCTCAATTCCGTTTACCGTATAATCTATATCAAGGTATTCGAGGGCTGCCTTGCAGAATGCTGCATCGCGTTTACCATGACAACTGCGTAGAAGCTCGTTCATGTCGCGCTGGCAGATGATACGTTCGAGCCACCGTATGACGAACGACGGCATGTAGCGGTAGTGCTTCGGCAACCGGTTCTGCAATACACTGTCGATGTCAATCTGTATAGGTGCGTCGTCTGTCATGTGTGCAAAGTTAGATATTGTGTCAGTTTTATGCAAATCGGTATGGGCTTCGGCCAAATTTCAGTACATTTGCATAGGATATGCTGTCTAATATTATTAATGTGTATGAAAGTTTCGGATAAAGTGGCTAATGCTGTGCAGACATTGTGCTCGTCAATGAAAAGTGTTGTGAAGGTGGCATTGCTGTCGCGCCGGTGTACGGTGAAGGCTGATGCCGATCCCGGTGAGACATTGATAATACTCGGTAACGGACCTTCGCTCAATGAGACAATGACGCGACATGGCAAGGAGTTGGCGGCCTGTAAGCTTATGGCCGTGAACTATGCCTGCAAGGCGCCGCAGTTCTATGCTCTCAAACCGGAATATTATGTGATGATAGATCCGGTGTTCTATACGGAATATGATACGAATGAGAATGTGCGCCGGCTATGGTCGGACCTATCAACACGTGTTGACTGGCCTATGTGTATCTATGTCCCGGCAAAGGCCAGTATCCCCGTAGATATGTCGGGGTGCGGCAATGTGAGGGTGGAACGTATCAATCCTGTGGGGGTAGAGGGGTTTGCATGGCTGGAGAATGTGCTCTTTGCAAGCGGGCGCGGAATGCCTCGTCCACGCAATGTGCTTATAGCCTCGCTTATGGTGGCTCTTAAAATCGGGTTCAAACGTATATTCATTGTTGGAGCCGACCATACATGGACCAGGACTCTTGAGGTCAACGAGCGAAATGAGGTGGTGAGCGTGCAGCCACATTTCTATAAGGATAATGAAGCTGAGAACAAGCGTAATGAGACGGTCTATAAGAATATCCGCCTGCATGAGATAATGTATAGCTTCCATGTGGCGTTCAAGTCGTATTTCGCGATAGAACGGTATGCGCGGCATGCCGGGGTCGATATATTCAATGCCACTCCCGGTAGTTTTATAGATGCTTTCAGGCGCAAAGGGCTGGAGGCTATCGACGATTGATTATCACTGTAAGGGTGCGGCCTGAAGCTATCCCGAGCCTGCGGGCTGAAAAGAATTGATGAGGGGTGTGGAATGAGCAAGCTGCAGGTGTGGATATGTTGCCCGGTGGTAATCCGCATTCTGTGAGTGTTGCGCTTATTGCCGCCGGCAGGTCTACATGAGGTTTTGATACCCCTGATGATATAACTGTAGGGGTGCCGGGGAATGAACGGTTGAAAATCTCGGCTACTTCCGGTCCGACTTCAAAACAGGCGGGACAAATGGATGGCCCCATGGCGGCGTGTATTCTTGATGGGTCTGCACCGAGACTGCACATCGTTTCCACCGTGCGTGCGGCGATGCGGGCCACGGTGCCTCTCCAGCCTGAATGCACGGCAGCAATGATCCCCGCCTGCGTGTCGGCAAGAACTATAGGAACGCAATCGGCGGTATTGATGCACAGCGCCACATCCGGCAGCGCCGTGACCAAGGCGTCGGTGTCGTCAAGTGATTGTGCAGGGAATGGAGTGCGGTCAACGATTGTGATGTTGGCTGAATGGGTCTGTCTCGGTATGATGAGGTTGTGGCCGGGTATACCGAGCTTCTTGCACAGATTTATGCGGCAGGCGCTGACGTGATCAGGGGAGTCACCGGTATAGTGGCAGGCATTGAAACCCTCGTAGGGTTGCTCGGGGAGATCGGTGCACCGTAGGGTGGAAAACGCCTCGACACCGTCGGGCATAGGCAGCCTAATTGTCGAAATTTTCATCCTCGGGGAATTCCATATCCCAGCTTTCGTCCCAATCATCGTGGTCGAAATCTTCGCCAAAATCTTCATCTTCGTCAACGGCCGGAGGTGTGTCGAATATGAATTCATCCTCCTCGCGCACACGATGATGCCCGTCTAGCGGACGGTGGGTTATGGATGGGGTTGCAATCTGGTTGCGTTCGTCGGTGATGGCTCCCCAAAGAATATCTTTCAATGAGTCAATGCCCATACCGGTTACTGACGATATGAACACATGGGGCAGGTCGGCCGGCAATGTGGGTTCAATCTCAGCTATCAGTTCTTCATCGAGCATGTCGCTTTTTGAAATTGCGAGCACGCGCTGCTTGTCCATGAGTTGCGGATTGAATTTTTCAAGTTCACCAAGCAGTATGGAATATTCCTTTGCTATATCCTCGGCATCGGCAGGCACCATGAACAGCAATACGGCGTTGCGCTCTATGTGGCGCAGGAATCGCAGGCCGAGACCTTTGCCCTCGCTCGCTCCCTCGATTATGCCGGGGATATCGGCCATTACAAAGGAGCGGTTTCCGCGGTAGGATACGATGCCGAGTTGCGGTTCCATGGTGGTGAAAGGATAGTCGGCAATTTTGGGTCTTGCAGCCGACAGCGATGAGAGAAGGGTGGATTTACCGGCATTGGGGAATCCGACAAGACCTACATCGGCCAGCAATTTCAATTCAAGTATCACTGTTTTCTCGATGGCCGGTTCGCCGGGCTGTGCATAGCGTGGAGTGCGGTTGGTGGCGCTTTTGAAGTGCCAGTTGCCAAGACCTCCACGACCTCCGCGGAGCAATTTCACCTCCTCGCCATCGTGGTTCACCTCGCAAAGGAATTCACCGGTCTCGGCATCGAACACAACGGTGCCGCAGGGCACTTTTATTATCTGGTCGTCGCCATCTTTGCCTGAACTGCGGCCACCTGATCCTGATGAACCGTTTCCGGCAAATACATGGCGGTTGTATTTCAGTGGCAGAAGTGTCCACATCTGCTTGTCGCCACGGAGTATTATGTGTCCGCCACGACCGCCGTCGCCACCGTCGGGGCCACCTTTCGGTACATATTTAGCGCGGTAGTAGTGTCGGGAGCCGGCTCCACCTTTACCGGAGCGGCAATGTATCTTTACGTAGTCTATGAAATTGGAATCGGCCATGTGTTGATGGATGATGTTATTATGGATAATAACGTTTTTATTTGTCGGAGTGTTGGCTCAGCCGCATCACGGTTTCGGCCACAGCCCAGTCGAGGGGGGTGTCGAGGTCCACGCTGCGTGAACTGTCGACCAGGCACGGCTTGCGGCGTGTCATCTCACCAAGTTTCTTATTGCGGAGCGCTTCAGGATTGAACACGTAGACTGAACCTGAGGTCTGGACAACCAACGGGGCGTCCTGGCGGCGTGTGTACATGCCTTCGCCCTTTGATATGCGCATGAATCCTGATGATGGTTCTGTTTCGAAGCAGTCGTAATAAGGATTGGCGGCAGCTTCAACCACAGTGGTCACCATGTCGACATCTGGTGTGTACATGTCGAGGCATTTCTGCACATCGTCCTCGGAGCGCAGCGGCGAGGTGGGTTGCAGCAGGCACACCTTGTTGTATTTTATTCCCTTGGCATCGGCCCAGTCCATGGCGTCGATTATCACTTCTCTCGAGCCGATGGTGTCGCCGGCCAGGCTTTGCGGTCGCATGTAGTCGACCGGTAGCCCGGTGGCGCGGGATATTTCGGCAATCTCCTCATCTTCGGTGCTTACTATGATGTGGCTGTCGGGAGCGAAGCGCCGGGCCATTTCGATAGAGTAGACTATCAGCGGTTTTCCGCAAAGAGGTTTGATGTTCTTGCGTGGGATTCCCTTGCTGCCACCGCGGGCAGTTATTATATAAAGAGTGTCGCAATCCATAATGTCGTGGTGTGATTGTATGAAAAATGTAAAGCCGGCTGTTGGGAGTGCCGGACGTGATGATGCAAAAGTAATTAAAATACGCGGGGCGTGCAAATCGGGGATGTCTTATGTGCAATTGGTGAAATAATCGTATTTTTGCAGCTGTACTTAGGAATAGACTTATGATATTGAGCATTGTTTATCTGGTGGTGGGGCTTGTGCTGATACTCGTCGGCGCGAATATCCTTACCGATGGTGCTTCGGCCATAGCCAGGCGTCTTGGAATTTCTGATCTTGTGGTGGGGCTGACCGTGGTGGCTTTCGGCACCTCCGCGCCCGAACTCGTGATTAGTGTTATGTCGGCAGTGGGTGGCAGTAGTGAGCTTGCCGTGGGCAATGTTGTAGGCAGCAACATATTCAATATACTTATGATAATAGGTGTCACCGCCATGGTGGTGCCTGTGAAAATCGGGCGAAGTGTGATGGTAAACGAGATTCCGTTGGTCCTGCTGTCGTCGGCCGTGTTGCTCGTTATGGGTAATTCGGTGCTGCTCGACAATGCTTCGAGCGCGGTGATTACCCGCGTTGACGGTATATTGTTGTTGCTGTTCTTCGCGATATTCATGCGTTATACGTTTTCGCAAGCCAAGACGGCTTCGGGCGACGATCCGGCGGCGCAGAATGCGGCGTCGGTGCCTGATATGCCTGTGTGGGGGGCTGTGGTCTATGTGGCGGGTGGCCTTGCCGGACTGCTTTTCGGCGGCGACCGTTTTGTTGCGGGTGCGTCGGACATCGCATCGGCATTGGGAGTGAGCGAGGCTGTCATAGGACTGACGATTGTGGCTACAGGAACTTCATTGCCCGAGCTTGCCACGTCAGTCACCGCGGCCATCAAGGGTAAGACAGGTATAGCGCTCGGCAATGTGATAGGCAGCAATATATTCAATATATTCATGGTGCTTGGAGTATCGGCGACAGTTTCGCCTCTTCCGCTGGGCAATGTCGGGAATCTGGACCTTGGCGTGCTCGCCGTGGCTTCGTTGCTGTTTTTGGCGTTTGCCGGTTTCATAGAGCGGCGCACCATCACACGGTTGGAGGGTGCTGTGATGACATTGTGTTACGTGACCTACATCGTGACACTACTGTGTATGCAGTAGCTTAAATGGTGTGAAAAAGATAGGCCGAAAGAGAAAATTTAGTAACTTTGCATATAACCACACCTATATTATAATATGGACGATTCACTCAGGCTATCACTCAACCAGCGGCAGCAGCAGACACTTGCTCCGATGCAGCTGCAGTTCGTGCGCATGCTTGAGATGAATGGCCCTGAGGTGGAGGATGAGGTGCGCCGTGCCCTTGACGATAATCCTGCTCTTGTGGAGAGTGAGGGTGATGATGGATTGCATCAGCCTGACGAGGAGTTCAATGAGAGCGCAGAGCAGATGCAGCTGGCCGATTACCGTACTGACGATGACATACCGTCGTATCGGCTTGAGTCAAATAATGGCTATTACGGTGCTGATGCGTTTGAGCCGGTGGCTGTGGCTGCAGGCGAGGGGCTTATGGAGTCGCTCATGCGTCAGCTTGCAGAAACCACCGGGCTTGACGACCGGGATATGGCTCTTGCGCGTATAGTGGTGGGGAATATTGACAATAACGGTTATATGACGCGTTCGCTGCAGTCGCTTGCCGACGATGCGGCGATTCAGGAGGGGCTTGATGTGAGCCGCGACGATGTGCGCAGGGTGTGGAACGCCGTGCGCGGTCTCGAACCGGCGGGAGTGGGGGCTGTGGATCTACGCGACAGCCTTCTGCTTCAGCTTCAGCGGCGCGACAGGACCCTTGCCACGAATCTTGCGTCGGAAATAGTGAAGGATTATTTCGATCTTTTCTCCATGCGTCATTTCAAGGAGCTTCGCCGGCATTTGAATGTGGATGAGGAGCAGCTTCAGGCGGCATTTGAGGTGATAAAAAGTCTTGACCCGAAGCCGGGCGCGCTGCTCGGTGGCGGTGATGATGCGCGTACACGTCACATAACGCCTGATTTTCTGGTGGAGACGGATGGTGATGATGTGACGCTTACGCTGCTTAACCATATACCGAATCTTGAGATAGAACGGACCTTCAGGGCAGATGAAGGTACGGATAAAGCCGGTCGCCGGGCCAATGCCAATGCGTTCATACGTCAGAAACGCGAGGAGGCCACCACGTTTATCCGGGTGCTTGAGATGCGCCAGAACACGCTCTTCAGGATAATGAGTGCAATTGTCGGTATTCAGCATGATTTTTTTGTGAGCGGCGATCCGATGAAACTGCGTCCGATGATACTGAAAGATGTGTCGGAGATTACCGGCGACGATGTGTCGGTGGTGTCGCGCGCAACAGCCGGCAAGTATGTCATGACACAGCAGGGGATGTATCCGCTGAAGTTCTTTTTCAACGAAAGGCGAAAGGACAACGACGATGTGTCGGCGCACCACATAGTAGGTGTGTTGCGCGGAATAATAGCCGGTGAGGACAAGCAGCATCCGTTCAGTGACGAGGAACTCGCTGCCAGACTTCAGGCCGAAGGTTACGATGTGGCCCGGCGTACAGTGGCCAAGTATAGAGAAAAATATGGAATACCCTCGGGCCGTATGCGTAAAGAGGTGTGACCAAAACATAAAAATTTAATCGGATGATAAATAAAATAGCCAGGATAATATCGTTTGTGTTCAGCCCGCTGCTGGTGCCTACCTATGGCGTGGGGCTCGCCCTGTCGGTGTCGACGCTCAATCATATCCCATGGCAGGTGCGTGTCGGTGTGGTGGCAGTGACGTTTATGATAACGTGTGTAGTCCCGCTTTTTGCCATCTGCGGATTGTGGAAACTCGGTCTTATAAAGGATCCGGCGTTAAATGAGCGCACCGAACGCACGGTGCCGTTTGTGATTGCGGTGCTGAGCTACGGAGCCTGCACAGTGTATCTTTACAAGGCGCACGCCCCGGTGTGGATGGTGGGATTTATGGCGGGAGCGGTTGCCGCTACCATAATATCGCTGGTGGTGAACCGCTGGTGGAAAATCAGCGCCCATGCCGCCGGAATGGGTGGCCTGCTCGCCATGGTTTTCAGAATCACGGCCGGCGGATATGCGGCGGTGGATATGCTGTGGCCGTTGGTGGTTGTGGTTTTGTTGACCGGAATGGTGGCCACATCGAGAATCGGCTTGCAGCGACATACCGAGTGGCAGGTGATGGCAGGTGGCCTGAATGGATTTATATGTGTCTATCTACTGTCGTTGTTGTGAAAAATAGAAAAAATCAATACAAATATAAAGAGATATGGAACCAAAAGTGAGCATTATCATGGGCAGCATATCAGATCTGCCTATTATGGAAAAAGCCGCGAAGTTTCTTGATTCGATGGAGATTCCGTTTGAAATGAATGCCTTATCGGCACATCGTACTCCTGCTGAGGTTGAGGCCTTTGCACGCAATGCAGAAGGCAGGGGCATAAAGGTGATAATAGCGGGCGCCGGTATGGCTGCCGCTCTCCCCGGTGTGATAGCTGCCATGACTCCGGTGCCGGTGGTGGGCGTGCCTATAAGTTCGTCGCTCGATGGCCGCGATGCGTTGCTGTCTATCGTTCAGATGCCTCCCGGCATAGCTGTGGCGACAGTGGGTATTGACGGCGGAATGAATGCGGGAATTCTCGCCACACAGATTCTCGCCCTGTCGGATGCCGGTGTGAACAAGCGCTTTTCCGACTACCGTTCCGGGCTGGTCGAGAAGATAGTTAAGGTTAATGCCGAACTGAAAAACGTAAAGTACAATTTTAAGACAAATTGATAGGCATGCGCGGGCATGCAGCATGAAAGATATGGGTGTATTTGATTACAAGCGTCGCCGTTCAGATGATGTGAATGTGGGCGGCGTGCATCTTGGTGGAGATAACGCCGTAAGAATACAGTCGATGGCAAATACCTCGACCATGGATACTGACGGTTCGGTGTCGCAGGCGCTGCGTATGGCCTCGGCGGGTGCGGAGTATATACGCTTCACAGCCCAGGGCGTGCGCGAGGCGGAAAATATCGGAGAGATACGCCGCCGGATGCGTGCCGCCGGATGCGATGTGCCTTTGGTGGCTGACATTCATTTCAATCCCCGGGCTGCGTATGCTGCTGTGCCAAATGTGGAGAAAGTGCGTATAAATCCCGGCAATTTTGTAGATCCGGGGCGTACTTTCAGAAAGATAGATTATACGGACGAGGAATATCGCGCCGAACTTGAACGTGTGGAATCGGCGGTGGAGCCTTTTGTGCTTGAATGCAAGCGCCATGGCACGGCTATACGCATAGGTGTCAACCATGGGTCGCTGTCCGACCGCATAATGAGCCGGTATGGCGATACCCCCGCCGGAATGGTGGAGAGCGCCATGGAGTTTCTGCGCGTGTGCCGGAAGGTGGATTTCGGTAATGTGGTTATCTCAATCAAGGCCTCGAATGTGGTGGTGATGGTGGAGACGGTGAGGCGTCTTGTCAAGGCCATGGATGCTGAAGATATGCACTATCCGCTGCATCTCGGAGTGACGGAGGCCGGCGACGGTGAGGATGGTAGAGTGAAATCGGCTGTGGGTATAGGGACATTGCTTGCCGAGGGTGTAGGTGATACTATAAGGGTGTCGCTCAGCGAGGACCCGGAATGTGAGCTGCCTGTGGCACGTGCTTTGGTGGACTATGTGGCCACCTGCGCTGATGCGCGGCATATAGAGGGTGGATATGCCGAAGGCTACGACCCGGTGATGCCCGACCGCCGTGTGACTGTCGCAGTGGGAAATATCGGCGGCAGAAATGTTCCCGTAGTGGTGGCTGAAGATTGCGGTGCCGCATATCCATCCGATTGTAAGCCGGATGTGTTCCTGAATGATTCCCATCTGAAATTCAGGGCTGTGGATGCTTCTGAACTTTTATGCAATGTGCCTGAAATAGCTCCCGATGAGATAATATTGCTATCCTCGCGCCATGCCAACCGTTCAGGTGAACTGAAAGCTGCATTCCATAAATTGATGTCGGCCGGAGTAGGTAATCCGGTAGTCGTTTCGGTAAGGTATGACGGAGTTTCGGCTGATGAGGCAGTAATCCGTGCCTCAGTCGATTGCGGTTCGCTGTTGATGAGTGGATTTGCCGACGGACTTATGATAGAGAGCGACGCCTTGACTCCCGGGCAGTCGGCACGGCTTGCGTTCGGTATCTTGCAGTCGGCCCGTTTACGTATCACCAGAACCGAATATGTGGCATGCCCGGGTTGTGGACGCACGTTGTTCGACCTTCAGACCACATTGGCCCGGGTGAAGGAGGCTACCTCCCATCTGAAAGGATTGAAAATAGGTGTGATGGGATGTATTGTCAACGGCCCCGGTGAGATGGCCGATGCCGATTACGGATATGTAGGCGCCGGTGTAGGCAAGATAAGTCTATACAAAGGGAAGGAGTGTGTGGAGAAAAACATTCCGGCAGAAGAGGCCGTGGAGCGGTTGGTGGAACTGATAAAACGTGAAGGCGATTGGAAGTAAAAGAGATTTATATGCGCCGTGCGTTGCAGCTCGCTGCACGTGGACGAGGGTTTACAGCCCCGAATCCTATGGTGGGAGCCGTGATAGTCAATGGCGACAGGGTGATAGGCGAGGGGTTTCATCGCCGTTGCGGCGGCCCGCACGCCGAGGTCAATGCCGTGCGCTCGGTGTGTGATGCCGATAGGGCATTGCTCACGGAAAGCACCATGTATGTCACACTTGAACCATGTTCGCACTATGGCAAAACGCCTCCATGTGCAAAATTGATAATAGGAACGGGGATACCGCGTGTGGTGGTGGGATGTATGGACCCCAACGAGCGTGTGAGCGGACGTGGCATAGCGATGCTACGCGAAGCCGGTGTGGAGGTGGTGGCCGGAGTGCTTGAGGATGAATGCAGGGCGCTTAACAAGGCGTTTATTACCGCGCATACACTTCAGCGGCCATATATCACACTCAAATGGGCGCAAAGTTCAGATGGCTATATGGGAATGTCGGGAACAGGCGGCAGTCCGGCGCCGGTAGGATTCTCAACGCCGCTCTCCACGCTGCCGGTGCATAAGCTCAGGGCGGAGCATCAGGCTATATTAGTGGGGGCGGGTACTGTGCTTTCCGATAATCCACGTCTGGATGTCAGGTGTCTGGCCGGTGCAAATCCTTTGAAAGTGGTGGTGGACAGGCGCGGACGTGTCGGGGCCGATGCGCAGGTGTTTTCGGGAGGAAATGTGCTGTATGTGTCGTCGGTCAACCGTGAGGACTTGCCTGCGGATGTGCGAGTGGTGCAGTGTGCTCCCGATGCCTCGGTGCGGGATGTGGTGGACACTCTGTGGAGGAGCGGGATTACTTCGGTGCTCGTAGAGGGTGGCGCATCGGTGCTTGGGGCATTTATAAGCAGTGGCTTATGGGATGAGGCCCGTGTGGAAGTGGCGCAATCGGTAACGCTCGGTGAAAAAGGGTATGGCAAAGTGGATATTCCGGCCGGAGAGGTGTCGGCAGCCACTGTTGACGGGAATGTGGTAATCAATGTTAAAAATCCGCGGTCTGTCTTGAAATAGAGGTGTGTAAGCCTGGTTGAGGTTGCTTGATAGTCAACAGTATGCTACATTTGTGGGCATGCAAGGATTGACCTGTTACTAAATTTAACTTTATAAGGACAGCTTATAATGAAAATGTTGTTAACTTTGCAAGTTGAAAAATAATGCTTTATGAATAGAAAGACTTCCCTATATCTGCTCGTTGCCGCATTTATGTCGTTCGCTTTTGTCTCGTGTAATGAAGACGATGATGAAAAGATGGACTATGATACCAGCGAGGAATATGCTGTGGCCATAAACTCATTCAACCTGCGAGCTAACGACAGTGTGCTCGTGAATCTTGATTCGGTGTTCTTCTCAATCGATCTTGACCGGGCTGAGGTGTTCAATGCCGACTCTTTGCCTCTTGGAACCAAAGTGAACCGCCTGCAGGTGGAAATGGGACTTTCGGCCGTGAAGAAAGCGGAGATAACCATGCCGGGGTCGACCGGTGCGGATACGATTGTCAACTATCTGACCAATTCCACAGATTCAATAGACTTTTCACGCGGATTTGTCAAATTGCGTCTCGTGTCGCACAACGAAGAGGTGGAACGGCAATATACAATTAAGGTTAATGTCCACAAGATGAAGCCCGATTCGCTGAGTTGGGGTGAGAGTGCTCTTGCCGCTCTTCCCTCGAATCTGTCAGCCCCAACGGCTCAGAAAACAGTGGAACTTAATGGCGAAGTGCTGTGCTTTACCTCTGATGGAACTTCGGCAAACCGCGCCACCACTCAGAATATAGCTGCCAATGCATGGCAGGTGTCGGCAGTGACTTTGCCTTCAGGAGTGAAACTTGAGACACTTACCGCTACCGAAAGCGCGCTTTATGTGGTTGGTGCGGGCGATGCCCTGTATAAATCGGGCGATGCCGGAAGCACATGGAGCGATACTGGCGTGAAAATGCATTATATATATGGTGGCTACGGCGATGTAGTAGTGGGCAACAGGCAGAATGCTGCCGGCGACTTCGCTCATGTGACATATCCGGCCACTACAGATGTGGCTGTTGATGCCGATTGCCCTGTTGAAGGCACAAGCGACGCTCTGGTGTATACAAGTAAATGGTCTGATTCGCCTATGATGGTCGTGCTCGGCGGAGTGAAAGCGGATGGCTCTCTTTGTGGCGATGCCTGGGCTTACGATGGTAGCGAATGGGCTAAATCAACGATAAATGGCATTCCTCCGATGGAAGGCGTAGCCGTTGTTCCTTATTTTACGTTTAAGACGGCATCCAATTGGGTGGTTACCGAGCATACTACTCTTCTTGCGATAGGTGGCAAAAATGAGGATGGTGCCTGCTCGCGGCAGGTGTACACATCCGTGGACCGCGGTGTACACTGGGTTAAAGCCGGTGTCCTGATGCAGTTGCCCGAGAATATAACTGCCGTATGCTATGCGCAGCCTGTGGTTATGAGCACGGAGATGAGTATCGGAAGTCAGGCGGTTGCTGCAAGAGGATGGTGTGATTTTGGCATGCCGCAGCTCCCGTCGTGGTTCAAGGTGGTTTCGGGTGCGAGTCGCGCTACGGCACCCATTGAGGACTGGGAATGTCCATATATCTATATGTTCGGCGGTGTTAAATCAGACGGCTCTCTTAATAATGCAATATGGCGAGGCGTGATAAACCGGTTGACATTCAAACCACTTCAATAATCTGAATATAGTAAAGCGATATATATTGGCATTAGCTGTCCATAGAAAGAAATTATTGTGCGTGCTCGTCACTTTTGTGGCGGGCATCGGTGCTATATTTGCTCAGTCGGGCGATGTGGAGAACTATAAGTTTGACCTCGGTGCCGGTGTGGGCATGAGCGGTTATCTTGGCGATGCCAATACCAGTAACATGTTCAAGCATCCCGGTTTTGCCGGGAATATATCCATGCGGTATCTGTTTGATAGTCGCTGGAGCGTGCGTGCGCAGCTCACAGCAGCTTCGTTGAGCGGGAATACCGCCGATTTTGAAAATGTGTTGCCCGGAGGAGCGCAATACGACTTCAAATCAACGGTGTACGACCTCGGATTTCGGGGCGAGTGCAACTTCTTTGCCTTCGGTATAGGTGAGACCTACAAGCGTTTGCGGAGATGGTCGCCATTTCTCGCAGTAGGTGTGGGAGTGACATTATCCAGCACACGCGACGGCTCGTATGCGGGTCTGAACATTCCGATGGGTGTCGGAGTCCGCTATAAGTTGAGCCGACGGGTTAATCTCAATGCCGAGTTTACAATGACCAAGGTGTTTGGCGATAAGGTAGACAGCAAGGAGTTGACCGACCTGTATCAGATAAAAAGCTCATTTCTTAAAAATACAGACTGGTATTCAACTCTTACGGTGGGTATAAGTTTCGAATTCGGCCCCCGATGTGTGACATGTCACCGTATAGATTGAATCAGATACAGATAAACCAATATAGATAGCCAATCAGAATCTCATAATAAGCAATGAAGTCTCAGCTTGAATTGATAGACAGCAGCAAGGTGCCGGAGCATGTAGCCGTGATAATGGACGGCAACGGCCGGTGGGCTAAGGCGCGCGGACTGGAAAGAACACGCGGGCATGTGGCCGGTGTGGAGGCTGTGCGCCGGGTGATTGAGGCAGCCTCAAAGGCAGGTATTGGCTATCTTACGCTCTATGCTTTCTCCACCGAAAACTGGAATCGGCCAAAGGAGGAGGTGGATGCGTTGCTGAATCTGATTGTGGTGGCTCTTGAGAGAGAGACTCCCGGTATGATAGCAAATAATGTGCGTCTCGGCGTGATTGGTGATTTTGCACGCCTTTCACCCGAAAGTCAGGCGAGTCTGCTCCGGAGCATAGAGTCGACCTCGGCATGCAGTGGGGTGCGGGTTAATCTGGCCCTGAGCTATTCTTCGAGGTGGGAGTTGGCAGAAGCCGCCCGAAAGATGGCATCGGATGCCGTGTCGGGACGCATCGAAGTGTCCGACATAAGTGAGGATATGCTGTCGTCGTATCTTACCACAGCCGGAATGCCGGATCCCGATTTGCTTATACGTACCGGTGGCGATGAGCGGGTAAGCAATTTCCTGCTTTGGCAGATAGCTTATTCGGAATTATATTTTACCGATAAATATTGGCCTGATTTCGATGAGGAAACATTCTATGCCGCTATAATTGACTATCAATCTCGCGAACGTCGTTTCGGCAAGACCTCGGAACAGGTTGCCAACTGATAATAAACTGACCTATAATATAAAAACTATATATACAAACATCATATTATGCGTAACAAGCTACTGCTGATAATGTCCTTGCTGCTTTTGGCTTCAACAGCCTCTGTAAAGGCACAGTCGGCCACCGCCACAGATACCGTATTCAAGCCCAATATCATATTCACCGGCATTCCCCGCACCTACGAGATTGCCGGAATCTCGGTGAAGGGAGCGGATAATTACGATGATTTTATTGTGATAGGCTATTCAGGGCTTAAAGTCGGCGAGCGCATTGATATCCCCGGTCCGGAACTCACGGCGGCAGCCAAGCGCCTGTGGCGTCAGACATTGTTCAGCCAAGTGCAGATTGTGGTGGACAAGATTGTTGGCGACAAGGCCTATATAACGCTCAACCTGCGTCAGCAGCCCAGAATATCGGCAGTTAACTATTATGGTGTTAAAAAGGGTGAGCGCGACGATCTT
This sequence comes from uncultured Porphyromonadaceae bacterium, assembly GCA_947649495.1. Lineage (GTDB taxonomy): Bacteria > Bacteroidota > Bacteroidia > Bacteroidales > Muribaculaceae > Paramuribaculum. Next base: position 18,165 of record CANSRU010000013.1, on the reverse strand, counting down.
CAGGAACGCCTTCAGCTTCATGTGGGCAACCATATCACGCAGAATATAGTGAACCGGGCCGAGGCTGTAATTAAGAAATATTTTGCCGACAAGGGTTTCGGTAATGCCGATGTGAAGATTACCCTTCACGAGGATCTTTCGGCGAAGAATGAAATGATAGTCGATATCAATATCAATAAGAACTCGAAAGTGAAAGTTCACAAGATATATATCGATGGTAATGAGGTGCTGAGCGACAACGCCCTGCAGCGTGTTATGAAGAAAACGAATGAGAAAAACAAACTTCTCAATCTTTTCAAGCAGAAGAAATTTGTGGAAAGCGACTATCGTGATGACCTTAACCGTATAATCAATAAATATAACGAAAAGGGTTACCGCGATGCCAAGATATTGGCCGACAGCGTGGTGCCGTACGATGACAAGACTGTAGACGTGTACATCTCTCTCGAGGAGGGAAAGAAGTATTATATCAACGATATATCGTGGGTGGGCAACACCATCTATCCCACTGAGCTGCTTAACGATGTGCTCGGGATAAAGCGTGGCGATGTCTACAACCAGAAACTTCTTAACAAGCGCACCACCGAAGATGATGATGCCGTGGCCAATATGTATATGAACCGAGGATACCTGTTCTACAACCTTGTGCCTATTGAACGCAACGTGCATGGCGACTCCATAGACCTGGAGATGCGTATGGTGGAGGGACCGCAGGCCAGAATCAACAATGTGGTGATAAACGGTAACGACCGTCTTTATGAAAAGGTGATACGCCGTGAACTCCGTGTGAAACCGGGTGAGCTGTTCAGCAAGGACGACCTGATGCGTTCGGCACGAGAGATTGCGCAGACCGGCCATTTCAATCCCGAGAATATGGATATACGTCCTGAACCGAACGAAGAAAACGGTACAGTAGACATTGTGTTCAATCTTGAGTCTAAAGCCAACGACCAGATAGAATTCTCGCTCGGATGGGGTCAGACCGGTGTGATAGGTAAACTCGCACTCAAATTCACCAATTTCTCCATCAAGAATCTGTTCCATCCAAGTTCCTACAAAGGTCTCATACCTCAGGGCGAGGGACAGACATTCACCATCTCAGCCCAGACCAACGCCCGCTATTATCAGGCCTACAGCATCTCGTTCCTCGATCCATGGTTCGGCGGCAAGCGTCCTAACTCGCTGTCGGTATCGGCCTACTACAGCCGTCAGACCGGTGTGAACTCATCGTATTACAACAGCAACTGGTCAAATCCGTGGCTTTACAATAACTACGGTTATGGTTACAACTACGGTTATGGCTCGGATTACTATCAGAACAGCATAAACAATGCCTACGACCCCAATAAGGTGTTGCAGATGCTTGGCGTGACTGTGGGATTCGGCAAGCGTCTCAGCTGGCCGGATGACTATTTCACATTCCAGACAGAACTTTCCTACAACTGGTATTACCTCAAGAACTGGGAATATCTGTATTATATGAACAACGGTACGTCGAATTCGCTTGTGCTCGGACTTACACTTGCCCGAAACTCGCTCGACAACCCGCTCTACACCCGCCGCGGTTCGCAATTCTCGCTGAGTCTCCAGCTTACTCCTCCGGCAGCTTTGTTCGGCAAGAAAGATTGGAAGAAACTCTACGATGAGAACACCACCGAGTCAAAGAAGGAACTCTACAAGTGGATAGAGTATTGGAAGCTTAAATTCAAGAGCCGCACATACACTCCGCTTACCGACCCCAACGGCCAATGGACACTGGTGTTGATGACACGTGCTGATTTCGGTCTGCTCGGCAGCTACAACAAGTATCTCAAATCGCCGTTCGAGACATTCTATGTGGGTGGCGACGGTATGACAGGTTCCTATACATACGCTACCGAGACCATCGGATTGCGCGGTTACGATAACGGTGCTCTCACTCCGTGGGGCCGCGAGGGATATGCATATACCCGACTTGGCATGGAACTGCACTTCCCGTTCATGTTGCAGACTTCAACCACCATCTATGGTCTTGCTTTCCTCGAAGGTGGTAACGCGTGGACAGATGTAAAGGACTTCAGTCCGTTTGACCTGAAACGTTCGGCCGGTGTCGGTCTGCGTATATTCCTCCCGATGGTGGGTATGATGGGTATTGACTGGGCCTATGGTTTCGACAAGGTGTTCGGTCAGCGTGGTGGAAGCCACTTCCACTTCATTCTCGGTCAGGAGTTCTAACATTCTTTAATGATATGCGACTAAACTTTAGCTGCCGCCGATTGTCATAACAAGAAATATGTAAATTTACAGACCATGGATATCAGAAAGATTTTTGCCGTAATAGTAGCCATGACAGCTTTCGCTTTCAGCGGTATGGCTCAGAAATTCGCCCTTGTGGATATGGAATATGTGCTCGGCAACATGCCATCGTATGAGGTGGCCAACAATACTCTCGAACAGATGTCGCAGCGTTGGCAGAAAGAGGTGGAGAATATAACACGCGAGGCCGAGACAATGTACAATAACTATAAATCGCAGATGCCGTTCCTGACCGATGAACAGAAAAAGAAATCTGAGGCCGATATAGTGGCCAAGGAGAAAGAGGCCGTGGAATTGCGCAACAAGTATTTCGGTCCTGAAGGTGAGCTTTACAAGAAGCGCCAGACTTTGATGAAACCGATTCAGGAGGAGGTGTACAATGCCGTCAAGAAGGTGAGCGAGGAGCGTGGATATATGTGTATATTCGACCGCGCATCGTCGGCCGACATCATATTTGCCTCACCGCGTATCGATATAAGCAATGAGGTGCTTGCCAAGTTAGGATATTCCAAATAAAAGATATATATTTGCAGATATAATTGCTAATTTAACAATAGAAATTTAACACTACACTTAATACAACAATGATTAAAAAATTATTGCTCGCAATCATGATTGCGTTACCTGCAATGGGTTTTGCTCAGAAATTTGGCGTAATCAATACTGAATCTCTTATCGAGGGACTTCCTGAAATGACTGAAGTGAAGTCGCAGCTTGACACTTCCACCAAGAAGTATGAAGAGGAATTCAAGAATCTCCAGACTGAAATGGAGAAGAAATATGGTGAATTTCAGAAGATGGACGAGAATACTCCCCAGACCATAAAGGATCGTCGCGTTCAGGAAATTCAGGAACTTGACCAGAAGATTCAGCAGTTCCGTCAGACCGCAACCCAGGATCTCCAGCGTCAGCAGGAGCAGCTTATGGCTCCCATCCGTCAGAAAGTGATGACTGCCATTCAGAGCGTTGGTGCCGAAGGTGCTTTCACCATGATATTTGAAAATATGATTCCCGTTTATACCGGCAAGGATGTGGTTGATGTCACTCCTTTGGTTAAGACCAAGCTCGGTGTGAAATAAATAGGAGCATAAGATATACCAATTAATGTTGGCCGCCGGTTATCGTTAAGATAACCGGCGGCTTTTGTTGCATAATATTGTCGGATTACGTAAATTTGTGGCGTTTTGAAATGTAAAATAAATTAGATTAAAGAAAAATGACAATTAAAAACTTATTTAAGGTGGCAATGTGTGCCGTACTGGCATTCTCGTTGGCCTCCTGTTCTGACGATGACGGAAATGGCGATGGCGGTGGCTCGGATGTAACTCCCACCGAGGGAATTTCCAATGAAGGTTACTACAAGGGTGATATATTCGGAGCCAATACAGGAAATCTGTGGGTTAACTTTATAACCGATGGTATGGAATGGGACGACTTCGAGGAGGATTATGTAGGCCCGGGTTATATATTATGTCTGGATTTCAACACTACCCTTGCTGAAAATCCTGATTTTGCCACTTTGGCCGACGGCGAATATACCGCGGCCGACAATTATGCGGAATTTACCTTCAACGCTGCCGATGGCGACAGCTATCTTACACAATATACCGCTACCGGTTCAACTCAGAAGGAAGTTACCGGCGGTACGGTCAAGGTGTCGACAGCCAATGGATATAAAGTGATTGACGCCGATCTGATTCTTGACGACGGCTCAGACTTTAAGTTCAGCTATGTAGGCAAGCTCAATATCATAAACCGTACCGGTGGTGGACAGATGAGTAATCTTGAGAACAATGTCACTGTCAACGAACTTACACAAGGTGTGGCTCTGTATTTCGGTGAGACCTTTACCACTACTTCCGACCACTATATGGTGGTGCTTGCAGGTGCCGATTATGATCTTGATGAGAACTATGGCAATGCTCCCACAGTGTGGCTCGGTCTTAATGTGACACCCGGTAGCAATACAGGCATACCATCGGGCACTTATACTCTCATAAACGCTATGGACGCAGATGATTACGATGTGTCTACGGCTTTGAGCGGTGTTTACGAGGAATCGCTCGGCGGTTTCTTCGGCACATGGTATTTCCATACCCTCGGTGGTGTGGAAGCTGCCATGCAGACCGGCACGGTAAAGGTTACAAACAATGGTAACAATAACTACAAAATCGAATTCAATCTCAAGGATGGTTATGGCCACTCAGTGACAGGAACCTACAGCGGCACGCTGGCTCTTGAGGATATATCGGAATAATAGCATCCGGCAATACGGATATAAGAGGTACGCAATTATCATGATAATTGCGTACCTTTGCGTTTATGATAAATACTGCTTTGCCCTACAGCGGCCCTATCGGGGTGTTTGACTCCGGATATGGCGGTTTGACGATTCTCAAAAACATACGTGAGCGTCTGCCGCAGTACGATTATATATATCTTGGTGACAATGCCCGGGCGCCATACGGTACGAGATCGTTTGATGTGGTATATCGCTTTACACTTGAGGCGGTGAAGTATCTTTTCGCCCAAGGGTGCCCTCTTGTTATATTGGCGTGCAACACGGCTTCGGCCAAGGCGCTGCGCTCAATACAGCAGAAAGATCTTCCCGGGATAGATGCCACACGCAGGGTGCTCGGAGTGATACGCCCTACTGTTGAGGCGCTTTCCGGACTGACTGAAAGCGGAGTTATCGGAGTGCTCGGCACGCAAGGCACGGTGAAAAGCCGTAGTTATGACATGGAGGTTGCCAAACTGTACACAGGATATACGACAGTGTCGCAGGCTTGCCCTATGTGGGTATCGCTGGTTGAGAACCACGAGGCTGATGCGCCGGGTGCCGATTATTTTGTGGATAAGTATGTAGGGGAGCTTCTGGCGCAAAATAAGGATATTGACACGGTGTTGCTTGCGTGCACACATTTCCCTATACTTTATGACAAGATACGTGAACGGATGCCGGAAAATATAAAGGTGGTGTGTCAGGGCGACATCGTGGCCGGGAGTCTTGCTGATTATCTGGCACGCCATCCTGAGATGGACGGACGTTGTACCAAGGGTGCCTCGTGTCGTTTCCTGACCACAGAGAATCCCGAATCCTTCTCGTCTCTCGCGAGGATTTTTCTCAATGAGCATGTTGATGTGTCGCATGTCGATTTTTAATAGATATTGCCGGGTGGATTCATAGGTGAACTTTTTGTGCAGTATCGCCCTTATTAATAAAAAAGACAGCGATGAATCTAAATGGACGACGTCAGAGCGGCAATGTCGACGACAGGCGCGGACGCAAAATGGGTAAGGGCGTGCTTGGCGGCGGTATCGGAGCCGTGATTATAGCCGCGCTTGTGGCATGGATTTCAGGAGGCAATCCTCTTGATGTGCTGGTGAGCAATGGTGGAGCCTTGCTTTCGGGACAAAGTGCGGTAGAAACGCCGTATGAGCCTACTGCCGAAGAGGAGGAGCTTGCGGTGTTCTCAAAACAGATTCTTGCCGGCACGGAGGATGTGTGGACGGAGATATTCAGGCAGAACGGACTGGAGTACGAGCCTCCTAAGCTTGTGCTTTTTACCGGTTCGGTACAGAGCGGTTGCGGAGGTGCCACGGCTTCTACCGGACCATTCTACTGCTCGGCCGACCAGTCGGTCTATATAGATCTTTCGTTTTTCTCAAACATGAGGCGTGACATCGGTGCCGACGGCGATTTCGCGTATGCTTATGTGATAGCGCATGAGGTGGGGCACCATGTGCAGTATCTTCTTGGCACGCTTGATAAGGCTCACGAGCAGATGAGCCGTCTGAGCCAGACGGAGGCTAACAAGATAAGTGTGCGTCTTGAACTGCAGGCCGACTTTTATGCCGGAGTGTGGGCACACCATGATAATAAGATGTTTAATTCCATTGAGCCCGGCGATATTGATGAAGCTATAAATGCCGCCAACAAGATAGGCGATGATTATCTTCAGAAGCAGGCTCAGGGATATACCGTGCCCGACGCATTCAATCATGGTACATCAGAGCAACGTGCCCGTTGGCTGCGCCGCGGACTTGATACCGGTAATCCGGCATCGGGCGACACCTTTTCGCCCGCGTATTCGCAGCTGTAGGACAGCCAATCTATAAAATATCATCGGGTAGTGGCAGAAGCCACTACCCGATGCGTATGTAGATGGTAATGTTATATCGACCGGTTTAATATTCCTGCCAGGGCGTTATGGCTATATCATCGACCGGCTTGTTGATAAACGCCTTGACAAAAGCGCTTGCAAGTCGGGCATTGGTGAGCAGCGGAATGTTGTGGTCAATGGCCCACCGGCGTATGCGGTAACCGTTGGTAAGTTCACGTTTGGTGTGGTTCTTAGGAATGTTTATCACAAGATCCACACTGTGGTCAGATATTATGTCAAGCACGCTGCGACCATCTTCGTCGGGCCAGCATACGGCTGTGGCTTCCACACCGTTTCCATTGAGGAAACGGGCTGTTCCTTCGGTGGCATAGATTTTGTAACCGTGGTCGGAAAGCATGTGGCAGGCATCGAGCATGTCCACTTTGCCGCGTACATCGCCTGAACTTACGAGCACAGCTTTCTGCGGCACATGATGTCCTACGGAAATCATGGCGTTGAGCAGAGCTTCGTCGAAATCGCGGCCAAGGCATCCTACCTCACCTGTTGACGACATGTCGACTCCAAGTACCGGGTCGGCTTTGTGCAGGCGGGCGAATGAGAATTGAGATGCTTTGATGCCGATGTAGTCTATGTCGAATGTAGAAGTGTCGATAGGCTCGATCTGCTCGCCGAGCATAATGCGTGTGGCTGTCTCAATGAAGTTCTTCTTCAGTACCTTACTTACGAATGGGAATGAGCGTGATGCGCGGAGATTACATTCAATAACTTTCACATCGTTGTCTTTGGCAAGATATTGGATGTTGAAAGGACCGGAGATGTTAAGCTCCTTGGCAATGCGGGCGCTTATGCGCTTTATGCGCCGGGCGGTGGCCATGTATATTTTTTGTGCGGGGAACACAAGTGTTGCGTCGCCTGAGTGTACACCGGCAAATTCGATATGCTCGGATATGGCGTATTCAACAATTTTGCCATTGCGTGCCACTGCGTCAAATTCAATCTCTTTGGCATTCTGGAGGAATTCGGATACCACCACCGGATATTCTTTTGACACTTTCGCTGCCTGACCGAGGAAGCGGTGCATCTGGTCGTAATCGTAGCATACGTTCATGGCGGCTCCTGACAGTACGTAGCTCGGACGGATAAGCACCGGGAAGCCTACTTCTGAAACAAAGTCGTCTATCTCATCGGTTGTGGTGAGCTCCTTCCACCGCGGCTGGTCTATGCCGAGGTTGTCGAGCATTGCCGAGAATTTATGGCGGTTTTCAGCTCTGTCAATGGATATGGGTGATGTGCCGAGTATGGGCACATGGCGCCGGTGAAGTTTCATGGCCAGATTGTTGGGTATCTGTCCACCGACACTTACAATCACACCTCTTGGCGCTTCCAGATCGATTATATCCATTACGCGTTCGAACGACAGCTCGTCGAAATAGAGGCGGTCGCACATATCGTAGTCGGTTGATACTGTCTCCGGATTGTAGTTGATCATTATCGATTTGTAACCGAGCTTGCGGCAGGTGTTTGCAGCATTGACCGAACACCAGTCGAATTCCACCGAGCTACCGATGCGGTATGCTCCGGAACCGAGTACCACAATGTTGTTTCCGGCGTTGAAGTCGTAGGGGATAGCGTTCTCCTCGGCTCCGTATGTTACATAAAGGTAGTTGGTGAGTTCGGGATATTCTGATGCAACAGTGTTTATGCGACGTACTTTGGGGAGAATCTCGAGACTCTTGCGATGAGCGCGTACGCGAAGTATCTCCGGTTCCATATTTCCTTCGGGATTTTCAACAAGGCGTGCAATCTGGAAGTCGGAGAAGCCAAGGCGTTTGGCTTCGTGTAAGGTCTCTTTGTCGAGATCTTCTATCTTGTTGAATTTTTTAAGCAGACCGGCATATTTCACTATATTGTCAAGGCGCTGGATAAACCAACGGTCAATCTTCGTAAGCTCTACTATGCGGTCTATTGAATAGCCCTCTTCAAGAGCCTGGGCGATGGCAAATATGCGCAGGTCGGTGGGGTTGGAGAGCGCGTGTTCCAGATTGTCGAAGCGTATGTCGGTGTTTCCTACGAATCCGTGCATTCCCTGGCCAATCATGCGGAGGCCTTTCTGTATAATCTCCTCAAAAGATTTTCCGATAGACATTATCTCGCCTACAGATTTCATCGAGGAGCCTATCTCGCGGTCCACACCAACAAATTTCGTGAGGTCCCAGCGGGGTATCTTGACTATCATGTAGTCGACGCTCGGTGCTACATAGGCCGAATTGGGGGTTCCCATCTCGCCAATCTGGTCAAGAGTGTATCCCAATGCGAGTTTTGCCGCAACGAAAGCCAAGGGATAGCCGGATGCTTTGGATGCGAGGGCTGATGAGCGGCTCAGGCGTGCGTTTATTTCGATTATACGGTAGTCGTTGGTTTCGGCGTTGAATGCATACTGGATGTTGCACTCTCCGACTATGCCTATATGACGCACTACCTTTATAGCTATCTCCTCAAGCATCTTGATCTGCTCGGGGGTGAGGGATACGATGGGGGCAACAACGATTGATTCGCCGGTGTGTATGCCGAGCGGGTCGAAATTTTCCATCGGAACCACTGTGAAGCAATGGTCGTTGGCGTCGCGTATCACCTCAAATTCTATCTCTTTCCAGCCTTTGAGCGACTCTTCCACGAGAATCTGTGTGGAGTAGGCGAGTGCGCTTTCGCAGTGTTTTATGAATTCTTCATCGTTGTTGCATATTCCGGAGCCAAGGCCACCGAGGGCGTAGGCGGAGCGAACCATCACGGGGTAGCCGATGCGGTGTGCCACAGCAACGGCATCGTCGAGGTTCTCCACAGCCTGGGATACAGGAGTTTTGGCGTCAATCTCGTTAAGTTTCTTAACGAAGAGGTCGCGGTCCTCGGTAATCATAATGGCTTCGACAGAAGTGCCTAACACTTTTACACCGTAGCGTTCGAGTGTGCCGTTAAGATAAAGTTCGGTGCCGCAATTCAGCGCGGTCTGTCCGCCGAAAGCGAGCAGAATGCCGTCGGGACGTTCCTTCTTTATCACCTCCTCCACAAAGTGAGGCGTGATAGGTAGGAAGTAAACTTTGTCGGCCACGCCTTCCGAAGTTTGGATCGTGGCGATGTTGGGGTTGATTAACACGGTTGAGATACCCTCTTCGCGCATGGCTTTGAGGGCTTGTGAGCCTGAATAGTCAAACTCTCCGGCCTGACCGATTTTCAATGCTCCTGAGCCGAGCAGCAGAACCTTTTTTATCATTGGTGTGATGGATTATAATTTGGTGCAAAGTTACAAAAAGTTGAGGTAACTTTCAATTGTTATTGCAGTTGTGTAAGTGCTAATGTGAGTACACTTATTTTGGCTGATGGTTCGGCCTTGTGTATGGCCTCGCAGCATGCCAGCAATGTGGCGCCTGTGGTGAGTACATCGTCAACAATGAGGATATGTTTGCCGGTCAGTGTGTGAGGAGCCTGCACTTCATATATGTTTTGGGAATTCAGCCACCGGGTGTATGAATTGTGCTTTGTCTGTGTGGTGTGGGAGCGTGTCGCTATAAGATTGTCGCCTATGCCTATACCTGTGGCCCGGCTCAATCCAAGTGCTATGTGGAAGCTTTGGTTGTAACCGCGTTTCATTATCTTTGTTTTGTGGAGTGGTACAGGTATTATAAGGTCTATGCCATCAAAAAATCTATCTCCTGATATTTCGGAGGCAAACCGGTTGGCCAGCAATTCGGCAATTCGGGGTCGGCCTGAATACTTGGCGGCGTGAATGAGTCGTGTGTATTTGCTCTCCCGATAGTAATGGAAATATGCTGCGGCACGCTCGATGGGTGCATGGCCCATGAGCCGTTGGTGCATGGTGTTGAATGGGTCATTGTGGATGTTACAGCGCGGAAGGTTCATCAGACAATCCAGGCATATAGCTTCCTCACCATGCACGAGTGTGCTGTCGCATACTTCGCAAAGCGCGGGATATATTACAGATATTAGGTCTTTGTACCAGAGTTTTAATTGCTGTAAGGTGCCCATAGCCGGTTGCTGTCAAGTATTTTAAATATCAATGCCGATTCGTAGCCTTTTGCGATAGCATGGCGCAGGAGTTTAGCCCGCAGTTCATGGCGTGGCATCGTGGTGTCAAGCGTACGCAACTTGGCTGCGATGGCGCGGAACGCTGTAAGGGCATATTCTTTGTTCTGAATCTCGGAGAGAGCCGAGTCGATTATATGGCGTGGAATGCGTTTGGCGATTAGTCCGGCCACGATTTTCTGTCGGCCCCATCGTGAAAATCTGTATTTGTCGCGTACGTATGCGCGTGCAAATCGGCTGTCGTCTACGAACCCACGTTGTTCGAGACCATTCAATATGGTGTCGGATTGTGATGGCGTTATGCCCCAGGTGAACAATTTGCGGCGCAGGTCGGATGTGCATTGTTCGCTGCGGACACACAAAAGTTCAAGCCGTTCCACGGCATCGGCAGGGGAGACCGTTTTCCTCATGATCGTGGCGAAATGGCAGAGGTGAAACGTTTGTTGCGCTGCATGTCGAGAATAATCTCTACGCTGTCCCATCCGTCGGCGGTAAGCATGTCGCGCAGGTTTTCGGCATATATAGGGTTGATTTCAAAATATAGCCGTCCATTAGGTCGGAGTGCCTTAATGGCAAATCGGGAGATGTTGCGGTAGAACAGAAGTGGGTCGTTGTCAGGTACGAACAATGCTATTGAGGGTTCGTAGTCTAATACGTTCTTATCCATGGTTGCACGTTCGCTGAGGGCAATATAGGGAGGATTGCTCACGATAATGTCGTAAGCGGGGCTTGCATTTTCCGGCAGATGCAATGCATCGGCTTTCTTTATGTCAATGTCAACCTTGAGTGCTGAGGCGTTGCGCCGGGCAACATCAAGTGCCGGCGAGTTTATATCGATGGCTTCTACCTTGGGAAATTTCAGATTGCGTGCAAGGGCTATGGCGATGCATCCCGAGCCAGTGCAAATGTCGAGTACACCGAGGTCGGTACGGTTGTCGGCATTGCGAACTATCATGTCGACAAGTTCCTCAGTCTCGGGGCGTGGGATTAGCGTGTCGGGTGTGACTTCGAGGCGTAGGCCGTAAAATGTGGTTTCGCCAAATATGTATTGTATAGGTTCGTGGCGAAGCAGCCGCTCCACAACAGCGTCTACCTTTCCGGTTATAAAATCGCTTAGCTCATCGTCGGCTTTTATCACAAGGTCTACCGGTTTGTAACCTTTGAGGTGCTCAAAGATTATCCGCACCATCCATAGTGATTCCGAAGCCGGATAGATGGTCTGTAGTTTTCGGGTGGCCTCAGCGCAGCATTCCTTTACAGTCATGGAGTTGTGTTATTGTGTTCAGTATTCATCCCATGGCAATATCTCGATATCATCGGGTGTCATTCCAGTGAATGAGCGTATGAATGCCGTGGCCAGGCGGGCGTTGGTAAGCAGGGATATGTTAAGGTCAATGGCCGCGCGGCGTATGCGGTGCCCGTTGCCAAGTTCTGTCGGGGTAAGGTCCTTGGGGATGTTGACCACAAGATCTATCTCCTTGTCATGCAGCAGTTGCAGGGCCTGTGGCTGCATGTCGGGTTGGCTTGGCCAGAAAACTTCGGTCGCTTTAACTCCGTTGTCGGTGAGGAATCTGTATGTACCGGATGTGGCATAAAGTTTATATCCTTTGCTGTCCAGAAGTTGGGCGGTCTCGAGCATGTCGGCTTTTTGTTTGGCTGAGCCGGTGGATAGGAGTATGCCTTTTTCCGGTATCCGAAGTCCTACAGCAAGCATTGATTTCAGGATTGCTTCGGAGGTATCCACTCCGAGACATCCAACCTCTCCTGTGGATGACATGTCGACTCCAAGAACCGGATCGGCGCCCTGCAGACGCGAGAAACTGAACTGTGAGGCTTTAATGCCTACGTAGTCCAGGTCGAATGCGCTTTTAGCCGGTTTTTCCATCGGGATGCCGAGCATTATCTTTGTGGCCAGGTCAATGAAGTTTATTTTCAAAACTTTGCTAACGAAGGGGAAAGACCTTGAAGCACGCAGATTACATTCGATTACCTTGATGTCATTGTTTTTAGCAAGGAACTGGATGTTGAACGGACCGGATATGTCAAGCGCTTTTGCTATGCGTGAGCCTATCTTCTTGATGCGCCGCATTGTTTCGACATATAGCTTTTGAGGCGGGAATTGAATGGTGGCATCGCCTGAATGCACACCGGCAAATTCGATGTGCTCGGAGATGGCATATGCCTTTATGTCTCCATTCTGCGCCACTGCATCCATTTCAATTTCCTTTGCATTCTGGATGAATTCGGTCACCACTACGGGATGTTCTTTCGAAACATTGGCTGCAAGTTTCAGGAAACGGTGCAGTTCCTCGCTGTTGGAGCATACGTTCATTGCTGCTCCTGACAGCACATAGCTGGGACGGACGAGGACGGGGAAGCCTACTTCATCAATAAATTTGTTTATGTCATCGAAATTTGTGAGCTCGCGCCAACGCGGTTGGTCTATGCCGAGCCGGTCAAGCATGGCCGAGAATTTGTTGCGGTCTTCTGCATTGTCTATGCTTGTTGCTGATGTTCCGAGTATATTGACTTTCTCGTCGTCGAGCCATGTGGCGAGGTTGTTTGGAATCTGTCCGCCGACTGACAGTATCACTCCATGAGGTTGCTCAAGCTCTATTATATCCATCACGCGTTCGAATGTGAGCTCGTCGAAATAAAGGCGATCGCACATGTCGTAGTCTGTCGACACCGTTTCCGGATTGTAATTGATCATCACAGAGCGCCATCCCTGATCCTTTACTGTCTGCAAGGCATTGACCGAGCACCAGTCAAATTCCACTGAACTTCCTATGCGGTAGGCTCCGGAGCCAAGGACTATTATTGAACGGTGGTCGCGGAGGTAGTCTACATCGTTTTCGGTGCCATTGTATGTAAGGTAGAGGTAGTTGGTCATTGCCGGATATTCGGCTGCAAGGGTGTCTATCTGCTTTACAACCGGCACTATCCCTTTGGATTTACGCATTGAACGTACCTGCATGAGTGCATTGCGTGGATTGGTCATGCCGTCGCCGAGAATGCACCGTGCTATCTGAAAATCAGAAAATCCCTGCTCTTTGGCTTGTCGGAGAAGATTGGCGGGCAGGGTTTCGATTTCTTGCGATTGGCTTAGCTCCACGGATGTGTCAAATATGTTTTTCAGACGGAACAGGAACCATCGGTCAATCTTGGTGAGGTTGTGTATGCGTTCCACTGTGTATCCGCGACGGAAAGCCTCGGCTATTACGAATATGCGTTTGTCTGTAGGTTCGGATAGGGACCGGTCTATATCGTCAGAATCGAGTGGGTGGTTTGCCACAAACCCATGCTTGCCCTGACCAATCATTCGGAGACCTTTCTGTATGGCTTCTTCGAAAGTGCGTCCGATGGCCATGATTTCCCCGACGGATTTCATTGATGAGCCGATTTGGCGTTGCACACCATGGAATTTTCCGAGGTCCCAGCGGGGTATCTTGCATACGACGTAGTCAAGCGCCGGTTCAAAGAATGCGGAAGTTACCTTTGTAACCGTATTCTTGAGATCGAACAGACCGTAGCCTAATCCTAATTTTGCAGCGACGAATGCAAGGGGGTAGCCGGTGGCTTTTGATGCTAATGCCGATGAACGGCTTAGTCGCGCATTTACCTCGATTACACGGTAGTCCATTGATTCAGGGTCGAACGCGTACTGTACGTTGCATTCGCCTACTATGCCGATATGCCTTACAATTTTAATTGCAAGTTTACGCAGATAATGATAGTCTTCGTTGGATAATGTCTGTGATGGCGCCACAACGATGGATTCGCCGGTGTGTATGCCGAGCGGGTCGAAATTTTCCATATTGCATACGGTGATGCAGTTGTCGAACCGGTCGCGCACAACCTCATATTCCACCTCTTTCCAACCTTTGAGTGATTTTTCTACAAGTACCTGTGGAGAGAATGATAGAGCTTTTTCTGTGAGTGCCACCAATTGCGATTCGTTGTCGCAGAATCCGCTGCCGAGCCCCCCAAGAGCGTATGCGGCACGTACAATCACCGGATAGCCGAGCTGCGATGCCGCCTTTTTTGCATCGTCAATGTTGTTCACAGCCTCGCTTTTGATGGTCCGGATGTCTATCTCATCAAGTTTGCGCACGAATAGTTCGCGGTCTTCGGTGTCCATTATGGCGCGTACCGGGGTGCCGAGCACTTTCACATTGTGTTTTTCAAGAATGCCGCTTTCGTATAGCTCCACACCACAGTTGAGCGCGGTCTGACCGCCAAAAGCAAGCAGTATGCCGTCGGGCTGTTCGCGTTCGATTACCTTTTCGACGAAAAAAGGCGTTACCGGAAGAAAGTAAATCTTGTCGGCGACGCCCTCTGACGTTTGAACGGTGGCTATATTGGGGTTGATGAGTACGGTGGTTATACCCTCCTCTTTCATTGCTTTGAGGGCTTGCGAGCCGGAATAGTCAAATTCGCCGGCCTCACCTATTTTCAACGCGCCGGAACCGAGGAGGAGTACTTTGTGTATAGTGGAGTCAATATTGCTCATGTGATTTCGTTTGAAGTGATGTGGTTTACAACATGCTTATAAATTCATCGAAAAGGAATTCTGTATCCTTTGGTCCGCTGCTTGCCTCGGGGTGAAACTGTGCTGAAAAGAACGGTTTCTCGCGGTGCCGGATGCCTTCGTTGGTGCCATCGTTCATGTTTATAAAAAGGGGTTCCCATTCCGGTGTTAATGTTGAGGCATCAACGGCGAAACCATGATTTTGCGAGGTGATGTAGCATTCGTTTGTTCCGACACGCCTTACCGGTTGGTTGTGGCTGCGGTGTCCGTATTTCAATTTGTAGGTTTTTGCCCCGGCGGCTTTCGACAGCAATTGGTTGCCCATGCAGATTCCGCATATCGGTTTGTCTGCCTTTAGCGCCTTGCGCAGGTTGGCAACAGTGACATCCACCATGTCGGGATTGCCCGGGCCGTTGGAGATGAACAGTCCGTCATAGTCGAGAGTGTTGAAGTCATAGTCCCATGGAACGAGCGTTACCTTTACGCCACGTCTGGTCAGGCACCTTATGATGTTGTGTTTCACCCCGCAGTCTACGAGTACCACTGTTTTGTCTCCATCGCCGAAGTGTGCTATTTCTTTACAGCTCACTTTTGCCACAAGATTCTCATTGTTGGGGTCGTAAAATGGCACATCGTCGCAGCCTTCAACTATAATTTTGCCCAGCATTGAGCCCTTTTCGCGTAAATGTTTGGTGAGGGCGCGAGTATCGATGCCGTATATTCCGGTGATTTTTTCATCGCGTAGCCATTGGTCTAAAGAGCGGTCGGCCTGCCAGTGGGAATGGTCCCAAGAGTAGTCTTGTGCTACAATGGCTTTGCAATGTATGGATGAACTTTCGTAGTATTCGCTCACATCATCCTTGTTGCGTTGTGGGGGAACACCGTAGTTTCCTAATATGGGATAGGTGGTGACGAGAATCTGACCTTCGTAAGATGGGTCGGTGAGACTTTCGGGATATCCTGTCATGGCGGTGTTGAACACTACTTCGCCGGACGTAGAACCTTCGTGTCCGAAAGATTTGCCTTCAAAACGTGTGCCGTCCTCAAGAATCAGCACGGCTGGTTTGATGTGATGCATGCGATAGAAATATATGTTTGTTGCAAAGTTTGTCTGATTTTTGCGGGCTTTCTATCGGAAAACCTTGCAAAATTACATAAAAAAGTGCGCCGGCACAAATTAAACGAATCTATATCTACGGTGCGGATGTTGATATGGATTGGCTTTGAGGTGTTTTGCGTTTTAAGGGCTAAGTCGGGTTGATATATTATGTGCTCCTGATTTTGTATAAAAAAACCTCCGCACCATAAGTGCGAAGGTTTTTGTGGTTTTCCGGTTGGATGATTATTTCTTGAAGAAACGGTTGTACAGACCCTGGAAGCCTTGTCCGTGACGGGCTTCGTCCTTTGCCATTTCGTGAACGGTGTCGTGGATGGCGTCGAGGTTGAGTTCCTTAGCACGACGGGCTATTCTCATCTTGTCGGCGTTGGCACCGGCTTCGGCAGCCATACGTTTTTCAAGGTTTGTTTTGGTATCCCATACGCATTCGCCAAGAAGTTCAGCGAATTTTGCTGCGTGCTCTGCTTCTTCCCAAGCGTAGCGCTTGAATGCTTCGGCGATTTCGGGGTATCCTTCGCGGTCGGCCTGACGCGACATTGCCAGATACATGCCTACTTCTCCGCACTCGCCATTGAAATGGGCTGTGAGGTCGGCAATCATCTCGTCGTCGGTGTCTTTGGCTACTCCGATTTCGTGCTCAGTTACGAATTCGAGTTCTTCAGCATCCGACATTTCTTTGAATTTGCTTGCGGGAGCGCCGCATATGGGGCATTTTTCAGGAGCTTCGTTGCCTTCGTGTACATAGCCGCATACAGTGCAGATGAATTTCTTTTTCATAATGATAATTTTTACGTTGTTTGAAATATGTTGTTAGTTATGAGTTGATGTCTTTGCATTTTTCACACAGGCCTTTGAAAAGTACCTGCATGTCTGAGCATTTGAAACCATCGGGTGGCGCAGGAGTGTTTGTCAGCGGCGCATCAAATATAATTCCGCAACCAGTGCACATGCAGTGGGCGTGTGGGATTGTGTCAATATCGAAACGGGTGTTATTTTTGTCAATGTCAATGGTTCGCACGCAATTTTTTTCTGAAAGCAAGTGCAGGGTGTTGTATATTGTTGTGCGCGACATTGTGGGGTATTCCACAATCAGTGCCTTGAATATATCTTCTGCTGTAGGATGGATTCGGTTTGTGGTTAAATAGCGCATCACGGCTATGCGATGAACGGAGGGTCTGATTCCGGCCATTCGTAGGGTGTTGGTTATGAGTGATGCGTTGTGTTGCATTTTTTTGTAATAATTACAATTTTAAAATCATTGCAAATATATTTGTTTTTTCTCTTATTTGCAAGAGTTGATTGTGTGTTTTGTGCTTTTTTTGTTTTTATTTGTTGTTGAGGGGAGGAATAAATGCATCCGGGAGGTGTTCTAAAGTGTGTTTTGTTTCCGGTGTGCCGACGATGAATATTATGTCAAATCGGGCTTCCTGTTTTATATCTCTCGATTCAATGAATGAGTCGGCGGCGCGTACTATTTGCTTAATCTTCTTCTCGGTTATTACTTCTGTGGGGTCGGTGATGGGGTGCGAGCGTGTTTTTACCTCACAGAATATTATTTGATTTCCCTTGGTGGCTATTATGTCTATTTCCTTGTGTCCTATGTGAGTGTTGTTGTCCATTATGGCATATCCTTGGGTTATGTAGAATTCGCGGGCTAAATTTTCGCCCCATTTCCCTATGTCGTTGTGTCGTGCCATATATAATAAGGTGTATGCTTTGTTTGCAAATATAGGTATTAAATTTAGCAAAGCTATTATGATTGTTTTTTTCTTTGAGGGGATATTTGTGTATCTGTCTGCTTTGGAGTGGAATAGTTAGGTTGTAATTGGTGTCCGCTGAATTTTTCTCAAAAAAACTCATCAAAAAGTTTGGAGGTTACAAAAAGAGCTTGTACCTTTGCACTCGCTTTTGAGAAAGGGCGCCCCCGGGCAGAGGCCTGAGGGATAAAACAAAAAAAGTTGGCAAAAAGTTTGGTGGAATGAAAAAGTCGCCGTAACTTT
>CANSRU010000012.1 GCA_947649495.1 uncultured Porphyromonadaceae bacterium | reverse complement strand
TTTTTCCATACACTCCAAGCCAGAATCGTACGCATACCACACCTATCTCCCTATATATCACCCCCATAAAAAATATGTTATATAACATGTTTTTAACTTTTGTTAACTATACAGCAGCCAACACATCTACTTTTAACCCATGAAAGTCTCCAATACCGTCTCTAAAAAAATTTCATACATCAACTATTATTTGCTATTTTCGTACCGCAAAAACTAAGATAGAACATGAAGCACTTACTGCATTTATTATTTCTCTCAGTTTTCATCGTGTGCAACACAACAGGTGTGAAAGCTGTAAATCTGGGCGAGGTGAGATTCGACAACGAAGAAACAGACACCACCACCATAACAAATATATTAATCGACATGGAGGCGGCCGGGATAGAAACAAGCGGACAGCTAATATCGTATGCCGCGAAGAAATTCATCGGCAAGCCTTATGTGGCCGGAACCCTCGAAGGTCCGCAGGAACTCCTCTCAATAAACACTAGCGGCCTTGACTGCACCACCCTGGTGGAAACAGCCGTAGCCTTGGCCATGACAGTTGAAAGCCGCCGGACATCGTGGCGCGACTATGTGTACACATTGGAAAGCATAAGATATCGCGGAGGAGAAATGAACGGATACGCCTCGCGCCTGCATTACATAAGCGACTGGATTGTGGACAACAATCATCGTGGCAACATGACAGAAGTAACAGACCGTATAGGCCGTGCCGACCATCAGATAAAGACATTGGACTACATGAGCCAAAACAGGAATTTATATCCGGCGCTGAAGGATTCGGCAACTTTCGCCAAGCTGAAAAATGCCGAAATCGGGTTCCGTTCGCACAGATTTCCATACATAAAGACTATGAATATAAAAGGTGCGGAACTGCGCGAAGGGGATATAGTGGCCATCACCACATCGACAAAAGGCTTGGATGTCACACACATGGGAGTAGTAACACTCAAAAATGGCACACCCCATCTGATACATGCCTCGTCAAAAGCCGGGAAGGTTGTCGAAGACGAGTTGCCGCTACACGAATATGTGCGACGGAACAGAAACGCCACCGGCATAAGGGTGATAAGAATAAATTGAGCTAAATAGCCACGGAACAAACTATCAACGCAAAAGAATCTTACGGCCGTTGATTATATAAATCCCATGCGTAGGGTGGTATACCCGCCGTCCTGACAAATCGTAGCACACAATTGGTTCATCATCTGACGGCGCACACATAACATCACAAATAGAGGATGTCCCGTCTCCGTCTCGCGGAGCGAACGCAAATGACCATTCATTAGCATCCTCGCTATAAGTCTCGTACCATATATTAATGGCATAATCCTGTTTAGGACCTCCGGCATTCATATAATGGTAGCCAGACGCCATGGATGCATCAGTGCTTATGGCACAATAAGAATAGCCAGTACCGGAATCAACGCCACTCAAGGTCGGAGATGTAACGAAGACAAAACCATATTTGTTGTCGGGCGAAGCCGATTCTGACTCCGACACATAAATCCAACGACCGGAAGGGTCCATAGCAGTAGGGACATCATTAACATAGCCATGGGGAGCAGCCTTACATATCATGGCATAGCGGTCGGGATTGTCGGGCGACGGTTCAAAACGCCAGAATTGATAATCACTTTCGGCAAGCGTCGTGTCGACAGGTGTAGCTGACCAAAGCATATCGGGATGTTCAGAATCGGATGGGAAATACTGAATACAACGCCCCACACGCTCATCAGATCCATCATATCGGGTAATAAGACGATACCACCTATTCGGCTCAGGCCTTTGAAAATCCTGAGCAGAAATATTGAGTCCAATACATAATATGCCAACCCATATAATCAGGGAACACTCGCGACATCTCATAATAACAAAGTTGATTTATATATTCTTATAACGTAACATAACCGACAATGTTCCGGATAAAGGTACATCATACCAGAAACAAAATACCCCCGGAACCACAGGTTCCGGGGGTATTCATAACTTATTACGGAAAACTATTAAGCCTGGGGCATTTTAGTTTTCTTGCCGTAGCCATATTTTGCAGCGCAGCCAAGCTCTTCCTGAATGCGGAGAAGCTGGTTGTACTTGGCCATACGGTCGGAGCGGCTTGCAGAACCAGTCTTGATCTGACCGGCGTTTGTAGCAACTGCGATATCAGCGATAGTAGCATCCTCAGTTTCACCTGAACGGTGCGAGATAACTGCGGTGTAGCCATTGCGCTGAGCGAGTTCAACAGCACGAAGTGTTTCGGTGAGCGAACCAATCTGGTTAACCTTAACGAGGATTGAGTTAGCGCAACCTTCTTCAATACCACGTTCGAGATACTTAACATTGGTAACAAAGAGGTCGTCACCTACCAACTGGCAACGGTTGCCGATAAGGTCGGTGAGAATCTTCCAACCTTCCCAGTCGTTTTCTGCCATACCGTCTTCGATAGAATCGATGGGGTAAGTTTCCACGAGGTGCTTGAGATACTCAGCCTGCTCTTTGGAAGTATATTTCTTTCCATTGGGTTCCTTAGCGGTGCCATTGTTGAGCTGAGAGTAGTTGTAGATACCATCCTGATAGAATTCGGAAGATGCGCAGTCAAGACCAATGGTAACATCCTTTCCGGGTACATAGCCGGCAAGTTCGATAGCCTTGATGATTACGTTGAGAGCGTCTTCAGTACCATCGAGAGCGGGAGCGAAACCGCCTTCATCACCAACAGCAGTAGAGAGACCGCGTTCGTGAAGCACTTTCTTGAGGTTGTGGAACACCTCAGTGCCCATACGGATACCTTCCTTGAAGCAGCATGCGCCGATGGGACGAATCATGAATTCCTGGAAACAGATGGGGGCATCAGAGTGAGCACCACCGTTGATGATGTTCATCATGGGAACGGGAAGCACATACGAGTTGCAGCCACCGATGTATTTGTAAAGGGGAAGGTCGAGATAGTCAGCGGCAGCCTTGGCAACAGCAAGTGAAACGCCGAGAATAGCGTTGGCACCAAGGTTTGACTTGGTGTCGGTGCCGTCAAGGGCTATCATAGTTTCGTCAACCTTAACCTGATCAAGGGCGCTCATGCCTACGAGAGCCTCTGCAATGGGACCATTGACATTGGCAACAGCTTTCTGCACACCTTTACCCATATAGCGGCTCTTGTCGCCGTCGCGAAGCTCGAGAGCTTCGTTAACGCCGGTAGAAGCGCCAGAGGGAACGGATGCACGGCCGCGTGCACCTGATTCAAGGATTACGTCAACTTCAACAGTGGGGTTGCCACGTGAATCGAGCACCTCACGACCAATGATTTTTTCAATTTTCATAATCTGTTAAAACTTAAAAAGTTGGTTATTGTAATTTATTTTTGATTCTATAGTTTTGAACAAGCGCAAAGTTACTAAAAAAATTCAGTATCATAGCAGATGGGCACCAGATTTTCACATAGGTTTCATCAAGGCTACGTGCGTTTAACAAAATAAATCATATCACGGAGATGAACTCCGTCGTCAAAAACAGGATGATCGTAATTATCTACAAAGAAGTCAGAAACACGATGGGAAAAAGCATACCCACATTTCCGGTAGAAATTCAATGTACGCGGGGCCTCCCCCGTACCCACCATTATTGTCTGACCAGCTCCACATACTGTCTCCACATACTGCATCAAGGCGGTACCGATTCCATAACGCCGGTATCGACTATCGACCGCAATGTTTTTTATTTCCCATTTATCGTGAGACAGTCGCACAATCAACGCGACGGCAATAATCTCTTCGCCAAGAGCAGCGACAAAGGCACGGCCATCGTTCATGTAGCCACGCACCAGACTCTCCTGTTCGTCGCCCTCAATGAGCAATGGTAGCAGTTCTTCGCGACAACCAGTCATTTCCCTAATAACAATCTCTTTCAGCAATCCATTCATACGCACATCAAAAACACCAACCGCGCAAGTCTGCCTTATGGCGGATATGCACGGTTGATGATTGCGGTTTATGAAGCCACCCCTAATGGGGATACTTTATTTATTCGGCAGCCGGAGTTTCCTCAGCGGGGGTCTCAGCCACGGGTGCTTCAGCTACAGGAGCTGCGGCTTTGTTGCTGCGACGCGAGCGACGGGTGCGGCCTTCCTTCTTAGCACCCTTCTCCTTGAGCATGTTTTCGTTGTAGTCAACAAGCTCAATGAAGCACATCTTAGCATTATCGCCAAGACGGTAACCGGTTTTCAGGATACGGGTGTAACCGCCATTGCGTTCTGCGATTTTCTGGGCTACTTCACGGAAAAGCTCAGTGACAGCCTCTTTGTTCTGAAGATAGCTGAACACGAGACGGCGATTAGCCATAGTATCGTCTTTAGCACGGTTGATCAGGGGCTCGGCATACATGCGGAGAGCCTTGGCTTTTGCCAAAGTGGTGAATATGCGCTTGCGCATAATCAAAGCGATGGTCATATTGGCCAACAAGGCGTCGCGATGGGCTTTCTTACGACCGAGATGGTTGAAATTTTTATTGTGTCTCATCGTTGAATTTTACTCTTTGTCTAATTTGTATTTTGAAATATCCATCCCGAACGAAAGATTCAGGTTGGCCAAAAGGTCGTCAAGTTCAGTAAGCGATTTCTTACCGAAGTTGCGGAACTTGAGCAAGTCGTTGCGGTTGAACACCACAAGTTCGCCAAGTGTCTCTACTTCGGCGCTCTTCAAGCAGTTAAGAGCTCTGACTGACAAATCCATATCCACGAGCTTTGACTTGAGAAGCTGACGCATGTGAAGCACTTCTTCATCAAACTCTTCATTATCTTCCTGTTCGGAAGTTTCCAATGTAATCTTCTCGTCAGAGAAAAGCATGAAGTGATAGATGAGTATCTTCGCAGCTTCCTTCAGGGCATCCTTAGGAAGGATCGAGCCGTTGGTGGTTATCTCAAGTGTGAGCTTATCGTAGTCAGTTTTTTGGTCTACGCGGAAATTGTCCACGGTGTACTTCACATTCTTGATAGGAGTGTAGATGGAGTCGATGGCGATAACGTTCACATCGTCGGTCGGTGTAACGTTTTCATCGGCAGGAACCCATCCACGGCCCTTGTTGATTGTGATTTCAATCGTGAAACTTGCTCCGGGATCCAAATGACAGATGACGAGTTCGGGATTGAGTACTTCAAAGCCGCTGAGCGCTTTACCAAGGTCGCCAGCTTTGAATTCTTCCTGACCAGACACGGTGATAACGGCCTTCTCAAAGTCGGTGTTTTCCACCACTTGCTTGAGATCGACCTTTTTGAGGTTAAGGATAATATTAGTAACATCCTCCTTAACACCCGGAATGGTATCAAATTCATGCTTCACGCCGTCAATTTTAATCGACGCGATGGCAAAGCCTTCGAGCGACGACAAAAGGATGCGGCGAAGCGCATTGCCTATAGTGATACCATAGCCAGGCTCCAATGGCTTGAACTCAAACTTGCCGAAACGGTTGTCGGCTTCCAACATCAACACCTTGTCAGGTTTTTGAAATGCTAATATAGCCATGTGGATCTGTCTTTTGGAAATTATTACTTAGAATACAACTCGACGATTAACTGTTCCTTGATATTTTCAGGAATGTCTTCGCGGGCGGGAACGTGGAGGAATTTACCAGCCTTGAGCGACTCGTCCCATTCAATCCAAGGATATTTGGAGTGATTGAAACCGGCCAAAGCGTCAGCGATAACCTCAAGTGATTTGGACTTCTCACGCACACCTACAATATCACCGGGCTTGATAGCGTAAGAGGCGATATTTACCACCTCGCCATTGACGGTGATGTGACGGTGAAGGACGAGCTGACGGGCAGCCGCGCGAGTGGGAGCAATACCCAAACGGTAGACAACGTTGTCAAGACGGCCTTCGAGCAACTGGAGAAGAACTTCACCGGTGATACCCTTGGTACGGGCAGCCTTGTTGAACAGATTGTGGAATTGTTTTTCGAGAACGCCATAAGTATATTTGGCTTTCTGCTTTTCGCGGAGCTGAACACCATACTCCGATGTTTTTCTTCTGCGGTTCAGACCGTGCTGACCCGGGGGATAGTTTTTCTTTGCCAAAACCTTATCCTCACCGAAGATGGGTTCGCCGAACTTACGTGCGATTTTGGATTTAGGGCCTGTATATCTTGCCATTTTTGATAAAAATCAGGAGTTATAAATAAAAATCAAGCTTAGAATTCCGGCATATCCGCCACAGCGGTGCAGCCGCGACCATAGAGAGGTGATGAAAAATATGGTCTATTTCACCGTGAGGCAGATGCTCGAATTTCCGTACAGCTTATAGATGAATTAAGTGTATCCTTCCAATATGGAAGGAATCGAACCTCGAATTATCGTCAGCTAATACAATAAGATTATACGCGACGACGTTTGGGAGGACGGCATCCGTTGTGCGGCAGCGGAGTTACATCGATAATTTCTGTAACCTGTATACCTGCAGCATCGATGGTACGGATAGCAGACTCACGACCATTGCCCGGGCCTTTCACATAAGCTTTCACTTTGCGGAGACCAAGATCGTAGGCAACCTTAGCACAATCCTGAGCAGCCATCTGGGCAGCATAGGGAGTGTTCTTCTTTGAGCCACGGAAGCCCATCTTACCAGCGCTGGACCAGGAAATAACCTGACCTTCAGAGTTGGCTAAGCACACAATGATGTTATTGAAGGAAGAGTGCACGTGAAGCTGGCCGGCGGCATCAACCTTAACGTTTCTCTTCTTGGATGCGACTGTTTTTTTTGCCATACTAATTTATTATTTTGTAGCTTTCTTTTTGTTAGCAACTGTTTTCTTGCGGCCCTTGCGGGTGCGGGCGTTGTTTTTAGTGCTCTGACCGCGTACGGGCAAACCGATACGGTGACGGATGCCACGATAGCAACCGATATCCATGAGGCGCTTGATGTTGAGCTGGATTTCGCTACGGAGATCACCTTCAACCTTGTAGTCTGAGCCGATTACCTCACGCACTTTAGCAGCCTGTTCGTCAGTCCAGTCTTTTACTTTAATATCTTTATCTACGCCAGCCTTCTCAAGAACAGATTTAGCGGCGCTTCGGCCAATGCCGAAGATGTAAGTCAAGGCTATCTCACCTCTTTTATTTTGGGGGAGGTCAACTCCCACTATACGTACTGCCATATTGTATTGACTAATTTTTTTGCAAAATTAATAAAATTTTTATCCTTGACGCTGTTTGTACTTGGGATTTTTCTTATTAATCACATAAAGACGACCTTTACGACGCACAATTTTGCTATCGGGGGTACGCTTTTTCACTGAGGCTCTTACTTTCATCTTATTCTGTTTTTATTGTTT
The DNA here is from genome assembly GCA_947649495.1 of uncultured Porphyromonadaceae bacterium. Lineage (GTDB taxonomy): Bacteria > Bacteroidota > Bacteroidia > Bacteroidales > Muribaculaceae > Paramuribaculum. The sequence goes on along the minus strand of CANSRU010000012.1, from coordinate 61,998 downwards.
TTTATTTATAACGGAATGCAATACGGCCTTTTGTGAGGTCGTAGGGCGACATTTCGACGCGCACTTTATCGCCGGGAAGAATTTTTATATAATGCATACGCATCTTTCCGGATATATGCGCTATTATTTCATGGCCGCCGTTTTCAAGCTCCACGCGGAACATCGCGTTGCTCAAGGCTTCCACGATAATGCCATCCTGTTCTATTGCAGATTGTTTTGCCATATGAATTTTTTAAATAAATCTATCTTGAAGAATTTCGTAAACCGGCTCGAACGAAGTGAGTATTTCCGTCTCGCCATCAATCACAGCCACGGTGTGCTCATAGTGGGCCGAAGGCTTACGGTCGCGAGTGCGGCAAGTCCAGCCATCACGCTCTATCACTATGTTCTTGCTGCCCATGTTGATCATCGGCTCTATAGCTATACACATTCCGTTACGGATAATAGCACCTGTGCCCCGGCGTCCATAGTTCGGAACCTCGGGATCCTCGTGCATTTTCTTTCCGATGCCGTGTCCGCACATCTCACGCACCACGGAATATCCACGGTGTTCGCAATATGTCTGGACGGCATTCGAGATATCGCCGATACGCTTTCCTTCACGGCAGGCTTCGATTCCTTTATAGAGTGATTCCTTGGTGGTACGGCAGAGATCGTAAACTTTATCGTCAATCTCCCCTACCGGGAATGTGTAGCACATATCACCATTAAAGCCATCAAGTTCCACCACTACATCGGTACCGATAATATCACCTTCACGAAGGGTATAGTTGGAAGGAAAACCATGCACCACTACCTCATTCACTTCACAGCACACGGCACCGGGAAACCCGCCATAACCAAGACATGCGGCCCGACCGCCATTGTCGGATATGAATTCGCGCGCTATGGAATCAATTTTATTGGTAGTGACGCCGGGAGTCACCCACTTGGCCAATTCGCCAAGTGTGCGACTTACCAATGCGCACGCAGCACGCATTTTTTCAATTTCTTCCGGTGTCTTCAGATAAATCATTCAGTTTCGAGATTGGACAATTAACGGTATTAATAAGCATTACCAGTTGTACGGCCTTTAATCTTACCGTCTTTCATCAAACCATCATAGTGGTGCATCATGAGGTGGCTCTCAATCTGCTGCAAGGTATCAAGCACCACGCCGACAAGAATCAGCAATGATGTTCCTCCGAAAAATTGCGCGAAGTTCTGGCTTATGCCAAAGAATCGGGCGAATGCGGGAAGAATAGCTACGATACCGAGGAAGAGAGAACCGGGCAATGTGATGCGTGACATGATTGAATCAAGGTATTCAGCAGTTTTCTTTCCGGGTTTAACACCAGGGATAAAACCATTGTTACGCTTCATATCCTCGGCCATCTGAGTGGGTCGCACAGTGATGGCAGTATAGAAATATGTAAAGGCAACAATCATTATGAAGTAAACTGCATTGTACCAGAATCCGTTGATGTCAGAAAACGCTGCGAAGAATCCGCTACCACCTTCCTGAGAACCGAATCCTGCCAGTGTGATAGGCACGAACATTATAGCCTGTGCGAAGATAATCGGCATAACACCGGCAGCATTCACCTTCAACGGGATATACTGACGCACGCCACCATACTGTTTGTTTCCCACAATGCGTTTCGCATACTGCACGGGCACTTTGCGTGTACCCTGAACCAGCAGCACGGCACCTACGGTAACGGCGAACAACAGCACGATTTCCACAAGGAACATGATGAGACCACCCTGTGAACCTGTCTCTCCGGGGAGACGGCTGGTGAACTCATAGAGCATAGCTCCGGGAAGACGGGCAATGATACCCACAAGGATAATGAAGGATATACCATTGCCAATACCGCGATCTGTTATGCGCTCACCGAGCCACATGATGAACATGGAGCCGGCAGCCAGAATGATGGTGAGATATATTATAGTCAAAACGCCCATAGAGGCACTTGCCGACACCGCGCTAACCTGAAATTTGAGGTTAACGAGATAAGCAGGGCCCTGGAGCAACAGGATAAGCACCGTGAGATAACGGGTGTACTGGTTCAGTTTCTGACGACCGCTCTCCCCTTCGCGCTGCATTTTCTGGAACGAAGGAAGCACCATGCCGAGCAACTGTATCACGATTGATGCAGTGATGTATGGCATGATACCGAGGGCAAAGATAGAAGCCTGTGAGAAAGCACCGCCGGAGAACATATCCAAAAGCTGCATGAGACCGCTCTTGTTAGTGAAGTTCGACAATGCTTCCAAATCAGCCGGGCTAATACCGGGCAGCACTACATAGCAACCCAGGCGGTACACAAGTACCAGCAACAGGGTTACCATGATGCGCTTTCTGAGCTCCTCGATGGTCCAAATATTTTTTATGGTGTCGAAAAATCTCATTTTGAAAGTTAAATTTTAGAGATTGAGCCGCCTGCGTCAACTATAGCTTTTTCGGCAGCCTTTGAGAAAGCATTGGCTTCAACTGTGAGCGCGCGGCTGAGTGTTCCGTTGGCAAGGATTTTCACCACTTGCTTGCGGGAGATGTAGCCGGCGGCGCGAAGTTCTTCCAAACCTACTTTCTCAAGTCCTTTCTCAGCAGCGAGACTCTCGATAAGGTCAAGGTTCACAGCCTTATATTCAACACGGTTGGGGTTCTTGAAACCGAATTTGGGAAGACGGCGCTGAAGCGGCATCTGACCGCCTTCAAAACCGATCTTACGGCTGTAACCCGAACGCGACTTAGCACCCTTGTGACCACGGGTGGATGTTCCGCCTTTACCGGAACCTGCACCACGGCCAACTCGAGTCTTTGATTTTACCGACCCTACAGCGGGACGAATAGTATTTAATTCCATTGTAATTCAGTATTGAAATTTGTTTTATTAAGCATTGGTCACTTCAACCAAATGATGAACTTTGTTGACCATACCCATCACAGAGGGGGTGTTTTCTTTCACCACAGTGTGATTCATTTTCTTCAAGCCGAGAGCGTCGAGCGTGCGCTTCTGCACTGCCGGGCAATTGATACGGCTCTTAATCTGTTTGATTTTAATCTGTGCCATTGTGATATTGAATGGTTAACCGTTAAACACTTTTTCAACTGAGATACCACGGTTCTGAGCCACCTGAGCCGGAGAACGCATTTCGTCCAGAGCGGCAATAGTAGCCTTCACGAGGTTGTGGGGGTTAGACGAACCCTTGCTCTTGCAAAGCACGTCGGTGATACCCACACTCTCAAGAACCGCACGCATAGCACCACCGGCCTTAACACCGGTACCATGAGAAGCAGGTTTGAGAATTACGCGCGAACCGCCGAATTTAGCTTCCTGTTCGTGAGGTATTGTACCTTTGTGAACCGGAACACGGATAAGATTCTTCTTAGCCGATTCAACACCTTTGGCAATGGCAGCTGAAACTTCATTAGCCTTACCGAGACCCCAGCCCACGATGCCATCCTCGTTACCAACCACCACGATAGCGGCGAATGTGAATGTACGTCCACCTTTGGTAACTTTTGTAACGCGGTTGATGGCCACGAGACGGTCCTTCAACTCTAAGTCGTTGGTCGATTTTACTCTATTATTTCTTTTTGCCATGATTCTTAAAATTTAAGTCCACCATTACGGGCGGCGTCAGCCAATGATTTCACTCTGCCGTGGAACAAATAGCCATTGCGGTCAAACACCACTTCTGTGATGCCGGCCTCGAGAGCCTTCTTAGCAATAGCATCGCCAACCTTAGCGGCAATTTCGCATTTTGTGCCTTCTTCGATACCTTTGGACGAAGCTGCGGCAAGGGTCTTGCCAGCAAGGTCGTCGACGAGCTGCACATAAATCTGCTTGTTGGAGCGGAACACCGTCATGCGGGGACGGGCTGCGGTGCCCGAAATCTTACCGCGGATACGGGTTTTGATTTTATTTCTTCTTTGTATCTTGGAGATCATGATTTCTGATAGTTAAATTTTATTTTGCACTTGCCGATTTACCAGACTTGCGGCGGATAATCTCGCCAACAAACTTGATACCTTTACCCTTGTAAGGCTCAGGCTTGCGGAGTGAACGGATTTTCGCACACACCTGACCGAGAAGCTGCTTGTCGTCGCTTTCGAGAATGATCAGGGGGTTCTTGTTACGTTCGCTCTTTGTCTCGACTTTGATCTCCGGGGGGAGCTTGATATATATAGCGTGAGAATAACCGAGCGAAAGTTCAAGCACCTGTCCGGTGGCCTGCGCGCGGTAACCTACACCTACTAATTCCATTTCCTTGCGATAGCCGGTGGACACGCCTACAACCATGTTGTGTATCAACGCGCGGTACAATCCGTGCTGCGCGCGGTGCTCGCGGTCGTCGCTCGGACGAGATACCGTGAGATGGTTGCCGTCTATGCTGATTGTGAGGTCAGGGTTGATTGACTGTGTGAGTTCACCCTTGGGGCCTTTAACTGTAACAATGTTATTATCCACCTTTACGGTTACACCGGCGGGGATTTCAATGGGAGCTTTACCTATTCTTGACATATCTGTATCCTCCTCTATTATTAATAAACATAGCACAGCACTTCGCCACCGATCTTCTTCTCGCGTGCTTCCTTGTTAGTCATCACGCCCTGCGAAGTCGAGAGAATGGCAATGCCCAATCCGTTTAACACTCGCGGCATATCTTTGTAGCCGGTATATTGACGAAGACCCGGACGCGACACACGCTTCAGGTTCTTGATAGCGTTAACGCGGTCTACTGGATCATACTTCAAGGCGATTTTAATAACGCCGGCGGGGGTTTCACCCTCTATAAACTTGTAGTTAAGAATATAGCCTTGTTCAAAAAGAATCTTGGTGATTTCTTTTTTCAAGTTCGAGGCGGGAATCTCCACCACACGGTGGTTAGCTTTGATTGCGTTCCTCAATCTTGTCAGATAATCTGCTATAGGATCTGTCATTTTTGATATTGTTTAAATTGATTCGGCTTATCCGAACAATATTTAATACTGTGTGCCTGAACAGCACTGTTTAATGATCGGCTTACGCCCGGCGCCCCCTGCAAGGGGGTGTCCGGAACTTGGCGCCATGATTACCAGCTTGCCTTCTTGACACCGGGGATAAGTCCGGCCGATGCCATTTCACGGAACTGGATACGGCTGAGTCCAAACTGGCGCATGTAGCCTTTGGGGCGGCCTGTAAGAGTGCAGCGGTTGTGAACACGGATAGGATTGCTGTTCTTGGGAAGCGACTGAAGCTTCTGAGCGGCTTCAAATGCTTCTGCACGGTTTTCCTCGTTCACGCCCGACTGTACAATCTTTTTAAGCTCGGCACGCTTGGCGGCATACTTGGCCACAAGCTTAGCGCGCTTCACCTCGCGGGCTTTCATTGATTCTTTTGCCATACTATAATGCTTGTTGATTATTTTTTAGCGTTTTTGAAAGGGAGACCGAAATGCTTGAGCAAAGCGTAGCCTTCTTCGTCAGTGTTGGCAGAAGTCACGAAAGTGATGTTCATACCGAGAAGTTTGCTGATGCTGTCAATGTTGATTTCGGGGAAGATTATCTGCTCTGTGATACCGAGTGTATAGTTGCCACGGCCGTCGAGCTTGCCTTCGATACCTTTGAAGTCGCGGATACGGGGAAGAGCCACGCGGATCAAACGTTCAAGGAACTCGTACATTTTATCGCGACGGAGGGTCACCATCACACCGACAGGCATTTTCTTACGGAGCTTGAAGTTCGATATGTCTTTCTTCGAAAGAGTAGCCACGGCTTTCTGACCGGTGATGGCAGTAAGCTCGTTGATAGCGGTTTCGATAATCTTCTTGTCCTGGGTTGCTTCGCCGAGACCTTGATTGATGACAATCTTTTTAAGGCGGGGCACCTGCATCACAGTGGTGTAGTTGAACTCCTTCTCAAGAGCGGGAACAATGCGCTCGATATAGTCTTTCTTCAGTGTCGTAGTGCTCATTACTTAATCTCCTCTCCTGATTTTTTAGCGTATCTTACTAACTTGCCTTCAGCGTTGAGACGACGGCCGATGCGGGTAGGTTTGCCCGACTTGGGGTCGATAAGGCTGAGATTCGAGATGTGAATCGGGGCTTCCATCTTCACGAGTCCGCCCTGCGGATGTTTAGCGCTGGGCTTGGTGGCTTTGGTCACAATGTTTACGCCCTCTACGATAGCACGGCCTTTTGTCACAAGCACCTTGAGCACTCGTCCTGTCTTGCCGCGGTCTTCGCCGCTGAGCACATATACTGTGTCGCCTTTTTTGATATGTAACTTACTCATTAGTTTTTGTGTTTCTTACGGGGTTAAAGTACTTCGGGAGCAAGCGACACGATCTTCATGTTGGTGGCACGGAGCTCACGGGCTACCGGACCGAAGATACGAGTGCCGCGAAGTTCACCGGCATTGTTCAATAACACACATGCATTGTCGTCGAAACGGATGTAGCTGCCGTCGGCACGGCGTATCTCCTTCTTGGTGCGAACGACAACTGCTTTCGACACAGTACCTTTCTTTACGTCGGACGAAGGGATTACGCTCTTGACCGACACCACGATGATGTCGCCTACGGTAGCGTAACGACGTCCGGTACCTCCGAGCACATGGATGCAGAGAGCTTCCTTGGCGCCACTGTTGTCGGCAACGGTTAAACGGCTTTCAGTCTGTATCATAATTTTTACTTAACTTTTTCGATGATTTCTACTAATCTCCATCTTTTGGTTTTGCTCAGCGGACGGGTTTCCATCAGACGAACGGTATCGCCGATGCTGCACTCGTTTTTCTCATCGTGGGCATGGAACTTTTTGGTCTTGTTCACGAATTTGCCGTAGATGGGGTGCTTTTCTTTCCATTTCACCTGCACGGTGATGGTTTTGTCACCCTTGTTGCTCGACACAACCCCAATGCGTTCTTTTCTCAAATTTCTCTTTTCTTCCATTTGTGTTTTCTTCTTGGGGGATTATTTATTGTTAAGCTCGCGCTGACGCAACTCAGTCTTGACGCGTGCAATCATTTTACGGTCAGCCGTAATTTTGGCGGGATTGTCCAACGGCGAGATCGAATGGTTGATTTTCAACTGGGCATATTCCTGCTCCATCTGCTCCAGACGATCTTTCAAATCCTGCGTGCCTAATTCTTTGATTTCTTCTTTCTTCATAATCTTTTACACGTTTTGGGTAGGATCATAATCGCGACGTACCACAAACTTAGTGGTTACGGGGAGCTTCTGGGCAGCCAGACGCAATGCTTCCTTAGCCACGTCGTAGCTTACACCCTCCACTTCTATAATCATGCGGCCGGGAGTAACGGGGGCCACAAAACCTTCGGGAGCACCTTTACCTTTACCCATACGCACTTCGGCAGGCTTCTTGGTAATAGGCTTGTCGGGGAATATTCTGATCCAGATTTGACCTTGACGCTGCATATAGCGGGTAACCGCGATACGGGCCGCCTCAATTTGGCGACCGGTAATCCATTTCGACTCCAGGGTCTTTATGCCAAACGAACCAAAGGCCAACTGATTGCCACGCTGAGCATTGCCTTTCATACGGCCTTTTTGCTGGCGGCGGAATTTAGTTTTCTTAGGTTGTAACATTGTAGTGTTGTTGAGGTGGTTTAACGGTTAGTTTTAGGTTTGCGGCTGAGTCCACGGCCACCATTGCGACCATTTCCGCCGGCAGGACGGTTCTCGCGGTTGTTGTTGGCGAACGAGGGAGCGAGTTCACGCTTTCCGTACACCTCACCACGGCAAATCCATACCTTAACGCCTATCACACCTACTTTGGTGTGAGCTTCAACCAACGCATAGTCGATATCGGCACGCAAGGTGTGAAGCGGGGTACGTCCTTCCTTGAACATTTCCGAACGGGCCATTTCAGCTCCGTTCAAACGTCCGCTCACCTGCACCTTGATGCCTTCGGCACCGCTGCGCATGGTCGAGGCGATAGCCATCTTCACGGCACGACGGTAGGCGATTTTGCCTTCAATCTGACGGGCGATGGTGCTGGCCACAATCTGAGCATCGAGTTCAGGACGCTTCACTTCAAAGATGTTGATCTGAACATCCTTGTCGGTGATCTTCTTCAATTCTTCCTTCAGCTTGTCAACTTCCGAGCCACCCTTGCCGATGATCAGACCGGGACGCGAGGTGCATACGGTGATGGTGATAAGTTTGAAGTTACGTTCGATTACTATGCGCGACACGCTTGATTTGGCAAGACGCACATTGAGATATTTGCGCAGCTTTGCATCCTCAAGAAGGGTATTGCCGTATTTCTTACCGCCATACCAGTTGGAGTCCCAGCCGCGAATTACGCCTAAGCGATTGCTTATTGGATTAACTTTCTGTCCCATTGTTAGCCTTTGATGTTAGCGTTATCAATTGTGTCGACAATCAGAGTCACGTGATTGGCACGTTTGCGAATTCTGTAGCCACGGCCCTGGGGAGCGGGACGCAGACGTTTGAGCATCGGAGCGCAGTTCACCTGAATTGTGCTCACGCACAGCATGCCGCTTTCGGCTTTCTGCTCGTTTTTAGCTTCCCAGTTGGCTATGGCCGAACGGAGAAGTTTCTCGAGCTTAGCTGCTGCTTCCTTGTTGGAAAATTTAAGTATACCGAGCGCACGGAACACTTCCACACCGCGAACCATGTCGGCCACCAGACGCATCTTGCGGGGCGACGAGGGAACGTTGGTTAGTTTGGCGAAAGCCACGTTCTTCTGCGCTTCCTTTCTTTTATCGGCGGATATTCTTTTTCTTACACCCATTGTTTTTAATTCTTTTCTTGTCTAAAAAATTATTTATCTGGGCCTCTATCATTTCTTGTTGCCGCCGTGACCGCGGAAGTTACGTGTAGGTGCAAACTCGCCGAGTTTGTGGCCTACCATGTTCTCAGTCACGTAGACAGGAATGAATTTATTACCATTGTGCACTGCGAAAGTATGGCCAACGAATTCGGGGGCTATCATCGAAGCGCGGCTCCAGGTCTTGATGACCGACTTCTTGCCGCTGGCTTCCATGGCCTCGACCTTCTTTTCGAGCTTTACACTGATAAACGGGCCTTTTTTTAATGAACGACTCATAAGTTCTTTGCTTAATTAATCAGATTACTTCTTTCTTCTTTCAATTATGTACTTCGAAGATTGTTTCTTCGGAGCACGAGTCTTCAGACCCTTGGCATACAGACCCTTTCTCGAACGCGGGTGTCCACCGGAAGAGCGGCCCTCACCACCACCCATGGGGTGATCGACAGGGTTCATGACAACACCACGGTTGTGGGGACGGCGGCCGAGCCAACGCGAACGACCAGCCTTACCGCTGCGTTCGAGCGAGTGCTCGCTGTTGCCGACTACACCCACTGTGGCCTTGCACGATGCAAGCACTTTACGGGTTTCGCCCGAAGGTAATTTGATAATCGCATAGTCGCCCTCGCGGGAGGTCAACTGGGCAAAGGTACCGGCTGAGCGAGCCATGAATGCTCCTTGACCGGGACGCAGCTCGATGTTGTGAACCAGCGTACCCACGGGGATTTTGCTCAACGGAAGAGCATTTCCCACCTCAGGGGCAGCGTCGGGTCCCGACACCACTGTTGCGCCAACTTCCAAGCCGTTGGGTGCAATTATGTAAGTTTTTGCGCCGTCAACGTAGTAAAGAAGAGCTATACGTGCCGAACGGTTCGGATCGTATTCGATGCTCTTTACCACGGCGGGTACACCGTCTTTGTTTCTCTTAAAGTCTATCATACGGTATTTGCGCTTGTGGCCACCGCCCAGGTAACGGGTGGTCAGGTGACCCTCGGAGTTACGGCCTCCGGATGAACGCTTTCCGACTGTAAGAGACTTCTCTGGCGTAGTAGCAGTGATTGTACCTTTGAATACGCCAATAACCTTGTGTCTTTGCCCCGGTGTAGTGGGCTTGAATTTTCTTACTGCCATTTTCTATTATAAATTGCTATAAAAGTCAATTGTTTCACCCTCGCCTACAGTGACAAATGCCTTCTTGTAAGCGCTGGTCTTGCCGCGGAGCAGACCGCTCTTGGTCCAACGCGACTTGTTCTTGCCTCTCACCACAGCAGTGTTGACATTAACCACCTTCACGCCGTAAAGTTTCTCAACCAATGATTTGATCTGATACTTGTTGGCTTCGGGAGATACACGGAATGTGTAACGGTTAAGCTTGTCGGTAAGCTTTGTGGCTTTTTCGGTAACGATGGGCTTAATTGTGATATCCATTGCTATGTTCTCCTTTTATTTAAAGTTTGTTAATGACATCAAGGCTACCTTCCGTCAGGATGATAGCGTTGCTGTGCATGATCGCATACGTATTAATGTCCGACGCACTAATGATTTGCGCGTTGGGCACATTACGAGCTGACAAATATACGTTTTTATCCTGACCTGCTAAAACGAGGAGCACTTTTTTGCCTTCAGCTTGAAGATTTTTAGCAAAATTTACGAAATCTTTAGTTTTGGGGGCTTCAAAAGTGAAGTTTTCAACGACCTTGATCTGGTCATCCTGCACCTTGTAGGTCAGAGCTGACTTGCGGGCAAGCTGCTTAACTTTCTTATTCAACTTGAAACGATAGTCACGGGGACGGGGACCGAACACACGGCCACCACCTACCAATACAGGCGAATTGATATCACCTATACGGCTGCCGCCGCCACCTTTCTGCTTGTGGAGCTTGCGGGTAGAGCCCGACACCTCGCTACGTTCCTTCGATTTGTGGGTTCCCTGACGCTGATTGGCCAAATACTGCTTTACATCGAGATATACGGCGTTCTCGTTGGCATCGATTGCAAACACCTCGTCATTGAGCTGCGCTTTGCGGCCGGTGTCTTCTCCTTTTATGTTATAAATTGCGAGTTCCATTATTTCTCAATTATTACGGTTGAACCTTTACATCCGGGAATTGAACCCTTTATCATCAACAAATTGTGCTCGGGAAGCACTTTGATCACCTGAAGGTTTTGAACAGTAACCTTTTCGTTACCCATCTGACCGGCCATACGCATGCCCTTCACAACCTTTGCGGGATAGGAGCAGGCACCGATTGAACCGGGCTTACGCTGACGGTTGTGCTGACCGTGGGTAGCCTGACCCACACCGCCGAAACCGTGGCGCTTAACGACACCCTGGTAACCTTTACCTTTGGAGATACCCTGTACGTCGACGAAATCAGATTCGGCGAAAAGGGAATCCACAGTTATTGTGTCACCAAGTTTGTACTCGTTCTCAAAACCCTTGAACTCGGCCAAGTATCTCTGGGGAGCTACTCCTGCTTTCTGGAAGTGGCCTGCCATAGGCTTGGTGGTGTGCTTTTCCTTTTTGGGCACAAAACCGAGCTGGATGGCTTTGTAGCCGTCTACTTCTTCAGTCTTGATTTGAGTAACTACGCAGGGACCTACTTCAATAACAGTGCACGGTACATTCTTACCGTCGGCACTGAACACGGATGTCATTCCGAGTTTCTTTCCTAATAATCCTGGCATTTCTCTAAGTTTTTAAAAATGTTTGGTTTTTGTCTTTTACTCTAATCTTATTACACCTTGATTTCGACATCAACGCCGCTGGGAAGTTCCAGTTTCATCAACGCATCCACTGTCTTGGCAGTAGAGTTGTAGATATCAATCAAGCGCTTGTAGCTTGAAAGCTGGAATTGTTCGCGCGATTTCTTGTTGACGAAAGTCGAACGGTTAACTGTGAAGATGCGCTTGTGGGTGGGCAGTGGAATCGGGCCACTGATCACAGCACCGGAGCTCTTTACGGTCTTCACGATCTTCTCGGCCGACTTGTCAACCAAGTCGTGGTCGTAAGATTTGAGTTTGATTCTGATTTTTTGGCTCATATTTTGTTGAATGAAAGTTGTTTACTTCAATAAGTCAACGCGACCCTGGCATTCGGTGAGCACATTGCGTGCTATCGAGGAGCTGACCTCGCTGTAGTGTGAGAACGACATGGTGCTGGTGGCACGGCCGGAAGTGATGGTACGCAGTGCGGTAACATAACCGAACATCTCTGCGAGAGGAGCCTTAGCCTTAACCACACGGGCGCCGCTGCGGCTTGTTTCCATACCCTCTACCTGTCCACGACGCTTGTTCAAGTCGCTTATCACATCACCCATGCTCTCTTCGGGGGTAACTACTTCGATCTTCATTATAGGTTCGAGAAGCACCGGACCGGCCTTTTCAGAAGCCTTCTTGAAAGCCTGGATAGCGCAAAGCTCAAACGAAAGCTGGTCGGAGTCCACCGGGTGGAACGAACCGTCGATTACGGTAACCTTGAGCTGTTCTACAGGATAGCCGGCAAGAACACCGTTCTTCATAGCGGTCTGGAAGCCCTTCTGGATTGAAGGAATGTATTCCTTAGGAATGTTACCACCCTTAACCTCGTCAACAAACTGGAGATTTCCTTCGAAACCTTCGTCTACGGGTTCTACGCGAACGATGATATCCGCGAACTTACCGCGACCACCGGTCTGCTTCTTGAACACCTCACGGAGTTCCACGGGAGCGGTGATAGCTTCCTTATAAGTAACCTGAGGACGACCCTGGTTACATTCCACCTTGAACTCACGACGCAGACGGTCAATGATAATATCGAGGTGAAGCTCACCCATACCGGAAATAACGGTCTGACCGGTTTCCTCATTTGTCTGAACGCGGAATGTGGGGTCCTCTTCAGCAAGCTTCTGGAGACCCACACCGAGTTTATCAAGATCCTTCTGGGTTTTGGGCTCTACGGCGATACCGATCACAGGTTCGGGGAAGTCCATAGCCTCAAGAACGATAGGATGATTTTCGTCGCAAAGAGTGTCACCGGTACGGATATCCTTGAAGCCTACGCCGGCACCTATATCACCGCAACCGATCATCTCTTTCGAGTTCTGCTTGTTAGAGTGCATCTGGAACAGACGCGAAACGCGCTCCTTCTTGCCCGAGCGAGCATTGAGCACATAGCTGCCGGCAACAACATCGCCGGAATATACGCGGAAGAATGTCAGACGGCCAACATAGGGGTCAGTGGCAATCTTGAACGCGAGAGCACACATGGGAGCCTCGGCAGAAGGTTCGCGGGTTTCCACCTGTTCGGGGTTACCGGGTTCGTGACCTTCGATTGCGCCGGCATCCACAGGGCTGGGAAGATATGCGCAGACATTATCAAGCAGCAACTGCACACCCTTGTTCTTGAAAGAGCTACCGCAAGTCATCGGCACTACTTCCATGGCAAGAGTTGCATTACGCAATCCGCGACGTATTTCATCTTCAGTTATAGTGGAAGGATCGTCGAAATATTTTTCCATAAGAACATCGTCGAACTCGGCGATCTTCTCAAGCATCTTATCGCGCCACTCTTCTGCTTCATCCTGAAGATTGGCGGGAATGTCCTCAAGCACATATTCGGCACCCATAGCCTCATCAGGCCAGAAAACAGCCTTCATGCGGATAAGGTCTACAACACCCTTGAATGTCTCCTCAGCACCGATAGGTATCTGGATAGGACAGGGATTTGCTCCGAGCACATCCTTGAGCTGACGTACCACCTCAAAGAAGTTGGCACCCGAGCGGTCCATCTTGTTGACATAACCGATACGGGGCACATTGTATTTGTCAGCCTGACGCCATACGGTTTCCGACTGAGGTTCAACACCACCTACGGCGCAGAATGTTGCCACGGCGCCGTCAAGCACGCGGAGCGAACGTTCCACCTCAACAGTGAAGTCAACGTGTCCGGGGGTGTCGATAAGATTGATTTTATATTTATCACCGGCATAGTTCCAGAAAGCGGTTGTCGCAGCGGAAGTAATTGTTATACCGCGCTCCTGCTCCTGCTCCATCCAGTCCATGGTAGCTGCACCATCGTGCACCTCACCGATTTTATGAGTCAAACCCGTATAGAAAAGTATACGCTCCGATGTGGTGGTCTTACCGGCATCGATGTGAGCCATAATACCGATGTTACGGGTAAATTTTAATTGTTCGTCTGATTTAGCCATTGGAATTTATATCAGCTTATTATCAATGAAACTATTGTGTAATTAGAAACGGAAGTGTGCGAATGCGCGGTTGGCCTCGGCCATCTTGTGCATATCTTCCTTACGCTTGTAAGCGCCACCCTGATCGTTGAAAGCGTCTACAATCTCCGCAGCGAGTTTGTCGGCCATTGTCTTGCCGCCACGTTTGCGGGCGTAGAGTATAAGGTTCTTCATTGATATGGATTCCTTGCGGTCGGGACGGATTTCAGTAGGCACCTGGAATGTGGCACCGCCCACACGACGCGACTTAACCTCCACCTGGGGAGTGATGTTCTCAAGGGCTTTTTTCCAGATTTCGAGCGCGGTTTTCTCCTCGTTGGGAAGCTTGGACTTCACAGTTTCAAGTGCGCTGTAGAATATTGTATAAGCAGTGTTCTTCTTACCGTCGTACATAAGGTGATTGACGAATTTCGACACTCTTACATCATTAAAAACGGGATCAGGCAATACGATCCGCTTTTTAGGTTTAGCCTTTCTCATTTGTTGTTTACAAATTTGTCGTTTTTTGTTTGCTTGGTTGCTGCTTCTTTCATCTTCAACGGCAGCTCTCTCGCCACCATTTACTCAACCATCGAATTAGCCTTCCAATAAATCAAAAACCGAAGTTTAAAACTCGTTTTTTATTTATCCGGCCTTTAACCCCGGCCGTGGGGATTTTGCTTGTAAGATCTGACTGTTTCGAAGTCGTTTAATTACTTCTTGGCAGCCTTCGGACGCTTGGCACCATATTTGGAGCGACGCTGGGTACGGTCCTTAACACCGCTGGTATCCAACGTACCGCGCACAATGTGATAGCGAACACCGGGGAGGTCCTTAACACGACCGCCACGCACCAACACTATCGAGTGTTCCTGCAGGTTGTGACCTTCACCGGGGATATAAGAGTTGACTTCCTTACCATTGGTGAGGCGCACACGGGCCACCTTACGCATTGCCGAGTTAGGCTTCTTGGGGGTAGTGGTGTAAACGCGAACGCACACACCGCGACGCTGCGGGCATGAATCCAACGCAGGCGACTTACTCTTATCCTCAAGAGCTACACGTCCTTTTCTTACTAATTGCTGAATCGTAGGCATCTTAGTTCTTGTTTTTACTTTTCGTTTATTAAATCTATTGTTCTTTCAGTCTCTTTAAGCACGCTTTCACACACATTTCACGCCAACCATCGTTCTATTTTTCAATAGATTAGCAATGGTTTGACGCTTCTTTATGCTTAAAAGCGTTGCAAAATTACTAACTAATTTTCTAACTACCAAATATTTCAGTCGTCTATTTATCCCCGCGGTGCAAATTCCCACAATTTAATTAAAAAAAGTGCGGATGCCATCTGCCCCCGCACTTTCACTATCTCCGGAATGGATACATTCCGTTGTTTTTTTAATCTTCAACCCTTACAAATTCTTCAATCTCCCATCCGTCGTGCGTCCAATGAATCAGCATTTTGTCGGGGCTCTCAAATCTTATCGGATTAGGACCACCATAACCCAGATACGCCACCTTATTTCCGAACCATCGATACACCCCACGTTCTTCACACTTATCATCCAGCCATTCTTCAGCGCTACCATCCTCATTGAACACAAGATACCTAATACGGTCATTCAACCCGACACCGACATGCGAGCGATATTCACCACCTGCCATTAATGGAAAACCCGTCTTATCATATTCCGTAAAACCATTCACCTTATTCCAATATCCGGTATTGCACCACTTTCCTATTATAAGTTTTTTCATAACCTCAACATCGGACAACGACCCACCACTAACACCAGGCGCGTCGGGACCATTCGGGTTATCCGGTTCGTCCGAACCATTTCCATCAGAACAAGCGGCAAACATCAACGCAGATACCGCAGCAATCATTGCAAAAAACTTTTTCATTGCTAAAGTAAATCAAACTGTTAATAATCACGGCAAAGGTAAACCAATTTACCCCCCCCCAATTATTTAACAAAATTTAACCACAATTCCTCAAAACGTCGCAATTTCGTCAAGCGCCACACCCCTCATATCCTTTTCCGGCAGCAAAACCCCATCATCTAATATTAAGCATCCGACTTATCTAAATATAGTGTGGCTCCCGATTTACAGGAGCCACACATGGAAAGATATATTCGTTCAAAAACCTACGGAATCATCTAACGATCAACTTTTTGGTCTTAGACATCATGCCTCCTTCGGCGCGGAGCAACAGCACACCCGAGCCGGCAGCCGGATTGAACGACACACTTGCACGCGACGACGTCTTGTCTATGGCAAACGATTTCAGCTTCTGGCCTGTGAGATTGTAGACACTCAACACTATATTCCCACGGGCTGGTCCGATCAGTTCCACAGTCACGTGACGTCCATTGTCGTCCTGCCTGATCAAAATATCATCCTGACCTTCCGGTATAATCTCGTCAATAGATGCAAGATCGTCCATAATCAGCATATTTTCATCTGGGTCATATTTCACAACATACAATCCGCCGGAAACCGTATTGAAAGTTTTTGTCAACCCATTGTAATAAACGGTGCAGTCTTCTCCGGCATTCGATTTTACCTCAGCAAAATCGAGTTTGCCGTTCTCATACACAATCGAAACTTCAAAATTGCCTCTTGTACGCAACCCCGTTATAATACCTTCCGTCCACGATGATGGCAAAGCCGGCAACAGATGTAGCATTCCATTGTGGCTCTGGAGAAACAACTCCGTCACGCCCGCCGTTCCACCGAAATTACCATCGATCTGGAATGGGGGATGAAGGTCCCACATATTGTCGGCAGTGCCGTTTTTCAACAGATTCTGAAACAAGGTGTATGCATGATCACCATCCAGAAGTCGGGCCCAGTGATTCAGTTTCCAACCCATCGACCATCCTGTTGCAGCATCGCCGCGTTGACGCAGTGTCTCTTTGCATGCTTCAGCAAGCTCCGTATCCTCAAGCACATTGATGGATGTGCCGGGATGCAATCCGAACAGATGATTGGTGTGGCGATGTGTGTCATTGTATGTATCAATATCATTATACCATTCCTGCAACTGTCCATACCGGCCAATCTGGTACGGATACATCTTCGACAATTTCTCTTGCCATTCCGACAGTTCCGAAGGATTCTCGCCAAGCACCTCCGCCGCTTGTATAGCCTCGGAAAGCACCTCGCGTGTCACGGCATTGGCGTATGTGGCGCCGAGATCCACATTTCCATGCTCAGGCGAATACGACGGCGCCGAAGTATATGTACCGTTGTGCAGATAGAGCAAATCGCTTACAAAGTTGGCGCTCGAGCGGATAATCGGATATCCAATCTCGCGAAGCCATTCCTTGTCGCGGGTATAGTCGTAGTACTCCCACAACTGTGTTGTGAGCCACGGCCCTGCTGTCGGATTGTAGTTCCACGACATATCGGAGGCATTAAGAGGTGCGGTAAATCCGAATATATTGGTCGACACCTCGGCTGTCCAGCCACGCGCGCCGTAATAAGCCTGAGCCGTACGCTCGCCCGGCTTCACCAGCCCGCGTATATAATCTATGTAAGGAGTGAAACACTCCAGAAGATTGGTATTGGTGGCCGGCCAGTAGTTCATCTGGACATTGATATTATTATGGTAGTCCACACGCCATGGGCCTTCCGTGTTATTGTGCCAGAGACCCTGCAGATTGGCAGGCATGCTTCCGGCTCGCGAACTTGATATCAACAGATAACGCCCATATTGGAAATAAAGTTGCTCCAATCCATGGTCAAGTGTCCCCTGACGATATTTTGCCAATCGCGTTGGCGTCGGGAGGTTCTCATAAGTTTCCGATGGATTGATTTCGAGCGTCACACGGTCAAACAGTGCGGAGTAGTCATCGTAATGGGATGCATAAAGCTGGTCATACGACATCCCCATGGCATTCTCAATTGATTTGGTCACACTTTCTACCGGGTCTACACCAACGAATGCATTTGCATCTGTGAAATCGGGATCAAAGTTCATCACGTAATCTGTATCACCGGCCAGAAGAAACTCCACATCATTCGACCCGCTCACAGTGATTGTGCGGGCAGTAGGATTGGCCGTCACCGTACCTCCATCGTTGGTGCGTACATGCACTTTGAGCGCCCACTGCATATTGTTGTTCGACAACTTGCAATTGTACAACAGAGAGCCATCCTCGGGCGAGGTCACCGAATTGACAACCTGTGGGGTATTGAATGAGAATGTGAGATTCTGCGGAGCACCATCAGAAGTATAACGCCATACCATCACACTGTCCGGATAAGAACAGAAGTAACGGCGCTGATATTTGGTACCCTCCGACTCAAACTGAACCACTACAATAGAACGGTCCATATTCATAATACGCTTATAGTTTGTCACACCACTTTCATTGATACCGGTATTGACATACGCTTCACCCATGGTTGTGAACGAACCGAAACGGCTGCTGTCGTAATTTATCGAACCCCTATAGTTCGACGACACAAGCGAATTGGCACCCGACGTATTGCCATTTACAAGATATTGACGTATAGTGCTCAGCGTCGACGGGCTCACGGTATTGTTCATATTCCAATACTCCGAAACACCTGTGGCAGGACCGCCCTTCCACAATGTCTTTTCGTTCAGTACGACTCGTTCAGATGCAATCGAACCGATAATGGTCGCTCCGAACGAGCCATTTCCAATCGGATACGATTTACGCTCCCACATCTGGTCGGGATTCGTATCGGTAGTGGCGAAATTGTTGGTATTCCATATTGCCAGACCCGAAGTTGAAGAATTTGGCGTGTCAAACCATATCGCATTGCCAAGTGTGTAATCATAATTGTCACTGACCACAATTCCTTCTGGATTACTCAAGTCAAAGTCATAACGCTCACCATCAACAACCGCCGAATGGATTTCGGCACACAGAGTCGAGCCAATCTCCGCATCATCTTCAACATCGGCCACAAGCATCAGGTAATTTGCACCCGGCGAGAGCTGTCTGTTGAGCGACACCTCCGCCGTCAGATTTGTCGCCGGCATTGTAGCCACCACGTCGTCCGTCACTGTTCCGGTAGCAGAATACACCCAGCGCACATTTTTCACATTCGCCGTACCGTTCCATTTCATACCGACAGTTTCCACAGTCTTTGGCGATAATGAGCCTGACGCATCGATTTTCAGCGAAGCTACCACCACGTTTGTTCGTCCGGGGGTCGTTTCTCCGGTTCTATACACCGGCTCTATCGATGTTATCGCCATATCCTTCTTTTCCATAATCTCGATGGCAAAATCATAGGCCACACCAT
This sequence comes from uncultured Porphyromonadaceae bacterium, assembly GCA_947649495.1. GTDB lineage: Bacteria > Bacteroidota > Bacteroidia > Bacteroidales > Muribaculaceae > Paramuribaculum. The sequence continues at coordinate 42,718 of CANSRU010000012.1, read as the reverse complement.
TACGTATCTCACTGTTGAGAGTCCCGAACATGGACTTGTGCCACTCTTCCGACGCACCATCAGGCTCATAGAACACAAGTCGCATCCGGTACACACCGGGTTCCTGTCCGGCAGGAATCGACACAGTTCTCGTTGCGCCGGTCAGTATCTCATCATCTGGTTTCGACGTCGTTCCTTTCTCCGATCCTTCGCCGGCATCTGCAAAAGACCCATTGCCATTCCAATCGATATAATAGGCATCCTGTGTCCAGTTGATTTCCGACGAATAACTTCCTATATTATCGGTCCACGCATAATATGTGATATCAAACGAGCTGACTCCATGTTCTATACGGATGGGATTGGTCGTTTTATCTATCAGGGCACCGGCCTCCACTTTAGTTCCGGCCGATACTGTATATGCCGTGTATGGAAGCTCAGCCTGCGTTGTTGCGTTGAACACTTCGGGAGTACTGGTTCCGGATGTGGTCACACGTTTCAGATAACGGTTCTGCTGTGACTGCGAACCGGTGAAATAACGTTTCATCCCCGCATAAGCGAAATTATCGAAGTTTGCTGTCAGGCTAACATCGTCATTTCCACCCACCGATGTAGTTGCCTGATTCGACACAACCTCAGCAGTGGCATCATTAGTCCAGTTCACAAACATATATCCGCTTTTGGGTGTCGCATTCACTTCAACCAGCCCGGCCTTGGTCACGCTGTTGCCACTTGCGCCCGTTATCGACACAGTCCCTTTGTTTTCATCTGACGACCGCACCGACACCGTTCGTTCCTGAGGCGCAGCCACACGCAACGTCATGTCCACTATGCAGCCTCCATCCTTCTGGATTGTCGAGCCGCATGGCTCCAACGAATTCCAATCGACTTTGAAACGGAGACGATAATCTCCGCTTGATATATTTGCAGGCACAGTAAACGATGGCACACTCGAGTCAGTAACTCCACTCGCCCGCGACACTATGACGCCACGGCTGTTGGGAGCGGTGGCATTGTCCCCGTCCTGCTCATTGTAATATGAATACGACACCAGCTCGCCCATACTTGAGCCATCAGCATTCAGCGTCGTATTGAACGTTCCGTCATTGTCATAATCTACGTAAACGTATGCATGCATCCACGCGCCGGTCCATACTAACGAACTGAACGACACTGTGGCTCCGGGCTGAACCTCAAGCACAGAAGTTGTTTTATCGAAATATGTAGCTGAACCGTATCTGTCGTTCTGATTTACCGCAACCGCCAACGATGATGTCCCATCGGTCAAGGTCATAGAATTAAGATACCTGTCGTTCTCCGTTCGGGTTAAAGTTCCTGACGTGCAATAGTCTGATGCTACAGCGTCCATCGGAGCAAGCAGTGCCATAACCGCCGTCAGCCATGATGTTAGATTTTTTAGGATAAGTTTCATTTAAATTGATATATGTGATTTATTGTTTTTTATCTCGTGTATTCCATTGCAATGACATCATCGCTCAGAATGGAGCAGTTTCCGAAAGCGATATTCCTCTCATATCCTTTTCCGACAGCAGCATATCTGCTTTCGGTATCTGCCAGTCTATGCCAAGTGCGGGGTCATCAAAACGCAACGTTGCCTCAGCTTGCGGTGCATACACATTATCCACCTTATATTGGAATTGCGCTTCATCGCTCAACACCACAAAGCCATGGGCGAAACCACGCGGAATGAATAGTTGACGGCCATTATCCTGACTCAACTCCACAGCCACATGTCGCCCGAAAGTCGGTGAACCGCCGCGCAAATCCACAGCCACATCCAGCACCTTGCCGCGCGACACTCTCACCAACTTGGCCTGCGAGAATTCTCCTTTCTGGAAATGAAGGCCACGCAACACTCCGTAGCACGAAAACGACTCATTGTCCTGCACAAAATCAACCCGGCCGACATGTGATTCAAATTCCGCACGCTTGAATGTTTCCGAAAAATAACCGCGCGCATCGCCAAATCGCTTTGGTTCAATCACCCACACGCCATCTATTTCGAGTTGCTTGAATGTCATAATCCAATCTTTTTAATGGTTTTCCTCGCAAATTTAATAATTTTGCATCGCAACTTCACAAAATTGCCAATAATATGAACAATATAATACTTGCCGACGACCCGCGCATTCACACTCAGCTACTTCCACTCACATTCACACGCCCGGTTTCCGAACTCCTGATCGGGCTCGACACAATAGCCGAGAAATGGCAGTCACTCCTACCCGGCTCATATTCCTACCGTACCACCTCCTACCTTTCCGAGAAATATCCCGAAAAAGAGACCGACGATTATCTGACCATCGCTTCACACATAATACCCGACGAAGCATTGGTTCAAGCCATCACATCCCTCAGCAGCGGCGACTCTCTTCAGACACCCGACGGAACAACCATCGCACTGCGCTCAGGCCACCCAGGCAAAACATTGCAATATGATGGTCCAATAACGGCTATAGAACGCCCCTACCACCTGTTCCAGAACAACGACCGGCTGATTTCCGCCGATTTCCGCCGAATCACCGCCCACCGTCAGTCGCAGCCCGTAAGCCACACATGCACCATTATCGGAGATCCTTCCATGGTATTCATCTCCCCCGGCGCAACCGTAGAAGGTGCATTCCTGAACACCTCCGGCGGCCCTATATATATAGGTGAGGATGCGACCGTGATGGAAGGCTCATGCCTGCGTGGCCCGATAGGCATACTGCCGCACGCCACTGTCAATATCGGCACACGAATTTATGGCGCCACCACCATAGGCGCCCATTGCAAGGTTGGCGGCGAGATAAACAATATAGTGATGCACCCATACTCCAATAAAGCCCACGACGGATTCTTAGGCAACGCCGTAATAGGTTCGTGGTGCAACATCGGCGCCGGATGTGTGGCATCCAACCTCAAGAACGACTATACGGAAATAAAGCTATGGGACTATGCCACCCGACGGTTCCTGCGCACCGGGCTACAATTCTGCGGCCTGATTATGGGCGACCATTCCAAAGCAGGCATAAACACCATGTTCAACACCGCCACCGTGACAGGCGTGGGCGTAAACATCCATGGCACCGGTTTTCCACGCAACTTTGTAGCTTCGTTCAGCGAAGGCTCAGCCACAGCCGGATTCACTGAAGTTCATCTCTCCAAGTTTCTAAGCATTGCCGAACGCATGATGTCCCGCCGCGATCTACCCCTTGACGACACAGAACGCCGCCTCCTGACCGCCATACACACCCTCACCGAGACATACCGCTGACATCCTTATCCTCAATACCAACACCGACACAACGCACAATGAACAGCGAACAAATTGGAATATACCTCACATTAAAAGATTCGGAGATTGAAGAGGGCATCCTCGATGATGTGATAAGCGAAGCCTATGTCTAAACATTCCACCTCTTCCTGCCAATATTACATTTTCCATAACATACTGAATTTTCATAAAAAAAACATTGAATTCTACAGCATTTAATGTATTTTTGCAAACGATTGCTCGCTTTTTAGTTTTAAGAGTAAGACTAAGCGACATATCATATCTATATAACAAAAGCGTTACTAAGCTTTTATTCCTGACTGTCTGAAACTTCGCAACTTTCAAAAATAGAGCAGGTAAAAGCAACGGTAGATGTCTTTATGTATGCTTGTTATTTGACTGGGTATCAATTCCGGCCATAATAGTTGCATACGTGGGCCTCTGCGTTGCTCGACCTCTCTATTTCGGGCGATGCGAAGGCCTCAGACGGTGGGAAGAGCAACATGTAAGATTCCCACGTATTTTGTTTTATAAACATAGTGGCCTCCATGGGAATCAGGGCCTTACCTGAATTTATGGGATTGCGCGCACATTTAAATCCAATTTTCAAGCCCCTATTTACTCCGATATTTGTAATAAGTACCATACTTATCTTATCAGTAATAGCGAAACTGTTTGCATCTGTTGTTCTTCTATATTTTTCACCCGATGCTCTCAAGTCATTCCAATATTCCGAGTTTCTGATAAATTTCAGTGGAGGATTCGTTAGACGAGGACTCCTTGGAGAAATTCTATTAACTTACACCTCGTTGACCAACAACAATCCCAAACTGCTTATCACCATCATCTGTATAGCCGCGTATCTGTTTGTGGCATGTTTTTTTCTCAAAAAATTCAAGGAAAAAGAATACTGCTGGTGGGTGGTGCTCTCTCCGCTGATGTGTGGGTTTACGGTAGATATCATTCGAAAGGACTATCTTCTATATGCGATTCTCATCTGCTCATTATATCTTGCACGGGATATATCTTCACAGACATTACTGAAACGCATTGCAGCCACCGCCATCGTCATAATCGGCATCCTGATTCATGAGGCATTTATATTTTGGGGTGCTCCTATATTGACCCTGATATTCCTATCTGACCGCCGACACATCAAATCCAACATCGTATTGATTGGATTAATACTGGCTGTATTCATCATATCGTGCATATTCAAAGGTGACATATATATAATGAACTCCATTATTGACTCTTGGAACACAGTGCTCCCTGACGTCAAAATAACCTATAAACCTGATAGCATCGGAGCCCTCGCATGGGACACCAAAAACACTATGATAATGCACATCCAACGTAACCTGGGTTCCTCCGACAATTACATAGGATTGATATATTGGCCTATAATCTACTTTATTGCTTACTACTTCGTAACATTTTACCTATCCGTGTTCAAAAAAGAAAAATCGAGCCACAGCAGTGATTTGCAAACCATAGTGTCCACATTATTTCTCACCCAATCTCTTTGCCTGACACCTATGTTCACCATACTGAGCTGCGACTATGGACGGTTGTTCCAATATATCACCATACCCTTGTTTGCCATTATCCTGATTATCGACTTAAATAAGCTCCGTTCCATATTTCCCCAGCGGATAATAAATGATGTAGCCCGTCTCAACTCCTGGTTGCGTACCAACATCCCTCCCACCAAGGCTGTATTCATCTTCATTCTTCTGACATTCGGCATCTCTCCATGTTTTTACGACCCTACTGCCGCCATGAGTCAAAGTCCTGTAGGGAGTCTCTATGTAGGAGCTCAATGGATGGTACGACATCTATTCTTCTGATTGTGCTTACAACAGGATACTTAAACAACCATTCTCAACATCATACGGCATCTGAATGAAATCAAAGCATTTGATAAATCTGATTCGCCCACAGCAATGGGCAAAAAATATATTTGTAGCTCTTCCCTTGTTTTTCAACGGTTCACTATTCGATATTTGGTGCTGGCACCAGACTATCGTAGCCTTCATAGCCTTTTCAATGACCGCAAGTGCAATCTATTGTCTGAACGACATCTTGGACATCGAAGCAGACAGGCATCATCCTAAGAAAAAATTTCGGCCAATTGCTGCCGGCCACATTCTGGTTCGGACTGCATATGCAATAATGGCACTGCTTATATTGTTGGCACTTGCTTCCTGCTTTCTGCTCACATCAGGAAGCTCTCTCCACCTCATGTCAATTATCCTCACGTATTTTATCTTGAATATAGCATATTGCATGTGGCTGAAACAATTTGCCATAATCGATGTCTTCATAATTTCACTTGGATTTGTACTGCGGTTATTCGCCGGTGGCACATCATGTCATATCTGGTTATCTCCATGGATTGTGCTTATGACCTTCCTTATAGCACTATTTCTGGCATTTGCCAAAAGATACGATGACGTGCTTATACGTAACTCCACCGGAATTGAAACAAGAAAAAACACCCATAATTACAACATCGCGTTTCTCAACCAGACCCTTGGCATTATAGGCGCGATAACTGTCGTTTGCTACATAAGCTATACTGTAAGCCCTGAGGTTGAGAATCGAATGGGCAGCGGATATGTCTACATAACTTCCATATTCGTCATCGCAGGGATTTTACGTTATCTGCAGGTCACTATAGTTGATGGACGCAGTGGAAGCCCCACTAAAATATTGTTTCACGATCACTTCATCCATAGTTGCCTAACATTATGGATAATAGTATTCCTCTTCATAATCTACCTATGACGCCGATTGCGCTATTTGACTTCGACGGCACACTTACCCGCCACGACACCTTTATCTCATTCAGCAAATTTGCACTCGGCAAATTTAAATTCATACGCGGAATGGCATTAACATTCCCTTGGTTGATTATGTGGCGGCTTGGCATCATCAGCAATAGTTCGGCTAAGGAAATTTTGTTTTCCCGCCTCTTCAAAGGCATGTCACTCTTGCAATTCCGTGAACTTGGAGAGAAATTCGCACCCTTGATTGAACGAGACCTAAGATATTCAACCGTGGAGATTCTCAACAAACACAAGGCCTCAGGACACAGACTATACATAGTATCAGCAAGTTTATCCGATTGGATTAAACCTTGGGCCAAACACAAAGGTATAGACGGCGTAATTGCCACTGAAGTGGAGACTGATTCCGACGGATGTCTCACCGGACGATTCCATACGCCTAATTGCCATGGTAAAGAGAAAGTTGCTCGGATAATTGCGGAGATCCCCGATGCAGTCCCCGAAAACATGTATGCTTATGGCGACTCAAATGGCGATGACGCAATGCTTGATTTTGCCGCTCACTCAAAAAAAATAAGTACGGATTCCATCCGAAAACGCATAGTGAGAATATTTGCCACATTATTTCACACATCATCCCGAAAGGCAGAAATAATGCGTTTCGCAATAGTAGGCATCATAGCAGTTATCATACAATATTCGGTATTTCTATTGTTGGTTTCGCACTACGGCATGCCGACCGTAACATCCACAGTCATAAGCTATACCGTAAGCCTTATTTGTAATTTCATACTTTCAAATCTGTTCACTTTTCACACAAAGCCAAATATCAGAAAAGCCATATTGTTTACTGCAAGCCATATCCTAAACTTCAGCCTGCAACTCATACTGGTGTCAGTATTCAGCATGCTAACCGGACCAGAGCTTGCTCTGCTACCGGTTCTTGCAATATGCGGGTCGGTTAATTATATTTTTGTCAGGATGGCGCTTACTCACCGGTAAAAACAATCACTAATTCACACATAATCGTCATCAGACATCCCAATATAATCGTCAATATCAGTTGGCCATCCATCCCATCGGCACTCACCGCATACATCATCAGAATCACAGTCAGAACACGAATCGCCACACGAACAATCGTCATCACGATGTCCAAACAGAAAATCGTACACAATCCAACCCTTTATAAATTTCCAGAACGACATAACTCAGGCTTGACTATGCGGATTATAAATCTATTTTATTAGGACGCGGACGGCGGTGCTTGATGCGACGCCACAAAGCCGACGCCGATCTGTAGAAATCCATAATCCGCAACCATAAGGCCGAGGGAGCCGACGCCATATCGGTCGACAACACATCCGTCATCGTAGGTATGTCGGCCGATTCCCCGAACTGCTCAGGATAAAGCACTATCAGATTATTCTGGGCGAAGTATTTGCGCAAAAATTCAGGCAACTGATCCATGTCGGAAGTAAACGACACTGACGAACGGCGGGCACTGACCACAACAAACAAATCCTCGTCGAGAATCTTGTTTGCCAACAATATAAAATCGTCCCACTCCTCCACCAGACGATACTCCGAGCGTATCTCATATCCTCCATGCTTCAGGACAGCTTCTATAGACCTGCGCGTGGCGCTCGAACAGCAGAACACCACCCGGCAACCGAGCTGCCGCGTCAGGTTGCCGATGGCACGAACCCAGCGCACGAAGCCGGTCTCATATTCAGCCTTATCAGGCACCGAAACGACCACTCGCCGCATGGTGTTGACCGGAATGTAGCAACGTGATATAACCACCATACGGTAGGTAGCCTTCAGCAACTGCGTGAGCTTATCCCCGAAGAAAGAATCTATCACATTGCTGCGTCGGTGCAATCCTATCACCACTTCATTGATATCCCGCTCCTCGATAGTGTTCAGCACTCCTGTCACAAAATTGAGATCATAACGCTCTATGGGGTCAAGACGCACATCGGCGCTCGCGGCCACCTGCTGCGCCACATCGAGCGAGTTCTGCCCGACCGCGCGCGATGATGGAGAATTGTCATTACGCACATGCAACCCATACAGATTGTTACGGCGAGATGCTCCGTTCATCATCATGGCAAGATTTACCAATTCAGTGGCACTCGCCGGATTCACCACCGGAATCAGTGTATTTACACGCTTCTTGTCGGCATCGGCATTCTCCACCACCCGGTCAGGTTTTAGCGAGAGCACCTTCAGACGCGATGCAGCACGCGAAGTTCCGATCGACGAAACCGTACACGTAACCAGAATCATCACTATCGTTCCATCCAGTATCGACTCGCCGAATATTCCGAGCTTAAAACCAATCATAACCACAGCCAATGCAACCGCCGTATGCGCGTTCGACAACTGATAAAGCATCGAGCGCTCCACTCCCCTCATACGGAAAGCACGTTGGGTAACAAACGCCGCTAGCCACTTTCCTGCCATCGCAGTGACACTCATCACTGCCGCGACATACAGGGTGACCCATCCCGACATCAGAACCCGCAGATTGATCAGCATTCCCACACCGATAAGGAAATAGGGGATAAACAAAGCATTGCCGACGAACTCTATTCGGTTCATCAACGGTGAACGGCCGGGAATGTACCTATTGAGCACAATGCCGGCGAAAAACGCGCCGAACACCCCCTCTATGCCTATCATCGTCGCTGTTTCCGCGGCAAGGAACACCATCACCAGCACGTAGACAAACTGCAATATTCCATCATGGTAACGTTTGAAAAACCATCGCGTTATCCGTGGATATGCATAGATTGTCACCACACAATATAGCAGAAGCCCCCCGAGCAATTTGCCTATCATGGCAAAATTAAATTCGCCCTCGCGCACCACCCCCACAATAGAGGCGAGCACCACCAGTGAACCGAGCACCGTGAATATAGTACCGGCAATAGCTATTATCACTGCCGGATTCCGGGTCAGACCGAAGCGCGACACTATCGGGTAGGCAAGCAGCGTGTGCGCCGCAAACATAGAAGCCAGCAACACCGATGTGAGCATATCCAGATTCAGGAACAAAAGTCCGGATATAGTGCCGAGCACAAGCGGAATGACAAATGTAAACAGACCGAACACAAAGCCCCGCCTTATATTTTTCCGCAAGTGGTACATATCTATCTCCACTCCGGCCAGAAACATAAGATAGAGGAGCCCCACCTGGCCAAAGACCTCGAAGCTCATGTCGCGCGCCAATATATTGCATCCATGAGGCCCCACAACCACACCTGCCACTATAAGCCCTATCACATGGGGAATTTTAAGGCGGTTCAGCAGCAGGGGCGCAAGCAATATTATCGCAAGCACTATCAGAAATATAGCGACCGGCGACGACACAAGCGGCCTTGTGGCCGGTATGGCGAGCGACAACAGCATCAGTTGTTCCTGTTATTTCTTATGAGTCAGCATGTATTGAGCTATCTGCACGGCATTAAGAGCGGCACCTTTCTTTATCTGGTCGCCAACCACCCAGAACGACAATCCACATTCATTAGTGAGGTCCTTGCGTATGCGACCCACATACACAGCATCCTTGTTGGCTATGTCGAGCGGCATCGGATAAACCTTTTCTGCCGGATTGTCCATCACCACAAGCCCTTCAGCGTTTGCAAAAGCATCGCGCAGACGGTCGAGAGCGATAGGCTCCTCCGTCTCCACCCAGATAGCCTCGCTGTGCGCACGCATCACCGGCACACGCACACATGTGGCACTGACATCGAGTTTCGGGGCATGCATTATCTTCTTGGTCTCATTATACATTTTCATCTCCTCCTTGGTGTACCCATTGTCCATGAACACATCAACATGGGGAAGAACATTATATGCCAGCTGGTAGGCAAACTTTTCCACCGTCGGGGTCTCGCCGCGCTGCAGTTGCTCATACTGATGCACCAGCTCATCCATAGCGGCAGCACCGGCGCCACTCGCGGCCTGATATGTAGCCACATGCACGCGACGAATCGGGCTTATGTCATTAATCGGCTTCAATGCCACAACCATCTGTATAGTCGTGCAATTAGGATTGGCTATAATATTGCGCGGAGTGTTGAATGCATCGTCGCCATTGACCTCAGGCACTACGAGCGGCACATCCTCATCCATTCTGAACGCGCTTGAATTGTCTATCATTATGGCACCATGCTTGGTTATGGTTTCGGCATACTCCTTCGACACTCCGGCACCGGCCGATGTGAAAGCGACATCCACACCCTTGAAATCATCGCCATGTCTTAGCTCCTTAACCTCATACTCACGACCGCGCCACGTATATTTGCGGCCGGCGCTGCGTTTCGAGCCAAAAAGCAACAGATTGTCCACAGGAAAATTCTGCTCATCGAGCACTCGGAGAAATTCTTGTCCGACGGCGCCGCTTGCGCCCACAATAGCTACATTCATTGCGTTTATATTCCTAATTAAAATATTTGTGCAAATTTACTAATTTTTCATTGTATGCCAATAAAAAACGAGGGGTGATGTTTCTCTCAACACCACCCTCGCAGGGAATTGGATATTAAAATATTAGCTTCTATTCCTTTGCATACGACAGGACCGTGGGACTCTCCACATCCACGCCATATTCCGCCGCCCGCGCCAATATTGCCTTAGCCAATTTCGGACGTAATTCCTCCGGACAATACCGGAAATAGGATTCGGCGGCCCGCACATGTGCGGCATCAGGCATAGGATACTCCCGGCGCTCGGGTAAACCGAACATACTGTCGGGCAGCTCTTTCTTTGCCTTATAGCCTAATCTGTCATTCATAACAAGCAGTGCGGTTAAAAGTTCACTCTTGCGCCAACCTGAAGGAGACCCTGAGCACCGAAGCCGAGTTCACCGAACATTGTGAACATCTTACTGAGCTGTACGTCAACACCTATAGGCGAGAGTTGGAAAGCGAAATAACATTTATTGTAAGCGTCATCATCATAAGGCATCATGTGAGATATCTCAGCACCTATACCCATGTGTGCATACATGGTGAGCAGACGGTTCCTGTAGTAATCATAACGACCGTTGACCATAATGGCATGATAAGCGATGTCATTTGAGTGCGAACCCTTGGTGCTGGTGCTTGAGAACGTATACGACGGACCTACCCAGAATTTCGGGAGCACCTGGACATTAAAACCGATGTTGAGCGCACCCCATGCGTTATTGACATGATGCCAGCCATCATGATAATCAGCGGCATCCATCAAGGTATAGCCGCCGTAACTTACGGATAGATTCATTTTTTGAGCATTCGCGCCGGCTGTCATACCTATTACCGCGAGCAATACGATGATAAACTTTTTCATAATCTGAAACGGGTTTTTAGTTTCTTAAATTTTATTACACGATTAAAAACAACAAAGCCGGTGAAAAAGTTGAAGCATTTTTATAACTTTGCGTCATCTACAGCAATCGCACCACACGAACCGATCACAAACTGTCTATGGCACATCTGACGAAAACCAACGCAGCGCGTCTGCTCGACAAGGCAGGCATCAGCTACCGGCTCATCCCATACACCGTGGACGAGAGCGACCTCTCGGCAACACACGTGGCCCAAGAGCTTGGAGAGGATATACGCCAGGTGTTCAAGACCCTCGTGCTGCAAGGCAACGGTTGCGGCCATTTCATCTGCGTGGTTCCCGGGAACTGTGAAATCGACCTCAAGAAAGCGGCCCGGGCAGCGGGCGCCAAGAAAGCCGACTTGATTCCGATGAAAGAGCTGCTACCGCTGACAGGATATATCCGAGGTGGCTGCTCCCCTATCGGGCTGAAAAAGCCATTTCCGATATTCATTCATTCCACAGCTGTCGATTTCAACGAAATATTTATAAGCGCCGGCATTCGCGGACTTCAGATAGGCCTGAACCCTACTGACCTCATATCATTTGTAAGCGCGACAACAATTGATCTTATACAAAACAACTAATGAACACTTTCGGCAACATATTCCGCCTCACCACATTCGGTGAATCCCACGGACCAGCACTCGGTGGCGTTATTGACGGAATGCCTTCGGGCATACATATAAATCTGGAAAAGATACAAGCCCAACTCCGCAGACGCCGTCCCGGACAGTCATCAATAGTGAGCCCGCGCAACGAACCCGATGAGGTACAGATACTTTCAGGCCTGCTTGATGGTGTAACCACCGGAGCCCCAATCGGGTTTACAATCCCGAACACCAACACCAATCCGAAAGATTACGATGAAATGCTCCACACCTACCGGCCGTCGCACGCCGACTACACATACGCCGCAAAATATGGCATACGCGACCATCGCGGAGGCGGACGCTCATCAGCCCGTGAAACGGTGGCCCGTGTAGTGGGAGGCAGTTTCGCGGCTCAAGCGCTCGACTTCTTAGGTATAAAAGTCTATGCCTACACATCGACCGTAGGCAATATCACGCTTAACGCACCCTACACACACTACGACCCCGCGCTCATAGACTCCAATCCTGTACGATGCCCCGACCCTGACACCGCAGAGAGGATGATAGCCCTGCTCAACCGTGTCAAATCGGCCGGCGACACCGTCGGCGGAATAATCACAGGTGTGATAAAAGGGTGCCCGCCCGGATTGGGCGAACCTGTAGCCGGCAAACTCCATGCACAGCTTGCCGCAGCGATGCTATCCATAAATGCCGCCAAAGGATTTGACTACGGCATGGGATTCGAGGGAGCCGGACGACTCGGGACTGAAATGATCGACACTTTTACCGTAGAAAACGGGCGTATACACACCCGCACCAACCATTCAGGAGGAATACAAGGTGGCATATCCAACGGTCAGGACATATATTTCCGTGTCGCGTTCAAACCGGTGGCCACACTCCTGCGCGATGTAAGCACCGTGACCGACACACTTCAGAAAACAGTGCTACACGCCCGCGGTCGCCACGATCCCTGTGTGCTTCCACGAGCAGTGCCGGTGGTTGAGGCAATGGCAGCCATGGTTATACTCGACAACTGGTTACTTGCCAAAACGTCACACATGTAATACCCCACCGAAATGAACCCTGCCGACTTCGATTTTCACAGTTTCTCGCAGTTCATCTCCGGATACCTTCCGGGGAAGATACAGAAAATCACCGTCAACGCAGGTTTCACATGCCCTAACCGCGACGGCAGCAAAGGCACCGGCGGATGCATATACTGCAATAACAATTCGTTCTCACCGGGCTACACATCCTCGGGAGGTTCTGTCACCGAACAGTTGCTGCAAGGCAAAGCATTTTTCGCACGCAAATATCCGGAGATGCGCTATTTAGCCTATTTCCAGTCGTACACATCCACCAACGGCGACATCGAAAAAGTGATGCAGCTTTTCAATGAAGCGCTCTCCGTGGATGGAATAGACGGTATAATAGTAGGCACACGTCCCGATTGCATGCCTCAGCCACTGCTTGAACATCTTGCCGCATTGTCGCGCGACAGATTTGTAATGGTGGAATATGGAGCTGAAACCGCATCCGACCACACACTGAAGCGTATAAACCGGTGCCATACATGGGCTGACACAGCCGATGCCGTAAACCGCACGGCCGAATGTGGCATACCTGTCGGGCTTCACCTTATAATGGGACTTCCGGGAGAAACCAGGGAAGACATGCTACGCACCATCAACGCCGTGAACCAACTGCCGGTAGACCTCATCAAGATTCACCAGCTGCAGATAATAGAGGGCACACGTCTCGCCGCAGAATACCGGGCGGGCAGTTGCGACATAATCAATTTCAATGTGGACGAATACCTCGATTTGTGCTGCGATATAATAAAAACGCTCCGTCCCGGCATAGGGATAGAACGGTTCGTGTCGCAGGCACCTGACAATCTCCTGATATGTCCGCGATGGGGTCTGAAAAACTACCAGTTCACATCGTTACTGCGCAAACGCATATCCGAGATTACGCAATCAACGTGACGCGGCGGGAGTACCCGAATTCACAATATTGTCGAGGAGGGTGCCGAGATTATATATCGGCAACGGATATTTGCTCAGGAATGTCCCTTCGGTGCGCAATGCTATCATACCCCGCATGGCTCCGAGAGCAATACTCAGCATAAGCCTTAGGAAATCTGTAGTAACCAGCACTTCGTTATCAGCCACATCAATCAATCCATCGGCATCAGTCACACCATATTCCGCTTCCATCACATAGTCAAGCAACCTGCGTCGCATCTGAGTACGCATAGTGGTGTAATGCGCGCCAAGCCTCACTGTCACAGTGCCCTTTCCGGTATTGGCCTTAAAATCAGTCGACAATTCGACATCGACAGGCGCACCGTCGTACCGCACCAGTTCCCACCTGTACAGTCGGGTATGCTGCTTATCCTCGCGCAGTTCCAGCAGACGTATATCTATCTCATCGTGTTTCATGCCATTAAAACGAAAGTGGAGACGACATTGTTTTTATCGTCTCCACAAATCATTTAAATCAATATCTTGCTGTCAGCTCAACGCTTTCGGTTTCGCACACTACGCGTGGCCGCCGATTTAGTTTTTGGAGCTTTGGCGCGTTTCACTTTGGCCGGTTTTGACGCTGCGGACTTCGATTTGCTTCCGCGACGGCTCACCACACGGCGACCGCTTTTCTCCTTATCGGCAGGCGCCACTGATATGGAATCGCCACTCGCTTTCGCGGCTGCTTCTGCCTCCGCACGCTCTTTAGCTTCGCGCCGAGCCTGCAATTCTTCCAAATCAGGCACCCACAGTTTTTTCTCGAACGTATCCAGTTCCTTCTGTATGCTGTCTTGCGCCCGCTTCATATCATCGGGATCGGGATGCAGCTGCATCATCGAACGGTTACGCAGATTGCGTGTCTTGTAGATATCTCCCTCGTAGAGATTAAGAGTAAAATAATCATCGTAAGTACACGAAGGCAGGTTATTGTAATCTGACACAAATATATTCTGGGTGGACAGATAAGGACGCAAATCGGAATATTTTATCCAGAACATAGGATACTTCACAGTCTCCATACCGAAATCGTCGCTACGGTGAAGGACAGGGCATATAGCCTCGATACGTGTGCGCATACGGTTGTCGCGGGTGTCGAATTCCCAACGCTCGAGTATATAGTAGCTCAACACCTCCGATGCAGGCACATCGCTCTCATGGATTGTGAATTTAGGATTTTTCTCGGTGCTGCCCTTGGCATCCTGATAGTAGATATGAAATCTGTCGAGAATGTCGCGCACCTTCAGCCGATATTGATCGGTAAACACTTCCCTGCCATCGAGGTATTCGTATACCGGAAGCTGCCCATCGGCCAGCAGACGCATCACTATACGGAACAGGCTCTCACTTCCCTCGGTAGGTTCCTCAGGGAAATAAAGCGGTGCATTCTTATCTTTTGTCAAGTCGAGGCTGCGGTATATCACTTTCATCCACGACAAATCGGCATCGGACACCGCCGGGGTCTGCATACGGTTCTGCAGACGTGTGCTCACCTGGCTGTTCTCCTGCTTGTCGCGATTTCGGGAACCGCGCCGCATGGTAGCCGAACTTGAATCCTGAGCCACAGCAACAGCTGTGAAGCAAGCCACGGCAGTCAAAGTCAAGAATATTTTGCTAATCTGTTTCATCTATTTTTATAACGGATAATCGAAAAAATCAATTTACTATCACCTCTACCGGATTAAGCACACGCTCTATACCGTCGGGACCCTTGGCACGTATGCGCGATATATAGAAACGCTTGCCTCGCGACAGACGCCGGAAAGAATCTTTCTGACGCGACGAGAATGAAGCTCCGGCTGAGACCTCGGGGATGGCGTTGCCCATCGAATCAAAAAACACAGTCTCGAATCCGAGCACCGTAAAGTCGATATTGAGCATATCATCGTCAATTGCCGCTTCAAGCCCTTTGGCATTCATAAGAGCAGCCTTTGCCACAGGCTTTCCACCCTTGTATCGGTCGTTGCCCATGGTGATGAAAGCCACCGGATCGGGCAACTTACGGACACGGAACTTGGTGGTATTCACAGTCTGCTGGCGTCCATCGATATTTGCGGTCACTGTAATAACCGCATCAGTACCCACAGCCGCAGGGCGAGCCACCCAATGATCGCCGTTGCGTGTCAGCGAACCGTTGGTCATCGAAGCGCTGACAGCACTCATCGGCACACCGGGCACAGAAATACTTATCGGGTTATTTATGCCGGCGTACAGCACATTCATCATTGAAGCCGACACAGTGGCGCTTGGCTCCATCACAAGATAATTGGACGAAAATGGATGTTTTGTCACCGACCCGTCGCGATTGGTGACCTCTATATAGCCCGAATAATCGAATGAACCGGTAGAACCTGTTCCAAACTCGTACTTGCCACCGGCTATCTCTTTCCCGCCGACAAACACTTTTGGACGCGAAGTTGTGTCGACAGCGGCAAGCACTATATCAGCTGAATAGCGGCTTCCGCGCATCACCATTCGAGACTGAGGTATGACAAAAGCGCTCAAGCTATTGACACGCATATCGCCGGCATCGACCTGCGACAGCAACATATTCAGTGCCTCACCTTCGGCAAACCTCACATCATTCTGTAATTTGGTGAGCAGAGTAAGTGCGGCTACCACCGGCTGATTGTCGAATTTAGCTTCTTCCCACGATTGCGGCATGGCTGTGCCAGGACGACGGAATGGCGCGGTTGACAAAGCGGCGTTTATACTTGCCCTCTTTGCCGAGTCGGGAACCATTTCCTCTATATATGCACGGTAAGAATCTATTTCAGAACGTAGATGCTCTCCGAGACGTCGGCCGGGATTGAGCATAACCACCGCGGCAGCTTCAAGGTCCTCGCGGTTCTGCACATTAGTCATATCGGCTCCGTCGCCATCGGCCTCGACAGCAATCAGCCCCTTCATTGAATCTATAAGTTCATATATGCGTTGTGACTCACGCCGCACCTCAGTGGCTTTCGACAGCCACTGACGCCCCTTGTCGGGATGCAGTGACGTAAACTTCTCAAGGTCGGCATAGACAGCATTGTTACGCTGATGCACATTAAGATTCGTGCGCGACAATCCGTCCTCCACCTGTGAGAAACCGTCGAGAACATCGCTCGACACATTCAAGGCGAGCATAGCCGTCAAGACGATATACATCAGATTTATCATCTTCTGGCGTGGTGAAAGCCGTGTATTGGATTGTGCCATATATTATATCGATTTCAATCTTCTGACTCGGGGGTGACCGCATTATCGGCCGGCACACCCTGCATAGGGCTGTACATGTTTATGGTCATGGCATGCAACATTTTGGCATAGACCTGATTTAGCTGCTGCATATATTTGGCCATTTTCTCACTCTCCTCGCAGTAGCGTGCGCTGGAATTTGCCGTATTCTCGTACATATTGCATATATCCTTTATGCCACGGTTCACACGGTCTATGGCATCAAGCTGCGACGACACACTCTTGAGCTGAATCTCGTAAATGGTGTTCAGCCCCGATATATTCCGGTTAAGATTCTGCATCTGCTCAACATATCCGGTGGAACTCTGTGTTATGTTCTCGGAATTCTCGGTGATGGCTTTGTAACTGTCGAGGAGCACCTCGCTCACCTTATTCAGCGATTCTGTCGTTTCCTTCAGACGGGCCATCTGCTCAGCTATGGCACCCATCTGAGCTATATAATGCTCCTCCACTGTGGCCATCTCTCCCGAACCTGCCGCATGGGCCACCGACGAAACCACCGACGATGATGATGCCGCTGGTAGTGAAGACGGCGCGCTGGCGGCCGATACGGCCGAACCGGTCACAACGACACCACTGCCCGACGCAAAATCAGGACGGTCGTCAGGATTTTTCGATGAAAGAACCGGGAACACCTCTTCCCAATTGTAATCGCGTGGCGGACGGTCGAATGCCGTCAGGATGAACATAAGCACCTCAGTGCCCATACCGATTGACAGCAACGTGTTGCCACCCGGAAGGTGGAGGATTTTGAACAGCGCACCCCATATCACGATAGCAGCGCCGATACTGTAAGCGAAGTTGAAAAAGCGCTGTCCGCTCTCACCCGAGAGGAAACGTTCGACGCTGTTCTTATATCTTTTTATCTTTCCCATTGCATAGATCTGTTTGGAAGGATTATTTCTTTAATTTATTGCCCTTTGCAAAACCTATCTGAGAGCGCACACACCGGAACCCGATATAGGAACGCTGCTCATTCTGATATTCCCACATGCGGATGTCGGAGCGGATGTTGTGTGCCACATCTTTCCATGAACCGCCACGTACAATCTTGCGCTTCATCCTGTAAGGATCTTCCTTGGCTGCATCGTAGCGATATTCCGGATTCATGTCGCTTGTGAGCTTGCTCACGCTCTCGGTATAGGCCGTAGAGGTCCACTCGCTCACGTTACCGGCCATATCGTATAGACCGAAATCGTTGGGCGAATATGTTCCGACACGCGATGTTATCAGATGTCCATCCTGCACATAGTTTCCTTCCTGAGGTTTGAAATTGGCGTAGAAACAACCTTTTTCCTCTGTGAGCGGAAGGTCGCCGGCCCAGGGATATTTATTCTCGTTGACTCCTGCACGGGCGGCAAACTCCCATTCGGCCTCGGTGGGCAGACGGTAGGGCTCCACATACACCCCTTCGCGTCCGAGCGAACGACGCAGATATTCGGTACGCCAGTTGGCAAACGCATTGGCCTGCTCCCAGCTCACCCCTACCACAGGATATTCATTGTAACCGCCATGCGAGAAATACATACGCACATACGGTTCATTGTACGCATTCTCAAAATCGTTAATCCACACAGTGGTATCGGGATAGACATTCACTATATATGTATTAACGAAATCAAAATCGCCGGTAAGGCCACGCGTTATGGTGCGGCGCACTATCTCGCCGTTATCGTCGAAATATGCGGTATCCTTGGAAATCAGCGGAATATCGGTGGGCACAGGCTTATCGGTGTTATACTCCCTGCGCGCCGGATTGAGACGATGCTTGCGCTTGGCAGCCTCGGTGTGGTTGTAAGTCTCGTAGCGGTAGTTCAACTGCTCGGGGTCAAGCTCCTTCACTCCCGTGATAGGATTGATTTTGTAGAGGCTTTCTATGGCACGCTCCTCATCCTCGTTGGGATTGCGCCATGGAATGGGCTTTGACCAGTTGAGACGCGGAGTGATAGGATTGCCCTCGCGGTCCTCCTCGATTTTAAACTCCTCGTTGCCACCATACGATGGGTCGGCAAGGCGTTCGCGGATAATGGAGTCGCGCACCCAGAACACAAACTGCTTGTATTTGGAGTTGGTAACCTCGGTTTCATCCATCCAGAAAGCATCGACCGACATGCCCCGCGCATCGGCACGAAGGTTCCATGCACTGTCAGCTTCCGACGGACCGGCTTTCATCGAACCGCGGCTCACGAGCACCATGCCATAGGGAGTCGGCTCAGTCCACGATGTGCCGCCTACCCCGGTAACTTCACCGCCGGCCGAACCGCGGGTGCCGGAAGCACATCCGGCAAAGCCGAGCGTTATAATGAATGTCAATAAGTAGATTGATAGTTTTTTCATATTACATTATGCGAATGCTCTTGTGTTTGTTCTTGTTTTTCTCCGACATATTGAGTTTCAGACTGTAACCTGCAAAAATCTCATGGCTTCCACTGCTGGCCTTGGATATGGCCGATGTCGGATAGTCATAGCTGTAACCGATGAAAAAGCCTTTATATTCGGCTCCTATCATGGCCACCACCGCATCGTCGTAACGGTAACCCACGCCGGCGGTGATGAATTTTTTGTAGCGTACACGTCCTGTAATCTCCGCCCTCGTTGTATCAAAGTCGCTCTTAACCAACATGGAGGGCATCACTTCAAATAACGTATTCTTGATGGGAATATTGCCGCCGGCCATAAAATAAAGCACCCTGCGGAGCTGAAATTCATAATTTTTAGCCGACTCGCTTTCGCCGCCGGTGGTCGAACCTGTATCGTCGGAAAAGCTGATGGTGGGCGAGGTGACATGAGTGCACGACAATCCGCCCCAGAAATATCTATGGTTGTAGAACACACCAACCCCGAGGTCAAGGGCATTGCCCGAAACATCGGTTGTAGGAATGGCCTCATCTGTACCTTCGTGGTAATCGTCGTCGTCAGGAATGAAAACTTCCGAGCCCTTGAAAACCTCGTTGGCAAAACCGATCTGAAGCGCGGCCGTCAACTCTCCTTTCCACAGTTTCAGTTTATAAGCCACCTGTGCTCCTACAGTGAGGTTGCGGAAAAGACCCGCCGATTCCTGCTGAGCTATTATGCCTACGCCAAAACGCTTTCCGAACAGTTTCAAGGGCATGTTGGCCGTGAGCAGAAAAGCCCGTGGGGCATTTTCAATGCCAACCCATTGCAACCGTGTGCCACCTCTTATGGCAATATGGTCGGTGAGGCCTATTGCAGCCGGATTATAATAGGATGGCACGGCAAAATATTGCGACAGCTGAGCGTCAGACTGAGCGTGAACATTGCCTATCGAAGCCAATGCATATACCGCAATAACCGTTATTAGTCTCAAAATATGCTTGCCCGTCATCATTATTCAAAGTAGAATGTAAGCACCACCATCTGCGATGTAGCCTTTTTTAAAGACTGCGTGAACTTCAATTTATCAGGCTCGTCCACCAGATCCGGACGGTTGTGTTGTATCACATCGGTCAGGCCGAAACAGAATTTAATCTCAGGATTCAGCTTGAAATAAGGCAGATAGAAATCGCAACCGAACCCTATGGAGAGATATACATCGGTAGTTTTCAATTTCAGGAAGTCGCTGCGCTTCTTCGACACATCAAAAGCCGGCATCACTCCACCCACCAGATATGGACGGGCATTGCGGAAACGCTGGGCGGCAAACTTCAGGTCTATCGGAGCGACAATGAATGTCGACTTAATGTTCTGCGATTCGGTGGCTCCGGTGGTGGCATCGCGCATCTTCACCTCCCTGTTGCCGAAATAAAGTCCGGGGGTAAAACGCAGACTGAAATATGTGCTGAGGCGTAACGACACCAGACCATTGACACAAAACCCGGGTGAGAATCCCGGCTGCTCCATAAACCAAGCCTGACCGTCGGGCGTGACGAATCCATTGTGGGTGAAATTTAAGTCCTGCGTGTGCAGACCCACCGAAAAACCGAGATTCCATTTACGCAAATCGGCATACGGCTTATTCATCAACTTATCATTGAGTTGCTGCGCGCGTGCTTCCGGCGCCCCCAACATAGCACAGGCAACCGATATATATATAATAATGTGTCTGAACAAATTCATACCTTAATACATTAACGTGCTCCTGATAGGAATATTGCGCATCGGGATAATTTCGTAATTTTGCCACACCATGAGTTCGATACTGCTTTTTAATCCTGAAAACGACCTCGCCCTCGCCGTAGACCGGCCGGGCTATACCCCTCCGGCCGCAGCTGTCAGGTTGCGCCATGCCGGCTGCCTGCTCCCTATGTGGTGGGCCGAGGTGGGCGACTACATACTGGTGGGCGACACCGATTCGGTCAGAAGAGGCATGGAACTCAAAGAGCTATACGGACTTCCCGGCACTCCGGTAACACACATTCCACCCGGAGCCCACCCCGCACCATGGGGATGGAGCGGCTATACCCGCCGCCTTTTCATTCAGGCCGGAATGGCCGAGGGCATCCTGCCATCAGATAGCAATATACAACAGCTGCGCATGCTCAGCCACCGCCGCACCACCATCGACATACACCGTCTTCTTGGCACACCCGAGCATCTGCGTCCGGTAGAGACCTCATCGGTTGAAACCGCCATGGACACCATCCGGCGGATGGGACGCACCGTAATAAAACTGCCATGGTCCAGCAGCGGCAGGGGCATTCTCTATTCCGCCGACATTCCCGAACCCACATTGAAAGAATATATTGCCGGAATAATCCACCGGCAGGGAAGCGCGCTTATCGAACCTCACTTCGACCGCATCCGCGATTTCGCTACCCTATATCACTCCGACGGATGTCAAGTGCGCTACAAAGGACTCTCGATGTTCACCACCGACGGCCGCGGCTATTACAGCGGGAATATAGTGGCCACGCAGCCCGAACTCGAGCAGATGCTCGGCACAGACATCCACCCGCTGGCCACCAAACTGGAACAAGCGCTGACATCTTTGATTTGCCCTTACTACCGTGGATGGCTCGGCATAGACATGCTACTTTACCGCGACCACGAGACACGCACCACACTTACAGCCCCCTGCATCGAAATGAACCTCCGCTGCACAATGGGCGTAGCCGCCATGAAAATCGCCTCCCGGCTCCCCGCCGAGCGTCGCGGCATCCTCCTCACATCAACCACACTCCCCGCCGGAGCCATCGACCTCTCCCCCGCCACCTCCACCCCCCGCTTCATCCTCGACCGCCCCTGAACCCTCACATCCTGACCGTTACGCCAGCATTAAATTCCGACTGCAACAGATACACAGGCTGTCAATTGCTAAAAAGGCTCAATTAACAGTTCTAATAGTCCAGAAAAGAAACTCCACAGCTCATATTGCTGTGGAGTTTCTTTTCTGGACTATTAATGCGTTAATACTTTTTTAACTTGGTATAATAAGCCATGAATGCATCGCGTGATTTTAAATGTTCTGGCAATTCTCCTAAAGACAAGTCGTTGTATACGTCGTTTAATATGGCAATATTTTTATCCATTTGCGCAAACACCTCATTACTATATTCTTCGGAACATTTGTTTTGAGATATATCATCAGCATAAACGATGAGTTTATTTACGATTTTAGTCTTGATTTGTAATGCTGCAGTATGTTTATCACCAAGCAACATATTTATGCGTGGCTTATTTTCGCTATGCAGTAATCGCTGCTTTAGTTCCGCAACATCATTGCACATATTCCATATTTTGAAAAATAAAACGAGATTCAATACACCCCATGCAATTGCTATAAACAATATTATTACGTTCATTTTAACTATGATTTATACAGTATTTATTAGTTGTTAAAAATAAAATCACCATACGGCTCAATGATTGTTTACCGAGCTTTTTACCACACTCCACATATATCATTAACCACAAATGTACTGCAATTTTTCGTTTCCACAAAAAAGTAGCAACTCCAATCAACAAACATAACAGAATAATATGCGGAGTATTACACAAATGCAATAACGACTGGTTTTTCAGCGGACTTGACGGAGCATGGTGTAGAGAAGATGGAGGGGGAGGCCCATCACATTGTAGTAGCTGCCTGAGATATGCTTCACGCCTATGCATCCTATCCATTCCTGGATGCCGTAGGCGCCGGCTTTGTCCATCGGGCGATAACGTTCGACATAATATGCAATCTCGGCATCGGTAAGTTCGGCGAACTCCACGGAGGTATGGGCTGAACGGCACATCGAACCTCCCGCCCATTCAATATTGACACCTGTCACCACACTGTGAACCCTACCTGACAATGTGCGGAGCATGCGCACGGCATCGGTAGCATCAACCGGTTTACCAAACACCTTTCCATCCACCACCACAACCGTATCGGCGGTAATCACCACCTCGTCGGGCTTCATACACCGTTGGCGATAACACTGCCCCTTACGGCGGGCCAGCATTCCCGCCACCTCGTCGGCGGGTGTGTCAGGGGCGAATGTTTCGTCGACATCACCGGCGCTCTTAACCTCAAAATCGAGCCCTAGCTGCGACAACAATTCACGGCGCCGTGGCGAACCGCTTGCGAGTATTATCTTTCGTCCGGAAAGATTGTCAAGCACTCCTGTCTGTTCCATATCACCAACCAAATGCATTATCACTGTTCATCCAACTTCCTTTGGCACGTAACGTCTGCTCAAGCAGGTCGCGCGCCACACCATAGCCACCGGCCACCGGCGATATATAATCGGCCATCCCCTTTATGTCAGTACAGGCATCGGCAGGAGCCACTTTAAGCCCCACGCACTGCATGGCCTCGTAGTCGGGGACATCATCGCCCACGTATGCCACCTCATCGGGAGCCAATCCCTGTTCCGCCATCCAGCGTAAAAGGAGATCTACTTTTTTCGAGACCCCCATATAGACATCGGTTATGCCAAGATTTCGATAACGGACATCCACTCCTTTACTATCGGCGCCGGTTATTATGGCCAGTCGCAGACCGCACTTCACGGCAAGCTGCATGGCGTAACCATCCTTGACATTGACCATACGCAGTGGCTCGCCATCGCCGCTCAGCGATATGGTGGACGGCGAAAGGACACCATCGACATCAAACACCACCCCACGTATCTTCTTCAGGTCGTAGTTAATCGAGCTCATAATTCGTCAACGCTTATAGTAATCCATTATATGCCGTGACAGATAACGATACATCTCCGCCTCATCCCCGGCAAGCAATGCGGCATGCTTTTCCATCACATTCACGTCGCCACGCACTGCCGGACCCGTCTGGGCATCGGCGGGACGCACCAGCATAGCCTTGCGCAAGGTCTCCCGCAGCAATGGCTCAAGCACATGTATGTCCACTCCGGCCTCACGCCGGAGCACATCATCGGCCACAGCCCACAAGTGGTTGGTAAAGTTGCATGCGAACACTGCCGCGGCATGCAGTTTACAGCGTGTCGCTCCATCAGCTTCATGCACATTATCAGATATGGCATGAGCCAATCTTTTCGCCACGTCCAATGCCACGGATGTAGAACCTTCGACAAACACCGGCACTACCGACAAATCCACCTCAACTCCCTTTGAGAAAGTCTGCAACGGATAAAACACTCCATAATCGGATGTCAGCGACGACAAAACAGAACAGTCCACTCCCCCGGATGTATGCAACCATACCGCGCCATTAGGTTTCAATACCGTGGCAAGATGTGCTATGGCATCGTCCTTTACCGCAAGCAGATACAGTTCGGCATCGGCCGGTATATCCTGAACCTCAGACACAGCCGAGGCTCCATGCAGCTTCTCGGCAAGCGTGGCAGCATGGCCCGGTGTCGGACTGTAGACACATTCCACGCTAATAGCACCTGCCTTCTCGAGAGCCGGGGCAACAGCACTGGCAACATTACCCGACCCAATTACCACTGCCTTCAGAGGTTTCATTCCTGCGCCGGATTCCATTGGCCTATATGAACCTTTTCCCACAAAAGTTTGGAGGTGTCCACCGGACGACGCTCCTCATCCTTATGCCCGAAAGTCACTATACACAGCACAGGCATTGTATCGGGCATCCCGAGCAACTGCTGGACATATTCCTCAGAAGGAATACCGTCGGCCGTGAAACGACCGCGCACCTGAATCCAACACGAGCCAAGACCGAGGTCCTCAGCCTGAAGCTGCATGAATGCAGCAGCAATAGAGGCGTCTTCCACCCATGGGTCAGACAATGTCGGATCGCCTGCCACCACAATGGCAAGAGGGCAGCGGGCCACAGGCAAAGCACCGGCCGGCTTACACTCGGCGAGACGTTCAAGCATTGACTTGTCATCGACAGCGATAAATTGCCACGACCTGCTGCTCTTGGACGTCGGGGCAAGAAGAGCCGCCTCAAGAATCAGTTTAACATCTTCTGCCGATACAGGTTCGGCGGTATATTTTCTAATGCTGTGGCGACGCACCAGCAGCTCATGCAGATTTTCCATATAGTCAACGGTTAGTTCATTATTGTATGGTGCAAATTTAATCATTATTACCAAAAAAGCGTATCTTTGTATGGAATACGGATTATTCCATAATAGAGACAACATTATTGACCTATCTTTCCATGAGCAACTTACGAATCCCGACCTTGCTTCTGTGCGGCATATCCATGCTGAGCTTCTCGTCACCGCGAATAGAGACAACCGACACTACCGACTACACTTCAGGCAATGCCCTCTGGTTTGACACGCCCAATTCTTCTACCGAAGGCGCCGGAATTTGGTTGACCAATGATTTCAGCGCCACCGACACCAACCCCGACAGTTTATGGGAACGCAGGTCATTCCCTATCGGCAACGGCTCGTTCGGAGCCACGATTCTCGGCTCCATAGGTCGGGAGCGCATAGTGCTCAATGAGAAAACGCTGTGGAAAGGCGGGCCGGGTACCGGTGTCCGGGAATATTGGAACATGAATCGGACTGTAGCCCCTGAGACGCTCGCCGAGATAAGGACGCAACTCACAAACGGTAACGAACGCACAGCCGACAGTCTGGTTACAGAGTATTACCGAGGCAACATTGACTACGACCGCAACCGTTTCGGTGTATTCACAACACTTGGCGAGGCATACATATCCACCGGTATTGACGAGGACAACATATCCGACTATAAAAGGATACTCAACATGGACCGGTCAATGGCTGTGGTTCAATTTGAATCTGACGGAACAAAATACCACCGGTATTACTTCTGTTCCTATCCCGACAGCGTGATGGTGTGGCGGTTCACATCCTCAGGCAAGCCGCAGAATCTCACCTTCGCATTCAACACCCCGCAACATATTTCAGCGACGGCATCGCCCTCTAAAGGCACACTGCTTTACAATGGTTTGCTTGACGGCAACGGCATGAAATGGGCGCTTTGCGTAGCGGCCCGGACTATAGGTGGCGGCAAGGTGAAAACCGACATTAAGAATGGAACCATCACTGTGTCCGGAGCCAAAGACATTGAGTTCATTCTGGCCGCCGACACTGACTACAAAATGAATTTCGACCCCGACATGTCAGACCCGGCCACATTCGTAGGAGTCAACCCGGCTGAAAATGTGGTACAGATAATAAACTCAGCTTGCAAAAAGAGCTATAAACAGCTCTATGCGGCACATATAGACGACTACTCCAATCTTTTCAACCGCGTAAAAATCAAGATTAATCCCGATAAGAAATTCGCCAATCTGCCCACCCCCGAACGATTAAAGAATTATCGGCGCGGAGCGCTCGACCATGAACTTGAGCAACAATATTTCCAATATGGCCGCTACCTGCTGATTTCAAGCTCCCGCAAGGGCAATATGCCGGCCAATCTGCAGGGGCTGTGGCACAACAACTCCGATGGTCCCTGGCGTGTGGACTACCACAACAATATAAATCTCCAGATGAACTATTGGCCCGCAACTTGCACCAATCTATTGGAATGTCACCAACCATTCATAGATTATGTGCGCGGACTTATCAAGCCGGGAGAACTGACAGCAAAATCCTACTACGGCGCACGTGGATGGACCGCCGAGGTATCAACCAACATTTTCGGTTTCACAGCCCCCCTCAATTCTTCAGGAATGTCGTGGAACTACAATCCTATGGCCGGCCCGTGGCTCACCACCCAGATATGGGAATATTACGACTACACCCGCGACAAGGATTGGCTCCGCGATACTGGTTATCCGATAATAAAGGCAAGTGCCGACTTCGTATCCGACCTACTCTATAAGCATAACGGAACATACACCTCAGCACCATCGTATTCTCCCGAGCACGGCCCTTGCGACCTCGGCGCAACGTATGCCAATGCAGTGACGCGTGAAGTGCTGACTGAAGCTATAGCGGCAGCCCACATACTCGGCACGGACTCCGCATCAATCGAAGAATGGACCGAAAAATTGGAAAGCATATATCCATACAAAATAGGCCGCTACGGACAGCTACAGGAATGGTACAACGACATCGACGAATACAACGACCGACACCGCCACACCAACCATCTGTTTGGCCTGCATCCCGGCACCACAATCAATGCGCTATCAGACACTGCTCTGGTCAACGCCTGCAAGGAGACCCTCAGACAACGTGGCGACGCAGCCACCGGATGGAGCATGGGATGGAAGCTCAACCACTGGGCGCGACTTCTTGATGGCGACCATGCATACACCTTGTTCCGGAATCTAATCAAAAACGGCACTGCCGACAACATGTGGGACATGCATCCGCCATTCCAGATTGACGGCAATTTCGGTGGAACAGCCGGTGTGGCCGAACTGCTGCTTCAAAGCCATAATGGAATGCTGCATCTGCTTCCGGCTCTGCCTTCGGAATGGATCAACGGCAGTGTCACCGGTCTATTGGCCCGTGGAAACTTCGCGGTCGACATAGAATACGCCGACGGTAAACTTGACAAAGCCACAATAACATCCAAAGCCGGCGAGAAATGCACAGCATACTACAATGGTTCAAAAATAGAATTCGAGACTGAACCCGATGGCATCTATACTGTAAGCCGCAATCCTGAAACCGGAGCTCTCACTGCAGTAAAACTCAAATAAATCATCCACCTGCAAATAGCATAAGAAACGAGGGGCGCCGATAACGGTGCCCCTCATCATTTTTCATTATATTCTTATTTTCTATGATAAATCCAAGCATCAGGATATTTCTCCAAAAGTTGCGGGTCTGACATTCTATAGGAGTACATTCCGCTGTATGTATCTCCGGCAGCAACATACACACGATAACGTCCATCGCCACGCACCACCCGCATACGTTCATCGCCCATGCGCGACATAAAGCGCTCAGCCTCACTGCGGCTTGCGCATGAGCCTACTATCAGATAATAGCCGTAATCTTTTTCTTGCTTTTTGATATCTCCGAAAGCAGCTGTATCCTCTGCCGGCTTGCGTATAAACAACGCTCGCCCGTCATCATCACCATCGTTATATACAAACGCATTGGATGATGCACTGACCTGAGGAATGGAGATGGAAGCAAAATCCACATTCTCCTTATCCACAACCAAAGGAGTAGATGCTACAAATCCCAGCCCCAACAAAATGGCTACAGAAGCCGCATATTTAAGCGCTGACGCCGTGCGCTGACGCCATCCGCGCGGAGCCACCTCAAGGATATTCACCCGGGATTCTTGTTTCGATGCAATCTCCACACTCGGCAGACTGACAACAGGCAACTTATCGAGACTGGCGCCGAACATCGCGTCATCATCAGCCACGGGCACAAACTCTATGGTCCCAGTCCGCGACATTGAAAGTTCGCCAATACGTGGAATACAGAACACGCTTCCCACCTCCATACGGTTACGGATAAGCTCCACATCCCGTTCTATAATGGATTTAGCGACATCGTACCCAACATTCTCGCGACGAGCTATCGAACCGGCAAGAAGTCCATCGTCGTGCACAAGCACACTGTTGAACCCCAGGTCACGACCCGGAGGCATGAAGCGAGCCAGATCCGCATCGATGTAAGCCGGACGGCGACACGCAACAAACGCGCCAAGCCCCTCCACCACCACACAGTCGTGATGGCACAAAAGGTATTGAATATGTTCTATTATAGTTACCACGAGTACAAAAATAGTCAACTTTAATTAATTCATCAAACTTAAACTCACAAATCAGACATTCTATTGAAACAACTTGGCTATATCATCAGTTGTTATCACACTTATTATAGAAAGTCCGTCGGGCGTATAATTTGGCATAGGGAGCTTGAGCAATGACGCCATCAGATGCTCACGTTCCTCAGCATTAAGCTGCTGTCCGCTCCTTATAGCAGCGCTCCGCGCCATGGATAGCGCTATGCGGTCGGAAACACCGGCCGATAATTCTCCGGCGCCATCAACAGCATCGTCAACAATACGCATAAGCACACTTACCGGCGATGCCGTGCCGAGCATTGACGGCATGGAAATTATGCTCCAGCTATTGTCGCCCAGATATGAGAGTTCAAATCCATATGCCTCCACCATATCCTTGATATCGGCCATCATATCGCTCTGCGCGGGTGTCATATCGACAACTTCCGGAAACATCATACGCTGAGATGGAGCATCTCCATTAGCCAGCATATCCTTATATCGCTCAAACAACACCTTCACGTGAGCCCGATACTGATCTATGACCATCACGCCCGATGCCGACGAAGCCATTATATAGCGGTTTTTAATCTGAATGGTCGCCGCGTCGGGAGCTGCTGCCACCACCGGTTCATCATCAAACGGCAATTCGGGGCTGTCGGCTTTTTCATCCATCACATTCAATTTACTGCCCAGTTCCTCTTTTTCGGAAGATGACGACATAAATCCGGCATAAAGTTTATCCCAGTCGGAACTTACACCAGTGGAACGCAACGAATCGCCCGAAACACCGGAGCTACGCCTGCTGACCGGTGGAGTAACCGGCACGGATGCAGCAAAAGGATTGTAAGAATTATCCAACTCCACACCATGCTCACCATTAGCGTTGGGATTAAACACCGGTATATCGGGTGCATCATCCACATCGAAATCAATTCCGGGCACTACATTGAACCGTCCGAGCGACTCCTTTACAGCAGCTGTCAGAATCTGCCATATCGCAGCCTCATTCTCAAACTTTATTTCATTCTTGGTGGGATGGATGTTTACATCTATTGTCTGAGGATCGACATTGAAGTTCAGGAAATAGTTAGGTTGGTCGTCCGAAGCCATGAGTGGAGCATAGCATTGCATCACTGCTTTATGAAAATATGGATGACGCATGTGGCGTCCGTTCACAGTGAGATACTGCAGGGCATTGCGCTTTCTGGCATATTCCGGACGGCTTATAAACCCATCGATGGTGACTATCGATGTTGATGTGGCTACCGGTATAAGCTGCTTATCGAGCGACTTGCCAAACAAATCGGCAATTCGTTGCTTCAATGAGGATGGCAATAGCTTATGCACTGTAACATCGTTATGCACAAGTGTGAGCTCAACAGAATGGTTCACCAACGCCATCCGTTCAAACTCCCTTGCGATGTTGCTGAACTCCACGGTATCCTTTTTCAGAAATTTGCGGCGTGCCGGCACATTGAAAAACAGATTTTTCACCATCATGTTACACCCCGGGGCGCATGCTTCAGGTTCCTGCGACTCAACTTTAGAGCCGGAAATAAGAATCCTCGTACCGATATCACTGCTGCGCACTCTTGTGCGTAAATCAATCTGAGCTACCGCCGCGATAGAGGCCAGTGCCTCACCTCTGAACCCCATGGTATGCAATGAGAACAAATCGGAGGCCTGCTCTATTTTCGATGTAGCATGCCGTTCAAAAGCCAACCGGGCATCCGTATCGCTCATGCCGCAACCGTCATCCACTATCTGAATCAGCGTGCGGCCGGCATCCTTTATTATCACCTGAATGCTTTTTGCCCCGGCGTCCACGGCATTCTCCACAAGCTCCTTCACCACAGACGCAGGACGCTGTATCACTTCTCCGGCAGCAATCTGATTGGCTACCGAATCGGGCAATAATCGTATAACATCGCTCATAGTTGTGTAATGGAAGTTTCTTTAACCGGAGTTTGACACTACAAAGTTAGCACACCTTTCATGCGCGGGCAAAAGGTATTATCAACACCTTTTCACAACATGTTAATAACAATGTTAATAACTTATTCCTCTCCGGTGTCCAAAGTCCTGTCCTCAGTATAGCTATCAGATGGCAACGGCGCTGATTCATCGGAAATTACGGCTTCATCCACACTCTTTTCAACAATTGCATCACGCGAAGCCACCGATGGAACGCCATCAACCCCAATTACAGCGTCGTCCTTCGATGCCGGAGCCTTACCATTGGGCCGTGAAGCATCCTTAGAATCCAATTTGTTAACCGCAGGAGCTATCGGCTCAGCATTGCGCATCAGCTCCACCATCTCTTCCGGCACAACAAATACATCGGCCGGAGAAAACGGCCGTAGTGTCTCATACCATTTGAATTTGGGGAGAAAATAGCTATTGCGCTTAGCCAGATACAGCGGCGTGATTTTAGTGGTGGTTTCAGGCCAGAAGTGAATACCCTCAATAGAATTGGCAAGGAAATATGCATCCATGTAGCTGCTCTCCACGTATGCGAACTTATTATATGTGGAATCGCTCTCCATAGGGAACATTATCAGCTGTACATTGCCCTCGACATACAACCGGCGCACCGTCGAATCATTGAACCATGCTGTCATATCGGTTCCACTCAGCTGATTGTAACAATCTTCGGCAATATGCTCGGCCATTACACCGCTTTGTGGCAATCGGGCCCAATCAACAGTCGAATCATTCATGTGCACATTTATGATATTGCCATAAATCTGTCTCTCACCACTCCACACTATCGGGCTGCGATACATATAAAGTATTGAATCGCGTTCAGTCATGCTCAGCGAATCGCACAACCCCTGCAGATCGTAACGGTAGAATCTCACCTTATGAAAAACATTAGTGACGTGTGTTGAATCGACCAAATCAAGATAGGCATTAATCGTATCGCCATGCAGATAGAGCGTATCACCTTTGGAATATTCCTTGGCCAGTGCTCGTCCTGTCACGAACACACTGTCGCGAACCTCATCGTAATATCCATAATCGCCCTGCAACGAACTTTGACGTGCTGAATCTGTGAGCACCATGTTTCCGAACGCCTCGCCATACTGACGGTTACGGTCGTAAAAAAGAGTGTCGCCGGTAAGCGTGTTACCTTTATTTGTCACCACAAGCGACCGATGATACAAATCAGCAACTCCACTTGAAGTATTGTAAACTCCATTAGATGAATAAATCTTACCATCGGCATTGATTATCTCACTTGGGCTGACAAGTTCCGCCACATGTGTAGCGGTATTATAAGTGAGCGAATCAGTATTGATATAAAGAGGATTATCCTTATTGCGCAAACTTGTCAGATGCACATCATAATTAAAATAGGCATATTTTGTACGGGGATTATATTCGCCCTCCACAGATGTCAATCGGTTTTGAGCATCATATAACACTCCACCTATATTATAATAGCCCAGCTCCTGAGCCATATCATAATTAAAAATATCAGTTTCCAGAACCACATCGCGGTTCTGCAACTTAACTTTCTTACCAAAATCGGCATACAGCACCGCCAACTCTGTCAGCCCATTATAATTTAGCTCGTCGGCATATACAAACAGGGTGTCGCCCTGTTCCATCCTAACATTACCAAACGCATCAACTGAATTTGTGGAATCGTAAAAATATGCACTGTCGCAAAACATAAACATTCCACCTTTGCGAAATTTCACATTTCCGCTGAGCACCTGATATTCCGGAAGCTGTTCCAGTTCGGCCTGGGCTCGGTCGTAGTGAAGACGATCTGCATGTTCAAGAAACACCTTATCTGTCTGCGCACGATCGGCCTTAGGGACCATGGGGGTTAATTGACCATGGCTCTTGCGCATCCCCCCACCCGCTATAGGGGTAGTTTTACCTGTTGAAGCCTTGGAAGCAGCCTTTTTCGGCACAGTTACAGGCTGCAAAACCTTATTATCGGCACCTGATGATGGAGCCGGCCGCGAAGACACCTGCTTATGGGCTTTGGATTGCTTTTCACCCCGGTTCACAGCCTCCTGCGCCTTTCGTTCCCGCTCGTCGTGATCTGACGAGACGGAATGATAGGTCTTTTGCGGTGCCGAGACCGGTCGCTGGCCTGAAGAACCAGCTGAGAGCAATGTCGGTAAAAACAGCATAGCCATCACCGCTACCGCGGCAATGGCATATATCTTTGAATTTGATCCGGATTCCTTTTTTAATCTAAACCGCATCCTTTTACTTTATAGTATACTATGGTCTCCTATTATTTCGATGAGGCCTCCTTTATCCAACCTTTATGCTTGAAATCACAGTTGCGCCAACCTTCTTCCACACGCACATAAGTATCCTGAATCTTCTTCTCAAGCCATTCGGCGAGTTGCTTTTCACGACAACTATCCTCGTACATATCCTTTATCACCTGATAATCATCGGCGATATTAGCTTTATGACCATCCATGCGGTTACTCAGTTTCACCATGGCCACAACCTCGCGGTTAAGCTTCGGATCTATCATGATAAAAGGCTTGGACACATCACCTACAGCCATATTATTAACGACCTTAGCTACCTCCTGAGGAAGCTGCGACATCTCAAACATAGGCGTGCCGGTCTGCTGGTTCACCATAACGCCACGGTTATTACGTGTATCCTTATCCTGCGACATATACGCTACAGCCTCCTCAAATGTGAATTTCTTATTATCCACCATATCGGTTCTTACTGAATCAAGGCGGTTCACAGCATCCATCAGATCATTGTCTGACACTTTCGGTCTAAGAAGTATGTGGCGGGTATTTATTCGGTCGCCACGTTTTTCTATCAACTGAATAATATGATAGCCATACTGGCTCTCTACAATCTTAGACACCTTCTTGGGGTCGTTGAGGTTAAAAGCTACAGCTGCATATTCGGGGTCGAGATGCCCGCGCCCCATAAATCCGATTTCACCACCACGCAATGCACTTTCCTTATCCTCGGAATATAGAATTGCAAGCGTGGAAAATTTACTCGGATCCTTCGAAACCTGATCGGTAAAATCGCGTAGGCGGGCTTTGACATCCTCAATCTCCTGACGAGGGATTACCGGATTCAAGGTCAATATCTGCACTGACACCTGCATGGGAACAAATGGGATGCTGTCGGCCGGTAGCTTGTCGAAATATTTCCTGACATCGGATGGAGTGGCCTTTATGTTTTTAGTCAGCGATTGCTGCACACTACGGACACGATATGAATTCCGCACCATATCCACCATAGACTCCCGCATTTCGGGCATCGATTTACGGAAATACTGCTCCACTTTCTCTTTCGACCCAAGTTGTGTGATGTAGAAATTCAATCGGGCATCAACTTCAGCCACCACAGAAGCCTCGGGCACCTCCACGGTGTCAATATCTGCCTGATGAAGATACAATTTTTCAATTGCCATCTGCTCGGGAATGATGCAATACGGGTCGCCATTGATTGCCACTTTCTCATACTGCATATTATTGTACTGCTCCTCAATCTCCGATTTCCAAATGGGTTGGTCGCCAACCACCCACGCCACTTCTTCGGCCACATTGTTTTGTGCGTTAGATACTGTTGAGGCAAATATATATACAGCTATGAGTAGGAATCTTGCTATTTTCACAATGTGATATTTTTTATTTTTAATTATCTACGGCCAAAATTACTAATTTTTGCTCACTCATATACAATTATGACTGCAAAAATAGTCTAAATCACTTTATTGCCGACAACACCGCCCGGTTCAACTTTTCGGGGTAAGCGAGCTTCAACCGCTCGAGCCATTGTGCTTCCAGATATTTTTGATAAGCCATGCTCACCTGACTCTTGACATCCATGGCCGACTGCGGCTGCTGCAGAATCTCACCTTTATAAGGACGATATGCCACCCATCGCCCGCGCTCGCCAGCTTCGGGACGCGCCCCACCAAATCCGATGTAGTCCACAATCTTGGTAGAGCCTTGTGCCGTAATCACCTTTTCAAGTTTGGCATTTGTACCAAACTTCTTGCGCAATTCGGCGGTAAGTGCAGAGTCCTCGATATCCGTTCCGTTAAGGAATGACAGCGCCGCATCGGCAACTGAATCAGACACAGCCGCAAGCACATAGCCCCGGTAATGGGGACGGTCCCACACATAATCAGACCGATGCTGTTCAAAATATTCCTGAAGACCGTCCAAATCCGTATTTGCCTTATTCCACACCTCACGATTGCTTATCTCATAGAGAAGCATTCCGTCACGGTATTCATTCAACAGATTCAGATAAGACGCCTCTTCATCAGGCAAAACTGCCAGAAACGCCGACTCAACCATGTTGTCAACAATCCGGTTCACGGCAGCCTTATAGGCAGACTCAGCGCTCTCCACATCAGAAATATCTGCCGCAGGCATATCCTTGACCACATCGGCTATTTTCACATCTCCAATTCTGGATTTGACAACAACCGAATTCATATCACTGAGAACACTCTTCGCGTTTTCATTCCAACCGCCATTCTCCTTAAATACCGACGTCACAAGTTTTTCTGCCTTTACCACCGGAGTAACTTTCCACCGCCTGCGGCCTTCATCCAGTTTCCGTCTGTGCGACAAACCTCCACGGCTGTCGCGGGCTATCATATCACCGAGTTCTTTCTCCATGGATTCATAGGAATCGCACTTCTTGTAACCCTCGCGCAATATTATATGATAGCCGTAAGAAGTGCGTACCGGCTTTGATATTTCACCATCTGACAATGAAAATGCGGCTTCCTCAAATTCCGGCACCATACGTCCCGCACCGAACCAAGGCAAATCACCACCATTGTTTTTACCGGAAGGGTCTTCAGTCTCTTCCGATGCTATTTTTTTAAAATCCGCACCTGACAAAAGCAACCGGTACAAGGAATCAGCTTCCGCCCTCTTTTTATCAGCGGCATCTGAATCAAGTCCATTAGTGACTTTCAATATGTGTCGGGCCTTAACCCTGCCTATATCAGGTCGGCGACCTGACACCTGCAATATATGAAGCCCGAACATTGTCTCAAACACAGGCGAGACATCGCCCACCGGTGTACGATAAGCCATATCTTCAAATTCATAAGGAAAGACCCCGACCGGGACACATCCCATGGCTCCCTTAGTGCTTTTAGCAGCCGGATCAGCCGAATATCTCGCTGCCAACTCGCCGAAATCAGCCCCGTTCTTCAAAAGACCGCGCAGACTGTCAAGCAACGCCCATTGCTGTTTGCGGGTCCGGGTGGCGGTCTGTGGAGCGACAATAATGTGATTTACTGATACATTCTCCAGAAAATGGCTGTAGGCCACACGTTTCAGGCTGTCATCTACCGATTGTACCCGCATATATGGAACAGCAAGTTCCGCCCTATATCTATTGTATTCGGCCACCATCTCAGAAAGAGTGTCAAGCCCGGCTGCTTCGGCAGCAAGCACCTTACGCTTATAGTTAACGAACATATCCACATAGTCGTCAAGAGTAGTGGAGTCCTGCTGTTGCTCATTGTTCTTTTTATAGAGATATTCAAATTCGCTCAATCTCACATCCCGGTTACCAACCGTCATCACAACAGGATCTTTCGCTTTCTTGGCCGACATTTGCCCTGGAGCGACAATCGCCACAGCCAGCAGCATTGCAAGTAATATCTTTCTCATCAACAATATATTCTGTAACCAAATATAAAACACGAATATATAACGCAGCAAAAAGCCGATTATTACATATTCGTGTTATACTATTTTACGGTGGCGAGAGCACGCTTGGCGAGCTTTGACGCCATCTGTTTACTGATGCGATGCGCTATAGTTAGGAGCTTCGCTCGTTATCGCGACATCGTGAGGATGGCTTTCAGCCACCCCGGCATTGGTTATACGGGTGAACTTAGCCTCATGCAGACGCTCTATGTCCGGTGCGCCGCAATAGCCCATACCTGCACGCAAACCGCCAAGCACCTGGTATATCACCTCATACAGACTTCCCTTATATGGAACTCGTGCTGCAATTCCTTCGGGCACCAACTTTTTGACATCACTCTCATTAGCTTGGAAATAACGGTCTTTTGAGCCCTTTTCCATCGCTTCGAGCGAGCCCATGCCACGATAGGCTTTATATTTTCTGCCATTATATATTATGGTGTCACCGGGCGATTCTTCCACTCCTGCAAGCATTCCGCCAAGCATAACGCAATAACCGCCTGCGGCAAGAGCCTTGACTATATCACCAGAATAGCGAATACCGCCATCGGCGATAAGAGGAACTCCTGTGCCCTTGAGTGCCTTGGCTACATCATAGACAGCGCTCAGCTGAGGAACGCCCACACCGGCTATAATACGTGTAGTGCATATCGAGCCGGGGCCGATGCCTACCTTAACGCCATCAGCACCGTTCTCCACAAGATAACGGGCAGCGTCGCCGGTAGCGATATTGCCAACAACCACATCGATATGCGGATATTTCTCCTTAACGGCTTTAAGCACACCAATCACGCCCTTGCTATGACCATGCGCAGTATCTATAACTATAGCATCCACACCGGCTTCCACCAATGCGTCCACACGCTGCATGCTGTCGGCTGTGACACCAACTCCAGCAGCCACACGCAGACGTCCAAGCGAGTCCTTACATGCGTTAGGCTTGTCCTTGGCTTTGGTTATATCCTTATAAGTAACCAGCCCTACGAGATGTCCGTCGGCATCAACCACCGGTAGTTTTTCAATCTTATGTTCCTGAAGTATCTGTGCGGCTTCCTCGAGATCTGTCGACTGATTGGTTGTCACCAATCCTTCCGAAGTCATCACTTCATCAATCTTACGCGACAGGTCGCGTTCAAAACGCAGGTCACGGTTGGTGACTATACCAACCAGCTTGCCATTATCATCAACCACCGGAATACCTCCGATGTGATATTCCTCCATCATGCCGAGAGCATCGCGCACGGTGCTACCGCGTTTTATTGTGACAGGGTCGTAGATCATCCCATTTTCGGCACGCTTCACAGCATGAACCTGACGCGCCTGTTCGGCGATGGTCATATTCTTATGAATCACACCGATACCACCTTCACGCGCTATAGCTATAGCCATGGCAGCCTCGGTCACAGTGTCCATGGCAGCTGATACCACGGGGACATTGAGAGTGATGTTACGCGAAAATTTGGTTTTGAGATTAACTTCCCTTGGAAGCACTTCTGAATAGGCCGGAATCAACAGGACATCGTCGAATGTCAGGCCGTCCATCTTTACTTTTTCTGCAATAAATGACATAATGGCTAAGTCGTATATATTTTATTGCATGCAAAGATAATGATTTTTCAACTAAAAATTAATCCTGCCATGCACATTTTTCACCATCTCCCACCATATTTATATTGTCTAATTCGGAACGGCGATATAACTTTGCGTACATGAAACTCCTTATCTACCGCATATATCAGTTTTTGGTAATGCTTCCGGTGCTGCTGATTGCCACCGTGCTTACCGCGATAATCACAATCATCGGCTCCATGACCGGAGCCGGACGTATATTCGGATATTATCCCGCAAAGATATGGGCACGATTATTCTGTATCCTCACATTGGTGAAAGTCACCGTTGCCGGGCGGGAGAACATCACCAAAGGCACAAGCTACGTGTTTGTAGCAAACCATCAGGGAGCCTACGACATATTCAGCATCTATGGTTATCTCGGACACAATTTCCGCTGGCTCATGAAAAAGGAACTGCGGAGCATACCCCTCGTGGGATATGCATGCGAGAGAGCCGGACAAGTATATGTCGATAATTCCACACCCCGTGGCATTGCGTCGACCATGAAATCCGCTGAGAAACTATTGGAGCACGGCATGTCGATAGTGGTCTTTCCTGAAGGAGCCCGGACATGGAACGGAAAGATGCGTCGGTTCAAACGCGGGGCGTTCATGCTGGCCGACGAATTCAAGCTCCCGGTGGTGCCTATAACAATCGACGGTGCCTTTTCAGTGCTGCCCCGTTTCAAGAAGCTCCCGGTGTGGGGGCACATCCATCTCACCATACACCGTCCGATAGAACCGGAAGCTGACGGCCACGACATAAATCAGCTTATGGAACAGAGCCGCAACGCTATAGAAGAATCGTTGCCCGCCGGACAACACTCCTAAAATCAGACACGGTACTGCAACTTTCCATCTCTCCGCATGTTATTATTCGTGGAACGCACGAAAGAATATTTGCCATTTTGGCAGATACATGTCAGAATACAACTTTGGCATGAGATATGCAATTCATAAACTGTATCGCGGCAACAAATTGCGATACAACCACAAAACTGATTATTTCAATACATAACCAATAATAAAGCGATTCAATTATGAACTTAAAACCATTAGCCGACAGAGTTATCATACTCCCCAGCCCGGCTGAAGAAGTTACCGTGGCAGGCATAATCATTCCCGATTCAGCAAAAGAAAAGCCGCTGAAGGGCATAGTTGTAGCAGCAGGCCAAGGCACAAAAGACGAAGAAATGATTCTCAAGAAAGACGACGAAGTGATTTTTGGCAAATATGCCGGCACTGAAATCGAATTTGAAGGAGAAAAATATCTTATAATGCGCCAAAGCGACGTACTGGCTGTCGTAGACAAATAAAAAATCCCATAATCACAATTCAACCCATATAATCATGGCTAAAGAAATAAAATTCGAGATAAAAGCTCGCGAAGAGCTCAAGAAAGGCGTTGACGCTCTCGCCGACGCTGTAAAAGTGACTCTTGGCCCCAAAGGTCGCAACGTCATAATCGAAAAGAAGTTCGGTGCACCCCATATCACTAAAGACGGCGTAAGTGTAGCCCGCGAAGTGGAACTTGAAGATCCGTTCCAGAACATGGGCGCACAGCTCGTTAAAGAAGTTGCCTCAAAAACCGGTGATGACGCCGGCGACGGAACAACCACAGCTACCGTGCTCGCACAGTCAATAATCAATGTTGGCCTCAAGAATGTTGCTGCCGGTGCCAACCCCATGGACATCAAGCGTGGTATAGACAAAGCCGTGGCTACCGTAGTGGAAAACATCAAAGGCATGGCACAGGAAGTGGGCGACGACTTCAAGAAAATAGAGGATGTAGCCCGCGTTTCAGCCAACAACGACGAAGCTATCGGCCGTCTGATTGCCGAAGCGATGAAGAAGGTTAAGAAAGAAGGCGTTATCACCGTCGACGAAGCAAAAGGCACCGAGACCACAGTAGACATCGTGGAAGGTATGCAATTTGACCGCGGATATATCTCGCCCTACTTCGTTACCAACACCGAGAAAATGGAATGCGAGATGGATTCCCCCTACATTCTTCTCTACGACAAGAAGATTTCCAACCTCAAAGACCTTCTCCCCATTCTCGAAGCAAGCGCACAAAGCGGACGCCCGCTTCTTATAATTGCCGAAGATGTTGATCAGGAAGCTCTTGCCACTCTCGTAGTCAACCGGCTGCGTGGCTCTCTTAAAATCTGCGCGGTTAAAGCTCCAGGCTTCGGCGACCGCCGTAAGGAAATGCTCGAAGATATAGCCGTACTCACCGGCGGCGTGGTTATCTCCGAAGAAAAAGGCATGAAACTCGAATCAGCCACCGTAGATTTCCTTGGCCGTGCTGAGAAAATCGAAGTCAACAAGGAGAACACCACCATTATCAACGGTTCCGGTGCCAAAGACGCCATTGCCGCCCGCGTGGCACAGATAAAAGCCCAGATAGAACAGACCACAAGCGATTACGACCGCGAAAAGCTTCAGGAACGTCTTGCCAAACTGGCAGGTGGTGTGGCCGTTCTCCACATAGGCGCCCCAAGCGAAGTGGAAATGAAGGAGAAGAAAGACCGTGTGGACGATGCCCTTTCAGCTACCCGCGCCGCCATTGCCGAAGGTATAGTTCCCGGTGGTGGTGTGGCCTACATCCGTTGCGTTTCCGCTCTTGAAGGACTAAAGGGCGACAACGATGATGAGACCACAGGCATACTCATAGTTAAACGTGCCATCGAAGAACCCCTCCGTCAGATTGTGGCCAACGCAGGTGTTGAAGGTGCAGTTGTTGTTCAGAAAGTCAAGGAAGGCAGTGCCGATTTTGGTTACAATGCCCGAACCGACAAATATGAGAACCTTCTCGCGGCAGGTGTGATTGATCCAGCCAAGGTTACCCGTGTAGCCCTCGAGAATGCAGCCTCCATTGCCGGAATGTTCCTCACTACCGAATGCGTCATCGCAGAGAAGAAAGAAGATAATCCTGCTCCTGCAATGCCGGCACCCGGAATGGGTGGAATGGGTGGCATGATGTAATAGACCCCATCAACATACACAAAAAAGCCTGCGAACTTAGATTTTCGCAGGCTTTCTTTTTAGTTCCTATTTTTTTTCGTAAAAAACATAATGGTGCACCGAACCATTTCCAATCATTTCATGTTGTATAAGTACATAGCAAAATTACTTTTTCCATTGCAAGAAATGTGATAATGATTGGTTTATTATCTAAGCGAGGAGACGTTGCGACAACGACCCCTCGTTTTGCTTTTTATGCTATTAGTGGAATAATTGCTTTTAAGTGCTTAGATTTTATAGTGCAGGTCCTTGCCAGATTAATTTCCCATCCTAAAATTAATCGGGAGCGTAAACCTAACGTTTACCGGTTTCCCATTCAATTTGCCGGGTTTGAATTTAGGTAACATTTTCACTATTCTCAAAGCCTCTTTATTAAGGTCTGAATGTCTGCCTCTGATTATCTTCCCATCGGAAATCGTTCCGTCTTTTCGAACGACAAAACCAACAAACACCGTGCCGGAAACACCATTTTCTTGCGCCGAAATAGGATATCTAAGATTCTGACTTATAAATTGCGCCAATCCCGCTCTACCGCCCGGAAATTGCGGCACTTCTTGAACATTATCATAAATTTTATCGTCATCTTCTGATTCTTTGGATGCGAGGTTGTATTCAATCTTCTCGGATATTGGAGCAAAACT
Source organism: uncultured Porphyromonadaceae bacterium (assembly GCA_947649495.1). Lineage (GTDB taxonomy): Bacteria > Bacteroidota > Bacteroidia > Bacteroidales > Muribaculaceae > Paramuribaculum. The sequence continues at coordinate 381 of CANSRU010000012.1, read as the reverse complement.
CTCTTCGTATTGCTTCGCTGCTTCTATTTGCTTCTGTTTCTTTTGCTTTTTATCATTGAGAACTTCAAGATTTGACTTCATCTGAGTTGGGTCGAATGTCACTTCCACGTTGCAATAAGCACGCATTCCCCTCCTTGCTCTCTTTTCCATAATCCCATCACTCTCATAGCCCAATATCCATTGTAATTCTTTCAGTAAACGCAAAGTTTCATCATTCAGCACGTCAGAGACTTTATCATCTTTTTCTATTAAGTCGACATTACCACCGCTATCAACGTCCAAAAGCAAGTTAACATTTACAGGGCTACTGCCTATTTCATTAATATCCAATTACTACTGGTGCGATAAAAATCGCGTTAGTTTAGAAGTCATCAAATAAAG
>CANSRU010000011.1 GCA_947649495.1 uncultured Porphyromonadaceae bacterium | reverse complement strand
CCTCTGAAAGAGAGCCGCGAGCGAGACGACAGTCACAGCACGCGGCTCTCTTCTTTTTGTATTGTGTTGTCATACAAAAAGGTGAAAATTCTGTAATCGTATTGTTTTTTTACATGTAAATCGGTGTGAATTGAGTATTTTTGTATCGTGCGAAAGATTGATCGTGAAACTGTTCAGAAGATACTAGACGCTGCCGACATAGTGGAGGTGGTGAGCGATTTCGTGAGCCTTAAGCGCCGAGGGGCGAATTATATCGGTCTATGTCCATTTCACAACGAGCGGACACCCTCGTTTTCGGTGTCAAAGAGCAAGGGTATATGCAAGTGCTTCAGTTGTGGCAAGGGTGGTAGTCCTGTCAATTTCATAATGGAGCTTGAGCAGATGACGTACAACGAGGCCTTACGTTATCTTGCCAAGAAGTACAATATCGAGATTCAGGAGCACGAGATGAGCGAGCAGGAGCGGGAGGAGGCCTCAGCCCGCGAAAGCATGATGGCGATAAATGATTTTGCCATGCGTCATTTCGAGCATATATTGACGGACACGCCTGATGGGCGCGATATCGGATTGGCTTATTTCCGCGAGCGTGGCATAAACGACGCGATGATAAAGCGTTTCCATCTTGGATATGCCTTGGAGAAACGCGATGAACTTTATAATTCAGCCATTCAGCAGGGATTCAGTGAACAGTTTCTTCTGGATACAGGTCTGTGTTACAAGACTGAGCGTGGTGTGGTACAGGATCGTTTCCGTGGGCGCGTGATATATCCCGTACATACTGTTTCGGGTAAGGTAGTTGCTTTCGGTGGGCGTACACTTAGAAAGGATAAGGATGTTGCCAAATATGTCAACTCTCCCGAATCGGTTGTTTATCGCAAAAGTTATGAGCTTTATGGCCTGTACCAGGCCAAGCAGGCGATAGTCAAGAAGGATAAGTGTATATTGGTGGAAGGATACATGGATGTAATATCCATGCACCAGAGCGGTGTGGAGAATGTAGTGGCTTCCTCCGGAACATCTTTGACCGAAGGTCAGATACGGCTTATTCACCGGTTTACGGAGAATGTGACGGTGATATACGATAGCGACGCTGCCGGTATAAAAGCCTCGATGCGGGGAATTGACCTGCTGCTTGCCGAGGGGCTGAATGTAAAAGTGCTGCTTTTACCTGATGGAGAGGACCCCGATTCTTTTGCACAGAATCACTCTTCGAGCGAGGTAGAGGCCTATCTCAAGGATAATGAGCAGGATTTCATAGCTTTCAAGACCAAGGTTCTGATGGATGGGGTGGAACACGACCCTATCGCCCGTTCCCGGGCGGTACAGAACATTGTGATGTCCATATCCATGATTCCCGACCCGATAACGCGTACGGTGTATATCGGGGAATGTAGCAGAAGCATGGGTATTGCTGAAAATATCCTCACGCTTCAGGTGGCGAAGTATGCTGCGGAACGTGGGGAGCGTGAGGCGGTGGAAGCTCAGCGCAGGCGCAACCGCGAAGCAGCCGGTCTCCCTGCTGAGCCGCAATATGATTCTCCTTCGGAGCATGTAAGTAATAATATAACGGAGGACACCGGTAATACTACGGACACTGGCAATGCTGAGTTTCTGGCTCCTTACGAGATGGAACTTGTGCGTTACGCTGTGAAATATGGAATGGCATATATGTGCGACTGTGCCATAGACGATGAAGGAAATACCCGCCCGATGTCGGTGATTGAATATATAGACCGGGAGCTTATATACGATGAGATTGTATTGGCCAACCAGGCGTGCAAGGTGACATTTGATATGGCTCTTGGATATGGCCGTGAGGGATGGGATTCCGAATATGAGGTTGAAAAGTCGCGGTGTGCCGAGGTGAGGGAGCAAGCTTTGCGCGCCGGGATTGATGAGATAAGGCGAACATGCGACGACATGGGTATGATCGATGCCCGGGAAAAAGCGCTTGTGGAGCAAATTGACAAAGACTATTCCGAAGCGCTTGAAGATTTCTCCTCGCACTATATCCGCAAGCGTTTATTGTCGTGTGCCGACGATACGGTGCGTCGGTTTGCTACCGACCTTGTCACCGCGCGTCATCAGTTGAGTAAGATTCACACAAAATACAGCAAGATTCAGACCGAACGTGACCGTCTGAGTGAACTTGTGCCGCTGGCTGTCTATAATCTGAAATGTGCGCTGGTGGAGTGCGACATCAAGGCCAATAACGATGAAATAAAACAGGCTTATGCGACGGCAACTCCCGATTTTGAACGTATTAAAAGCCTTATGGTGCGCGGCAGCGAGCTGAATGCGATAAAAAAAGAGCTCGCCAAGTATCTTGGCGAGCGTATTCTGTCACCGCGTGTGCGCCGGTGAAATGATTTTTAAGCGTGGGTTTTGAGCATGAGCCCAACTCGTTCCTGAAGACCGAAGAGAAGGTTCATGTTGTGCACGGCCATGGCTGCGGCACCCTTTATAAGGTCGTCCATCACGGCGGTCACAACGAGACGTCCATCCACTTTCTGCAGGTTGATTATGCACTTGTTCGTGCCTGTTACCTCAGTAAGATTGGGCAGGCTGTCAGACAGGAATGTGAAGCCATGGTCGGAATAGAAGTCGTCGTACAGCGAAATTATCTCCTGCTCGGTTTTGTCGCAGTCGAAGTGTGCTACGGCTGATATGCCGCGCTTCCATCCTCCATTGAGCAACACGAACCGCATTTTTTCTTCAAAATCGGGTTGCAATGATTTCAACGCCCGAGCTATGTCGTCGGCTTCCTCGAGGTCAAGCAATGCCAGCGCTTCGCCCGGCTCCGCATTTTCTTCGGCCATAGCCGCAGTGATATTTATTTCCGATTTGAGAGCATGCTCTTTTGCCATCGGGAGCAGCATCAGTAGTGTCATTGACGATAGGGCAGAAGGGATGGACGAATGCAATCCACCTCTCACCAATGGTTTGCGGCTGAGTTCCGGCAATCCGTATATCCATGAGTCTCCGTCGGCAAATGTGCTTTCGGCAAGATAGTCACCGCTCAGATCCACTATTTTGGTGTTTTCAGCCACATTGTGCGACTCGATGAAATCCCTTGATTCACCCGGAGTGTCGGAACAAAGAAATATCACGTCTACATTGTCGGTATGGACATCGGCTGAGAATCGCATGTATGTCTCTCCGCGCAGTCCCTTGTGGATTTGCGACAGTAACGCGCCTTCGGCTGCGGGTTCGCTCACCCACGACAGTTCCACATCGGGATGATTTATCAGAATTTTTATAATCTCACCGGCCACTGCCATTGAGCCGCCTGTGATTCCTGCTCGTATCATAATCTATTACGGTTAGTTGTATTATCAGGATATGAAATAATGCTTTGCCTCGTCCATCACGCTCTCAGGTATGTTTTCCATCAGAAGGTCGAATACCTCACATCGCGATGCTTTCTCGTTTATGGCCACAAACACAGTGTCGGCTCCGGCTATGGTTCCCAATATCAGTGGCGAATCGAGGTCGTCGATGTCGTATGCCACACCTCCGGCATATCCATTGCGGGTTTTTATTATCACCATATTGCCGGTGGCTGATACTGACAGAATGGCGGCTTGTCTCACTGTGTCCATGGCGTGTGTGGCCACTTCATCGGCGGCTGTCCCATTGGCGGCAATCACGTAGCGGTATCCACCCAGCTCGGTGGCCACTTTCGATGTGCGGAGTGTTTTCAGGTCTCTCGACAACGTGGCCTGTGTCACCTGGCAATTGTTCCGTTCCAGAAGGTCCATGAGCTCCTCCTGGCTTCCGATTGAATTGTTGAGAAGTATCTTTACTATGAGGGCGAGTCTTGCCTGTCGTTTGTTCATCGTAGCGGGATGTGTGTTGACTATATATATAATGTATGCAAATGTAATATGTTTTTAATAAATATGCAAAACAAAGTCGCATCCTCACAAATCCGGTTAATTAGTCAATATATATGAAGTGAGCGGGGCTAACGAACCGGACATAAACCCTGATGAAACCTTGAATTCCGCCCCATGAACCTTATCTGTATAAACTCCGTCGGGCAGATTGGTTGCCATTTTTACTTTTTGTTTCCTGTTGGAAAAGTTGATTAGGGCAGAGCCTTTGTTGCCTCGGTTCACGGCAGCTACGCTACCGTCGGAGTTTGCCGTTATATTTTCCGGCAATCCGGCCATGTCGTGGCGGAAACGGTTGGCGGCCACCACCTCCGGATGGAAAAACTCATCGTTGCCACGGGGGCCCACCAGATTGTTCCCCCAATAGTTGCTGCGGCTGCTTCCGGCCGGGCGGCTGAAAAAGAGGGGAGTACCTTTGTCGCGTGAGCAAAGCAGCACCCATCCCATGCGTATCTGTTCGTCAGTAAGTCCGGCCGATTCATGCTGATTGGCGTATGTGTCGTGCGATTCCACCCATGTCACCAGACTGTCGGGGCGAGCTTTATGGTGCCATGAATATAGGTCTGTGGCCTTGAAGCTGCCCGATTCGAGAGCCTTGCGCAATTCGTGTCCGTAATTGCTCGCCGTTACATCCATAAATTCAGTATACTCACGTTCCTTCACGTTTCGGTCCTGAAGCACCTCTCCATAAATGTATAGGCTGTCAGGCATCAGCAGTGATAATCCTTTGGCAGCCTCGCGTCCGGTAGCTACCGGCCAGAAGTTGTTGCGTTCTGATTTCGCGTCGAGCGGGTCCGATGGGAGTCCGATGTGTTTGGCTGTGTCATAGCGGAAGCCTCGCGCTCCAAGATTTATCAAGTCGTTGACATACTGCATGTAGTAGTATTGAAAATCAGGATTCTCGGTGTTGACATCCGGCAGGCCTCCCATCTCGCCTGTGGTGCATTGGTAGCGGTCGTTCCATTCGGTTATTGGGGTGAATCCATTTGCATGAAACAGGTTGTCGTGCCCACCTACGGCATTGTCGAGATCGGGCAGCACGGCAGTGTGATCGACAGCTGTGTGGTTAGGTAGCACATCCACCAGAACGCGTACCCCATATTTCATTGCACTGTCGCACATGGCTTTGAATTCATCGCGTGAACCGAGCAGATAATTACCAATCTTCCAATCGATAGGCTGGTAGTAATAATACCATTTGCCGGTCACAGAGTCGCCCGGTTGACTGAACAGGGCTTTTCCGCCTCCCTCATCTACAAAGCATGTGTTGGCCGGCGATGTCTGGACGAAATCATAGCCCGCATCTGCTATCAGTTTCATGTTGGCGGCGATGGTGTCGAAGCTCCACGACCATGCGTGCAGTATCACATTGGTGTTGGTTCCGTTGATTTTCCCATGTCGTGGAGCTGACATGGCTAATGTTGCCGAGGCTATGAGAGTGGTAGCTGTTAAAACGATACGTTTCATAAATCAGGATATTTGTAAGTATGATATGTGCCGTAAAGTTAATGAAAAATGCAGTAATTGTGGTGTCCGGCTTTCGGTTTGACAGATAATCATGTATAGTTAACTTAGTTTAACATAGTTGGCAAAATGCAATCTTTATAGCTGACAAGCATGAATATTGTTACAGATATAATCAAAAAATGAATTTTTATTGAATAAAATGGGTGCTGCCAACTTCCAGAATGAGTGTCCGGGCAGTGTCGGTGAACGACTTGGCCATTAGCTAAAATGAAAACAATTCTTTAACTTTGTATCAACGAAAAATAAAACAACAGACTGATAAAATGCTTTTTCATAAGTGCCAATTAGACATCAAATAAAATCCACTGACGTTAAGTACTATGTGTAAATGGCAAAGGATGCTCGCGAGGGCATCCTTTGTTTTTAGATTGTGATTTTTTTGCGGTTGGGATGGAATTATTGTAATTTTGCGATTAAATAAGTTCACGGTTTGTTATCCGCAGGCATGGAAGAAATCTTATTTACAAAGATGCACGGATTAGGTAATGATTATCTCTATATCAATTGCCTGGCATCCATGCCCCGCGACCCTCAGGCACTCTCGGTGGAGATGAGCCGTCGTCATACCGGAGCGGGCTCCGATGGCATAATATTGATATGTCCCTCCGAGATAGCCGATTTCAAGATGCGAATATTCAACGCCGATGGTTCCGAGGCCCGGATGTGTGGCAACGGGAGCCGGTGTGTGGGTAAATATGTCTACGACTACGGTCTGACTGATAAGACTGAACTTACACTCGAAACCATGTCGGGAGTTAAGACATTGTGGTTGAATGTTGAAAACGGTGTGGTCGTGTCTGTGACAGTCGATATGGGACGGCCTACGTTTGAATGTTCCGAAATTCCGGTGCGATGCCCGGAGGATAGCATGATAGAATGTCCCGTGCCGACATCGGCAGGTGAGGTGGTTCTTACGGCAGTGTCGATGGGTAATCCCCATGGAGTGGTGTTTGTCGATAATCTTGATGTTGTGGACGTACATGGCCTTGGTCGGGAACTTGAGATGCATTCCATCTGGCCCGACAGAGCCAACATAGAGTTTGTCCGTATTGTTGACGACGGCAATATTTCGATGCGTGTGTGGGAGCGCGGAAGCGGTGAGACCATGGCCTGCGGAACAGGGGCGTGTGCGGCTGCTGTGGCGGCTATCGCCACCCGGCGTTGCAAATCCCCGGTGTCGGTGCATCTGCCCGGCGGAAATCTTGATGTCAAGCTTGGCGACGACGGCCATGTGCTTATGTCCGGACCCGCTGTGACGGTGTACGAAGGCAGGTATTTCAGATATAAATCCTAAAGAACTGATATATGATTAAGGTCAGCGACAACTTCACGCTTCTCTCCCCCTCCTATCTCTTTTCGGAAATAGCCAAGAAGGTGTCTGACTTTCAGCAAGCACATCCTGGAGTCACGATGATAAGGATGGGAATCGGCGATGTGACCCGGCCTGTGTGTGGTGCGGCCATAGAGGCATTGCACCGCGCGGCCGACGACGAGGCCTGCGCCGATACATTCCATGGCTATGGACCTGAGCAAGGCTACGCATTTCTGCGGGAGGCAATCGCCGCTCACGATTATGCGGCGAGAGGTATTGACATCAACCCCGATGAGATATTTATAAGCGATGGCGCAAAAAGCGATGTCGGAAACATCGGCGACATCCTTTCGCCCGCATGCCGGGTGGCTGTTACCGATCCGGTCTATCCTGTCTATGTGGACACAAATGTGATGGCCGGGCGTGCCGGAAGCCAATCGGTCAACGGCTGTTGGTCGGATATAGAATATCTGCCATGCACTTCCGGCAACGGATTTGTCCCGTCACTTCCCGAGGGTAATCCCGATGTGATATATCTATGTTATCCCAATAATCCTACCGGCACATCGCTCACGCGCGAACAGTTGAAAATGTGGGTGGACTATGCCCTCAGCCATTCGGCACTCATTCTTTTCGACTCGGCCTACGAGGCATATATCACAGAGCCTGATGTGCCCCACAGCATATATGAGATACCAGGTGCACGCAGGTGTGCCATAGAATTCCGCAGTTTCTCCAAGACTGCCGGATTCACAGGCTTGCGTTGCGGCTATACGGTGGTTCCTGAAGATTTGACCGGAGTCGATTCGAAAGGAGTTGAGGTGAGTTTGCGCCGCCTTTGGCTCAGACGGCAGACCACAAAATTCAATGGCGCCAGTTATGTGGTGCAGCGGGCGGCCGAAGCTACCTACACCGCTGAAGGCCGGCGTCAGGTGATGGAGACTGTCGGTTACTACATGGGCAATGCGCGTATGCTCCGGGAGGGACTTGCCGCCATAGGTCTTGAGGTGTATGGTGGGGTTAATGCCCCTTATGTATGGTGCCGTGCTCCCCGGGGCATGTCATCGTGGGATTTCTTCACATTGCTGCTTGAGCAGGCAAATGTGGTATGTACCCCCGGTGTCGGGTTCGGCCCGTCGGGCGAAGGATATGTGCGCTTCACCGCATTTTCATCGCGCGAGGATACACGCAAGGCTGTGGAGCGGCTCTCGCAAATATCGGTAAAGTAGAAAATAATATAAAAATCACATATAGTATTTATGTCGTCATTAAGATTTAAAGTCGTAGATGAGGCCTTCAACCGGAAGGCCGATCCGGTGGAAATTCCTGCGGAACGCCCCGAAAAGTATTATGGCAAATATGTGTTCAACCGTCAGAGAATGTTTGAATATCTTCCCGCCGATACTTTCGAGGCATTGATTAATGCTATTGACAACAAGGAGCCACTTCCGCGCAATGTTGCCGACAGCGTTGCCGAAGGTATGAAACAGTGGGCCATAGACAATGGCGCGCGGCATTACAGCCACTGGTTTCAACCGCTCACCGAAACCACCGCTGAAAAGCACGACGCATTCATTGAGCACGACGGAAAAGGTGGAGTGATAGAGCGGTTCAACGGCAAACTCCTCGTGCAGCAGGAACCCGATGCCTCGAGTTTCCCCAATGGCGGCATCCGCAACACATTTGAGGCGCGCGGTTATTCGGCGTGGGACATATCGTCGCCTGCATTTATCCTTGACAACACATTGTGTATCCCCACCATATTCATATCCTACACCGGAGAATCGCTCGATTACAAGACCCCGTTGCTCCGCGCGCTTAACTCTGTCGATAAGGCGGCTACGGCTGTGGCCCGCTATTTCGACCCCGAGGTGAAGCATGTGCGTTCCTATCTGGGATGGGAGCAGGAATATTTCCTCGTCGACGAATCGCTCTATTCGGCACGTCCTGACCTGATGCTTACCGGTCGCACCCTTATGGGGCATGAGTCGGCCAAGAATCAGCAGCTCGAGGACCATTATTTCGGCGCCATCCCATCGCGCGTCGAGGCTTTCATGCTCGATCTGGAGATTGAATGTCACAAACTCGGCATTCCGGCAAAAACACGCCACAATGAGGTGGCTCCCAACCAGTTCGAGCTTGCTCCTATTTTCGAGGAGACAAATCTCGCCAACGACCATAATCTTCTGCTCATGTCGCTGATCGGTGAGGTGGCACGGCGCCATCATTTCCGTGTGCTTCTGCATGAAAAACCGTTTGCCGGAATCAATGGTTCGGGAAAACACAATAACTGGAGCCTGGGAACTGATCGTGGTGTGCTGCTGTTCTCACCCGGAAAAACGGCCAAGGATAATCTTCAGTTCATCACCTTTACTGTCAATGTGATGGCTGCCGTACATCGTCACAATGCTCTTCTCAAGGCATCGATAATGTCGGCTACCAATGCCCACCGTCTCGGTGCCAACGAGGCTCCCCCCGCTATAATCTCCATATTCACCGGCTCTCAGCTTGCGGAGATTCTGGAGCGGATTGCGACATCGTCCAACGAGCAACTTACCGATATCGCCACACACGAGGGGATGCAGCTTAATGTGTCGCAGATTCCTGAGATAATGCTCGACAACACCGACCGCAACCGCACATCGCCGTTTGCGTTCACCGGCAATCGCTTCGAGTTCCGTGCCGTAGGCTCCACGGCCAATTGTGCCTCGGCGATGATTGCCCTCAACGCTGTTGTGGCCGAACAGTTGATGAGGTTCCATGCGGCAGTGGAGCGCCGTCGTGCAGCCGGCGAGGAATTGCGCCATGCCCTGCTTGAAGAGATACGTGCGCTTATAGTGGAGTCGGCTCCCATACATTTCGATGGAAACGGCTACAGCGACGAATGGCGTGAGGAAGCCGCCCGGCGCGGACTTGACTGCGAGACCTCCACGCCACTCATATTCGATGCGTACCTGCGTCCCGCTACTGTAGATATGTTCCGCACCACCGGTGTGATGACAGAGGTGGAACTTGCCGCCCGCAATGAGGTAAAGTGGGAAATGTACACTAAAAAGGTGCAGATAGAGGCGCGTGTGCTCGGTGATCTCGCATTGAACCATATTCTTCCGGTGGCTGTGCGTTATCAGTCGGTGTTGCTCGACAATGTAACAAAGCTATCGGCGCTTTATCCCATGGAAAAAGTGCGTGAGATGGCTGCAGGTGAACTTGGCACAATTGAGAATATATCTGAACATACACGCATCATAAAATCGCAGGTGGAATGCATGGTTGATGCCCGTCGCGAGGCCAATCGTATAGAGAGCGAACGAGCCAAGGCCATAGCTTATCACGATAATGTGGTGCCGTGCATGGATGTGATACGTTATCACATAGATAAACTCGAGCTTATGGTCGACAACGAAATGTGGCCCCTGCCCAAGTACCGCGAATTGTTGTTTATAAGATAATCAGCCATGCCTTACTGGATTAGAATTTTGTTGCTGGCGGTGGTAGGTGGTGCTTACCTTTACTCCATGGTTAAAATGACTGTCAATATGGTCGATGCCTTGAGGTCGGGCGACCGTCAGCGCATCAAGGCACAGTCGTTGGTGTTTGGTATATGCCTGCTTCTGCTCGCATTGTTATTACCCGGATATCTGTCCTATATCGGACTTGTCTAATCCAATACAATAATAAAAAGGAATCCGAATCATCTTTACAGGTGATTCGGATTCCTTTTTTGATCAGTAGCTGTAGGTGGGTTACAATGCTTTGTCGAGGAAAGCCTTGAACTCGGCCTCACTCATGTTGCCCATTACAGATTCAGTAGTGCCGTCGAGCTTGAGTACAAGGATGTAAGGTATCGACTGTACATTGTACTTTTCGGCGAGAGCCTTGCATACATCGACATCGGCCGATGCGAAGATGGCTTTGTCGGAGTATTCCTCGGCCACCTTGTGATAAGTGGGCTTGAACTGCTGGCATGGACCGCACCATGTTGCCGAAAAGTCTATCACTATGGGCGATGTGGTGGGTTCGAGAGTGTCGTTTTCGCCAAGTTCGATAACCACGGCGTCTGAAGCAGGCTGTACGGCTTCCACCGCTTCAGTAGTGGTGGTGGAGTCGGTAGCTTCAACGGCAGTAGCGGTGGCTTTGTCGCCGTTTGAACCGCAAGAGCCGAGCACTACAGCCAGAATAGGGAGAACGTGTGAAATTTTCATATCTTGTTAATGTATTGTGGTATTGTTATATTAACAAGAGAGGGCGCTATTGGTTTTATGTACTGCCTGAGCGCTTGCTGCAAACAATGCTTTTTCGGCATCGGTAAGCTCAAATTCCACAATCTTCTCAATACCGTTGCGGCCAAGGATACAGGGAACACCTATGCAGAGATCCTTTTCACCATATTCGCCATCGAGAAGAGCCGAGCAGGAGATGAGTTTGTGGCTGTCGTGGAGCACGGCCGATACAACCTGTGCTGCAGCTGCGCCGGGAGCCATCCATGCTGAGGTGCCGAGGAGCTTGGTGAGTGTGGCGCCGCCTACCATAGTGTCAGCAGCAACTTTTTCAAGCTGTTCGGCGGGGAGGTATGATGTGGCGGGAACACCGCGGTAAGCAGCGTAGCGCACCAAAGGAATCATGGTGGTGTCGCCATGTCCGCCGATCACTATGCCTTCCACTTCGGTAGCGTTTGCACCGAGTGCGAGGCTGAGGAAATATTTGAAGCGTGCGCTGTCGAGAGCACCACCCATACCGATTATGCGGTTCTTGGGCAGACCTGAGATTTTGTGGATGAGGTAGGTCATGGTATCCATGGGGTTGGATACACAAAGAATAATGGCGTTGGGAGAATATTTGAGTACGCTTTCAGTAACTGATTTAACGATGCCTGCGTTAACGCCTATGAGTTCCTCGCGGGTCATGCCGGGTTTGCGGGGAATGCCTGAGGTTATCACTACCATGTCGCTGCCGGCGGTCTTCTCATAGTCGTTGGTCACACCGGTGAGACGGCTGTTCAGACCGAGTATGTTGGCGGTCTGCATTATATCCATCGCTTTTCCTTCGGCAAGACCTTCCTTGATGTCGATGAGCACTACTTCATCGGCTATACTTTGGGTTACCAATACATTTGCACATGTAGCGCCCACATTGCCGGCGCCTACTACGGTTACTTTTGACATATTGTTTTGATTTTGGTTAATTGTTTGCTTTCTGCAAATTTAGTGATTTAAATCAATTCTTGGTTAAAAAAAAGTGCGGATTCACACATGCCGGGGATTCTTTTATGTCTAAATTTGCCGATGGAATGATTTTATAGCAGAATATGAAAGGATTGAGATTGTCGGTATTTGTGTTGTGGCATCTGGTGTTATCGCTGTGTGTCATGCTTAATTCGTGCGGAAGCGGGAGCGGACGGCATGCCGGAGAGGAGGTGGGCGATACGCTTACGGTAGCATCGGAATTGCTCACATTGGTGGATTGCGGCGGCTATATGATTGCGGATGTGAAAAATCCATGGGACACCACGAGGCTTATGGCACGGTATGTGCTGGTGCCGCGGGATGCGCGCGAGGTGCCTCAGGTCGATGGTGCTGCTGTGGTAAGGGTGCCGGTGGAATCATCGCTGGTTTACAGTGGAGTGCATGCCGGCGTTATCGATGAGCTTGGAAAGGTGTCGGCTGTCACATCGGTGGCCGATGGCTCTTATTTCCGCACGCCGGCTATTGTGAAAGGACTGGCCGACGGTTCGATTGTTGATGTCGGTTCATCAATGTCGCCATCGTTGGAGAAGATTGTAGAGCATAACCCTGAGGTTATTCTGGCTTCGCCGTACGAGAATGCCGGGCATGGAGTGATAGACCAGGCTGGTATCACGGTGATTGATTGTGCCGACTATATGGAGTCAACACCCATAGCCCGGGCTGAGTGGATCAAATTTCTTGGTGCGTTGTATGGCGATATGCCGCGGGCCGATTCTATATTCAATAGCGTTTGCCACGATTATGAAGCGCTCACGGCGCTTGTCGGTGACGTAAAGACGCGTCCGGAGGTGATAACCGAACAGTGTTTCGACGGCGTGTGGGCCATGCCCGGTGGCCGCAGCTACATGGCGCGTATGCTTCAGGATGCCGGAGCCGTCTATCCCTGGGCTTCCGATGGCAGCGCAGGTTCGCTTCAGCTTGATTACGCCGCTGTGCTTGACTGTGCTGTCCATGCCGATTGCTGGCTGATAAGGAGCTATGGGCCTATGGATATGGGTGCGCTCAAGGCCAATAATCCGTTGAATGCAAGTTTCGATGCTTTTAAGGACGGGAATGTGTGGGTGTGCGACACTTCTGTTTCGCCATTGTTCGATGAATTTCCGTTTCATCCCGAACGGTTGTTGAAGGACTATATCATTATATTCCATCCCGGTTTGCTGCCGGGCGAACCTCGTTATTATCGACGCATGTCAATATGATAATTATGGTATGTATGGTGTGATATAATCGGTATGTGAGGTTGATAAAAATAAGTTTCATCCGCTTATGGATGTGGATTCGGATTATTTTGTTACCTTTACGAACCTTATTGCGATTATCATTCAATCCATACATACAATCATGAAAACTAAAATCAAAGAGCAATTCAAATCGCGTTTTGGCGAGGATGGCATTCTGTTTGTAGCCCCCGGCCGTTTCAATCTTATCGGTGAGCATACCGATTATAATGGTGGTTTCGTATTCCCCGGAGCCATCGACAAGTTCATTATGGCCGAGATCAAGCCTAACGGTACCGATAAGGTGCGTGTTTATTCCATCGATATCGACGAATACGTGGAATTTGGCCTTAATGAGGAAGATGCACCCTCACAGCAGTGGGCGCGCTACATATTCGGCGTGTGCCGCGAGATAATCAAGCGCGGTGGTGAGGTGAAAGGTTTCGATGCAGTGTTTGCCGGCAATGTACCTCTTGGAGCCGGTCTGTCGTCGAGTGCCGCTTTGGAAAGCTGTTTTGCCAACGCTCTCAACGAACTGTTCAACGACAATAAGTTCCCCAAAATGGAGCTTGCCAAGATCGGACAGAGCACCGAACATAATTATTGCGGTGTGAACTGCGGCATTATGGACCAGTTTGCATCGGTTCACGGTAAGAAGGACAATCTGATGCGTCTTGACTGCCGCTCAGGTGAATTTGAATATTTCCCGTTCAAACTCGATGGATACAAGCTCGTGCTTGTGGATTCGCGTGTGAAGCATGAATTGGTCGATTCTCCCTACAACAAGCGCCGTGAGAGCTGTGAGCGCGTGGCCGCCACTCTCGGTGTGGAGACATTGCGCGATGCCGACATGGCTATGCTCGATGCCGCCAAGGACAAAGTGAGCGCTGAGGACTATAACCGTGCTAAATATGTTATCGAGGAGAAGCAACGTGTGCTTGATGTGTGCGATGCCTTGAACCGTGGCGATTACGATACTGTGGGACGCTGCATGTATGGTACTCACGAAGGTATGTCGAAACTCTACGAAGTGAGCTGTGAGGAACTCGATTATCTCAACGATGTTGCCAAGGAGTGTGGGGTGACCGGTTCGCGCATAATGGGTGGCGGTTTCGGTGGCTGTACAGTCAATCTGGTTAAAGATGAGCTTTACGACAACTTCATTGCCACTGTTACACGCAAGTTTAACGAACGCTATGGCCACGAGCCGAAAATATATCCCGTTATTGTTTCTGATGGCGCCCGCCGTTACGAGGAGCAATAATCACTGATATCTGATGTGTATTTTTTATGTGGGGAGCCGGTTTTGAATCGGCTCCCTGCTTGTTCAGATGGTTATTTGCGAGTCAGGTAATGGAGTTCGTCGTTGGAGAAAATTATATCGATATGTCGTCCGGAGAAGGACGATGTGTAGCGGTAAGTGAGCGATTTTCCCGTATCGCGTATTGTCTCTATATCTGCATGTAGGCCGGGATCGGTAAGCATGGTATGGATCAGCCGGTCCTTCAGCGGGTCTGAGTCCCGCTCCATCTCGGTAAGGCGGTCGGCCACGGTGTATTGGAACACCAATGTGTCGCCATGTTCCATAACATCGGTGAGCGAAATCTTGTCGCTGATTTTTAAGGGTAGGTTCGTGCGGTAGTTGTCGAGCATGTACTGGAGCGACGTTGCGGCTCGTGTGCGTGTATCGGCGGTGGAGTTTATTGCCGAGTCGAGTTCAGCCGGGGTTATGGTCAGGCTCCGGCTGTTGTGCCTGTACCGGTATGTTATGGTGAATGATGTGCCGTTTTCGGCAATCAGTCTGAAAAGGTCGCTCTCCGATTCCATGTCCAAGTCTCCTGCAAGGTCGTTGACAAGTCTTTTCCCGAGATTCCTGTCGCCGGTCATCAGGTCGAAGGCTTGCTGTCCGGGCATATCCACTGTCATTATCACAATATTGGAGTCGGCATTGAGTTTCATCGACGATATCTTTCCTGCCGCTCCTAAAGGTATCGGGCATTCATCGTTGATTTTTTTCACCTCCTTGCGTAGTCTGAAATATGTGGCTCCATGTTCGGCCGACGGGTTTTCGGCCGGTTTCGTGCCGCACGAGAAACAGATTGATGCTATGGTGAGGCATATAAGCGTAATAAGGGCAAGAAGTCGGTGTGACATAATTGTTATGAGCGTTTTAGATATGTTCAAAATTAGTCGATTTAATTGAAAATTCATTACTTTTGCGATATATTTATGATACACTCAGCCACATATAATAATAGGTTCGGACGCAAAGCATTTTTCATAACTCTGCTTGTCGTATGCACCGTGGTGCTGTCCATAGGTTGCCTTATGTTTGGCTCTGTCGACATTCCCGCCGGCGATGTATGGAAGTCGCTTATCGGTGGCGATGTGTCGCGGGAGGCATGGCGTACGATTGTGCTGCACACACGTGTTCCTATGGTTATCACTGCTTTTGTGGCCGGATGTGCTCTTGCTGTGGCCGGATTGCTGTTGCAGACTTGCTTTGACAATCCTCTTGCCGGGCCGTCGATACTCGGTGTGTCCACCGGAGCGTCGCTCGGAGTTGCTGTCGTCATGCTGGCCTGTGCCGGAATGGTGGCCGGAGTGGGGCAGTATGTCGGGGCTTTGGTCGGAGCTTTGGCCGGGGCGGCCGTTGTGCTTTGTGTCCTTCTTCTGTTCGCAAGAGTGGTCCACAGCTCCACAATGCTGCTTATTGTCGGTATTCTTGTGGGCTATTTTGCTTCATCGGCCATATCATTGCTCAACTTTTTCGCAACTCAGGAGGGGGTGCATTCCTTTATAATATGGGGGCTTGGTACCTTTTCGGGAGTGTCGCTCGACCGTGCCGCCCTCTTTGCCGCGGTCACATTGCCTGTCGTGGCTTTGTCCATGCTCCTTGTCAAGCCGCTTAATGCCCTGCTGCTCGGTGCGCGATATGCCGAAAGTCTCGGCGTGGATATAAAAGGTGTGCGTGTGCGCTTGCTCATGGCCTCGGGAGCACTCACTGCATTTGTCACGGCTTTTTGTGGTCCCATAGGGTTTCTCGGGTTGATAGTGCCGCACATAGCCCGCATAATGCTGCGCACCTCCAATCACTCGGTGCTTATGCCTGTCACGGCACTTACCGGTGGTGCCACGGCTCTGTTGTGCGCTCTTGTATCCGTGCTTCCCGCGGGTGTCGGGGTGATACCGGTCAATGCCATAACGCCTGTTATCGGAGTGCCGATTGTGGTGTATGTGATAGTGTGTCGTAAACGGTTAATGTATTTCAACTGATGGAGACCGTAGGAGACATATTGTTGAAAGCCCGCGGTCTGGCGGTTGGTTACAGGTCGGCAGGTCGGCGTGTGTCGGCGGTGTTGGAAAATATTGATGTGGATCTGCGTGCCGGAGAGGTGGTGTGCCTGCTCGGAGCCAACGGTGCAGGTAAGAGCACATTGTTGCGCACCCTTGCACGTGAGCAGCAGCCATTGTCAGGACACGTCATGGTTGACGGTCGCGACATCTACTCATTGCCGGCGGTCGAGTCGGCCCGTATGGTCAGTGTTGTATACACCGAGCGTACCCATGCCGGAGCTTTGACGGTCGATGAGGTGGTGGGGCTCGGACGCCAGCCATATACAGGTTTTTTCGGGAGGTTGTCGGCCGACGACCGCCGTATTGTCCACGAAAGTATGGCTGCCGTGGGCATCGCCACTCTTTCAGGTCGGTTTATGGCCACATTGTCTGATGGTGAACGTCAGAAGGTGATGATAGCCAGGGCTGTGGCGCAGCAGACACCGGTGATGATGCTCGATGAGCCGACATCGTTTCTTGATGTGGCCTCGCGTCTTGAGGTGATGGGGCTGCTGTCGGCTCTTGCCGCCGACCGTGGTAAGGCTGTGTTGCTGTCCACGCACGATGTGGCCGATGCGCTGTCTGTCGCTTCGCGGCTATGGTTGCTGCCGGGCGATGGAAGTTTGCTTTGCGGCACAGTCGACGAGATGATTGCCTCCCGGGCCATGGAGCGGCTCTTTGAGGGGCGCGGCGTCCGTTTCGACTACTCCGCCCGCGACTACCGCCTGAAATGAAAAAAGTTCAATAACGGAATATTCGACGTTTTTTTGTATTTTTGCCACGACGACTTGGAGAAGCCGTCACCTACATATTGAATTTTAGAGGAGCGTTATGCTAATCTTGCGTTAGAAAACCTGAGAAATTTTCAAACAACGGAAACAAGATAGGCATAGTGGTTCTCACGCGTATAGCGTGGGCTGCTATTCCCATACTCATTTTCCATGGTTTTCTCAGGACCTTCTAACGATGGTATGGCTACAGTCCCACGCTCTTCATTTATAGATATCGTAATGTTTTTGGCCAAGTCGGGGCTGTGTTGGTCGGTGTAATATCATTTATGTAATGAAAACAAATTTAGTGTCGATTGTAGCCGTATTTATGGCTATTGTGTTACTGGCGGGTTGCGCGGCAAAGAAAGTGTCTGCGCCTCAGACAAAAATAATAACTCTTGACAGTGAGCCCCGTGGAGCAAAAGTGGTGATGAACGGTCAGGTGTTGTGTGAGTCCACTCCGGCAAAGGTGTCCATTCCTCTTACCTACAAAACTGACAATACCGGGTTCAAGACTCCTGGTAAGAGATTGCAAAACACTCAGGAAATGAATCGTATTCATTTTATGTTCATTAAGGATGGTTATGCCAATGGCGTTGAGAGCATAGTTCCGGATGCTTCAGTATATCCTTTTGTGTATCCTGATGCTGTGTTCCACATGTTCAAGCCGGCTGAAAAGAAACCGCAGGCAATGTCTGAAAAAAGAGAAGTGGTCACTCGCGAAGCGCCCGGGACAACGAAGATGGAAGACGCAATAATAAGATGGTATTTTGATTCTGACCCGCGTGGAGCCAGAATATTTTGGCGCGTGATATCAAGTGTTCCTGCAGAAGTTAAGAATACAAATGAGACTTATCTTACTACCACGCCCTACGAGGAAACACGTGGATTCAATATTCTCGGTCTTACCTATGATAATTCCAAAGATGTTACTATTGAGGTGAAGGTACAGAAGCGGGGATATGAGGAACAGGTCAAGCGCTTTAATGTACGTCAGGCACTTGATCAACAGGAGATAAGCGGTTTCTTTGAACTCGTTCCTAAAGAGTAGAGGAGGGTTCAAAGAAAGTGATGGCACACGGTGGCCGGATTGATTGATTAAAGTCAAATCCGGCTACCATGTGTAATAAATGCATCCGTCGGGTCGAGTTGGAGGTTTGGGGTAAAACGATTATCTTTGCGCCACCATGACACACCGACGAGCATTTTTAATAGTCAATCCGATATCGGGCACCACCAACAAGCGCGGGCTTGCCAAGGTGGTCGACGCGCGCCTCGCTCCGCTGGGCATAGGCGTGACTCACGCTTGGACCACATGCCGTGGCGATGCCACGCGGCTGGCTAAAAACGCCGTGGCCAAGGGTTACGACATGGTGATAGCAGCAGGGGGCGACGGAACTATTAATGAAACAGCCATTGCTATGTGTGGAACAGGGGTGCCGATGGGCATAATACCCTGTGGTTCCGGCAATGGACTTGCACGCCATCTTAACATCCCGATTGATATAAAGGCCTCGCTGGATATTATAGCTCAGGGGCATACAGAGATTTGCGATAGCGGCAGTGCCAACGGCATCCCGTTTTTCTGCACGTTCGGCACCGGATTCGATGCTGCTGTGAGTGAGAAATTCGCGAAATCTAAACGCCGCGGAAAGCTCACATATATCCGCAATACATTCAAGGAATTTATGAGCTATGAGCCTGAGGAATATGTGATAAAGGCCAATGGCGAGGTGCTTACGGAGAGAGCTTTTGTGGTGGCTGTGTGCAATGCCTCGCAGTATGGCAACAATGCTTATATTGCCCCGCACGCTTCCATTACCGACGGACTGCTCGATGTGACCATAATCCATTACGGCAATCTGCTCACCACTGCATTGGTCGGTGTGGATCTGCTCACCGGATTTATTGACAAGAATTTTCTGATACATTCGTTCCGTGCCAAGAACATCTCTATCTCGCGTAAAACGTCGGGCGCGGTGCATGTCGATGGGGAGCCTATGGTGATGGATCCGGATATTGACATTCGCTGCCACGAGCGTCAGCTGTGTGTCTATACTCCGCCGACCGACAAACCGTTTCGTCCGCTGCTCACTCCCATGATGTCGATGCTCAATGAGTTCGGCTATAAGGTGCGTCAGGTGTTCGAGCGATAAGGTTTCGCCGTAAGAGCTATTTTCACTACCTTTGCACTCTGAATATTATAAACTGAATATACAAACATGGCATTACAATGCGGTATAGTGGGTCTGCCCAATGTGGGTAAGTCCACTCTTTTCAACTGTCTGTCAAACGCGAAAGCCCAGTCGGCCAACTTTCCGTTCTGCACCATAGAACCTAACGTGGGTGTGATTACCGTGCCCGACGACCGTCTCACCACTCTTGTGGATATGTGCAAGCCACGCAGCGTGGTTCCGGCCACAGTGGAGATTGTGGATATCGCCGGTCTGGTAAAGGGCGCGAGCAAAGGTGAAGGTCTCGGCAATAAGTTTCTCGCCAATATCCGCGAGACCGACGCAATAATCCATGTGCTCCGCTGCTTCGACGATGATAATATAACCCATGTGGATGGCTCGGTTGATCCGGTGCGCGACAAGGAGATTATAGACTACGAGCTTCTTATAAAGGACCTTGAGACAGTGGAGAGCCGCATGGCTAAGACACAGAAGCAGGCACAGACTGGCGGCGACAAGGTGGCCAAGATGCAGTATGAGGTGCTCCGTCAATATCAGGAAGCTCTTCAGCAAGGACTTCCCGCACGTTCGGTGGAGTTTGAGACTGTCGATGAACAGCGTTTTGCCCGCGACCTCTTTCTGCTGACCAACAAGCCGGTGCTGTATGTGTGCAACGTCGACGACGCTTCTGCTGCCACAGGCAATGCCTACGTCGAGGCTGTGCGCAAGGCCGTTGAAAGCGAGAATGCCCAGATTCTTGTGGTTGCGGCTCAGACCGAGGCTGAGATAGCCGAGCTTGACACTTTTGAGGACCGTAAGGAATTTCTCGCCGAGATAGGGCTTGAGGAATCAGGCGTGTCGCGTCTGATACGTGCCGCCTATGCATTGCTCGATCTGCAGACATATTTCACCGCGGGCGAGGATGAGGTTCGTGCGTGGACATTCCTCCGCGGCAGCAAGGCTCCGAAGTGTGCCGGTATTATCCACACGGATTTCGAGAAGGGATTCATACGCGCCGAGGTGATAAAATACGACGACTATGTTACGCTTGGCAGCGAAGCCGCTGTGCGCCAGGCCGGCAAAATGAACATCGAAGGTAAGGAATACATAGTGCAGGACGGCGACATAATGCACTTCCTCTTCAATGTGTGATCCCCGCTGATTTACTTGATAATATGACGACAAAGGATGAACCTCACCTTGGGTGTGGTTCATCCTCGCCGTTTCAACTATTTATTTATGAGAGCCTTAATATCTAATAATCACTATCCGGTATTAAGGACGAGGGATGTGCGTTATGTTCCCGATCCGCAGGCGGACGTGTGTGCCGCGGTGCGGATTCATATATAGAAACAATCCTGCAAGCCGAGAGTGGGAAAGCCCACCACTAAAAGAGATTAAATAATGTGAACCCGATTGGCCGACACTTTTTACCTTGCGATGGTAATGGTGTTGCCGGTGAGAATTATTGCGCCTTCGTCCATCAGTGTGCGGATGTGCGGGATTATCGTGGCAGGTTGCATGGATAGTTGTGCGGCGATGTAGTCCACAGTATGGCCGCCGGGCTGAGAGGCAAGACGGAGTATATTGTCGCGGAGAGCTCCGTAGTCAGTAGGCCGGACGGTTTTGCGCCGGCTGCGGCACACATCGCACAGTCCGCATGGTTCAGCCGGTTTTTCCCCGAAATAGCGGAGCATGGTGTTGACACGGCATTCAGTATCGGAGAATATGAACCGCTTCATGGCCTCGATGCGGTGGGCCATGCGTTCGCGCTGGTCTTCGTAGACTTTGCGGGTGAGGGTGATATGCCGTGGCAGTTCGCGCGATGTGGTATATAATATATAAGGTGTGGTTTTGCGGGGCACATAGTGTATGGCATGTTGGCGGGCCAAAGAGAGCAGGGCATTGTATATGCTTTCCTCAGTTATGTTCAGGCGTGAGGCCATGAGAGGTTCGGAGATATAAACGTAGTCGGCAAACAGGCCTGTATAGGTGCGCAGCAACAATTGGAATACCCTGTCGGTTGTGTCGTCGAGCCGCAGTGAATAGAGGTCGTGCTTGCTCATCACCACCATTACGCGTGAGCGGGTGGTTACTTCGTCCACATAGTCTATGTAGCCCGCACGCGACAGAATGGCGAGAGCGTTGCGCACTACCGGCGGCCGCATTCTGAATCGTTCGCAGAACAGACTGAAGTTGAATTCATAAAGATTATTGTAACCGCTCCCAACGGCTACATCGAGGAAGTTTCCGGCCAATTCATAGACGCGCCTTATCGTGTCTTTGTCGGGAAAGCTCTCGTTGAGGCGGCGGGTGAGAGTGGCTTTGTCGGCGGGAGCTGTTACCACCACGGCGTATGATGGTAGCCCGTCGCGTCCGGCGCGCCCCGCTTCCTGATAGTATTCCTCAAGCGATGAGGGAGGGTCGGCATGAATCACTGTGCGCACATCAGGCTTGTCTATGCCCATGCCGAAAGCATTGGTGGCCACCATTACCCGCACTTCATCGTTTTTCCACCGGTTCTGTTTCGTGTTTTTGTCCTCGGGGGCGAGACCGGCATGGTAAAAATCGGCCGTTATGCCCTCTTTGACCAGAATTTCTGCCAGTTCGCGCGTACGGCGCCGCGACCGCACGTAGACTATGGCACATCCGCGGGTGGCCCGGAGCACACGCAGTATCATCTCCGGTTTGTGGTCGGTGTGGCGCACCACATAGGTTATGTTCGGGCGGGAGAAACTTTTTGAGAAAAGCGTGCGTGAACGGAATTCCAGCCGTTCCATTATGTCGTCGGCTACTTCCGGTGTGGCCGATGCTGTGAGCGCGAGCACAGGTGCGTCGCTGAACAGCCGGCGCAACGCAGCTATTCGCAGATAGGAGGGGCGGAAGTCGTAGCCCCACTGCGATATGCAATGTGCCTCGTCGACCACTATCAGGCTCACCTGCATCTGCTGCAGCTCCTCTATGAATGTCTTGGACTGAAGCTTCTCGGGCGAAAGATACAGGAGTTTGGCTTTGCCAAGGCGGCATCGGTCGAGACCGAGACGGTGTTCTGCCCGTGTGAGCCCTGAATGCAGGGCAACGGCCCTGATGCCTATGCGTGCCAGATTGTCCACCTGGTCCTTCATCAACGATATAAGGGGCGTTATCACGAGTGTAAGCCCGTCGAGCATCATGGCCGGCACTTGAAATGTAATGGACTTTCCGCCTCCCGTGGGTAGAAGTCCGAGGGTGTCGTTGCCTGCCAGTATGGAGTCGATGATGGGGAGCTGCATCTCGCGGAACGAGTCGTAGCCCCAGTGCCGGCGGAGTACGTCCAGAGGGGAGAGAGACATGGCTGCCTTACTTTTTAGGATGTATGCCTTTTATGAGCAGTTGTATGGACGATGTGGCGCTCTGATGCTTGTTGTCCTCGATGGTATAGCATATATCGAACGGTCGGCGCGAATGTATGTGGTCGAAGTGTTCGGCCATGTTGAACGCGATGCCGTTGAATACTTTTCCCGAGGTGTCGTCGACAAGCTCAAACTTGATGTGCTCAAGGTTTTTGCCTACGAGTTTGCTTGTGCCGAAGTCCATCACATTGCGTGTGCAGAACACCGGTTTGCTGTTGCCCGGGCCGAATGGATTGAAACGGCGCAAGGTGTTGACGAATGCCGGTGTTATTTCGGAGAATGTGAGATATGCGTCGATGTCGAGCATGGGCCGCAGCTGTTCCGGCTGGATGTGCTCGGCTACATATTGCTCAAAGCGGCGTGTGAATTCCGGAATGTTCTCCTCCTTGAGTGAAAGCCCCACGGCATAGGCGTGGCCGCCGAAATTCTCGAGAATATCGCGGGCGGAGTCTACGGCTTTGTATACATCAAATCCCTGAACCGAACGCGATGAGCCTGTGGCCAGACCGTTGGTGAGGGTGAGCACCACCGAAGGCTTGTAATATAGCTCGGTGAGCCTTGATGCTACAATTCCTATTATGCCCTTGTGCCAGTCCTTGTTGTAAATCACTATCGATTTACGGTCGTCGAGCATATCATCGTGCTGCTGGAGTATGGTACTGGCCTCTTCGGTTATCCGCTTGTCGAGTTCCTTGCGGTCCTTGTTGTACTGGTCTATGGCTTTGCTCTTCTCGTTGGCATCGGCCACATCGCGTGCCACCAGCAGTTCCACAGCCTCGCGTCCGCTCTGCATGCGTCCCGATGCGTTGATGCGGGGGCCAATCTTGAATATCACATCGCTTATGGTGATTTCCTTTCCCATAAGTCCGCAGATGCGTATTATGGCACGCAGCCCCATGTTGGGGTTGGTGTTGAGACGTCGCAGACCATGGTAGGCCATTATGCGGTTTTCATCGACCATGGGCACTATGTCGGCAGCTATGCTGACAGCCACAAGGTCGAGCATACCCTCGAGATCAGACGTCGGAATGCCATTGCTTTGCGCGAATCCCTGCATGAATTTGAATCCCACTCCGCAGCCCGACAGATGGGGGCATGGATATGTGCTTCCATCAAGTTTCGGATTGAGGATTGCCACGGCATCAGGCAGTTCGTCATCAGGCACATGATGGTCGCAGATTATAAAGTCTATGCCAAGAGTTTTGGCATAGGCAATCTCCTCAATAGCCTTTATACCGCAGTCAAGGATTATTATGAGTTTCACTCCCTGCTCGGCTGCATAGTCTATGCTTCGGCGTGATATTCCGTAGCCCTCGTCGTAGCGAGTGGGGATGTAATACTCGATGTTGGAGTAAAAGTTCTGCAGGTACTTGTAGACAAGAGCCACGGCAGTGGTGCCGTCGACGTCGTAGTCTCCGTATACCATGATACGTTCTTTCCTACCCATTGCTTTGTTGAGTCGCCCGACTGCTTTGTCCATGTCAGGCATCAAAAAGGGGTCGTACAAATCCTTGAGTGAGGGGTGGAAAAATTTCTCGGCCTCCTCAATCGTGGATATGCCCCGCTGGGCCAGCAGCTCGCTGACCGGGGGCACGTCGGCATATTTCTTAGCTAACGCTGCCTCTGATTTTTGCTCGTCGGAAGTAAGGGGTAGATAATTCCATTTACTTGTCATTTATGTCGTTATTTTTTATTTTCTCAGTCGCAGGGAGATTGACAGCGCAACTCCGGGCATCGGTCGGCGCCGTTGCCCCTCCGGGGGCCGGAATGTCAATAAACGGCAAGTATTTGTGAGAAGAGATGGGCCGCCATGCCGGCGTGCCCTACCGTGACAATAGTGTTGGTTCGGACGCAAACCATGCTTGCTACAAAAGTAGCAAAAAAAATGCGAACCGCACAGCCTTAACTGTTATATTTATCAAAATTAGGCACGGTTGTGCCGGTTGGTGATTACTGAGCCGGAGTGTCGGCCGGAACTATGTGTACGTCCATCTGGGGGAAGGGGAATGAGAGACCGTGCTGGGGCAGGGTGGTGTAGATGAGTTCGTTGATGTCATAGTACACACCCCAGTAGTCGGACGACCGCACCCAGGCTCTTACCGTGAGGTTTATGCTGCTGTCGGCCATCTGTCCGAGCACTACCGTGGGACGGCGGTCGACTGCGGGACGCAGTGTGAGCAACTGCTGTTGCTGGCGTTCCTCGGCCTGCTCCATGCGCTGCTTGATTTTTCTGTGCCGGCGCTGCAGGAGACGTCCGAACCAGTTGGTAGATTGTTCTTCAGCAATCTCTTCCGTGTGATGTTCGGCCTTGATTTCATCGGCTATACGGTCGGCATTGGCTGAATCTTTGATTACGCGGCTGTCGGCGAGGAGCATATCGGTGATTATACGGCGAGCCACAGCGACATCGTCGCCGTAGGATATGGACACATCCCACTGTACGCGCCGGAATTCCTCGCGCGACCAATTGTTGATTGATCCGGTTGACAGTCCGCCGTTGGGGATTATGATAGATTTGTTGTCGGGGGTGCAGATTATGGTGGAGAATATCTGTATCTCGGTTACTGTTCCTGCAAATCCCTGGGCTTCGATGTAGTCGCCGATTTTGTATGGCTTGAGAAGGAGAATCAGTACACCGCCGGCAAAATTCTGTAAAGTGCCGCTCAACGCCATACCGATTGCGACGCCTGCCGATGCGAAGATAGCGATGAATGAACTTGTGTTTATGCCGAGGATGCCGATTACGGTCACTATCAGTATGAAATACAGAAGCATACGCACAAGGCTCAGCACAAATGTGCTGAGGGAGCGGTCGACCTTCCGGCGCACCATTATGCCCGCTACGAACGAGTATAGTTTGCCTATTATGAACTTGCCTACATAGAACACGAAAATGGCTATGGCGAGGTGTATGGCGAAGTCTACCATTGTGCTGACGAGCTTGTTAATAAGTTCGTCGGCTGATAGGGCTTTAAGCGAACTGAGTTCTTTTGATGGGGAGGGGATGGAATCAGGTATGACGGGCATCTCCGGGAGCTGTATTTTGAACATATTGTGATTATGTTGGTGTTAGGTTAATTGAAACGTGCCGACACTACATCATGCCACCATGATGTGTCGTCGTAGCCATAGAGCCCGGCATCTTCGGGCATGTTTAATATGTGGCTGCCAAGTCCGTGAAATCCGGAGGTGTCAAGCCCATATACTTCAGACGTGGAGTGGTGCGCTACGACGGTCATGTTGAATATCTCGTTCCAGTTCTGCAGTAACTGAGGGTCGGCCTGGAGTGAGTTCATGTAATGGTGCATGTCGAATATGCCTGTGCTCATCACCAGTTTGCGGAAGCATGGCACAGGTGTGTAATCGCCGTCAGGTTGCGCTCCTGACAGGTATATCGCTTTGGTGGCCTCGGCGAGGCGGTCGAGGTGAGATGTGTCGATGAGTGTCATCGAGCAGCCTTCGTTGGGGCCGGTTACTTGATTGGCATAATAGAGGTAAGTGTTCATCACAGCCTGCCGGATATCGGGTGTGGTGGCGAAAAAGCACTCCAGATTGTGGTGATAGGGCATTCCGTCTATCTCAAGTTCGGTTACTGAGCCTGCTATGCTGCCGGTGAGGTGGCGCAGCTCGTAGGCTACCTCCACGGTGGCCATGTGGCAGCAGTCGAAATATATGAATTCCCAGTGCACATCGGCAATAGCTCTGGCAAGTGATCTGATTGACATCTTTTTCCATGGATATCCGTCGGCTCCGAACGACAGGGGGGATATGCCGGAGGCTTCCGTCTCGGGCTCTGTTATCACTCCGGTATCGTTCAGCCATCCGGTGCCGTGGCTCCAAAGAATCAGACCATATTCGTCGGCGGGAGCTGCACGCCGCATGTCGTCAACCACCAGGCGCATGCGTTCGATGGTTAGCGAGGATATGTCGGTGGCGTATGTTACTATATCGTGTTCGGTTCCATCGCTGTCTATCTCAAACAGGCGGGGTGCCTTTCCGGGGTATGTGAGATAGACCAGAAGCTGGCCTCCGTTGAGACGTGCTCCCTGGGTAAGTCCGCGTTTCATTTCGGCAATGTCGTTCAGGGCATTGGCCGAGAGATTGTTGTTGGCCGCCATGTAGACGAGTACTGTGCGCGATACATCATCGGATTGCGATGGCTCAGGTGGCGTGGGTTCGTTATCGCTGTCGCTGTTGCCGCACGATGTTATTGCCACCATAAGGCAGCATGTAATTATACTGATGAATAGTGATTTCAGAAATTTCATGGTGCAAAGTTACTCAAATCCGTAGATTTGGCCAACCTGCCCAAATGGGGCTATGGCCGATAAATGGGGCTGTTATGGTTAAAAAACTGCAAATGTGTGCGTGGCTTTTGAGAAAATCGGTTAACTTTGTGGCAAAACATATTAAAATTTAAACTAATATCAGATGAACAGTCCAAAGCCCTATGTGATAGGAATAGACATGGGTGGTACCAATACCGTGTTCGGTGTGGTAGATGCCCGCGGTGTGGTGCTTGCCAGCAATTCGATAAAGACCCGTAAGCATGCCGATTTCAACGATTATATAGATGAACTCCACACGGAGATAATGCGTCTGCTTAGCAGCATTGATGCCGAGGACAAGATATTCGGCATAGGAGTTGGTGCTCCCAATGCCAACTATTTTACCGGAATGATAGAGGATGGTGTCAATCTGCCGTGGCCTACTCCTATACCTTTCGCTCAGATGCTCAGCGAGAAATTCGGCATACCGGTGGCTATAACCAACGATGCCAATGCAGCGGCTATCGGTGAGATGACCTACGGCGCGGCGCGCGGTCTGAAAGATTTCATAATGATAACTCTCGGAACAGGTGTGGGCAGCGGTATCGTGATAAACGGTCAGCTGGTGTATGGCCACGATGGATTTGCCGGTGAACTCGGTCACGTTATTGTGAAGCGCAATAATGGCCGTCTGTGCGGTTGCGGCCGTACGGGATGCCTTGAGACTTATTGCTCAGCTACCGGCGTGGCCCGTACAGCGCGCGAATATGTGGAGATTACCGACGAGCCTTCGCTGCTTCGCGACATACCGGTCGAGGAAATCACATCTAAAGATGTCTACGATGCGGCTATGGCAGGCGATGAGCTGGCCAAGCGTGTGTTCGAGTATACAGGAAACATATTGGGTGAGGCTTTGGCTGATTTCACTGTGTTCTCTTCTCCTGAGGCGTTTGTGATATTCGGTGGCCTTGCCAAGTCTGGTGAGTTGCTTCTCCGTCCGTTGCGCGAGTCAATGGAACGCAACATGCTCAGCATCTGGAAGAACAAGGTGAAGGTGCTCCAGTCGGAACTTAAGGAGGCCGATGCCGCAGTGCTTGGTGCAAGCGCTCTCGGATGGGAGGCTAAACCTCTCACAGTGACAATGGTGCAGCCTGCATCAGCTGCTCCTGCCGCCCCCATGGCATAAGATTGAGAATAAGATAATGAAGTGCGCAGGGTCATCTTAAAGATGGCCCTGCGTGTCGTTTTATGGTTCGGAGAGGGATGGGGAAAATCAGAATGGGTAGCCTATGGCAAGATGGAATGCGAGGGAATCCTTGAATTTGGTCATGTTGTAGTAGCCACGCTTGCCGGTGTGATAAGGGGCGTGTATGCCTATACCAAGGTCGCCGCGCACCACGAGCATGCCGATGTCCACACGTAGCCCCACACCTGTTCCAAGGGCAATGTCGCGCCAGAATGTGCGTGCACGCAGTGTGCCGCCGGGTCGGTTCGGATCGTTCTTGAGCAGCCACACGTTGCCCGAATCGATGAACATGGCGCCGTGCAGCGGGCCGAATATAGGGAAGCGGTATTCGACATTGAACTCGAGCTTGAACGTTCCGGTCTGGTCAAAGTAGCCGTTGACCTGGTCGGCGGGAACCCGGTAGCTGCCCGGACCGATGCTGCGCACGGTGAAGGCTCGGATGGAGTTGGCGCCACCAACATAGAACTGCTCGCTGTAAGGCACTTGGGTGGAGTTGCCGTATGCGTGGGCCGCACCTACGGCCAGACGGCTCACGAGCCAGTTGTCGCCACTCAGGCGGCGGTTGTAGACCAATTGGGTCTGCCCTTTTACGAATTGGGAGAACGGAGTGTGGAACAGTTCCTTCTCACCTTTCTTTCCACATGCCTGCCAGATACTCCAGAATATATTGCCGGCTTCCTGTACGGTAAACTGCCAGTTGATGGAGTTATTGCGGTCGAATGCACGGTCGTAGATGTAGCTGAACGACATCTGCGGAATGAATTGGCTCCGGAAACTCTGCGCTATGGCCGGATTGGCATCCATTATTGAGTCGAACTCGTGGGTGGTGCGCATGAGTTTGGTGTAGGTTATTTTCAGGAGAGTGAGTGAATTGGTGACATGCCTGCTGGCGCGCCAGTCGTAGGTGAATGCGGCATTGAACTGCGCCATGTTGAAGTAATGGGGGCGGTTGAGGAGATCGGCTCCGAGCGATATGCGTGTCCAGTTCAACTCACGGCGGGAGCGGGGTATGAACCGCGGTGCCAGGAGTCTGGGAAATGCAAGTGAGGCGGTAAGACCGGCTTCGTAGGAGTTGAATACTGAGCTGCGGTTGCGTCCTGTCTGCCATTCGTAACTGCCTACAAGGTCTATGCTGAACTGTTCGCCCCCGCCAAACAGGTTTTTGTTGGTGAGGCGCAGGTCCACACCGGGACCGAGGTAGCTGTTGGATTTGGATGTAACATTGACCTCCACCGATGCTTCGAGCGGAGCGTCGAGCGTGCAGTCTATCTCCACATTCAGCGTGCGGGGGCTGAGGGTGTCGGGCACCACGTTGATTTCGATGCCGCTGAAAATGCCGAGGCGTGAGAGATAGGTCTGAGTGCGGTTCATGTCGCGTACGGAGAATGTCTTGCCACCACGGAATGTGATGCATCCCGGCAGGAGGTCTTTACGCAGGCGTGATGGCAGCATCTGCACCACTTTGCCACGTCGGGTATCGAAGGTGTCGGGAGTGCCGCCTCCCTGATTACGGTGGACGCGGGTTATCACCGAGCCTGTCACATAACGGCGGGTAGCGGCGGCAGGCACATTGCGGGCCATGGTCATGCGCATGGCTATTTTGCCAGGTGTGGCTATGGAGTCGGCGAGATATTCTATGTAGTCGGGTTTGAAGAAGTAGTATCCGCGGTTGCGCACTACGTTGGCAATACGTACGCGGGCGGCGCTGAGCGAGTCGGTGCAGTAGCGGTTGCCTGCCTGCAGATATGGTAGGCGTGCGGCTACAGAGTCGACTATATGGTAGAGGTGGCAGGTGTCGGGTAGGAGTTCTACGGTGTCTATGGGATATTCGGGGCCGGTATTGACGCGGTAGAGTATCCTCGCTTTCTTTTTGTTTTTGCCCTGAATCAGTTCGTAAGAGGCATTGCCGCGGAAATAACCGTTGTTGTCGAGCAGTTCGTCAATCATCTTTACCCTGACTTCGGGGCGCACGTCGGAAATGAGCACCGGCTCGGCCACGAGTTTTTCGTAGAGCCAGTGTTTCAGTCCCTTTGGTGGATTGGACCAGTTGTTGTAGACCCACAGCCCAACAGGGAATGGCCAGCGGATGTAGGGGGAGTAGAGACTGTTGTTGGGCTTTACGTTGACGGCAGCTTTGACATCGGCCGCTAAACCGGGAGCCAATTTCTGTTCTTTGGAGGGGGTGGAGATGTCTATTTTCTTCACGCCGGTATAGAGTATGTCGTCGGCTCCGAGCCTTTTGGTGGTGGAGCACGAGGAGATGCATGCGGAGACGATGAGGCCCAGTAGGCCTGCCAGCAGAATGAATCTATTTTTGCGTGGAGTGGTCATCTGTCGCTTTGTTTTCAGGTTGGGTTACTTTGTTTTCGGTCACTTGCGGCGCCGGAGCAACCGGTTTGCGGTTGCGCCGGAAGAGGTCGCGCAGGGAGTTGAGTTTGCGTTTGAGTACAAAACCTACACCTGTCTGTGTGATTTCGCCCTCAAGAATGCTCTCGAAGCCTACATGGCGGAACAGGCGGACATACATCGAGCCGCTGCGGTTGAGCATGTATTCGAATGCTATGTCGTTGATGAGGTTCTGTGAGAAGTTCTCGTCGGCATCGGCATCGGTGGAGTAATTGCCTCCAACGACAATCTTGAAACGGTCGTTGAACAGGGATTTGGACACGCGGTAGCTATAGCTTGTGGTGGTGGATTTGGCTCCATCGGTGGTGGTGTCGTATTGGTCTATGCCGAACGAAATGTCGACACCTCGTATGTTGTTGGCCGCCCACGAGTTGATTTGCGACTCGAGGAATGAGAATAGCGGATTGCCCGAAAGGTTGGCATTGGCTTTGGTGCCGGGCCCGGTGTAGACATTATACAGCAGCATGTTCATGGCCTGGTTGGCCCGTTGTTCGGGGCTCATTGAGGAGAGTTCGTTCTGTATGGTCAGATCGTCGTTGGTCGAGAGGTCGAATGCCACGTTCATGTTCTGCAGTGTGTTTGTCACATTGAGGATTATGTCGAAATTAACCAGTCGGGAGTTTTGTCCCTCCTGAGTGACGTTGGCTTTAAGTTTCTCGGTGGCATGTATGTTGAGCGTGGGGTTGAGCATGTCGCCGTTGAATGCCACGTAGCTTCCCTCCTGAAATGAGAAGTTTTTCTCGGAGAGGAATGGAGGTGTATAGCGGGCAAAACCTTTGTCGATATTCAGACGTCCGGTGAGGCGTCCGTCGTTCATGGGGTTCATGGTGAACGTGAGGTTGCCGTTGCTTTGCAGCGAGACTTTATTTTTACCGTCGGTCGACAGGTCGACGTTTATGGTCGAGCCCTCCGATATAATCAGGTTGGCTTCAAGATTTATCGACATGGGGGCGGAGGTTATCGAATCGGCGTCAATAACCTGTGTGGTGTCGGCGAAGTTTACGAACCGTACCATCTTTTCTGACTTCTGCGATGAGAGAGCCGACTGGGCGTCACTGCTCAGAATGTAGGTCACGTTGGTGCCTGCAAGCACGTTGAGCATGGCATTGACATTCAGCATATCCATGTTGCCTTTAACCGATGCGTCAAGGTCAATGAAGGCCTTGCCATAGGCATCGGCGCCACGAGGACGCGAGGAATTGATGATCTGCATGTCGCGACCGCGCATGTCGAGGTCAATCTGTATGTCTGACAGCCGACGGGCATCGACTGTGCCGTTGACATGAAGATCGTTGCCGTTGAGACCGCCTATGGTGAAGTCGGTGAACCGCACAATGTTGCTGTCGACAGGAATTTTCTCTTCCGAGAACTTATAGCTTGCTCCGGTTATGCCTACTTTTACAGCCGTCGAGTCGAAATCAAGGTAGCCGTTGAAAATGGGTTGCGCCATCGAACCTGTTATGTCCATGCGTCCGTTGAGCATTCCGCTGAGTTGGGCTGTGCCTTTGGGCAGGAAGGGGTTGACCACGCGCAATGGGAAACGTATCATCGAGAAGTCGAGCAGGAATGGATTGCGGGCGGTGGAGTCGTTAAGGGCTCCGGTGGCGGTAATCACCTTCACGCTGTCGACCATAAGCGATACATCGGCATTGAGCGCTCCGGTACGGTTGTCGTTGGCAACATCAAGATCGAGTGTGAATGTGCCGACACGGTCGCGGCCGTAATAGATGTCTGTCAGGTTTACCATGCCGTTGCCTGTAATCTGCTTCTCATCCCAACGGAAACGCATGTCGGCATCAGCCATGCCTTTCACCGGAGGAGCGAACGGGGAGATGGACAGCCATTCGGCAAGGTTAATGTTGGCAAGCTGCAGCACCACATCTTCCTGTGTGTGCATGGCACTGTCGGGAAGGTGCTCGGTGTAGAGGTGCAGATAGCTGTCGCCCGACATCAGTTTCAGATTTGCGTCAAGATGTTTCTCGGCAAAGTTGAAAGTAACGCTGTTGTCGTGGTTTATATCCCACTTCTTATATGCGATGGTGGGCTTGTAGGGGACAAAGCGCACGTTAAGCGCGGAATCGGTGACTGCGGCGTTGAAGCCAATCATGAATCCCTCTTCATTGCGTATGTTGGACTGCTTGAGGAGCGCCGACAGTTTGTCAGCGGCAATGAAGCCGTTGAGCTTGATATGGGCGAAGTTGTCCATGGTGCCGGGCTTGTTGTCGACGGCAGCGTGATATACGAGGAAGCGTCCGTGTTGATTGGCGCTGAGGGCGATGTTGTCGAGACGCGTCGAGCCTGTA
This sequence comes from uncultured Porphyromonadaceae bacterium, assembly GCA_947649495.1. GTDB lineage: Bacteria > Bacteroidota > Bacteroidia > Bacteroidales > Muribaculaceae > Paramuribaculum. The sequence continues at coordinate 42,544 of CANSRU010000011.1, read as the reverse complement.
ACGAGCCCGGAGATGTCGCCGCGGAACGATAAGAGGGAATCGTTGGAGAATGTGAGTGCGGCGTTTTTGAATGTGGTTCCTGACAGGTCGGCGATGTAGTCGGCTGCGATATTGTTCTTGCCCATTGTCATGTCAAGAGCCATGTGAGGAAGGGTATGTTGCAGCTCGACGACGTCGATGTTGCGCCGGTCAATCTGGCGCATGACGGTGTCGGTAAAGGCCGTAACTCCTGTCAATACGGAATCGAGAGGGCATAGAGCCGATAGATTTGCCGCGAGGTCGCCGGAATTTACCGAGGCTTGTGTAAGGGTGTCGGTGCTAAGCAGCCGTGCCTTGATTTCAGGAGCCGACAGGGTGTTTTTGTCGAGAGTCCAGTGCAGATTGCTGATTTCAGCTTCGCCATCTATAAATCCGTTGCGTGGGTTGTATGTGCCGTTGGTATAGATGGAAAGCATGCCGTTCATCGGTGTTGACGATAGCTTCAGCTGCTGCATGTCAAGGTGGCGTACGTCGCCGTTTATGTCCCATTCATATTCGTCGGGGAGAAGAGTGGCGGCAAAATCAATGTCGAGGTCGGCATCGGGGTTGCGCGACGCCAAGGTTCCGGTGAGCCGGCATGTGTCAAGCGATGCATCGAGTGACAGATCTGTGAGTTTCTGGCCTTGGTAAGTGATGTCGTCAATGTCTATCCGTGCTTTGGCATGGGTGCGCCGGTTGGATGGATTGTAGCCGTTGCCGTTTACGGAGGCGTGGGCGGTAACATCGCCTATGCTTAAGGTGGGAAGGAATGAGGCTACCGGGAAACGGTCTATGCCAAGGGTGGCATCGTAACCTTCGGCACGGGAGTTCCAGCGTCCGTTGAATGCCATTCTTCCGGAGCCTGTGCGCATGGCGATATTGCCGGATATCAGACCGGGGTTGTAGTCAACCGTGCCTTTGATGGTGGTGGGGGGTATGTTGACTGTTCGGGCCATTTTGGCATCGAGAAGCGTCGGCTTTATGAAATTTGCGTTCCTGAGGTTGCCATTAATGTCGATTTTCCCCTTCATGCGTTTGAAATCCATCGGGTTGTCGACATGGCCGTTGGCATTGACCGATAAGTGGTGCGGTAGTTCTAATTTCAGTTTGTTGACGTCAAGTGCCCCCGCCGTGCCGTTTATGTCAATGTCCATGTTCAGACCTGAGGATTTGGGGAGTGACCGGAAGTATTGCCGCATGGATGGCATGGCGGCAGTGATATCGACAGGGGAGATTGTACCTGTGGTGATGAGTTTAAGCGGTAACGCCGGGTCTTTGGTCAAATCGCCCAATCCCATTTCCGCATCGGCTTTCAGATGGGAGAACAGGGTGGATATATCGAATCCGGAGACTGTGATGGCTGAGGAGTCCATGGCGAATGTGCCCCGGGCGTTGAGCGTTATGCCACACCGTTCTTCGGCTGAGAAGTGTTTTATTGGGACGTTTATTTCGGTGCCGCGATTGTAGAAAGAGTCTATTTGCAATGCTATGCGGCTTGCCTGAATGTAGTTCATGTCGAGCCCGGGCATGGGCTTGGATCCCTGCATGGCATATATGGCCATAGGTGCCGTAAGTGATAGCTGACGTGCTGTTATGGTCCATGGCAGAATATCGGCAGCGATACTGTCGGCAGTGGCCGGTTTGACCGAATCTGTCTGTGGATGCGTCTTGAGCCATTGGGCTGAGGGTGTCAGATAAGTGGCTGTCACGGAGTCGACCGAAAGACTTCCGACATCGATGCTGCGGTTGCCGGTGTCGATAATGCCGTTTTTGAGGGAAGCTATGCCTATATATGTTCCGAGGGAGTCAATGACAGGGAGCATTGACATGCGGAATCTGACACGGCTCAGAGCTATGTCGCCGGCTTTGATCAGCATAGGGTTCGCAGCGGTGGTGTCGACGGGTGTGTCTGTCACGGTATCTTTGATAACCAGACTTATGTCGGCTCCATCAAGAGCAGCGTTGCCTATGTCTATTTTTGAGAAGGAGAAGTTGAGGTCGGTGTTTTCGGCTTTGAATTTCTCGATGCGGGCTTTAAGGAACATTGCTGAATCGGGAGTGCCGAGACGGTAAGACGCATGGTCGAGTTCGGCGCCGCTTATGGCTATCTCACCTTTGAACAGTGGAAGCAGTCTGACATCTACGGCAGCCTGGCGGGCCGTTGCCATGGTGTCGCCCGAGGCTTCTATTACAATCAGGCGGTCGAGACTGAGCCTTAGAGGGAATTTGAGGGAGATACGGTCGAGCGTTATGTCCATTCCGGTGGCTTTCTTTACCTCTGTAACGGCGATGTTTTTAGCAAATTCCTGTATGGCCGGAATATACAGAAGTACCGGAATTATAAGCACTGTAGCCACAATGATGAGGATGGTCCACAGTGAAATCTTTTTCAATAGATGTACAACACTCGTTCTCACAAATAAAATAGTCGGTTTATTCGTACGTTACAACATACGATTGGCGCCGAAGGTTCTGAATTTTGGTTAAAATGGTTAATTTGTCAATACCAGGTGACTCCGTTGGATGCAGACGAGCGTTTGTCGTATTTCAGGTCGGATAGCATTGAGGAGTTGACGGAGATGTGGAAGTTGTAGGATTTGTACGGACCGACAGGCACGAAACTTGCCGTCATGGTGAAGCAGTGCAGGTCGCGCGAGATGTTGCAGTTCATGTAGGCGAGTTTGTGGGTGTTGAAGTCGTAGCTTGCGGTGAAACTGAAGTTCCAGTTCTTTGTGGGACGGATGTTGCCTGACATGCTCAGGTTCTGGGTGAATTTTCCGTCGTATTCCATCTTCTTTTTGTTGAAAGCACCGTAGCCGTACTGTACAGAATAGTTAAGGGTCAGGCTCCAGGGTACTTCCCATTTCATGTATCCGTCGGGATTCATCTCCATCTGGTCGGAGTGGTCGTGATCGTCCTCTTCTTCCCCGCGCCGGTTGGCAAAGGCATCCTGACGTCTGTTTTTAGACTTGTCGTTATCGTCGTCCGACGATTCGTCTTTTTTCTTGAATAGATTCTTGAATGTGTCGTTGTTGAATGTATAGCTGAACGAGGTGCCGGTGCTCGACAGGCGTCCCCAGCCTTTGCCTGCTTTCCAACGAGGAATGTTGACGCGCACCGGATTACCGGCGGAGTTCAACTGGTAGGTGTAAACGTCCCATACAGCCGACAGGTTGAGGTTGAAGTTCTTGACCAGACGCAGCATCAGCGATGTGTTGATGTTGCTCCAGTTGAGTGAGTCGGCTGCGAAGTTGTAGCTTTGTGATATGGTGAAGTTCTCAATCAGTGATATTTTCTTCTCACCAATGGAGTCGTTGTCGGACTTCACTTTCATTTCCACATTGTTGGCCAACGAGAAATTGACCACCCCCTGCTTCCCTTGTCCGGGAACACCGAAAAGAGCGTTGGGGAACAGGGAGTATTTACGCGTCATCATCTCTCCATTGGCTCCGGTATACTGATATTGGTCGTAGTAACCGAAGAAAGGACTGCTGAAGTCGGGGGAACCGGAGAAACTGATTGTGGGGGTCATTACGTGGCGTATCATCTTGACCTTATCGCCAAGGAATGGCAGCGGCTGGAAGAAACCGTAAATTTTGGTGTCGAGCGATACGGATGCGTTGAAGTCCCACACGTTGTAGAAATTATAGCTTGTGTCGCATATTTCTCGGGCAGCGTTGGGATCCCACTGGCGGCGTACCTTGGAGGTGTACATTCGGTCGGTGAGATTGATGCTCGGTGTGAGGTTGAGGTATTTGAATATGTTGAAAGTGGCGGAGATAGGTATGCTGTGCCGCATGCCGTTGCGCCAATCCTTTATAAGGTTCTTTTTGAAAAATTCGTTTTGCTTGGCGGTGAGTGAGTTGTTGAACTGACCGGAATAGGAGAGTTTTATTTTCTCATACCATTTTTCGGTACCCACGGCGCGTTTGCGCTTGAATGGATAAACCTGCGACATGGTTACCGTGAAGTTCGGGAACGATACGGCAAGTGTGGAGTCCTGGCTTCGCTGAGCCACGCTTGCGGTTCCGGAAACCGACCATTTTGAGCCCGGAGGCCGCCAAGTGAAATTGACGGTGCTGCTCTTGGTGTTTTCGGTAAACGAATTGGAATAGTAACTGTCGAGATTGTTGCGTGAATAGCCCGATGTGGTGAAGTTGACCGATGCCGAGAAGTTGAATATCGGGTTGGCCTTTGCATCCTGTGTGTGATTCCAGAGAATCTGGAAGTTGGTCTGCTTGGAGTAGTCGGGTAGCCCCTTGTCGCCGAGCACTGTACGCAGATAGCTTAGGTTGAAGTTGCCCGAATACTTGTATCGCTTGACGTAAGATGAACGAGCCTGAAGTCCCCATGACCCCTTTGTGTAAAGTTCGCCGGTGAGGGCAAGGTCTATGTTGTCGTTTATGGCGAAGTAGTAACCGCCGTCCTTGAGATAGAAGCCGCGGTTGTAGTCGTCGCCGAACGATGGGAATATTATGCCGCTGGAGTATTTTTCAGAAAATGGGAAGTAGCCGAACGGCACGGCAAGAGGCAGCGGGAGACCTGCGAGCACCATGTAGGCCGGCCCGGATACAATGTCCTTTTTCGGCCGGACCTTGGCTTTGGTGAGCTGAAGCCAGAAGTGCGGGTCCTCGTGGTTGTCGCATGTGGTGTACCGCCCATTCTGGATGTAGAATGTATTGTCGCCTACTTTTTTAGACAATCCACCGGTGAGGTATCCTTCGCCTTGTTCGGTTATCACATCTGTGATGAATCCTTTTTCGGTCTCGAAGTTGTAGCGCATGGTCTTTGACTGGTATTCGGTACCTTTGTCAGTGAAAATAGGCGAGCCTACTATTTCGCCTACCGAATCGGGTACGCCTACAGCATAAACCGTGCTGCTGTCCATGTTCAGCTGGATGCGTGCCGCCTGAAGGTCGATTTGCCCGTAGACCACTTTGCTTTCGCCATAAAGATATGCGTTGCTTTGTCCGTGCAGCACCATGGAGTCCTTTGCATAGATGTCAACAGGGTTATCAAGATCAACCTTTATGCGGGATATGCGTTTGCCTCCACTTTTTTTCACAGTGTCAGTTTCGGTGTTAAGCCTGGTGCGTTTGAGCGAAATAGCCACGCTGTCAGCCTGATTGGATGTCGAATCGGTTACTGTGGTGACGCTGTCGGGAATTAGCGTGCTGTCTGGCCGGAGTTTAGGCCGGCGTGTTGCGCGGTGGCGCATAGCTTCGCGGCGGGATTCGGTGGTGCGTTGCCGTGATAATATGGTGGGAGAGTCTACGGCATTCTCCGGAGTGTCAACCGCCATGCGACCAACTTCCGGAACCGGAATTTCAAGCTCGGATACGGCATGACGCGACGCGGTGGCTCCAAGAGTCACCATTACCGCTACCAAAAAGATTATATATAGTTGAGAATGTCTCAATGTGACAATGACAATATAATTGTGTGCAAAGATACTACCAATCCTTGTAAAATCACAATTATTGCACGGCTTTTAACTAACTTGCGGTTTCGTGTTGTTGCGTCAGGAGTGGTTTAATGCAGGAAATACTGTATACAAAAGGTAGTAAAACGATTTGAATAATGGCGGGGGATTGCGCAGACGGTGGGTTTTTGTGCATTTTAAACTTGGTTAATAAAAGAATTGTTACATTTGTGACGAAATTCATAACCATAGAATATGAAAGAAGAACTTAATCTGGATTGGGCTAATCTGCCTTTCGGTTATATACGCACGGACTATAATGTGCGGTGTTATTATCGCGACGGTAAATGGGGCGAAATAGAAGTTTCATCGTCGGAAACCATCAATATACATATGGCTGCCACTGCGTTGCACTACGGTCAGGAGATATTCGAGGGACTGAAGGCTTTCCGTGGTGAGGATGGAAAGATACGCGTGTTCCGTATGCGCGAGAATGCCCATCGTATACAGGAGTCGGCGCTGGGTTTGAAAATGCAGCCTGTGCCTGTGGAACTGTTCTGCGAGATGGTGACTAAGGCGGTGCAGTTGAACTCCCGTTTTGTCCCGCCTTACGGTAGCGGAGCCTCTTTGTATATCCGTCCGCTTGAAATCGGTATGAGTGCGAGTGTGGGAGTGCGCAGCTCCACGGAGTATCTGTTCATGATTCTGGTAAGTCCGGTGGGTCCTTATTTCAAGACCGGTTTTGCTCCGACTAATATCTGTATAATGCGTGAGTACGACCGAGTGGCTCCTAAAGGTACCGGACGATGGAAAGTGGGTGGCAATTATGCCGCGAGCCTCGGCGCCGGTGAACATGCTCATGAACTTGGCTATTCAGCTGTGCTTTATCTCGATCCGAAAGAGAAAAAGTATCTTGACGAATGCGGCCCGGCCAACTTCTTCGCAATAAAGGATGGAAAATATATCACTCCTGCGTCAGATTCAATTTTGCCGTCGATTACCAATATGAGTCTGCAACAGATAGCGAAGGATATGGGTATAGAGGTGGAATCGCGCCATATCCCTGTGGAGGAACTTGATGAGGTGCAGGAAGCGGCTGCCTGCGGCACAGCGGCTGTGGCTTCGCCCGTAGGTGAGATTGACGACCTTGATACCGGCCATAAATACATAATAGCCAAGGATGGCAAACCCGGTCCGGTCACCACGAAGCTATACAATACGTTGCGTGCCATACAGCTCGGCGAGATTCCCGACACTCATGGCTGGAACACTGTGATAGAGGAGACAAAATGATATATTACAATTCTATTATAGATAAATATTATCCCGCGGGCACTGCACTGCGGGATATTTATTTGGCACATTGCCGGGCGGTGGCCGATGAGGCGGTGGCGATATGCCGCCGGTGCAATCTGCCGCTCGACGAGAATGAGGTACGCGCGGCTGCCATGCTGCACGATATCGGTATATATGCCACCGATGCCCCGGGGATAGAATGTCGGGGGATGGAACCATACATACGTCACGGCTTAATCGGAGCAGAGTTGCTGCGCCGTGAAGGGATGCCGGAGATATATGCCCGCGTGGCCGAACGACATACCGGCGCCGGCATTACGGTTAAGGATGTGGTGGAACAGCACCTGCCGCTGCCCCATCGTGATTTCCTTCCCGAGACTTTGCTTGAGCGAGTGGTGTGCTATGCCGATAAGTTTTATTCAAAGAGTGGCGACATGAAGCGTAAATCATTCGACAAAGTGCGGAGCTCGCTTGCACGATTCGGTGCGGATACCCTCGCGCGGTTTGATGCGATGGCTGCCGAATTCGGCTGTTGAACCTAATTGCCATACTCTTTTGCGGCATCGAAACATGGGCAAGCCTTTGCGGCAAACTCCCGATGTCCGTGTATTGTCGCGTCAGGATATCTGCCAGACAGTTCCGCGACAAGTCTTGAAAGAGCGTGTTTCTGAGCCGGTGTCCGTGTGTCGGCCGGCTGCATGCGTGCATCACATCCTCCTACATAGCAGATGCCTATGGAATGCGCATTGTGCCCCTTGCAATGCGCACCGGCTATAGCTATGTCGCGTCCCTTACACACAGTGCCGTCAAGCATTATCACATAATGGTAGCCTATGCCGTTGAATCCTCGTTCGCGATGCCATCTGTCTATCTCGGCTACTGTAACATTGCGTCCCGCCGGTGTGGCCGAACAATGAATTATAATTTTGTCAATCCTCCTCATAACACTGCAAAGTTACAGCACATATAGAGGGCCATGGGTGTGAATTTACACTTTTGTTATATCGGAAATCCGGGGGTGATTGTGACTTGCAATGATGAGTCGCGGCGTTCAACGAGTAGCGCCGAGGTGCCTGGCAGCCGTTCAATCATAGCTTTTGCCGAATCAAGAGGCATAGCCATGCATGCTGTGGCAAGAGCGTCGGCGAGCATGGCTGATGGCGCGACTACAGTGGCACTTACAGTGGTGGTAATTGCCGGCCGGCCGGTGACGGGGCTTATGGTGTGCCATGCTTTACCGGAACCTGTGTCGCGGTAATTGCGGTAGTTGCCCGAGGTGGCCACTCCGCAGTCGGTTATCTCGGCCACAGCCAGACGCCGGTGCCGCACTTCGCGATTTGATTCGTCGGGAGAATCAATCATTATGCGCCAAGGTGTTCCGTGCGGGTTTGAGCCTGAGACCGCCACTTCCCCGCCAATTTCCACCATATAGTCTGTACATCCGTTGCGGCGCAGCATCTCACCTATCATGTCGCATCCGTAGCCTTTGGTGATTGCGCTGAAGTTGAACTCGATGCCGGGATGTTGTTTCACTAACTTATCTTTGTCCAAGTGGCAGCGGTCTATCCCGACAAGCTGAAGGGCGCTGTCAATCTGAGCGTCGGTAGGCTCTCCGCCATGCTCGCGGTAGCCGAATCCCCACAGGTTGACGAGCGGAGCCACCGTTGGGTCAAACGCCCCGTGGCTTATGGCATTGACTTGGCACGAAGCGTTGAATATGTGCCGGAACATAGTGTCGGTAATGGCAGACTCCCCACGGTTTATGCGTGATACAGTCGATGTGGGGTCAAAAGGCGACAGCGACTCCTCGACTTGTCTGAATACAATCTGGAGCGAATCGTCAAGGTCCAGCGGGCTACGGTAGGTGATGTGATAGGTGGTGGCCCATACGATGCCTTCGGCTTTCCGGTAGTCCGTGTCTCTGCTGCCGCCGCATCCTGCCAACAGGATTACGGCAGCGACAGCCATGATTGTTGATGTCAGTCGCGTTGTCATGTGAACTTATTGTGCGCAAAGGTAGTTATAAATCCACTACTTTTTATTAGTTTTGCATCAAACAGACCATAAAAACAGACAATCATGCAAGAATCTTATATTTTCCTTGCCAATGGCTTTGAGGAAGTCGAGGCACTGGCTACGGTGGATGTTCTGCGCCGGGCGGAAATGAATGTGAAGACAGTGTCGATAAATCCGGTAGCCGAAGTGACAGGCGCCCACGGCGTGAAGGTTACGGCTGACACAGTAATAAATAATGTGGAGCTTCCTGAAACTGACTCGTGGCTGATATGCCCCGGCGGTATGCCCGGAGCGACCAATCTTGCAGCCTGCGGCAAACTGAGCGAAATGCTGCGCAACCATAATGCCGCCGGTGGAAAAATAGCCGCAATCTGCGCGTCGCCCGCGTTGGTGCTGTCGCCGCTCGGCATAATAGACGGACGCAAGGCCACATGCTATCCTGGTATGGAGTCCCTGGCTACAACCGAGGCCGAGATGACCGGTGAGAGGGTGGTGCGTGACGGAAATGTGATAACCGGCAACGGTCCGGCAAGCACATTTGCATTCGCCCTTGCAATAGTGGAGGCATCGAAAGGTGCTGAGGCCGCTGGAGCGGTAGCACAGGGTATGCTATATAAATATTAAGGCGCCCGACGCACCGAAGTGTTAAATCTTATTGTCCTTTAAAGATATAATCTTTAGAGGGTAGGCGGTGTGTTAAATTTAATAATGTGTTAAGATATTTGTGGATTTCTTTTTCTAATTTTGTCGCCGAAATTCACATAACTCTTACATAATCACGCGAAACTATTCGTAAACAATGATAAAGAATCTGGTAATAGTGGAATCGCCGGCCAAGGCCAAGACGATAGAGAAATTTCTTGGCAAGGACTATAAGGTGATGTCAAGCTACGGACACATACGCGACCTCCGCAAGAAGGATTTCAGCATAGATACCGACCATCAGTTTGAACCGGAATATGAAATTCCGGCCGACAAGCAGGAACTTGTCAAAAGCTTGCGCAAAGCGGCAAAGGAGGCACAGATGGTGTGGCTCGCATCTGATGAGGACCGCGAGGGGGAAGCTATAGCCTGGCATCTGTATGAGGTGCTCGGGTTGCAGCCCGACACCACAAAGCGCATAGTGTTCCATGAGATAACCAAAGATGCGATACTCCACGCCATTAAGAATCCACGTGGCATAGACCTGAATCTTGTCGATGCACAGCAGGCCCGCAGGGTTCTGGACAGGATTGTGGGTTTCGAGCTGTCGCCTGTGCTGTGGCGCAAAATCAAGCCGGCATTGTCGGCCGGCCGCGTGCAGTCGGTTGCAGTGAGGCTGATAGTGGAGCGTGAGAATGAGATACGTGCTTTTGTCCCCGAGGCATATTTCCGTGTTACCGGACAGTTCAAGAACACCATCGGCAAGACTGTGAAAGCCGAGTTGCCGAAACGTCTTTCCGATGAGGCTGCGGCGCGAGGATTTCTTGAGGATTGCGCCAATGCCTCATTCAAGGTTACGGATGTGGCGGTAAAGCCGCTGAAAAAATCTCCGGCACCTCCATTCACCACATCGACCCTGCAGCAGGAGGCTTCGCGCAAGCTCGGATTTACCGTGTCGCAGACCATGATGGTGGCCCAACGACTTTACGAGGCCGGTCACATAACATATATGCGTACCGATTCGCTCAATCTGTCGAAATTGGCCATAGAAAATATATCGGAAGAAATAAAGGACACTCTTGGCGACAATTATCTGAAGGTGCGCCATTATCATACCAAATCGCGTGGCGCGCAGGAGGCACACGAAGCCATACGCCCCACATATATAAGCAATCACGATATAGATGGCACTCCTCAGGAACGCCGTCTGTATGCGTTGATATGGAAGCGCACCATCGCATCGCAGATGGCCGATGCGGAGATAGAGAAGACAACCGTGGAAATCACGCCGTCTACCCGTCAGGAGCATTTTACGGCTACCGGCGAAGTGGTGCGGTTTGATGGATTCCTACGGGTGTACTCGGAGGGACACGATGATGCGTCGGAAGAGATGTCCGATTCCCAGCTGCCGTTGATGGAGCGGGGAGAACAACTTGCTCCCATCGGTATAAGTGCATCGGAACGTTACACTCAGCATCCACCGCGTTTTACGGAAGCATCGCTTGTAAAGAAAATGGAGGAGCTGGGTATCGGACGTCCGTCGACATACGCTCCCACCATCTCGACCATTCAGCATCGCGAGTACGTGGAGAAAGGCGACCGTGCCGGCGAGGAGCATGAAGTGGTGACACTCACTTTGAAGAATGGAACTGTTGTGTCGGATACATCGTCGGTTAATGTCGGTGCTGACAAGGGCAAACTGTTGCCTACAGACACAGGTGTGGTGGTTAATGAATTCCTCACCCAGTATTTCCCTAATGTACTTGACTATAATTTCACGGCCGACCTTGAGGAACGTTTTGACCTGATTGCCGAGGGTAATGCCGGATGGCAGAAGGAGATTGGCGATTTCTATCAGGTGTTCCACCCCGAAGTGGAAAAGGCAAGTGATACCCGCCTGGAACATAAGGTGGGTGAGCGCATGCTCGGCACTGAGCCCGGAAGCGGAAAAACTGTTTCGGTGAAAATAGGCCGATTCGGCCCGGTGGTGCAGATTGGCGACAGCACCGGTGACGAGAAACCTCGCTTTGCCTCACTCCGAAAGGATCAGTCGGTGTTTGATATCACTCTCGAAGAGGCATTGAAACTGTTTGACTTGCCGCGTACACTCGGTGATTTCGAAGGGGCGGAGGTCTCGGTAGCTGTAGGTCGGTTCGGTCCGTATGTGCGTCATTCAGGAAAGTTTGTGTCCATACCATCCGATAAAGATCCGCTGACTATAACCCTTGAAGAGGCTCAGGAACTGATATTGGCCAAGCGGGATGCTGACAGCAAGAAGGTGGTAAAGACATTTGACGACAATGCCGATTTGCAGATACTCAACGGCCGCTACGGTGTGTATATCGCCTATAAAAAACAAAATTACAAGATACCAAAGACTGTGACTGATCCGGCTGCGCTCACGCTTGAGGAGTGTATGAAACTCATCGAAGAGCAGGATGCCCAGCCCAAGAAGGTTTCCCGCAGAACTGCCACGTCGAGAAAGAAAAAATAAGAATGTCTCAAAGAAATAAGAATGAGGACCGGGCCGCAGCCCGTCGTAAGCGTACTCCGGTGCGCCCCGATGTGATAAAGTCGTATACTGTTGCCGAACAGTATACCCTGCTTGAGTTTCTCCTTGCCAACGTGGAAGGGGTGAAGCGTACAGTGATTAAGCAGATGCTGGCACACAATCAGGTGGCGGTGGACGACATGCCGCAGCGACAGTTTGACCTGCCGTTGGAGCCCGGACAGGTAGTGAAGGTCAATTTCACCCGGGAGTTTCATGTGTTCTATCACCGCCGTTTGAAACTGGTGTATGAGGACGATGATATAATTGTGGTTAATAAAGGCTACGGTCTGCTTTCAATGGGCAATGACAAGACCAAGGATGGAACGGCCTATTCAATACTGCGTGATTACGTAAAGAAGAAAAATCCGCTCAACAAGCTGTTTATAGTGCACCGGCTTGACCGTGACACCTCGGGGCTTATGATGTTTGCCAAAAACGAGAAAGCCAAAGAGGGAATGCAGCACAACTGGAACAATATGGTGCTGAACCGAAAGTATCTTGCTGTGGTGGAGGGCGCTCCTGAACAGGATTGCGGAACCGTGCGGAGTTATCTTGTGGAGAATTCGCAGTTTGAGGTCTACTCCACCGACAACGAGGAGGAGGGACAGCTTGCGGTGACAAGGTATTCCACTCTCCGCAAAGGTCGGGATTACTCTTTGCTTGAGGTTGAACTGGATACCGGCCGCAAAAATCAGATACGTGTTCACATGAAAGATCTCGGACATCCAATATCGGGCGACCGCAAATATGGAGCCGCGGCAAGCCCGATACACCGGTTGGCATTGCATGCGCAGACACTCCGGTTCATTCATCCGATAACACGTAAGGAGATGTCGTTTGCCACTCCGATACCGGCTTCATTCCTGTCTCTTGCCCGCCGCTGATGGCGTTAAACTTGTATTCTATCCACGCTCTTTGTATCTTTGTACTTGCTGAATAATTATACAAAAGAGTAAAGATATGGTTAGATTTTTAAGTACAGTCGCGGCCATGCTTATGGTGTGGTTCGCGTGTGGTGCTACGGACAATGTAGCGGGTCATGTGGTGTTTATCGGTCTTGACGGGTGGGCTGCAAATACTTACGAAAAATCGGATATGCCCACAGTGAAGAAACTTGCGTCGGAGGGCGCCCTGACGTTGAGCAAACGCAGTGTGTTGCCATCGTCAAGTGCCATCAACTGGGCCTCGATATTCATGGGGGTGCCTACGGAGGTACATGGATACCTGCAATGGGGTTCAAAAACACCCGAACTTGAGCAACCTGCCGGAGCGGTGAAGAAAAATGGCATACTGCCTACTATATTTCAGGTGGCGAGAAACGAGAACCCCGATGCCAACCTCGCGCTGTTTGCTGAATGGGACGGTATAAAACATCTTGTGGATACATTGTCGCTCAACCATTTCGAGCAGCCCACTCTTGAAAATATAACACAGCGGGCATGTGATTACATACGTGCCAACCGTCCCGAATTGATAGCTGTGGTTTTTGACCGTCCCGACCATCCCGGGCACGATACCGGTTGGGGGTCTGCGGAATATTATGGGATGATGACGTATCTTGACAGCTGCATAGCCCGGATAGTCAAGGCAGTGGAGGAGGCCGGCATAATAGACGATACGGTGTTTGTGATAACGGCCGACCATGGTGGCCTGGATAAAAATCATGGTGGCACCTCAATGTCTGAGATGCTGTCACCGTTGGTGGTGTGGGGAAAAGGTATCAAGCATGGATACCAGATTCCAGAATTGGTAATGTCAACCGACATAACCCCGCTCATGGCACATATACTCGGCCTCACCCCTGATACTATATGGCGAGGTCGCGTCCCTTATTCAATCTTTCTGAATAGCCAAAAGTAATCCATTGTTGGATAATCGTATACAGGGTGACGAACCGAGCCATCGCATGATATATTTTTACATCGTGGCTCCGGATGGTTTCGACGATAACGGGTTTGTCTTTGAGATGGGCCGTTAGATACACCTTATATATAATATATATAGGCTGCCTGTACTAAGTATGGGTGGCCTATGTTATATAGGTCTGTTAATATGATTTAACAATTGGGGGGGGTAATTTTTCACATTTTTTATAATTTTGCGGCGTACAGGAACATAAGGTGAAATTCAAACAGCTGCGCACCCTGACAATATTATAATGACCTTGTGCGTGCCATGAAACATTGGATTCCGAAGAATTAGACATATCAGAATATTACCGCCATCTTTTTGAGACGTACTATACGCGCCTCCGAGTTCATGCGCGCCGTTTTCTTGACAGCGACGACGATGCCGCGGATGTGGTGGAGGATGTGTTTTTCGAACTTTGGCAGAACCGAAACCGCATAGATTTCAGCGGAAACATATCCGGCTATCTTTATCAGGCTGTATCGACCCGTTCGCTTAATGTGTTGCGTGGTCGTGGCGCTGATTCATTGAGGATAGATTTGTTGGAATCAATCGATTCCATGCGTATGGAGCATCTTCTCACCGAGGCCGATCAGTCTGTCGATATCGAGCGTGAGGAGATGCGGCGTCAGATAGATGTGGCTATAAGCGAATTGCCCGATAAATGCCGGGAGGCATTCAAGTTGAGCTATATCCACGGTCTGCGCAATCGCGATATTGCCGATGCCATGGGTGTCTCGGTGCGCACGGTCGACGCCCATATTTATAAAGCACTGCGCATTTTGCGCGAAAAATTGCGCTATTTGTTCTTTTTGTTGTTCATTAATACGTTTTTTTAATCATGCGTTAAGTATATTTCCCACTTTTGGTGTTAAATATACTTAGAACGCCAATTTTTATCATGACCAAATTATCAGAAGATATACTTACGCGCTTTCTCACTTCGCAATGCTCCGACAGCGAGTTGGCCGAAATAAACGACTGGATATCCCGGTCGCCCGACAATGCCCGCCTGCTGTTCGATCTTGAGCGTGCCGATGTTATTGCCCGTGACGGCTATGGTTCAGATGCCTCATGCGCGGAGCGTGACAAGGCTTACGCCAGGCTTTGCCGGCGCATTGCAGCCGAGGAGGGAATATCCCGGGCGCGGCGCCGCCGGAAATGGCTGTGGGGTGGTGCGGTGGCTGCAACGGTGGCGTTGCTGGTGGCTGTCGCCATGCCTTTTATCATGTCGACACAGACTCAGATGGTCACGCTCACGGCTGCGGCATCGCCGGTTGAGGCCGTTCTGCCCGATGGCTCCAAAGTGTGGCTCAATAAATATTCCACTATTGAATATCCCGAAACGTTTGCTTCCAACCGCAGTGTGTCGCTTCATGGAGAGGCATATTTTGAGGTGGAGCGCGACGAGGCGCACCCGTTCACTGTCGATGGTGAATACCTCGACGTAACCGTGCTTGGAACTAAATTTACGTTCCGCAGCAGTCAAGGCGATGCTTTCAGCTTTGTGAGTCTGGTGGAGGGGAGTGTCAAGGTCAATGAAACGGAGGGCGACGGTTGTGTGATGCTTACTCCGGGACAGAAAGCCACTTACGATCCCAAAGGCCGTCTCCTTACGGTCAACGATACCGACACACCGCTCGATGCCGTGTGGCACGACAACAACATTCCGTTCCGCAATGCCACTATACGTCAGATTGCCTCGGCGCTCGAGCGTCTATATGGTATGAAAGTGCATGTAAAGGACAATGTTAGTTCAAATGCCACATATTCAGGTGCGGCGATGAAATATGACAGCATTGATACCACTCTCAATATCCTGTCCAACACTCTCCCTATAATCTATACGATTGAGAATGGAGAGGTGTGGATATCGGCTAAGAAAAGATAAAATCAATTACTATAGTTACGTGGCGGGGTCAGGCTCTATGTTCGAGCGATCCCGCCACGGTCTGTAAAGTGCGGTGGGGTGGACGGTGTTGTTCAGGAGAGAAAAACATGTTGTAGAACATATTTTATTTTTTAACTTTCCGATAGGTAATTTAGCATGTAGATGTGCTTATAGTGTATAAACCTCATGGTTTTGTAATAACCAATCATTAATACCAAAACATCAGCTATGTTTATTAAATTCCTTAAAGTCAGAATGCGGCATGTGTTTGTCGGAACATTCCTGGCGATGTCGGCGCTGGCTATGGCAAATGTCACAGTCACCACCACCGACAAATCCAATCTCGGCGATGTGATAACTCAAATCAGGTCGGGTGCGGGCTACGAGTTTTTTTACGACGATGCCATTACCACCACCAAGGTGCGTCCGGCAGTGATTAAAGACAAGCCGGTAGATGAGGCGCTTAGGAAATTGCTTGACGGAACCTCAGTCACATTTGTGATAGAGGGCAAGCACATTTATCTTAAAAAAGTTGATTCGGCCAAAAAGTCGGGAACACCCGCGGTAGGGAAAAAACGTAAGATTACCGGTCAGATTCTTGATGAGAACGGCGACCCGATGATTGGTGTCACCGTGCGTATCAAAGGCACAAAAACTGTGGCCACCACCGACTTTGACGGTAATTACACTATAACTACCGATAGAACCGATCCGGTGGTTTCGGCTACATACGTAGGTTACAAACCGGTGGAACTGAAGGCTTCGGGCGATGTGGCCGACCTCAAGATGGATCCCACGGCCACAAGTCTCGACGAGGTGGTGGTGACTGCCCTCGGTATCAAGCGCTCGGAAAAAGCCCTTACCTACAATACCCAGCAGATTAAGGCCGACGAGCTCACCAATGTGAAAGATGCTAACTTCGTAAACTCTCTGGCCGGTAAGGTAGCCGGTGTCAACATCAATGCTTCCTCCACCGGTATTGGCGGTGGTGCCAAGGTGGTGATGCGCGGTACCAAGTCAATATCGGGTAACAACAACGCCCTCTATGTTATTGACGGTATACCTATGCCATCGCTTGAAAACCAGCAGCTTCTCAATAGCATGAAGGACGGTTTCACCGGCATGGGCATGTCGGGCGACGGTGCTGCGATGTTAAACCCCGAGGATATCGAATCGATGTCGGTGCTTTCAGGTGCCGCAGCCTCGGCTCTTTACGGTAGCGATGCCGCCAACGGTGTCATAATGATTACCACCCGCAAGGGTGCTGAGGGAAAGACCAAGGTCACTTACTCCAACTCCACTCAGTTCCTCAAGGCCACTGCCACTCCCGAGTTCCAGAACACTTACGGTGCCGCCAACGGTGAATTCCGCAGCTGGGGTGCCAAACTCGGTCAGCCAAGTTCGTACGATCCCACTGATTTCTTCCAGACCGGTTTCAATGAGACCAATGCAGTGACATTGACCACCGGTACATCCAACAATCAGACTTTCCTCTCATTGGCAGCCACAAATGCCGAGGGTATCATCGAGAACAACACTCTCGACCGTTACAACTTCACCATACGCAACACCACTGACCTCATCAAGGACAAGCTCCGTCTGGACCTTGCTTCGAGCTACATGAATGTCAAGGAACGCAACATGGTGTCGTCGGGTAAATACATGAACCCCCTCGTGCCCCTTTACCTTATGTCGCCGTCCTATAGTCTTGACACCTATAAGGTATTCGAGATGTACGACCCGAGCCGAAACTTCAAGACCCAGTATTGGCCCTGGAACGACGACCTCGCAAGCCAGAACCCCTACTGGATTACCCAGCGCGACAACTTCATCAACCACAAGAACCGCTTCATGATGACCGGCGGTCTATATTGGGACAATGTGGTGAAAGGCCTTAACATCAGCGCCCGCGCCAAACTTGACCAGACCGGTGAGAAATACGAGACCAAGTACAGTGCATCGACCAACGGTACATTTGCCGGTGAAAACGGTCTTTATTACAAAGCCGATGCCACCACACGTCAGATATATGCCGATGTGATGGCCAACTACAGCAATAAGTTTGGCGATGTATCGCTCACTGCCACAGCAGGAGCCTCTATCAACGATATGAAGTACGACTGGTACAAGACCGGTGGCGACCTCACTTCGGTGGCCAACAAATTCACCCTCAAGCAGGTTAATAAAAATGGTCAGCACTACGTAGAGGATCAGGAAAACTGGCACGACCAGACACAGTCGGTATTCGCCACTGCACAGCTCGGATGGCGTGACATGCTCTATCTTGACCTCGCAGGCCGCATCGACTGGTCGTCGGCATTGGCATGGACCAGCAGCAGCTACGTGGCTTATCCTTCCGTAGGTCTCTCGGCCATCCTCACCGACATGATTCCCGCCATGCGCGGCAATGTGCTTTCTTTCTTGAAAGTACGCGGTTCATACTCTGAGGTGGGTAACTCGCCCATGCGCTATATCGCTTATCAGACCTATCCCTTTGAATCAGGCTATCCATCGACCACCACAACCTATCCCAACAATAACATCAAGCCCGAACGTACCAAGGCATGGGAAGTAGGTTTGAACGCACGCCTGTGGATGGACAAGATTAATTTCAACATCTCTCTTTACAAGACCTCCACTTACAATCAGCTCTTCAACCCCACACTCTCAGCCGCATCAGGTTATAGCTCAATCTATATCAACGGCGGTCAGATTGACAACAAGGGTATCGAACTGAGCCTCGGCATCAATCAGCCTCTCGGCCCGGTTCAGTGGGAGTCCAACTTCACCTATACCATCAACCGCAACAAGATTGTCAAGCTTCTTCGTCCTGTAGAGGTGGCTCCCGGCATCGTTGCCGAGCAGAAAGTGCTCGACATAGCAACCGTGGGCAATGTCAAGAGCCGTCTGATTGAGGGCGGTTCCATAGGCGACCTCTACGTTACCACTCTCAAGCGCGACTTCCACGGTAATGTGATAGTGGATTATGTGGAAAACACCGTGAGCAAGGACGACAAGGCCGGTCCTCTCGGCGATGGCTGGATTTATGCCGGCAACGCCGAACCCAAGTACACCATGGGCTGGCGTAACACCTTCCACTGGAACGGACTTTCACTCGGCTTCCTTATCAATGCCCGCATCGGCGGTCAGGTCGTTTCGATGACTGAAGCCATGATGGATGCCTACGGTGTGTCGAAGACCTCGGCTATAGCCCGCGATAATGCCGGCGTGATGATAAACGGTGCCATTGTCCCCGCAGCTCAGAAATATATTGAATATGTAGGTTCGAATATCGGTGAGAACTATGTCTATTCGGCAACCAACGTGCGTCTTGGCGAACTCACCCTCGGCTACGACATCCCGGTTAAGCGTTGGGTCAACTGGATTCAGGGTCTGAACGTGTCGTTCATCGGCCGCAACCTGTTCTTCTTCTACAAGAAAGCCCCTTACGACCCCGAACTTACAGCCAACACCAACATGGGCTGGAGCGGTATCGACTACTTCATGATGCCGTCGATGCGCAACCTCGGCTTCTCAGTTAAAGTTAACTTCTAATGCAACAAATCAAAATGAAAAATATCAACAGACTTTCCGCTTATATCAGCGGTGCCATTCTGGCCGGAGGTATGATGTTGAGCTCATGTACCGATTCGTTCGAGAGCTGGAACGTCAACCCTAACGAAGTCACCGACGAGGAACTTGACCGCGACCAGCTCCGCACAGGCGCTTTCTTCGCACAGATGCAGCGCGGTGTGTTCGTGGTGGGTCAGGACGAAGGCGGCACATATCAGATATGCCAGATGCTCACCGGCGATATCTTCGCAAGCTACTTTGCCAACGTGAACAGCGGATACAATATCGGTAACCGTCACCACGACCATTACCAGATGCAGGACCATTGGTACAACATGCCGTTCAACCGTGCTTACACCGACATAATGCAGCCCTGGAGCGAAATAGTGAAGTACACCGACGAAAATTCAGTGGACCGCGCACTCGCCACAGTGGTCAAGGTGTTTGCAATGAACCGCATCACCGACAAATACGGCCCTATACCCTACAGCCAGTTCGGCACAGGTATCAATGTGGCCTACGACTCCCAGCAGGAGGTCTACAATCAGTTCTTCACCGAACTCGACCAGTCAATGGATGTGCTCCAGAACTATCAGAGCACCATTGGTAAGCCCTACATGCAGAAATACGATTTCGTATACCAGGGCAATGTGGCCAAATGGCTCAAGTTTGCCAACACATTGCGTCTGCGTCTTGCCATGCGTATATCTTACGTTGACGAGGCTAAAGCACGAGCCGAAGCACAGAAAGCATTCGATGCCCCCTGTGGTTTCATGGCTTCTGCGAGCGATGATGCAGCACTGACACAGAGTGCCACCTTCTCGTTCACCAACCCGATTTACGAAGTGACCCGCTCGTTCAACAGCAACGGCGACCTTCGCATGAGCGCCACTATGGATTGCTATCTCAACGGTCTCGGCGACCCGCGTATGAGAGCCTATTTTATCCCCGCCACCGATACCGGCGAGTATACCGGTATGCGCAACGGCATGACAAGTAATCTCGGTTCATATCCCGGCATAACCTCGCAGGCCAACTACGACACCAATTCCAATCTCCCTTGGATGCATGCTGCCGAAGCGTGGTTCCTGCAGGCTGAAGCCAAGCTCCGTCTCGGTATGGGTAACGGAAATGTGCAGGAGCTGTACGAACAGGGCATACGCACTTCATTCGAGAGTGCCGGTGTAAGTGGTGCCGACAGCTATATTGCCGACAACTCCTCTCTGCCCAAAACAGCATGGACTGATCCCCGTACCAATCGCGATGTCAATGTAGGAAGCATGCTTTCAAATCTCACCGTCGCCTGGGACAACAGTGCTTCGCAGGATGAGAAACTTGAGCGTATCATGCTTCAGAAGTGGATTGCCCTTTATCCCGACGGTCAGGAGGCATGGAGCGAGATGCGTCGCACAGGCTATCCCGGTTGGGTCCGCATCGAGACCTACAGCTATGCTTCAGGTGTGAGCAACAACGAGATGATAAGCCGTATCCAGTTCCCCTCCACCGAGTTCTCCAACAATACCGCCAATGTCAATGCTGCCGTTCAGATGCTCGGCGGACAGGACAATGCCGGCACCCGTCTGTGGTGGGATGTTAAACGTTAATCACATTTTATCATTATCACTTTAAGAATTATGAAACTTTTCAAATATATTCTTCCGATGGTGGTTGTCGGCACGGCCTTTACCGCTTGCGATGATGTTGAGCGCATAGAGCCCGATGTTATCAATCCTCCGTTCACCTACGGACCGCAGTACTACCAGAACCTGCGCGACTACAAGGCCAGCGACCACGAGATTGCTTTCGGCTGGTTTGCCGAGTATGGCCCTCAGAACTCCATGGCCGTACGCTTCATGGGCTTGCCCGACTCGCTCGACATCTGTTCGCTCTGGGGTGGTATACCTACCAAGCCCGATGTTGTAGAAGAGATGCGTTTCGTGCAGAAAGTCAAGGGAACAAAGATGCTTGTGGTGGCTATTACACGTATAGATGCCGAAACCAACGACAAACCCTTCAAGCAGCTTTACAACGAGGGTCGTGCTGAAAACGACCGTGAGAAAATCGAGGAGTCGTTCCGTCAGTATGCCAATTACTTCCTTGATCAGATTTTCGATAACGACCTCGATGGCTTCGATGCCGACTATGAGCCTGAAGGCGACTATCTGAGCGGTGATAACTTTATGATTTTCTACCGTCACCTCGCCCAGTATCTTGGCCCGAATCCCAACATTACTAAAGAGGAACGTCGCGAGCTCATACGCGAACGCTATGGCGATGAGGTTGCAAATCAGGAGGGAATCTGCGATAAACTGCTTTGTATTGACGGTGGCGCACCTTCCGGAACTGCGGAACTTTCCAATTACTATTTCAAGCAGTCCTACGGAGGTGGTGTCGGTGGCGCAGCCGGTTGGCCCGATAGCAAGGTTGTCAATTGCGAGAATGTGGGCGATAACTGGAAAGGTGATCTTTCAGGTCTGTACAATCAGGCTCGTTGGAAACCGACATCAGGCCGCAAGGGTGGTTTCGGTGCATTCTTCATCCATCGTAATTATAACGTGACGGAAACCAATATCGAACCATATTATCATTTCCGTCGCTGCATTCAGATTCAGAATCCCGCACTTTACTAATAATTTGAATCAACATGAAACAATTTAGAAATATATCAATAATAGCAAGTGCTATTGCTGTTTGCTCGATGGGATTCACATCGTGCGACGACGATGATGAATACGATTTTCCGGGCGACGCAAACAATGTGGTTTACATACCCGATAATTCAGGTTCATACGGTATCATACAGACTCCCGTAGGTACTTTCGGTGGCGTCAACTGCGGATTCATAGCCAAGGCTCGTTCGAGTGCTGCCGGTGACATCAAAATCGGGATTGAAGTTGATAACTCACTCATTGATGCTTATAATGAGCAAAACGGCACTGAATTTCTGGCCGTTCCTGCCGAAGCTGTCAGCTTGAGTCAGGATGTTGTCACTATTCCCGCCGGTGCGTTTGAATCGGTCGATACAGCTTTTGTCTCCATCAGCGAAGAATATCTCCCCAATCTCACCGATAGAAAAGGATACATTATCCCCGTGCGCATGTCGTCGGTCAATGGCGGTTCCGCCCGTCCGGCTCAAAGTGTCAACTCGATTTCCTATCTTACTGTAGGAATCAGTGAGAAGATTGTCAACGACGATGCGACCGAAGGAAATTGTATCGGTTCGCTCGTCTCTGACCGCAGCGCTTGGACTGTGACCGGAATAGATGGCACTGAGGTGGGTACCAAGTACGATTATAGTACTTGGGAGCAAGTTCCATGCGATCCAGCGGCCTGGTTCGATGGCGATGCCGGTAACTCTGCCGTGTTCGAAGGATCAGGCGATGTCGCAACTGTAGTCGTAGACATGGGTCGAGTATACAATGTCGCCGGAATCAAAGCTTGTTACCAAAACTGGGGTTATGATTACGGTACTTTCGCCGATGGTACTCAGCTATATTTCAGCACTGACAACAGTAATTGGAATGATATCGGTACTCTTCAGGTTTCCGATTGGAGTGGCAAATCGTTCGTTGGTCTATATGGCGCCGTGCCCATGCGCTACATCAAACTTGTGGTACCGAATACTTCCGGTTGGGGCAATCCGGAAATAGAATGTGGCGATTTCAATGTTTACGCTAAATAATTATCTGACCAATCATGAAAAAATATATTTTAGGAACACTCGCAGCCGCAGCCATGCTGCTTGCAGGCTGTTCGCAAGGCACCGATTTCGAGGATGCTGTGTTCGTTACTGGAACTCTTACCTCGCAGAACGTGCGTTTTCTGGTCGATGGTCAATCGTCGATGGGTCTCACCGTCACCTCTTCGGCAAAAGCCGAGGGCGATATGGCTGTTCATCTGAAAGCTGCTCCCGAACTTCTCGATGCCTACAATAAGAAAACCGGACGTAATTATCAGCTTCCTCCCGAAGAGGCTTATACACTCGATGGCGAGCAGGTGATAATCAAAGCCGGCAGTAATCAATCTACATCCATACTCCTCACCGCCGATGGCGATAAACTTCAGGAGGGTGTCGGCTACTGTCTACCTGTATCTATAACCAACGTTGAGGGTGGAGTCGGTGTCATGGAGTCGTCACGTACAGCCTACGTGTTGTTTACAAAGGTAATCAACATCAAGGCTGCCAACCTTGGCGGTAACGGTGGATTCGATATAAAGGGCTTTTGGAAACATCTCAATGAGAATACACCTGTCGAGTCTCTTGGCGCAATGACTCTTGAAATGAAGGTGTTGCCTGTGTCGTTCGATATGGGATGGATCGGTTCTCTCTGCGGATGCGAGGAAAACTTCTTGTTCCGCTTTGGCGACGGTGCCGGATTCCCCGGCAACAAGCTCCAGCTTGCCAAAGGCTCTATAGGTAATCCTACCCATCCCGACCAGAAGGAACACTTCGACACCAAGATTGACAAGGAGTTCCCCACTGGCCACTGGTTGCACTTCGCTGCTGTGTACGATGGCCACTTCCTCCGTGTATATCTTGATGGAGAGTTAATCCACTCCATCGAGTCGCAAGGTGGAACCATCAATCTATCCATGGCCTACGACGGCCACACATGGAACGACGGATTCTCTATCGGTCGCTCCACCGGCTATCAGCGTTATTTCAACGGATACGTGAGCGAATGCCGCGTGTGGGGTGTGGCCCGTACGCTCGATGAGATTGAAAACGGTATCTGTTACGTAGATCCCACATCGGAGGGTCTCATAGCTTACTGGCGATTCAACGGTGAAGTTCAGGACGACGGCACTATTCTTGATGAGACCGGTCATGGCTACAACGCCACTCCGTTTGGCAACGTGACTTATGTCGACAACCAGAAATGTCCTTTCTGATCTCTGTTACGATAACAGTGTATTTAATAGTATAAGGTTTATAAAGATTGTGTAAGGCTTACGTTTGACTTCATATAAAAGTTACCCAACCCCGGGGGGCGTGCCAGCGATGGTGCGCCCTCTCATTTTTTTGATAATCACGTGTAAGTGATTTTTGATGTTGTTGTGTTAAGAGAATATAGGTAATTTTGCTGTGATGAAGAATTTGCGCAGATTAATCATGGTGTCGGTGTGTGTGATTGCGGCGTTGGCCGCATCGGCGCAGACCGTCAACCGGTATGCGCGCTTCGACACCACACTTCACGATTTCGGCACGGTTGATGAAGGTGGGGGAAAGGTGTCACACCGCTTTAAAGTGACCAACACCGGTCCTGAACCGCTGGCGTTTCTCTATGCGCGGAGCGGATGTGGCTGTGTACGTGCCGACATCCCGAAACGTCCATTGAAGTCCGGCGAATCGGGCTATGTCTCCGTTACGTTCAATCCTGAAGGCCGGCCCGGCAAATTCAGCAAAGAGATTAACGTGGTGAGCTCTGGACGGCAGTTCAACAAGCTCCGCATCAAGGGCACAGTGAAAGCCTCACCCAAGGCCGGAGGCATACGTTACAGCCACCATATAGGCCACGACATATATGCCGACCGTTCAGCCATGGATTTTGGTTCTGTCAAGGCAGGGCAGACACGGAAAATGGTACTGAAATTTACAAGTGATTGTGCTGTGACTGTCAATCTCGATTTCCGTGTTGCCGATTCCGGTGCCGGAGTGTCAGTGACAAATGGATATATACTGTCGCCCGAGGGCGATGGAGAGGTGTCGGTTACGGTGTCGCCCGGACAGGACACACAAGGTAACGTGTCCACAACTATTGTTCCTGTGGCCAATGGCTACGAACTGACACCTATTCCGGTCACTTATATTGCCCGATAATGAATTTAACTTTCAAGAATAAGATATGAGACTGACCACCATTATCCTTGCACTTCTGATGTCGCTGCCGGTCTATGCACGTAGCGAGAAAGGCGATTATCTCAATCCGAAACTCTCTGTGGAAAAACGTGTGTCGGACCTGTTGCGGCGCATGACTGTGGAGGAGAAAGTGGGGCAGCTCCTATGTCCGCTTGGATGGCAGATGTATGAAATCAAGGGGCCGGACCGAGTGGAGGTATCCGATACATTCAAGCGTCTTGTTGATGAGCGCTGTGCCGGAATGCTGTGGGCGGTGTACCGTGCCGATCCATGGACACGGAAAACTCTTGACAATGGCCTGAATCCCCGTCTTGCCGCCATGGCCGGAAACGCCTTACAGAAATATGTTATAGAGAATACACGGCTTGGCATACCTATGTTTCTTGCCGAGGAGGCGCCCCACGGCCACATGGCCATCGGAGCTACGGTGTTTCCCACCGGCATAGGTATGGCCGCCACATGGAATCCCGCTCTTATGGAGCGAGTAGGCAAGGCCATCGGAGCCGAAGTGCGCAGTCAGGGTGGCCATATAAGCTACGGTCCGGTGCTCGACCTGTCGCGCGACGCGCGGTGGAGCCGCGTTGAGGAGACTATGGGCGAGGACCCGTGTCTGAGCGGCACTATGGGGGCGGCGATGGTTACCGGACTTGGTGGCGGACACATATCGCGTCCCGATGCCACTATTGCCACACTCAAGCATTTTCTGGCATACGCTGTGCCCGAAGGTGGGCAGAACGGCAACTATTCCACCGTGGGTATGCGCGACCTGTTGCAATATTTTCTTCCGCCGTTCCACAAGGCGGTCGATGCGGGGGCGTTGTCCATAATGACGTCGTACAATTCTATTGATGGAATGCCATGTACGGCCAACCGCTTGCTTCTTACCGATATTCTTTGCAATCAGTGGGGCTTCCGCGGTTTTACCGTATCCGACCTCTATAGTGTGGAGGGACTGTGTGAGACTCACCACGTTGTCCCCACCATGGAGGATGCAGCTCTTCTTGCCCTCGGAGCCGGTCTGGATGTGGATCTCGGTGGCGATGCTTATATGAATCTGCTTTCGGCCGCAAAGTCCGGTCGTCTTGATATGGCTCTTCTCGACCGTGCCGTAGGTCATGTGCTTGCTCTAAAATTCGAGATGGGGCTGTTTGAGAATCCATACGTGAAGCCTGAGCGTGCTGTCGCGGTGGTTAATTCAGCGGCACACCGCAATGTGGCTCTCGAGGTTGCCCGACAGTCGGTGACGCTGTTGGAGAACAGGGGCGGTATACTGCCGTTGGATTCACGTAAAGTGCGTTTGGCGGTGGTTGGTCCCAATGCCGATAATGTCTACAATCAGCTTGGCGACTACACGGCGCCACAGGCTCAAGGATGTGTCAAAACCGTGCTCGACGGAGTTAAGGCATACGTTGGTGCGGACAGGGTGGAATATGTCAAGGGGTGTGCCGTGCGCGATACTTCACTTTCCGACATCGAGGCTGCCGTTGCGGCTGCAGGCCGTGCCGATGTGGTGATTGCGGTGGTTGGCGGTTCGAGTGCCCGCGATTTCAAGACATCTTATAAGGAGACTGGTGCCGCCGAGGTCAATGCTACATCCGTAAGCGATATGGAGAGTGGCGAAGGCTACGACCGCGCCTCTCTCACCCTGCTTGGCGACCAGAACCGCCTGCTCGAAGCGTTGAAAGCCACTGGAAAGCCGTTGGTAGTGGTGTATATCGAAGGTCGCCCGCTCGACAAAGTGTGGAGTGCGGCCAATGCAGACGCCCTGCTTACAGCCTACTATCCCGGACAAGAGGGTGGTATGGCCATAGCCGATGTGCTGTTCGGAACTTACAATCCTGCCGGACGCCTGCCGTTTACAGTGCCGCGCTCCGTAGGACAGATACCGCTTTATTACAATAAGCGTCAGCCGGCCCTGCACGATTATGTGGAGCTCAGTGCCACGCCGCTTTATCCTTTCGGCTACGGACTAAGTTACACGCAGTTCAGCTATTCAGATATGCGTGTGGCGGTAAATGAAAATACCGGTATGCCCGAGGCGGTGACTTTCGTGCTGGAAAATATCGGCGGCCGCGATGGCGAGGAGGTGGCTCAGCTTTATATGCGCGATTGCGTAGCCTCTACCGTGCAGCCTGTAATGCAGCTCAAAAGATTTGAGAGAGTGGCGTTGAAAAAGGGTGAGCGCACATCTGTGTCGTTTCGTCTCACGCCTGCCGATTTCGAGATTATAGGTGTGGATTACAAGCCGGTCATCGAGCCGGGCGATTTTGAACTTATGATAGGTTCTTCATCGGCCGATATAAAGCTGCGCACCACTGTTGCCGTGAAATAAAAAGGCAGATCTGCAAGTGTTGGAAAATTTGCGAAAGGTGTGGAGATTCATTAACTTTGCACTCAGGATACTTATATAACTTTCCGGCATTATGAACAGCAACAGTCTCGTGTCGATTGACGACATCTCCCGCGATGAAATCCTCGACTTAATAGAGCGAGCGCGCTTCTTTGAAGAGCACCCCGACCAGAAAATTCTCGATGGGAAGGTCGTGGCGACTCTTTTTTTTGAACCGTCGACCCGCACGCGCCTCAGTTTTGAAACCGCAGTGAACCGTCTTGGCGGACGTGTGATAGGCTTCTCCGATGCCTCCACCACCAGCTCATCCAAAGGCGAGACCCTCAAAGACACCATAAAGATGGTGAGCAACTATGTGGATCTTATAATAATGCGTCATTATCTCGAGGGGGCCGCGCGCTATGCAACTGAAGTGACCGATGTGCCGGTGATAAATGCCGGCGACGGCGCCAATCAGCATCCGTCGCAGACCATGCTCGACCTTTATTCCATATCGAAGACGCAGGGAAAGCTCAACGATTTGACCATTACCATGGTTGGCGACCTCAAATATGGCCGCACGGTCCATTCGCTGCTCATGGCTCTGCGCTATTTCAATCCTACATTCCATTTCGTGGCGTGCGATGAACTGAAAATGCCAAAGGAATACAAGGATTTTTGCGATGCCAATGGTTTGAAGTATTACGAACACACCGAATTCAGTCAGGATGTGATAAACGCCTCCGATATTCTGTATATGACACGTGTGCAGCGTGAGCGTTTCACCGACATAATGGAATATGAGAAGGTAAAGAATCTATACAATCTCCACGCCTCTATGCTTGCCGATGCCAAGCCCAATCTGCGTGTGCTGCATCCGCTGCCAAGGGTCAATGAGATTGCTCAGGATGTGGACGACGACCCCAAGGCTTACTATTTCGAGCAGGCACGCAACGGACTCTATGCCCGTCAGGCCATAATATGCAAGGCACTCGGTATTGACATTTACAAAGAAGCTAAGGTATGACTACAGATAAGAAAGAACTCGCGGTAGCCGCACTGCGCCGCGGAACGGTGATAGACCATATCCCTAACGATATGCTGTTTAAGGCCGTGAAGATTCTCGGCATAGAGCGTATGCCCAACAGCGTGACAATCGGTAACAATCTCTCGAGCCGTCGTCTCGGTCTAAAGGGTATAATAAAGGTGGCCGATGTGGAATTTCCCGAGGATGTCATTAACCGCATAGCGCTGATTGCCCCGCATGCCAAAATCAATACTATACGCGATTTTGAGGTGGTGGATAAGCGACAGGTCAAACTTCCCGACGAGATTGTTGGCATAGTGCGTTGCGGAAATCCGAAGTGCATCACCAACAATGAACCGATGCGTACCCGTTTTCATGTGGTGGACCGCGATGATGTGACCATACGTTGCCATTATTGCGGGCAGACGGTGAAGAGCGGCGATGCCATAATAGACTGAAAAAGCCCCGACAGCCTATGAAACAGGAGTGGAAACCCGGAACCATGATTTATCCCTTGCCGGCGGTGTTGGTGAGCTGTGGCACTATGGAGAGAAGCAATCTCCTCACTGTGGCATGGACCGGCACAATATGCACCGATCCGGCTATGTGCTACATATCGGTGCGTCCCGAGCGGTATTCCTACGATATAATAAAGTCGCGGATGGAATTCACCATCAATCTCACTACGGCGGCCATGGCGCGTGCCACCGACTGGTGCGGTGTGCGTTCCGGGCGCGATTACGATAAGTGGGCCGAGTCAGGACTGACACCCGCACCCGGTGTCAAGGTGGGATGTCCGCAGGTGGCTGAGTCGCCGTTGAGCATAGAATGCCGGGTCAAGGAGATATTGCATCTCGGCAGCCACGACATGTTCATTGCCGAAGTGCTTGGTGTGTATGCCGACGAAAGTCTGATGGATGCCACCACCGGAGCTTTCAGGCTCGGCGATGCGGGTCTGCTCAACTATACCCATGGACAATATTACTCACAGGGTGAGCCTCTCGGTCGTTTCGGCTGGTCAGTGGCTAAAAAGAAGAAATAATAACACATATAAATTATATCCCCAACATTATGCAATTTGACAATCAGATTTTTGATTTAATCGAACGCGAGTATCAACGCCAGAAGAAGGGTATCGAGCTGATTGCCTCTGAAAACTTCGTGAGCGACGAGGTTATGAAGGCCATGGGTTCATGCCTGACCAACAAATATGCCGAAGGCTATCCCGGACACCGCTACTACGGTGGTTGCGGAGTGGTCGATATGGTGGAGCAGCTTGCCATAGACCGTCTGAAGGAACTGTTCGGTGCCGCTTATGCCAATGTTCAGCCCCACTCCGGAGCGCAGGCCAATATGGCGGTGTTCATGGCGTGCATGAAGCCTGGCGATAAGTTCCTCGGTCTCAATCTGTCGCACGGTGGTCACCTGTCGCATGGCAGCCCTGTCAATTTCTCCGGTCTCATGTTCCAGGCTCTTGAGTACAATGTGCGTGCCGAGGATGGTCTGGTTGATTACGAGCAGATGGAGGAAGTGGCCCGCCGTGAGCGTCCCCGCTTGATAATAGGTGGAGCAAGTGCATATTCCCGCGAATGGGATTATGCCCGTATGCGCCGTCTTGCCGATGAGATAGGTGCTATATTCATGGTCGATATGGCCCATCCCGCAGGCCTGATTGCAGCAGGTTTGCTCGACAATCCGGTGAAATACGCGCATATCGTAACCTCCACCACCCACAAGACCCTGCGCGGACCCCGCGGCGGTGTGATTCTTATGGGCGAGGATTTCCCCAATCCTTTTGGAAAGACCAACAACAAGGGCGAGGTTCGCATGATGTCGGCTCTGCTCGATTCAGCTGTGTTCCCCGGAGTGCAGGGTGGCCCGCTCGAACACGTTATTGCCGGTAAGGCAGTGGCTTTCGGTGAGGCTTTGCAGCCGGCTTACCGTGAATATCAGCTTCAGGTGCAGCGCAATGCCAAGGCTATGGCCACCGCGCTTATGGACAAGGGTTATAAGGTGATTTCCGATGGTACCGACAACCATTGTATCCTTCTCGACCTGCGTACAAAATTCCCCGAACTGACCGGTAAGGTTGCTGAAAAGGTGCTTGTGGAGGCTGACATTACCGCTAATAAGAATATGGTGCCCTTCGACTCCCGCTCTCCCTTCCAGACCTCGGGTATACGTCTCGGAACCCCGGCCATCACCACCCGTGGCGCCAAGGAGGAACTCATGGGTGAGATTGTGGAGATGATAGACATGGTGCTGTCCAGTCCCGATGACCCCAACGTAATCAAATCCGTGCGCGAGAAGGTCAACGGTATTATGGATAATTATCCCATGTTTGCATGGTAAAGCATTGAATAACCGCAATATGTCTATTCCCCGCGCATTAGCTGTGCGGGGAATAGCTTTTTTTATTACTTTTGTGAAAAACAAAGCCAATGAACAATCTTCTAAATAAAGTCGCAGTCTGCGCCATGGCCATGGGTGTCGGAGTTCAAGCATCGGCCACCGACCGTAAGCCTGAGAGACCTAATGTGATTCTTATCTATGCCGACGACCTCGGTTATGGTGATCTGGAATGCTACGGAGCTAAAAATGTAAGCACGCCTAATGTCAACCGTCTGGCATCGGAGGGCCTTCGTTTCACCAATGCTCATGCCGCTGCCGCTACAAGTACGCCCTCGCGCTACGCCATGCTTACCGGCGAATATGCCTGGCGCAAACCGGGTACGGATGTGGCTGCCGGAAATGCCGGTATGATTATTCGCCCCGAGCAGTTTACAATGGCCGATGTGTTCAAGAGCAAAGGTTATGCCACCGGAGCTTTCGGAAAATGGCATCTCGGCCTCGGCGATAAGTCGGGTGAGCAGGACTGGAATGCTCCCTTGTCGGCCGCATTGGGCGATTTGGGCTTTGATTATTCCTATATAATGGCGGCGACGGCCGACCGTGTTCCCTGTGTGTTCATTGAGAATGGGATGGTGGCCAATCACGACCCCGAAGCCCCTATATCGGTTAGCTATGAGTCGAATTTTGATGGCGAGCCAACCGGCAAGGATAATCCTGAGCTGCTTTACAACATGCGTCCAAGCCATGGGCACGACCAATCCATAGTCAATGGTATAAGCCGCATAGGCTACATGAAGGGTGGGGGAAAGGCACTTTGGAAAGATGAGAATATTGCCGATTCGATAACAGACCACGCTGTGGCATTCATGGCAAAGCATAAGGATGAGCCGTTTTTCATGTACTTCGCTACCAACGATGTCCATGTGCCCCGGTTTCCTCACGAAAGATTCCGCGGTAAGAATAAGATGGGCGTGCGCGGCGATGCTATTGTGCAGTTCGACTGGAGTGTGGGACGTATCATGGCCGCGCTCGATAGCCTCGGCCTGACCGACAATACTCTTGTCATTCTGTCGAGCGACAACGGTCCGGTGGTCGACGACGGTTATGATGACCGGGCAAAGGAACTTCTCTCCGGTCATTCTCCCACGGGCGGATTGCGTGGCGGTAAGTACAGTGCGTTTGAAGGAGGCACCCGTGTGCCCGTAATTGTGCGGTGGCCCGGACATGTGGCCGGAGGAAAGACGACAGACTGTCTTGTTTCGCAGATTGACTGGCTGGAGTCGATGGCTTCGCTCGTCGGTGTGCGCGTGCCGCAAGGAAGTGCTCCCGACAGCTATAATCGTCTCGGAAATCTGCTTGGCACAGACCCGAGGCCGCGTCCTTGGGTGTTGGAGCAGGCCGCTGACAAAACATTATCGCTCCGCACACCGAAATGGAAATATATAGAGCCGAGTACCGGTCCGGCGATAGTGCCATGGGGCACGGAGATAGAGACCGGCTACCTCGCCATGCCTCAGCTTTATGATGTGACGGTTGACGCCGAGACACGTAATGTGGCTGCCGACCATCCCGATGTGGTGGCTATGCTGAAGAGCATTGTAGATGATGTCAGGGCAATGGATTATTTTAATCTCGAATTATACAATCTCAGCCCCGACGATTGACTCCGTCAGGTATGATGCATGCCGATGGCCTTTTCAAAAGAATTGCGTAACTTTGCAAAAAAGTAAACGAAAATGATACTCGAACACATAGTGTGGAATGTCAGTCCCGAGCTTATCAGCAGTCCGGTGTCCATACGTTGGTATGGACTTATGTTTGCCATCGGATTTCTGATTGGTTACGAGATAGAAAGCCGTATATATAAACACGAGGGTGCTCCTGAGCGCTGGCTCGGGGTGTTGCTGCTTTGGGTTATGGCGGGAACCATAATCGGGGCTCGTCTCGGCCATGTGTTTTTCTATGAATGGGACTACTATAGCGCCAACCCCGGCGAAATAATAAAGGTGTGGAATGGAGGGCTTGCAAGCCACGGCGGCACGATAGGTGTGATTCTTGGCGTGATAATGTTTTCCATTTTTACCACAAAGCGCAATCCGATATGGACTTTCGACCGTCTGGTAATACCCATAGCCTTGGTCGGCGCGTTGATACGCTTCGGTAATCTGATGAATTCCGAGATATTCGGCCATGCCACAGATTTGCCATGGGGTATGATGTTCGTGCGCTCGCGCGAATGGCATGAGTTGTATGCCGGTCAGGCATGCCATCCCACGCAGATTTACGAGGCGTTGTGCTATCTCGCCTTGTTCGCTCTCCTTATGTGGATGTATTGGAAGAAAAATGCCGAGCGTCGCCCGGGTCTGATATTCGGAGTGTTCTTCCTTGGTATATTTGTGCCGAGGTTCTTTATTGAATTCATAAAGAACGATCAGGTGGCTTTCGAGGCCGACATGACATTGAACATGGGGCAGTGGCTGAGTCTGCCGTTTATCGCTCTCGGCATATTTTTCATAATTTATGCCATGATGCGCCCTGCTGTCCAATTATCATTCCCTAACCGTTTTGCCGACGAAGGCAATGTATCTAAGAAGAAGTGATATGAGCGAAGTGATATTCATTTCGGGCATTGACACTGACGCGGGTAAAAGTTATGTGACAGGATTCATTGCCCGCCGCCTGATGGCCGAAGGTAAAAGTGTTATCACACAGAAATTCATACAGACCGGTTGCAACGGAACCTCCGAGGATATAGAGGTTCACCGCCGCCTGATGGGCATGGATATGCAGCCGTGCGACATTGACCGCACCACAGCTCCCGTCATATTCACATATCCCGCATCGGCACAGCTTGCAGCTGCCATTGATGGTTGCGATATAGATTTGTCGGTTATTGATGCGGCCACGCAGAAATTATCGGAAATGTACGATGTGGTGCTTGTGGAAGGTGCCGGAGGACTGATGGTGCCTATAACCGACGATTTTTTCTCGATAGATTATGCCCGTACACGCAATCTGCCGGTAATGCTGGTAACCAACAGCCGGCTGGGTTCCATAAATCATACTGTTCTATCTCTCGAGGCTATAAAAAACCGGGGTATGCATCTGCACTCAGTGGCCTATAACCACTATTACGATGCCGACCCTGTAATATCCGCCGACAGCAGAGGCTTTGTCGAGCGGTATGTCAACAGGCATTTCCCCGGAACTGAAGTGATTGATGTTCCCATTGTGGGGGCATGAACATTAAAACATTACCAATGACACCGCATACAGTAAGTATTTCGATACCTAAAGATATCCTTGCGGCTATGCCGCTCGTTGAATTCAAGGGCGAGATTACGGTTGTAGAGGATTCCGATACTGCGCGCATGGCTTTGATGGAGCTTTCGCGCGAGGCTGTGGTGGGATTTGACACCGAGACCCGGCCTGCATTTCAGAAGGGCCGCAGGTTCAATGTTTCGCTCGTGCAGGTCTCAACTTTGACACACAGCTATCTGTTCCGCATAAATAAGACCGGCATATTGCCCGAATTGCTCGAGTTTATAGAAAATGACTCGGTGATAAAAATAGGATTGTCGTTGAAAGACGATTTTTTTGTGCTCCACAAGGTTTCCGAATTTCATCCCGGCGGATTCATTGACCTGCAGACATTCGTCAATGACTACGGCATTGTCGATGCAAGTCTTCAGAAGATCTATGGCATTATTTTCGGTGCGAGAATTTCCAAAGGGCAGCGTTTGTCCAATTGGGAAGCGCCCCAACTTTCAGAAGCCCAGCAACATTATGCGGCTATAGACGCATGGGCGTGTCTGCGGATATACCTTCATCTACTGCAGGGGCTGTTTGAACCTGAAAAATCACCTTATATTGTCCAACCCGATACACAAAATCCATGAAACGATCCACTCTCATTCCACTTCTTCTGCTGGTATATCTCGCCGTGATGAGCTATATAGGGCGAGGTGAGTTCCAGCAAGGTCACTATCTTTACTATTTCGGTATAATATTAGGAAGCCTCACGGCCATAATCCTGCTGCATTTCACCCTCAAGCGTCGCGAACGATTGCGCCGTGAACGTGAATCTGATACTAAGAAGTAAATAAAATAGCGGCGCGTTATATAGCGCCGCTATTTTATTGCGTTTCCATGAAGAGGCCGGTTATCTTCCCGTATGGTTGAATTTGGCTGCTTCTATCGGTATGTTTTTCTCCATCTTGATTCTCGATGGTGTAGGATATTCAAGCTGGTTGAGTTCCGATATGGCGAAGTTGATGTCGGCAAGCAGCTGGTCGGCCATGTCGCGGCTGAAACCGTGGCGCACCACTATGCGCATCACAACAATCTCCTCGATATCCTTAGGCATGGTGTAGGCGGGAACCATCCACCCCTTTTGGGCCAGCTTGTCCTGGAGGTCAAATAAGGTCCACTTGTAGTCTTTCTGAACCTCAGGCTTGATTAGCCATGCGAACAGCGGATTCGGACAACTCTTGTCGTAGTTTACGAATGGTTCGATTTTCGATATTTCATCGTGCAGGTACTGGGCTACGGCCAGAGTGTTGAACTGAACCTCCTTGTAGCCTTGGAATCCCAGACGGATAAACTGGTAGTACTGACCGAGAATCTGGGCGGCAGGACGTGAGAAGTTCAAACCTACCTGACGAATTTCCGCGCCAAGATAATTTACACTGAACGACATCACTTCGGGGAGATACCGCTTGTCTTTCCACACTATCCAGCCCAGACCCGGATAGACCAGACCGTATTTATGTCCGGATGTGGAGATGGAGAGCACCCACTTAAGCCGGAAGTCCCACTTCTTTTCGGGGTTCAGGAAGGGAAGTATGAAGCCGCCCGAAGCTGCGTCGATATGGATAGGTATATCATATCCTGTCTCGGCGTTGAATTTGTCAAGAGCTGCATCGAGAGCTTCCACATCATCGTTGAGGCCGGTCCATGTCACACCCATTATCGGCACTACGCAAATGGTGTTTTCATCGCAGAGCTTAAGCGCTTCCTGTGGGTCGAGCGTGGTTTTCTCAAGAGTTAGAGGCACTGTGCGCATCTCTATCTGCCAAAGTTCGGCAAACTTCTGCCAGCATATCTGGTAAGCGGTGGAGATTACAAAATTAGGTTTGTCGTAAGGCTTCCCCTGGGCTTTGCGTTTCTCGCGCCAACGTATCCATGCCGCGATTCCGCCGAGCATGCATGCTTCTGACGAACCGATGGCCACGGCGCCGGTTTTCCATTTGCCTTCTTCAGGAGAATTCCACAGGTTGGCCACAATGTTTATACACTTGCCGTTTATCACAGCCACGCGTGGATATTCAGTCTCGTCAATATAGTTTATTGCGATGGCCTCATTCATCAGTTTGGTGGCATAGTCGTCCATGTAGGTGGTTACGAATGTGGCCATGTTAAGACGCGGTTGGGTCTGGGCGTATATCTCGTCCTTTACCATCTGATACGCGGTTTCAGGAGTTGTGGGGCCTTCCGGAATTCTTTCCACTGGCGAAGGCTGAAGCATTGCATTTGAGCCGAAGGTGTCTGTCTTGGCATCACCTTCGCGGAAATTTTTGTCAATCATCGGTGAGAGTGTTTATGTTAGATAAATGTGGATAAACGGACGCAATAGTGTATCTGTTTTTCTTACAACATTTATAACATCTCTCTCGATAAAAAAGATTGGCTGTTGACTGTTAATTTTTTTGTGAACAAGGATTATGCTGCCGACATGGTGGTTTGGGCCGGTTTTGCGTG
This sequence comes from uncultured Porphyromonadaceae bacterium, assembly GCA_947649495.1. Classification (GTDB taxonomy): domain Bacteria; phylum Bacteroidota; class Bacteroidia; order Bacteroidales; family Muribaculaceae; genus Paramuribaculum. Next base: position 5,899 of record CANSRU010000011.1, on the reverse strand, counting down.
AAGTCGCCACCCGCTCCATGCCATCACCATGGTTATTATAGGGCTGAGTATGTTGAACAGGCAGAACGGCATATATACGAATGTCGACACTCCGAGCACTGTCGATTGTGTCACGCCACACGAATTCCATGGAATCAACACCGATGTCACAGAGATGGAGTCCTCAAGAGTGCGGCTCAAAGCCTGAGGTTTCATGCCACGGCGGCGATAGGTGTTGCGGTAGACATTGGCACCTATTATTATTGACAGATATTGGTCGCCTGTGCAGGAGTTTAGAAACAGGCCGCTGCCTACGGTGGCGCCAATCAGGCAGTGCGCTCGGCGCAGACGCGAGGTTATGGCATGAGTTATGGTGCCGAGCATTCCGGTCCCTATCATTGCACCGCCAAACAGCATGGCCGATAGCACGAGATATATTGTCGGCAGCATTCCCTCCACGCCACCGGTCTCCACGAGCGGGTCGAGTATCTCGCTGCCTGTCGATAGGGAAGTGCTTGTGAGCAATATTTTAAGCGAACTCGTAACGGCAGGTATGATTCCGTCGCCACCTGCGAGTTCAGAAGCTATCTGTGGCTGGAATATCCATATCCCGACCAGTCCGGCTGCTGAGCCTGCCGCTAATGTCAGTGTGGTGCCTGCACGCAGGCATATCATGGCTATGGTTATGGCCGGTATCACCAGCACCCATGGTGTGATGTTGAATGTGGAGCTTATGGCCTGTATTATTTCATCGGCATGGCTGGATGCAGTGAGATCGCTGCTGTAGCCTACTGCTGTATATACGGCCAAAGCTATGGCCAAGGCCGGTATGGAGGTTAGCATCAGATAGCGTATGTGGGTTAGCAAGGGCACTCCGCAGGTCGATGCCGCAAGTACCGTCGTGTCGCTGAGCGGCGACACCTTGTCGCCGAAATAAGCTCCCGAGATTATTGCTCCGGCAATCCATCCCGCGTTATATCCCATTACGGTTCCAACACCAAGAAGTGCTACACCGATAGTGGCTATGGTGGTCCAGGAGCTGCCGGTCACAACCGAGATTGCGGCACATGTCAGGCATGCCACCAGCAGGAACGAATCGGGATTGAGGAGTTCAAGACCATAGTCTATCAGCGTTGGCACCACTCCGCTGAGCATCCATGTGGCGGAAAGAGTTCCGATGAATATCAGTATGGGTACGGCTGGTAATATCTGCCGGGCGCTTTTAAGCAACCCCGGAATTATACACTTCTTGCGGCGCGTGGTTGCGAGGCCTATCAATATACATATAGCGGCAGCTGCCGACAGTATGTAGTAACTGTAATTTTGCACGGCATCGGCACCGTCTATAACTATCACTGCCACCAACGCTACGAGCAGCAGGGCTATAGGTACGATTGAAACCGGGAACGATGGCGATATGGTGCGCTTTATATTCAGTATTGACACAATCTTCTTTCTTTTGTGAATTATTGCTGTATAAAAATTCGGATGCAAAATTAGTAAATAATTATTCGTTGTATATGCGCAATGTGCAAGATTAAATATCTTTAACCACGTAAGCGGTGAGGAAAAATATGTTTTCACTGTATATTTACCAATTATGGTTAAAAACAGAATGTATTTATCCAAGATTGTACAACAGTATAAAAAATACTGAACTTGTCCACATGGTGAAATTGTTGTATATTTGCAGCGTCGATGGTCGGGAGCGATTATCGACGAAAACACAACGATTACATGGGGTTGACTGGTTTTGACAGCGTGTAGAAGTGGTGTGTAAGCATGCAGAGCCATGATGGAAGGTGCTCTATAATCTCCGACATCGACTTTTTTAAATGGCGAAAACAACTACGCTCTTGCTGCCTAATCGAAGTATAGTAGATTACGCTTAATCGCCGCAACAGTTGCAGCGACAAGACATCGCCCGATTGTCCTTTTTCCGAGACTAATCGACAAGGCGGTGCAGGTAAATCGGGAATAGGATGCTGAAAGCCTCGCGAAGCATCCGAAATTTTAGAGGATAAGGCTGCGGTTGGTCGCTTTTTGCCTGCCGCAACACGAAAACCAAGTAAAAGCTAAGCATGTAGAAAGCACATTAGTTCCGCGTTTGGACGAGGGTTCGAGTCCCTCCAGCTCCACTTATGGCATCCGACCTAATTCGGACAATACGAGACAAACCTCGGACTATCAGATAGTTCCGAGGTTTTTTCGTGTCTTATCCTATCGGATTCAGGACCGATTTCAGACCAAGTTAAGACCTCCTCAGACCACTATTCGTCACCAAATCGTTTCAAGAATTCTTGTGACGAGAATTGTGACAAAAATGTGACCGATAACGGTGTAATAAATTGGTGTTCAATATCTTCCTAAGACCTAACTCAGACGCAACTCGGAATTTTAGGCGACATTTTAACAGCAGAATCTATGGATGTTAAAGTAAGTGCCGACACAGATTTCCGATATATTGTGATAAGCCTTGATACAGACAGGCTTTTACATAGTGTCGTATAAATGTCTGACATGTTAAAAATGACGTAAGTCGCTGATATGTCTGATGTTTGACTTCAAAGCGTCCAATCGGACAAGAAGTTAAACTTGTTATCATATCGAAGCCGGGTGAAATCGTCTTCATGATAACACTAAATCCAAGGAAGAAATGAAAAAGAACACATTCAAGATTCTTTATCATATCCGTGGCAACTATACCAACAAGGATGGGAAGTGCCCTATCACAGTACGTATAGCGGTGAACGGCGAGTATGCAAGAATCAACTCCACTCTGTCAGTAGAGCCGGAACTATGGGACGTAAAAGCTGGTAAAGCCATTGGTCGTTCAGCCAAAGTCCTTGAAATAAATAAACGACTTGAAGATATGAGAGTCGTTCTAAAGGAACACTACTACGACATCCTCAATCGTCACGGCTATGTGACTGCGGAGATGGTGAAGAATGCCTTTACAGGTGTTACCGCCAAAGAGGAATCTCTCGTACCACTTTACCTCCAGCATCTGGAAGACACCAAGAAGCTCGTCGGCCTAAGCAAAGCCGATCCCACCTATAGAAAATATGAGCGGATGTACCGCCGTGTGGTGGAGTTTATGAAGAAGAAATACAACATAACAGACATTCCCCTGCGAGAAATCAAGACCTCCTTCATCACCGATCTGGAGTTTTTCCTTCGCACGGAATACAAGTATTCGCAGAATACCACTTACAAGTGTATGAAGTTCTTCAAGCAGGTAATCAACAAAGGCATTCGTGCCGGACTGATTTTCGTTGACCCTTTCAACGGTTATAAAATCAGTTGCGAGAGAGTTGACCGCGGCTATCTCACGGAAGATGAACTTTCAAAAATGATGGCAAAGGAGTTTGGCTCTGTCAGACTGGAGCAAGTGCGCGATGTGTTCATCTTCGCTTGCTTTACTGGACTGGCTTACATCGACCTCGCTCATCTCCGTGTCGATAATATCCAAAAGATGTTCGACGGCCGACTGTGGATTGTCACCCATCGTCAGAAGACCAACACCAAGGTGACAGTTCCACTCCTGCCTCCGGCTCTCAAAATACTGAAAAAGTATGAGGGCAAGTATCTCGATGGACAGTTGATGCCCATCATTACCAACCAAAAACTCAACTGCTACCTGAAGGAGATTGCGGATATTTGTGGGATTGAGAAGAATCTCACGTTTCATCTGGCGCGGCATACGTTTGCCACGACCATGACGCTCGGTAAGGGTGTACCTATCGAGTCGGTCAGTAAGATGCTGGGGCATACAAATATCCAGACCACCCAAATCTATGCACGAATCACGAATGAGAAAATCAGCAAGGACATGGAAAACCTCGCACAAAATCTCGGCTCTCTCAATTTTTAGTTGATATACCGCTAATTCACTGATAAAGTGTCGGCTATATATCAATGGCCGGCACTTTGTCTTTTATTGAAACACTTAACGAAAGTTAAAATATCAGGGTAGTACCTCGGGAACTACCTTATGCACCTTTTGCTGAATGCCGAACTTTGCCAGCGTAACACTAAATCCAAGAAACAATTTATGGAAACAATTACACTGGAAACCCTCTACCAAAGAACGGTCACGCTTGAAGAAACGCTGACCTTGATTCTTGAGCTACTCACAAAAGAGGAACGAAAGAAAAAAGAGTTGAAGAACGAGTGTGATGAAATATCATCCATTCCGCCTATACCAAACTCAATAGCTGCAAGACTGCTGAAAATGTCAACCAGACAACTGCAACGTGTCCGCCACAAATACCGGCTCACATGGGAGGAACGCGGACGTGAGGTTTACTATCATCTTGCACCTATTCTAAAAGCAATAGCCCGTCTTCAATTAAAGTGGAGCGAGGCGGTACTGGATGAAATCAAGAAGTCCAACCGTAAAATCCCAACAGTACGATGAACTCCGTAGAATACCGCCAGCTATGCCAGCTGATAAAGTCGATGGAAACTTCATTGTCGGGAAAGATTGACCGCTTTGCGAAAAATATGTTTGACGCTCTCAAAGGGCTCGGCATCATAGACCCGGACAAAGATACCATGTCAACCGCCGAGGTTTGCAGACATTATGGCATTTCCGAAAGGCAACTATATGAGTATCGGGCCAGCGGAGAACTACCGTTTATCAAGACCGGCAACGCCAAAAATTCCAAAATCAAGTACCGCATCATAGATGTGATTGAGTTTTTCGCATTGCGCAACGCATAGACAATCCATACACACAATAATTATCGCGTCGGCAACGGCGCAAGTTTCTAACCCAAAATTCTTTTAATTATGGCAAAAGACCAGAATGAAGAAGTGCTGATTGTCCGGAACAACGAAACCGGGCAGGTAGGCGCAGTGACCGGACTCAATGAGGACGGCACACCCAAAATCACCGATCCAATGTTCGTCACACTGGAGGATCTCGTAAAATTTAAGAAAGGACAAAATCCGCTGGAAGCGTTCTTGTCAAATTTTGTCAGACAATGCAAGAACCCCACTATGTTCGGATTCTTCAAAGTTCCTGCCGATCGTTACGATTGTGTTGGCATGGCAATGTGTGACTTTATCAAGGATCCCGAAACAAACGCTGAAATTCTCAAAGACTTCAAGGTCGATGTTCCCCAGCAGACGCAGACAAACGTCAAGGAACAGGCTCAGGAGAATAAGGCGACCGAAACTCAGGCGCAGAAGCCGGCGGAGGAACAGGCTGCACAGACTGAACAGCCAAAGTATCACGCCATCGACGAAAGCAAAATCGACTGGACGATGCTCAAGGAGAAATGGGGCATAGACCGCGACCAGCTTGAAAAGTCGGGCGACCTCCGCGAGATGCTCTACAACCGCAAGTCGCAGATTGTGACCGTCACGCCCAATTTCGGTGGGGAGAAATTCCCGATTGACGCACGACTCTCTTTCAGAACCGATGCCGACGGCAATGTGAAGGTGGTGCCCCATTTCATACACCGCGAGCCCAAACTCGACCAAGAGTTTGAGGGGTACAAGTTCACAAAGGAAGATAAAGAGGCTCTGAAAACAACCGGCAATCTGGGCAAGGTCGTTGACCTTGTTGACAAAGCCACCGGGGAAGTCAAGCCCTCCTATGTCAGCGTTGACCGTCTAACCAACGAGATTGTGTCGGTGCCCGTAAAGGCCGTGTTCATCAAGGACACCATCGGGCAGACAAAACTGACTATGGCTGAAATAAGCGAACTGAAGAAAGGGAAAGCCCTCCCGCCTAAACAGATTACCGACAAGAATGGCAAGACCTACAATGTGGTGTTGCAGGTGTCAGCCGACCGCAAGGGCGTCGAATTTGTACCCGGCGGCGTGCGACGACAGGAGCAGAACCAGCAGCAAGGCAACAGTCAGGGTCAGCAACAGTCCTCGTGGCTGACAAAGGACGGCAACATCAAGC
>CANSRU010000010.1 GCA_947649495.1 uncultured Porphyromonadaceae bacterium | reverse complement strand
ATGTCGGGTCGCGCCTGGCCTTCCGCGGCAAAATCCTCAAAGCGCTCAGCGTTGCCGCGTTCAAAGCGTTGGCCGAGGCCGCGTAAGCGGAAAGCGAGAAAGCGGTCGCGCGGCGACCCAAAGCGCAAAGCGACAACACAAAGAGAACGGCCTTCGGACGATGTTCGAAGGCCGTTCAAATATAGTTGGAATGATGGAGTGGGGGAGCGCCGGGCGTCAGCCCTGACCCCGGCGAAGCCGGGTCGATTTTGGAGCGAAAATAGGGTAGGGCGGCCGATTAAAAAAGCGTACCCGGAGGTACGCTTCGTTTTGCGGTGAGTCACGTTTCGTTTTAATTTTGGGCCGCTTCGATTTATTCCCGTCCTCCGTTTCGTTTTGCGGATTATACGAGGGCGGCCGCACATATCTGGGGTATACATATTGTGCCATTGAACAAGCCGAGATATGCTCCCATATTTTTTCCTGAGATGGAGTTGGTGAGTATGGTGAATGGAAGTGCAAGCATTGCCGCCCATGCGCATCCGATAAGAAGATACGAAATGAACAATGCGTATTGATTGGTTATGAATATGGCGGAGATGAAGCCAATTCCCCCCAATGTAAGGCTTGATATATATGCTGTCTTGTGGTTTCGGAACATCGGTATTACCACAGCCCAGAGTACAGAACCTATGGCCTGGACAGCAAACAGCACTCCTACCCAGTTGCCGGCTTCCTGATATGCTGGCGAAGAGGTGTCGGTAGTATTCCATACGGTGTCGGCTATGGCGCCGTTGGTGTATGTCCACATATACATGAATGCCGCCCAGCAGAAAAACTGTACAAGTCCAACGGTCCAGAATGCCGACGGTGCATTTTTGAGAAGTGAGAATATGTTGCTGCTCTCCTGTTTCTGTGTTTCTGTTATGCCGTGGAATGCGGCGTATTCGGCAGGAGGCATTTCGCGTATTGTGCAGAAACTGTATATCACACACAGCACAAGCAGAATGGCACCTATATAAAATGAGTATGTCACGGTGTCCGGAACCTGACCATCGGGGGCGAGGTTGCTAATTCCGATTGCCGTAAGTGTGATTGGTGCGAGGTAGCCCACGAGGCTTCCGGCATTGCAAAGGAAGCTCTGTATGGAATAGGCCAGACCTTTCTGACGTTCGTTTACAGTGTCACCGACCAGCATCTTGAATGGCTGCATGGCCATATTTATGGATGTGTCGAGAAACATTAGCGATATGAAGCCGAATACCATGGCTCCGGCAAGTGTAAATCCGAAACTGCCTGCATTTGGAAGCAGGCACATTACGATGACTGCTACGGCAGCTCCCGCAAGGAGATAGGGCAGGCGGCGCCCCAACCGTGTCCAAGTGCGATCGCTTGCCGTACCGACAATAGGCTGTATCAGTATGCCCATAAGCGGTGGCAGTATCCAGAAGTAGCTTAGGTTGTGAGGGTCAGCGCCAAGTGTGGCGAAGATTCGGGATATGTTGGCGCTTTGCAACGCATAAGCAATCTGCACTCCGAAAAACCCGAAGCTCAGATTCCATAGTTTCCAAAAGCCCAAATCCGGTTTGGCTTTCAAATGATTCATAATGTAAATAAAAGATGTGTAAGTATGATATGATATAAAGTTGCGGGAGAAAAGCGGTCCAGATGGGATGGAGCGGTCAGTCTCTCTGTAGAGAATAGAGCCATTGTATCTCTTCGGCCCATATTGACTCGTCGGGAGTTTCGAGTATCAATGGTATGCCGTTGAGTCGTGGGTCGTTCATCATAAGCTCAAAAAATAGCGGGCCGATCATGCCTTTGCCTAATGACTCATGGCGGTCAACGTGTGAGCCAAGGCCCTTTTTGGAATCGTTGATGTGCATTCCGCTCAGATAGCCAAGGCCTATAATACGGTCGAAGTCAAGCCACATGGAGCTGTAGCCATCGATGTCGGCAAGGTTGTATCCGGCGGCGAATGCATGGCATGTGTCGATGCACACACCCACGCGATCTTTGTCGTTCACCTTGTCAATGATGTGGGCTATCTGCTCGAATGTGAATCCAAGATTCGAGCCTTGTCCGGCAGTGTTTTCGATTACCGCTTTCACGCCAGAGGTAAGGTCGAGCGTGATGTTGATGGATTCGGCAATTCGGTCAAGGCTGGCATCGGGGGCAATCTTCCCGAGATGGCTCCCGGGGTGGAAATTCAGCATGGTAAGCCCAAGCTGCTCGCACCGGCGGAATTCGTCAAGGAATGCAGCGCGCGATTTTTCGAGGCTCTCGGCATCGGGAGAGCCAAGGTTGATGAGATAGCTGTCGTGGGGTAGAATGCAATCGGGCGTGTAGCCATGTTCCTTGCAATTGGCCTTGAATGCTTCGGCTTCAGATTCGGATATGGCTTTGGACTGCCATCTCGATGGATTGCGTGTGAACAATGCAAATGCTTTGGCTCCGATACGGCTGGCGTTGAGCGGAGCGTTGCTTACTCCCTGCGATGTGGAAACGTGTGCCCCTACGAGTTTCATGATATAATAACTTTACGCAAATACTTATTATAATAATAGCACAAAGCTACAAAAAACATTCCATTCGGTTGTCGTATCGGCCAAAAAAATCCAATAATTTCATAGATTGTGTAAAAACATCTATCTTTGTGTGGGTGCATTTTGCTCCTGATTGGTTATAAAAATAAATCAGCAATGTTGATAATAGGCATAGCCGGTGGAACCGGCTCGGGCAAGACCACTGTGGTCAACAAGATAATCAACAGCCTTCCTCCGGGCGAGGTGGCTGTGCTACCTCAGGATTCATATTATAAGGATTCGAGCCATATTCCCCCCGAGGAACGTAGCAAAATAAACTTCGATGAGCCGGCGGCAATCGAATGGACTTTGCTTGTCAAGCAACTGGCCGATTTGAAGGAGGGGAAAACGATAGAGGTACCTACGTATTCTTATCTGACATGCACCCGGCAGAAGGAGACCGTGACGGTAGCTCCGCGCGATGTGGTGATAGTTGAGGGTATTCTTGTGCTCAATGATCCGGTGTTGCGTTCGATGATGGATGTTAAGGTGTTTGTCGACGCTGATGCCGACGATCGTCTCATACGTGTGATAGCGCGCGATTGTGTGGAGCGTGGCCGAACCCCGATGACCGTTATAAACCGCTATCAGGATGTGCTTAAACCCATGCACTCCATGTATATAGAGCCATCGAAGCGGTATGCCGATCTGATTGTGCCACAGGGTGGAAACAATACGGTGGCGATAAATCTGCTTACAGATTATATTGAGGGACGGCTTAGAAAAGCGTATTTGAACAGCAAATTTTGAGACTATGGCGGATAGGGAAGATGTAATGGCGCAATCCGGAGATGAGCAGGTGCCTCAGGGTACTGCTGAACGCATGGTGCTCAGAACCTATAATCTTGTGAAAAAGTACCGCCAGCGCACGGTGGTCAACCATGTGTCAATAAATGTGACCCAAGGTGAGATAGTGGGGCTTCTCGGACCAAACGGTGCCGGGAAAACCACAACGTTTTATATGACAGTGGGGCTTATAACCCCAAACGAAGGTCAGATATTTCTTAATGACCTGAATATAACTAAATATCCTGTTTACAAGCGCGCGCAGAACGGAATAGGGTATCTTGCCCAGGAGCCATCGGTGTTCCGTAAACTCTCGGTTGAGAACAATATACGCTCGGTTCTTGAAATGACCAATACCTCCAAGGATTACCAGAAGGAGAAATTGGAGACATTGATAGAGGAGTTCCGCTTGCAGAAAGTGCGTAAAAATCTCGGCGACCAACTTTCGGGAGGGGAGCGTCGACGCACGGAGATTGCCCGGTGTCTGGCTATTAATCCTAAATTCATAATGCTTGATGAGCCGTTTGCCGGTGTCGACCCTATTGCAGTGGAGGATATACAATATATAGTCCACAAGCTGAAAGAGAAAAATATAGGCATCCTTATTACTGACCATAATGCCAACGAGACACTTAACATAACCGATAGGGCGTATCTGCTGTTTGACGGTAAAATCCTGTTTCAGGGAACGTCGGAGGAGCTTGCCGAGAATCCGGTGGTGCGCGAGAAATATCTTGGCCGGGGCTTTATGTTTAACCGTAAGAAATTTCAGTGAATCATCGAGTGTTACAAAAGTGTTTCTGAAAATGTGTTAATAAAAACATGCACACCGATGTCTAAGGTGTGCATGTTTTGTGTTTAATGGTTTGTTTTATAGCGAGATGTATGGTGGGGTTATGAGCTTGAGATGAGTTTGTTAAATTTACACATAATATATTTACTATTTTTAGCATAAATTTACGGTATGACTTTGTTTGTGTCGCATGTTGTGGGATATATTATGATTTCTTTACAAAAATGGCCTGTTTCGACGGTAAGTAATATGTTTGATGTGCGCTATAGGCATTTGTGCCGGTTGATAAATACATGCCGTTGAAGTATCTTTGTGGAGTAAAATAAACACAGATGCTGCGACCTTTTTTTATTTTAGCGCTAATTTTTGCCGGTGCGGTTGTTAATGCCGAGCCTACCGGTGGTGTAAAATATATGGGTGAGGATTACACCGATAATTATGCTTACGGCGGCTTGGCCGGTGCTGAAGATGTGCTTATGCCTACGCTTGAGGAGATGCTCGGAGGTCCGGTGGATGATTTTGGCGATTTTGCCGATATTGAGCAGCTGCAGAGTGACTTGGTGGAATATGCCAAGAAATACATAGGTTGCCGTTATGTACATGGTGGCAAGGGCCCTAAGGTTTTTGACTGTTCGGGCTATACAAGTTATATTTACCGTAATTTCGGATACAATATAAGCCCCGGGTCGCGTATGCAGGGTACCCAAGGCACGCGGGTGGATATTTCTGATGTGCAGGTGGGCGACTTGATGTTTTTCAGTGGCCGTGCCGGTGGGCGTACAGTAGGGCATGTAGGCATGGTTGTGGATGTGGATGAAGCCACAGGAAAATTGAAGTTTATACATGCCTCGTGCAAAAAAGGTGTCACCGTCCAGTCGTTTCCTGATGGGGCATACTACAGCAAGCATTTTCTTCATGTCCAAAGGGTGATTGACCCTGAGAAGCTTCAGGCATCAAATTGAGGTCGACGTTAAGCGACCACAGGATATATGGCAGGTGACAGTGTGGTAAGCGCTCTGTCACCGCTTTTTTTATGCTAATAATTTGCGAGGCGAATAATGTTTGTTAAATTTGCGTTGTAATTGCCATGTGCATACCATGAATGTTTCATAACACACCGAATCATAAAATAATACAATAATATTATTATGGCAGAAAAGAAAGAGTTATTGTTTGACCAATTTCCCCCCGTGTCTACGGCCGAGTGGAAAGCAAAGGTGGAGGCCGACTTGAAGGGTGCTCCTTTTGACAAAAAATTGGTCTGGCGTACAAATGAAGGCTTTAATGTCCAGCCGATGTACAGGGCTGAGGATATAGCCGATTTAAAAACAACGGATTCTCTTCCCGGCGAATATCCATATGTGCGCGGAACCCGTACGGACAACAATTGGTTCACGCGTCAGGAGATATTGGCTGCAAGCGCAAAAGAGGCTAATGAAAAAGCTCTCGATGTTTTGGGCAAGGGTGTTAATTCGCTTGGCTTCGCTGTTAAAGAGCCGACTGTTGAGGAACTCAAGGAACTTCTTGCAGGCATTGACCTTTCAGCAGTTGAGATTAACCTCAGAAGCTGTCCCAAAAAGGCTCTCACATTGGCCAAATCTCTCGCTGAATATCTGAAGTCTGAAGGTAAAGAGAAAGAATTTAAAGGTTCAATTGATTTCAATCCGTTTAAGAAAGCTCTTAAACATGGAGTGGAGTTCCCGGGCGATATTGCCGCTATGGCAGTAGAGATTCTTGATGCCGTCAAGGATGTGCCCGGAGTGCGTGTGCTGTCGGTCAATTCCGATATGCTAAGCAATGCCGGTGCATATATTTTCCAGGAACTTGGATTTGCACTCTCGTGGGGTGCCGAATGGCTCACCATGTTGACCGAGAAGGGTCTGCCGGTTGCTGAAATCACTTCGAGGGTGAAATTCAATATGGGCGTGTCAAGCAATTATTTCATGGAATTGGCGAAGTTCCGTGCGGCACGCATGTTGTGGGCGCAGATTGCCAAGCAGTATGGCGCGGCCGAGGCTGATTGCAAGTTGGCTGTGCATGCTTCGACATCAAAATTCAATCAGACAATATACGATGCACATGTGAATTTGCTCCGCAGCCAGACTGAATGTATGTCGGCAGCCCTCGCCGGCGTCGACTCCATTACTGTGACACCGTTTGATGTACCGTATAAGACTCCTGATGATTTCTCTGAACGCATAGCCCGCAACCAGCAGCTCCTATTGAAAGAGGAGAGCCATCTTGACAAAGTGGTTGACCCCGCAGGCGGTAGCTACTACGTGGAGACTCTTACCGCAGCCATTGCCGCTGAGGCATGGAAACTTTTCCTGGAAATAGAGGATAAGGGCGGCTTCCTCGCAGCTGTAAACAATGGCGATGTGCAGAACGCTGTACGAGAGTCGTCAGTAAAACGTCATACTGATGTAGCCCGTCGCAAAGAAGTGCTTCTCGGAACAAATCAGTTCCCGAACATCAATGAGATGGCAGCAGCAAAAATTGAGACAACCGGTTGTGGCTGCGGCTGTGGCTGCAATGATTCTGAAAACGAAGGTGGACTGCCTACAGCGCGTGCCGCAAGTGATTTTGAGGCTTTGCGATTGGCTACCGAGGCTGCTGCCAACCGGCCTAAGGTGTTTATGCTCACCATCGGTAATCTGGCCATGCGTCTGGCTCGTGCGCAATTCTCTACTAACTTCTTCGGTTGTGCCGGTTATGAAATTATTGATAATCTTGGCTTTGACACCGTGGAACAGGGCGTGGACGAAGCTCTTGCCAAGGGTGCTGACATTGTGGTGCTCTGCTCAAGCGACGATGAATATGCCACACTCGCTCCCGAAGCATACAAATATCTGGCAGGCCGTGCCGAATTTGTAGTTGCCGGAGCTCCCGCATGCATGGACGAACTCAAAGCCGCCGGCATAAACGATTTCGTTCATGTGCGCTGCAATGTGCTTGACACCTTGCGTGATTTCAATGCACGTCTGTTAAAATAATTAGTCACCCACTTTCATTTAAGATTGGAAAATGAGACCTGATTTTAAAAACATAGATATTACGAAAGATGCCTTCGGTGCGCAGCATGCTCCGGTGGCTCAGGGTGAAGAATGGCTCACCCCTGAACTTATTCCAGTAAAGCCTATATATACCAAAAGCGACCTCGAAGGTCTGGAACACCTTAATTATGTGTCCGGTCTTCCTCCCTTCCTCCGCGGTCCGTATAGTGCCATGTATCCATTGCGCCCATGGACCATCCGTCAATATGCCGGATTCTCTACCGCAGCCGAGTCCAACGCATTCTATCGCCGTAACCTCGCTTCGGGTCAGAAGGGACTTTCAGTGGCATTTGACCTTGCCACACACCGCGGCTACGATGCCGACCACGAACGTGTGGTGGGCGACGTGGGTAAGGCCGGTGTGTCCATCTGTTCGATAGAGGACATGAAGGTGCTTTTCGACGGTATACCTTTGAACAAAATGTCGGTTTCCATGACCATGAACGGTGCTGTGCTTCCTGTGCTTGCCTTCTACATCAACGCAGGTCTGGAACAAGGTGCCAAACTTGAGGAAATGGCCGGAACCATACAGAACGACATTCTCAAGGAGTTTATGGTGCGCAACACCTATATATATCCGCCTGAATTCTCAATGCGTATTATTGCCGATATATTTGAATACACATCGCAGAATATGCCGAAGTTCAACAGCATATCAATTTCCGGTTATCACATGCAGGAAGCCGGTGCGACATGCGACATCGAGCTTGCATATACTCTTGCCGACGGTCTTGAATATCTGCGCGCAGGTGTGAATGCCGGAATGGATATCGATACATTCGCTCCGCGTCTGTCGTTCTTCTGGGCCATAGGTATGAACTTCTTCATGGAGATTGCAAAGATGCGTGCCGCACGTATGCTTTGGGCTAAGATTGTGAAACAGTTCAATCCGAAGAATCCCAAGTCTCTCGCGCTCCGCACACATTCACAGACTTCCGGATGGTCGCTTACTGAGCAGGATCCGTTTAATAATGTGGGCCGTACTTGTATCGAGGCTATGGGCGCGGCGTTAGGTCATACCCAGTCGCTTCATACCAATGCTCTTGACGAAGCTATCGCACTCCCCACTGATTTCTCCGCTCGTATAGCCCGTAACACACAGATATACATTCAGGAGGAGACCATGATAACCAAGCAGGTCGATCCATGGGCCGGTTCTTATTATGTGGAGGCTCTTACCAATGAGATTGCCCACCGCGCATGGGAACACATTCAGGAGATAGAGAAGCTTGGCGGTATGGCCAAGGCTATTGAGACTGGTCTGCCCAAACTGCGTATCGAAGAGGCCTCGGCACGTACTCAGGCACGTATTGATTCCGGCCGTCAGACAATTGTCGGTATCAACAAGTACCGTCTCGACCACGAAGACCCCATCGATATTCTTGAGATTGACAATACCGAGGTGCGTAAGGAGCAGATTGAGCGTCTTGATGATGTGAAGGCTCATCGCGACGAGGCAAAGGTGAAGGAGGCTCTTGCCGCTCTTACCGAATGCGTGCGCACAAAGAAGGGTAATTTGATGGATCTTGCTGTTAAGGCAGCCGGTGTCCGCGCCACTTTGGGCGAAATTTCAGATGCCTGCGAAGAAGTGGTAGGTCGTTATAAAGCAGTAATCAGAACTATATCAGGAGTGTATTCTAACGAAACCAAAAATGATGCTGACTTTGTTAAAGCTCAGCAGATGTGTGAGGAATTTGCCAAACGCGAAGGTCGTCAGCCCCGAATCATGATTGCTAAGATGGGACAGGACGGACACGACCGTGGGGCGAAAGTTGTGGCAACCGGTTATGCCGACTGTGGATTCGACGTCGATATGGGACCCTTGTTCCAGACTCCGGCTGAAGCAGCCCGCCAGGCTGTGGAGAATGACGTGCATATTCTCGGTGTAAGTTCATTGGCTGCCGGACATAAGACACTCATTCCTCAGGTTATTGCTGAGTTGAAGAAACTTGGTCGCGAGGATATTATGGTGACTGCCGGTGGTGTGATACCTGCTCAGGATTACGATTTCCTTTACAAGGCAGGAGTTGCAGCCATCTTCGGCCCCGGTACCCGCATCCCTGTTTCAGCAATCAAGATGCTCGAGATACTGATGGCCGAATAATTCCGGCATACAGTATATAAAATAAGAGATGCAAGCCATATGGCTTGCATCTCTTATTTTATATACAAATCTAATTATAAATCAGTTTGCGGAGAGGGTGCCGTTTTCGGCGGCCTGAATCATCTGCTTGTCGGCGGTGATGTATATTTCCACGCGGCGGTTCTGTGCGCGACCTTCAGGAGTGTCGTTCGATGCGATATAATCGGCCATCGGGATTCCTTGGGCTGACAGTCGCGATGCGGCTACGCCACTATTGATAAGATAAGTTTTCACAGCGTCTGCACGTCCGGTAGATACTCGTTCGTTCACTTGATATCCTCCGGTGTTGTCGGTGTAACCGAAAATCTGCACATTGGTCTGCGGATTGTTGATAAGGGAGGTGGCAAACTGGGTGAGGTCATTACGGGCGCCTGTGCTCAATGTAGTGCCGTTGGTGGGGAAGAGGATACCACCGTTGAATGTAACCTTAATGGCTTGAAGTCCATTCTGGTCAGTCACGGTTTCTACCTCGGCCTTATTGGCAAGCTGCTGTTCAAGTTCTTTTTTCTGTTTGTCCATCTTGTGGCCGATTAGCGTGCCGGCTCCGGCTCCTACCACTGCGCCGATGGCGGCACCGATACCGGCTCCCTTGCCACCGCCTATAAGCGCACCTATACCTGCGCCGAGAGCGCCACCGCCACCGCCACCAATCATGGCGCCTTTGCCGGTGTTGGTTAGAGAGTTACATCCTGTGGATGCTAACATGCTTATTGCTAATGCACCAATTACAAATACGTTCGACTTTTTCATTTTGATTATGAGTTATATTATTATAAATTCAGTTGAACCGGTTGTATTCTATCTCTTTAGATACTATTCAACCACAATCTTATCATTATTACAAATATTGATAGACTAAAGTTTGTTGATTAAATGCAAAAATATAATTAAATTTGCGTAACTCAAAATATTCACTTTTTATGCATAATAAAAGCATATTTACACGGAGCATGCGCCCTAAAGGGTCTACACTTCTGTATCATATCGGAGCACTTGTGGCAGTTACAGCGTGGGGCATTGCCTTTATCAATACTAAAATCTTGCTTCAATATGGCTTGAGTGCGGTAGAGGTGTACATTTATCGTTTTATTATTGCATATTTATGCGTATTTTTGATGTGTCCCCGTCCATTTTTCAGCAATTCATGGAGCGATGAATTTAAATTTCTCTTATGTGGTATATGTGGTAATTCCATATATTTCATAGCCGAGAACACCGCGGTCAATTATACACTCGTCACCAATGTGTCGCTTATTGTAACTACCTCACCATTGATTACGGCGATGCTTATCGGGCTGATATATAAGTCTGAACGCCCTAACCGCGGTTTTATGACAGGCTCGGTGCTGGCTTTTATGGGGGTGGCTTGCGTTATCTTCAACAGTAGTTTTGTGGTAAATGTTAAGCCATTTGGCGACATGTTGGCATTGCTCTCGGCTGTTTGCTGGGCGGTGTATTCTATTCTTTTGCGTCCGCTTAATGCCGTTTACAGCGTCTGGTTTGTGACACGAAAGACATTCTTTTACGGACTGCTTACATCTATTCCGTTTCTGGCCGTCGAGCCGCACATTGTGTCGTGGAACGTGCTGATGCAGCCGGCGGTATGGGGCAATCTGTGTTTTCTCGGGCTGCTGTGCTCTCTGCTGGCGTATGTTCTTTGGGCTCAGGCTGTGAAGGGGCTTGGTGTTATGAAATCAGGCAATTATCTGTATGTAAGTCCTATAGTTACATTGGTGGCTTCGGCTGTGTTTCTTGACGAAACCGTGTCGATTGTAGGCTATATAGGTTGTGCTATGATACTGATAGGTGTGATATTGAGTGAGAAGTTGGGCTCCAAGCTTAGAAACTGAAAACTATTCGCATTCGCGCAAGAAATCAAGCTCGTCAATTATCTGCTTGGAGGCGGTTTTGGTGTAAGGGTCATTCCTATCATATTCCTCACGTGCCATACGCTCTACTGGCTCGGAGTGGCTGCTCATCAGTTTCCATAGAATACGCATGGCTCCATATCTTACCATCGGGGTCTCGGTAGGAGCAGACATCATGGTTGCTATCTCAAATGCGTCGGGCGATTTACTGAGCAGTTTGTGGCATAGATTGTCCATACACTCGGCTGTAGGGGATGTGCGGGCAAACATCATTGCTGTGTCCATATCGAATTCCTCCATAGGGTACACCATAGGGGCAAGAAGCATGCTCTCGCGTGTCGAATTGTTATCCCATAATTTCAGTGCGAGAGAAGTCTCTTTCGGTAGCGTTGCGGCGATATCTGCAATCTGAGGCAGATTGAGTCCGAATATAATGCGGTAGGGCAGTCCCGCTTTGCGCAGTGTGTCGGCAATAATGCCATTGCGCATTGCGAAAAAACGTCTTTTTATCTGTTGGAATTGATTGAAAGTAGTCATAGTGGGGCAAAGATAGCCATTCTTGCTGTCATATTCAAAGCGCTTGCATATTTGAGGCAAACCAGTTACCTTTGCGTGTAAAATAAATTGGCGTAGAATGACTGCAATAAAGCGTTCGGCTCTCGTGTCGTTTTTCATCATGGCTATGGCTTTTGCCACAAGTGCTTCTGTTGACACCTTGCCGACAAAGACAGTTGATGGACGTAGCTATCACTATTATACGGTTCAGGACAAGGAGACTGTCTATGGACTGTGTCAACGTTTCGGCGTTTCGCGTGAAGAACTCATGGCCACAAACCCATCGGTGGCCGATGGACTTAAATCCGGTCAGGTATTACTATTTCCTATAGGGGGTATTTCAGTACAGACCGGCGATGTCAAACCTGAGACGTATGTTGTGAAAAAAGGTGATTCCGGTTATGGTATCAGCCATCGTTTCAATCTCACTCTTGATGAATTTTATGCTCTCAATCCAGAGGCCCGCGACGGTGTCCGCCAGGGACAGATTGTTGTAGTTGGCAAGCCTAAGGGGGTGCAGCCGCAATCTGATGCCAAGTTGTCGGCTGATGGTACTTATGTTATAGGAGAAGGCGAAACATTGTATCGTATAGCGACCGAGCATAATGTGAAAGTTGCTGATATCCTGCATCTGAATCCTGACCTTGATCCTGCTAATTACAAAGCCGGTACGGTAATAATGCTCCCGCAGTCCTCAAATGTGGTTGATGGTTCAGGAACTGTTCCGGTAAAGAATAGCGGAGAGTTGTCAGCCGGAAAATACAAGGTAAAGCAGGCCGATACATTTTATTCTGTCGCCATGGCTCATGGACTAAGTGTCGAGCAATTGCAGGCTGCCAATCCCGATGTATATATGCTTCAGGAAGGAATGTTGATAAATATTCCTGATGCATGCAGTGAGAGAAGTATATCTTCGGAAGTGTTGACAATCAAACCGATACTTGGCGATTCGATAAAGATTGCGGTCGCATTGCCATTCAAGGCATCAAACAAGACACGTTCGCGGCAGGATCAGCTCTATGCCGAATTTTACAAAGGACTTTTGCTTGCGGTGGATAGTCTTAGAAACATAGGCCATCCGGTAAAGATAATGGCATTTGACACCGAAGGAACCACTGAAGGTGTGTCGCGTGTGCTTATGGATCCTGTTTTGGCCACGGCTCAGGTAATTGTCGCTCCCGATCAGGCTGACCAATTTGAGCGGTTTGCCGAATATGGTATGGCTCATGGCATAAATGTGTTGAATCTGTTTGTCGTTAAGAGCGATACATATCTCACGAATCCAAGAGTACTGCATGCTACAATCCCTCACGACTCCATGTATGGCAAAGCCATAGAATATATGGTGCGCAACTCTGGCGGAAGTATTCCGGTGATTCTTAGGCGTAAGGGGGGCTCGACTGATAAGGAGGAATTTATAACGATGCTCAAGAAGACACTCGATTCCATGGGGCGTGAGTATAAGGAACTTGAATTTTCCGATAAACTTGGTGTGGGGCAACTCGCTGAGCTTGATAAGAATTCCCGTTATGCTTTCATTCCGGTGTCGTCAAAGCGCGATGAGTTGAATTACATATTGCCGGCGTTGCAACAATTGTTGAAAGATTCCGGTTATTCATCCAATTACCGTCTGTGGGGTTATCCCGAATGGATTACGTTCAGAGGTGAGACTCTCGACGGAATGCATGAGGTAAACACCTATATTTTCTCGCGGTTCTACTCGGCGGTAGACGATGCCCAGAAGGATGCTGTGGAGGAACGCTTCTCCTATTGGTATGGTCCGAAATTCTTGCCCGCCATGCCCAGTCAGGGGCTTTATGGATTTGATTGCGGAATGTATCTGCTCAAGGCTATTGCAGCTAACGGTGGGGATTTCAATGTTGAGACACCGGCTTACGAAGGAGTGCAGAACGGATTTCATTTCCGTCGTGCCGGGTTTGACGGGGGATGGATTAACGATGAAATGTATATTATAAACTTCTTCCCCGGGAAGATGACATATAAAACGGCTCTATAATTATAGAATAATCAAAAATGTCGCGTAGACTGTTAATTCTAACCATATTGTTGTGCTCCATGGTCGCCGGACTGTCGGTGTCGGCACAGCGCTATTACCGGCCACGTTTCGCCATAGGAGCAAAAGGTGGAGTTACTTTGTCAAATGTGGCTTTTACTCCGAATATCGAGCAGGGCATGATTGCCGGAACGACTTTCGGTGTGGTTGCGCGATATACTGAAGAGAAATTTTTCGGTCTGATAGCGGAGCTTAATGTGGAGCAACGCGGATGGCAGGAGGATTTCGATAATGACGCCCTGAGCTATCAGCGTCAGCTCACCTACATACAGTTGCCCTTGCTCACGCATGTGTATTTTGGCAATGATATTATCAAAGGGTTCCTGAATCTCGGTCCGTCGGTGGCATACATGATATCAGACAGGATATCGTCGAATTTTGATTATTCCAATCCATCGTCAGTCGAGGGATTTCCTGATATAAACCGTCATGTCAACCAGATGAAGATGCCTGTAAAGAACAAGTTTGATTACGGTATTCTTGCGGGCGCCGGTGTGGAATTAATTATAAAACGTAAACATTCGGTGCTGTTGGAGGGACGTTATTATTATGGTCTCGGCAATATATTCTCAGCATCTAAAAAGGATGAGTTTTCGGCCTCGCGCGGTACATCGATTCAGGTCGCGATTTCCTATATGTTCCATCTTAAATGACGGGTAGTGCGCGACATTGCGCCGGACAGTGTCTATAGGCCGGACATTATTTCCGTATATAATGGAATGTCGGTGAGGTATCTGTAGGTGTTTTTAGTGTAGTCTATCTCGCAGCAGTAGTGGGCCATGCCATTGCTCACGGTGAGGAATCTTGCATGCAGCACCATGTTGTAGCGTACAATCTGATCAAACACCTGTTGAGTTACAGGTATGTGTGGCGCTTTATACTCAATAACCATCAATGGTTGCCGTTGCCGGTCAAATACCAGCGTGTCGCATCGCCGTGCCGTGTTGTTGAGCGTGAGCGATATTTCATTGGCCATGCTGTGTCTGCTGTAACCCTTTTCTGAAATAAGCGCGTGGATGAAATTCTGTCTTACCCACTCTTCGGGTGTGAGTACAATCCACTTTCCGCGCAGGGTGTCGAACACTAATTGGCGTCCTGATTTGTCTGACTTTATGTCAAGGGACGCGGGTGGTAAATTAAGTGTCGGCAGCATATCCTGAATCTATAAATTTGGGAGACTTTGATTTATTGTGTAAATTTACAAAAACTTTTTGTATCAAACATCCACCGATATGGCTGTATCAACTCCCACTTATGCCGATATACGCCGGCAAATAAACACCCGCAAACTTGCGCCTATATATGTGCTGCATGGAGAAGAAAGCTATTTTATCGATGAATTGGCAAAAGCCTTTGAGGCTTTGGTGCCTGAGGATGAACGCGATTTCAATTATTACGCACTGTATGCTCCTGAGATTGATCCTGAATTGGTAGGAGTCACCTGCAGGAGATACCCCATAATGGCCGATATGCAGGTAGTGCTGCTTAAAGAGGCGCAGGCGGTCAACGCCAATATCATAGATAAACTCAGTGTTTATGCCGAGGCGCCGACATCCACCACTGTTCTTGTGGTGTGTTTCCGTGGTGCGCAGGCAAAGGGAAAAGACTTCCTTGCTGCTGTAAAGGGTAATGGAGGTGTGATATTTGAATCAAAGAAATTGACAGACCGCAATATTGGTTCGGTAGTGTCAGATATAGTCAAGGAAAAAGGTCTTAACATAGAACCTAAAGGTCTGTCCATGTTGTGCGACTATCTCGGCGCGGATGCGGCTAAGATATACAATGAGATAGATAAGCTTGCATTTATTCTTGGCCCGGGGGCTATGATAACCCCTGAGAGCATTGAGCGCAATGTGGGTATAAGTAAAGACTATAATAACTTCGAGCTGGTGGATGCTTTGGCTGCCAAGAATACCAGAAAGGTGTTTGAGATAGTGGACTATTTTCGGAGTAATCCCAAGAAAAATCCGGCGATTCTAACTGTGTCGGCTGTATTCAGCTATTTTTCCGGCCTTCTGGTGGCTCAGTTCACCCGCGATAAGTCTCCGTCATCGCTTAAAACTGCTTTGGGTTTGAAATGGGACAGCCAGCTGTCGCGATATAACCAGGGTATGCGAAATTACAATGCCTATAAAACGATAGAAATCATATCGGCATTGCGCGACTTTGACGCCAAAAGCAAAGGAATAGGAAGCCGTCAATCGGAATTTAATCTACTTCACGACCTTATGTTCCACATTCTTACCGCTCCGGGTAAGATTGTGATATGATACATTCTGCAGTTTCCTGCCTATAAAGGATTAGATTGTGTAATCCACACAGGCGCGTTGGGCTTTATGGCCTGCGATTATCTCTACCGCAGCAAGATGTGCGGGATGTGCGGAATATTTAGCTACATCCTCCATGGTTTCAGCCTCGGCGATTAATGTCAGGTCCCATGTTTCGGCCGGATTCTCGTTTATTCCTACCTCCATGCTTTTTAGTTCCGCTATCTGGGCTGGGAGTGCCAGAAGAGCTTCTTTAAAGGCTTGTGCCACCTCTGTCCGTTCAGATGGAGTTCCCGAAAATTGAAATGTTACTATATGGCGTATCATTGAGTGCTATTTTTTTGTTTGATGATTCTGGATTTGAGAGATGTGCAGTTTTATTTAACGTACATGCGTTCGCGTGCGGCAAGAACTTTCTCGTCGGTAATATAGTCATCGTAGTCCATCATCTTGTCGATAATGCCGTTGGGTGTGAGCTCGATAATTCGGTTGCACACGGTCTGGATGAATTCATGGTCGTGCGATGACAGCAGGATATTCCCTTTGAATCCCTGCAGGGTGTTGTTGAACGCCTGAATTGATTCCAGGTCAAGATGGTTTGTGGGCGAGTCAAGCACAAGAGTGTTGGCATCGCGCAGCATCATACGGGCTATCATGCACCGCATTTTTTCACCACCGGATAAAACAGATGCTTTTTTGAGTACCTCTTCGCCTGAAAACAGCATTTTCCCTAAAAATCCCTTGAGATATATTTCGCTTGAGTCGTTGCTGAATTGGCAAAGCCAGTCTACAAGATTCATGTCGGTATTGAAGAACTCGGAATTGTCGAGTGGGAGATAGGCGGTTGTGATGGTTTGTCCCCAGTCGTATGTTCCCTCGTCGGCCTTGCGGTTGCCGTTTATTATTTCAAACAGAGCTGTCATTGCTCTTGGGTCGCGGCTAAGGAATGCTACTTTATCTCCTTTTTCTATCTGGAAGTTTATGTCCTTGAACAGTATGTCGCCATCGATGCTCGCCGACAGTCCATGAACTTCCAATATTTTGTTGCCCGGTTCGCGCTGAGGTGTGAATATTATGCCCGGGTAGCGGCGGGACGATGGTTGGATTTCCTCAACATTGAGTTTTTCAAGCATTTTCTTACGGGATGTGGTCTGTTTTGACTTGGCCACGTTAGCGCTGAAACGCTGGATAAATTCAAGGAGCTCCTTACGTTTTTCTTCGGCTTTCTTATTCTGTTGCTGTTGCTGTCGCAATGCAAGCTGGCTTGATTCGTACCAGAAACTGTAGTTGCCTGCGAAAAGTGACACCTTATTATAATCAATGTCGAGCGTGTGTGTCGATACTGCATCAAGGAAGTGGCGGTCGTGCGACACCACGAGTACAGTATTTTCAAAGTTTGACAGATAATTCTCAAGCCAAGCCACGGTTTCGAGGTCAAGGTCGTTGGTCGGCTCGTCGAGCAGCAGGTT
This sequence comes from uncultured Porphyromonadaceae bacterium, assembly GCA_947649495.1. Classification (GTDB taxonomy): domain Bacteria; phylum Bacteroidota; class Bacteroidia; order Bacteroidales; family Muribaculaceae; genus Paramuribaculum. The sequence goes on along the minus strand of CANSRU010000010.1, from coordinate 59,717 downwards.
GTCGGGATTGCCAAACAATGCTTTTGCCAAAAGTACACGTACTTTTTCATTACCGCTGAGGTCTTTCATCAGCATGTAGTGCTTATCTTCTTTTATTCCGAGACCGCTGAGGAGCATTGCAGCATCGCTTTCGGCATTCCAACCCTCGAGTTCGGCAAATTTTTCTTCAAGTTCCGAAGCTCTTATGCCATCGGCATCGGTAAAGTCTTCCTTGGCATATATGGCATCTTTCTCCTGCATTATATCCCATAACACCGAATGGCCTTGGAGTACGGTGTTGATTACAGTACAGTCGTCGAACTTGAAGTGGTCCTGCTCAAGTACACTCATGCGTTCTCCGGGGCCTTGGGTTACCGAGCCGTGTGTGGGCGACAGCTGGTCGCTTAATATTCGCATAAGGGTCGACTTGCCGGCTCCGTTAGCTCCGATTATGCCGTAGCAATTGCCCGGAGTGAACTTCATGTTCACGTCCTGAAATAGTACTCGTTTGCCGAATTGTATGCCTAAATTGTTTACCGATATCATAATCTTGGGGTTGTTTTTTCTTTTGCGGCTGCAAAGTTACGATTTTTTTCGCAGATAATACTTATCTGACGGGGAGTATAACGTGGCTGCGGTGGAGAGAGATGGTATGTATATAGATAATAAGTTCCGTCAGGACATGTCCTGACGGAACTTATTATTCGTTGTCAAGCAGCGATGCGGCTGAAATTTACTTGCCGGCTATGGAATCGCTTACTGTAAGGCGGGCGCGACCTTTGGCACGACGACGGGCCAAAACCTTACGTCCATCGGGAGTGGACATTCTTTCGCGGAAACCATGCTTGTTAACTCTCTTTCTGTTAGAAGGTTGGAATGTTCTTTTCATTGCCGTATCTTATTTTTCGTTTTGATTATTCACAATTCAGGGTGCAAATTTAATGAAAACATTTTAAGTTCGCAATATCTGGGGGCTTTTTCGATGTTTTTTATTGATAATAGCATATTATTTATTGGCCTATGCAGCTGTACTCGAATCCCTCTTCGGTGAGTTCGGTGCGGTCGTATATGTTTCGGCCGTCCACAATGAGGGTTCCCCGCATTGCTTTTTTCAACACTCGCCACGATGGAACTCTGAACTGCTTCCATTCTGTCAGGAGTGCCAAAGCATCGGCATCGATGGCGGCTTCGTACATATCGCGTGCATACGATAGCCTGTCGCCAAAGCGTCGTCGGCATTCATCCATGGCTACCGGATCAAACACCATAACCTGCGCTCCTTCCTTTAGAAGCCGCTCTATCACCACTATGGCTGGTGCTTCGCGCATATCGTCTGTTTCCGGTTTGAAGGCCAATCCCCAGATGGCAATGCGTTTCCCATCCAACTTGCCAAGATGCTTCTTTATCTTGTTGAAGACAACACCTTTCTGTGATTCGTTGACAGCCTCCACGGCCTCGATTATCCGCATGGTGTATCCATTTTCCCGACCGGTGTGGGCAAGTGCTTTTACATCTTTGGGAAAGCAACTTCCTCCATATCCGCATCCAGGATAAAGGAACTTAGTGCCTATGCGTGCGTCTGAGCCTATTCCTTTGCGAACCATATTGACATCCGCGCCTACGAGTTCGCACAGATTGGCTATATCGTTCATAAACGATATACGTGTGGCAAGCATGGAATTTGCGGCATATTTGGTCATCTCGGCCGATGCGATATCCATGAATATGACACGGAAATTATTAAGTAGGAACGGCCGGTAAAGGCGTTCCATTACTTTCCGGGCTCTGTCGCTCTCGATGCCTATCACCACGCGGTCGGGTGACATGAAATCTTTTATTGCGGCTCCTTCCTTGAGGAATTCAGGATTTGACGCCACTTCAAACGGAATGTCGGCGCCTCGTCGCTTCAGTTCTTCCTCAATAGTCTCACGCACTATTCGGGAGGTACCTACAGGAACAGTGCTTTTGGTTACAAAAATTGCATATTGCTCTATATTCTGGCCAAAAGTCCGTGCCACTTCCTTTACGTATTTGAGGTCGGCCGAACCATCTTCGTCGGGTGGGGTACCTACGGCGCAGAACACTACTTCGACATCGTTGATACATTCGGCAAGCGATGTGGTGAAATGCAATCGGCCGGCAGCGGTGTTGCGTTTCACAATGTCGTCAAGTCCAGGTTCGTAGATGGGTATTATGCCTTCCTGCAGATTTAATATTTTGGTGGCATCGATATCCACGCATGTCACATCAATACCCACTTCGGCAAAGCATGCACCCGATACGAGTCCAACATAACCTGTGCCAACTATAGCGATTTTCATTAGTCAAAACTGAATTTTAAACACGCAAAATTAGCTATTTTTATAATTTAAATCCCTTTTCTTCGTTATGAAATTGATGTTCAATGGAAAAATGCGAAAAATATACTTACATACAATAATATATACGGTATTGTGCATGGCTATGCCTTTTGAGGCATGGTCGCAGGTTACAATTCATGGGAAAGTCATAGACCAGGCAAACAAACCTATAGAGTTTGCGACAGTGAAGGTTAAGGGTACGGCAGTAGGAACGGTTACCGGTCTGGAGGGTAACTACCGGTTGTCGGCACCCAAATCCGATACCATTGTTGTCAGATTCAGCTGTATAGGCTATGAAGATGAAAGTCGTACGCTTGTAAATCCATCGGGCGACATAACCTTGAATATGCGAATGCGCGAAAAAGTCAAGGAGCTGGAACAGGTGGAGGTTACTGAAATACGCAAGCAGACAGGGTCTATGCAGACCATAGATGCTACGGACTACAAACTTGCCGCCGATGCAACCGGAGGCAGTGTCGAATCGTTGCTCACCACTCTGGCGGGCGTCAGTTCCTCAAACGAATTGTCGTCGCAATATTCGGTGCGTGGCGGTACATACGATGAAAACAGTGTGTATATAAATGGGATAGAGGTGTATCGTCCTCTACTTATATCTTCAGGGCAGCAGGAGGGTTTGTCAGTTATAAATCCTGATATGGTAGGGGCGATCGGATTCTCTACCGGTGGCTTTACTGCAGAATATGCCGATAAAATGTCATCGGCGCTGGACATCACTTACCGTCAGCCCGAAGCCTTCGAAGGCTCGATCGGGTTGAGCCTGATGGGTGGTAATCTGGCTATAGGTCAAAGCTCAAAACGTTTCTCCCAACTTCACGGTGTGAGGTACAAACGGAATACATCACTTTTGAGTTCCTTGGAAACCAAGGGAGAGTACGACCCGACATTCATTGACTATCAGACCAGTATGGTTTATAAGATATCTCCTAAATGGAAAATGTCGGTGTTGGGAAATATAGCAGTTAACAACTATAAGTTCACACCTGTCAACCGGACAACCAATTTCGGGACAGCCGAGGATGCCAAAAAGTTTACGGTATATTTCGATGGTCACGAAAAAGATAAATTCGAGACTTTTTTCGGTGCATACACGCTCGATTTCAAGCCGAACAAGGCAAACGAATTGTCGTTAATCGTGTCGGCGTTCCTATCCAACGAACTTGTCACATACGATATATCGGGAGAATATTGGCTTGACCAGGCAGGAACCGGTGGCAGCGACGGTATCGGTGGTGAGCTTGGTGTAGGCCGCTATATGGAGCATGCACGAAACCGATTGAAAGCAAGTGTGTTTGATTTGTCATTAAAAGGCCGGTCGGCACTTGGTAAACACAATCTGGCTTATGGATTGACGTTCAAGCGTGAAGCTATAATGGAACGGGCAAAAGAATGGGAGATGCGCGATTCGGCGGGATTTTCTTTGCCAAACGCCCCCGATGCTCTTAAAATGGTCTATAATCTGTCGTCGCGTCAGGACTTGTCGTCATCACGTATAAGTGCTTTCGTTCAGGATAATTTCCGATTCAATACATCTGCCGGGTATTTCAATCTGAACTATGGCGTACGTATGACCTACTGGGATTATAACCGGGAATTTCTGGTAAGTCCGCGTGTCAATGTGGGTTTTATTCCTGAACGCAACACCCGGTGGGCGTTCAGGTTCGCATCGGGATTGTACTATCAGTCTCCGTTCTACAAGGAATTTCGTATGCCTGTGGCTGACGAAGATGGCAATGTGTCGGTTCAGCTTAATAAAGATATAAAGTCGCAGCGCAGCATCCACTTTATTCTCGGCAGCGACTACACATTCCGCGCATTCAACCGTCCGTTCAAGCTTTCCGGCGAGTTATATTATAAGGTGCTGGGCAATATGGTGCCATACGAAATAGACAATCTGAAGGTTGCCTACTCAGGCAAGAATGAAACGAGTGGTTTTGCGGCCGGACTTGATCTGAAACTTTTCGGACAATTCGTTCCCGGAAGCGATTCGTGGATAAGTTTCTCGTTGATGAAGACTCAGGAGACACTCCACGGCGTGAAAGTGCCCAGACCTAACGACCGTCGTTATGGCTTCGCTCTTTTCTTCACTGATTATTTCCCGAAATTTCCAAAACTGAAATTCAGTCTGCGCGGTATATTCAATGATGGTCTTCCGGCTATATCTCCCCGCAGTTCGCGCGACAAGGGATATTTCCGGACTCCTGCCTACAAGCGTGTGGATATAGGGCTTATGTACGGATTGCTCACACCTCTAAAAGAAGGGGAGGCACGCAGTGGTTTCCTCCGTCACTTCAAGAGCATCTGGCTTGGTGTGGATGTGTTCAATCTATTTGACATATCGAATGTAGGTAGTTATTATTGGGTTACGGATGTCAACAATATTCAATATGCCGTACCCAATTATCTTACACGTCGGCAATTCAATGTTCGTCTTACTATAGACTTCTGATGTCAATATGACCAACTTTTTTTCATGTGGTGACGAAAAATTCGTAATTTTGTGGCGCAATGACTAAATTACGTATTTTTATCATCGCCGGACTATTGATTATGATTTCGGGGTTGGCCTTTGCGGCCAAGGGCCCGAAAATAGCTCCGTCGTACGCATGGCAATTGCTGCCTCCGCTTGGATTGCACGAAGCGGCCACCATAGACACAGCCCTATATAATTATTACCAGCGTTCAATACCGTCGGCACAGACCATGGCTTACGCATCGACCGGCAATCTCGGTGGTGCGGGCATGAATATGATATATTTTGACCGGAAGCCGATGAGCGACTTCTTTTTCCACGATGCCATGAGGGAATGGCTTCCCGAGCTGGGGAACCATAAGTTCTATAATACCCGAATCCCAATGACGCTGTTGAGTTATAACACCGGTGGTGGTAAGGAGGACAAGCAGGACCGTCTCGAAGCGACATTCTCGGGAAATGTGAATGCAAAGTTGCAATTCGGGGCGAGTGTCGATTATCTGTATTCCAAAGGTTCGTATGCCAATCAGGCTGTTAAGCACATGGCATGGGGATTGTCAAGCTCGTATATGGGCGACCGTTATGAGTATCAGGCTTTCTTCAATCATTACAATGGCTTGAATCAAGATAACGGCGGTATCACCAACGACCTTTACATAACTGATCCTGCGCAATTACAAGGTGGTGAGACAGATGTGGAGGCGCTAAGCATACCTACACGTCTTAACAAGGCTCGCACGCGCATGAAGGGGCAAGAGTTCTATATGAACCACCGGTATAAAATAGGCTTTTGGGAAACATTGCCTAAGAACGATTCGCTTCCTGACGATACGGTGGAGCACAGACGCTATGTGCCGGTGTCGAGTTTTATATGGACATTCGACTATCGCGACGGCCAACATACGTTTACCAATAATTCACCTACCGACGCCGCTGATTTTTGGGACAATACATATCTTACAACCGGCGAATCGGAAAATCCGACAAGCTATTGGTCGATGCGCAACACCTTTGGTGTGTCGTTGCTTGAAGGCTTTAATAAGTATGCAAAAGCCGGGCTTGCAGCATACGTCACACATGAGATTCGCAAATATAAGCAAGTGCTTGACACTATTCCGCTATCAGGTGCCGACCGGCCTGAATTGCTTACTCCTTATCCCTATGAGAATAAGATAGTTCCGCGGGCAACTGAAAATTTACTCTGGGTAGGGGCGCAGTTGACAAAGCAGCGTGGTAAAATTCTGAGATATGAGGCCACGGCCAAGATAGGTGTCATAGGTCCGGCAGCAGGTGAGATTCATGTAAATGGAAATGTGTCGACACGTTTCAAACTGCTTGGTGACACAGTTTCGGTTACCGGCTATGGAATGTTTGCCAACGAAACGGCACCTTATCTAATGAATAATTATGTGTCAAATTATTTCATCTGGCATAATGATTTTGGAAAGATACGACGATTCAGAGTAGGAGGATATCTGAACATTCCGCAGACAAAGACATACATAAATGTCGGTGTGGAGAATGTGCAGAACCATATATATTTCAACGATAAGTCCCTGCCGGTGCAGCATGGCGGCAGTGTGCAGGTGCTCAGTGCTACCTTGCATCAGGATTTCAGGGTGGGGATACTCAATTGGAATAATAAAATCACGTATCAGACATCTTCCAATCAGGATGTGCTTGCTTTGCCAAAACTGGCGGTTTATTCAAATCTGTTTCTGCTGTTCAAGGTGGCAAAGGTGCTTGATGTGCAATTTGGTATAGATTGCAATTACTATACTAAATATTATGCTCCGGGCTATCAGCCTGCAACAATGGGCTTTTACAATCAACGCGAAGTGAAGGTCGGAGGATATCCGTTTATGAATCTGTATGCCAACATGAAATTGAAGCGTGCTCGTTTCTATATAATGATGAGCCATGTAAATCAGGGTCTTACAGGAAATAATTATTTCTCAATGCCCCATTATCCAATGAATCCGCGACATTTTCAAATGGGGGTATCGATTGATTTTGCCAATTGAACCAACGTAGAGTGTAATGAAACGTCTGGAGCGAAAAGGGACATCCCGGGTGCTGATTTATGTGGTTGTGCTGGCAGCAGCGGTATTCCTCATGTGGACGCTCCGGTTGTGCAGCACTCCGTCGCCATCCTATTCCCGTGAATATCGTGCGTCGGGCGGTGATACTTTAGATGTCGCTATTGAATATTCTCCGCTGTCGCTATATGAATATGGCGATACGCTTGGCGGGTTCAATTACGATTTGTTGCGGGAGATGGCCAGGATAAATGGGCTCAATCTGAAATTCCATCCATTGGTGTCGTTGAATGCTGCAATCGACGGATTGGGACGGGGTATGTTTGATATCGTTGTTGCGGATATTCCGGTTACGCTTGATTATCAGGATAGATTCGTCTCAACCGAGCCGGTATATCTTGACAAGCAGGTTTTGGTACAGTTGCGCGACTCAGCCGGCAAGGTCGATGTCTTGTCGCAGTTGGAACTTGCCGGTCGTGAGGTATGGGTAGTGGCCAATACTCCGGCCGTTACACGTTTACGAAATCTATCTGCTGAAATTGGTGATACCATTATGGTTAGACAGGATAGCCTTTATGGTGCGGAACAACTGTTTCTGCTCACGGCCGTGGGAGAGATTCCGAGGGCTGTAATCAATGAACGTGTTGCGCGTGCTTTGGTATCTGATTATCCTGATGTGGATATTTCAACGGCAGTGTCGTTCACTCAGTTTCAGTCATGGCTTATGAGAAAGGATGATGCTGTGGCATTGGATTCGATAAACGCTATGCTCGGTCGGTTCAAGGGTTCTGTTACCTATGATTGCCTTGTAAACCGTTATTTCTGACCTCCGGCCAGTAATTTTGTCAACATATTTCTTATCGGAATTACATAATAATGATTGATAATTACAGATACAATCACGGTTATGGCAATTGTGAATATTGACCACAGTGCGCAGGCTATTGGAGTGTCGGTATCGACATTATTGCAGACTATGCGTATTATTATTACGTGAAGCAGATAGAATGGCAGACTTATTTTGCCGAGGTAAATGAGCGGCCGTGAGCATATAAGCCGGGATATAAATCCGCCATTATTGTGTGAGAAAACCATTATTATGGCAAGGCATGGAATCCACCACAGCGATGCCGAGCCTATACGAGGTGTGATGTGGTACCATAAGAATGTCGTTGTAACAGACAATATTATGATAATGAGTTCAATCAGTGATTGTCGTGCATATCCCATGTCGGATAATCTGATGTCATACCGGTTTTGCATCAGGAGTCTGCCGGCTATTATTCCTATTAGAAAATCAGGTATGCGCATCAGGGGAAATATGTAGATTACGGTATTGCACATATTTTCAGGTATGGTGACACAGACATAAGTGTAAATAGCCAATAGGCATAGAATTATGGTGCCTGCTACAGCTGTTTTGCAGGAAATAATGTACCTGATAACAGGGAAAATAATGTACAGGAAAACCAGTGTGCTCAGAAACCATGATACGGAGTTGAAGGAGAAGTATACCGATGGAATGGGAATCCAGCTTTGAACCAACATGAGGTTGGCAATGGCTGTGCGTAAATTGGCTTCAGATAATTGAGCTTGTCCCAGTCCGACAGTTAGTGCGAAACACAATATATGTAATGGGAAGAATTTAGGTAATTGATTGTAAATCAGGGAAAAGTCGTGGGGGGGGGTAGATGGGCTTCCGTATGTTCCGACCGATGTTTTCGACCCATGGGTAAGATAAGCGAAAAAACCGCTGAGCATGAAAAAGAAAGATACTCCAAAGTCGCCTCCTGCGGCAAACACTCCTTTGCCTTGATAAAGGAAATGATGGTAAAAGATTACAAGTGCGAATATGCCGCGCAAAGATTGCAAGGGGAGTATCATGTGAGGTTCAGCTGTGGTCTATTATGTTTTGTATAGGACTGCAAATGTACATGGTAGCTATGAATAAAACAAGACCGGAGACTTCCACTATGGGAATATCTCCGGTCTGTTATACAAATGTGTTGTCTGTTAGAGTAGCTTCACCGAGCGTTTGATAAATTCATTCAATTCCTGTCCGCGGAGAAGACCGTTGGCCAGAAGTGCGAGGTCAATCACCTGTCTGACTAATGGTTGAGAGGCTGCGTATGCTGTGGCAAGTTTCTTCTCTTCCGAGCGTTGGTGTGTGGTTGATTCATCATAGTTTTCCACCTGTTTTTGCTCATCATCGGTCATCTTGCCATCTTTGGCATTGTCGCGTATAGCCTGCGACTTTGCGTTATTGTCGGCGATTGTGGCGAATATCGGTTTGAGTTCCGGCATCAGTTCCCCGTCGGCATGTTCCATGATGCGCTTCACCACAGGATTCTCAACGTTGACAATTAAGTTATAACTGTCGGGAAGTTCTCCGTAGAAACTCATGCCCGGTTGCATTGCGGCCATGTCCTTCATGCGTCGCATATATTCGTTCTGTGTTATCAGAATGGGGTTTGCTTCCGGCGAAAGGGCTTCAAACGATACGAGAAATTCTGCCTTATCAACTTTTGGTAACTGCGACCGGAAAATTTCGGTGAGCATGTCGCGGCTATCTGACGAGAGGTTGATGTCTTTCTTCTCGGTTGAGGGAATCAGGTTTTCCACAACGTCGGAGTCGACACGCACGAACCGCGATTTTTCCAGTTTGCTTTCCAGTAGACCGATGAAGTGGCTGTCGAGCTGGCCGTCCATAAGCAGCACATTGTAGCCTTTTTCGGTAGCAGCGTTGATGTATGTGTATTGTGCTATGGGGTCGGTGGCGTACAGATATACCACGTTGCCGTCTTTGTCGGTCTGTGAGCCTTCGATTAATGTGCGGTATTCATCAAAAGTATAGTATTTGCTGTCGGTGTCCTTGAGCAGGGCGAATTTCATGGCCGCGTCGCAGAATTTCTGGTCAGTGAGCATGCCGTATTCAATGAATATCTTTATATCGTCCCATTTCTTTTCGAAGTCAGGACGGTCGTTCTTGAATATCTCTTCGAGACGCGATGCTACTTTTTTGGTGATATATCCCGATATTTTTTTCACTGCGGTGTCGCTTTGAAGATATGATCTGGACACATTGAGCGGAATGTCGGGTGAGTCTATCACTCCTTGAAGCAGCATCATGAATTCCGGCACAACACCCTCTACGGAGTCGGTTACATAAACCTGGTTGCAGTAGAGCTGTATGCGGTTCTTGGTAATTTCAAAATTGTTTTTGATTTTCGGGAAGAATAGAACTCCGGTGAGATTGAACGGATAGTCCACGTTGAGGTGAATCCAGAACAATGGGTCTTCCTGGCCGGGATACAGTTCGTGGTAGAAATTTCGGTAATCATCGTCGGTCAGCTCGGCAGGTTTCTTGGTCCATGCAGGTTCGGTGTCGTTAATCACCCTGTCGCGGTCTGTATCAACATATTTTCCATCCTTCCATTCCTGTTCTTTGCCTGAAACTACAGGCACGGGGAGGAATCGGCAATATTTCTTCAAAAGCATGTCGATTTCGCCTTGTTCGAGGAATTTCTTGTTTTCGTCGTCGATATAAAGAATTATGTCGGTGCCACGACCGTCCTTCTCAATCTGTTCCATGGTGTATTCTGGCGAACCGTCGCATTCCCACTTCACAGCTGTGGCTCCATCCTTGTAGGAAAGTGAGCGTATCTCCACTTTCTTCGCTACCATGAACGCGGAATAGAAGCCAAGTCCGAAATGGCCGATTATGGCGTTGGCATTGTCCTTGTATTTAGCGAGGAATTCTTCTGCGCCTGAAAATGCTATCTGATTGATGTATTTCTCCACATCATCAGCTGTCATACCTATGCCATGGTCGCTTACGGTGAGTGTGCCGGCTTCTTTGTCGACGGTGACTTTGACGTTCATCTCTCCAAGGTCGCCCTTGTATTCGCCAAACGATGCCAATGTTTTCAGTTTCTGAGTGGCGTCGATGGCGTTCGATACGAGTTCGCGGAGAAATATCTCGTGATCGCTGTAGAGAAACTTCTTTATAACCGGGAAGATGTTGTCGGTGGTTACTCCGATAGTGCCTTTCTGTATGCTCATATTTTTATATGTTTTTGATTAGTTACAATACTTCTATACTTAACAAACAAGCAAAAAAAATGCCATACCCTGAGGTATGGCATTTTCGTGAAATATTGTCAAACTTTACTGCCAAAATTACATGTCGTCTGTAATGTCAAGCGTTATTTTGTCTGTTTTGCTGTCATAGTCCACTTTTATAGTGCTGTCGGCGGGGATGTCGGAATTGATTATCATCTCGGCAAGCTCGTCCTCGAGATATTTCTGGATGGCACGTTTGAGCGGTCGGGCACCATATTGTATGTCGTAGCCCTTTTCGGCGATATAGTTTTTCGCGGCATCGGTCAGCGTCAGAGTGTAGCCAAGCGATTTGATACGTTTGTAGAAACCGGTAAGCTCGATGTCGATAATCTTGAAAATGGCATCTTTGTCGAGTTGGTCAAACATTATTATATCGTCGATGCGGTTTAGGAACTCCGGAGAAAACGCTTTCTGGAGAGCTTTCTGAAGAACACCGTGCGCATAGTTCTTGTCGTTGGCAGCAGGGGTTGTAAATCCGACTCCGGTTCCGAATTCCTTGAGCTGGCGTGTGCCGATGTTCGAGGTCATTATAATAATGGTGTTCTTGAAGTCGATTCTACGTCCGAGGCTGTCGGTCAAGCGCCCTTCGTCCATCACCTGAAGCAGCAGATTGAACACATCGGGATGAGCCTTCTCAATTTCATCGAGAAGCACCACTGAATATGGCCGTCGCCTTACTTTCTCGGTAAGTTGGCCACCCTCTTCGTATCCCACATATCCGGGAGGGGCACCGACCAATCTCGAAACAGTGAATTTTTCCATGTATTCGCTCATGTCCATGCGTATCAGTGTGTCGGCCGAGTCAAACAGATATTCGGCGAGTTTTTTGGCCAGATGGGTCTTGCCCACACCGGTCGGTCCAAGAAACATGAATGTGCCTATCGGCTTGTTCGGGTCTTTAAGTCCGATGCGATTACGTTGGATTGCCTTAACTATTTTATCTATGGCTGAGTCCTGACCTATTATTTCTGATTTGAGACGTGGCGCCATCTCGCGTAGCCGTCGCCCTTCGGCCTGTGCGATGCGCTGGACCGGAACCCCGGTCATCATGGCCACAACCTCGGCCACTTTGTCATCGTCCACAGTTTCGCGGTGGGTGTCAAGATGCTTTTCCCATTTTTGCTTGGCTTCATCAAGCTCACGTTTCAATTGTTGCTCCTTGTCGCGGTAACCGGCGGCTTTTTCAAAGTCCTGACTTTGTGCTGCCTGCAATTTCTTAGCGGCCGTCTCCTCGATATTCTGTTCGAGCTGTTCTATTTCTTTGGGTACAGATATGTTGGAGATATGAACGCGCGAGCCTGCTTCGTCGAGTGCATCAATCGCTTTGTCGGGGAAATTACGGTCGCTCATGTAGCGTTCGGTAAGTTTGACGCACGCTTTCAGCGCTTCAGGTGTATAATATACATTATGATGAGCCTCGTACTTGTCCTTGATGTTTGTCAGAATCTGCAATGTCTCGTCTTCGGTGGTGGGCTCGACCATCACCTTCTGGAAGCGGCGCTCCAGCGCACCATCTTTTTCAATGTTTTTGCGGTACTCATCGAGGGTTGTCGCACCGATACATTGTATCTCGCCACGCGCGAGTGCGGGTTTGAGCATGTTGGCGGCATCCATGGACCCGGCGGCGTTTCCGGCACCTACTATCGTGTGGATTTCGTCAATGAACAATATCACGTCCTTGTTTCTGGACAGCTCATTGAGTATTGCTTTTATTCGTTCTTCAAATTGTCCGCGGTATTTGGTTCCGGCAACAATGGAGGCCATATCGAGCGATACCACTCTTTTTCCGAATAATACCCGCGATACTTTCCGTTGCACTATCCGCAGGGCAAGTCCCTCTACAATGGCCGATTTACCCACTCCGGGTTCGCCTATCAGCACCGGATTGTTCTTTTTGCGGCGACTCAATATCTGTGCCAGACGTTCTATCTCCACTTCGCGTCCCACCACCGGATCGAGCCTGTTTTCTTCGGCAGCGCGTGTCATGTCGTTGCCATATTTATCGAGGGTGGGGGTGTCACCGCTACCTTTGTTGGAGCTGTTCCTCGGGGTGGATTGTGATGATGAGCCACTGTCGGAACTCATGGCCTGGCTGTCGTCGCCATCCGGTTGTTCGTCATAATCGTCTTCTGTGTCCTCATTGAAGTTGCTGCCCATACGTGGACGCCCGGTCTGCTCGGCTAAGATGTTGTAAAGTCGTTCGTATGTGATTCCGGCTTTTCTAAACGGATTGATGTATTTCATATCTAACAGTTCTGAATTGTGAAATATCGCTATTAACAGATGTTCGACGTCGACAATATCTGCATGTAGCATGCGTGCCTCAAGCACACATAGCCTTATAAGCCGGCTTACTGAGTCGCTGATTGACATCTCGGAGTCAGGTGCTACCGGGGGATTGCCGATTGTGTCTTCAAAAATTTCCTTGTCAAGTTGCTGTGACAGATAGTAGGCCGACGTGCCGTTGGCCGCCCTGTCTATCAGCTGGGCTGCCGGGCCTGTGTGGTCGGATATCACCGACAGCAGCACGTGCTCAGGCCGAATCACCGAGGCGTTGTGGGTCACGGCGATATTCTTGCTGTTGTCGAGAGCTGCGTGCAACTCTTTTGAAAAAACTATATTCATATATATGCGGTCTGATGGAGTATTTATAAGTATATAACGTAAACAATGCAATAATTGTGCCAAATATCAGGATTCTGTCATCGAGAGGGGGCAAATCACCCTGTTTTATCACTCAGTGGCGGCGTGTGGCGACTAAATTACACATAAAAATCTTATAAAAACGAAAATCGCCAATCTATATCGGTAAAAATTGTGTTTGTCGGCAAAAATCGTTATCTTTGCTTGTTCTTTCGGCCACTTTGCACGGCTACGACAGCCATATTGCAGAAAGTTCGGAAGCGTAGATTGATAACCAATAGTATAAAGTAAAAAGATAGATTTTTAACCATGTTGGAAGAAGACCGCATTTTAAAGATTAATATCGAAAATGAAATGAAGTCGGCCTATATCGACTATTCGATGTCGGTTATAGTGTCGCGTGCGTTGCCGGATGTCCGCGACGGACTGAAGCCGGTGCACCGCCGTGTGCTCTACGGTATGAACGAGATGGGTAATACTTCGGATCATCCCCACAAAAAGTCGGCTAACTGTGTCGGCGAAGTGATGGGTAAGTATCACCCCCACGGCGACTCCTCGATTTATGGCACTGTTGTGCGAATGGCTCAGGATTGGTCATTGCGCTACACGCTTGTCGACGGTCACGGAAACTTCGGCTCGGTCGATGGCGACGGTGCAGCCGCCATGCGTTACACCGAGGTGCGTCTTGAGAAGATCGGAGAGGAGATGCTCAGCGATATTGAGTGTGAGACTGTGGACTTCCAGCCTAACTATGATAATTCCCGCAAGGAGCCGGTGGTGTTGCCTACACGTATCCCCAATTTGCTGGTCAACGGCGCCTCGGGTATCGCTGTCGGAATGGCCACAAATATTCCGCCGCATAACCTTACCGAGGCCATCAATGCCAGCGTGGCGCTGATTGATAACCGCGACCTTACCATAGAGGAACTGATGCAATATATAAAGGCGCCTGATTTCCCCACTGGTGGTACAATATATGGTTATAACGGTGTACGCGATGCTTTCGAGACCGGCCGTGGACGCATAATAATCCGTGCCAAGGCCGAGATAGAAACCGAGGCCAATCACGATAATATCATTGTGACCGAGATTCCCTATAATGTCAACAAGGCATTGCTGATAGCCTATATAGCCGATTTGGTTAAGGATAAGAAGCTCGATGGAATAGCCGACATCAACGATGAGAGCGATTACAAGGGAATGCGTATCGTTATCAAACTCAAAAGCGATGCCAATGCCAATGTGGTGTTGAATAAGCTCTATAAGATGACTCAGATGCAGGCATCTTTCAGCGTTAACAATGTGGCTCTCGTGCATGGTCGTCCAAAAACATTGAACCTTAAAGAGATACTCGAGGCATTCATTGACCATCGCCATGATGTGGTGACACGCCGTACTCAATTCGAACTCCGCAAGGCCCGCGAGCGTGCCCATATATTGGAGGGATTGATTATCGCTTCCCAGAACATCGACGAGGTTATACACATAATTCGCAATTCGGCCTCTACTGAAGCCGCCCGCACCACATTGAGCGAACGATTCAATCTTTCAGAGGCTCAGACCGCGGCCATTGTCGAGATGCGTCTCAAACAGCTCACCGGTCTGGAACAGGATAAACTGCGCGACAATTACAATGAGGTGATGGCTGAAATAGGTCGTCTCGAGGAAATTCTGAATAACGATGCCGTGTGCTGGAATCTCATAAAGGACGAACTCATAGAGGTAAGAGAAAAATATGGCGATGAACGCCGCACTGATATCGATTATACAGCAGGCGACTTCAATGCCGAGGATTTTTATGCCGACGACGATATGATAATAACCATATCGCACATGGGATATATAAAACGTACACCGTTAAGCGAATTCCGCACTCAGAACCGCGGTGGTGTAGGCGCCAAAGGCAGCGACACCCGCGATGAGGATTTTATCGAGTATATCTATCCCGCATCGATGCATAACTACATGTTGTTCTTCACCAAGAAGGGCCGCTGCTACTGGCTGAAGGTATATGAGCTCCCCGAAGGTGGTAAGAACTCCAAAGGCAGAGCCATACAGAATCTGCTCAATATCGAGCCTGACGATGCGGTAAATGCGTTTATCCGTGTGAAAGGTCTTGATGACAAGGAGTTTGTTACAAGCCACAATCTCGTGTTCTGTACTCGCAACGGTGTGATTAAGAAGACAAGTCTGGAAGCGTATTCACGTCCGCGTGCCAATGGCGTGAACGCAATTATAATACGCGATGACGATCAGTTGATAGCCGTTGAGCTCACTGATGGAAATTCAGAGATTATAATGGCCAACCGTAATGGCCGTGCCATCCGTTTCCACGAAAGCAAAGTGAGAGAGATGGGCCGAATGTCGACCGGTGTTCGCGGTATGACCATTGATGGCGGTGACGATGAAGTTGTTGGTATGATATGCATGCCGGCTGATACTACAAATAATGTGTTGGTAGTGTCGGAAAACGGATACGGCAAGCGGTCGGTGCTCGACGACTATCGTATAACAAACCGTGGCGGCAAGGGCGTCAAGACCATGACTATAACCGATAAGACAGGACGTCTTGTGGCTATAAAGAGTGTCAATGATGATAACGATCTGGTAATTATCAACAAGAGCGGTATCACATTGCGACTTAAGGTGGCCGATTTGCGTGTCCAGGGTCGTGCGACACAAGGCGTGCGCGTTATCAACCTTGAGAAACGTGCCGATACAATAGCATCCGTATGCTGTGTCGATTCCGACAATGAGGATATGGACGATGAAGAAATGGATAATACTATGTCAGGCGAAGTGCAAACGACATCCGACAGCGATGCTGTGGAGAACGAAGGCGCTGAATCGGACAATAATGAAGAATAAATTACCTTAATAACTCAATAACACCAAGAATTATGAAAAAGATCAGCATGTTTGCCATGTGCATGTTTGCCGGATTGGTTGCTTCGGCACAGGCCAATGTTGTGAAAGAGGCTGAGCACATGATCAAAGCCTCGTCGCCCAACTATGAGGAGGCGCTTAAAGTTTTGCAGCCGGCATTGACCAATCCTGAAACTGAAGGTCTTGAAATGCCGTGGTATCTTTCCGGTAAAGCCAACTATGGCATATATGATAATGCCTATATTCAGGAAAGCCTCGGCACTCCGCTCAACAACGAGCAGAAACTTGCTGCAGGAAAGGCTACTCTCGAAGGATACCATGCTTACATGAAAGCTCTCGAAAATGGCCAGAAGCTAAACGAAAAAGGTAAGCCTGTAGGCAAGAAAACAAAGGAAATACTTAAAACTCTCGGTGGCTCGTCGGCCCAGCTCAGAAATGCCGGCGTGTTCCTCTACGACGCTCAGGACTATCCTGCTGCTTACGATGTGTGGGAACTTTATGTAAATCTCCCCGGCAATCCGGCGCTTGGTAAGAATGCTCCTGCTGCCGATCCTGATGATCTGTTGGGTCAGATAGTATTCTATCAGGCTTTGGCCAAGTACTTTGTCAGTGACTACGCTAAATCTCTCGAAAAGGTGCAGCGTGCCCGCGAACTCGGGATAGAGAATGTCAATCTCTACAGAGTGGGTATGGATGCAGCCGGCCGACTGAACGATACAATCACCATGCTTGAATTTGCACAGGCCGGATGCGATAAGTTCGGTAACGAGGATTTCTCATTCATCGGTCAGCTTATAAACGATAAGCTTGCTACAAAAAATTATACAGCCGGACGTGAGCTTATTGAACGTGCTCTTACCACAACTCCCGACTCCAATGCCGTGATGCGTTCGCAGCTTTACGATGCTCTCGGTTATGTTTATGAGCAGGAAGAAGATATGGACAAGGCTTCTGAAAACTTCCAGAAAGCTATAGACATTGATCCCTCTGCTGCTAAACCCTACTTCGACCTCGGTCGTATAATCTACAACCGTGCCATCAAGCTTGATGAGGAGGGTTCTGTGACAGGAAGCCGCAATGAAGAGGTGGTTCCCGATCTTATCAAGGCTGCCGAACTCTTTGAGAAAGCATACAGCATTGATGAAAATTCCATGAATCAGATTCCGGGTATTCTTTACCGCCTGTATTACCGTCTTGGTCCGGGCTATGAGGATAAGACCGAACTGTGGAAAAACATGTGATGCCACATAATAAAAGAGACTTTAAATAGTAAAACGATTTAATAAATATCTTCTTCAGGAAAGCGGTTGCCGGGATGGCATTCCGCTTTCTGTTTTTTTGAGGATGTTAAATGATGTGAAGTCTCTCATCTCTATGCTTGACTCGGATGTTATGATATTAAATTAATCCTCTAATATCCTTAGTTATGAAATTCTTAGTCGTTTTAGCTGTTATTTTTGCAATAGCTGCAATCGGATTCCTTGTTGCGACAATGTTTGTAGGTGGAAACAATGTGATCTACCCATCTATCGGTGCCGGATTGTCGTTGGTGGCATTTATCCTTGTATTGGTGGGATATGTCACCCGCACGCCCAAATGAAAAGATACTGTAAGAGATTCTCTATTATGCCATGGCTTTAAAAAGTTATGGCATTTTTTACGTGTTGGAAATAATTGCTAACTTTGTGTGAACATATTCTTAAGAAATGGCTGATACTCTACAACAATTTGATGCGGCTCTCGCGCGTTGCCGTGATGTGTTCGCACATAAGCTTTCCGACTACGGCGCTTCATGGCGCATTATGCGTCCGTGTTCCATAACAGACCAGATATATATTAAGGCCAAGCGCATACGCTCCATCGAGGAGGCCGGGCACGCTATGATTGATGAGGATGTGCTCGGAGAGTTTATGGCCATTCTTAATTATGGTGCCGTAGGATTGATACAGCTTGAGCTCGGTTGGGTAGATGAACCGGATATGGATGCCGGCCGCGCACTTGAACTTTACGATAAATATATTGCCGTGACGCGCAATCTGTTCCTGGCCAAGAACCACGATTATGGCGAAGCCTGGCGGTCTATGCGTGTAAAATCCTACACAGACTTTATATTGACCAAGGTACAGCGGGTGAAACAGATTGAGGACCATGATGGGCTGACAGAGGTTTCTGAGGGAATCGGTTCAAACTATATGGACATGATGAACTACGCTGTGTTTGGAATAATCAAGCTCACGGAATGAACAATATTGTGTCACGGCTTATATCGGTGTGCCGCAGTCCGCTCACGGTATGGTCGCTGCGTATTGTCGTAGGCTGTGTGTTCATTGTGTCAGGGGTGGCGAAGTCTATTGATATATGGGGCTTCGTGTTCAAAATTGAAGAGTATCTTACGGCATGGAACATGGAACAACCGCGATCGCTCGTAGTCATGCTTTCCATTGCTTTGTCGGGCGGTGAATTTCTGCTTGGATGCATGCTCGCTGTCGGGGCTTACCGTCGCACTGCTCTTTGGGGATTGATGGCTATGATGGCTTTCATGCTTCCGCTCACACTGTATGTCTACATAGCTTCGCCTGTGCCGGATTGCGGATGCTTCGGCGACTTTGTGAAGTTGTCCAATGCAGCTACATTTTACAAGAATCTGGGCATAACCGCGGCCCTGGCCTGTCTCTTTATCGGTAACACCCGGGTGCCGGGGCTTTACCACCCATATCTGCAATGGATTTCAGCCGCCTTGTGTGCACTATACATAGTGGCTGTAGGGTTGTTTGGGTTCAACATACAGCCGTTGGTTGATTTCCGCTCTTTCCCGGTAGGACGGGATTTGGCGTCGGCTGACATAGATGAGGCAGACGATGTGGATTTCGAGTTCATTTACGAGCGCGATGGTGAGCAGTTGGTTTGCAGCGCCGATAGTGTTCCTGACGCCACATGGTCATTCGTCGAGCGGCGTATTGTTTCCGGAACGCAAGCTGACGAGCGGACGGAACTTGTTATTCTCGATGGCGACGAGGATGTGACCTCCGAGGTGCTTGCATCAGAAGGGGAACAATTGCTGGTGGTTCTGCCTCAGTACAACCGCGTGGACCCTTCGTTCACATACGCGGTCAATGAACTTGACCGCTATATGTCGATGCGTGGAGGCTCGCTGGTGGAAATTGCATCTATTCCTCAGGACAGGATTGAAGAATGGCGTGATTTGTCCATGGCCAATTATCCCATATACAGGGCTGAGTCGACAACGCTGAAAGAACTGTCGCGCGGAGTTATGTCGCTGGTGTATCTTGTCGATGGACATATTGTGTGGAAACGTTCGTTATCGTCTGTTGATGTCGATTCTTTGAATCTTGATGGAAAAACGGATGCCATGCAGCAACTGGATTATGATGGCCCGATGCTGATGTTGTGGTTGACATGCGGGCTGCTTGCGGCATTGTTCCTGCTATATGCGGCCGATAGGGGAGCCAGATATTTAAAAAGACAGTCACCCGATGTCAAATCCCGAAAAAATGAGTAACTTTGTGCAAGATAAATTGGCTTGTAGCCATTGGGTCTGACGATTAAATATATTCAATAACTACTATATTTCAAATTACAAAATGAGAAAGAATATTGTTGCAGGTAACTGGAAGATGAATACCACCCTGCCTGAAGGTGTGGCTTTGGCCAAGGCTGTGAATGACGCCCTTAAAGGTGTAGATGCAAAGTGCGATGTGATAATAGCCGCTCCTTTCACTCACCTCGCGTCTATCAATGAAGTTATAGATAAGAGCAAGCTCGGTCTCGGTGCTGAAAACTGTGCAGACCATGTTTCAGGTGCCTATACCGGCGAAGTATCGGCTCCCATGGTTGCATCAACAGGTGCCAATTACGTGATTCTCGGCCACTCAGAACGCCGTCAGTATTATGGTGAGACCTCCGAGACACTTAAGGAAAAGGTTAATCTTGCACTTGCCAATAATCTTACTCCTATATTCTGTATCGGTGAGGTTCTTGAGGAACGCGAGAATGGAACTTATCTCGATGTTGTGAAGACACAGATAGAGGACGCCCTATTTGGTCTTTCTGCCGACGATTTCTCAAAACTAATTCTTGCTTACGAACCCGTATGGGCCATCGGAACCGGCAAAACCGCTACCGACGATCAGGCAGAGGAAATGCACGCATTCATCCGCAACGTTATCGCCGGGAAGTATGGCAATGAAGTGGCTGAGAATACATCGATTCTTTACGGTGGCAGCTGCAAGCCTTCAAATGCAAAGGCTCTCTTCGCCAAACCCAATGTCGACGGCGGTCTTATCGGCGGCGCTTCCCTCGATGCAGAATCGTTTATGGGCATAGTGACTGCATTCTGATTCCCGCAGGGATTTTATCGTATACAATTTAGGCTACAAAAATATATTTTACTATTTTTGTAGCCTAAATTGTATACGTGCGAATATATATCGACCTATGACCAAACGCTTTCTCAGAATATCCGGCATTATGGCCATGGCTCTATGCTATGGTCAGCTTAATGCTCAGTCTGTGGCTCCCGGGCCCGATGATGTCGAACCGGATATTGTGGGACATATTGTGTCCGACAGTCTGCATGTTATTATCCAGTCGGAGGATATCCTTGAACTGCTCCGATATGAGAAACCACAGGCTAAGCCTAAGAAACAGACCATAGTCTATAAAGTGCAGGTATTTTCCGACAATAACGCACGTACGGCTAAAAATGAGGCCCGCTCTCAGTCTCACCGTATAGCCGCACGGTTTCCACAATTCCGCACCTATGTTACATTCACTTCGCCATATTGGCGTCTGCGTGTAGGCGATTTCGCCACTCAGGACGAAGCCGATGCTGCGGCCGAGCAGTTGCGGCGGGCTTTTCCTGCATATAATCGGGAGATTCGCGTTGTGCGCGAGCAGGTGAGAGGCGCGAAGTAAAGGAAAAATGTCAATCTAACTCTTTTTTATTCAGGCATGAATTCAGTAAAGGATAACGAATCTGAAATCATTGATAAGATTGCATCGCATTATAAAGCGATATTGGAACTGTTGGGTGAGGATGTTTCCCGGGAAGGATTGTTGAAGACTCCGGTAAGAGCGGCTAAAGCCATGTATTATGCCACACGCGGTTACCGTCAGAATGCGCAGGATGTGATACATGGCGCTTTGTTCAAGGCCGAAAGCCACAGCATGGTTATGGTGAGGGATATTGAATTCTATTCGCTTTGTGAGCATCATATACTGCCTTTTTTCGGACATGTGTCTGTGGCCTATATTCCGGGCGATAGGATTGTGGGGATAAGTAAACTGGCCAGAATGGTCGACATGTATGCCCGGCGTCTTCAGGTTCAGGAGCGTTTTGCATCCCAACTGTGCGAGGCATTGCAGGATGCTTTGGGGTGTGAGGGCGTCATAGTGCAGTGCACGGCACGCCACATGTGCATGATGATGCGTGGAGTGCAGAAGCAGGATTCTGAAACTGTAACCATTGCTTCAACCGGAGTTTTTGACGGGAATGTGAATCTCCGTAATGAGTTCTTCAGTTCGTTAAAATAACCCTTTTTTATCCTTTTTCTCTCGTTTTTGTTACTCGTTTGTTACTCGACAACCATGAGTAACAAATTGGATTGATTCTTGATATTGCTTATGCGGAATGCCCGGGTTCTATATTTTACTTCTTGGAGCCGGGGATGAATGATTCGAAGCTGTTGTCGTCATAGTAAACAATTATGTTTACTATTTTTTTATTCTGAAATGGATTGAAGGTGATGGTGGTTTTAGAATCAGCATCATCTGTATTTTCTGTGTTGATATCAACAGGGGTGGAATTTATTGCCGGAACTTCTACTTTTTCGGCTGAATAATTATTTGAATGTTGATCAGTGAAGCTGGATTCGAAGTCTATGCTTGTGGCAATACTCTCAACCTGAGGAGTTTCCTCGTCTGGGAAGTCGAAAATTGAGCCATTTTGAGCCGATGAGGTTGGCTTATTTGCGTTGTGAAGCATATCCCCCTCGCCAAACATCAACCACAGCACGGAAATCTCGGGAAATGCAGCATGGATTTTCCCTATCACGGCATCTGATATTTTTTTGTTGCGTCCATTAAGAAGTTGCGACATGGTAGGGCGGGGTATGTTGCACTTGTCGGCGAACTGTGTTACCGGTATTCCCATCATATTTATGAATTCCTTAAGCCGAGACGTGATATCCATTTGTAAATTCACTTTTGTAATTACGATATGCAAATGTAATCATTAAAAATGTGATATGCAAATTTGCGAAATGAAATTAGTAATTCCGTTTGAGAATCCATTGTTTGCGTTTGTTATTTTGGATTTGCAAATAGTGAGATTTTAATTAAATATAAAATACAGATAATCACCGTAAATTGCTGATTATTACACGTCTGTTGTATTGCGTGTGTGGATATTGGAAGTGGAGGTGTGGGTATGTGGTAAAATATTAAAGTAATGGTATGGATAATTAGTGTAATGTATGTGGTTTATAGCGTATTTAGCTATATGTTAATGTTTGTTTTGCGGCATAATTCGTGATATGTAAACACTTTGGGTATGCGTAGTTTGCAATTTAGATATGGGTAGATGTGTATTCTCGATTGTAAAATAACAATTAACTACACGTTAATATTTTTTCTTTTGAAAACTCGTTGCGTTTGTAAATCTGTGGTTAAATCCAAATTGCATATTGGTGTTTACGATATTGAATTTACGAATGCATCAATCTTGTTTTATTGCCGAGCACTTCTCTAAGTGCCTGATAATTAGTAGGTATTCGTTTTTATAACAATTATTGTTTTGGATTTGGTTTTAGGCAATAAACTTTTTTAATGGTTTATTACTCTCCTAATAGCTTATTTAGCAGTGATTAACATTATTAAGCGGATTATGTACAATATTAATGTTAATAACTTTATTGTTATAAATTTTGTCATATTATATTTTGGTGTATGCAGGTGTTTGGCGCCTGAGATTTGCTTATTTCGAGTTGTGTAGTGTTGTGATACTTTCTGCGCGATTCCCGATAACGGTAAATTGGTAGGCATAATTTACAGTAATTAACATTGCGGTGCGTCTATACAAGCACTATCCTACACTTAACTTTGCGATATAACAAAAATTCATTTTCTCTACCACCTCAAATTTATTATTATGGAATCGGCAATGATCATCACTCCGCATGTTGTGAATACCATTAAATCTCTTCCCGAATCTGAACGTAAGGCCATAGCCGATGCTCTGGCTTCGGAATTGCTTCTTGGTTCTGACCCTGATGAGATGCTCACCCCCTTTCAGGCCATGTTATATTCCATTATCCGCTACTATGTGAAGCGAGATACTGAGCGGGGCATGATGTCGCTTGCCACCTCTGTACCGTGCCGCAAGCAATCAGTCTGATTAACGTTGATGATGCTGTAAATAGGTTGCGCTGTCTAATTAAGCTGTTGGGTGGAGCGAAATAGCGCTCTGTTTGATCAGGTATGAACTTCAAAGTTGTTGCATAAGTTGTCGTAAGACAAATTTTATTTGGCCAACTTGGGAAGCTCAAAACGAGCACTCGTACTCTCTACGATGCAGGTTGGCAACGCCGTCAGTCAGATGCAAGAGAGAAATGCATCAGCGGAAAGTATGTTGGACGAGGACGCTTCGCCGAAAAAGGAGGAGGACAGCAAGTCGGCAGCGCGTTCCAAGCATCGTCCGACAACGAGAAGATAAAGGCTCTTTACGGTAATTACGGATTCTGGTCGTGGCTACGCTATTGGTGTATCGATAGCGCGGACTTCATAACACTTATGCTGATAGACAAAGGGTATTATGACTATGACTATCAGGAACCGGAGAGAATGCGCAAACGCAATATTTCTAAGGCGATAGACTCGGAGAAACTTTACCGAAAACTGACGATAAGGCGCAACGCATAGCGATGGATGGGCGTAGGTGTTAAAATCGCTCTAAGGACAAATAGCAATCCTTCATCAAATGGTGCAAGCAATTATTATTAGCGTGGCAATAGTACACACTACAAAAGCAATCGCCGCCACCACGATTTTAGTCGGCATCGGTTGGTTGGAGGGCGCAGAAGGCGTCTCTGCGACTTTATCAAACAAATCACAAAGTGCATTGAAAAATAAGAAGCCTCCGAAATTGAAATTCATAACCATCTGATTTATTTGCCAAAGATACGAAAAAACTTCGAGAGTAACGGATTATAAAAACATACTATAAAACATTAAAAAATAGCAATGGCAGATAATTTACAATTCGGTATATATTCTGAATGCCTTGAAGATGTCAAAAAAAAGCTTGTAGAATTAGAGCCAATTATATCCGACTCCGCTCCCAAGCTCTAATTCTGTTTCTGATTTCCCTTATTATGAATTGGAGATTTGTTGTAGGTAATGCTTGTTACGGTAACTATGGGATTTGCAATGCAATTCTTAAGGCGGAAATGGCGCTGATAGTTGCGGCCACAACCGAACAAAGACAATCAATTATCGCAATAAAAGCGAATGCAAAGGCCGCATTGTATGCTGCTATAGCAGTGAATACCGCATCGGTCTCACCTAACACACGGACCCGTTCCATACAAAAATAGATGGAAGCACTCAGGTGAAAATGGTAATTATTTCCCGCATTGGGGTTTAATCCATGTTGTGATGTAGATGTACCTTTGCCATCGTAATCAGACCAGTTTATATTACTATGGAACTTGAGGAATATCTACAACTTGTAGAGCGACGAGAGCCTATTCCGGCCGGGTCTCCCGCTCATCAGTTCATGCACCGGGCTTACGATGAGGCTCAGCGTATAACAATGGAGTATAACAATTCCGTGCACGATGCGGAGGTGGCAACCGCATTATTGAGGAGGCTTACTGGTGCCGATGTGCATTCAACTGTAAAGGTGATGGCTCCTTTTCAGGCCGATTTTGGGAAAAACATACATTTCGGTAAGAATGTGTACGTCAATTCCGGATGTAAATTTCAGGACCATGGAGGTGTATATATTGGCGATGGCTCTTTGATTGGTCATAATTGTGTGTTGGCTAAATTGAATCACGATCTTCGTCCTGCTCATAGAGCCGATGTCATACCGGCGCCTATATATATTGGTAAAAATGTATGGATTGGAGCGAATGTGACGGTGCTCGGGGGCGTGACGATAGGCGATAACGCTATTGTGGCTGCAGGGGCTGTGGTTACAAAAGATGTGGAGCCAAACACTATGGTAGGCGGAGTCCCCGCTAAGTTTATAAAAATAATAACACAATAATGAATCTGGGTGGAATATTGTGCGTGTCGGCAATGATAGTGATGGCCACACGGATTGATGCGCAAAATCAGACTAAAATTAATGATATGGAAATGGAACAACTCACACTGACCGATGAATGGGATAAGGTATTTCCTGAAAGTGATAAGGTAGAGCACTCGAAAATTCTTTTCGTAAACCGTTATGGCATTACTCTTGCCGCAGATTTATATAAACCTAAAAATAGATCGGGACGATTGCCTGCAATTGCTGTCTGTGGCCCGTTTGGAGCTGTCAAGGAGCAATCGTCTGGTCTCTATGCCCAGCAGCTTGCTGAGCGCGGATTCCTCACTATTGCGTTTGACCCGTCATACACCGGAGAGAGTGGTGGATCCCCACGTTTTGTAGCTTCCCCCGACATAAATACCGAAGACTTCAGTGCTGCTGTTGACTATCTTTCTTGTCGGGAGGATGTGGCATCGGATAGTATCGGGATTCTCGGCATCTGTGGATGGGGCGGTATCGCCATACAGGCTGCCATCAACGATATGAGAATTAAAGCCACGGTGGCATCGACAATGTACGACATGACTCGGGTGAATGCCAACGGTTATTTTGATGCTGAGAATTCGTCCCAAAATAGAAATGCAAAGCGTGCGGCGATGTCGGCGCAACGCACGGAGGATTATCGCAACGGTTATTATAAGCTCGGGGGAGGTGTGGCCGATACTATTCCTGACGATGCGCCTCAATTTGTAAAAGACTACCATGCCTATTACAAGACATCGCGTGGGTATCATGCGCGTTCGCTGAATTCCAATGGCGGATGGAACGTGACGTCAAATATGCCGTTCCTTAATTTCAAGTTCTTTGAATATGCTTCCGAACTCGAACGTGCGGTGATGATAGTGCACGGAGACAAGGCTCACTCTTATTATTTCGGCAAGGATACTTTCGCTATGTTACGTGGCGATAATAAACAGTTGCTTACTATAAAGGGAGCATCCCATACCGATTTGTACGACCGGATAGATATAATACCATTCGATGAGATTGCAGCGTTCTATATCGAGAACTTCAGGTAATCACCATCTCAAAGTATAGTCAGGCATGCCGGGGCTTGTTTGCCTATAGTGGATTATTTAGTATATTTGTGTTGAATATCAAAGTTGTAAACTCAAATATTTATAATAAACTAAACATTGACACACTATGAGAAAGGTGATTTTTCTTGCGCTCAGTATGTTTTTCGTATTTGTCGGAAGCAATGCGCAGACTTCTTATGTATCTTCAATGAAGGGTAAGGTGAATGTGCGCAGTTTGCCCACCACCACTGCGACAAAGGTCGGAACTCTTACGGAATCTGACTTGATGCCATGCCTTGATGAAATTGATGGATGGTATAAAATCGATTTCAACGGTAAGGTGGCGTATGTGTCCCAAAGCGTAGCTTCAACCTGCGATGCAGAGATTCCGGCCGAGATGTTCGGAAAGGATATTACATCGACGGGACCATGGGACAAAATACGCCATCAGGGAACAATACGGATAGATAAGATAGATGGCACACATGCTGCCATACACATGGAATGGATGCGTGTGAACCTTCCAGCGGAATCTTATACCTATATAGCCGAGATAAAAGATGGCAAAGTTGTGGCAAAATACAGCTCTGGCATATATATTGATACGGACAGGCCTCTGAAAGAGATAATGGAGGAAATGGGAGAACCGCTTGATAAGCCTATCCCGGTGGGATATGATGAGTTCAATAGCACGTTATATTTTAATGGAGCTGAGTTCTCTGAATTTGATTGAACACTGACTGGTATAAATTGACGGTAACAAGGTGCCGACGTTGATTTTGTCGGGCTTTGTTACCGTCGGTTATTTTATGGATATAGCTGCGCTATTCTAAAGACTCAAGTTCCATGGTGGCCAGTTCCCATAGGCTCATAGCATTGTCGAGGCTTTTCTGCAAGGTTGCGTGGCGTTCAGACAGCTCCTGCGAATATTCGCCTGAAGCCATGGTCTGCTCTATCTGGGCCAAGTCGTTTTCAATGCGTGCTATCTCAATTTCAGCATCCTCCACTTTCTTTCGGGCACGGCGAAGAAGTTTTTCCTGCTCTTTTTGTTCGGCGTAAGAAAGTTGGCGTTGTGTTTTACCGGCTGTGGGGTGGGTTGAGTTGGATTGGTCGGAGTTTGATTCTTTTTTTGTTTCAGTTGGTGTCGGCCGGCTGATTTCAAGTTCTGACAATGAGGCGAGTTTCTTCTTTTCGAGAAATTCATAGATGCCACCGAGGCATTCACGCACCTTTCCATTGCCAAATTCATAGACTTTCTCCACAAGTCCGTCGAGAAATTCACGGTCGTGGCTCACCACAATCACTGTGCCGTTGAAGTCCTTGATGGCTTGTTTCAACACATCTTTAGTGCGCATGTCCAGATGGTTGGTTGGTTCGTCAAGTATAAGCAGATTTACCGGTTCGAGAAGCAGGCGTATCATGGCCAGACGTGTTTTTTCGCCTCCCGACAGCACTTTTACCTTTTTATCCGAAGCCTCTCCTCCAAACATGAATGCTCCGAGTATGTCGCGTATCTTTGTGCGTATATCGCCCACTGCCACTCGGTCTATGGTGTCGAACACTGTCACATCCTTGTCCAGCAATTGGGCTTGATTCTGTGCAAAATATCCTATTTTGACATTGTGGCCTATTTTCAGTGTGCCGGTATAAGGTATTTCGCCCATTATACATTTTACAAGGGTTGATTTTCCCTCTCCGTTTTTACCTACAAATGCCACTTTTTCGCCTCGCTTTATGGTAAATGTGGCGTTATCAAAAACTTGATGGCTACCGTAGGCTTTACCGACATTATCGGCTATAATTGGATAGTCGCCCGATCGCGGTGCCGGGGGAAACTTGAGGTTGAGGTGCGATGTGTCTACCTCGTCCACCTCTATGCGCTCTATTTTTTCAAGCTGTTTTATCCGGCTCTGAACCTGTACGCTTTTTGTGGCTTTATAGCGGAAACGTTCAATGAACTCTTCGGTGTCCTGAATCTGTTTCTGCTGGTTCTGATAGGCTCGCAGCTGCTGCTCGATACGTTCCTGATGCAGAATGACGTATTTGGAATAGTTTACGGCATAGTCGTATATTTTTCCAAGTGATATCTCTATTGTGCGGTTTGTCACATTGTCAATGAATGCACGGTCGTGGCTCACGAGCACTACTGCGTTGGCCTTGGTTGTCAGAAATTGTTCCAGCCATTGTATGG
This sequence comes from uncultured Porphyromonadaceae bacterium, assembly GCA_947649495.1. Lineage (GTDB taxonomy): Bacteria > Bacteroidota > Bacteroidia > Bacteroidales > Muribaculaceae > Paramuribaculum. The sequence continues at coordinate 30,653 of CANSRU010000010.1, read as the reverse complement.
ACTCAATGTCGAGGTGGTTGGTCGGTTCGTCAAGCAGAAGCACATCAGGGTGGGTGAGCAGTAGTTTGGCAAGTTCGATACGCATGCGCCATCCACCGCTGAATTCCGATGTGTTGCGGTTGAAATCAGTGCGCAGGAATCCAAGACCCATAAGAGTCCTTTCCATCTCAGCTTCATGGTTTTCACTGCTTTCCATGGCGAGACGGTCGGCCATGTTGGTAACTTGTTCAATCAGCTGTCCATATTCGGGCGAATCGTAGTCGGTGCGCTGTGCAAGCTCAGCGGTGAGACGGTCGTAGGTGGAGTGCATGTCGTCAACATGCGAGAAAGCTTTGCGCACCTCTTCCACAACGGTAAGCGAATCGTTTATCTCCATCTGCTGGGGGAGGTAGCCTATGGTCAGACCTTGCGGCACAGCCACTTTTCCTGAAGTCGGTTGCTGGAGGCCTGCTATTATTTTAAGCATAGTCGACTTTCCGGCCCCGTTTTTGCCTACGAGCGCTATCTTGTCTTTGCGGTTTATTACATAATTTATGTTGTCGAACAGCGATTTTGCACTGAACTCCACGCTTAGATTCTGAATAGATACCATTTCGAGTCTGTATAATAGACTGCAAAGTTACAATTTATTTTCCCCACAGACAATCTGTGGAAATCCCGATGTATTTATGTCCCGGTCACATGTCAGTGTGGACGGCGGCGGGTGTAGGTGTGGGTCTCTGTTATTACAATGTCAACCGGAACATCGAAATCGTCGGTCTCAATCTCATCAACCATCTGGAAGTCGTATGCAACACCGATTTTTATAGCTCGGGATTCCGCTAAAAGACGGTCGTAATATCCCTTGCCACGGCCTACACGGTTGCCGTTGGCATCGTATGCCACGGCCGGGACAACAATCATCTCCATTTCGTCAACATGTGTGGTGTCGTTGCCTGTCGGCTCCTCTATGTGGAAAGCGCCTATGTGCATGCGTGAGCGGTCGTAAGGTAATATCTCGAGATGCATGCCGTTGACTCTCGGAAGAAAAAAACGTTTCCTGTCGTGCCATTTATCGATGAATCTGTGCGTAGACAGTTCATCGGGAAGTGAATGATACATTAAAATGCTGTCGCTCATGGCAAATGCAGCAAGCGATTCGAGCTTCTCAAATACCATCCGGGCGGCAATGTCCCTTTCCTGCTCAGTAAGTAGACTTTTGCGGGCTTTTACACGACGGCGTATTTCATCTTTCTTCATAATTGGTCAACTGTCAATGTTTTGAAATGCCGACCGACACCGGAAATTCCGCATTGCCGGTCTTTAGTTCTTTTATAGCCCTTTGATAAGATGGATCGGTCTGATTGATTACCTCATAGTAACCTGACACACCGAGTGCATCGCGGGCTATAAGAGCTTTCAGTTGATTAACAATCAGATCGCGTGAAATGTTTATGTAGTACCACCGTGGCGGTATGCCTCCGGTCTGATGGGCGAATGTAGCGAAATCCTGAATCAGCACATCGTCGTTGGGCAGGAGTTTCATTAACGATGTCACATCCTTGGCCTGCTTCAGGTATGAGCGTCGGCTGTCAGCGAATTTGAATGCGAATTTCTGAAGAAGCCCGGCGTTGAGCACATTTATATAATAGGAAGATATTCCTGCTGTATCGTTAGGCACATAGACATCTGGCATTATTCCGCCTCCGCCATACACCATGCGGCCATGCAATGTGTGGAATGTCTGGGTGGTGTCAAGCCGCACGCTGTCGGCATTGAAACCTTCGCCATGGTTGTAGCGGTCTATTATCTCAAGGCTGTAGCTGTCGAGATTGCCTCGTGTGTATGTTTTCTGGATGCAACGTCCGGAAGGGGTGTGGTAACGTGCGGTTGTGAGGCGCAGGGCACTGCTGTCGGGAAGCTCTATCTGACGTTGTACCAATCCTTTGCCAAAAGAACGGCGTCCTATTATAAGTCCGCGGTCATTGTCCTGTATGGCTCCGGCAAGAATTTCGCTGGCACTTGCCGAGTATTCATCCATCAGAACTATTACTTCCGACTGCTGGAAAGCGCCGGTCCCGTCGGCCATGGTTATGCTTTCAGATGACGGGATGCGTCCGTGGGTCGATACAATGGGGCTTCCGGCTGGAAGGAATTCATTGGCCATCAGTATCGCCATCTCCATGAATCCGCCACCATTTCCGCGAAGGTCTATTATGAACTTTTCAGCTCCGCTGTCGCGTAGTTTGACAAGCGATGTCAGGAATTCAGCGTGTGTTGAACGTCCGAACTTATTAACCTTTATGTAGCCGGTGTTTTCATCTACCATATATGCTGCATCGATGGATGTAACAGGTATATCGCCGCGTTTCACCTCAAATGTCAGCAGCTCCGGCGCAGTGGCACGGCTCACTCCGAGTTTTACTTTCGAGTCCCGTGGGCCACGGAGTGTACGCATCACTCGTTCGGTGCTCCAACGCTGTCCTGCCACGGTGGAGTCATTGATTGCAATTATGCGGTCGCCGGGCATTATCCCCACCTTTTCCGACGGGCCGCCTGAAATTACTTCAAGCACCGTTATGGTATCGGTGAGCATGTTGAATGAGATGCCTATGCCACTGAACGAGCCATCAAGTTCGTCGTTTGCGCCCTGTATGTCCTGGGCTGATATGTAGCTTGAATGGGGGTCTAACTTGGCGAGAATGTCGGGGATGGATACTTCGAGAAGACTGTCGGTGTCTACTTCATCAACATATTCCTCTGTTATAAGGTCCATTATAGCGTCGATTTTGTTGTATATCGCACCAGATGGGGATTTATGCCCGAAAAAGCGGGCACCTATAAACAAACCTATACAAAATGTAGCGGCCACAATCACGGGTATCCATACTCCCGTGCGTTTGAAATTGGGATTCATTTTTCTACTAAAGATTCTATATGCACACAATCTATTCCGGCGCGGGAGAGAAGATCAAGACCGTCGGTTATCCGATATAATTCGTTGTACACCACTCGTGTAATTCCTGCCTGAATAATAAGTTTGGCACATTCAAGGCAGGGTGAAGCGGTGACATAAAGGGTTGAACCTTGGGAGGAATTGTTGCTGCGGGCCACTTTGGTTATGGCGTTGGCCTCGGCATGAAGCACGTATGGTTTGGTGCTGCCGTCTGTATCCTCGCATATATTTTCAAATCCGGCGGGAGTTCCGTTGAATCCGTCGGAAATAATCATTTGTCCTTTGACCAATATGGCACCAACCTGCCGACGGCGGCAGTATGAGTTTTCCGCCCATATCGCGGCCATACGAAGATACCGGCGGTCTATCACTTCTTGTTTCTCTTGATTGTCCATAGTCGTCAGATTACAGATATTTTGCAAAGTTACGCACTTTTTTGTTATGGTGGTGTCTTGCAGATGGATATTTTGTTTCAGTGAGATTTAACTGATGTTATAAGCGGATTTTAATATAAAAAGTTTCAAAAATATATGATTTTTCATAAATAAGGCTGTGCGGCAGTGTCTTTCCGGAACATAAGAGGCCGGTGGCAGGTTTCTTAGATATATAATAGAGGGTGTAAGGGTGGGCGCCTGATTCCGTTGAACACTTTATCTTTATTGAGGTATACTATGATTAATAAGAATTTTCAGAAAAAACTGTTGGAACTTCAGGGCAATATGTTGAATTTCGCATTTATCCTGACTTCCAATCGGGATGATGCATACGATCTGTTGCAGGATACTACCCTCAAGGCGCTCGATAATGAGGAAAAGTATGCGGAAAACACCAATTTCAAGGGATGGGTATTTACAATAATGCGTAATATTTTTATAAATAATTATCGCCGTACGGTGCGGTGTGCCACAAAGGTTGACACAACCGACGATCTTTATCATCTCAATTTGCCGCGTGATTCAAGTAACGAGACACCCGACAATACTTATGCCATAAGGGAGATACATGAGGCTATCGATAGTTTCTCGCCTGAATATCGAGTGCCGTTTTCCATGCATCTTGCAGGTTACCGCTATGCGGAAATTGCTGAGCAGATGAATCTTCCGGTAGGGACAATTAAAAGCCGTATATACTATGCGCGACAAAAGTTACGTGTGCAGTTGAGGGATTATTCAGCGGAGTAGTCCTCGCTTCCCGGAATGCGTTTTTCTGTCTTTATGCCAAGTTCCCGTAGCTTTTCGGCCTGTGATACCAGATTGCCGTTGCCCTGACGGAGTTTCTTCATGGCGTTTTCGTAAGCTGTGCGCGTCGATTCAATGCTTTTGTCTATGCGTTCCATGTCGGTTACAAAGCCTACGAATTTCTCATACATGCGTCCGGCACGGCGGGCTATCTCAAGAGAGTTGCGTGTCTGCCGGTCCTGAGTCCATAGTTGCGATATCAGTCTCAATGCTCCCACGAGTTGTGTGGGCGATGCCATTAACACGCGTTTGTCGTAGGCTTTCTGCCATAGGGTGGGGTCAAGGGTCATGGCTGCGGCATAGGCACCTTCGTTAGGGATGAACATCATAACGAAATCAAGCTTCTCGGAGCCTATGTAGTCCTGATATTTTTTTGCACTCAGTTCGTTGATATGCTTCAGCACCGACTGCAGGTGGAGGCGTCCGTATTGTTCCTGCAGCTCGCGGTCCTCGGCGTTTACGTAGTCCACAAATGCCGTAAGGGATACTTTTGAGTCAATCACCATTACGCGTCCACCCGGGTAGCGCACAACTACATCCGGACGCAGCCCGCGTCCGTCGTCATCGCGCAAGGCGCAGCCCGAATCGTCAGTCTGCTGTTGTACCAGAAATTCTTCTCCCCGGCGTAATCCTGATTGCTCAAGGATGGATTCAAGCACCATCTCGCCCCAGTCGCCTTGCTTTTTCGAGTTACCGCGAAGTGCGCTTGCGAGTTCTTTCGCTTCCCGTCCTATATTGTTGTTGGCTTCGATGAGGTCTTTGATTTTTTCTTGCAGGGAGAAGCGTTCGCGTGCTTCGGCCGAATAACATTCGGCAACATCGTGTCTGAATTTATCAATATTCTCTTTCAGAGGTGTGAGTATCTCACCAAGGCGTTGTTCGTTCTGTTGGCGGAACGTGGCCGAGTGACGTTCCATTATGTCGTTTGCCATTAAACGGAAATTGGACTCGGACTGTTGCAAAAGTTGTTTCTGCAGGTCGGCGGCCTTCTTTATCTCTTCGTTGTGGCTATCCTTGAGTTCCTGTATCTGTTTTTGCAATCTGGCGTTGTCTTCGGCTCCATGGCGCACTTGTTCGTTTAATGTGGCATTGAGGGTCACGGCAGAATCACGTTCTGCTCTTGTGGATTTAAGCTCGGATTCCAGACGTTGCCTGTCGGCTTCGGCAAGCAGCAGCCGTTCCTGAATCCTGACGGCTTGTTCCCGGAAATCCGAACTGTTGCGTGAGGTGCGAAACGCCCAGAATAAGGCTGCGCAAAGCAGCAATGATATTAAAATGAGGAATATAAGCATGATTAATTGTTTTTACAGTGTAAAGTTAGTAAAAATATGAAGATATGTATGCATGGAAGTATGTTATTGATTGCCGTTGAGGTTCGGTTGATAATGGCTTGATAAACTCGGGGGATTGTCAACTATTATGCTTAACTTTGCTGCGATGAAAAGTTGCCTGTCATGCAGACTATAGATATTGATAATATACCATTGCATTATACGGTGTCGGGTAGTGGTAAACCGCTGATAATGATGCACGGCTGGGGGTGCAATCACTCCACTCTGGCTTCTGTCGAGGCTGTGGCGTCGCAAAGCCACACGGTGTATAATGTGGATTTCCCGGGATTTGGCGAAACTCCTGAGCCGGATTCGGTGTGGGGCGTCGAAGAGTATACCCTTCTTATAGAGAAGATGGTGCATAAGCTTGGGATAGAGCGACCGTCGTTGCTCGGGCATTCATTCGGAGGCCGTGTAGGCATTCTGTATGCTTCGCGCAATGAAGTAGACAAGCTGATACTCGTTGATGCCGCAGGTGTAAAACCGCGTCGCAAGTTGAAATATTATATTAAGGTGTATTCGTTTAAACTTATGAAGCGGTGGCTGCGTCTGTTGCACGGACGTAAGCAGGCTGATGCGATAATAGACAGACAGCGGGCTAAACGTGGTTCTGACGATTATGCTAACGCCACGCCTACAATGAGAGCTATTCTCAGTAAGGTGGTAAATGAAGACCTCAAGGCAGTGATGCCGGATGTCAAAGCCCCTACGTTGCTTATATGGGGGGAGAATGATACGGCCACTCCGTTGGGCGATGCCAAAATAATGGAGCGTCTGATACCGGATGCCGGTTTGGTGAGCTTCCCCGGTTGCGGTCACTATAGTTTCCTTGACAATCCGCGTCAGTTTGCAGCTGTGCTGGCAAGTTTCCTTACATCAGGTTCGTAATATTTTACATATAAACATATAATTGGAATGACTCCTTTAGTCTTGATTTTGACATTTGTTTTCGTGATGCTGCTGGCCGCGGTGAATTTCTTGGCGGAATTGGCCCGCGATCTGATGATGATGCAGCAGAATTCGTATCGCCCCGACCGATATATGCGTTGGCTACGATCTTCGGGCGACACAACATCGTATCCTCGCCTTGTGGGTATGTGTGTCATGTTGGTATCCCTTGTCTCGTTCAATACCGACGTCTGGGCCATGGCGCTCATAGGGCTGTTTTCCGCCGGTTCGGCCATAACACTTTTAAGAAAGAAATATAAGAAGCCTTTGGTATGGACCAACAGGGTGAAGCGGATATATACGGTGATGGTTCTGATTGGAGCGGCTGTTGCAGCTGTGGCTTATGCAATTGCATGTCGGCAGAATATGCTTCATGGGATATATTTTGTTTCAGTGGTGTTTTTGTTGATGTATTGTCTGTCGCATGTCATTACAATGCTGGCTGTATATATGCTGGGTCCGATGGAACGCCATATAAACCGCCGTTATTACAATGAGGCTTCGGCAATACTTAAATCAATGCCAGGACTTAAGGTGATAGGAATAACCGGAAGTTATGGAAAAACGAGCACCAAGCATTATTTACATCGTATACTTTCGGAAAGTTACGATGTGCTGATGACCCCCGGAAGCTATAATACCACACTAGGGGTGATACGTACGGTGAGGGAGTATATGCAGCCATATACGGAGGTGTTTATATGCGAGATGGGTGCCAAACAACCGGGCGATATAAAGGAAATATGCGACTTGGTAAATCCACAGATAGGTATTGTTACCGCCGTAGGGCCTCAGCATCTTGAATCGTTCAAGAGCATTGAGAATGTGCAGCGTACTAAATTTGAACTGATAGATGCATTGCCTGCCGATGGTCTGGCGGTTATAAATAATGACTTTCCATTTATTGCTTCGCGTAAAGTTGGGAATGTGGCGTGTGTGCGATATGGCGTGGCAAATTGCGAGAAAGTGGCATTTGTCGCCACCGATGTAGTGTATGATGCATACGGAACCACCTTTACCGTTAAAGGCGATGGAAAGGAAATAACACTTCACACCAAACTTGTCGGGGAGTGCAATGTGTCCAATTTGATTGCGGCTGTTGTGGTGGCTCTTCATCTTGACGTTCCGGAATCAAAGATACGGCATGCTGTGGAAAAGATAGAGCAGGTGGAGCATCGTCTCAATATGAAGCGCACGGCAGGAGGGGTGACTATAATAGACGATGCATTCAATTCCAATCCGACCGGTTCGGCTATGGCTCTTGATGTGCTCGCATCGATGGCCGGCGGACGCCGCTATGTGGTGACTCCGGGCATGATTGAACTTGGTGAGAGACAATATGAACTAAACCGTGAGTTTGGTGCTAAAATAGCGGTTTCGGCCGATGTTGCAATAGTAGTGGGTGAGTATAACCGCGCGGCCATAGTGGAGGGAATCGGAAGTACAGGTAATAGCTCCATAGAGGTCCATGAGGCCGCAACTTTCAGCGAGGCACAGCAACTTCTGTCAGCTATGCTACGTGGCGGAGATACGGTATTGTATGAAAATGACCTTCCCGATACATTTAAATAAACAGGATTACAATCAAAAAATAACATATTAGCAATGAAAACTAACATAGGAGTGTTCTTCGGCGGTTGTTCCACCGAGCATGAGATTTCTGTCATATCGGCATCACAGGCCATGAGTGCTATAGACCGCGATGTTTACGATGTTACACCTATATATATAACAAAGCAGGGACATTGGTACACCGGCGATGCGTTGCTGGATGTGGCCAATTACCGTGACATACCGGCATTGCTTGCAAAGTGCCGCGAGATCTACATGGAGCCGGTGAGGGGTGACTACAATGTGTACTCACGCAAGCGTCCTCTGTTTGGCAACGGTGTGGTAACCAAACTCGATGTGGTGATTCCTGTGCTTCATGGTTCGTATGGCGAGGATGGCACGTTTGAAGGCATCCTTGATGCAATAGGTATCCCATACGCCGGTTGCAATGTGCTTGCATCGGCCAACGGTATGGATAAGATAACGATGAAGATGATTCTTCAGGCATGTGACATTCCCGTGGTGAAATATGTATGGTTTACCGATAAGGAATGGTTTGCAAAGCGGGATGAACTGATAGCAAGGGTTGAGTCGAAACTCGGCTATCCGGTGATAGTGAAACCGGCCAACCTCGGGTCGAGCGTCGGCATAGGACGAGCCAAGGACCGAGAGCAATTATTGGCGAAAGTGGAGGATGCCGAACGCTATTCCACCAGAATTATCGTAGAACACATGGTGGAAAATCTTCATGAAGTGAATTGCTCGGTACTTGGTGACTGCGACGAGTATGAGACATCGGTGTGTGAGGAGCCGATAAAAAGCGGTGAAATTCTGTCGTATGAGGATAAATACATGGGTGGAACCAAGGGTGCCAAGGGTATGCAGGCTTCACAGAAACGCATACCGGCCGATCTGCCTGTAGATGTCAGCGACCGTATCCGTTTTCTTGCCGGAGAGACTTTCCGTGTGCTTTCGTGCCATGGTGTGAGCCGTGTGGACGTGATAATGGATGCAGATAATGGCGAAATATATGTCAATGAGATAAATACAATACCCGGTTCGCTGTCTTTCTATCTGTGGGAAGCCACAGGGTTGCCTTTTGACAAACTGATGGACCGTCTGGTGAAACTCGCATTGAAGCGTAAACGTGAGCAGGGCATGAAGACCATTAGCTACGACCAGAATATCTTTTCGTTGGGTGGCGGTCTGAAAGGAGGCAAAGGCTGTAAGGGAGCAAAACGTTAACTTATGGCGGGAACCAAGGCCAAAGGTTATCTTCTCGGTGCGGTGGCTGCGGCTACTTATGGCATGAATCCTCTCTTCACGCTACCGCTTTATAATGTGGGGATGACTGCCGATTCGGTGCTGTTTTTCCGCTATCTGTTTGCAATCCCGCTGTTAGCCATTATGATTGTAGCCCGCGGGCGTAGCTTCAAGGTGAGCGGCAGGCAGTTGGCTACATTGATTATAATGGGATTGGTTGTCGCTTTCTCGTCGCTCGGTTTGTTTCTCAGTTACAACTACATGGATGCCGGGATAGCATCAACCATGCTGTTTGTCTACCCCATAATGGTGGCGGTTATTATGGCGGCGATGTTCCGCGAGCGGTTATCGGCCATAACCATTGCTTGTATAGCGTTGGCTCTCACCGGAATTGCGATGCTGTATAAAGGTGGAGGTGATGCCACATTGAGCTTTACCGGCACAATGCTTGTAATGGCTTCGGCATTGTCCTATGCCATATATATAGTAGCGGTGAATAAGACCGGGTTGCGCAATGTGGCAACTCTCACGGTGACATTCTATGTGCTGCTGTTCGGGCTTTCGCTTTTTGCTGTAAGGCTTGCCATTACGGGTGTAGTTCAGGTGCCCCCGGCCGACAGATGGTATCTATGGGGATGTGTGGCAGCGTTGGCCATTTTTCCTACCGCGATATCATTTCTGTGTACCACGGCGGCCATACAGTATATAGGGTCAACACCTACAGCCATACTCGGGGCTCTCGAACCGGTTACAGCTGTGTTTTTCGGAGTGCTTGTATTTGGCGAGGTGCTTACAGTGCGCGATATAGCCGGACTGATAATGATAGTTGTGGCTGTGAGTGGTGTTGTGGCATCGCCCGCGATACATCCGCGGCTTACGCGTATACGCAAACTGTTTCCACGTCTGCGCTATAAAGGTAAATAATAAAAGCAGAGCCAATGGCTCTGCTTTTATTATTTATTGAGGTAATTTATTAGCCTTTGATTGCGGCTACACCAGGAAGCACTTTGCCTTCGATGGCTTCGAGGAGTGCGCCTCCACCAGTAGATACATACGATACCTGATCGGCAAGACCGAATTTGTTGACGCATGCAACGGAGTCACCGCCACCTACGAGCGAGAATGCACCATTGTTGGTAGCTTCTACTATGGCATTGGCAATGGCACGTGAGCCTGCGGTGAAGTTGTCAAACTCAAATACACCGGCGGGGCCGTTCCAAAGTATAGTCTTGGCGGGAGTGATGGCGGCGGCGAATGCTTTCTGTGATTCAGGACCGGCATCCATTCCTTCCCAACCTTCGGGGATATCCATTACGGAGCAAATCTGAGTGTCGGCATCGTTGCTGAATTTGTTACCGGCCACGCAATCGGTTCCGAGAACGAGGTTCACGCCTTTCTCCTTGGCCTTCTTCATAATGTCAAGAGCAAGGTCGAGTTTGTCGGTCTCGCAGATTGAATCGCCAACTTTGCCGCCCATAGCTTTAGCAAATGTGTAGGTCATGCCACCGCAAAGAATAAGGTTGTCCACCTTGTCCATGAGGTTTTCGATGATACCTATTTTGGTAGACACCTTTGAACCACCCATAATGGCGGTGAAGGGGCGCTTGATATCGCTGAGGATGTTGTCCACGGCCTTCACTTCTTTTTCCATGAGATAGCCGAGCATCTTGTCCTGAGCGTCGAAATAGTCGGCGATAACTGCAGTGGATGCGTGCTTGCGGTGAGCTGTACCGAATGCATCGTTTACATATACATCGGCATAGCTTGCGAGTGTCTTGGCGAATTCTTTCTGACGTTCTTTCATCTCTTTCTTAGCAGCATCGTAGGCAGGATCTTCTTTGTCAATACCTACAGGCTTGCCCTCTTCTTCAGGATAGAAGCGGAGGTTCTCGAGCAGGAGTACTTCGCCGGGCTTGAGGGCGGCAGCGGCTTCGGCGGCGTTAGCGCAATCGGAAGCAAACTTCACGTCTGTACCAAGAGCTTTTGCTACATCGTCCTTAATCTGGGCGAGAGAGAATTTGGGATTAACCTTGCCTTTGGGCTTGCCCATGTGGCTCATGATGATGAGGCTGCCACCATCGTTGAGTATTTTCTTGAGGGTGGGGAGGGCACCGCGTATGCGGGTGTCGTCTGTGATGTGACCGTTTTCGTCCAGAGGCACGTTGAAGTCAACGCGTACAATTGCCTTCTTGCCGGCAAAGTTGAAATCGTCGATTGTCATTTTGATAAATGTTTTATTATTAGGTTGATAAATTACTTGAATTTATGTGTACGCAAAATTAATGAAATATTTCCGAAATTACATCCAGCGTATTGCAAAATAATCAAAACAGAATATTTGGTGGGCATTATGATAGGGGTTGGAATAACAAAAATCCGCAATCATGCAGTAAACACTGTGCGATTGCGGATTTATAAATTGTATGTTCTTTGAACAGGTCTATTTCAGCAATCCGGCCATCTGGTCGCGTAGTTTGCGGGCTTCGGTAGCGGCGGCTTCGGCGAAGTCTGTTCCCGATGATGCGTAGATGATACCACGCGAGGAGTTGACAAGCAGGCCGCATTCATCGGGCAGCATGCCGTAGCGGCACACTTCCTCAAGGCTACCACCCTGGGCGCCTACACCCGGAACGAGCAGGAATGACCGCGGAGCTACTTTGCGTATGTCCTCGAACATGCGTCCTTGTGTGGCACCAACCACGTACATCATTTCGTCAGTACCGGCCCATTGGCTTGATTTACGGATTACAGTCTCAAAGAGCGGGGTGCCTTCAGTGTCGCGTATCAGCTGGAAATCGTGCGAACCTTTATTGGAGGTGAGGGCCAGCAATATCACCCATTTCCCTTCGTAACCCAAAAACGGAGTCACGCTGTCTTCACCCATGTATGGCGCTACAGTGATGGCATCGACATCAAGATGCTCGAAGAAACTGCGTGCGTATAGTTTGGATGTGTTACCGATATCGCCGCGTTTGGCATCGGCTATTATAAATTGGTCGGGATAGTTGGTCTTGATGTATGCTATGGTACGTTCTAACGCATCCCATCCGGCAGCTCCGAAACTTTCGTAAAAAGCCATGTTGGGCTTATAGGCCACGCAGTAGGGGGCTGTAGTGTCAATTATGGCGCGGTTGAAAGTAAATATCGGGTCGGGGCCTTCAGCAATATGTGCGGGAATCTTAAGCGGGTCGGTATCAAGACCTACGCACAAAAACGAGCCTTTGCGGCGAATGTTCTCAACAAGTTCTTCTCTTTTCATATCGTAATGTTGGATTTAAAGTTCTGAAGCTTTCAGCTTTTCGGCATTTTCAGCGATTATCAGGTGGTCTATGCAATCCTGTATGTCACCGTCGACAAATGCCTGCAGATTATATATGGTGTAGTTGATGCGATGATCTGTGATGCGTCCTTGTGGATAATTGTAGGTGCGAATCTTTGCGGAGCGGTCGCCGGTGGAGACCATTGTTTTGCGGCGGGATGCTATGTCGTCGAGATATTTCTGATGCTCCTTGTCGTAGATGAATGTTCGCAGACGGCTCAGTGCGCGTTCCTTGTTTTTAGGCTGGTCGCGTGTCTCGGTACATTCTATAAGTATCTCTTCGGTTACACCGGTATTGGGGTTTTTCCACATATATCGAAGCCGGACACCCGATTCCACTTTATTTACGTTCTGACCTCCGGCACCGCCGCTACGGAATGTGTCCCATTTTATCTCACCCTCGTTAATCTCGACATCGAATGCCTCTGCCTCGGGGAGTACGGCCACAGTGGCTGCTGATGTGTGCACACGCCCCTGGGTTTCTGTGGCAGGTACACGCTGCACACGGTGCACACCACTTTCGTATTTCAGTGTCCCGTAGACATTGTCGCCGGTTACTGCCATCACTATTTCCTTGAATCCGCCGGCGGCACCCTCGCTGAATGATGTTACCGCAACACTCCAGCCTTTAGATTCACAATAGCGTGTGTACATTTTGTAAAGGTCGCCGGCAAATATGGCAGCCTCATCACCTCCGGTACCTCCACGTATCTCAAGTATGGCGTTTTTCCCATCCTCAGGGTCGGCAGGGATGAGTAAGAGTTTTATTTCTTCTTCAAGGGCAGGAATGGCTGCAGTGGATTCATCGAGTTCATCCTTGGCCATTTCGCGCAGTTCCTCATCGTTTTCAGTGTCAAGTACCTGGCGGGCCTCCTCGATGTTGGAAATCAGGGTACGGTAACGCCTGGTGGCGCCGAGCAAACGCTCAAGTTCCTTGTATTCTTTGGTGAGGCGGACATAGCGTTTCATGTCAGCGATAACGGCAGGGTCTGTTATGAGGGTGCTTACCTCTTCAAAGCGTGCGTCTATTCCTTCGAGTCGCGATAGCAGTGAGTTGTCGGCCATAAGTGGGACTGAATAGGGGTTAAATTCTTTGCGAAGTTAGTAAAAATAGGGCATATTGCCAATGTGAGTGAACAATTAAGTGCTAAATGGCGATATTAAAATATACGTACAACTATTTGATATATTACAACTATGAAGAAACGTAAATACATCGCGATGCTTATGGTGGCATTGATACTTGCGGTATCGTGCGGGGTGTCAGTTTCCAGTTGTGGGACGATGCACAGTTACTGGGGTGTGGAAAATGATTACTATACTGATTTTGACGGGCATGGTCATCACAAGAAACATAAAAAGCATAAGAAATATAAAAAATATAAGAAACACCATAAAAAGCATCATCACGACGATGATGACGACTGATAGGGACGTGCCGTTCACGGCGTATGGGCCGGTATTTACATCCGAATTGGTAAATACCGGTCTGTGTGTGAATTTACGTTAAGTTAAATTGCGCAATCAATTATTATATATTAATTTTGCACTTCAATTGAATAATTACAAACAATCATCATAACTGAAATTATGAATTTAACTGCTAACAATACCGATGCTGTGAGCATGCGTCTTACCGTGTCGGTAGAAGAAAATGATTACAAGGCAAAAGTTACAGAAGATTTGAAGAAAATCGGCCGCACCCACACTATCCCTGGTTTCCGTAAGGGTCATATCAGCGTGGCTGATCTTCAGCGTCGTTTTGGCCGTCAGGTTACGAGCGATGTAATCAATCAGGTGGTTTTCGACGCTGTAATGAAATATATAGAGGACAACAAGCTCAATGTACTCGGACAGCCCATGCCCGTGGAAGTTAAGGAACTTGACCTCAAGAATAACAAGGATTTCACTTTTGAATATGATCTTGCTATAGCTCCCAAGCTCGACATTCAGCTCGGTAAGGATCTCCACATTCCTTATTATAATATCGCAGTTAGCGATGATATGGTGAAGGAGCAGGATGCCGCTTTCCGCAAGCGTTTCGGTGCTCAGGTTCCCGGCGAGGAGTTTGAGCCTGATGCGTTGGTTAAGGGTGCCATAATGGAGCTTAACGAGGATGGTTCTGTGAAAGAGGGCGACGATGCCATTCAGGTGGTGAGTGGAATTGTGGCTCCGATGTATTTCGTAGACAAGGAAGAGGCTGCCAAGTTTGATGGAAAGAAGGTAGGCGACAAGGTTGTGTTCAATCCCCGTAAGGCTGCCGATGGAAATATCACTGAGCTCGCCTCAATGCTGAACATCGATAAGGAACGTACAGCAGCTGTTCAGGGCGATTTCGAAATGGCTATTTCTGAAATAATCGTGGTGCGTCCTGCCGAATCAGGCGAAGAATTCTATACTAATGTATTTGGTAAGGATAAGGTGCACAATGAGGAGGAATATACTGCAGCAGTTAAAGATCTGATTGCACATGAACTCAGCGGTAACAGCGAGATGATATTCCGCTTCTCTGCCCGAAAGGAACTTATGGCTAAGTACGGCGATATGGAATTGCCGGCAGCTATATTGAAAGCATGGCTTATAAGCCGCAATGAGAATATCACCGCCGAAAATGTTGATGAGGAATATGGCAGAATGGAAGCTGATCTCAAATGGCAGCTTATCAAGGAGCAGATTGCCACTCAGCTCGGCGTTAAGATAGAGCAGAGCGACCTGCTTGATTTTGCAAAGAATATGGCAGCCCGTCAGTTTGCACAGTATGGCATGACCAATATGGACGATGAAACCATAACCCGTTATGCCCAGAACATCCTTGATGACAAGAACTATCGCGGTCGCCTCATAGAGCAGGTGGGCGATATCAAGTTGTTTGACGCGTTGAAAAACGACGTTACTCTTGATGAGTCTACTGTGTCGCTTGATGAATTTAAGGAAATAGCCGGTAATCTTTAATTAAGTCTCCGGTTTAGATAACAAAAAGCGGCGTCCATCAGGGCGTCGCTTTTTCTGTTTATGTATGTTTGGTTAATATATGGGAATTGTGTAGATAAAATGTTGGAGGGGTTGCAATGGATTGTTGTAATTATTAACTTTGTCACTATAACCAATAATATGTTTCATAACCGCAAATAATATTCATGAACCCACGATTATTTATCTATACTACTTTAGGAGCGTTGTCGCTCATGGCATGCGATAGGATGCAGGCTGATGTAGCCGGTCAGGACTACGCATCTTTGGTCAATCCGATGATTGGAACGGACTTTACCGGTAATACCTATCCCGGTGCGCAGGCTCCTTTCGGAATGGTTCAGTTAAGTCCTGACAACGGATTGCCCGGATGGGACCGCATATCGGGCTATTTCTATCCTGACAGCACTATAGCCGGATTCAGCCATACACATCTGTCGGGTACCGGAGCAGGAGATCTTTACGATATATCGTTCATGCCGGTAATGATTCCGTATAAGGAAGCTGATGCTCCCTTGGGAATTCATTCCAAGTTTTCTCACGACGATGAGGTGGCTTCAGCCGGATACTACAGCGTGGTGCTTAAAGATTATGGCATTAAGGTGGAACTTACAGTCACAGAGCGTGTCGGTATCCAGCGGTATACTTTTCCGGCTGGCAATGCCGCCGTTTTCCTGAATCTGGCCAAGGCCATGAACTGGGATGCCACAGTTGATACTGAAATTAATGTGGTTGATTCTGTAACGGTGGAAGGTTACCGGTATTCCAAGGGGTGGGCACGCGACCAACGGGTATATTTCCGTTCGCGTTTCTCACGTCCGTGGGATGCATTGACAATCGATACTGCAAAGATTGTTTATGAAAATGCTGATGCCAAGGTGGACGGTAAGGGGCTTGTGGCTCGATTTGAGTTCACAACAAAAGATGGAGAGCAGCTTACTGTGAGCACCGCTATATCCGGTGTGAGCGAGGAAGGTGCCGCCGGAAATCTTGCGGCCGAAGTGCCCGACGATGATTTTGACAAATATCTTGAGCAGACCCGTCGTAGCTGGAATGATCAACTGTCGAGAATTGAGGTTGTGGGCGACAGTGTGGACGATAAGGTTTGCTTCTATACCGCTTTGTATCACAGTATGATTGCGCCTACCATATATTCAGATGTCGATGGCCGCTATTTTGGTCCTGACAAGCAGGTGCACCAGGCTGACGGATGGACTAACTACAGCACATTTTCGCTGTGGGACACATTCAGAGCATCGCATCCGTTGTTCACCTATACAGAACCTGCAAGGGTGAATGATATGGTAAAATCGTTTATTGCATTTTATGAGCAGAACGGCCGTCTGCCGGTTTGGAATTTCTGGGGCGGTGAGACTGATATGATGATTGGCTATCATTCTGTTCCGGTTATAGTCGATGCCTATCTTAAAGGTATCGGTGATTTTGATGCTGAAAAAGCATTGGCTGCGTGTGTGGCAACAGCTAATCTTGATGACTACAGAGGAATAGGGCTATATAAAAAGTTGGGCTATGTGCCGTATGACGTAGTGGATGCGCATAACTCGGAGAACTGGTCGCTTTCGCGCACGCTCGAATATGCTTACGATGATTACTGCATAGCTAAGATGGCTGAAAAGATGGGCAAAAAAGATATTGCCGATGAATTCTATGCCCGTTCTCAAAATTACAGGAATGTGTTTAATCCCGTGTCGGGTTTCATGCATCCGCGCGACAGCAAGGGCGCTTGGCAGCCTGGTTTCTCTCCCGATGAATATACAGCGCATATATGCGAAAGCAACGGTTGGCATTACTTCTGGTCTGTGCAGCATGATGTGCCCGGATTGATATCGCTTACTGGTGGTGCTGATAAATTTGCGGCTAAACTCGACAGTATGTTTACGTATGTGCCTAAGGGTAATGAGGAATTGCCTATATTCAGCACAGGAATGATAGGGCAGTACGCACATGGCAATGAGCCGAGCCACCATGTGATATATCTTTATAATAAGGTGGGGCAGCCATGGAAAACTGCCGATTATGTTTCGGAGGTGATGAGAAAGTTGTATTTCAATGCACCTGCGGGGCTGTGTGGCAACGAGGATTGTGGGCAGATGTCGGCATGGTATGTGTTCAGTGCCATGGGATTTTATCCTGTTGATGCGGTGTCAGGCCAATATGAAATTGGTACGCCTTTGTTTAAGGAGATAAAGATGAATTTATCGAATGGCAAGGTGTTCCGGATATCCGCACCCGGGCTTACGCGCGATAATAAATATATAAAGTCAATGAAGATCAACGGTCAGCCGTATCATAAAAGTTATATTACGCACGAGCAAATAATGTCGGGTGCCGAAGTGGAGTTTGAAATGGTGGATGAGCCGGGACATATATGGTATGATGTCCGGTGAAAAATACCATGAATTGCAAATCCTTATTTTGGTGTTTTTGAAAAAAATATTAACTTTGAATAAATAATGAAACCTCCGAGTGGAGGCAATAACGATACTTGATATGAACAAGGACTTTAGAAATTTTGCTGTAAAGCATTTAGGTATGAATGGATTGGCGCTGGATCAATATGCCGCCGCATCCGGTATTACCTCAAGCTATATTTCTCCTACCATTATAGAAGAGCGTCAGCTCAATGTGGCTCAGATGGATGTGTTTTCCCGTCTGATGATGGACCGGGTTATATTTCTCGGTACAGATGTGAATGATTATACCGCCAATGTTATTCAGGCGCAGCTGTTGTATCTGGACTCTACCGATCCCGGAAAAGATGTCAGCATTTACATAAATTCCCCCGGCGGTTCCGTATATGCCGGTCTCGGTATTTATGATACTATGCAATATATATCAAGCGATGTGTCCACTATCTGTACCGGTATGGCTGCCTCGATGGCTGCCGTTCTGCTTGTGGCAGGAGCGAAAGGAAAGCGCTTCGCGTTGCGCCATTCGCGTGTCATGATACATCAGCCTATGGGTGGCGCGCAGGGGCAGGCTTCAGATATAGAGATTACAGCCCGTGAAATACAGAAACTGAAGAAGGAGCTGTATACAATAATAGCCGACCATTCCGGTCAGCCATTTGAAAAGGTGGAACGTGATTCCGACCGCGACTATTGGATGACATCGGAAGAGGCCCGTGAGTATGGCATGATTGATGAGGTGCTTGTCAGAGCAAAGCATTGACATTATAATGTAAACATACTTTGATGTATGGCAAAGAAACGTAATGAAAGGGATTCCAGTACCGTATACTGCTCGTTTTGTGGCGAACCTGCCGACGGAACGAGGGTAATGGTGCCGAGTCCATTCGATGATAAGGCATATATATGTTCTGATTGTGTGGACCATCTGCACACGGCCATAAAGGAATATTATGGTGATGTTTCCACGACCGCAGGGGCGGCAGGACAAGATAAGGACGCTGCACTATCCTTGGATGGCATACCTAAGCCAAAAGAGATATGTGCATTTCTTGACCAGTATGTGATTGGTCAAGACTCGGCCAAACGGTATCTGTCTGTGTCGGTATATAACCACTACAAGCGGTTGGCGCAGAATAACGACGATGTCGATATTGAGAAAAGCAATATAATTATGGTCGGTCCGACAGGTACTGGAAAGACGCTGTTGGCCAAGACTATAGCCCGTATGCTTGATGTGCCGTTTACTATAGTGGATGCGACAGTGCTCACTGAGGCCGGCTATGTGGGGGAGGATATAGAGAGCCTTCTCACCCGTTTGTTGCAGGCGGCCGATTACGATGTGGAAAAAGCTCAGCGTGGTATCGTGTTTATCGATGAGATAGATAAGATAGCCCGCAAGGGTGATAATCCCTCTATAACCCGTGATGTGAGCGGCGAAGGGGTGCAGCAAGGACTTCTGAAGTTGCTTGAGGGCTCCGTGGTCAATGTTCCGCCGCAAGGTGGGCGCAAACACCCTGAGCAGCGCATGATTGCTGTAGATACCAAGAACATACTGTTTATTTGCGGAGGCGCGTTTGACGGAATCGAGCGCAAGATTGCCCAACGTCTTAACTCGCATGTGGTAGGTTACAGCAATTCTGCCCGTAAAGGTGTGGACCGTAATAATTTCCTTCAATATGTAGCGCCTCAGGACTTGAAATCGTTCGGGCTTATTCCCGAGATAATAGGGCGTCTACCTATATTGACCCATCTTGAGCCCCTTGACCGTGATGCTTTGCGACGTGTATTGACCGAGCCTAAAAATGCCATTGTCAAGCAGTATGAGAAGCTGTTCTCAATGGACAATGTGAAACTTGTGTTCACTCCCGGCGCACTTGACATGATTGTGGACAAGGCCATAGAATATAAGTTGGGCGCCCGTGGTCTGCGCTCGATAGTGGAGACGGTGATGATGGACGCCATGTTCGACATCCCGTCGCAGAATGTTGAGGAATTTGTCGTTTCAGATTCCTACGTTCTGCAGCAACTTAAAAAAGCCAATTTTGAAGTAAATAAATTATAAGGTAAATACAGATTTCACACCCATATACCATACTCTACCTCTATGTCACAAAAAACTGTGCTTACTGAAGCTCTTAAACGATATTTTGGCTTTGATACATTCAAAGGTAATCAGGAAGCCATTATCGGAAGTCTGCTTGATGGAAATGATGTGTTCGTGCTTATGCCGACAGGTGGCGGAAAGTCACTATGCTATCAATTGCCGTCATTACTTATGGAAGGTACAGCTATTGTGATATCTCCGCTTATAGCCCTGATGAAAAATCAGGTTGATGCCATGCGCAATTACAGCGAGGAGGATGGTGTGGCTCATTTCCTCAACTCATCTCTGAACAAGTCGGCGATAGACCGTGTGAAGAGTGACATTCTATCAGGAAAGACCAAGCTGCTGTATGTGGCTCCGGAATCATTGACCAAAGATGAATATGTGGAATTCCTGAAGAATGTGCCCATCTCGTTCTATGCGGTAGATGAGGCTCACTGCATATCGGAATGGGGGCATGATTTCCGTCCGGAGTACAGACGTATACGGCCTATAATCAATGAGATCGGGAAGCGCCCTGTAATAGCTTTGACAGCAACGGCCACTCCGAAGGTGCAGCATGATATTCAGAAAAACCTCGCTATGCTGGATGCGAAGGTGTATAAATCGTCGTTCAACCGACAGAATTTATATTACGAGATTCGTCCAAAAACTGCCAATACCGATAAGGAGATAATTAAGTTTATCAAAGGTATGGAGGGCAAGTCAGGTATTGTGTATTGCCTGAGCCGTAAAAAGGTAGAAGAACTTGCCGAGATGCTGCAGGTGAACGATATAAAGGCTTTGCCTTATCATGCAGGAATGGATGTGGCCACTCGTTCGGCCAATCAAGATGCATTTCTGTATGAGAAAGTTGATGTCATAGTGGCGACCATCGCATTTGGCATGGGTATAGACAAACCCGATGTCAGATTTGTGATACACTACGATATGCCTAAATCTCTTGAAGGATATTATCAGGAGACCGGACGTGCAGGCCGCGACGGAGGCGAGGGACTATGTGTCACATTCTATGCCGCACGCGATTTGCAGAAAATGGAGAAATTTATCCAGAACAAGCCCGTGGCGGAACAGGAAATCGGTCGTCAGCTTTTGCTTGAGACGGCAAGCTATGCCGAATCGAGTGTGTGCCGTAGAATGTCGTTGCTTCATTATTTTGGAGAGAAGTACGAGAAGGATAATTGTGGAAACTGTGACAATTGTTTAAATCCTAAGAAGAAAGTGGAAGCTAAAGATTATTTAAGTGCCGCTTTGGAAACGATAGTGGCGTTAAAGGAAAAATTCAAAGCCGACCATGTGATTGACGTGATGAAAGGTAAGATGACTAATGATGTCAAATCGTATCATCACGAAGATTTGGAGTTGTTTGGTTGCGAGGAAGCGACCGATGCAAAATTGCTCAATGCCGTTCTAAGGCAGGGCGTGATTGCCGGATATATTGAGCGTGACATAGAGAATTACGGACTGCTTAAAATAACGGAGCTTGGTAAGAAGTTCCTTAAGAAACCGGTTTCGTTCAAGATAGTAGAGGACAACGAGTTCAATGACGATGAGGAGACCGAAGTGGTGAAAAGCGGAGCCGGATGTGCGGCTGACCCCGAACTCTACTCTATACTTAAGGATCTAAGAAAGAAGGAAGCCAAAAAGGTAGGATTGCCACCGTATGTGTTGTTCCAGGATCCGTCGCTTGAGGCTATGGCCACCACTTACCCCATCACTATAGATGAACTTGCCAATATTGCCGGTGTTGGAACCGGGAAGGCGAAACGCTATGGCGAGGAGTTCGTGAAGGTGATAAAAAAACATGTGGAGGAGAACGAAATAGACCGTCCTGAGGATTTGATAGTGCGCACGGTCGCCAATAAGAGCAAGGTTAAGATTGCCATAATTCACGCTATAGACAGAAAAATTCCGCTTGAGGAAATAGCCCGGTCAAAAGGAATGGAGTTCTCGGAACTTCTGGATGATATTGAGGCAATAGTCAATTCCGGAACAAAGATAAATCTGAATTATTATATAGATGAAGTGCTTGATGATGATCAACAGGCTGATATCTTCGAGTATTTCAAGGAAAGCGAGAAGGGCGATTTGGACGAGGCCTACCGGGAGCTTGGCGACGAATACACTGAAGAGGAAATCCGGTTGGTTCGTATCAAATTCTTGTCGGAAATGGGCTTTTGAAATAATTTGTGGCTGATGGCAGCGGTTGTCGAATATAATAATGTAGAGCTTCACAGGCAGGATGTGAGGGTGCTTAAGCATGTTGACCTTACGGTGGATAAGGGTGAGTTCGTCTATCTTACCGGAAAGGTGGGCAGTGGAAAAAGCAGTCTTATGAAGTCCATGTACGCGGAAATTCCTATAGCATCAGGTGAAGCTACTGTGCTTGGTGCTGATATGGCGTCGCTGCGTAAAAAGGACATTCCATTTCTGCGCAGGCAAATAGGAATCGTGTTTCAGGATTTTCGCCTGCTGCATGACAGGAATGCTTTCGACAATCTTAAATTTGTATTGAAAGCCACCGGTTGGAACAATCGGGCTGAAATAGATGCGAGAATAGAACAGGTGCTTCTTGAGGTCGGAATGCTTAAGAAGAGTTATAAGATGCCCCATGAACTTTCGGGCGGGGAGCAGCAACGTATAGTGATAGCACGTGCCATGTTGAATAATCCCAGATTACTCCTGGCCGATGAGCCTACGGGCAATCTTGATCCGGTGACCGGCTCTCTTATTATGCAGAGGCTTCACGATATAGCGATGTCGGGCACGACTGTGATTGTCGCTACACATAACATGTCGCTGGTAGAGCAGTTCCCGGCAAGAATTCTCAGATGTGAGAACCGTGAACTCAGGGACCTGGGAGCATAAGCGTGAATAAGTGTGGACATATATATGTTTGCACTTTGAAATTTAATGAGTAAATTTGCGAAAAATATTCACTCATAGTATTTTCGACAGATGAAAGTAATGAAATTTGGCGGAACCTCGGTTGGTTCTGCACAGCGTATCAAAGACGTGGCCCGACTTGTTATGTCGAGGGGAAAGAATATAGTGGTTCTCAGTGCAATGTCTGGTACGACAAACACTCTTGTGGAAATTTCCGACTATCTATATAAAGGTAATGCCGCCGGAGCCAAAGAGACGCTGAATGTGTTGGAAGCTAAATATAGAGCTACTGTCGATGAACTTTTTGGAGATGATGATGCATATCGGCAGCAGGCAAACGATGCCATTACAGAAAACATTGAATTTGTGCGCGGGTATAATAAACCGGTGTTCACGATGTTTGATGAGAAGGAGGTGCTTGCGCGCGGCGAGATGATGTCGACTGCGCTTATGCTTCTGTATCTCCGTAAGCAAGGGGTAAATGCTGTTATGTTACCGGCATTGGATTTCATGCGTACGGATAAGAATGGAGAGCCTGACAATGATTATATCAGCCGTCGACTTTCTGATTTATTATCGGAAAATCCTGATGCTGATTTATATATAACACAAGGATTTGTGTGTCTGAATGCCTATGGTGAGGTGGATAATCTACAGCGTGGTGGCAGTGACTATACGGCATCAATTGTCGGTGCGGCTGTAAAAGCTGAGGAAATAGAGATATGGACCGATATCGACGGTATGCATAACAATGATCCCCGATATGTCGAAGGGACGTCTCCGGTAGGCGAGCTGCATTTTGAAGAAGCGGCCGAGTTGGCTTATTTCGGAGCCAAGATACTGCACCCCACATGTGTGTTGCCGGCTAAATTGAACAATATTCCAGTGCGCTTACTCAATACTATGTGTCCTGATGCCCCCGGAACTGTAATCTACAATGCTCCGGCCACTCACACCATAAAGGCAGTGGCGGCTAAAGACAACATCACAGCTATTAAGATAAAAAGCGGCAGGATGCTGCTGGCTTACGGATTTCTGCGTAAGGTTTTTGAGATTTTCGAAACACACCGCACGCCAATCGATATGGTTGTGACATCGGAGGTGGGAGTTTCCGTAACCATCGATAATGAGCATAATCTTCAGGCCATAGTCGATGATTTGAAGAAATTCGGAACTGTGACTGTGGATAAAGATATGGTTATAATATGTGTTGTAGGTGACCTTGAGTGGCAGAACCGCGGTTTTGAGGCAGAGGTGGTCAATGCGTTACGGGAAATTCCCGTGCGTATGATTTCGTATGGCGGAAGCAACTATAACATATCATTGCTTGTTCGTAAGGAAGACAAGGTGAAAGCACTGAACATGCTCAGTGCGCATCTGTTTAATAAATAAATACAAACAGATTATGTCCTCAATATTTCCTGTCGAAGATTTCAAACATCGGCGCACGCCATTTTATTATTATGATCTGGAGCTGTTGCGTGCCACTCTCGATGCCGTTTCGGCTTCATCTGATTATCCCGGTTTTAAAGTGCATTATGCCGTAAAGGCGAATGTTAATTCCGAAATATTAAATACAATTTCCGCACGTGGATTTGGAGCGGATACGGTTAGCGGCGGTGAGATAAAGAAAGCTGTTGAATGTGGTTTCAACCCTGCGGATATTGTGTTTGCCGGTGTCGGGAAGAGCGACGAGGAGATAGATTATGCCATAAACACCGGTATAGGGTGTTTCAATGTGGAGTCAGAGGCTGAACTGGATGTAATTGCACAGATTGCATCGCATAAGGGTGTGTGCGTTAATGTCGCATTGAGAGTGAATCCTGATATTGATGCTCATACCCACCATTATATAACTACGGGGCTTTCTGAAAATAAGTTCGGTATAGATATGTCCATGCTGAGGTCCATTGTGGATAAATGTATGGAATACGATAGTATAAAGCTATGCGGATTGCATTTTCATATCGGTTCGCAAATCACTACAATGGATCCGTATCGGCTGTTGTGCAAGAGAATAAACTTGCTTCAGGATGAGTATGAAAGTATAGGCGTGAGGTTCAGTACGATAAACGTAGGTGGGGGACTTGGTGTGGATTATGATAATCCCGATTCTAATCCCATTCCTGATTTTGAAAGTTATTTTAATATATTTAAGTCAGAACTGAACATCCGGAAAGGGCAGGAGGTGCACTTTGAACTTGGACGGTCTATCGTGGCTCAATGCGGTAGTTTGATTTCAAGGGTTCTGTATGTGAAGCAGGGTGTTAACAAGCGCTTTGTAATTGTCGATGCCGGATTTACAGACCTGATTCGTCCGGCACTGTATCAGGCACACCATCTTATACAGAACATAACATCGCATCAAACTGACAAGATGATTCATTATGATGTCGTAGGGCCAATATGTGAATCATCGGATACATTTGGACAAGATGTTGAGCTCCCTCTGACTAATCGTGGTGATATGATTGCGTTTCGTTCTGCCGGCGCATACGGTGAGATAATGGCAATGCAATATAATTGCCGCCGGTTGCCTGGATATGTAGCGATATAAATCAGTGTGTCGGCGGGTATTTATCGTATAAGTATAGCTGATTTGGAATTGGATTGGCTTCCAATTTCATTATTGTGGCTCACCTTTTTACCATAACCGATAATATAGGTTACAGATAAATCAAGATTAAAATGAGCGGATGTGTTGTAAATTTATTTGCAAACCGTTTTTAAGAATCAAAGTTGAAGCTATTAGTCAAGGTATCTTTTGGTCAGGCCATGATAGGAGTCTATACGCCGGTCGCGAAGGAATGGCCACCATCGGCGCACTTGTTCTGAGCGCTCCATATCGATATCGATAACCATGATATCCTCTTTGTCTGCCGGCGCCTGATATAGAAGTTCCCCTTGTGGTCCGGCTACGAAACTTGTGCCCCAGAACTGTATGCCGCCTGTGGCACCGGATGGATCAGATTCGTGGCCTACACGGTTTACTGTCACTACAGGAAGCCCATTGGCCACACCATGTGCCCGCTGGATTGTAATCCATGCCTGACGTTGCCGTTCCTGTTCCTCCGGAGTGTCTGTCGATTCCCATCCTATGGCGGTGGGGTATATCAGCAGTTCGGCGCCTTTCAGTGCCATTAGGCGTGCAGCTTCGGGATACCACTGGTCCCAGCACACCAGTACACCAAGTCGTCCAACGGATGTGTCGATAGGCTCAAAACCTATATCGCCTGGGGTGAAATAGAATTTTTCATAGTAAGCCGGATCGTCGGGAATGTGCATCTTGCGGTATTTTCCGGCTATTGAGCCATCGCGTTCAAACACCACTGCTGTGTTGTGATACAGTCCCGGTGCGCGGCGTTCGAAAAGGGATGTCACCAGAACTACATTGCATTCGCGAGCCAGATTGGCGTACATTTCAGTTGTGGCGGAGGGAATTGTCACAGCGTAATCGCAATTCTGGGTCAGTTCGCATTGACAGAAATAAAGCGAATCGTGCAGTTCCTGATTCACTATCAGGTCAGGTTTATGCTCTGCACAGACTGTGCGTATCTTATCAGCAAGACGAGCTTGATTTTCTGATACTGATTCTGTCTTGGAGAGTTGTATTATGGCAACTTTTATTTTTCGCATTCTGGTAGGTTTTGATGAGGTATTTGCATTGTGACACAGTGGAGAGAACCATGTTGTCGTATCAAAGCATTGCAATCGACAGACACAACCGGTCGCTCAAAAGCCATTTCAAGAATCATGCTTGCAAGCTTGTCTTTCATCGGCTGGCCGTACGAGGGCATTATTACAGCCTCCGGAAGTGCAAGGAAGTTGGCGTATGTGGCGGGAAGCCGGTTGTCGTGTTCGTCGAATATAGGGTCGGGGAGAGGCAAGGCGATTAGATTATAAGGATTGCCATCAATAGTCCGCATCTGTTTCAGTTCGGCTTCCATGGCATTTAGTTCGGCATAGTGTTCGTCGTCGGGATTGTCGCAACCAACATATACTATCGTATTTCCCGGTGCGAATCGAGCCAACGTGTCTATATGGCTGTCGGTGTCATCGCCGGTCAATGCTCCATGATTTAACCATAATATTTGCCGTGCATTGAATCTTTTTTGCAGATATATTTTAATTTCGTCTTCGTTGAGCCATGCGTTGCGGTTGGGCGACATCTGGCATCGGGCGGTTGTCATAAGGCTGCCGTTACCGTCGCTCTCAATGCCTCCGCCTTCAAGAACGAAGTTGCGGCAATTGATATAGTCGGATGTTATGTAGCCGTTTTTTGAAAGATGAAGTGTCACCTGATTGTCGAGATCAGACGCGAATTTCAGGCCCCAGCCATTGAATGTAAAGTCGCAGACATGATAGTGGCCATTAGAATCTATGACGCTTATCGGACCAAAATCTCTTGACCAAGTGTCGTTTGTCGGGCAACTGACGAATGTGATTTTTTCAGAGTTCAGATGCGACAGCTGCTTTCGCACGGAGGGAATGTCAGGAGATACTATTATTAGCCTTTGATATGCAGATATTGCCTCGGCAATCTTGGCGAAGCATTGTTGTGCCTCTTCAAGCATGTAATTCCAGTCTGTGTTTTCGTGAGGCCAAGCGAGCAGTACAGCTCCATGGCATGTCCATTCAGATGGAAGTGATGTGCTTTCAGGTTGCTGTATGTATGGGGTGTGGCTATTCATTGTAATCGCTTAAAGAATTCCAGATGTCATCTTGCGAGCTCAGATATTCTTCGCAGTAATCGAAAAAACCATTTTTCTCGGTGCTTCCTACTTCATCGCACCATTGGCGGTATTGTTTTTTAAGTTCGGTATCCTCATGGATACTTTTCTTGAACTCGGCTTCGGCAATGTCGGTGCTTCCGTATTGCTGCAGATAATTGTTGAAAATTGTTGTAATGTCGTCCATGTCCGGAATTTCGGCAATACTAAAGTGTTATTGGATTAAGATGTTAATTTTTAACATCTCAAAATTAAAAGTTTATTGCGGTACACACAAATTTTTTAAGAAACTTTTCCATAGCCGGTGGTGTTTTTAATATAAAAATTAAATATTCATATAACATGTTTGAAAATGAAGAAGATAACGCTAATTCTGCTTATATGCGCCGCATTTGCCGGATGCAGCCCTTATGCATTGGTTAACAGTGAGATATACAACAATGCCGATCTGGCATCCTATTCCACCTTCCGGATAGTCACCCCTGATGAGGGTAAGATGCCTCCCGGAATGCAGATGGTTACATATTATAACATTGCAGCAGCCATACGGGAACAGATGGTGGAACGTGGATTTCGTGAGGATTCATCGTCGCCGTTGTTGATAAACATTGGTCTGACGGTTAATAAGGAGTTGCAGACCGAGCCTGTGATGCCACCTAATTATTATCCGTATTATGGTCCGTATCCGGTACCTCCTTATTCGCCGTTCTTCATGTATCCGCGTCAGTACTATTGGCCACAGTATTATCAGAACGCTCAGGTTATCACCGGTGTGTATAAGGAGGGCGTGCTGACTATGGACATGGTTAATATAGATAAGAAATTACCATTGTATTCATCGTCGGTGGCCACTATACTTGATGGAAATGGCCAGGGTCAGTTCAGGAATCTTGAAGGAATAGCTCAGGCGGTGGCAACATTGTTCTCTAAATTTCCTGTACCGATGTTGCCGCAATATAGGGTTAGATAATAAAGGTCTTTATGGCTACGTTATTTAGATGATTATGCGGCGAATCTGCAATTTTATAATAATGTTTGCGCTGGCGCTTTCTGCGTCGGCGCAAAATTGGCTTCCAGATATCCTGGGGCCGGGATTTGAAATGCGTTATGTGCAGCAAGGAGAGGATTATAGTGGTAAGGTCAGGAGTACCATTATACGTCACCGTTCGGATTGTGCGGATGCTAAGGCTGTGCTTTATGTGCATGGCTTTAACGATTATTTCTTTCAAAAGGAGATGGCCGAGAGATTCTCGGCGCACTGTTACGATTTTTATGCAGTGGATCTGCGTAAATACGGGCGTTCGCTCATGCCCGGGCAGAAACGGTGTCAGGCACGCGATATCAGTGAATATTATGCCGATATAGATTCGGCATTGTCGTGTATGGTTAGCTCGGGTGCTAAAGATATTGTATTGATGGGACATTCTACCGGCGGATTGATTGTGTCGTGTTACATGATGTCACATCCGGATGCCCCCATCAAGGCTCTTGTGCTAAACAGTCCATTCCTCGATTGGAACATGGGCAAGTTGGAATGTTTCATTGGAGCTGTGTCTGCGCTCGGTAAATTATTTCCGAATGTGGAGATCTCATCAGGTAGCGGCACGGCGTATAGCGAAAGCCTCCTAAAGGGAGAGCATGGTGAGTGGGAGTATAATGATGCCTGGAAATCGCGGGTTTCTCCGAAGGTGAGTCTGGGGTGGGTGAGAGCTATCAATAATGCCCAGCATTTTCTCCGGAAACATAAGGGGGATATACATATACCGATATTGCTTATGTATTCATCGCATAGTGTCAACAGCGATACCTGGATTCTGGATGCGTCAAGAAGTGATGCGGTGCTTGACGTGGCCGATATTCGTAAATATGGCCGGATGTTGGGTCCCGATGTGACATCAGTAAAGGTAAATGGTGGCCTGCACGACCTGGTACTCTCGTCGAGAAATGTGCGTGAGCCACTGTACACTTATCTATTCCAATGGTTGTCGGCCAACGATAAGTGAAGTTCCTGATGTGAACTTTTGACCCGATGGGCTGTTATAGTAGTGTAATCAATATTCGATTTCCAGTATATGAAAACTACTATTTATTCCCAACCTAAATTGCCTTACGCTCCCGACGCTCTGGCTCCAGCAATATCTCAGGAAACTGTGGATTTCCATTACGGTAAGCATGAGAAAGCCTATATCGACAATCTTAATAAACTGATTGAAGGTACGGATTATGAAGATATGGCTCTGGAAGATATTATAAAAAGCTCGGAAGGTCCATTGTTCAATAATGCCTCGCAGGCATGGAACCATATATTTTATTTCTTCTCGTTTTCGCCCGATGGAGGTGGAGAACCGGAAGGCGCATTGCGCGACGCCATAGACCGCGACTTTGGCTCTTTCGAAAATTTCAAGAAGGAGTTTGAAGAGGCCGGAGTAAAATTATTTGGCAGCGGATGGGTATGGCTTTCGGCCGATCAGTCAGGAAAGCTATGCATAACCCAGGCTCAGAATGCCGGTAATCCTCTTACCGATGGTCTGACACCGCTGCTCACATTTGACGTATGGGAACACGCCTATTATCTCGATTACCAGAACCGACGTGCTGATGCCCTGCATAAGTTGTGGGACATAGTGGATTGGGATGTGGTAAGCGGACGCTACGATGTGTAATCTATCCGACGATATAACGATATAGCACTAATAAGCATAATGTGATGAATGGAAAGGGAGGCCCTCGTGAGAGTTCCTCCCTTTTTTATCATTGTCGGTTGATGTTATAATTTCCGTCCGGACAGGTCGTCGTTCTGGATTGACTTGGCGGTTTTTTTCACTTGGGCGTTGATGGAGCCGAACCTGTAGGATAGGGCTATGGCAAATGTTGACGGATGTTCATTTATACTATAGGTGGTTGAACGATACGGTACGTTTATGTTTTTTGATTTTATCTTGCCTG
>CANSRU010000009.1 GCA_947649495.1 uncultured Porphyromonadaceae bacterium | reverse complement strand
TCATCTTCCGCCTCTGTAACCTTTATGCATAAACACAGGTTTTTTACCATGCGCCCCATTTTTAGCGTAGGGCGGGGTTCTAATTGCAGGACTAATTGCAAAAGAATAAATAAAAAAAAGAATGAGAAAAGCAATCCGAAGATTAACAATTCTCATTCTCCTCTCTCCTCAGCGGTATGGACGGGACTCGAACCCGCGACCCCCTGCGTGACAGGCAGGTATTCTAACCAGCTGAACTACCACACCAAGTTTTGAGGTGCAAGTGGCGTTCTTGCCGTTTTGCGAGTGCAAAGTTAATGCACGTTTTTCATTCCCGCAAGTTTTTACACAACTTTTTTCAACAAAAATTACATACCCATCAACTAACACACTAACAATCAGCAATAATAGCACCAATAAATTTTCTGCATTTTTTCTTAGCCACATACACTCGTTCAAAAATATGCCCTCAGATTTGGGCATTGCGTATAATTGGTGTACCTTAGCTGTCAGAAAAACTGCACTTACAACAAATAATACTCTATTAGATGGCAAAAGTTATCATTATAGGAGCCGGCGGTGTGGGCACCGTAGTAGCTCACAAGTGTGCCCAGAACCCCGAAGTGTTCACTGAAATAGTGCTTGCATCGCGCACACGCAGCAAGTGTGAGGCCATAGCCCGCAAGATTGGCGATGGAAGAATCACCACCGACAGTGTGGATGCCGACAGCGTACCCGAACTTGTCGAGTTGTTCAACCGCCACAAACCCGATTTAGTGATAAATGTGGCTCTGCCATATCAGGACCTCACCATTATGGATGCCTGTCTGGAATGCGGTGTGAACTATCTCGACACCGCCAACTACGAACCCAAGGACGAAGCCCACTTTGAATATTCGTGGCAATGGGCCTATAAAGAGAAATTTGAGAAAGCTGGTCTTACGGCTATTCTCGGTTGCGGATTCGACCCCGGAGTATCGGGAGTGTTCACAGCCTATGCTGCCAAGCACTATTTTTCCGATATGGAATATCTCGACATTGTGGATTGCAATGCCGGTGACCATGGCAAAGCATTCGCCACCAATTTCAATCCCGAAATCAACATACGCGAAATCACCCAAAACGGCCGCTATTATCAGGATGGCAAATGGGTGACTACAGGCCCATTGGAGATACACAAGGCCCTTACCTATCCCAACATCGGGGCGCGCGAATCGTATCTGCTCTACCACGAAGAGCTGGAAAGCCTTGTAAAGAACTATCCGAGCATCAAGCGTGCACGCTTTTGGATGACATTCGGGCAGGAATATCTGACCCACCTGCGGGTGATACAGAACATAGGCATGGCACGCATTGACGAGGTGGACTACAATGGTGTGAAAATCGTACCGCTCCAGTTCCTCAAAGCCGTGCTTCCCAACCCACAGGATCTCGGCGAGAACTATCACGGCGAAACATCCATAGGATGCCGCATATCAGGCCTTGACAAAGACGGCAAACACCTGACATACTATATATACAATAACTGTAGCCACGAGGAAGCATACCGCGAGACCGGAATGCAGGCCGTAAGCTACACCACAGGTGTTCCGGCCATGATAGGAGCCATGATGTTCCTCACCGGCAAATGGAACAAGCCGGGAGTACACAACGTGGAAGAATTCGACCCCGATCCATTCATGGAACAGCTCTCTGTGCAGGGCCTGCCATGGCACGAAGTGTTCAACCTCGACCTTGAGGTGTAACAGACATTGACTTATGTCCACTCCCCTCTCCTCCCAAGGGTCACAACCTGAATATACCGACGAGAGCACCGTGCGGATAGCCCGCCATGTAACATGGGTGGGATTTTGGGTCAACGCAGCTCTCGCCACACTGAAAATTGCCGCCGGCATCATAGGTCGTTCAAGCGCCATGATTGCCGACGGCATTCATTCCATGAGCGATTTCATCACCGACATAATAGTGATAGTGCTCATTGGTGTGTCGCGCAAAAAAGCCAACTCCACCTACCAATATGGCTATGGGAAATACGAAACTTTCGCCACCATGCTTATCGCCATGGCTCTGGCAAGCGTAGGCATAGCCATATTCTACGAAAGCGCCAAGAGTATAATCCAGTCGCTGTCAGGCGAGGAAATACCCCGTCCCGGCAGCATCGCTCTCATAATGGCGGTTGTTTCCATAGTAGCAAAGGAGGCTCTATTCCATTATACCCGACTGTGGGGAAGGCGCATAGGCTCGGCCGCAGTAGTGGCCAACGCCTGGCACCACCGCAGCGATGCGCTGTCGTCCATCGCCACACTTGCCGGTATAGCCGGAGCCATGTTCCTTGGCTCTCATTGGCGCATACTCGACCCTATAGCCGCCATGATTGTGAGTGTATTCATATTCACGATAGCCATACGCATAGGCATGCCGTCCATACGTGAACTGCTCGACGTGTCACTTCCTCCCGAACTCACCGACGGCATGAGACATATAATACGTTCCACCCCCGGAGTGATAACATATCACCACCTGCGCACCCGCCGCAACGGACCACGCATCATAGTATCGCTCCACATAAAGGTCAATCCGGACATATCTGTGGTGGCAGGCCACACCATAGCCACCGATGTGGAACGCAACCTCAGGAATCACTTCGGACGCTCCATGATAACCAGCATACACGTTGAACCATACCGTGGACAAAAAATTGCCGCCGACGGCTCATGCACGGAAACTCCCGACAAAACAAAACAACAATCTGCATAATGAAGACCGCTAAAACATTTCTCATTGCTCTTCTGCCACTCCTTATGGCATGCATGGCTTGCTCCAGACAGCAAACACCATTACTTGAAACAATCCCCGCCGATGTCGATTACGCATTGACATTCAATCTTACAAAATTCGTGGAATCGGCCGGAAACGAGGAGGACTTAAGCCGATATGAAAAACTGCTCTCAGGATGGATTCCGGAGGAACTTGCCGACAACGCACAAGAGATGCTGAAAGCTATAGACACCGACATGATTGCCGGATATGGATATGGCAACAACACCATCATAACATTTGCCATAAAAGACAAGAGCTTACTGGAATCTTTGATGTCCAAAGCAGAACACAAGTCAGATAAAGGATTTTCCATATACAGACTTTCCGGACAAAACCTACTTGTAAAAGGCAATCAGGCATGGCTTTCATCCTCAGCCAATCCCGGCGAAAAAATCAGCAACGACATCAGCAATGCCAGTGACAATCCTTTTTCTGAGAACGGTGCGATAGCCGAAGCTTTGGACAACGGACAGATATTGACCGTAGCATTAAGTCCGAAATTCATCGATAAGGCAATGACTGACCATTGGCCAATACTCACACTTGACATCTCCGACAATAAACTCGTGGCCCAAATGTCAGGGCTCAATACCGAAGGGGAAAACTACACATTGTCATCGCTGCAACCGTTATCTACTGACTTCCTGCGCTATGTGCCGGAGCCCTTCAATATAGCCTGTGCATTCGGCGCCACTCCCGCCATTGCTTGGGATGCCATTGCCTCTATGGCCGGCTCTATTGGCGGATACCGCAGCATGGGGCTGATGGAAACCCTGCTACCATATCTTAAAAGCATAGACGGCACCGTGGCATTCGCCGCCGGCACACCCGACAAAACCATACCGGACGATGTTAGATTCATCGCCATGATGCACATGCCACGCGAGGTAATAGCCAAAGCCATTGGTCAGATAGGAGGTGCGATGGCACAGATGCGTATACCGGTAAAAAGAACTCCCGACGGCATTTCAGCCACAATCGATGGAGTGACATACACTGCGGCCGAAGTCGATGGCTACCTTACATTAGCGTCAATACCTATCTCGGCAGACCACAGCAACAGATTCGCACCCTACTTCACAGGCAAGAACGGCGCGGCATTCGTCTCAATACCCACTCTTGAGCCATATTTCGGATCCCAGGCCGGCTTCGGCATGGATATGCAATTGGTAATAGAGCCCCGGAAAGCCGAAATGCAATTGTCGTTCCCGGGCTCCAACCGTCCCATAACAACCGACATCCTTTCACTCATAAAATGATCGAAAACATACAGCTACGCCGGGTGTTGCCGGATGTATTCAAGGGCATGGAAAACGACATGCCTATGAATCCGTCGGATATATGGCTGCGGGATGTGGATATACACCGTCCTGATTCCTGTCTGATTGAAGCCGACTCGGGCACAGGCAAATCATCGTTGTGCAGCTTCATCTACGGATGCCGTGGCGACTATTCCGGAACAATATCTTTCGACGGCACAGACATAAGCACCTTTTCCACCGCCCAATGGTGCAGACTACGCACGCACGCCCTCGCATATCTGCCTCAGGAGCTTAACCTATTTCCCGAGCTTACGGTGATGGAAAACATAGAGATAAAGAACCGGCTTACCGACTGCAAATCCACTGCGTGGATAAAAAGCACACTACAGCGTTTAGACATCGACGCAAAGGCCGATGTCCCGGTGCGGTTCCTTTCCGTAGGTCAACAACAGCGTGTCGCCATAGTCCGCGCATTGTGCCAACCTTTTGATTTTCTACTTATAGATGAACCGGTGAGCCATCTCGACCAACGCAACAACTCCATTGTCGCTTCCCTAATCAAAGAAGAGGCCGAAACCAACGGCGCCTCAATCATAGCCACATCGGTCGGTAACAAAATAGACATCAACTTCCATTCCACACTAAGGTTATGAAACAATCCATAGTGTGGCGCCTGCTGCGCCACAACATAAGTGCCAAGCAACTCGCCGGCTATGCCATAGCCAATCTGCTCGGACTTACAATTGTAGTCGCCGCGCTGCAATTTTACTCCGACATAAAGGGTATATGGAACGACGACGATTCATTCATATCGCGCGACTATATAATAATATCCCGCAAAGTAAGTGGCATAGGTTCCATTTTCAGAAAAGATGCCACAAACTTCAGCGAAACAGACATAGCCGAAATAGAGCGGCAACCATGGGCTCGGAGAGTAGGTAAATTCACCGCCTCCGGCTTCAATGTCTCGGCAAACGTCGAGATGGGAGGGTGTGGACTGTCCACAGCGCTGTTCCTTGAGGCCATACCATCAGAATTCTTCGATATAATCCCTGATGGATGGAGCTACTCTCCCGCCGACTCTTCAGCAACCGTGCCTATAATATTGAGCAAGGATTATCTTACCCTCTACAACTTCGGATTCGCATCAGCACGAGGTTTACCGCAGATATCCGAGGGTATGATATCAATGCTTCCACTACGGCTTTCGATAAGCGGCAACGGACGCCAGCGATATTTCAAGGCACGTATAGCCGGTTTCTCATCGCGCCTGAACACCATAGCCGTTCCCGAAGAATTTATGACCTGGGCCAACGCCAATTTTTCAGAAAAAAATTCAACCGACCCATCGCGGCTCATAATTGAGGTAAGCTCACCCGGCGACCCTGCCATAACTGACTTTCTGGACAACAACGGCTACGAAAGCGCAGGCGACAAAGCCGACAACGGGCGCGCATCCTACTTTCTGGCAGTAAGCACCGCTGTGGTTATAACCATCGGTGCGGTGATAAGCCTCCTCGCATTCTTCATTCTGCTACTGAGCATAGACCTGCTGCTTCAAAAGAACCGCCGGGTAATAAACCTGTTGCTCATGCAAGGCTACACACCGGGAGCTGTGGGCAGGTATTATACCGGCATAGTGTTGACAATAAATTCAATTGTAACCGTGGGAGCCATTGCATTAATGCTGTGTGTCAGATTATTATGGAAAGGCCAATTGTCATCGATAGGCATAGAAGGTGCCTCGCCACTGATTGCCATATCGGCAGCAGTAATAATAATGGCCGCAATAACATTTGGCAACATACGGTCAATCACAGGCACCATAAACAGAATATTCCCCCGGCCGGGGCGCAGATAAACTGTTGCAATTACAGCACAGCGTTAGTATATTTGCAAATATTTACGTCGTCGGGAGATAAAACACGCCGCGACAGATGTTGTAAACATACATAACCAAACTTCAGGAATTGAAATGAAAGACCATATAATAGAAAAAGAATCGTCGGAACGCGCAGTGCTCGTCGGTTTGATAACACCGGAACAAAACGAGATAAAGGCTAATGAATATCTCGATGAGCTGGCATTTCTCGCCGATACCGCAGGAGCCGTAACCGAGCGAAAATTCCTACAGCGGCTCAATTCTCCCGACAGGCGCACGTTTGTCGGCAAGGGAAAACTTGCCGAAATAAAGCAATACGTAGACGACAACGATATAGGAATGGCCATTTTTGACGACGACCTCACATCGAAGCAGGTGGCTAATATAGAACGGGAACTGCAGATAAAGATACTTGACCGTACGAGTCTTATCCTCGATATATTCGCCAAACGCGCACAAACAGCCAACGCAAAAACTCAGGTGGAACTGGCACAATACCAATATCTTCTGCCGCGACTCACGCGAATGTGGACCCACCTCGAGCGCCAACGCGGCGGTATCGGCATGCGCGGTCCCGGTGAGACACAGATAGAGACTGACCGCCGAATAATCCTCGACAAAATCTCCAGGCTGAAGGATGAGCTTAAGAATATAGACCGTCAGAAATCCCTGCAACGTAAAAACCGCGGAAAGCTTACGCGTGTGGCTCTCGTAGGGTACACCAATGTGGGAAAATCAACCCTGATGAACCTTCTGAGCAAAAGCGATGTATTTGCCGAGAACAAACTGTTTGCCACTCTCGACACTACAGTGCGCAAGGTGATAATAGACAATCTCCCCTTCCTGCTTACCGACACAGTGGGATTCATTCGCAAACTCCCAACACATCTTGTCGAATCGTTCAAATCCACCCTCGACGAAGTCCGCGACGCCGACATTCTGGTACATGTAGTGGACATATCCCATCCTAACTTCGAGGAACAGGTGGAAGTGGTGAACCGCACTCTCGCCGAGGTGTGCGATGGTGCTGACAAGCCCATGATAATGGTGTTCAACAAGATTGACGCATTCAATTATGTGCCAAAGGACGAAGACGACCTCACTCCACGCACACGCGAGAACATATCGCTTGATGAACTGAAACAGACATGGATGGGCAAAATGGGCACTGACGCCGTGTTCATCTCAGCCAAAAAGGGCATAAACATAGACGAGCTGAAGCGCAAGCTATACGAGAAAGCCAAGGAAGTACATCTGACCCGGTTCCCATACAACGATTTTCTGTTCCAGACCTACGACGACCTTGAGGCAGAACAGCAATAATCAGCAAGGAACACAGTTTTCAATCGACTTTGACAATTTCTCCGGAATCAAGATACCATAGATATCCGGTAACGTTGTCATGCCCCATACGGCGCAATTCATCCACATACCGCCGTACCTGACGAGCATATTTGCGCGGATGCTCGGCCCCGGTCTTATAATCTATTACATCCACCGTGCCGTCGGTGTGCCACACCACTCTGTCGGGGCGGCATTCCTCACCCTGCCCTGTAATAAGATTGCGTTCCCGCGCCACATGGCGGAAACCCTCGAACCAACGGCGTATCTCAGGACGCTCCAGCTGGTCCGACAGATGGCGGCGCACATCATCGCGTTCAGCCACAGGCATAGAGCCGTTGCGGACGCAATTATTCAGCGCACGCTCCAACTGCGTGGCATGCAGCAGCTGCTCCATCACTTTATGCAACACCAGTCCGCG
Organism: uncultured Porphyromonadaceae bacterium; assembly: GCA_947649495.1. Classification (GTDB taxonomy): domain Bacteria; phylum Bacteroidota; class Bacteroidia; order Bacteroidales; family Muribaculaceae; genus Paramuribaculum. The sequence continues at coordinate 90,898 of CANSRU010000009.1, read as the reverse complement.
CTCACGCGGCTGCGAATAATCCACTAAATTATCTATACGGGTATTTGCCCATAAATCATCGCGGTCAAGAGAATAATAGCCCGGCATAGCCACTATGCCCGACGGTTCAAGTGCTGTAGACTGCTTCTCACCTCCGGCTACGGCTTGTGTCGGAGCACCCATGGTATATGTGCGGATGGCAACTTCTGTTTCTGAATCAACACATACCACACGGTCGCATCCATCCATCTCGCTTATTGACGGCACTGCCGCATGAAGCAACGAACTTGCCGTTGGGCGGGAAGCATAGTCGGCGGTAGATGAGAACGATGAACAATATGATACACACAATTCGTCGACCGCGCGCGTCATAGCTACATAAAGCACATTGAGTTCATCGAGCTTGCATTCATCGCACCTGCGCAGATATTGCGCCTCAAAAGGCGAACCCACCATCTTGTCCGACGGACGAAGGGGCAGCAACGGAGGCATTGTTGCAGGACTTATTCCGGGCAGCGGATTACCGCCGTCGGTATAGAACCATTCCACATCCTTGAATGTCACTATATCCCATCGCGCAAAGGGTATATGGACACACTTGAACTCCAAACCCTTTGATTTATGTATTGTCATTACACGTATGGCATTACGGTCAAATGGAGCTGAAATACGTGCCTTATGTCCTGTGGAATCCCACCAGTTCAGGAAATCGGAGATGCCACATGGACCGAACGAACAGAAATCGGCCACCACATCCTGAAAAGCAGCCACATACACACTTTGTGCGGCAGCCACATCAGGAGTGACATAGCGGGTTATTATCCGTTCCACGGTGGAGGGAAGATTGAAGCACGTCATAGCACCGATATCGGCCGACAATTCATCGTCGGCCTCCGGATTCAGTAGAGCCTGACGCAATGCCTCATCGGCTTCAGGCTCACGTGTACGCAGATATTCGTAGCGGTTTATCAGCCGTTTCAATTCCCGCTGACGCAATTTCCTGCGCGACCTGGAGGTGCCATCTGTACTATCGGGAGTGGCCTGCGGTGTGGAAAGGCATCGCAACACACTGAGTATCAAACGCACCACCGGTGCCGAAGCGACATAAAGGGCATCGTCTGAAACTATCCGCAGGTCTTTGAAATCGGCATCGCTCTCAATCAGCTCCATCAGGCAATCGATAGCCTTGGTTGCATCGCCACGTCCGCGTGCAAGCACAACTATATCGCACGCGTCATAGCCTGAACGCAACTGCCGGCGGATATTATCGGTCATAACACGCAATGCTGCACGAGTATATGTATTTTCTTTGTTTTCATCAGGAATGGCATTAATCTTCACAAATCCCCTGTGGGCTTCATGCTTTGCCGACACCTGCTGATGAACATTAGCGTATATCCCGCCGAACCCGAGTTTCTCGCCCAGATGCCGGAACAGTTCATTGTTAAACATGACCACATCGGCCGAACTGCGCCAGTTGGTGTTTCCCTCGGCTGTATCACCGCTCACCATGGCATTTTCCCCGAAGGCATGCTTCACTTCATGTCCGAGCAAATCGGGGTCGGAGAAACGGAAACGGTATATACACTGCTTCTCATCACCTATTATCAGACTGTCATGCCCTGATGCCTGACCCTCTTTCAACAACGGCAGCATATTCTCCCACTGCAGACGCGATGTGTCCTGAAACTCATCTATCAGAAAATGGTTGAGCCACACACCTACACGTTCGTAAACGAAAGGAGTATCATCGTCACCGATTATATCGCGCAGAAGTCCGTTTGTATCTGAAAGCAGCACGGTATTAGTCTCATTACGATACTGCTCTACATAATGATAGACCTTCTTCAGAAGCCCCATCACATAAATATTGCTGTCGATATGGTGCAACAGAGGCACCCCCCGCCACATTCCGACGGCTGCCTTGCAGGCTGCCGAAATGGAAGCATCGAGCTCATCGTCGGGATTAGCGTCAAGAAACGACTTCAAATCCTTCAGATATGCGGCACCCACATTCTCCGCAGCCGAGACGACAACCTTCGATGGCGCTTTTGACAAATCGGGATTTCCACCGGCCACGTTGACCAACACCTTTATCAGATAGGAATTGACCTTAAGTTTACTACTGCCATCGTATCCTCGCTTCCTTATAACTTCAAGTGCATGCGCGGCCTGTTCAGCAGCATCTTTTAAATATAATTTTACAGCCTCGCGCACTTCCGCACCAAACCGCTCGAGTTTATCCGGTTGTGCGAGATAGTCCATTATCGAGGTATAGTTGACAGTGAACACATCATTGCTCACCGATTTCAACATTTTTATAAATGATGCGTAGCCCGATGCCGAGCGGTTGAACAACGAGCCACCCCGTCCCTGCTCCAGCTCACGAAGCATAAAATCAGTAAGCCAATTGACTGTGGCACGTACCGACGACTCTCCGGAATTTACACTCAACGAATCAAACATCTGACGTACACCCGCCCTTATAGAACGGTCTTCGTCAAGCTCCACCTCGTAATTACCCATCAGGTCAGCCTCACGTGCGAAAGTCCTGAGCACTATCTGAAAGAAAGAATCGATGGTGCTGACCTGAAAAAAGTTGAAATCGAACAGCAGGCTGCGCAATGCCGTGGCCGAAGCCGAGCGTAAAGCATCGGCTGTACATCCGAATTCACGCATCAGACGTTCCTTAAACGGGCTCTCCTCCTTCCATCCCGGCTCGAGCCCACCAAGCACGGCCAACTCATGAAGTATACGCCGCTTCATCTCCTCGGTGGCTTTATTTGTGAATGTCACGGCAAGGATGAAACGGTGACGCTCACGACCGTTGCGGTTAAGGCTATAGCGCCCGGTGTCCTGATTCTTGACACCGAGAAGCATTCTGATATATTCGTATGTAAGAGTGAATGTCTTTCCCGAACCGGCCGAAGCCTTATAGATGGAGAGCATGCGTGTACACCTTATTTATATTATACGGCCTTTGTAACCCATATCGGTTAAAATCTCAAGCACATCGCGTCGGCGGTCGCCCTGAATCAGGATATCACCGCCACGAGCCGAACCTCCGGCGCCGAGCTTGCGTTTCAATTCCGAAGCTATGGCGAGTAACTTTTCATCGTCAACAATCCATCCGGTGACAAGAGTTGCCGTCTTACCGCCACGCCCTTTGCGCTCTATACTGATATCCACGCGAGGCTGACGCACCTCTTCCACCTCTTCTGATGCCATCACATCTTCCCCTTCAGGAAGATCAGGATTAGCTGCGCGGAATTTCTCAAGTTGGTCCTGCCAATTCATAACTATATATGTGTATGGAGTGCTATGGTATCAGCATGAGCCTCCTCAATACTGTCGCGAAACGCATCGTAAGGATTGTCTATGTTACCTACAAGCGATGACAACATTGCCGCATACTGCATATTGTCGGGCGACAGACCGGAATAGAACATACCGGCGCTGTCAGCATCAGTCTCATAAGCCTTACGGTAAAGTTTCGTGGCCATGGCCACATTATTGTCAACGTCCGTACTGTCGGCCATCTGCATGTAAACTATAGACAACCTGCACAGCTGCGATGCCGGCATATCCGAGAGATTTTTATCCACAATATGCGACGCAATACTTTTAGCCGCCGTCATGTCGCCTTGCGCCACAGCCATTTCAGCGCTACGCAAATCGAGTTCGGCGTTACCTGTTCCGGTACACGACATACAAAAACATGCCACAACAGCACATAAAATCATTCTCATACCCGACAGTCTCATTTCTTCACCCTCCGTGTATATACATAATCATTTCCGTCGCTGCGCAACGTGAGTGTGAGGCCATTGTAATTTACCACAGCCTTGGCCATTTTCTCGGCTACACGGCCTATGAGGGTTGTATCGCCCTTAGCCTCATCGACCATGCCGTCGGTCGATATGAACAAAGTGTCGTTTTCAACATTCCAACGGCCATCGACCGTATAGGTCAGCACGCCGGGTTTTATGGCCCGGAGCACGCATTTACCATTGGCGTTAAGCTCCATCACAGGCTCTGTCTCCGACAGTTCAATATTATAATAATCGCCAACCATCTCCTTGGCCTCGCTGCTCAGGCCATTGCACCCGGCAAGGAACAATCCCGACGAGAACACGGCTGCCGACAGCAACATTGATGTTATATCTTTCACGGTTAAATCGAATTTTATAAACAAAGGTAACAACTTTAACTCTATTAATTACGAAAGGCGCAGACTGAAATCCTCAATCAGGCTTTGAAGCACAGGATATTCCTTACGCATGCTGTCAAACAGCTCATGGTCGCTCAAAGTATGACGCGGTGAACTTCCTTCATTGATGGATATATCAAACGTAACGTTATCGTTCTGTAAGGAATCGTGCAGGAAATGCAATATATCGGGACGGTTTGCCTCCATCAGCTCAAGTTGCTTCTGGTTCTGCACCACCACCATGAAACGGCACCGCTCAACGAGACGCGGAGCCGATGCGCGCATGGTGTTTATCAGAATATGAGCCTTGGGGTGGGTGGAAATATACGTTTCCCATGCCGACATCAGCGACTCCTCGGAAAAAGGTGTGTCGCGACGACTCTGCGGAGCATAGGAGGCCGTTCCCGAATCACCTTCCGTTTTGAGTCCATGGCGTATGGATATCTGCGGCACACCTACCGGCTTTACCGCCGGACGTGGGGGAGCTGCCGGACGTGGGGCTGGAGCAGCACTCGTAAGTGCCGGTGCCGGTCTGGCAGGTGCAGGCGTGGGCTGTGGCACCTGTTTCGGTACCGCATCGGTCCCCTTTGGGGTGGAAGCCTGAGGAGCCTGAGCCGTATTCTGAACGGAAGTTTTGGCAGCGATTGGCTTCAACTGCCCCTCTCCGTCGCCGCCATCATTGGGGGAGGGGCTTGCTTGTTGGCATATTTTAGCGAGCGTGAGCTCTATGAGAAATTGCTTGTTCGACGACACCCTGTAGTTCAAATCCGCATCATTGCACAAGCTCATTGCCTTATACAGGAACTCGGGCGTGCATTTCGCGCCCCACATTGCCATGGACTGCCGTGCCTCGTCGCCGGCCTCCAGCAACGACACGGTTGCCGGATCGCGCGCCACCATAAGGTCGCGAAGATACGATGCCAGTCCGTTGATAAAGAATTGCGAATCAAATCCACGGTCGCGTATCTCCTTATATATCAGCCATGACTTGAGCACATCACCGGCCAAAAAAGCTTCTATCAACTTATTGTAGCTTTCAAAGTCGAGCACATTCAGGCTGTCGAGCGCCGATTGATAGGTTATATTTCCGCCCGACGATGCCGCCACCTGATCAAATATCGACAAGGCATCGCGCATCGCGCCGTCGGCTTTGCGGGCTATCACGTTAAGAGCGGCCGTCTCTGCCGTGATACCCTCCTGCGAGGCCACATACGACAGGTGGTCTATCATGTCCTGTATCGTGATTCTGTGGAAATCGTATATCTGACAGCGCGACAGGATGGTAGGTATTATCTTATGCTTCTCGGTTGTTGCGAGAATGAACACCACATACGACGGTGGCTCCTCGAGAGTTTTCAGAAAAGCATTGAACGCACCGGCCGACAGCATGTGGACCTCATCGACTATGAACACCCTGTAGCGACCCTGTGTTGGAGGCACCTGCACCTGTTCTACAAGATTGCGCATGGCATCCACACCATTGTTCGACGCAGCATCGAGCTCCACGATATTCATGGAATTGCCGGCATTGAAAGCCCGGCATGAATCGCATTCATTGCAAGCCTCACCATCAGGAGTGCGGTGCTCGCAATTGATTGTCTTGGCAAATATTCTGGCACAGGAGGTCTTGCCCACACCTCGCGACCCGCAAAACAGGTAGGAGTGGGCCAGACGGTTTGTGGCGACAGCGTTTTTCAGCGTCGTGGTAAGAGCCTTCTGCCCCACCACCGAAGCGAATGTCGCCGGGCGGTACTTTCGTGCCGATACTAAATAATGTTCCATCATTAATCGAGTAGAGATTTATTTCAAAGATACGACATTCCCGCCACAATTGCAAATAGCATGGCGCCTAATCACACCATATTGGGAATCGTGAACACAAAACGCGAACCCGGACCGTCATACGACCTGTCGAGCTTCACCTCACCGCCAAGCAGGTCGGCCACCATACGGCATATATTCAGCCCGAGGCCGAGACCTTCAGATATATCGCTCAACTTGGTGAATCGTTCGAATATCTCCTCATCCTTACCCTCCGGTATGCCACATCCCGTGTCTGTGACATGGAACGTGACGAAACGGTTATGACGGTCGGCCTCATATCCAATCTCGATATACCCCTCGTCGGTAAACTTGGCCGCATTGTTAAGCAGATTGACAAGCACCTGTTCCACTCGTTTCGGGTCGGTATTCACAGTCTCATCAGGCTCTCCCTGATTGGCAAACCTCACCTTCACTCCATCCTTGACATATTTTCCGGTAGCCGTAAGAGCCACCTTGCAAAGCGCGGCGAGCGACACCGGGCGGCACTCCACCACCATCTGCGAATTGTCCATCGACGCTATATCAAGCACATCGTTCACAAGCACGCGCAGCATATCGGCGCTCACCTCCATGGCCTTCATATAGTGTTCGAGATAGCGGCGCTTCTCCTCGCTCACCGTATCGACAATCAGCCTCGAGCACTCCACTATGGTTTCCAGCGGCGTGGTTATCTCATGGCTCATATTGTTGATGAATTCCGTTTTATGACGGTCGGCCTTCCGGGCACGGTCGCGCGCCTCAAGAAGCTCACGCTGTATGCGCTGCAAATTGTCACGCTCCGACACCAACGACTCATTGCTTCGCGAAAGGTTGGTGGCCAGACGACGCGCCTTGCGGTAGGACAGCAGCAGAAGCACTGCGAACAGCAGCAACACAAACACAAGCACGCCGCACACCCACAAGGCATTGCGGTGGAAGCGCTGCTCTGTCTCCCTGCGCGAATGTGTCAGTTCGTCGTTTTTCAGTTTCAGGTCGTTGACTGCATAGAGCATCTTGAACTCACGCGCGCTCAGATATGAACGTTCCTTGAAATAATCCTCCAGCATACGGCTGTAATTAACCGCGCCATCAAACATGGCATGTTTGTCGTCAATAGCCGTACCGGCCTCAAGCATTGCCTTGTACAGATATATCTTGGTATTGTTACGTTCGGCCCGGGCCACCTGACGGCGCAAAAGAGGGAGCGCCTCCGAATATCTTTTCTTGGCCATCAGATAGTAGATTATGGCCATCTCGTTATTCTCGAGGTCAGCGCGCACGTCGGAGTTCTGCCGCGCTATGTTAAGCACCTTGTTATAATATTCGTCTATCTCCTCATCCGTGAGCACACTCGCGTTACGTAGCATGCGCCTGTAGATGGAATAATAGTTCGTATCATAATTCCTGTACTTCCTGCCCTCGGCAACATTTCTCTGTTCCATGCGGTCCATCAAAGCCAGAAGCTCCCTGTAGGCCGCTATGGATTTCTCCGGCTCGTTATTGTCACTGTACAGCAGCGCCGCCTGCAGATAGTATATATTACTTAGAGCATCAAGATGATAGGGCATCTGCTTTATCAGCTCCCCAAGCCGGGTGAGATAATCGCTCAGCACATCGCCCTGAAGCGTGGCATTGAGATATATGCATAACGCGAAAAGCTGCTCCACACGCTCATACTCCGACATATTCTCATCTTTCACGCGCGACGACTGAAGCAGGCGGTATATCTCCTTCTTACGCTGGGCCTCAGTCAGTTTGTTGACCTGACTGCTCAGCAGCATAGTGCGGGCGAACACTGCCGAAGCCTTCTGCTCGTCAGTTTCGGGAATGCGTTCTATTTCAGCCACACACCACCGTTGTATAGTATCATTTGACGTATAGAACGAGGTGATTCTGCGCAGCACATCGAGCTTAGCCGAGGCATCGCCCGAAAGCTTGGCCATCTCATAAAGCTCCATCCCCACCGGACCCCGCAGCGAGCGCGGAGCCACATCGAACATATCGTAGCAAATGGCCAGGGAGTCAGCGATGGTCGGCGCCGACGACAATGTGTTTCTAAGACTGTCCAGTATAGCCACATTGCGTTTGTAATTCATTTTAGCGCTGAGAGCGATGCATCCGCATATAAGCAATGAGATGCAGAATAAAGTTCGTCGCATAAGAAATGTGTACGGTTGTTTAACATGCAAAGATAAGGCATTGTCCATAATATATCAAATCAAAAAAATAGCTAACTTTGCCCATAAATGCCCCTGTCACCAACAAATCTCACAGGCACACTGCGGAAACTGCTTACCATCCTGTGCACCGCCGCCATCCTGGCCCTTGCCGGATGGGGAGCGCTCGTGACACTGAGACCCGTACATTCCGGACCGCCATCAGCACTCCGATATCCAATACGCGGCATCGACATCTCGGCACACAACGGGCACATAGACTTCGACGCCGTAAAAAACGACGGCATATCGTTCGTAATCATAAAAATGACCGAAGGGGGCGATTTCAAAGACCCCCGGTTCATCGACAACATTCGCCGCGCACAGCTTGCCGGCCTGAAAACCGGTGTGTACCACTTCTTCCGGTTCGACACCGACGGCGTGGCACAGGGCATAAACATAATCCACTCCCTGCGCGGACGGCTTACCGACATGCCGGTGGTGATAGACCTCGAAGAATGGACCAACCCGACACATATATCCGACGAAGATGTAATAGCCAGGCTCGAGGAACTTCTCGGATATCTTGACAGCCACGGACTGCGCACAATGATATACACCAACAAAGACGGTTACCATAGATATATCAACCACAGATTCAACAACATACCACTATGGATATGCTCATTCACCGGCATAGACCCCGATTTACGGTGGACACTCTGGCAATACACCCATTCAGGCAAAGTGGACGGCATAGAAAACCCAGTGGATATCAACGTCTGGAACGGCGACAGCACCATGTGGCTGTCGTGGTGCGGCGACGGGCACTTCCTGACGCAATAAACACCACCAATTCCGCGTTATTATATTTATCGTAAACCATCCTGACCAGTCATTAGTCAATGAACCACATATCGATAATGCTTCGACACACCGCTTTACTCCTCACAGTCGCCCTGTCGCTGGCTCTCCCGGCCGGTGTCCTCGCATTCCCCACCGACACCTACACACAATCCTCAGTCCTCGCATCGGGCAAATGGATAAAGGTAGGGGTTACCGAATCGGGCATGCACTTCATTCCCGCATCCACCCTACGCTCATGGGGATTCAACAACCCCAATAACGTAAGAATCCACGGATATGGCGGGCAACAGATTTCCGACCGGCTGACACGTACCAACTTCCGCGACGACCTGCCCGCCGCACCGTCGGTGGCCACTGCCGCCGGCGTATATTTCTATGCCACCGGCACTACCACATGGACCGTGGTGGACTCACGCCGGCGATACCGCACCAGCTCACTCAACCCATTTTCCGAACTCGGCTACTATTTCATAACAGAATCCTCTGAGAATCAGGCCGAGATTCCCGCACAGGGATTTCCGCAGGCAGGCGTAAGCCCACAGACCACATTCACCGAGTCCACCGCCCACGAACTCGAACAGACCACACTCTCCGAATCAGGCCACAACCTGCTCGGCGAAGACTTCAAGCTGAAGCGCTCGCAGACATTCAGTTTCAACCTGCCGGGAAGAGTGGCCGATACCGATGTATGGATGCGTTGCACATTCGGCTCCATCTGCACCGGGAGTGCCACCATCAACATAACAGCAAACGGGACCTCGGTACCAGGTGCCGTGACCCTGGAACTATATAAAAGCTCCAAACTGTTCTACAACGCCGCTTCTTTCGACAAAACCTTCACCATTGATGGCGACAAACTGTCGCTCGGTCTCACCTACGCCACCTCAGGAGCAGTGTCGGCCGCACATCTCGATGCCATAAACATCTGCTACACACGCCGCATACAGCTCACCGACGGACGTCTCGAATTTGAAAGCAGCAACACAAGCGTAAGGCTTGAGAACGCCGACCTGAACACTCACGTCTGGGACATAACCGACCCATGCAACCCGACTGCACTCAACACAGCCATCGACGGCACATCCATAGTCTGGACCAATTTCTACTCGGGATTGCGCCGATACATGGCTTGGAATGAAGGCCGCAGCTACCCTGCCCCAAAATACATAGGCTCCGTCTCAGCCCAGAACCTGCATGCCGAGGAGACACCCGACATGATTATAGTCACCCCCCGCGAATGGATGGCCGAAGCCAACCGCCTTGCACGTTTCCACCGCGAAAGCGCCGACACATTACGGGTGTTGGTGGTGAATCAGGACGAAGTGTTCAACGAATTCTCGTCAGGAACACGCGACCCGGGAGCATTCCGACGCATGTTCAAGATGTTCTTCGACCGTGGCAATGAAAATGGCCGCACGCTGCGATATGCCCTGCTCATGGGGCGCCCCACTTTCGACAACCGACGGCTCACCCGCCAGATGCAAAACAGCACTACACCAATCGTACCGTCGTGGCAGACCTTCGCCGCCGACAATTCCGCGACATCCTACATGTCCGACGACGTGATGGCGATGCTCGAGGACAACTCCGGAAGCAATCTGTCGCAATCGAAACTATCAATCTCCATAGGACGAGCACCGGTCACCACCATAGCCAAAGCACGAGTTTTCGTGGACAAGACAATAGCCTACGCCAACACATCCAAGCTACGCTCCGAATGGAAGAATCAGGTGCTGCTCGTGGCCGACGACGGCGATGGCGGTACATTCCTGAAAGACTGCGAGAATCAACACAAAGGCATGATTGACTCCTACCTTGGCCGCAACATGTTCTATACTAAAGCCTACACCGATGCATTCCCCCTTCAGGGCGGCACTTGCGTAGGTGCCCGCGAACGCATATACCGTCTGCTCAACGACGGTGTGATGTGGGTAACCTACGTAGGCCACGGCAACACCTTGTCACTGTCAGGGCAGAACATATTCTCAAAAAAAGATGTAGAGAGCATGTCCAACCGTCACCTGCCGATATTCTTCACAGCCACATGCTCGTTCGGACGCATCGACGCCCCGGCCACATGTGGAGCTGAAAACATGATTCTAAACCCATCGGGAGGCGCCATCGCGGTAATGGCCCCCACCCGCGAGGCATCCATTGCCGACAACAGCGTTCTCGCCGCATCGATGGGCAAGGTGGCGTTCGACAGCGACAACGACGGACAGCGCCTCTGCACCATAGGCGACATATACCGCAATTGCAAGAACATAACCTCCAACTCCACCAAACTCCGCTACGTGCTAATCGGCGACCCCGCATTGCGGCCTGCCGCCCCGTCCAACAGACTTATTGTCGATAACATCAACGGCATAAATATCAATGAGGACACCGACGAAAGCGAATGGCCCGAAATATTAGGCCGGCAGAACGCCACCATAAACGGATACGTGTGCGGTGACAATGGCGAAACCCTCACCGACTTCAACGGCTCACTCTCCGCCACCATCTACGATGCTGAATACACCACCACCTCAAGCGGACGACCGGCTCACAACACCGACGGCAGCGCGGAGCCATTTCAGGAACAGGGGGGCAAGCTCTACAGCGGACGCGACTCCATAACCGACGGCCGTTTCACACTTCGCGTGCCCATGCCGGCTGAAATCTCCGACAACTACCGTCCTGCGGCAATCAACCTCTACGCCTCGGCCAACGATGGACGTGAGGCCATAGGATGCAACCGCCAGTTCTACATCTATGGCTACGACGAGACAGCAAGCCCCGACGACACCGCACCCACCATCGAATATGCCTATCTCAATCACGAAAGCTACACCGACGGCTCCGTTGTCAACGAGCAGCCAATGTTCATAGCAAGAGTTTCCGACGACACGGCAATCAACCTCTCTACAGCAGGCATAGGCCACCAGATGACACTCAAGCTCGACAACAACCGTTCATTCAACGACATTGCATACTATTACACCCCCTCGGCCGACGGTTCTCCGTCCGGCACGATAGCCTACCCCATGAGCGAACTGCCCGAAGGAAACCACACCCTAACGTTCCGCGTATGGGACACATCGGGCAACTCGACCTCACACTCACTTGAGTTCTTCGTTCAGCAAGGCGCCCGGGCCAAACTATTCGACATATACACCGATGCCAATCCCGCATCGTTCGAAGCCAACTTCTACATCTCCCACAACCGCCCCGACGCCACCCTGACAGTAAACCTCGACATATACAACCTCCTCGGCCACCGCGTGTGGACCACTTCCGTCACCGACCGCAGCGACCTCTTCCTCTCAGCCCCCATCACATGGAACCTCTGCGACACAAGCGGACGCCGTGTAGGCCGTGGCATATACATATACCGCGCCACCGTTACCATCGATGGTCAGGAAATCACCACCCAGGCCAAACGCATAGCAGTCACAGGACGTTGAGACACACCGGCCGTTATCACCATAGAAAAAAATACTGTAAAAGATTATCGGCAGTCAAAAAACTTTTTGTAAATTTGCACCCGAAACCACTGGAAAGATGCCGGAGTGGTCGATCGGGACGGTCTCGAAAACCGTTGTACCCTTACGGGTACCCAGGGTTCGAATCCCTGTCTTTCCGCTTAGAGAGCCGCTGAAAATCAGCGGCTTTCGTGCATAAAGGCGGGATGAGAACCCTGGAAGGGTTCGTTATCGCTTCAGCGCTTTCGACGCGTAGCGGAGAAAGAATCCCTGTCTTTCCGCCATAAAAACAAAGAAGCCTCTTGCAGGCTTCTTTGTTTTTATTACCCCGGGTAGGAAAGGCTGCGGGGAACCCGAGGGTTCGTCACCGCGAAGCGCTTGCGTAGCAATAATCGGGTCAGTAGATATTTATTTACCCAACACTTATATGTGGCAAATAGTTAATATATATAATAAATTAATTAACTTTGCCACACAAAGGAAAGGACAATTATGAATAATATCGTAGCAAACAACCTGAAAAAACTTCGGGAAGCAGCCCGTTACACCCAAGATGAGGTATCGCGGGCTATCGGAATAACCCGTTCTGCATATAGCAATTACGAATCAGGAGAACGCGAAGCTCCGTATGAGATTCTTGAAAAGGCTTCAGATCTTTTCGGTTGTGAAATGTATGTGCTTTTTGAAGAAAACGAGAATGCAGAAGCTATGATATTCGCTTCCGCTTTCCGTCTTGATGGTCTTACAGAAAGTGATACCGTCGAAATCATGCGTTTCAAGGATATAGTAAAATCGTATCTAAAAATGGAGGCTATCGCGGCGCGATGAAATCAAATTTATTAGCATTGGTAGAACGACAGGTTACTCAGTTCCGCCAGATGGTTGGATTAAGCGATGCTGAAGCCGTAAACCTAAAAAGTTTGCTGCTCAAACTTAATGTACTTACCATTTTCCGCCCATTGTCCGATACCTTTTCGGGTATGAGCCTTAAAAGTCCGGGGGAAGAACGGTTCATGCTTATCAATAGCAACCAGCCCCGATGCCGACAGCATTTCACAATCGCCCACGAATTATATCACCTGTTTATAGATCAGAATCCTATGCCGCATAACTGCGCCGTGGAGGAGAGCAAGAGTGAATCGGAACAATGTGCAGATGCATTCGCGCAGATATTCCTGATGCCATATGCAGGAATACTCCAATTGATTCCTGACGAAGAATTGAAATCCAAGAAAATTTCTTTGGCGACGGTTATCAGAATGGAACATTATTTCTCAGTGTCACGTCAGGCAATAATCAACCGTCTGTTCGACCTACGGTTTATAAGCCGTCAGGATAGAGAAAATCTTTTGTCTTATCCCGTAATCCGTACCGCTCGTGAATACGGATACGACATAGCATTATACCAATCCGGAAATGAAAATCTTGTAATCGGTAATTTTGGAGAGAAAGCACGTCGATTATATGATGAAGGGAAGATCTCCGAGGGGCACTATCGTGAGTTATTGAGTAAAATCGGAATCCATGACGATGAAAACTAAAATCGTGCTTGATGCCGATGTGATAATTCATTTCGTTAAAGCCGGGCAGTTCAGTCTATTGCTGGATATATTTCCGGAATACGAATACATTATGCTCGATGTGGTATATGATGAAGTTACCAAATATCGTGCGACAAAGGTGCAGGTTGACAACACGCTCCAGTTCTTTGGCAAACGCATATCATCAGTCAGATTCGCACCCAAAGGTGAATCCACGATGGAATATGCGAAACTTTTGAGGACACTCGGTAAGGGAGAAAGCGCGTGCCTGGTATATTGCCGTGACAACCATGATGTACTTGGCAGTAGTAATCTTCGCGACATAAAAGAATACTGTGCCAGCAATGGAATTACATACCTTACCACATTGGATTTTCTTTATTACGCATACATCCGCAAAAAGCTGACAAAAGAAGAATGCGACACATTTATAGCCGATGTCGTAAGCAAGGATAGCAAATTGCCTTCTGTCGATATTTCACGATATCATTGCGAAGTGATACTTTAAGCATTTTCAGGTTCGATGTCTTTCTGAGAAAACGCTGCAATATCTAAAATCGAATCCCTGCCTTTCCGCTCGGCAAAAATCACTAACTTTGCATTGCATAACACAACATCTCCGCAATGAAACAGACACTGTCCAACGACCTCCTTACCATCACCATTGACACCCTCGGTGCCGAACTCCGCAACATAACCGCCAACCGCACCCGCCACGAATATCTATGGCAGGGCGATCCGGCATTCTGGGGTCGACGCTCGCCGGTGCTCTTTCCAATCGTTGGAGCAGTAAGCCGGGGCAGTTACAGCATGGACGGAAACACATACGCCATGTCGCAGCACGGTTTTGCCCGCGACCGCGAATTTTCCATCATTGACTCCGCCAACGAAAACGAAGCCTGGTTCTCTCTTGAGGCCGACGACACCACACTACCCATCTACCCGCGCCGTTTCAGACTTGAAATTGGCTACGCGCTCCACGAAACACGCATCTCTGTGATGTGGCGCGTAACAAACCTCGACACCCGTACAATGCATTTTCAGATAGGTGCCCACCCGGCTTTCAACTATCCGGCATTCAACCCAGCCGATTCACTGCACGGATTCTTCGACACCGATGCCCGCGACACACTTGTTTCCCAGGTTATAGCCCAAAACGGATGTGTGGGCTCAGAAGACATCGAGATAGACATTGATGCCGACAGGCTGCTTCCTATCACCGAATCCACATTTTCCCGCGATGCAATAATCCTCGCCAACAGACAGGTACACCGTGTATCGCTGCTCGACACGCAGAAATCGCCATATATCACCCTGCTTTTCGACAGCCCGCTGGTAGGACTCTGGTCGCCATCACCTAAGGCACCGTTCGTGTGCATAGAACCATGGTGGGGACGATGCGACAGGTTGGGTTTTGACGGCGATTTTTCCGACCGCGAATACATCAACACCCTTGAGCCGGGACAGACATTCACCGCATCCTACACCATATTGGTCGACAATATTTAAATTAAGTGTAAATTCACACACCACAGGCATCCGGAAGCCATAACTTTGCAGTCATACCAACAACACCGTTTAAAATGACTGCAACAAAAAAATCATTTTCCTTCCGTCGCCAGTGGCTTGACGCCATCAACATCATCTCCGATGAGAAACTGCGCCGTGAGATAATATCCATCATTGTAAATTATGGCTTTACAGGCCAACTCACCACGTCAGCAAGCGATGTGGTCAATGCCATGGTTTCGCTGATCATATCCCAGATTCCCCGTAAGCGCGACACTGTGGACGAAAATGCCGCAACCGGCCACACCGCGCAGGCCGGAGAAGAAAACTCCCGCACGCAACACACTGCCGACACATCAAACGGAAACATACCCCGCGCATACACTCCGCCCCACATCGGCCAACCGGCCATAAGGGCACAAAAAAAGGGTAAGCTTACTACATCGCACCGCTACAACCCGGTACCGTTGCTTCGATCAAGACCTGGCGGAGTTCCCGGGGAGCTGGTCGTGTAGGACTTACCCGCCACAAAGGTAAGCATTTTTCCCGAACCTCCAAAACATTTTCATCACACCTTCCGCAATCGCCACTTGCACCATCCGTTTTAGAGCCTGCCCCATAATAAAAATGTGTATGCCACTATTTCCGAGATATAAGCGAAATACTTTGGTTCAATAATTTGCCCAAACAATTACTCCACGGCAAAAGGCAGATACTCAGAGGGAAACAACGTCAAAATCCAGGCGTAGCTATAATATACGGCCAAAGTTCAAGTAGCGGATTGTCTCAGTCTCAAAAGGGGAAAGATGGCAAAAAACGCATAAAAGATGTCAATGGTTGTCCGCCTCAGCGTTAACTTTTATTATGGAACAGGCTCTAATTTGTCCGAATCGGCATAATTTCGTTTCTTTGCGACTGTGGAGATTGACCGATGATTGGATTAGTTGACTGCAATAACTTCTTTGTGTCGTGTGAGCGCGCCATACACCCGGAGCTTGTCTCAAAGCCGGTGGTGGTGCTGTCCAACAACGACGGCTGCGCTGTGGCGTTGTCTAACGAGGCAAAAGCCTTAGGCATAAAGCGTGGAGACCCATTCTTCAAAATACGCGACATCTGCCAGAACCATGGCGTGGTGGTACTGTCGGGAACGCACAGTCTCTACAACGAAATATCGGCAAGAGTCATGATGATATTGCGCGCCCTGTCCAATGATAAGCTCGAGATATATTCTGTCGACGAGGCCTTCATGGAGATAGACGAACGCCTCGGGGAGCTTGCCGAATATGGCCGGTATGTGGTAGACACCGTGATGCGGCATTCGGGCATTCCGGTATCACTTGGAATAGCGCAGACAAAAACCATCGCTAAAGTGGCGGCGCGGTTTGCAAAGAAATATCCGGGCTACAAAGGAGCATGCATCATCGACACCGATGAGAAATTACGCAAAGCGCTTTCCCTCACACCGATATCCGATGTGTGGGGCATCGGACGGCGACATTCCAGAAAACTCATGGAGCGCGGGGTGCGCACTGCTCTTGATTTCGCAACACTGCCACACGACACCGTCAGGCGCATGATGTCCATAACCGGTGAACGCACATGGCGCGAGCTCAATGGCGAACCATGCATCACACACGAACCCGTACCACCCGAACGGCGCACAATATCCTCATCACGTTCATTTGCCCGCGACATCACCGAGCCGGCATCACTTCGGCAGGCGATATGCGCGTTCACATCCATTCTGGGCAAGAAACTACGTGCCGATGGCCTGTTGGCCACGGATATTTCAGTATTCATCTGCACCAACAGATTCCATAAGAACTCACCGCAATATTACAACACTGCCACATTGCGACTGCCCGAAGCCACAGATTTCACCCCCGCACTTGCCGAAACAGCTCTCCGCGCCTTTGAAAGCATATACCGTCCGGGGCTCGGATACAAACGTGCCGGAGTCACCCTGAGCAGGCTTTGCACTCCGCAAGGTGTGCAGCCCAACCTCTTCTCCGACACAAAAGCCAATGAGAAAAAACGCCGTCTTATGAAAGTGGTCGACGACATCAATGCAGGTCATCCGTCGGCCAATCCAAGGCTGCGCATGGCTTCCATGGGCGATGGATTCGCGCCATTGACACGACGCGAGCACGATTCACACACCGAACTGGATTGAACTGAACAAACAAGCCCTTTTAAACATTTATTTTGTTAACTTTGCCACCGTAAAGGACACCACACATAACTCAATAAAATGTTTGACAAAGTATCCGATTCAATACCCTATGTGGGAGTAGACGACATGTCGGCCGGACTGTTTGAGGCCCAGTACCCCATACCACACGGCATGAGCTACAATTCATATATCATCCTCGACCGGGAGATAGCCATAATGGATTCTGTAGAAATGGGTCAGGGAGAGATTTGGCTGCAACAGATTGAACATCACCTTGACGGCCGTACACCAAACTATCTCATAATCCACCACATGGAGCCCGACCACTCGGCTTGTATCGACATGGCCATGAACCGATGGCCTCAGCTCCGTATCGTAGCCTCACAAAAAGCCGTCGGAATGCTCACCCAGTTCTTTCCGGAATGCGATTACTCATCGCGCGCCGTAGCAGTGAAGGATGGCGACACCCTCTCGCTCGGCGACCATCTGCTCACTTTCTACTCCGCTCCGATGGTACACTGGCCTGAAGTAATCGTAAGCTACGAACATTCCGAACGGATCCTGTTTTCAGCCGATGCATTCGGCAAATTCGGAGCGCTGCAATATCCCGACGCCTGGGAAAATGAAGCCCGCCGCTACTACATCAACATTGTAGGCAAATATGGTCCGCAGGTACAGGCCATCATGCGCAAACTCGATGGAGTGACCGTCGACACCATCGCACCACTGCACGGTCCGGTGCTCCGTGGCGACCTCACGCCATATCTCAATCTCTATGGCAAATGGAGCCGTTATGAGCCCGAATGCCGCGGCGTCCTCGTGGCCTACGCCTCAATTTACGGCGGAACAGCCGCTGCCGCCCTCAAGATAGCCGAAATGCTCCGTGCCCGGGGCGCTGGAGAGGTAGTAGTCACCGACCTTTGCCGCGACGACCAATCGGAGGCGGTGGCTCAGGCATTCCGGCTAAGCTCAATGATTGTGGCCGCACCCACCTACGATGCCGGCATATATCCCGCCATGCACGACTTTCTCTATCACCTATCCATAAAAAACTACCGCAACCGCCACGTTGGCATAATCGAAAACGGCTCGTGGGCACCGATTGCCGGTAAACTTATGCGAGGCATGCTCGAAAAGCTGCCGGGAATAGAATTCACCAACCCGATGGTCACAGTGCGCTCACGTCTCACCAACATAAACATCAGCGAGCTCGAAGCTTTGGCCGATGCCATGGCTGCGGTCTGACAATATTCCCGCGCGATTGTTATATAAAGACACTCTTTATTTTTATATATTATGAATTTCCTTACTGACGAAAAATTAGTGATTGTCGGCGCAGCCGGCATGATCGGCTCCAACATGGCACAGACAGCCATGATGATGCGTCTCACACCTAACATCTGCCTTTACGACCCCTACGCACCTGCGCTTGAGGGTGTGGCCGAAGAACTCTACCATTGTGCGTTTGAAGGTGTGAACCTTACATTTACCTCCGACATAAAGGAAGCTCTCACCGGAGCTAAATACATAGTATCGTCGGGAGGCGCGGCACGCAAAGCCGGCATGACCCGCGAAGACCTTCTGAAAGGCAATGCACAGATCGCCGAACAGTTCGGTAAAGATGTGCGCGCATACTGCCCCGACGTTAAGCATATCGTGGTGATTTTCAATCCTGCCGACATCACCGGACTTATCACCCTGCTCTATTCAGGCCTCAAGCCATCGCAGGTTACCACACTCGCGGCCCTCGACAGCACACGCCTGCAGAACGAGCTCGTAAAATATCTGCACATACCCGCATCCGAAATCGTAAACTGCCGCACTTACGGAGGTCATGGCGAACAGATGGCAGTATTTGCCTCAACCACAAAAGTCGACGGCAAACCCCTTACTGAAATAATCGGTACCGAACGTCTTCCGCAAAACGACTGGGAAGAGCTCAAAGTACGCGTCATCCAGGGAGGCAAAAAAATCATCGACCTCCGCGGGCGCTCATCTTTCCAGAGCCCGGCCTATCTCTCTATCGAGATGATAGCCGCAGCAATGGGTGGAGCACCCTTCCGCTGGCCTGCCGGATGCTATGTCAACAATGGCAAATTCAACCATATTATGATGGCCATGGAGACAACCATCAACCGCGATGGCGTAACCTACCACGACGTTGAAGGAACTCCCGCCGAGCAGAAGGAACTCGAAGAAAGCTACAAGCATCTTTGCACCCTTCGCGATGAAGTAATCGAAATGGGCGTGCTTCCTCCGATATCCGAATGGCATGCGCTCAACCCCAATATCGACTGATACACAGCAACCATCAACAACCACAAATGCCCGGCTTGAAGCCGGGCATTTGTTTTTATCCACATTTTCCGTACATTTGCATTAACGTCAGTAGATTTTTTCACACACACAACTATCATACGGCACATGGCACTCATAATTCCCCCGGCATACCACCTTAAGCTTCTTCCGGAAACCACCGAGGTAGCTATCAAAATGATTAAGGACGACTTCCAGCGGCGGCTCTCCGAAGCTCTTGGACTGCGGCGGGTCACAGCTCCGCTGTTTGTACTCTCCGGCACCGGGCTCAACGACGACCTAAACGGAGTGGAGCGCGCCGTAAGTTTTCCTGTCAAGGCACTTGGCGACCGTAAGGCTGAAGTGGTGCACTCCCTCGCAAAATGGAAACGTGTGAAACTCGGTGCCTACAACATAGCCCCGGGCTACGGCCTCTATACCGACATGAACGCCATCCGTGCCGATGAAGACCTCGACAATCTGCACTCTCTATATGTGGACCAATGGGATTGGGAACAGACCATACGCGAATCCGACCGTAATCTCGCATATCTCAAAAACACCGTCGAGAAAATATACAACGCCGTCAAACAGACCGAGCTCAACGTATTCCGGCAATTCCCCCACATCACACCGCGGCTGCCAGACAGCGTAACATTCATACACAGCGAGGACCTGCTCGAACAATATCCCGACCTTACAGCCACCGAACGCGAATCCATGGCCGCACGCCGATACGGTGCAATATTCCTGATAGGAATAGGAGCTGACCTCCCCGACGGCAAGCCACACGATGGACGGGCTCCTGACTACGACGACTGGATTACCCCGACATCCTCCCGCCACCGGGGCCTTAACGGCGACCTGATTCTTTGGGACGACATACTCGGCCGAAGTTTCGAACTGTCGTCAATGGGCATACGCGTAAATCCCACATCGCTCCGCGAGCAGCTTGAACTGCGCGGATGCAGTTCACGTGCATCACTCGAATTCCATTCCCGACTGCTCGAAGGACAGCTACCCGACTCCATCGGAGGCGGCATAGGCCAGAGCCGCCTGTGCATGTATCTTCTACAGAAAGCCCATATAGGTGAAGTTCAGGCGTCAACCTGGCCTTCCGACCAAATTGACGCCTGTAAATCAGCAGGAATACACCTGCTTTAAATCCTGTTCTGATTTTTATTTCACCTCCCAGGTCTCGCCGGCCATAATCATGTCACGCAGCGAATCGAATCCCTTGGCGGCACGCACATCGGCAACCTGACGCTCCACCTCATCATTGTAGGTAAGCGAATCCACGTCGCGTATCACACCTATGGCCAATGGCAGATCTGTGCCATCCATCATGGCAAGTTGCTGATGCAGGAAGTTGGTAGGAGTATGGGCATCGTGCACAAGCACATCGTCCATGGTATATCCATCCTTACCAATCTCCACAGCCTTCAACAGGAATCCGTCCTGAACAAGACCCTTGTCGCGGTTCTTGCCGAATACCATCTTCTCACCATGAACAAGATGAATTGTACGGTCGGGACGGTATTCACGGTCGGTTATACGGTTGTGTATTCCATTGTTGTATATCACACAGTTCTGCAGAATCTCCACCACCGATGCTCCGTGATGACGGGCAGCGGCAAGCAGCGCCTCCTGGGTAATCTGAAGCTCCACATCGATACTGCGGGCAAAGAAGTTGCCACGCGCACCAAACACGAGTTCTGCGGGAATAAACGGATCCTCAACAGTGCCGTAAGGCGACGACTTCGACACGAATCCACGGTCAGAAGTCGGTGAATACTGTCCCTTTGTCAGACCATAGATTTTATTATTGAGCAACAACATGTTTATGTCTATGTTGCGGCGCACTGCATGAATGAAATGGTTGCCACCTATTGCCAGACCGTCGCCGTCGCCCGAAATCTGCCATACGGTCATCTCAGGATTGGCCACTTTGAATCCGGTGGCTATCGCTGCCGCACGACCATGTATCGTGTGGAAACCGTAAGCGTTCATATAGTAAGGTAGACGCGACGAACAGCCTATGCCCGAAATCACGGCAGTGAGGTGCGGAGGCACCCCGAGTGTAGCCATGGCTTTGTGAAGGGAATTCAGTATGGCGTGGTCGCCGCATCCGGGACACCAGCGCACAGGCTGGTCGCTTTTATAGTCGGCGGGAGTATATGCTGTTGTTTCCATTATTTGTCCTCCATAATTTTAGTTACGGCACTGACCACCTCCTCCACAAGGAATGGCTGGCCCTGTATTTTATTCACACGCTCTATCTTCACTTCAGGGAAGCGGCTCTGCAGATAGTCGGCAAACATACCGGTGTTAAGCTCGGCCACCACCACTTTCTTATACTTCGACAGCACCTCACCGGTGTTGGCGGGGAGCGGATTTATGTAACGGAAGTGTGTGAACGCCACCTTATGGCCTGCATCGTTCAACTCCTGCGCCGCGGTGCGGAGATGGCCGTAGGTTCCACCCCATCCGAGAAGCAATGTGTCGGCATCGCCACAATCGTAAAGCACCTCGAGAGCAGGTATATCGTTGGCTATGCGTGCTATCTTCTCACGGCGTGTGTGCACCATGCGCTCGTGATTCACAGGGTCAGTGCTGATGGCACCTGTCGCATAGTCCTTCTCCAATCCACCGAGACGGTGCATACCGCCTTCCGTTCCGGGTATCGCCCAGTAGCGCACGAGATTGTCGGCATTACGGTCGTAAGGACGCCATGCCCCTTCGGCCAATTTATCGGCCGGTACATAGGGAGGCTTTATCTCAGGATACTCATCGGCATCGGGTATGCGCCATGCCGACGAACCGTTGCCTATGAAAGCATCGGTGAGAAGAATCACCGGTGTCATGTGCTCGATGGCTATGCGCGAAGCCTCGAATGCCATTGTGAAACAGTCGGTAGGCGAAGCCGGAGCCACTACAGCCACAGGCGATTCACCATTGCGGCCATACAAGGCCTGCATCAGGTCGGTCTGTTCTGTTTTGGTCGGCAGACCGGTGGATGGACCACCACGCTGCACATCTATAATAACAAGAGGCAATTCGGCTATCACGGCCAGACCTATACCCTCGCTCTTGAGTGCGAGACCCGGACCCGAAGTGGAAGTCACGGCAAGGTCTCCGGCAAAGGAAGCACCGATAGCTGAGCAAACGCCTGCTATCTCATCCTCCATCTGCACCGCTTTCACACCAAGGTCCTTGCGCTTGGCAAGTTCATGCAGAATGTCGGTGGCAGGGGTGATGGGATAACTTCCGAGGAACAACGGACGTCCACTCTTCTCCGAAGCCATTATCAGCCCCCAGGCGGTGGCGGTATTGCCATTGATGTCGGTGTACACACCCGGCCGTGCCTCCTTGGTCTCTACGCGGTATGTCGATACCGACGCATGTATGTTATGACCATAATTGAAACCTGCGTTCAGCACCTTTGTGTTTGCATCGAGAATGGCAGGCTTCTTGGCAAATTTTTTCGAAAGGAAATGCACCACGCTTTCAAGCGGGCGGTCGAACAACCAGCACACAAGGCCAAGCGCGAAGAAATTGCGGCATTTGATTATGCTCTTGTTGTCAAGGCCGCTGTCGGCCAATGCCGCCTTGGTAATTGAAGTGACAGGTACCTCAAGCACCTGCGCGTTAATGCCGAGTTCAGCAAAGGGATTGTCGGTGGTGAAGAGAGCCTTTTTCAAATCAGCCTCCTTAAACGAATCGATGTCCACCACTATCACGCCGCCTGGTTTCACATGTTTCACATTCTGCTTCAGGGCTGCCGGATTCATAGCCACGAGCACATCGCATTTGTCGCCCGGAGTATGAACCCCTGTGCCCACGCTTACCTGAAAACCTGACACGCCGCCGAGCGAACCCTGCGGAGCGCGTATCTCGGCCGGATAGTCGGGGAATGTCGAAACTTCATTGCCCAGACCGGCCGACACGTTAGTAAATATGTTGCCCACAAGCTGCATGCCGTCGCCCGAGTCGCCCGAGAAACGTATCACAACCTTATCGAGGGTCTTCACACTGGTTTCTTCTAACATAACTGTCTTTATGGAATGTTTTTTGTATATTTCCGGTATTATTATAGGTTATACTGTGCATATATGCCACAGCGTGGCAAAGTTATTGAATAAAAACGACATAACAATATGTTTTGCCGTCAGTTTTTACTATCTCCGGGCATTGAAGTGCAGCTCCATTCCGCGGACGTTGGAAAAGGAAACACCCAGACGGTAAGCCACCACTCCGTTGACCATAGTCATATCCACCTTATTGCCCACCGTGAGACCGCTCAAAGGCGTCCATCCACACCGGCTCACCGCCCATTGGTCGGTAATGGTATAAGGCTCGCAGTCATTATCCACAAGCACAAGATCGGCATAATAACCCGGACGGATGAAACCGCGCCGGTCTATACCGTAAATCAATGCCGGGTTGTGACACATCTTCTCTACCACCGTGTCTATATCGAACATGCCCTCCTCAGCCATCTGGAGCATCAATGTAAGCGAGAACTGAATCATCGGCATGCCTGATACGGCTGTGAGAGCCGTGCCTCGCTTCTCTTCAAGAAGATGCGGTGCATGGTCAGTGGCTATTGTATCTATCTTCCCCGTCTGAACGGCGCGACGCAAGGCATCGCGGTCGGCCGGACGTTTTATGGCGGGATTGCATTTTATCCTCGCGCCAAGCATATCATATTGCTCATCGCTGAAAGCCAGATACTGCGGACAGGTCTCGGCAGTGACAAGCTTGCCCTCCGGACCTCCTTCCGACAGAAGGTCAAGTTCGCAGGCCGTGGAAACATGCAGCAGATGAAGACGGTGATTGTATCTATGCGCCAGCTCCACAGCACGCTGCGAAGCACGCATACACACATTGTGGTTACGTATCACCGGATGGAATTCCATAGGCAAATCCTCACCGTAACGCGCCACCACAGCAGCGCGGTTGGATTTAAGCAACTCCTCATCCTCGGCATGTACAGCCACAAGCACCGGCACATTTTTCATTATCCGGGCAAGAATGTCGTCATCCTCCACGAGCATATTTCCGGTCGATGAACCCATAAACACCTTCACACCGGCTACCCGGGAATAATCGGCCGCCTCAAGCTCGGCAAGATTCTCAGCCGTGGCACCGATAAAGAAGCCGTAATTGGCCATTGACACTCCGGCCGCGCGGTTCAACTTCTCCTCAACCGCCTTCATGCTCACCGTGGGTGGTTTTGTATTGGGCATGTCGATGAACGATGTAACCCCGCCTGCCACGGCAGCCATGCTCTCCGTGGCCATATCAGCCTTATGTGTCAACCCCGGATCGCGGAAATGCACATGCGTGTCAATCACTCCGGGCAGCAACAGGCGCCCGCGTCCGTCAACAGCCGTTGCGCCTTCGAAACAGCTATCGGGAGCATCGCCCTCGCCCACCTCCTTTATGAAAGCTCCTTCGGTGAGCACATATCCATAGAAGCGCCGGCCCTCGTTCACCACCCACACATTATATATAAGTGTGCGGTCGGCCGATGGAACTATATTATTCATAATCTACTTATACTTTTTAAACCAGCTCGACACCTTAAGGCGTATCACACCAAACACAGCCTCACCGAATATGCCGCTCGACATCTTGCTCGTACCGAGTACTCGGTTCACGAACACGATGGGCACCTCCTTGATTCTGAAGCCATATTTGTAAGCCGTGAACTTCATCTCTATCTGGAACGCATAGCCCTTGAAACGGATATTGTCAAGCTCCATCTTCTCAAGCACGCGGCGCGTGTAGCAGACAAACCCCGCCGTGGTGTCGCGCACCGGCATTCCGGTTATGAATCTCACATAAGCCGAAGCATAGTAGGACATCAACACGCGTCCCATGGGCCAGTTGACCACATTGACACCGGTAACGTAGCGGGAACCCACAGCCACATCGGCACCCTCGTCGTGACAGGCACGGTAAAGGGCGGTCAAATCGTTGGGATTATGCGAGAAATCGGCATCCATCTCAAACACATACTGGTATTCAGGACGCTCAAGCGCCCACTTGAATCCCGCTATATATGCCGTGCCGAGCCCCAGCTTTCCGGTGCGCTCCACAAGATGCACCCGCCCGGGATATTCCTCCATTTTACGCTTCACTATCGCAGCGGTGCCGTCGGGCGACCCATCGTCGATTATCAGCACATCCATTTCATGGGGCAACCCCATGGTAGCGTCAATTATTGCCGCCACATTCTCCTTTTCGTTGTAAGTGGGTATGATTACCAGACTGTCGGTAGATGATGTCATGGTGAGATATTGAGATGATTAAAATTTATATGAAACTCCGGCGAGCCCGGTCAATCCCTGCGACTCCACACCTCCTATCAGCAGGTGGCGGTGATTGAGCAGATTGCTTCCAGAGAGATACACACTCCATTGCGGTGTGATATGGTAGGTGACCGCGGCATGCAGGTCGGTATCGGCGCCAAGCGACATAAGTCGGCTTACCCACGCCATACCGTAGCCGTATTTGGGGTCGTAGGTTTCCCGCAAATAGCTGTAATTGCAGGCGCGTTTTCCACGGTAGTCCCATCCGGCTGTTATGTCAAGATTTTTTATCGGAGAGACCCGCACCGACACTCCGGCCACATAACGTGCACGGTCGCGCCACAGATAGTAACCACGGTTTTCCTTCTGCGGAGCCGTCTCATAGCTCAGACGCACATCCACTATGTCGCGGTAATTGTAACCGGCCGATGCATACAGTCGGTAACCCTTGATTTTTAGCGGCATGAAATTCACGCCCACTCTACCAAGACCATAATCAGGCATGAGCCAGTTCTTGGCTATTGCATATTCTGCCCCAAGTGTGGCCGAAAATCCGCGCCATGAACCTATCGTGACGCCAAGTTCAGCCGTAACAGGCACTCCCGAATTGCCATAGGCGGTATGCGAATTGGCTAAATAAATCACATCGTACACCGAGCCCAATGTGTTCTGCCACTGTCCCCCCCCGGCTTTAGCATATATGCGGAAAAAGCTTCCGGGCGAGTACACCGCCGTGACATCAGGAGCGATATGGAACGCCCTGCCATACTTAATAGTAAAATCAAGCCGGGCACCAATGTCAAGAGTGAATTTTCCCGCCGCATACCGATAATATGGTGTAAGTGTGAGCAGCCCATGATGATTATCGGGCAACCATGAGTCAATACTCATATCATCATCGTAATAATGGGAGTTGGAAATCATTGATAGTTTAACCTTCACTCCGAGCGATGATTTCTCTCCAAGGCGCGCCGACACAAATCCATTCATTCCGAAATTGTGCTCCCGGCGGGCATTAGTGGCGGGCATATAGCTCTTGGCATATCCGAAATACCGGTAAAAAGCACCGAAACCCATCGATGCACCATCGGTCGACATAGACCATAGCGCGGATAGATTAAAGCGGTGCACATTCTGATCAAACAACCGGGCGACCGGGAACTCGTCCGGAAGATTGAAGCGGCTGAAGGTATAGTCCACACCCGCATCTATGAACGATTTGCTCCCCACAGCCTGATGCAGCGCCGACCCGATGGTGACGGTGTTGCGACGCAATGTGAATTTATCAGACAGACCGTCAAAACAATTGAGACGCGATTTATATGAATTGCCATTGAACTGCATCCATGCGTTGACCCTCGTATGGTCAGTATCCAGAATCTTATATCCGGCCGAGGCATTGAGATTATATGCCGGCATGAACCCTATAGTGGCATAGCCGCGATATGGAGATGTGTATATGCTGTCGGCGAATGAGGCGGGCGAAAGAGTGCTGACCGAGCCATTTATCCCCACCTTCACCTGACTGTAGCTGTAAGGCATCTCCACCGGCTGAATGGCCGGCAAGGATATACGCGGCTCGACATTTATCTTCGACACCTCACGAAACTCAGGCACATCGTCGTGGCGCACGGTTATTTCCTTCTGAAGGTCCTGAGCCACCGCCCCACCCCACGACGCGGCTGAAATGGCGGCGCCAAGGATATATTTTGAAATGCTATATATTTTCATAATTCACATACCATTACTTATCAAGACGCTCCGACACCATCTGCTGAATATCGTCGTCGGCTCCGGGATAATTATTGCGCAGACTTTTCAGATACTCATCGGCTTCAAACACCTTGCCCTGCCTGCGGAGAGCATCGCTCAACACTATGAAAGCGCGGGCGAGCCAATAATTGTGCGAAGTACCGGCATTTATCAACTTATCGGCCATCGCGGCTGCCTGCGCGGCATCGCCTGCACGGAGTTTCGACTCGGCCATATACACCAGGCTTCGTGCGCTGTATTCATCAGCGGAACCATCCGACAGGCCGTTCCATAAATCGTAAGCCTCCTCATTGCGGCCTGAGCGGTCAAGCGCCACAGCCCGCATGAATCTCACAGCCCGCATGTCGGTATCGCCCGAAGCCGATGATGCGAGCAGCTTGTTGGAAACCGAAATCACCTCCGAATACCGCTCCAACGACAAGGCCGCCTGCATAATGCCGATTCGAGCCTCCTGAAGGTTTTTCGCCGACGAAGCCCGGGCCTCGAGGTCGCGGTAGGTGGTCACAGCCAGCTCATCCTGCCCCTGCTTCAGCTCCATCGAACCTTTGAGGAGCAGCGCATCCTCAGCCACATCGGCATCGGGATGCATAGTCACCACCTGCGAGGCATAGCCTGTGGCGGTAGCCACATCCCCGGCTTCGGCAGCAGCCTCGGCAAGGTAATACAGCGCACGAGCTCTGTAATTGCCATGCGGGTTCTCGCTTATATAATCCTCCAGGCGCGAGGTCCGGTTATTCTCAAGATATTCGGTCTCGGCAGTACGGAACGCGATTGCATCGAGCTGCTGCGGGTCGATGCGTGGAGCATTGGGCACAGAATTGAGAAACTGTGCAAATTCGGCCAGACGTCCATCCTCGGCGCATATCTGTTTGAGATCCTCCACCGCCACCTGAGCTTCCTCGCTCGTGGGGTAGGTATATATCACCTTGCGGTATGTTTCGGCGGCGGCCTCGCGGTTGCCCGAGCCGAGCTGTGTCACAGCCAACTGCAAGTAACCGTTACGTCCCTGCGATGTCGATGGATATTCCCTGACCAAAGTGGCATACGTGTCAATCGCCTTTGAAGTCTTTCCCATTGTGACATAAGCCTCAGCCTTGTCAAGCAGCGCCGACGGCACAAGTGCCGACTCGGGGAAACGGTCAATCATATCGTCAAGCCCTGCCACCATGCCGCTATAATCGCGGTCAAGCCCTTTCATCGAGGCAATCTGATAGAGAGCGTAATCGCCCGCTCCCGGATTGGCATCGTAGGCTTTACGGTATTGGCGTGCGGCCTCGTTGAAACGCCGCTGATAGTACAGGCAGTCGCCGGCGCGGTTGCAGGCATCGGCTTTAAGTTCGGAGGATATTCCGGGCATGGAAGCGGCACGGTTGAAATCTGTCAGAGCATCGGCATACAGCCCGCTGTTCATCCTTGCGTATCCAAGATTGTAGTATGCAATGGAGCGGTTGGCATCGTCGGCCGGAGCCATACCGAGATATTCCATGTATCTACGTGCGGCAGCATCGTACTCCTCGCGGTCGAAATCGCAATTGGCCAACCACAGCACACCCTGCCTCTGCAATCCGCTGTTCACACCATCCATACCGGCCACCTCGCGGAAATAAGCCTGAGCGGCAGCGGTGCGGTTATCCCGATATTCCACCGTGCCGAGCACGAACAGCACTTTCTGCAAAGTCGCCCTGGAGGCCTTGGTAGGCTGTTTCATCTGGCGGAGCACCCGTAGAGCCGATTCATAGTCGCCATCGGCCACATATCCCTCGGCAAGATTCTCGCGCACATTGTTGGCATAGGGCGACGATGGGTAACGGCCGATGAACTCCTCCATCATGGCAGCCGATTTACCGAAAGGAACTCTTCCGCCATCATTGCGGGCCACGATATAGTTGTAAAAAGCCGTCTCGGCCACCTTGCTGTCGGAATTGCTGCGCCATGCATTCTCAAAAGCGAGAAGCGCGCCATCCACATTTCCGGTACGGACAAGGCTTTGACCAAGATACAGATATGCGCTCTGCCCCATAGCATCGGGCAAATCCAAAGCCCGGCGCAGATAGTCGGCCGCGAGGGAATAATCGGCGTCGCCATAGGCCATCACGCCGAGAATATAGCATGCCGACGGTGCCGGGTCGCTGACCGACGCCACATAGCGTCCGAGATATTCAGACGCGGTATCCTGACGTCCGAGACAATAAGCCGACTCACCGGCCACCCGGTTCAATTCAGGAACAAATTCCTCCGGCACTCCGGAAGCGAGGGCTTTCGAGGCCACATCAAGAGCACGGCCATAGTCGCCGCGCATATAATATATCTGACTGAGATAGCATGGTGCCGCATTTCCTGGCTCGCGCGATGTGTCAACCTTGGAAAACAGTGTCAAAGCGCTGTCGTAGTTACCATCGGCATAATCAAGATACGCAAGATAGAACAACGCCGCATTTCCGTAGGTACGTGTGCCGGCAACAGCCGAAAAGTCGCGGCGTGCCGTGGCATCGTCGTCGAGCATCATGGCCGAATAGGCCGAACGGTAGTTCATATCCTCAGCCCTGTCGGCTGTGAGTGAAGCAGGATTGACCTTGCTGTAATAGCCTACTGCCTCCGGATAATTCTCACGGGTAAAATAATAATCGCCTATGGCGGCTGTGACATCAGCCGTAAGGGGCGATTGCGGATAGACGGTCAGGAACTCGCGCAGAAGCTCGAGCGCTTCATCGTCGCCACAGTGCAGGGTGGCCATAGCCATATAGTACAATGCCTCTTCGGCAGGCACATTTCCGCCACCAAAGTGCCGGAGCTGCACCAATTGGTCGATACATCCGTTATAATTACGATTGCGGTACATGGCCACGCCGCGGGCGAAATATCCGTCGGCGTCGGGCGAATTGACCTGCGCCACTGCTGTGTCGGGAGCAAATGCGGTCAAGGCCAACGCACCTAAAATGTAGATTTTCTTCATAAAACTGGCACCCGGTATTAATATAGGTATATCCGTTGCAAAGATACAGTATTTAACCCATGCAGCAATTAGAGTGTGTTTAAATTTATAGAAAAAATTCCATATATCGCGGTTATACCGTAATTTTGCAAAAATTAGACAGAAACCATCATGAACCGAACGGTAATATATATGCGGCTGATAGTAGCCATCGTAGCGGCTGCAGCCCTTGCGGCGTGCGCCAGCATGGGGCGCCCCGAGGGGGGACCCATCGACGAGACTCCGCCGGTGTTTGTAAGGAGCACACCGCGTCCAGGCGCCGTAAACGTGGAGCGCGACCGCATCACCATAGAGTTTGACGAGAATGTGCAGCTCAAGGACGCCATGAACAAGGTGGTGGTGTCGCCGGCACAGAAAACCATGCCCAAGATATCGGCCGCCGGCCGCCGGGTCACCATCAATCTCATGGACTCACTCCAACCCAACACCACTTACACCATAGACTTCACAGACGCCATAAGCGACCTCAACGAGGGCAATGAACTCGACGGTTTCGCCTTTGACTTCGCCACCGGCCCCACCATCGACACCCTCGCCATAGCCGGCATGGTGTTCGAGGCTGAAAATCTGGAGCCTGCCCAGGGAATGCTTGTGGGTGTGCACTCCAACCTTTCCGACACGGCTCTTACCAAGGTAGCGTTTGACCGCATCACCAAGACCAACCAGCTCGGACAGTTCGTGATACGCAACCTCAAGCCCGGCACCTACCGCATATTCGCCATAAACGATGTGAACCGCGACAACAAATGGGACCGCACCGAGGATATAGCATTTTACGACACACTGATATCCCCGACAGCATCGCGCAAGACACGCACCGACACCCTCAAAGCCGCCGACGGCACAGACTCCATAGCCGAAACTGCCTACACGGCATACGCTCCCGACGACGTGTTGCTCACCTGGTTCAACGAGAAATACAAAGCGCAGTACATGAGCAAATATGAACGGAAGCAGCGCAACAAGATATATTTCGAGATGGGAGCTCCATCCGATTCATTCCCTGAACTTACAATAACGGGAGGTGAGTTTGACGGAATGAATCTCAAAGACCTCTCGGTGCTGAAATCATCGGCCACCCGCGACACGCTCGAATACTGGCTCACCGACCGACGGCTCATCGATACCGACTCGCTGTTCATAGCGGCACGGTATCTTAAAACCGACTCCACCGACAATCTTTCGTGGACCACCGACACACTCAGCTTCGTGTTCCGCGACAAGAAAAAGAACACAAAAAAGGAGAAAGAGAAGGAGAAGGATAAGGAGAAAAAACAATCGTCGGACACCACCGACACCGTTCCGCCCAAGGTGGAGCTGCTTAAGATAACCCCGCTCATACAGGGCACGGCCGAAGTGTACTCGCCGCTACGCATAAGCACCGAGACCCCCCTTTCGAGATTCGACAGCAACGCGGTGCACCTGCATCAGCTTGTGGACAGCAACTGGGTGGAGGTGGAGATAACACCGATGGCTCTTGTCGACACGCTCAACCCGCTAATATACGGCACTGACGTGAAATGGACTCCGGGCGAGAAATACAAGCTAACGATAGACTCACTGGGCATGACCGGAATCTACGACATCAGCAACGGCCCGGTGACCGCTGAATTCACCGTGCGTCCGCTTGAAGACTACTCAAGTATCAATTTCAACATAACAGGCCTGCCAACAGATGCTTCGGCCGTGGCACAACTGCTCAACAATCAGGACAAACCGGTGAGATCGGAGCCGGTGAACGGCGGTGTGGCCGCATTCAGGCACATACAGCCCGGCACCTACTACGCCCGCCTGTTTGTGGACCGCAACGGCAACGGCCTGTATGACGGCGGAAATGTAGCCGACTCCATACAGCCCGAGGAGGTGTACTATTTTTCCAAGAAACTGTCGCTTAAGAAGAACTGGGACATAAATCAGCCATGGGACATCAACGAACTCCCCATAGACCAGCAGAAACCGCTCGACATAAAGAAAAACAAGCCGAAGAAAAAACGCGGTGAGGAGGACATGATGAACCCCGACGACGAAGACGACCAATATTATGACGAGTTCGGAAATCCATCGGTGGACCCCGACGACCCCTTCGGAAAACGCAAAGGACGTAACTACAACCGCACCAACCGCGACCAGAACGCAGCCAACGGACGCGCAGGCTACCGTGGCTCAGGCTCGCTCGGCAGGTTGCGGTAACCATGAATAAACACCCACAATAGCAGAAAAGAGAAATGAACGAGAATAAAACACCCACGGCTCCGCGCGAACCGGCTCCGGAACCCACATTGCGACGCCTGCCATGGTATCTGGCGTTCGTATCGATGCTGCGCTCGCGCAACATCGACCACGTATCGTCGACAGCCATATCCAAGGAACTCAATGTAGATGCATCGCAGATAGCCAAAGACCTTTCGGTGCTCGACATCAAGGGGAAAACCCGCATAGGCTACCGCGTGGCCGATCTGGAGAAAGCGCTGGCCGCATTCTTAGGATTCACAAGCAAGCACAATGCCATAATGGCGGGAGTGGGCTCGCTCGGCTCGGCACTGATAGCCGACACCGGCCTCGAGCGATTCGGTCTCAACATTGTGGCCGGATTTGACATCAACCCCGACATTGTAGGCACAACGATAAAGAATGTACCGATATTCCACATCTCGGAACTCGCCGAGCGCCGCGCCGCCTACAACGCGGAGATAGGGATAGTGGCCGTACCGGTGGAACAGGCGCAACAGGTGGCCGACACCATGGCCGCCGCAGGAGTTAGCGCACTGTGGAATTTCACCCCTGTAAGACTGTCGGCCAAATCTGACGTGGTGATAGTGGACACATCCATCTATGCCGACCTTGCGCTGATATACAACCGTATAGACTGCTCACGCTCATGAAGATAATAGCCTTTGACCGCACACCCGACAGCCCTATGATAATGCCACCGCGGGTGGAGTTGGTGGCCGACTCTTCGGTGACCCTCACCGGCAAACCCATGTTTCTTCCCGACTTCACAGACAATTGGGAAGCATCGGTATATCTCGCCGTGAGAGTGTCGAGACTCGGGAAAAGCGTGTCGGAGAAATTCGCAATGCGCTATTTCGACGCCTATACAGCTGCCGTGCGGTTGCGTCCGGCGGGGGTGGAGCTCACCCCGGGAATGGCAGGACTGATTGACTACACCACCGCGTTGGGAACATGGATTCCGGCAACGGAAACCGGCGGCTCCGCGCTGGATATAGAATGCGGGGGCATAACCACCCGCATAGAACATCCGGGAGAGATGGCTGCCGAATCTGTCCGCGCCATAAGCGAATATGCCACCCTGAAGATAGGCGACGTGATTATGGTGTGCCACTCCACCGCCACCATTCCGGTGACCATAGGCACAGACTTAAGCGCCCGGATATCGGGACACGAAGTTCTTGAAGCCAGAATAAAATAAGTATATTGAATGGATTCCTAATCCACAATAAAACGGATGTTTTTCAGTTATTACTTTAGCTACAAAGTAATCAACAATCCACATGAACCACATATCAAAGGTGATAACTCTCTTCATTGCCATCTGGGCGGTATCGCTACCCACGGCAATGGCGCAGGAGAACGTAAAAGACGATTTCAACCCCATACAGACCGGCGTGAACTCGCTCAACATAGCTCCCGATGCCCGCGGAGCCTCGATGGGCGACCTCGGTGTGGCCACAGACCCCGATGCCAACTCGCAATACTGGAACCCATCGAAATACGCGTTTGCCTACAGCCGCGGAGCCGCATCGCTGAGCTACACACCATGGCTGCGCAAACTTGTAAATGATATATTCCTTGCCAACGTGGCCGGCTACTGGAAGCTCGGACATAATGACAACCAGGCTCTCAGTGCGTCGCTGCGCTATTTCTCGCTCGGCGAAGTGACTACAAATCCGCCCGGCGAGACCCAATCGGCCCAGACACTCAACCCCTACGAAATGTCGTTTGACATAGGCTATTCGCGCAAACTGTCAGAGAAATTCTCGATGGGTGTTGTTTTCCGCTACATCTATTCCGACCTCGGATTCAGCGACTCATACGCAGGCGACCAATCGACCGGCGCCTCGGCATTTGCCGCCGACATATCGGGATATTTCACCACCTACCCCATAATTGGCCGTAACGAATGTCAATTCTCGTGGGGATGGAACATATCCAACATCGGTACAAAAGTATCGTACAACAACGGCGAGGATCCCGCGTTCCTCCCCACCAACCTGCGATTGGGAGCCTCGTTCATGTTCCCGCTTGCCGATTACCACAACTTAGCGGTGTCGCTTGACCTCAACAAGCTCCTCGTGCCGGCACGCCCGCGTCTGAAAGACTATGAGAGCGCCGACAAGACCGAACTGGAGGCTGAGCGCGAATACAACGACGCATTGGAAAAATGGGAAAACATGTCGCCCATAACAGGCATATTCAAATCGTTTACCGATGCCCCCGGCGGGTTCAAGGAGGAGCTTAGAGAGATAATGTGGTCGCTCGGAGCAGAATACAACTACAACCAGCAGTTTTTTCTACGCGCAGGTTATTTCTACGAAAACGCCATGAAGGGCAACCGCCAATACTTCAGCGTGGGTGCCGGATTCGCCCTCAATGTGATGCGTCTTGACGCAGCCTACATGATGGCCACGGCTCAGACTTCGCCTCTTGACCAGACACTGCGCTTCTCCCTGACATTCGACATGGACGGACTGCGCGACCTTTTCGGACGACGCAAATAACACACTGCAAAACATGATTGACGACATACGTACCGGCTTAGGCTACGATGTGCACCGGCTCGTGGCCGGGCGCAAGCTGTGGCTTTGCGGAGTGGAGATACCACACGAACTCGGCCTGCTGGGCCACAGCGATGCCGACGTGGCGCTGCATGCGCTATGCGACGCCCTGCTCGGGGCGGTGGCCCTGCGCGACATAGGCTACCATTTCCCCGATACCGACCCCGCATACAGCGGCGCCGACTCCCGCAGGCTGTTGCGCCGTGTGGTAGAACTCGTGTCGGAAAAGGGCTACAGGATATCCAACGTGGACATAACCATAATGGCACAGGCTCCAAAACTGAGCCCACACATACCGGCCATGATCGAGACTGTGGCCAAAGACCTCGGAGTATCCCCCGACAGGGTGTCGGTAAAAGCCACCACTACCGAACATTTAGGATTCACCGGACGCAAGGAGGGGATAGCGGCAGCAGCCACAGCGCTTATCTACAAATAGCCAATAAGTTAATATTTGCCAAAAATAGTTATCCAAAAGTTAATTATCCACCATCCTTACATCCCGACGGGATTAAAAAGGCCGCATTAATTGCACATCACTGAATAATTGACTACTTTTGCAACAACAGTCACGGAGGGGGCACACGCTTCCTCCCTTTTATTTGCAATATGATAGACAAACATCTCATTGAACAGACGGTGAACGAGGCTCTTGCCGGAAGCGACTGCTTCCTTGTGGACGTGACGGTAAGCCCGGCCAACGCCATCACCGTGGAAATAGACTCAGACAGCGGAGTGGATATAGACACATGCGCCACACTCACCCGCAAGATAGAGAGTGTTTTTGACCGCGATGTGGAGGATTACGAGCTTGAAGTGGGCTCGGCAGGCCTGACATCGCCGCTGAAGGTGCGCCGCCAGTATGAGAAAAACATAGGCAATGAGGTGGAGGTGCTCACCCGCGACGGCCGTAAACTCTATGGCACACTGAGCGCCCTGAACCCCGATGCTCCCGAATTTACCCTCACCGTCAAGGAAAAGGTGAAACAGCCGGGAAGCAAACGTCCGGTAGTGGTGGACACACCGGTGGTGCTGGCTATGGACCAGTGCAAATACGTGAAATATTCAATAAGTTTCAAATAAAACCCTTTTTACATCTTTATTATGGCTAAGAAAGAGGAAGCGCCCAACATGGTGGCGAGTTTTGCCGAATTCAAGGAACTTAAAAACATCGACAAGACCACGATGATAAGCGTCCTTGAGGAATCGTTCCGCAATGTGCTGGCTAAAATGTTCGGTACGGACGAGAACCTCGACGTGATAATGAACCCCGACAAAGGCGACGTGCAGATATTCCAGAACCTTCAGGTGGTGGCCGACGGCGAAGTGACCGACCCCAACACCCAGATAAGCCTGAGCGACGCCCGCGCCGACCAGGATCCCGATGTGGAGATAGGCGAGGAACACACCAAGGAGATATTCTTTGCCGATTTCGGCCGACGCGCCATCCTCACTCTGCGCCAGACTCTCCAGTCAAAGATACTTGACCTCCAGAAGGAAGCGATATACAATAAATTCAAGGAACTCGAAGGCGAACTGGTGACCGGCGAGGTGTACCAGACATGGTCGCGCGAGACCCTTCTGCTCGACGACGACAAGAACGAGCTTCTCTTGCCCAAAAGCGAGTCGATACCCGGCGACTTCTTCCGCAAGGGTGAGACCGTGCGCGCAGTGGTGGCCAATGTCGACAACAAAAACAACAATCCGAAAATCACGGTGAGCCGCACCAACGAGAACTTCCTGCGCCGTCTGTTTGAACTCGAGGTGCCTGAAATCCACGATGGATTGATCAACATACGCGCCGTGGCCCGCATTCCCGGCGAACGTGCCAAGATTGCCGTGGAGAGCTACGACGAACGCATAGACCCGGTGGGCGCCTGCGTAGGTGTGAAGGGCTCGCGAATACATGGTATTGTACGTGAGCTGCGCAACGAGAACATCGACGTAATCAACTACACTTCCAACCCCTCGCTCTTCATACAGCGCGCCCTCAGCCCCGCGAAGATATCGTCGATACGTCTGGACGAGGATGAGAAGAAAGCCGAAGTGTTCCTGCGTCCCGACGAAGTGTCGCTGGCCATAGGCAAGGGCGGTCTCAACATCAAGCTCGCCTCGATGCTCACCGGCTACATAATCGATGTTTACCGCGACACCGAGGAGACCTTCGAGGAGGATATCTACCTCGACGAATTCAAGGACGAAATCGACTCATGGGTGATAGAAGCCATAAAGAACATAGGCTGCGTCACCGCCAAGAGCGTGCTTGCAACTCCCCGCGAAGTGCTCATAGAAAAGGCCGACCTCGAGGAAGACACCGTGGATCAGGTGCTCGGAGTGCTACGCGCCGAGTTTGAGGACTGATTCCGGCCATGCACACTCCCTCTCCTCACCTCACAAACAATAGAATAATCACATAACACAATATGGCGAGAACGAAAATCAGCAAAGCAGCAAAAGACTTCAACGTGTCTATAGCCACGGTGGTGGAATTTTTGCAAAAAAAGGGCATCACCGTCGACGACAACCCCAACACACGCATCGACGAAAATGCCTACGACCTTCTGGTCAAAGAATATGAGCCCGACCGCTATCTGAAGAGCCAATCGGACCGCATCGCCTCCGACCGCGTCCGCGACAAGGATAAGGAGAAGGCAAAAGCCGCTCCCGAACCTGAGGAGATAAAAATAGAGACACGTCCCGCTCCGGGACCCAAAGTGATTGGGAAAATAGACCTTGAAGCCAACAAGACCGCTGAGGTGAAGGAAACTCCCGCCAAAGTGGAGGTTCCGGCTCCGACAGTGGAACAGAAAGCGGAACCTGAAACTGTGGTAGCCCCTGCACCGCAACCCGCACCGCAGCCGGTGGTGGAGCAGCCCGCCGCGCCTAAACCTGAGGCGGCAGCACCGCAGCAGCAGACAAAAGTTGAAAAAACAATAGAAAAGCCAATAGTGACCAAGACCCCCGCAACCGACAAGCCCATGCAGGCTCCGGCAAAACCAGCTGAAAAACCCGTGGTGGCAAAAGAGACTCCCGCTAAAGAGGAGAAAAAAGAGGATAACGACAAAAAGTCTGAGAACGACAACTTCATACCGACCACCGTCACAGGCGGCCTGAATATAAACGTTGTGGGTAAAATAGACCTTTCCGTACTCAATCAGTCGACCCGTCCCAAAAAGAAAACAAAAGAGGAACGCCGCAACGAGCGCATAGCAAAAGACCGTGCCGCACAACCCGGACAGCAGAACGCCGCCGGACAAGGCGACCGCAAGAAACGCAAGCGCATCGGAGGCAAGGAGAAAATCGACATCGAGAAAACTCCCGGACAGAACCAGAACCAACAGCGCCAGCAACATGGCAACTCACCCAAGGACCGCAACCGTCGTCCGATTCACAATGAGGTGAGCGACGAGGATGTACAGAAGCAGGTGAAAGAGACTCTTGCAAGGCTTACAAGCAAGGACAAGGGCCAGAAGAAGGGCGCAAAATGGCGTAAGGAGAAACGCGAGGCCGTGGCCAACCGTGAACGCGAAGCCCAGGAGATGGAAATGGCTGAGAGCAAGGTGCTGAAACTCACCGAATTTGTTACGGCCAACGACCTTGCATCGATGATGAACGTACCTATCAACAATGTGATAGGCACATGCATGAGCATCGGCGTGATGGTATCGATCAACCAGCGTCTCGACGCCGAGACCATAAATATAGTGGCCGAGGAATTCGGATTCCGCACCGAATATGTGTCAGCCGAAGTGGTAGAGGCGATAGCCCAGGAGGAGGATTCTGAAGAAGACCTCACCGAACGCCCGCCAATCGTAACCGTGATGGGTCACGTGGACCACGGTAAGACATCGCTGCTCGACTATATACGTAACGCCAACGTGATTGCCGGTGAGGCCGGTGGCATAACACAGCACATCGGTGCATACAATGTGAAACTTGCCGACGGACGCCACATAACATTCCTCGACACCCCCGGTCACGAAGCGTTTACCGCCATGCGTGCCCGCGGAGCTAAGGTAACCGACCTCTGTATAATAATTGTGGCCGCCGACGACGACGTGATGCCTCAGACCGTTGAGGCCATCAACCATGCCTCGGCAGCAGGCGTACCCATCGTATTTGCCATCAACAAGATAGACAAACCGGCCGCCAACCCCGACAAAATCAAGGAGGAACTTGCCGGAATGAACTACCTCGTGGAGGAATGGGGCGGCAAATACCAGTCGCAGGACATCTCGGCCAAAAAGGGTATAGGCGTGGAAGAGCTCATGGAAAAGGTGCTTCTCGAAGCCGAACTTCTCGAGCTGAAGGCCAACCCCAACCGCTCGGCCACAGGTTCAATCATCGAATCGTCGCTCGACAAAGGCCGTGGCTATGTGGCCACCGTGCTTGTGCAGAACGGAACACTCCGTGTGGGCGACACCATACTCGCAGGTACACACTACGGTAAGGTGAAGGCGATGTTCAACGAACGTAACCAGCGCATACAGTCGGCCGGCCCCGCCGAACCGGCACTTATTCTCGGCCTCAACGGCGCTCCGACAGCAGGCGACACATTCAATGTGATGGAATCGGAACACGAAGCCCGCGAGATAGCCACCAAGCGCGAACAGCTCCAACGCGAACTCGGACTGCGCACCAAGAAGATTCTCACACTCGAGGATATCGGCCGACGCCGTGCCATCGGTAACTTCCAGGAGCTCAACGTGATTGTGAAAGGTGACGTTGACGGCTCAATCGAGGCTCTCTCCGATTCGCTCATCAAACTTTCGACCGAAGAAATTCAGGTCAACGTGCTTCATAAGGCCGTAGGCGAGATTTCGGAAAGCGACGTGACACTCGCCGCCGCATCCGACGCCATCATAATCGGCTTCCAGGTACGTCCGTCGCAGGCCGCACGCCGTGCAGCCGAACGCGATGGTGTGGAGATTCGTCTCTACTCGGTTATATACCAGGCCATCGAAGAGGTGAAGGACGCTATGGAAGGCATGCTCGCCCCCGAGATGAAAGAGGAGATTATCGGTACCGCCGAAGTGCTCCAGACCTACCGCATATCCAAAGTGGGCACCGTTGCCGGATGTCTCGTGCGCGAAGGCCGCATAAAGAGAGCCTGCAAAGTGCGCCTGATACGCGACGGCATAGTGCGTTACACCGGCGACCTCGGCTCGCTCAAGCGCTTCAAGGACGACGTGAAAGAAGTGGTTTCGGGCTACGAATGCGGCCTGAATATCAGTGGCTACAACGACATCCACGAAGGCGATATAGTGGAATGCTTCGAAGAAGTAGCTGTAAAGAAGACCCTGTAAAGCCCAAGCCATCACCATGGCCGAAGCTCATATCAACATAGGTTCAAACATCGGCGACCGCCACGCTCTCATAGAGCGGGCGGTCGCTGCCATTGAATCGGCCCTCAACACATCGGCGCGGAGGGCTCCCGTTGAGGAAACAGCCCCATGGGGATACGAAAGCGGCAATATGTTCCTGAACCTCGGCATAGCATGCGAGGTGGGCGATATGGCTCCCGAAAAGCTGCACGCCATACTTCAGGACATACAACACAGCATTGACTCCACCCCTCACCGCAACGCCGACGGGACATACGCAGACCGGGCCATAGACATAGACCTGATAGCCTTAGGGCGGGAAGTGGTAGACAACAATAATCTCACGCTTCCTCATCCACGCATGTACCTGCGTCCGTTTGTGCTCCGCCCCATCGCTATTCTGTCGCCCGAATGGGTACATCCGCTCACCAACCTGACAGCCGCCGGAATGCTCGAAGTCTTAAAAAACGACTAAAGCGCTATCCGCTATAACGTTTTATAAATATTTTTACTATTTTTGCAGACATAAGAACATAACCCCCTATGCCTATGCACATATAATCAGCATCAAAACATCCAGGTGCAGCCCTGCCTGAGGACAAAATCCACAATCAGGTTTGCACTCCACATAAAAAGCGTTAGCTTTATCTTGTATCTTGAAACTTCGACAATTTCACCGTACAACAAGAGAAAGCGTAAACACTCACGATTAATCGTGGGCTTTACTCTATTTGTTGTACAAGGTAGTCGAAGACCTCAAGATACAAATAACAGTTTTGTCCCACGTTTTTTATGTCCCTGTCAGAACCATTCATTTTAATTATCACTCCGGTCAGGGACAAGCCGGCAAGAAACACCAAAACATTAATCATGAGTAATTTGCTTTCACGTAGGACACTCATCCTCACGGTGGTGGCGCTAATGACTTCGACTGCTCTCACACAAAAAGCCACCGCCAAAACACCAAGACAACAATTCCAGTCCATCGAAATCACCTCACAGCCCGCCGGAGCCACAGTGATGGAAGACGGACGCGTGGTAGGTGTGACTCCATGCCGTGTCAATGTACCGGTGATGGTTGACCTCAACAAGAAAAAATCGTTTGAAATCGCAGCCAACGCCACCCGCAATTTTGTAATATCCAAAAAGGGCTATGAATCGCGCAGCCTGACACTCCGCGCAATCCTCACCTCGAAAAACACCGCCTACTGCTTCCCGGCCTCATCGCACGTGGAGCTCGAACCTACAGCAGCCACCATGGCCGCCAGAAAAGAGGCTGCCGCTGACCGCCGTGCACGCGAAAAGGACCCATCCATACCAAAAGGTGAGGCCAATAACCGTGTAAGCCGCGACAAAGCGGGCCAATCAGACCTCGAGCGCACCATCATACGCTGGTACTTCGACTCCGACCCGCGCGGTGCCCGCATATTCTACCGCGTCATATCAAGCGTGCCCGCCGAAGTGAAAAACACCAACGAGACTTACCTGATGACTACTCCTTTCGAGGAGACTCGCTCGTTCAACATACTCGGTCTCACCTATCAGAACTCGCGCGACGTGCAGATTGAGATAAAGGTTTCCAAGAAGGGCTATGAGGACCAGATCAAACGTTATAACGTCCGTCAGGCCATTGACCAACAGGAGATAAGCGGATTTTTTGACCTTATTAAGAAAGACGAGGAGTAATAAGCCATGATAAAACTCATTTTACGCGTATCGGCAGCCACAGTGGCCGCGATGCTTATCGGGTCATGCTCAGTGATGAAGATACCCAAGCAAAACATAGAGTACGTCCATGTCACGTCAGAACCATCGGATGTGATGGTAATGCACGGCAACACTCCGATGGGCTATACCCCATGCGACATACCGGTCACCGCCATGTCCAACATGAACAGCAAGGCTGCCGATCTGGTGGAGAAATCAGGCACGGTCTACCTCCAGTTCTCCAAAGACGGCTATCTCACAAAACGTGCGTCGCTTAAGCCGGTATTCAACGACAAACGCTCCGAATACCACTATCCCGGCAATCTCCACGTGTCACTCAGCCGGGTAAAAAATGACTACGACAGCCACGATGCCGAGGCACGCCGCAAGGATCCCACCATACCCGAAGGTGAATCGCAAGTACGCGTGAGCCGCGACAAAGCCGGGCAGTCGGCCCTCGAACGCACGGTGATACGCTGGTATTTCGACTCCGACCCGCGCGGTGCCCGAATATTCTACCGCGTCATATCAAGCGTGCCCGCTGAGGTGAAGAACACCAACGAGACCTACCTGATGACTACTCCTTTCGAGGAGACACGCTCATTCAACATACTCGGCCTCACCTACGAGAACTCCCGCGACGTGCAGATTGAAATCAAAGTCAAGAAGAAAGGCTATGAGGATCAGATCAAGCGCTACAACGTCCGTCAGGCCATTGACCAGCAGGAGATAAGCGGATTCTTCGATTTAGTAAAACAGGAATAACACAACTCAACATCAGAAAAACAATGAATAAGAAAAACATAACACTCTCCGCACTCGCTTCGGCACTCATCATATTGTCGTCGTGCGGAACAATCTTCACCAAATCGCATCAGACCCTGTACGTTAAGGGCGAACCGGGCACACAGGTCTACGACAAGAAAAAGCAAGTGGGCGATGTGGGCTACGACGGCACCGGCACAATCAGCGTACGCAAGAAGCTCGGACACAAATCGCTGACCGCCGTGAGCCTTGACGGCCAACGCGCCGACTTCGACCTCCGTAACGGATTCAACGGCATTTCCGCACTCAACATATTCGTCCCGATAGGATTTTTCGTC
Organism: uncultured Porphyromonadaceae bacterium; assembly: GCA_947649495.1. Lineage (GTDB taxonomy): Bacteria > Bacteroidota > Bacteroidia > Bacteroidales > Muribaculaceae > Paramuribaculum. Next base: position 46,889 of record CANSRU010000009.1, on the reverse strand, counting down.
GATCTCGCAACAGGGAAAATAAGTAAATACAAAAATGACATGTACGAACTTCCGAAATTCGCCAAACCCAAGACCCAGGAAGTTCATCCACCCCTGCTCGTGGAAGAAGTAGAGGAAGTGGAAGAAACACCCGCCGACTACAACCGCGTGAGCCGCGACCATGCGGGACAGACCGATATGGAACGTGCCGTGGTACGCTGGTTCTTCGACTCCGACCCGCGCGGAGCGAGAATCTTCTACCGCGTCATATCAAGCGTGCCCGCCGAGGTGAAAAACACCAACGAGCTTTATCTTATGACAACACCCTTCGAGGAGACGCGCTCATTCAACATACTCGGTCTCACCTACGAGAACTCCCGCGACGTGCAGATTGAGATAAAGGTCACCAAGAAGGGCTACGAGGACCAGATCAAGCGCTACAATGTGCGTCAGGCTCTCGACCAACAGGAAATAAGCGGTTTCTTCGATCTCATAAAGAAAGACTACTAAGCACAGCGCACATACCCATGTCAACCAACCGGGCCGGCAGTCGCCGGCCCGGTATTGCATACATAAATTTATAGACGCCACTTTTGGAATATCGCAACTTTTGATTAAGTTTGTAAAATAAATATGTCCACTATGTGCAACAAGAACATAAAGGCCGTAACCATGGTGCGCAACGACCGTTTCCTTGAGAAATGGGTGGAATATTACGGCGCACGTCTCGGAAAAGACAATCTGTACGTTTTTTTCGACGGTGAGGACCAGGTGCCTCCCGCATTCTGCGAAGGTGTCCACACCGAGGTTGTACCTAAGATGCAGGGCAATGTAGTGTCCACCGAACGGCAACGCTCACGTTTCATCTCCGAGAAAGCGGCAGGCCTCTTCAAAGAAGGAGCCGACATGGTGATAGCCACAGACGCCGACGAGTTTCTGGTTGTGGATCCCGATATGGGCATGGAACTTGCCGAATTCCTGAGCCGCCTGCCCGACAAACCTTGTCACTCCGGACTTGGTGTCGATGTGCTTCAGGATCTCGCCACCGAAGGTCCTATAGACTTCTCCCGACCCTTCCTGGAGCAACGGCATCGCGGATGGCTCTACTCCCGCTATACCAAACCCTCCGTAATAACACGCCCTCTCACATGGGGAGCCGGATGCCACAGAGTCAAGGGCAAGAACTTCCATATAGCCGAAGGACTGTTTCTTTTCCATTTCGGAGGAGTCGACCTGGAACATCTACGCCAGATTTCGGCCGATGCAAGCCGTGTGGCCCAGGGTTGGACACGACATCAGCTCAAACGCAGCCGCGCCATAGCGCGCATATCACGCATAAAAGCCCGCAAGTGGGAACCATTGGTAAAAGCCATGCGGTGGATGCAGACAATATGCCGCCCGGTTTTCGCAATCAACAAACCCACCACCTACGGACTGAAATTCGTGGCCAGGATTCCCGACCGATTCAGCAACAAAGTCTGAACTAAAGCAACCAAGGCCGGTGTCCGGCGACAAATCCAACCTATTTTCACGATGAAAAACATTGCAGTAATATTTGCCGGAGGAACGGGCACAAGAATGCGCACAGTGTCAAAGCCGAAGCAGTTTCTCGAACTGAACGGCAAGCCGGTTATCATATATACTCTCGAACTGTTCGACAACCATCAGGAGATTGACGGCATAGTTGTCGTATGCCTCTCAGAATGGATTCCCTATCTTGAGAAACAGCTGAAAAAGTTTGAAATAAACAAAGTAGGCAAGATTGTGGCCGGCGGAACCACCGGACAGGAAAGTATATACCACGGCCTGAAGGCCACCCGTGAAACCTACGGCATGGATTGCAATGTGCTTATACACGACGGCGTGCGCCCTCTTATCACCGCCCAGACCATCACCGACAATATCGATGCCGTAAACCGCTACGGCAACTGCATAACGTGCGTGCCGGCAACGGAAACATTCGTGGTAAAACACACCGACGGCTCACTGGAGATACCTTCGAGGGCCGACTCCCTGATAGCAAGAGCACCCCAGTCGTTCAGGCTGAACGATATCCTCAAGGTTCACGAGCAGGTAAGGGAATCGGGCAGAAACGACTATATCGACAGCTGCACCATGATGAGCCAGCACGGCTACACCATGCACACCATAATAGGACCGATGGAGAATATAAAGATCACGACACCCACCGATTTCTTCATTTTCAGAGCCATGGTGGAGGTACATGAAAACCAACAGATTTTCGGTTATTAATCAAAACGACACATGCACCATATACTGCGGGAAGACATCAGGACATTCACATTGCCGGCTGAACTCACCGAGTACCTGAGAAATTCACAGATTATAGTAACCGGAGCCACGGGTTTGATCGGCTCGGCTTTTGTAAAATGCGTTAATGCCCTCGCTATCGGAGTCCGTTTTATCCTACCGGTCAGAAACGAGGCCAAAGCACGCGAACTGTTCAAGGAGGAAACGGATGCCGTGACAATAATCCCCACCGATTTGACTGATTTTTTCAACTCCACGTCCATCGGATGCGACTATATAATCCACTGTGCAAGTCCCACCAACGGCCAATATATATGCAGTCATCCGGCCGAGACATATCTTCTCGCCATAGAATCGACAAAAAGCATTCTGGATTATTCGGTGAGAACAAAAGTAAAAGAGATTGTCTATGCATCGTCAATTGAATACTACGGACAGATTTTCGATGACAAACCCATAACCGAGGAGATGATGGGATACTTCGACCGGCAGTCGCCCCGCAACTCTTATCCACTCGGGAAACAAGCAGCCGAATATCTCGCTTTCTGCTATGCAAATGAGTATTGCGTGCCCGTAAAGACAGCTCGGCTCACCCAAACCTTCGGAGCCGGAATCGACCGGGAGGACAACCGCGTGTTCGCGCAATTTGCCAGAAGCGTGATAGACAGCCGCGACATTGTGCTCCACACGGCCGGACGCTCAGCCAAGCCCTACTGCTACACCACCGACACTGTTGCCGCACTGATATATATTCTGTTGAAAGGCAATCCGGGCGAGGCCTACAATGTAGCCACACCGGGTACATATCTTACCATACGCGAGCTTGCAGAATTGTACCGCGATGAGTTCAATCCTGACATTAATGTGAGAATAGAATCGGGACACGACACCGGATATGCCCCGGAAACCACAGTCAATCTCAATTCCGACAAGCTTATGGCCCTCGGTTGGCAACCGAAACATAATCTCCGCGAAATGCTCCGCCGACTTATCGGGTATCTCAGCACCCCTGAATGAACCACTCCTGATGTATCCGATTTTTTAGTACTTTTGTACATAAATATTAACAGCAGCTTTTTTAACCCCAAATACAGATGGCTGAAAAAACAGAACTCTCCTTGAAAGAGAAGCAGATGATAATCCTCGACATAATGAAGGATATCGATAAATTCTGCCGTGCTAATGATATACCATACACCCTTTCAAGTGGCACGCTTCTCGGAGCGGTGCGCCACGGAGGCTTCATACCATGGGACGATGATGCCGACATATTCATGCTCCGCGAAGACTTCGACCGGTTCGTAAGCATATACCGCAGCGACCGGTATAAACTGGTGTTCAATTCCAACCCTGAGGAGAAAGCGCTCCCATCGGGAATAGCCAAAATCGGCGATCCATCCACCTACTCCAAGGATTCTACCGGAATTCTTGACTTCGGCGCATGGGTCGATGTATTCCCCCTCGAATCCGTGCCTGAAGACCCCGCAGAATGCAAAAAGTTCATGCACAAGATAATGAGCATCAACAACCGCATATACCACCGTCGCCGCAAGGACATAATATCCATTCTCAAATCCTACCGGCACTCATTCGCCTGGTGGATGCGCAAGCTCAACGACACGGTACACAACAACCCCTATACCGACAGCCCCCTTGTGGCACATGCCGTAGGCTCCGACAATTACCGCACAGTGATACCCCGCAAATGGTTCGACTCACTGACCGACATCTCGTTTGAAGACTGCAAATTCCGAGCATTCAGCGACACAAACAGCTATCTTACAAAGGTATATGGACCCGACTACATGACGCCCAAGAAATGGTCGCACGAAGTAAAAATTTATAGAAAATGAGCAATTCAATAAGCAGAAAACTGGGCCGCATGGCACAGCAAGCCCACCTCATAGCTGTGGGACACATATTCAATGCGCCATGGAAATCGAGGGAGGAACGTCGTGCCACCCGCTATAAAGCTACCCGCAGTGCCGCTCTCCGCTACCTGCGCAGATATGCTCCGGCCATACGCGCCCTGAAACCCGAACCGATGGACACCACGCCTGAACCCGAGCGCGCATTCACCATCTGGTATCAGGGTGAGGAACAAGCACCTCCATTGGTCAAGGCCTGTTTCCGCAGCATGCGCCGCCATCTCAAGCAGGAATTAGTGGTGCTTGACGAGAAAACACTTTTCGACTGGATATCCCTCCCTGACTACATTGTTGAGAAATGGCGGAAAGGGCTTATCCCGCATACCCAGTTCAGCGACATCTGCCGTGTGGAGCTGCTTTACCGCCACGGAGGCCTGTGGTTTGACGCCACCGACTATGTCACCGCACCCGTACCACAGTACATCATGGACCAAAACTTCTTCGTGTTCATGGGAGGCAACAAGATACGCGGCTCATACGCATTCATCCAAAGCTGCTTCATAAGAGGGCGCAAGGCCGACCCCGTGTTAGGAATATGGCAAGGAGCCAACTTCGCATACTGGAAAGAGGAGAACAGCAAGATCAACTACTTCATACACCATCTGCTGCTGTTGCTTTCCACTCAGGTAAACGAAACTGCGGCACGCGAATTTGCCAAGATGCCCAAAGTGGACCAGGACCCCACACATGCCTTGTGGGGAGAGCACTGTGCCGACACCTACGACAAAGCCACATTTGAACGGCTCACCGCCGACTCATTTTTCCAGAAAACCAACTACAAGGACAGCCGCTTGAAAAATGTTCAGCCCGGCTCCATCGCCGAGCACATATTAAACTCCTGACCAACCTATAGAGCCGCATGGGAAAGCACGCATATCTTATACTGGCCCACAAAAACTTCAGACAGCTGCGGAAACTAATCGAACTTCTCGACCATCCGCGCAACGACATCTACATTCATGTCGATGCCAAAGCCAAGGATTTCAGGCCTGAGGACTTCAATGGAGCCACAAAGCACTCCCGACTGACGTTTATTCCCGAGCGCATAAGCGTAAACTGGGGCGGTGTAAGCATAATGCGCAGCGAGCTGGCTCTGCTCCGGCATTCCACTCAAGATGGCCACCACGACTACTACCATCTTCTATCAGGCATGGACCTCCCCATAAAGAGCCAGCAGCAGATTCACGATTTTTTCGATGCCCGGCAAGGCAAGGAGTTCATCAACCTTTGGGAATTCAAGAAATCCACCCTGTCGCGATTCCGCTATTACACAGTGTTTCCCGAGGGTGAGGGGCGTTTCCGCACCCGCATCATAAACCACATTGTAAAGGGACTGCAGATGCTGGTAGGGTTCCGCATAAACCGCGATGTCGACTTTCGGTTCGGCTCACAATGGTTCAGCATAACACACGACCTCGCCACCTACGTGGTCAACCACGAGGATTGGCTGGAAAAGGTGTTCCGCCACACGAGTACATGCGACGAGATTTTCCTGCCGACACTCGTGGCCGCCTCCCCGTTCCGCGACCGCTTGTTCATAAGCACCCCTGTGCACAACCAGCGGGAGGTGAACCTCAGCAACATGCGTTTCATCGACTGGTCGCGCGGCGAGAGCGTACGCCATCCCTGGGTGTTCAGGTCCGACGACATGCCGCTGCTCGAAAGCGTGGAGCATCTTTGGGCACGCAAATTCGATGAGAATGTGGATTCCGATATTATAGACCGGCTGTACAATAAACTGCTACCTGTTTAAACTGATGAAAAAATCCACTCTGAAATATAAACTGATGCGCGGGATGCTCAAGACATTTGCCCGGCTCCCGCTTGGCGCCCTGTACATACTCAGCGATATCGCATGCTTTGTACTGTACAAAGTGTTAAAATACAGGGTTGATGTAGTACGCCGCAATCTCAACCGGGCGTTCCCCGAAAAATCGGAAGCGCAGCTTCTGAAAATAGAGCGGGAGTTCTACCGGCATCTGTGCGATATATTTGTGGAGACTGCCAAACTCGCCCATATCAGCGACTCCGAGATGGCACGTAGAGTCCATGTGGAGGGTGCCGCACTTGTCAACGACGCTATCGACCGTGGCCGGTCGGTGGTACTGATGCTCGGTCACTACGGCAACTGGGAATGGATCACCTACGCCGCACGCAGTTTCAGACCCGAAGCCACAATGTGTGAAATCTACCATCCCCTGCGCGATAAGGTGATGGACCGCATAATGCTGGAACTCCGGAGCCGTTTCGGCACGGAAAATATACCTATGTCACGGACCATACGACGCCTGCTTGAATACCACCGCGAAGGCAGGAACTTCGTTTGCGGATTCATTTCCGACCAACGTCCGTTTGTCGACCATCCCAAATATTGGACCGAATTTATGGGCATAGGCACACCCTACGTCAATGGTGGAGAGGTTATTGGCGCAAAACTCGGTGCCGAATTCATCTACGGAGAGATGCGTCCGGTGAAACGCGGATACTACAAACTGGTTCTCAGCCGTCTGAATCCGGTTGACGATGGTATGGACAATCCCTACACCCGCGCCTATATGCAAGCACTCGAAAATAGCATCCGCCGCAATCCGCCATACTGGCTGTGGAGCCACAACCGTTGGAAACGCAGCTGCACCCTCCAGGAACTGGCCGAACGCACAGCCGCTTCCACCACCGACAATTGACACACTACGTGAACCGTACACTCTTTATTTGTGTATACAATATACATTATGTATATTTGCAAAAACAGATAAAGACATGGCAACAGCAATAAATATCAAACGTAAAAACATTGATCTTCCTGTAGATACGCTGCAAAAGTTATCTATTATGGCAGTGGCTCAGGGAAAAAGTCTGAAGAATTTCATCGAAACCATTCTCATAACCAAAGCGAACTCCGTATCGATAGAAGTAAGTGAGAACCCATCTCCGTCCGGCGACCCATGGTTCAACGACCCGGAAAACATTGCATCCATTAAGCGTGGAATGGAAGATATAAAGGCTGGAAGAGGTCGCTCTTACACTATTGATGAAATAAGAGAATTGTTAGGTGTATGATTTACGAACTCATCTTATCAGATGAAGCAAAAACACATTTGATTGAGTGGAAGAGGTCCGGACAGACGAAAACACTTAAAAAGATAGTGGATTTGTTCGCGGAACTTCAGGAACACCCAAAGACTGGTACCGGTCAGGTCGAACAACTCAAGGGTGAATTATCCGGAATATGGAGTAAGAGAATAACTAAAAAATATAGACTTATCTACACCATTGAGGATGTAAAGGTATTCGTTACCGTAATATCTATGAAAGGACATTACGGCAATAAATAGCATTTTTTCACCTCCGCCGCTTCGGATTGGCCGGGAACCACCCTTTCTGCACACGCTTCTCCTGCGCGAACACTTCGCCTATGGTCCAGAACGACGAGAATGCAAACACTCCGAGCAGTGATGCCCACACCACCGACTCAACAGCTACCGAGGCCGCGAGTGCCGCTATACCAAGCACAAGAAACCACCACCAGCAGCCGGTGCCGAAATGGTAATGGCATTTTATAACCAACGGATGAAACAAGCCTATTATCAGAAAAGTACACAGCCCGATAAACAGGCCGAGCAGATGCCATTGAGCTAAAAATTCAGTCATATTCAAAATCTAAAATTATCGATTACCAACCAACCGACGAGCCACCGCCGCCGGTCATGCCGCCTCCGAAACTACCGCCTGAGAAACCACCGCCACCACCGCGGCCAAATCCACCTCCGGGTACTATCACCACGGGCGTAGCAGCAAGTTTTGCTATATTATAAGGTGTAACAGTGCGGTTACCGCAGTTGCGGCAAGTATATATACGCTCCCCGCGCCCAGGCGCCGATGTAGTGGGACGCACTATTATGCGGTTGCCTGTAAGCGTGCATGCTCTGGCGCCGCAACGCGGGCACACGGTGTAGCTCGACCGCTTGTTGACGTATGGAATCACATCTTTCTCGCCACACGCATCGCACAGCCACACATCGTAGTCTATTGAGTTTATGCGCTCCTCAAGATCCTGTGCCGGCGTGAGATACTCATTATCGGTCACCTCATCGAGCTTGCGCATGGAATTGCCGCAATTGGGACACTGGCGTTTGTGGTCGCGCAAACGCTTCATGCGCCACACGCACAGAAGATAAGCCACCACCGGAAATCCCAGTCCGATAAACGACACGAATAGCGCCACCGGCTTTATATCGTTCAACCGTCGCCACCGTTCCTGTTCATCCTCTTTACGTGAGCTCACCATGGTGTATATCACCCACAGCAACATGGCCACGGCCATCACCATACCGGCACGCACCATGAAAGCAAACAGATCTATATCGTCCTCACCCCCGCTGCCATGGCGGGCATCGTTGGCATACTGCGAGCGCAGCTCTTCAGCATACCGGGGATCGGTAAGCACCTTAGCCACAGCCGAAGTGGCGGCCACCATACCGCGGTCGTAATCGCCATTCTTAAAATAAGGCACCGCTTTGTCGCGCGATATACGCGCCGTGGTGATGTCGGGCAAAACACCCTCCAGCCCATAGCCCGTACGCATCACGAGCCTCCGGCGGTCGCGCACCAGCAGGATAAGCAAACCATTGTCGCGGTCCTTCTTCCCCGGCTTCCAAAGTTCGAACAGCTCGGTGGCAAACGTGTTCTCGTCCATATAGCTGTCGTCGAAATCATCAATCGCCACCACCACAGGCTCAGCCGAGGTCTGCTGCCACACACGCCCGAGCATACGGTCGAGCGAATCCACAGCAGCGGGGCTTAGCACTCCATCGGGATTCGACACATAACGTGTCCGGTCGGCCACATGCACATTGGGAATATCCTCCACCTTGTGGGCGGAGAGCGCCGGCAGCACTCCCGCCAGCATCATTATAAATATGTATATGCTACGTTTCATCATCAGTCAGATTCTTTAATGAGCCTCAAGCCAGTTGCGACCGGAGCCAACCGACACCTCGAGCGCCACCTTGCCCTGATAGGCCTGTTCCATATTGCGCACCACAAGTTCCTGCATCGCGGCCATCTCGCCCGGCACCACATTGAATATCAATTCATCGTGCACCTGCATTATCATGCGCGAGGCCATGCCCTTACGCCGCATCTCGGCATATATCCTCACCATCGCAATCTTGATGATGTCGGCTGCCGAGCCCTGAAGCGGAGCATTGATGGCATTGCGCTCGGCATATCCACGCACCACAGCGCTGCGGCTGTTTATGTCGGGAAGCATGCGGCGGCGGCCCATCACAGTGGTTACATAACCCTGTTCGCGTGCGGTGGCTATACTGCTGTCCATATACTCCTGAACCCCGGGGTATGTGCGGAAATATCCCTCTATCAAAGCCTTGGCCTCTGAACGTGGTATGCCCAGACGCTCCGACAGGCCGAATGCCGATATGCCGTAGATTATGCCGAAGTTGGCCGTTTTGGCGTTACGGCGCTCATCGTCAGTCACATCGTCAATGCTGCGGTGATACACCTTCGCCGCCGTGGCACGGTGTATATCAGCGCCCGAACGGAACGCATCTACCATTGCCACATCGCCCGACAGCTCGGCCATCAGCCTGAGTTCTATCTGCGAATAGTCGGCGCTCATAAATATATCGCCATCATCGGCTATGAATGCGCGGCGTATCTCACGGCCATCGTCCGACCGCACCGGAATGTTCTGCAGATTCGGGTTGGTCGACGATATCCGGCCTGTGGCCGTGACCGTCTGGTTGTACGACGTGTGTATTTTCCCGGTTTCGGGGTTGACCAGCGCCGGAAGCGCGTTGATATAGGTTGTGAGCAACTTGCGCAGCCCGCGGTATTTCAGTATCAGGTCCACTATACGGTGATCGGCCCGATGCTTCTCCAGAATATCCTCGGTGGTGGAATATGCTCCTGATTTCGTACGTTTTGCCTTCGGGTCTATCTTCATGTCGCCGAACAGCACCTCACCCACCTGCATGGGCGACGCGATGTTGAACTCCCTTTCGGCAAGGCTGTAGATTTCAAGCTCCATGTCGCGCAGACGTGCCGTGTAGCTCCTCGACAGTTCGGCAAGCTCGCGCGAATCTATCCGCGCGCCCACCCATTCCATCTCGGCAAGAACCTCCACAAGCGGAAGCTCCACATCGTAGAGCAGCGCATGCATCTGTTCCCGCTCTATCTCCTTCTCCAGACATGGCATTAGCCTGAGAGCCACATCGGCCATCTCGCAGCAACGCTCCACCATGTCGGCATGCGGAGCATTCTTCACGGCGGGAAGCACCTCATAGTCAAGACACCTCAACGCCACCATGCCAAGCGTGTGTTTCACCTCCGGGTCAAGCAGATAGTGCGCAACCGAAGTGTCGTAGAACGGAGCCGCCACGCTTACACCGCAGCGCTTTAGCAGCAGATAATCGCGTTTCATATCGTGGCTCACCTTCACCGTGGTATCCGACTCCATAAGAGGTGCGAGAATCTTGCATCGCGCCTCGCGGTCGGTATCGAGAGGCACATACACCACATGCCCCTGCGATGTGGCTATGGCCACGCCATGTATTGCAGCCGTCATTGACTCATCGCCGGTGGCACATACGCACACACCCACACACTCCTTGCCACAGGCTGTTTTCACAACCTCGGCCACCTCATGAGTTGAAGACGCAGTGGTGTAACTATGCTCCGACGACCTCAACGAAGCCAATGCCGGAGCGCCTTGCGCACTGTCGTCGGCGAAATCAAACAGCGAACCAATGGCCGGCTTGGCAGCCGCCACCGGCTTAACCTCATCGGCTTCAACTGACGACAACCGCGACAGAAACGTGCGGAACTCAAGCCGCCGGTATATGTCGGCCAGTTTCTCCACATCCTCGCCGCGACGCCGCAGCGACTCAAGAGTGACCCCGCCGAGAGGCACATCAGTCTTTATGGTAACCAGAAATTTGGATTGCCGTATCTGGTCGCTGTTCTCCACTATCTTCTTCTGCAAAGCACCCTTCAGTTCAGCAGTGTGGTCGAGCAGATTTTCCACCGAGCCCCATTGGGCAATCAACTTCGCGGCGGTCTTTTCGCCCACACCGGGACATCCCGGCACATTGTCGCTCGCATCACCCTCGAGGGCAAGCAGGTCTATAACCTGACGCGGGGAACTGATGCCGTAACGCTCGCACACCTGCTGCGGACCGCGGATCTCAAACCCCTCGCCTCGGAGTGCCGGACGGTACATCAGCACCCGCTCGGTAACCAACTGGCCGTAATCCTTGTCGGGAGTCATCATATAGGTCGTGTATCCCTCGCGCTCGGCCTGAGCCGCCAATGTACCTATCACATCATCGGCCTCGTAGCCCGCAATCTCTATGGCCGGGATATGGTAGGCCTCGAGAATCTCCTTTATATAAGGTATGGAAAGCGTTATATCCTCAGGCTGCTTGTCGCGTTGCGCCTTATATTCGGGATACACCTCATGGCGGAACGTATCGCCCCCCTTAGGGTCAAAGCACACCGCTATGTGCGTCGGATTCTCCTTTTTCAGAATCTCGGAAAGAGTATTGCAGAAACCGAATATGGCCGAAGTGTTCAGCCCCTTCGATGTTACGCGGGGTGAACGTATCAGCGCATAGTATGCGCGGTATATTAGGGCGTATGCATCGAGCAGAAACAATCGTTTATCTTCCATTTCACTATGGTTTCGGTGTTTTTAAGCAATAAAAGTACGAAATAATTACATTACGGCATTTATGTAAACAAGTTTTTTGTAATTTTGCACATCATAACGTCCGGAAATGTCGAATTTAGAAGAAATCCAACACTCCATCAGCCCCGAACTGCAATTGCTGCACCAACGCATTGCCGATTCGCTGTCGTCGTCCAACAAGCTGATGAACCAGGTGGTGGAAGGCTATCTTCAGTCAAAGGGAAAACTCATACGTCCCATACTCGTCATTCTGACAGCCAAGCTATTCGGCTCAGTCAACGACAAGGTGCTCGCATCGGCGGCCGCAGTGGAGATGCTTCACAACGCATCGCTTATTCACGATGATGTGGTCGACGACTCACGCACACGGCGCGGACGCCCCACCATCAACAACGTCTGGGACAACCATATTGCCGTGCTCGTAGGCGACTTTTTCGTATCGTCGGCTCTGCAACAGGCCCTCTCCACAGGCGACATCCGCATTACCGGCGTGCTCGCCAACCTTGGCAAGCTGCTGAGTCTCGGAGAGATAGACCAGATATACAATGCCCGCTATCATCAGCTCGACGAAGAAGCCTACTTCAAGGTGATATCCCGCAAGACGGCATCGCTATTCGTTTCATGTATAAAGATGGGCGCATATGCCGTGGAGGTCGACGACGACCGCCTGCAGAAGATGTGCCGCTTTGCCGAACTGCTCGGTCTATGCTTCCAGATTAAAGACGACATATTCGACTACTTCACTGACGACAAAGTGGGCAAGCCAACCGGCAACGACCTGCGCGAAGGAAAAATAACCCTCCCGCTGCTGCATGCACTCTCGCTCGCCGACCGGCCACAGCACAATGAAATGCTGCAACTCTCGCGCAAAGAGATGCTCGACACCGACGAGATTAACACCCTGATTGACTATGCTAAGGAATGCGGAGGCATAGAATACGCATACGCCACCATGGAACGCCTGCGCGACGAAGCCATGCAACTGCTCGGCAGCTTCCCGGCCTCGCCCCAGCGCGACGCTTTCGCCTCCATATTCGACTACATCATCCACCGCGACCACTAACCCCGCAACACGTCGCATTCACAGCAAGGCCTTCCCTGCTCCCCCATTCCCAACAACCGAAATCCCTCCCATCAGCCCAATTTAACCAATTGACCTAATTTGAACAACTCTCCCGCTATGCCCGCCAAGGAGGGAGGGCTTTCCAGCCCTCGCCATACCATCAACGCTTCCGCCATCCCTGCCATCGATGTACCGCTTCCGCCTGCGGAAGCCGGAGTGTAGCCGCGCACACAGTGCGCGGTAACAGCCCCACCTCACACCTGCGTGCCCTTGGGTACGCCACCCCGCTCAATTGGCCTAATTTCCCTTTGTTACTTACTGATACCTTGATACATACTTATTTCCCCTTAGCCCATTGGTCGGAGACCATTAAACATATTTAGGCCCGTCATGGAGCGCAGCTCCTTGGCGGGTTTACTGAAACGATGCGCGGGGACATCGTCGAAGATGATGAATTCATTACCTATCGGTTAATCGCCGGAGACGATTATTCATAACAACTCCTACCTATTACCAATTGGCCTAATTTGACCAACTCTCCCGCTATGCCCGCCAAGGAGGGAGGGCTTTTCAGCCCTCGCCATCCCATCAACGCTTCCGCCATCCCTGCCATCGATGTACCGCTTCCGCCTGCGGAAGCCGGATTGTAGCCGCGCACACAGTGCGCGGTAACGGAACCACCTCACACCTGCGTGCCCCTGGGTACGCCACCCCGCTCAATTGGCCTATTTTCCTCTATTTCCCAATTTGGCCGAAACAGGCTAAAAAGAAAAGGTGGCATTAACCTATTTTAATATATTTCGGCCATTGACAAGCCCCCGCACTTACTATCTTTGTAAATATGAACCTGACGCGCATCATCACATTACTGGTCACCTTACTTGCCATCTCGACATCGGCTCTACGTGCAGCCGGACAGGTGGTGGTCGGTGCCGAACGCACAGACCTGTATCTGCCAATATTAAAAGATAAGCGCGTGGGGCTTCTGAGCAACCACACAGGCATAACATCAGATGGACGCCACACTCTCGATTTACTGATAGACAGCGGTGTGGATGTCCGAGTGATTTTCTCGCCCGAACACGGTTTCCGCGGTACAGCCTCGGCCGGCGAACACGTAAACGGCTCAATTGATCCTGCCACATCGCTGCCCATAGTATCGCTCTACGGCTCAGCATCCAAGGCCGAACGCTACCGCATGCTCGACAGCATCGACGTGGTGATAACCGACATTCAGGATGTAGGCCTGAGGTTCTACACCTACTATATAACAATGCTCGACATGATGAACGCCGCAGTACGTGCCCATAAGCAGTTCATTGTGTTCGACAGGCCCAATCCCAACGGCATGACTGTCGACGGGCCGCTGCTCGACATGTCGCTCGCATCGGGGGTGGGACGTTTGCCCATACCGGTGGTCCACGGCATGACCATGGGCGAGCTCGCACAAATGATAGTGGGAGAGAAATGGCTCGCCGATACCACAGCCACACTTGAGCTGTCAGTGATTCCATGCGGCAACTACACCCACGCCACACGCTATCGGCTTCCGGTGCCGCCATCGCCCAATCTCCCCGACATGAAATCCATCTATCTCTACCCATCGACATGTCTGTTCGAGGGCACTGTGATGAGTCTCGGGCGCGGCACCGACATGCCATTTTGTGTCTACGGCCACCCGCTGATGTCAGGCTGCCGGTTCTCCTTCACTCCTAAAGAGCGCCCCGGAGCAAAAAATCCGCCGTGCAAAGGTAAACTTTGCCATGGTAAGGACCTACGCACCATTCCCGACGATTCGATAATAGCCGCCGGCGTTGACCTGACTTACGTGATTGACGCTTACCGGAACAAGGGCATGCGTCGCAGTCCGAAATTCTTCACCACGTTTTTCGACAAACTCATAGGCAACCGCTCTGTGCGCCGCATGATTGAACAAGGCCGCAGCGCCGACGAGATAAAACGAACATGGACCGACGATGTATCCCGGTTCAAGAATCGCCGCCAACAATATCTCCTATATCCCGAGCCATGACCCCATCAATTGTAATAATCACCATCGCCGCTTACTTTGCCCTCATGCTCAGCCTGTCATGGCTGGCCGGGCGAAAGGCCGACAACGCCACTTTTTTCACCGGCGGTCGCCGCACTCCATGGCCGGTGGTGGCATTCGCAATGATAGGAGCCGCCATTTCAGGTGTGACATTCATCTCCGTGCCGGGAATGGTGGCGGCAAAAGGCTATGCCTATCTCCAGATGGTGCTCGGCTTTGTTGTGGGCTATGCCGTCATAGCTTTTCTGCTTGTGCCGATATTCTACCGCAAGAACCTTATATCCATCTACGCCTATCTTGAAGGGCGCTTCGGACAAGGCGCCTACCGCTCGGGGGCATGGATGTTTTTCATATCCAAGATGCTGGGAGCCTCGGTGAGGTTTTTTGTGGTCTGCGCAGTGCTTCAGGTGCTTGTGTGCGAACCGCTCGGCATTCCATTTATCCTGAATGTAGCCACAGCCATAGCGCTGATATGGCTCTACACTGCCCGCGCAGGGGTCAAGGCCCTGATATGGACCGATGTGCTTAAGAGCGCATGCCTCATACTTTCAGTCGTGCTGTGCATAATCTACATAGCCCGCAATATCGGTATTCCCGCGGCCGACATACCCGATACCATAAGCTCGCACGCCACTGCCCGGATATGGTTTTTCGATGACCCGAAATCAAGCCTTTATTTCTGGAAACAATTCATCGCAGGCATTTTCATGGCCATCGCCACCAACGGACTTGACCAGGACATGATGCAGCGCAACCTTGCATGCCGCGACTCGGCCTCATCGCGTAAGAATATGATACTCAGTAGTGTGATGCAATTTTTCGTAATAGCGCTGTTTCTTGGTCTCGGCACCTTGCTGCTGCTTTACACCGACCGCACCGGCATGGAACTGCCGGCCAAGAGCGACGAACTGTTCGGCCTCGTGGCATGTCACAGCGGTATGCCCGCGGTGGTGGGAATTCTCTTTGTTGTAGGACTGATTTCAGCCGCATATTCCGCAGCCGGCTCAGCTCTCACATCGCTCACCACATCATTCACCATCGACATAATGCGCCGCGGGAATGGCGGAAACGATAGCGACACCTCCCGCACCCGGCGCCACGTACACCTTGCCATGTCGGCCATTATGGGTGCCGTGATAGTGGCCTTCTATTATCTCAGCACCGACGATGCCATAAGCGCCGTGTACACATTCGCGGCCTATACCTACGGACCGATACTCGGACTGTTTGCCTACGGACTCTTCACATCCCGTGCCGTACGCGACCGGATGGTTCCCTATATCTGCCTGTGCGCCCCATTCACATCCTGGCTCATACAGCATCTGCTCTTCAGGTGGTGCGCCTACGAGACCGGATTCGAGCTGCTTCTGATAAATGCCGCGGTCACCATGGCCGGGCTCCATATATTCTCACTAAAACCATCACCGGCCTATGTCGAAGAATCTGTTTAACCGCTACATCTGGATTATTGACACCATACGCCGCCACGGAACCATAACCCGCGACGAGCTGAACCGTCTGTGGATCAAGACCGACTTCTCCGACGGCCTTCCTCTGCCACGCCGCACCTTCTACAACTACCGCAACGCCATCGAGGAACTGTTTAAAATCAACATCGAGTGCAATCCCTCCACATTTGAATACTCCATAAACGATGGCGACACCCACGTGCAAAGCGTGACCGACTGGATGCTCAACACCGCATCCATGAGCAATGTGCTCACCGATGCACGCGATGTGGCCGACCGTGTGTTTCTCGAAGATGTCCCCTCGTCCAGGCTTCATCTCTCGCCGGTAATCTCGGCCATGAAGGAATCGAAAGCCCTCCGCTTCGGCTATAGCCCCTATTCCCGCACAGGAGCGCCGAAAGAGGTTATTCTCGAGCCATACTTCCTGAAAATATTCAAATTGCGCTGGTACGTTACCGGACGCAACATAAAGGAGGATACCATCAAGACATACGCCCTTGACCGCATGAGCGATGTAACCATCGACACCCGTACATTCGCCATTCCGCCCGACTTCGATGCCGAGGCCTATTTCCGCGATTCGTTCGGCATAGTATTCTCGCAAGGCGACACAAAAAAGGTGTCAATACGCACTGACCCGCGTCAGGCCAAGTATTTCCGAGCTCTTCCGCTGCATCACTCGCAGACCGAGATGATTCACGACAAATATTCCATTTTCAACTATAACCTGCGTCTCACGCCTGACTTCGTTCAGGAACTCCTGAGCTACGGCCCTAACATCACTGTGCTCGCACCACGCGAACTGAGAGCCATGATGATATCAAATCTTAAAGACGCCCTAAACAATTACGAACAATGAGAATCGACATACTTACCGTACTGCCCGAAATGCTGGAATCGCCGTTGGGATGCTCAATACTCAAGCGCGCGCAGACCAAAGGACTTGCCGAAATAGTGGTACACAACCTGCGCGACTACACCACCAACAAGCATCGCAAGGTCGACGACTACCCTTTTGGAGGTGAAGCCGGAATGGTAATGCAGATTGAACCGATAGACCGCGCGATATCACATCTGAAATCGCAGCGACACTACGATGAAGTGATATTCACTTCACCCGATGGCGAGACATTCAATCAGCCCATGGCCAATTCTCTGTCGCTTCTCGACAACATAATAATCCTGTGCGGCCACTACAAAGGCATTGACTACCGCATACGCGAACACCTCATCACCCGGGAGATTTCCATAGGCGACTATGTGCTCACCGGTGGCGAGATGCCCGCTCTGGCCATAACCGACGCCATCGTACGGCTTATACCGGGCGTGATTGGCGATGAGCAGAGCGCTCTCTCCGACTCCTTCCAGGACAATCTGCTCGCCCCGCCGGTCTACAGCCGGCCCGCAAGCTACAACGGATGGGATGTACCTGAAATACTGCTCTCAGGACATCAGGCCAAAATAGACGAATGGCGCTACGAGCAGGCACTCGAACGCACCCGCCGCCTTCGTCCCGACCTTCTCGACTGACGGACGCCTACCGACCCTTAATTTATTGTGATTTCATCAAGGAAAAACCAGCACGGATTCCCCACACCGTAGTGCCATTCCGGACATTTTTTCATTCCTTCTACCGAAATTTTCACATATCTTGTGGTCTGAGGTGTGGCAAGATTCTCTTTCACACCCACAAATTTCACCATTCCGTCCTGGTCATCCACCAGTTCATGACGCGGAAAAGTCTGCCAACTCTTTCCGTCATCACTCAGCGAGTAGGTCACCGATTTCGGTTGCAGTATCCATGCACCTATCTGATGCAGAAAATCAGTGTCGATACTCCTTATTTCCGTCGGCTTGCCAAGGTCAACGGTAATATCCACATCGATTCCCTCCCAGCCTATCCAACTGTCCTTGTAGCTCATCCCGCCAAAAAGTCCATCGGTAAGCGACGCACCCCCTAATTTGTCGTATGGAGCGGGGAGCGGTGATGAAAAACTGATTTCACATCCGGCGGCAAGATTTTTCTGCTCACGTGGCAGATAACGGCTGCGATACAGCGTGACATAATCGTGAGGTGAGTTGCTGCGTTCATTGATTGAAGCCAGACCATAGCGCGCAGCCCTGACGTCGAATGTGTCGAGCATCTCTTTCAGTTTCGCTATATCCTTGTCGGGCATTGTGCGTTCTATCTCCAGCTCACTGTATTGCAGCGACAGACGCGACCGCTGCACTCTTGCCAATAGAGCCGAGTCGCCCCTGACTGCATTTTCCGCTTTGTCAAAAAGCACATTATATCGCCCGCGGAGCATTGCATTGAGCATTCCGTCCTTGTGTGTGGCCGGTGAGTCGTAGATCCACAACGGGATTCCACTTCCGAGCAGCGCCCCCTCCATCAGTTTGAGATACTCTCCGATATATGGGCCGGCCTCGCCATAATAGCCGTTGAGAAATGTATTGGTAAGTGAATCCACATCAGCGTCAGGATTCCACATCAGTTTGTCGACAAGGAAGCATCTAAGTTCTGTCATATCTCCACCTCTTACATTCCCGTTGCAGTTGAACAGCATCTTGGCATTGTGGTCGCGGAATGTACGGATGTTGGGCTGCATGATGTGATAGTTGGGAAACGGCGTGGCAAATCCGTCGCAATTGATTCCATAATCCCACAAGAAGAAATTCTCCGACATCTCCGACCATCCGTCGAGCGCTTTCAGATATTGGCGCCCCGACGCATTGTACTGCATCGGCACCTCACGGTAACAATCGATATTGCACAGCATTATGTTGACATTCTTGCGTGGCTTAACATGTTTGGGTGGATTCATTGTGTAGAGATAGGCCAACGTTGAAATCTGCTTGTCGGGGAAACGATCGGCTATACGGTTCAGGAAATGAATCAGTGAACCCGACGGACCACCCTCTATCGAATCTATACGGCTGCAATTATCACATTTGCAATTCGTGTAATTACCATCATTCTGGCTCACGGATATCATGTCAAGGCCCGGATTGGCTTTGAATATGGAGTCAATCTCGTGGCACACAATCTCAAACACCTCATCATTGGACAGACACCACTGCCCCGCCTGCCCGGGATGCCGTACACCGTCGAATAAGGCATAGTATTCAGGATGCTCCTTGCCATACTTAGCCGCGGGAAGAAGACGGTTGAATGTGTGAACCCAGTAGCCGCCGGCAAACAATTCATTCGGGTCCTCATGCCGCGCCCATATCCGGTAATACGGATCAGTCATGGCATAACTGCCGTTGCTGCGGAACGTGAAAGCCGGATTGTCGACCTTCACAACGTAAGGAAACTCTATAGTCGCCCGCCGGGGAATTGTGTATTCATTCTCTCCCCAGTAGTTGCATCCGAGATATTGCTCAAGCAGCGTAACCACTCCGTAGAGCGCTCCTTTCCCCTTGTTGCTCTCTATTGTCAGATAACCGGGGCGTGAGTCAAGCCTGAATCCATCATCCTTTA
Source organism: uncultured Porphyromonadaceae bacterium (assembly GCA_947649495.1). Classification (GTDB taxonomy): domain Bacteria; phylum Bacteroidota; class Bacteroidia; order Bacteroidales; family Muribaculaceae; genus Paramuribaculum. The sequence goes on along the minus strand of CANSRU010000009.1, from coordinate 26,937 downwards.
TTTCGGGATTATCGCTCCGTTTTATAACCACATCACCCTTTTTGACCTTCACTCCCGGCTCATTCATCACTATCTGTGGCTTTGCCCCGCTTATACGTTCTGTAAAGTCCTGAAGCATAGTTGCCGCTTCAAGGTCGCGTGTATCACTGTAGATTATTCTCCCCTTGGCTTGATGGTTCTTTACAAACGTGGTTTGCGCTGTCATTGTCAACGCGGCGACAACCGTTGTGATGAATAAAATGGCTCGTTTCATGTATCCGTCTCTTTATGATGGGTTATTTTCCACAAAAATAGTTGTTTTTTTGAGCCTATAAAAACCAAGCCGTATAAGATATTTCCGGTTTTATAACAAGCCTCCTGATTGCTCAGGGACAAACACTCAATCGCGTTTCGTTGTTATTAGAATGAAACAACAATCAGAGCCATGGACAACCCTCACATATTCTCGCCGCTGTCACGCCGGCAACTCAGAATCACATCCCCCGCACCGGCCATTGAAGGAACTCCGGTAGTATGCACGAAACTCTTTGCCGACACACCGGTGGTGTTTGGTGATTCCAACCTTGGCAGGCTCGCCGTAAACGTCGTGACCAATACATTGCTCGCCGCCGGAGCCACGCCACGATGGATGGGAGTCTCGTTCACCATTGATTCCGACACACCCACATCAACAATCAACGCTGTTGCCGCAGCCATGCAGGATGCCGCAATACAGGCCGAGATTGAATGGCTCACCACCGACACCGCCATTCTGGAAAGCGGTCCCCGCTACGGAATAGACCTGACACTGACTGCCGTCGGACAACTTACTGACGGATTCGCCGGTGGAATGGAATGCGTGCACAGTGGCGACACCATCATAATAACCGGACAGGCAGGCTCCTATGGCGCCGCACTCGAAGCCCTGCGCCACAACATCACCACGATAATGAACGCCGATGGTGCTCCGCTGTCAGACATCGTGCACAACACCCTCGATGTCAATCCACACATACATGCCATGCTCTACCCCATCGGTGGAGTAAAACAGGCACTCGATAGCATGCACTGCCGTCTGAACATACAGCACGACGCGATTCCTGTAAGCGACGAAGTCAAAGCTATAGCGGATATTACGGGCAAAGACCCTCTTGATTTTGCCACGGCCGACGCCTTGATAATGATTGTTGCCGCCGAAGATGCCGACCGCACCCTCGCCGCCATACGCCGCAGCGCCTTCGGCTCAGAAGCCGCCATAATCGGCCATGTAGGTTAATCCACCTTGTAGCCCACGCGGGCGAACATAGCGTAGTCCTCATCCACCTTATTGCCCACGGTGGTCAGGAGATCGCCTATCATGGCTCCGTTCATACCGCCGCGGAGCATCTGCTCGGCAGCAGCCACCGAAAGATTGGCACGGCCTCCGGCAAAACGTATCACCGCATCAGGAGCCACAAGACGCATAAGTGCCACCGTTCGCACTATCTCATCCTCGCTGAGAGGCTCGGTGTCGCCGAGCGGTGTGCCCGGGATGGGTATCAGCACATTGACAGGTATGGACACAGCACCGGCCTGACAAGCCTCAAAGGCCATAGTAAGACGGTCGCGCATACTCTCGCCCATACCTATTATACCGCCTGAACACACCTCCAGACCCACCTCGCGCGCCATGGCTATGGTGCGTAGTTTGTCGGCATGGGTATGAGTGGTGCACAACGTAGGGAAGTATTCGGACGATGTTTCCAGATTGCAGTGATACCTCTCCACACCCGCATCTTTCAGCGCCTGCAGTTCCTCCCGGCCGAGCAATCCCATGGAAGCACACAGCCTGAGTGGAGTCTCGGCAGCCAGACGCCGGTAGACATCGCAGAAATATTTGATGCCTGAAGCCGTTACCTTGCGGCCGCTCGTCACCAGCGAAAGTCTCTTCACACCATGCGATATGTCAAGACCGGCTATACGCATCACCTCATCGGCAGGCATGCACTCATATTCCTTGACACCTGTGGCATAATGGGCAGATTGGGCACACCACTTGCAATTCTCCGAACAGTGTCCGGAGCGCGCGTTGATTATGGAACATGTGTCGAGCACATTCCCGCATCGCGCCTCGCGCACACGGTCGGCCGCCTCACACAGCGATTCGGTGGAACAACAGCCGTCAAGTTCCATAGCCTCATCGACAGTGGCCGCGCCACCGTCAAGCACCTTTTTCAATATATCATCAAGCATAATTACAGTCTGTTTCGGTTGGATATGCAAAGTTACTAAAACCGAAGCTGACATTGAGCGCTTTTAACACAAAGCATAATCTATTTTGGACATACAGACCAAATATTGGAGAAAAACAGAACTACTCATGCTTCCCACAACTTTTTCCCGAGCAAAGCAGTTATATTTGTAGCCTCCGGCATAGAAGCGGGAGGACGACACACGTCTCTAACTATTTATTTTTGACCGGCAATGAACCTGAACAAAGTCATTTCCATAGCATTGGCAGCCATATCCACCGCAGTGGGGGTGCAGGCACAGACACAAAGCGTAACGCTCGACTCGTGCCGCAACATGGCGCTGACCAACAACAAGCAGCTGCGCATACGCTCCGAAGCCGTGCGCATGGCCGGCTATCAGAAAAAGGAAGCCTTCGCGGCCTATCTTCCGGCACTCGACTTCACAGGCGGCTATATGTACAACCAGAAGGAGATATCAATCTTCGACAAGGACCAGCTGCTGCCTACAAAGACTTTCGATCCCGCCACCCAAAGCTACCAGTTCAACCTCGTGAAGAATCCGGCCACCGGCGAACCTATCAAGGGACCTAACGGACAGTATATACCGGAAACGGTGGCGCTCATCCCCAAGGAGGCTATGACCTACGACATCCACAATGTGTTTTTCGGAGCCGTCACACTGACCCAGCCCATATTCATGGGTGGAAAGATTGTAGCCATGAACCGCCTCACACACTATGCCGAGGAGATGGCCCGCGCCGCTCACAACGCGGAGGCCGAGAATGTGATATATGCCGTTGATGCCGCCTACTGGCAGGTGGTGTCGCTGAAAGCGAAGCAGAAACTCGCCACAAGCTACGTGGCGTTGCTCGACACACTTCACAGCAATGTGGAGGCCATGGTGCGCGAAGGCGTGGCCACCCGCAGCGACCTGCTCACGGTGGATGTGAAACTGAATCAGGCACAGGTAGACCTTACAAAGGTTGACAACGGCCTTGTGCTCTCGCGCATGGCACTCGCCCAGGTATGCGGACTGCCGGTCAACACACAGCTTACATTGGCCGACGAAGATATTGATTTCGTGAAGTGCGACACCCCGGCGCCTCAGAGCTACGATCTCAACGACGTGTACGCACGCCGTCAGGACCTGCGCGCGCTCGAGATGGGCATAGAAGCATTGAAACAGAAAGAGCGGGTGGCACTTAGCGACATGTTGCCGAAACTGGCGCTTGTGGGCAGCTATTCGTTCAGCAACCCCAATATGTTCAACGGATTCAGCAAGCGGTTCGACGGAGCATTCTCCGTAGGCGCCATGCTCACCATACCGATATGGCACTGGGGCGGCAACTACAATAAATACCGCGCGGCAAAGAGCCAGACCATAATGGCACGCATGGAACTTGACAACGCCAAGGACCTAATAAACCTGCAGGTGAGCCAGAGCGCGTTCAAAGCCCAGGAGGCTGTAAAGACCTACAACACCACTCTCGCCAATCTCAGCAAAGCCAACGAGAATCTGCGTCAGGCCAACCTCGGATTCCGCGAGGGTGTGATGACCACCGACAATGTGATGGAGGCACAGACAGCATGGCTCAAGGCCAACTCCGAGAAAATAGATGCGCTGATTGACGTGCACCTTTGCGACGTCTACCTGTCGAAAGTGCTCGGAACCCTCCCCTATCCCACCGACTATTAACATCAACTTCACTCATAACCCACCAGTAAATACAAGCAATCATGGCTGAATCAGACATCAACAATAACGCCGCCGTTCAACGCGAGACACGCGTGCTCATGTGGTCGCTTCTGGCTGTAATCGTAATAGTGATAGCACTCGCCATAATCGGATTAGTGTTTCTCAAGCAGCCGGCAGATATAATAGAAGGTCAGGCCGAGGCCACTTCGGTCAACGTATCGGGCAAACTGCCGGGACGCATCACCGCGTTCTATGTAAAGGAGGGCGACATGGTGAAGACCGGCGATACCCTCGTTCACATCCACTCCTCCCTTGCCGAGGCCAAGCTGATGCAGGCCGAGGGGATGAAGACCGCTGCCGAAGCCATGAACCAGAAAGTGGATGCCGGCACCCGCGTGCAGATAATCCAATCGGCCGAAGGGCTGGTGGCACAGGCCGCTGCTGCGCGCAACATCACCCACAAGACTTACCAACGCATGGAAAACCTCTATAAGGAAGGTGTAATCTCAGCCCAGAAACGCGACGAGGCCAAGGCTGCCTACGATGCTGCCGTGGCCGCAGAACAGACGGCACAGAGCCAGCTCGCGCTTGCCCGCGCCGGTGCGCAGAAAGAGGATAAGGAGAGTGCCGCCGCCATGGTTGGCGTGGCCCAGGGGGGAGTTGACGAAGTGCAGAGCCTGCTCGAAGACCAATATCTCGTGGCACCCTGCGACGGTCAGATAGACCAGATATATCCCGAACCGGGCGAGCTGGTGAGCCTCGGCGCCCCGATAATGAGCGTGCTCAAAGTTGCCGACAAATGGGTTACATTCAATGTACGCGAGGAATATCTCAACGAAATGCGTCTGGGCAACAAGATTAAGGTGATGATACCTGCTCTTGACAAGAAGGAAACCGATGTGGAGATATACTACATACGCGACATGGGCTCCTACGCCACATGGCGCGCCACCAAATCAACCGGCGAATGGGACAGCCGTACATTCCAGATCAAGGCCCGTCCCACCGACACCATAGCCGATCTCCATCCCGGCATGACTGTAGTGTACCGTCCGTAAAAAGATAACCCCACTGTAGCAATGAAAAGGCACATATTAATAGAGTCGCTTAGCCGCGGATTCCGCACATTGGTCTCGCGCCGGGTCTACCTGGTGTGCCTGATACTCGTACCCATAGCATTCACCCTGTTTTTCATAAACATGATGGACAGTGGTCTGCCGCTGAAAGTACCCTCGGCCGTGGTGGATCTTGACAATTCGGAACTGTCGCGCAATGTGACGCGTACCCTCGCCGCATCGGAGTTAGTGGATATCAACGATAAACTTGAATCGTTTCACGAGGCTTCGCTAAAGGTGCGCGGTGGCGAGATATTCGGATTCTTCATGATACCCGCCGACTTCCAGCGTAAAGCCATAAGTGGCGACAATCCTACCATAACCTACTACTGCAACATGACCTACTTCGTGCCCGGCACACTCGCCTTCAAAGGGTTCAAGACCACGGCGGTGACCACGGCGGGAGGACTGGTGCAGACCACCCTTGTGAGCAACGGCATCCCATCGGAAACGGCGGGCACCCTTCTGCAGCCGGTGGTGATACAGCAGCAGGCCATAGGCAATCCGTGGATGAACTATAACTACTATCTCACCAACTCGTTCGTACCCGGCATAATAGCCCTTATGGTAGCGCTCGTGGCCGCCTACACAATCTGCGAGGAGATAAAGCGCGGAAGTTCGGTGGAATGGCTCAGAACCGGTGGCGGCTCCATGCTGGTGGCACTCACAGGCAAGCTCATACCACAGGCCGTGACAGGCATAGCAGTAGGCATCGCTTGCCAGGCCCTTATGTTCGGATTCAACCACTTTCCGCTCAACTGCCCGACATGGCACATGGTTCTGGCCATGGCGCTGATGGTACTCGCAAGCCAGGCATTTGCCGTGACAGTATGCTGCCTGCTGCCCAACCTTCGTTTTGCGGTGAGCATCTGCTCGCTGTCGGGCATACTGGCATTCTCCATAGCGGCATTCTCATTCCCTGTCGAGGCCATGTATCCCGAAATAGGAGTGTTCAGTTACATACTTCCCGTACGCTACTACTTCCTGATATACATAGATCAGGCACTCAACGGCATACCGCTATATTATTCACGGTTCTACTACATTGCGTTGCTTATATTCCCGCTTGTAGCGCTCGTAGGGCTTCCACGCCTGAAGAAACATTGCGCCCACCCGATATATCTGCCCTAATAAAATTATGACAAACAACATGAAAGGCATATCAGAATGGTTCACCACACTGTTCAAAGTGTGGCGCAGGGAGTTCCGCCTCGTGTTCAGCGATCTTGGCGTAATGCTGTTCTTTTTCTTCCTTACGCTGATGTATCCGGTGGTTTACACACTCATCTACAACCCGGAGACAGTGCGCGACATACCCATAGCCGTGGTCGACAAGAGCCGCTCGCCGCAAAGCCGTGAGCTAACCCGGATGATTGACGCCACCGACGGTATAAAGGTCTACGATTATGCCGCCAATCTCAATGATGCCCGGCGCATGCAGAACGAGCACAAATGCTACGGTATACTTGAGATTCCATCTGATTACGCTAAAAAACTCGGCCGCAGCGAGCAGGCCGTGGTCACCTTTTATTCCGACATGGGACTGCTGCTGCGCTACCGCACTTTCATGAGCAACCTCACGGAGGTGCAGCTTGCCCTTGGCACCAAGATACAGCATGAAAAGATAAATTCTCTCGGGCTTGTGGGGCAGAGCGCCAGCGCGCCGATAGTCAACAACGAAGCGTTCATGCTCGGCGACCCGACACAAGGATTCGCATCGTTCATAATCCCCGGAATACTTGTGCTCATACTCCAGCAAAGCCTCATACTCGGTGTCACTATGCTCGGGGCCGGAAGTTCCGAACGCCGTCGCCGCAACGGAGGCACAGACCCCATGGCCATTCCTGCCGGGCCGGCCACCACCATCATTGGCAAGACGCTATGTTATCTGGTGATATATATGCCAATCTGCATATATGTGCTCCACATAGTGCCCCTGATGTTCTCACTCCCCCACATAGGGCATCTGACCGACTATCTGTTCTTCATCCTGCCCATGCTCGTGGCCTCATCGTTCCTGGCACAGGCACTCAGCGTGTTCGTTACCGAACGCGAAAGCTCCATGCTGGTGATAGTGTTCACTTCGGTGGTGTTTCTGTTCCTGTCGGGACTGACATGGCCCCGCTATGCCATGAACGGATTCTGGACTTTGGTAGGCGACATGATTCCCGCCACATGGGGCGTAGAAGGATTCATCAGGCTCAACTCCAATGCCGGTACTCTCTACGAGCAGACCCGCCCCTACACCATGCTGTGGGTGCTCAGCGCAATATATTTCGTGGCGGCTTACCTGATAACCCGCTACCTCTACCCCACACGCAAGCCTGTACCGACCACAGTCAGAAAGTAAAATCAGGCCTCAACCACACGGACAGACACACCCACCTGAAAACTATGGAGTATCTTTGGCAACAGGTTTACGCCTGAAAAACCTGGCCTCGGCTTCAGGAATACCAAATACATCCTTGCTTATACGCCTGCGGAAATCACTTATAAGCTCGCGCTTTGAGCCATGGAAGCGTCGCCGGGCAATACATTCCGACCTGAAACGCAGGAAACAGACCCCTATACCGGCCTTGTGAGCGGCCGGCGATGCGTGCATCACATCTTTATCGACCGTATCTTCGGCCTGAGAGAACAGTTCCTGCTCGTGTTCAACATCGTCTACCATCTGAGTATCAGACTTTTCAGACGATGATTTTTTAGCATCAATCTCGGCTATAACTATCTGCATCACAGCATTGACAGCATCGTTGCGGGATGGGGTGAAGGTGCCGTACACGCCGTAACGGGCTATGGCAAGCATCAGTTCGGCCTGAACAGCCGTGTCGGAAATAGCCTCGGCAGCCTTGAGCCAAGTGGCTTTGAATCGGAATGATTTCATAATGTCAACTGTTTTTGCCACAAAGATACATGCACCGCACCCGGTGCCATGTGCAAATTCACACTTTTGAACAAAAAGAAGGCACCCCCGCCCGTGATGGACGAGGGTGCCGGTGTTATGAAAAGTTGTGACTAAGTATTAGCCGTTTACTTTCTTCATGTGGGCGATGAGATCGAGCACTTTGTTAGAGTAGCCGATTTCGTTGTCGTACCAGCTTACAACCTTAACGAAGGTGGGAGTGAGCTGGATACCAGCCTTGGCATCGAAGATAGAAGTGAGGGGGCAACCGAGGAAGTCGCTTGAAACAACGGCATCTTCAGTGTAACCGAGCACACCCTTGAGTTCGCCTTCAGAGGCTTCCTTCATAGCTGCGCAGATTTCTTCGTAAGTGGTGGGCTTAGCGAGGTTAACGGTGAGGTCAACTACAGAAACATCGAGAGTGGGGACACGCATCGACATACCGGTGAGCTTGCCGTTGAGTTCGGGGATAACTTTACCTACAGCCTTTGCAGCACCTGTAGAAGAGGGGATGATGTTGCCTGAAGCGGCACGGCCACCACGCCAGTCCTTCATAGAGGGACCGTCGACAGTCTTCTGGGTAGCGGTAGTAGAGTGAACGGTAGTCATAAGGCCTTCAACCACGCCAAACTTGTCGTTGAGCACTTTGGTGATGGGAGCCAAGCAGTTGGTGGTGCAGGAAGCGTTGGAAACGAACTGAGTTCCCTTAACATACTTGTCCTGGTTAACACCGCAAACGAACATGGGGGTGTCGTCCTTTGAAGGAGCCGACATAACCACGTACTTAGCACCGGCCTCGATGTGAGCCTGAGCTTTTTCCTTAGTGAGGAACAAGCCGGTAGATTCAACAACGTATTCAGCACCTACAGCGCCCCAAGCGATTTCAGCGGGGTTCTTGCAAGCGGTAACGCGGATTTCCTTGCCGTTTACGATAAGGAGGCTCTTTTCCAAGTCGAAGTCAACAGTGCCGTCGAAACGACCGTGCATTGTGTCGTACTTGAGCATGTAAGCCATGTAGTCAACGGGGAGAAGGTCGTTGATTGCAACTACTTCGATGTCGTCTCTCTTAACAGAGGCACGGAACACGAAACGTCCGATGCGGCCGAAGCCATTGATACCTATTTTTGTCATAATCTTAAATAAAAAAATTGGGTTATAAGTGTCTTATTTCAAAATGCTTGTGGCGCTGACGGATAGCCGTGGCCTAAAGCGTCACAAAATTAATAATTATTTTCCAATTAAGCTACTCATAAAAACAAAACTTAGCCCCCGATGACACCGATTTTTAACATAAGTTACACCGGAACTTTGAATTGAGTGGTTTTTTAAGTAGATTTGCGAAACATTCAATGCTTTACACGCATTTTATCATCGTGAATCAATTAAATCATAAAAACATAATAACAATGTCTTTTCTAAAAGATTTCAAGGAGTTTGCCATGAAGGGCAACATCATCGACATGGCTGTCGGTGTGATTATAGGCGGTGCGTTCGGCAAGATAGTGAGCTCGCTTGTCAATGACATAATAATGCCTCTCGTGTCGCTCGGCACCTCGGGCGACGGACTGAAGAACCTGAAATACGTGATAGTTCCCGCCCGCGAGGCCGCAGCCGAAGGGGTGGCGGCCGTAGAGGAAGTGGCCGTGAACTATGGCATGTTCATACAGAACATTGTCGATTTCCTCATCATATCACTGAGCATCTTCGTGGCACTGCGGGTAATAATGAAATTCAAGAAAAAAGAGGAGGAGGCTCCCGCCCCTGCACCCGAACCCACAAAAGAGGAGATATTGCTCACCGAAATACGCGACATCCTGAAAAACCAGAAGTAGGCACAGGGGCTCGGCGACACAAGAGCAACCCTATTTCCGGCCAAAGTCAGCAGGAATCTCACCCCATGTTTCCGTATCCCATTTCAAGATGCGGTTCATGGGGTGATGTGTCTGCAGCCATGCCTCGGCACGCGCCACAAGCCCGCGTATCTTGGCATTCTGCGGTGTAGGAGCTATAGTGCTCTTGGCACGGCGGTTGCGCACCCATGCCATAGCAGTGCGGCTGTCGGAATATATGGCCACATCGGGGCGTCCGGCCTTCTCAAGCATGGCCAGCGCATGGACTATAGCCAAAAATTCGCCCATATTGTTGCTGCCACCTTCGAGCGGACCTACATGGAACAGTCTACGGCCTGTGGCCATATCAACCCCCTGATACTCAACCGGGCCGGGATTGCGGCTACAGGCGGCATCGACCGCGATAGCTCCCTTGACAATCTCGGGTATGGCATCGTAGTTCACCACCCGCGCCGACCGCGAAGCCATGGCCTTGAATATACCTATATACTCCGAAGGATCACCCCGGTAGGCCTCAACGGCCTCCTGCTGCGAATCGAAACTTTTATATTTCGCCCCCGGGAAATTGGCAATCTGCAATTTGCACTCTTCCCACGAGTCAAACACACCGGTATCGTGACCGGCCCATACTACATAGAACTTTCTTCGCGCCATCGCTTTCAGGAAAGTGTGAGGTAAATATTGATATCGACATGACGTGTTCCGGCAAGTGAGGCAATGGCGGGATTGACCGCCTTGCCGAGGAAAGTGTAGGCCGCACACTGGAATCCGGGCAGCAGCTTGAGCGCATTGGTCACCCCCTCGCAGTCAACAATCTGCCGGAGCATTGTTATAAATGTGTTGGTGAGCGCCATGGCTGCTGTACGCGGCACGGCGCTGCCACAGTTGACATAGCAGGCTCTCGATGGCTCCATGGGTGCCACATGAGCCGACGATGCAAGAGCGAGATCCACAGTGGGGAGCGACGGGAAAGCCTTTCCACAGTCGGCCGTGAGGTCAAACACTACCACGCCCCGTTTCATGTCGGTCACTGTTTCCACTCCGAAATCAGGCTGTGGCTGCACGCCGGTGTAAATCACCACATCGGCCGAACGGAGAGCATTGCGCAACACGCGAGGATGCAGCGCCGAGGTAACGAGCCACGGGCCAAGCTCGCGGGTGGCATCACGCAGACGGTACACATCGTGGTCAAACATCCTGACCATAGCTCCGGCTCCACAAGCCGAGCGGGCCGCCGCGCAGGCTGCTATGCCCGAACCTATCACCGTGACCTCGCACGGCACCACGCCCGACACCCCACCAAGCAGTATGCCCTTGCCATGCTCGGAATCGGCAAGCAACGACGACGCCCGCGCCATGGCCGCCCTACCGTCTATCTCGGCAAGAATATCGGCAAATGGACAATGACCGTTGTCATCCTTGATCAAATCGACAGCCACCGCTATGACATTGCGCTCGAGCAGCGCCTTGACCGCCGATGGTGTCTGACGGCACAGCGCGTAAAGGGTAAACAACAAGGCTCCGCGGCGCATGCGGGCCACATCGGCCGGCGACATCGGGGCAAGATGAACCACGATATCACAGCCCAAGGCATCGGCACGCGAACACACCTCGGCACCGGCGCGTGTGTACTGGGCGTCGGTGTAGTGTATTGACCGGGCCGCATCGCTCTCCATCTTTATCACAAACCCCTGCTCTACAAGCAAGGCCACACCCTCGGGAGTGAGCGGAAAGCGTCGTTCTGACGCGTCGTGGCACATGGGCAGGCCTATCGTGAACAGACGGCGCGACTGACGCACGGCGACTGGCTGCTCCAAGGGGGTGTGGGTAACGGATGGCATGGGATTCTATCTGTTTATGTTTGGTAAAAATCGCTTTATAAAAGCATCGACGCTTTCGGCTATCATAGCGGCATCGTCGAGACGGTCGGCGCCGAAACTATGGGCTGCCTTGGCATAATGCGGCATGCGTGCCTCGAGGGCCGAACCAATATAGGCGAGCAGTTCATCATCGGTCATCGACGCGATGAGCGGCCTGCGGCTGCGACCTGCCTTCAGGCGCTGGTGCAGACGCGTCAACGATGCGTCGAGATAGATTGTGACTCCGGCGGCATTCATCACCTCCATGTTGTCGAAAAAGCATGGGGTGCCTCCTCCGCAAGCCACTATAACATCCTCAAACTCGCTCACTTCCCGAAGCATGCGCCGCTCTATGTCGCGGAATCCCTCCTCGCCACGTGTGGCAAAGATGTCGCGCACGTTGGTATGGAAACGGCTCTCTATATATGTATCGAGGTCTATGAACTGCAAGCCTGTGACGCGGCTTACGGCACGACCGAGCGTGGTCTTGCCGCTGCCCATGAACCCGGTGAGGAATATTGGTCTCATCTGCTGATATTACTGCTACAAATGTAACGATAATCACCCAACCGCGCAAGAATACATAAACGCAAAGCGGGCCGCCTCCCGGAATGGGAAGCGGCCCGCGCTATGATGGGTTCAATGAATCAGCCCGGATCAGAGCTGGGGACCGGCAGCCACGAGAGCCTTGCCGGCTTCATTGTTTTCAAACTTCTTGAAGTTGTTGATGAACATTTCAGCAAGCTTGGTAGCCTTTGCAGTCCACTCTTCGGCGTTGGCGTAAGTGTCGCGGGGATCGAGAATCTTGGGATCTACGCCGGGAAGTTCGGTGGGAACAGTGAAGTCGAAGATAGGAAGCTTCTTGGTGGGAGCCGAGAGAATAGCGCCGTCAAGGATGGCATCGATGATACCGCGGGTATCCTTGATGGAGATACGCTTGCCGGTTCCGTTCCAGCCGGTGTTGACGAGATAAGCCTTGGCACCGCTCTTCTGCATCTTCTTCACGAGTTCCTCAGCATACTTGGTGGGGTGGAGCGAAAGGAACGCTGCACCGAAGCAAGCGGAGAATGTGGGGGTGGGCTCGGTGATACCGCGTTCGGTACCGGCGAGCTTGGAGGTGAAGCCTGAGAGGAAGTAGTACTTGGTCTGCTCGGGGTCAAGAATAGACACGGGAGGAAGCACTCCGAATGCGTCGGCCGAAAGGAAGATCACATTCTTGGCGGCAGGACCGCGCGAAGGCTTAACGATGTTCTTGATGTGGTCGATGGGATAGGACACACGGGTGTTTTCAGTAACCGATTTATCGGTGAAGTCAATCTTGCCGTCCTTGTCAACGGTAACGTTCTCAAGAAGAGCGTCGCGGGTGATGGCGTTGTAGATATCGGGCTCGCTGTCTTTGTCGAGGTTGATAACCTTGGCGTAGCAGCCGCCTTCGAAGTTAAACACGCCGTTGTCGTCCCAGCCGTGTTCGTCGTCGCCGATAAGGAGACGCTTGGGATCGGTGGAAAGAGTGGTCTTGCCTGTGCCGGAGAGGCCGAAGAAGATAGCGGTGTTCTCACCCTGCTTGTCGGTGTTGGCCGAGCAGTGCATTGAGGCCATGCCGCGGAGGGGGAGGTAATAGTTCATTATGGAGAACATACCCTTCTTCATCTCACCGCCATACCATGTGTTGATGATGAGCTGCATGCGCTGGGTGAGGTTGAAGGCAACGCAGGTCTCGGAGTTGATGCCGAGTTCCTTCCAGTTCTCAACCTTGGCTTTCGATGCGTTGAGCACCACGAAGTCGGGGGTGAAGTTCTTGAGTTCCTCTTCAGTAGGACGGATGAACATGTTGGTCACGAAGTGAGCCTGCCATGCCACTTCCATCACGAAGCGCACTGCAAGACGGGTGTCGGGGTTGGTTCCGCAGAATGCGTCGACCACGTAGAGGGTCTTGTCGGAAAGTTCCTTGTCGGCAATGGCCTTGAGGGCATCCCAAGTGGCGGGAGTGATGGGTTTGTTGTCGTTCTTGTATTCGTCGGAAGTCCACCAGATGGTGTCTTTGGAGGTGTCGTCCATCACAAAGAATTTGTCTTTGGGCGAACGGCCGGTGTAGATACCGGTCATCACGTTGACGGCACCGAGCTCAGTTTCCTGACCTTTTTCGTAGCCGGTGAGGGCGGGGTTGGTTTCGTCGATGAAAAGCTGGTCCCAGCTCGGGTTGTGAATCACCTTGGCACCGGCGATTCCGTACTGCGATAAGTCAATTGTGCTCATTTCTTTTAGACTTGAAATTGTTATTGGTTAATTAGTTTTGTTGTCTCTCGGTAGGTGCGGGAGGAAACATCTGCCACACCCTTATTTTTCGCTGCAAAGGTAATGACTTTTTCCCTGATTTGCGCAATATATTATGGAAATTTTTCCGTATTAATTATTTTTAATTATTTATTGGTGACAGACAGCGTTTTGCCATCGCACCGCGAGTGTTAAAAGTAACAATGTGCAATGACTAAAGTTGCACATGTTTCAAAGATTGTAACTAATTTTGCACCCGGTTAACAGCAGACCGCATAATACACGCATACTTACAGCTATGATAATATTCCAACTTGCCATAATTTTCACTTTTCTCGCCGCGGGCGAGGGGGTGGTGTGGCTCACAGGCATTCCGGTGCCGTCGAGCATCCTCGGCATGCTCATGCTCACCATGTCGCTCCAGCTCGGCATTGTGAAACTGCACCATGTGGACCGGGCGGCCGACGCCTTGGTAAAGAACCTCGGCTTTTTCTTCATTCCGGCGGGCATCGGGCTCATGGACTGCCTGGGACTGCTCGCCGAGCAGTGGATTCCGATAGTGGGTTCCGCCGCCATAAGCACCGCCGTGGTGCTGGCCATAACAGGACAGTTGCACCAGCTTACACGCAAATTCTTCACACGCCATGCCGATTCTCGAAAATAGCTATACGCTCCTTGCCCTGACATTTGTGATTTTCATCGGGGCGCAGGCTCTAAGCCGCAAGCTGAACACCATGGTGTTCAACCCGATACTCATCACCATCGTGACAATGATTGTGATACTGAAGAGCGCCGGCATAGACTATGCCCGCTACTCGGAGGGAGGAGCCTACATAGATTTCTGGCTCAAACCCGCAGTGGTGGCACTCGGAGTGCCACTCTACCGTCAGCTTGCCTCGATGCGCCGCCAGATGGCCATGATACTGCTCTCCGAACTGGCCGGATGTGTGGCAGGCATAATATCGGTGGTGATAACGGCGCAGCTGCTCGGCGCGAGCCGCGAGGTGGTACTGTCGCTGGCCTCGAAATCAGTCACCACTCCCATAGCCATAGAGGTGACCCAGGCTGTGGGAGGCATCCCGGCGCTGACAGCAGCCGTGGTGGTGTGCGTGGGCATATTCGGAGGCATGACCGGATTCAGGGTGATGCGCATGGCCGGAGTGACGAGCCCCGTGGCCCAGGGGCTGTCGATGGGGACTGCCGCCCATGCCGTGGGCACATCCATGGCCATAGATGCCGGCGGCGAGCGATATGGAGCCTGGGCATCGCTCGGACTTACGCTCAACGGACTGTTCACCGCACTGCTCACGCAAACCATACTGTCACTTTTAGGAGTGTGAATTGTAGCCCACCGATATACACTTGACGCAACTATTGAAAAAAAGCATAAAAAACTAAGTCTTAGATAGTTGTTTTTTGAAAACAATGTGTTATATTTGTAACCGACATGAAGTATAGGGATATTGTGATATTTTAGCGTCAGTAGCTCCATACCTCATACACAATTACCTCATATTAACCCGCGGCGGAATAGAGATTCCCGATGCAACCTCGTGCTGACATTTTGACAAAAGAGAGTGTAGTTTTCATCTTATATAGACGATAACTCTTATTCCCCTTGTCTGGAAACCGCCAATCCACACTGTCCAGGGAATAACACTGCTTACCCGCACCCACACCATAACGGGGCGCGAACAGGGCAATGCTTATTTTTATGGACATGGCGCTTGGCGGTGCCTCAGGCAGTAAGAATAGCATGGTTTTTGTTCCGCCCCATTTTTTTATTTTTCTCACATGAGCCAAGTTTTTATCGGAAAGATTATTGAGGAAGAGCTCCGTAGCCAGGAGCGGTCGGTGGTTTGGCTTGCACGGAAGCTGAACTGCAACCGCACCAATGTCTACAAGATCTTCAACCGCACCAGTATCGACACCGAGCTGCTGCTGAGAATTTCCAATGTGCTCAAGCGTAACTTTTTCGAGCATTACAGCTCACGCCTTGAACTCTGACCTGACCGCCGCCGCGCACCGCCGCGGGCGGCTCGCTGACATCGCTCCCCCTCTCCACGTCAGACCAGCACCGGCCCCGACAAGGCAACCACGTGCCCACACGCACTGCGCCACCCGCATAAAAAACTCGTCATAATGCCGCTTCATTGCGGCTTTTTTATTTACTTTGCCTGCCCGACACATATAATATTAATTATAACCACACCGACAGATGACACGAAGCATAGTCTACACACGCACCGGCGACAACGGCACCACATCGCTCGTGGGCGGCGAGCGCGCCGACAAAGATTCAGCCCGCCTCGAAGCCTACGGCACAATCGATGAGCTCAACAGCCACATAGGCGTGGTGATGGCGTGCCGGGGGGTGGACGGACGACAATTGGAGACACTGACCTTCGTTCAGCACCGCCTGTTCAACATTGGAGGATACCTCGCCTGCGACCCAAACGGCTCCTACCTCCTCCCCCCGGGAGTGGACGAAGCCGACATTGCCGCCCTCGAGCGAGAGATAGACCATACCGACTCACAGCTGCCCAAGGTAAAGCGGTTCACACTTCCATCGGGCAGCATGGCGGCAGCGCAATGCCACGTGGCACGCAGCGTGTGCCGGCGTGCCGAACGTCGCATCCTCGCCCTCTCCCGCACCTCCGCCGTGGCACCCGTAGTGCTCAAATTCGTGAACCGTCTGAGCGACCTGCTCTATGTTTTAGCCCGATTTAACAATGTTAACCAAAACATAGACGAATTATTTTGGGAGAAAGATTGTCAATTATAAGAATTTCACTACTTTTGCGGCACAATTTTTCAAACGTATAAAACAACCACCTTTTTATTATTTATTAAACCCCACAAGCCATGTACTGGACACTTGAATTAGCATCGAAACTTGAAGACGCTCCCTGGCCCGCCACCCGCGAGGAACTCATAGACTATGCCATGCGCTCGGGAGCACCCCTCGAAGTAATAGAAAACCTTCAGGAAATGGAGGACGAAGGCGAGACATACGAATGCATCGAAGACATCTGGCCTGACTACCCCTCCAAAGAAGACTTCCTCTTCAACGAGGACGAATACTGATCTAAATTCAGTCGGCTCCGCCGGCTTCCATATTTAAGCACAAACGATTGGTAAGTTTATCCAACAACTTACCAATCGCTTTTTATTTACCTGTTTTCAATCATAATCTCCGCAGGAGGCATCATCCCCGGATTGTTTGTGAAATTCGACTTCGAATTCAATCTTATGCTTTAAAAGGTCACCGCAGTGTGTTTGCAGTCTATTTACGGTATGTCAATAAACCACAGCGACATGCAGAAAAAATCACTCCCGCAAAGCAAAGAGGAATCACAGCGTAAATTTGAAAGACTGGCAAAAAGATGATGCCAATTTATGGCACAAAGGGTCCGGGTGGCAATCCCCCTCCTTGGTCGTCTTTGCCTGTTAGAATCTTGTATAAACCTACGATGGCTGTAACGAGACCGAGCAAAAGGCTTCCAATGTATACGACTGCTATAATGAGACCCAATATGTATCCAAATATGGTAGTCATGTATATGCTTTTTGCAAAAATATAATTTTAATATGACAATATCAAAATTAGTTCGCGCTTATAACGAGACCGCATCAACCTAATATTCCGAAAGTTATACTAACGCAAGTTTTTTCGCATCGTTTCAATCTAAACGGTTATCTCTATGCACAATCAGATAATCAGAAGCAGGTATCAAAGGCTACTACATTGCCATTGGATGTCTGTAAGTCATTGCGACCGGAGTAAATTACGGTTCTTAGGCTTTCTGGCGTGTTCGATAAGTCTCCCCATTTTTTTAGGCCATCGAAAAATGAGGGAGAGAATGTACTGCCTGATTTTATTTCGTAACCATGCTGCTCTAATCCTTTTGTCTCTATCAGGTCAACTTCAAGTCCGGTACTGTCACGCCAGAATGTCAAATCAGGCGTTGTTCCCCGATTCAGACTATCTTTGATGAACTGGTTTATAACCATATTCTCAAACAGTCCGCCACGAAGGAAATGCGTATCAAGCTGTTCTGGCGATGTTATGCCGAGGAGATTGCATGCCAATCCGGTATCGTAAAAGAACAGCTTCGGTGTCTTGACAATCCTTTTATTATAGTTATTGAAATTGGGTTCAAGACGATATAGGATATAACTTGCTTCAAGCACTGACAGCCATGACTCAACGGTCGGAATTGTCACCCCAGTTTCATTTGCGAGATTCGATTTGTTGAGCAGTTGTCCAATTCTTCCTGCACATAGACGGAGGAATCGCGTGAAACGACCGAGATCTCCGATATTGAGCATAGCACGGACATCCCTTTCTGCGTAAGTAGCGATATATGAGGGATAATAATCCGTCGGAGCTATATCCTTATCGTAAATACGGGGATAAAAGCCTTTGAAAATCTGCTCATTGATTGTTTCAGGCAATTCACCGGCCTCATGCAATTCGTGTCGCGAGAACGGAAGTAGTTTCATAATAGCTGTTCTCCCAGCAAGTGATTGGTCAATAGCAGCCATCAGATGAAAATTGCGTGAGCCTGCCAGCAGATACATACCCGATTCATTTACATCATCGATATGTGTCTGGAGGTATGAGAACAGCGATGGTTCACGCTCGGCTTCATCAATAATCACATGATTATTGAATGTCTTGATGAATCCATTCGGGTCATCCGAAGCGAATGACCGCATATCCGGGTTTTCCAACGAGACATATCTGTAATCAGGAAAGAGATTTTTAAGCAAAGTTGACTTACCTGATTGACGTGGTCCTGTCACTGTCACAATCGGAAATTTCTCGCTCAGTTGCCTTATTTTGTTGCTTATAGCCCTCTCAATCATTATTTTGCAATTCTAAAGTTGGATTTTATAATTGCAAAGATAGCGATTTCTCCCGAGATTTAATGGTCTATGGGGAATTTTTCAGCGATGTTGACTTGCTCGGTTGGCGTGGGCCTGTCACTGTTACAATCGGGAAATTCGCTCTCGTTTGAGCGAATTTATCGGATATATCTCTTTTAATCATCGCTTATTGTTTCAAAAAAAGAGACTGCCTAACTTTTGTTGTCAGACAGTCTCGCTGATTTTATGCCTGCAAAATGCTATTGCTATTGTATGTGGAGTTTATACGACTTATCGCCAATAGTCAAAACATATATGGCATTTCTATCAACTTCAAATACAATATCCTCACCGGTGCTGTACTGCCGGCCAAAGCATACGCCGGAAATATTGCATATCGAGGCCCGGATGCCTACAGGCAGATGCTCAATAATGATTGAAGAGTTTTCAATCCTGAAGGATACATTGTTGTCATAGACACCGTCGATTCCAGAGGAATTCTCCATAACACTTACGAAGCATTGCGCGGTAACACCGGAGCCATCAGCGGCAGTAGCTGTTACAATGGCATTCCCTTGTGAAATTGCAGTAACCATGCCATCCTCATCGACAGTGGCGACAGAAGGATTACTGCTTGACCACACGATGTCCTTAACCGTTGCATTGGTCGGCAGTATGGTTGCGGACAATTGCAGAGTCTGTTTAACGATGACTTCCGCCACAGAATAATTCAGGACAATCGACTCAACAGGAACCGAATCTATCGAGACCCTGGTAGTGGCGTCGGATAGAAGATACTCTTTGGCATCTGCCGTTGAAAAGATGCTGTTTTCCATATTGATGGACACTTCCCCGGAAATGTCGTCGGAAGCTGCAATACGCATGTTGACAAGAGGTCCATTAGTCCCATTGAATGTTGAGTTGCCGAGAGACATACAAGCAATCCTGACACGTCCGCCGGCATAAGTCTTTGCTGAAACGGCATGACCTGAACCGCGGTCGGTCATCACAATAGATTGATCGACTATAGACAGACCTTCGGGTAGATAGATGTCGGTCTGAAATGCGGAGAATGTGGTTTCGTTGTCAAGTATGACAGCTACTTCTTTGGTTTCGCCCGGAAGCATTGAGAAATCAGGGATGTAGAATTTATCAACATGTCGATTGCCTATTGCAACATCAACATCAGGTAATTCCACATCATTATCGTTGGCATCGACCAACATGACTCCGGATAGCGACAGTGTTCCGCCGGCGAAATTATCAGAGGCCATTACAGCAATTTCCATCACCGGGCCTTCGTTACCCGACAATGGTGTATGAGAAATCGAGAATGTCCCGATTCTGGCTTTGTTAACGGATAACAGGTTGCTGACTACGGTGTAACTTGAATTAGCACGTGATGACAGGGTGCAGACAGGCTTCCCATCCGAAGACACTAAATTCAAACCGTCGGGCAAAGCGATATCAAACTGGAAGCCGAGAACCGGCTGCCCGTTTTCGATGCACACGCTTATTATTTTGGTCTCTCCCGGTTCAAAATTACCCGCGTCGACGTAAAGTCTGTCGGCGGCCTTGGCCGCTGACATCGCTCCGGAGAGCGATATCAGCACCAAAAGCAGCTTTTGTAATATCGATTTGTTCATAACAGAGCTCCGGATTATTTAACCATGATTTTTGAAACCGTATCGCCAACTGAAATCACATATATGCCATTGGCAAGCTGACGGCTGACGGCATTTGAATCGGCTGTGAACTGAGCCAGAACAGTGCCATCAACTGCAAAAATGCACACATCCAGTCCTTCGGCGTTGTAGATGGTTACACCTTTGTTTTCGGCAATAATGCGTATCTGTCCGTCGGCATAAGGAGCATCAATGCCGGCAAAACCTGAGTTGTGTCCGCCGGTTGATGACAACACATATTCATTGGCCTGAGAGTCAGAAGCCATGATTCCGGATATTGAGATGTCGCCACACTTCTCATTGTTGATTTTCGCGATAATGCGGAATAACGGCTCTCCGTTGTCGGCAAAGGTTGAATTATTCAAATCAAACAGAGCTACACGCATGGTGCGGTCGTCGATTCTGCGCTGCATCAGCGAATGGTATGCATTGGCGCGTTGTCCTATCTCCACCCCTACGAGTTCCATGCCGTCAGGAACCGTGATATCGGCCTGGAGAGCGACGTAGTCAATCGAATTTTCGAGAGCCACATCGACAGCCACCGTGCCGGCAGTCTCCGGAGTGTAATCATCAATTACGAGGTTATCCATATCGACGAATCCGCGGCTCAAAGCCATAGTGCGGACATTTATCGAAGCTGATATTGCCGGCTGATTGAGCACTTCAGTCACTGTTCCGGAAGCATCGGCAAGAGTGATGCGGTTGTCCCCGTTGACATCGGCGGCTTCGAAGCAGAATGTCTCGACCTCGTTACCGATAGCATAATTGGCAGTGTTGACAGCATCAGTTATGGTCACGGCATCATTATCGTTAGAGTCGCCCTTGGTAGGTGGCACAACCGTGAGTTCAAATGAATTCTTCACGCCGGAACCATCCGTGGATGATGCGGTTATTGTCACTGTACCGGCTGTTATTGCTGTTACTACACCATAAGTATCGACTGTCGCTATACCTCTGTTAGAACTGCTCCAGACAACTTCAGTATTTGTCGCGTTGGCAGGAATCGGCTGTGCACTCAATGGCAATGTGCGTCCTTTCTTTACGACCGGGAATTCCGCGGTTATATCAATGGATTTAACCATGGTTGGTGTTACGGTCAGATTGAAGGTGTCGTATAGACCGGAACCATCGGCTGCATACGCAGTGATAGTAACCTCACCAACAGATTTGGCTGTCACGAGTCCGTTCTCATCGACTGTGGCAATGGAGGTGTCGGACGATTTATAGCGTACGGTATTGTCTGTGGCAGTGTCAGGACCGGCTGTGGCATGAACCTGCAACGTCTCAGTGTCGGTTATTGTACCTTCAGTCTGATCAAATTTAAGCGATGTGATAAATACAGCGTCGGTAAATGGAAGAATCTGGAAAAATTCCCACCAAGTATCTGCGTCGATATAGTCTTCAAGCGACTCTTCGGGAACAAAAACCGTAGAATGGTCAATTACATTCTGAGCAAACTGAGGAGCACCTACCGGCGGTGTGGTGTTATACGATTTTATATATTTAATGGATGAACACCCGCTGAAAGCTCCGGTACCAAGAGATGTCACCTGCTTGCCGAGCGACACCCATTCCGCTTTGTCACAGTCCTTGAATGCGCGGGCACCTACCGAGCTTATGGCTCCGTCGGGAACGATAATCTCGGTCAGCGAGGAACACCCTTGGAAAGACTCAACACCCA
The DNA here is from genome assembly GCA_947649495.1 of uncultured Porphyromonadaceae bacterium. Classification (GTDB taxonomy): domain Bacteria; phylum Bacteroidota; class Bacteroidia; order Bacteroidales; family Muribaculaceae; genus Paramuribaculum. The sequence continues at coordinate 4,793 of CANSRU010000009.1, read as the reverse complement.
GACCGTAAACATTTTTGGGAATAGAGAGACTGGTGAGCGACGAACAGTACTCAAACGCTCTCGGTCCGATGATTTCAAGTTCATCGTTCAAGCCGAGGGTTACAAGATTATCGCAATGGGAGAAACAACCATCGGCTATGGAGTTCAATGTTGATGGCATTGTGACATTATCAAGTTTGACATTATTGGCGAATGCACGTTCTCCAAGAGACATCAGACCCTCTCCGATGGTCAGAGACCTAAGTGACGAGCAGTCCATGAATGCCTGTTCCCCGATGGCTTCGACACCCACCGGAATCTCAATGGATTCTATGCTGTCACATCGTTCAAACAGATATTTGCCTATAGTTCCCACAGATTCTCCAAACTTCAGATTTTTCAGTGTCGATTTTCCGTAGAAAGGAGCATATTCCTCGGCCGAGAAATCGTATGTCAGCCATCGGCCAAGGTGCAGATTGGTAATGGGAGAGTCGGCAAACATTGAACGTTTCGGAGTGTCAGTATTTTGTTTGACAGTCAATATCTCCGATCCGTCTGCTATGGTGAGGGTGGTGAGATTATTACAGGAGTTAAATACATTGTCGTCAATAAGTGTTACGGCTGGAGATATTGAAAGATTGTCCAGTACCGAGCATCCGCTGAACAGTTCCTTGCTCAAAGTCTTGAGTTTTGTTGACAGGGAGACCTCTGCAAGTAAAGAGTCATTTTTAAATGCGCCTACACCTGCGGTTTCCACATTGTTTGGCATTTCAATCCACTCCAACGAATCCATCTCGCTGAAAGTATAATTGCCAATCTCCGTCAAAGACTCCGGCAGACGGAAGTTTTTCACCGAAGAGCAACCATATAAAAGATAATCATTCGCAACTGTGAATGTTCCGGTTTGGGAAAATTCCACATTAACCAGATCTGTGCGATTGCTGAATGGAGAATAACCATTGTTCAAGTCAGCGGTATATATAAGATTTCTACCGAGATATAGCGATTTGAGTGGGGAGTGGAAGAACAGACCTTCCTTAGACTTGTTAGAGGCAACGGTTATCGGTGTCGAGGAATTAGAGAACGTGAGCTCCGTCAATCCGGTACATCTGTCAAAGGCCAACCCCTTGATTGAATCTACTGATGCCGGAATTGTCAGATTGGCGAGCGATGTGCAATTGCTGAACAAACCGGTTTCGATGTTTTGAAGATTTTCTGACAAACGGATTGATTTCAGTATATAGCAAGATGCAAATGCATATCTCCCTATTGAGCTTACAGAATCCTCCATTGTCAGCGATGGTAGCGACGAACAGCCAAAGAATGAGTTCTGTCCAATTTTTGTCAGTGTGCTTGCCAACCCCACATCGACAAGTTTTTTATTCTGGAAGAATGCATAATCGTCAATCAGTGTCACACCATTATCCATTACAGCTGTTTTGAGAGAGTCATTTAATGCAAAGGCATACTTTCCTATAGTCTTGACACTGCCGGGGATTGAAACATTCGGGAGTATCTTGCACTTATAAAGATATCCATCGTTGATTTTTGACACAGGCCCATTGACTATTTCCACAGAAGTGAGAGCCATCTGTTCATAAAATGGAGCCAAGGTGAGATCCTTGGTGTCATATTCCAAGTCGCGCCCCATATATATGCTTTCAAAGGGACAATCGTGGAACATGGCATTGTCAGTCGACAAAGTCAATGGCGTGGAACTGTCGCTGATTCTCAGTTTTGCCAACGACGAGCATCGGTCGAACGCATGGCCGCCAATGCTTTCAAGTGATGACGGAAGTGTTATCTCAGAGATTGATGAACACCCGCGGAAAGCATAATTGCGTATATATTGAAGTTTTTCGGGCAGAGTTATGCTCTTAATTCCGTAGCACCCATCCAGAAGATAATGGTAAATCTCGTTGACATAATTTCCGGTAAACTGCACACGAGTCAATGTGGACTTATTGCGGAAAGGCGATTCGGTGTCGCTGTAGGAGTAACGCAGGTTTCTGCCTATGCGAAGTGTCCGGATTGGGGAATCGGTAAATAATGGAATGGTCAGGGTGCCGGAGCCTGCAGCGAATGTTACTGACGACAATGCCAGACATTGGTCAAAACTCCCGGCTCCTATTGACCGTACCGTACCGGGAATCGAGATTGTTGACAGATCCTTGCAACCGTAAAATGTATTGGTCCCCATACTTTCAAGGCCATCGTGGAGAGTGGCTAACGCCAACGTGGAGCAATTTTGAAAAGCACCGTTGCCTATGGTGGTAGTGGTTTCCGGCACATCTATCTCTGTCAATACAGAGCAATTAAAAAAAGCATAACCGCCTATTCTTGTCAGGCTGTTTCCCAAAGAGGCGTATGTCAGTTTCCCGCAATTAGAAAATGCGTTGCTGCCAATTGTGACGGTTGTGTTTGGAAGCCTGATTGCGGTTAAAGCAGTACATTTGTTAAATGCTTGGTCGCCGATATTCTTCAGACTATCGCCGAATGAGATAGAGGTGATGCTTGAGTCATTATGAAACGCATTGGCTCCAATATCAGTCAGCGAGCTTGGTAAGGCGACATTTACCAGTGAGGTACAATCTCTAAACGCCCCGGCTCCAATGATTTTTTGGCCATTAAAATTGATGGCTGATAATTTCTGACAATTTCTGAATGCATTTATTCCTATTTCTGTTACCGATGATGGCAAGGAGACCGACGTGAGATTTATATTGCTGTCAAACGCTCCATAGCCTATGCGCACCACAGAATATGTTTCAGAATCGATTTCCACAGAAGAGGCTATTGTTATTGCTTCGGGCCTATTGATTAGGTGCTGAGTGGCTTCGCATGTGTTCTCATCAATCGGAATGTAGCTGACATTGTCGTCATAAACCAATTCTTTTACGGTATAACGATGTTTGGGAAACGAGGTTTCATAAATATCAGATGTATTATACGGAATATATACAGTAATAAGCTGGCTGTTTGATAACACATTAGAACCAACTCTAATTCCCGAAGGATTTAAGCAAACAAGCACAAGTGGCCACATCCCATAAAAAGACTCACTAGGAATCGATTTTACTTTTGAGCCCAATATCACCCTCTTTAATCCGCCAAATGGATAAAAAGCATTGGTAGCCGGATCTACTGTAAACCAGAAATCTCGTCCGATATATATTTCCTCAAGAGGACAAGATTTGAAAATACTGGTGTATTTCTCAATGCTATTGTATGATTTATAACCGATCTCAATGCTGGTGTCGGAGTCTTCTATGTACACGGATTTTAAAGATTTACAACCATCAAATATAGTACCGCTCAATTTAGTAATTGTGCTCGGAATTGATATGAACTCCAATTTGGTATTATCTTTAAATCCGTCGGTTGAAATTTCTGTGACGGCGTAGTATTCATCTTTATAAACAATTCTGGACGGGATAAACGCGTGAGTCAAAGACACGTAGCCACTACTAACACTTGCAGTCCTTCTGCTGCCGGTACTGGTAATGGTATATTTTAGATCACCACTAATAAAGGTTTGCGCCCCGGAATTATAGCAGATTCCTGATAGAAGCATTAAGACTGTGATCCAACGTTTAAAATGTGATAACGTAGAATGATTCATAATGAATTTATGGATTGGATTTATTAAATAATTTACATAGAATGTGTTCTGATCAAATTTCATTATCGGGCGAACGCCGCTTAAAATCCTAAGAATGCCGAAATAATGTTGGCTATCAGTCCGGAAAGTATATTTTTCATAATATCCCGTACATCGCCATCTATCCTGGTGTTTCGGTGACTTAAAAATGATGCAATGTCGTTGAATGGCTCAGATTTCGGCTGTGATAGCTTATAGAGTGGAATCCTGAGGATTGAGAGTGCGCCGCGCAAATTATGGAAATGAGCTCCCTTTTTATGCAGAATCAGATATATACGGTAATTTATGGGGCTGTCCGCAAGGATATGTCTCAACTCCGGCTTGTCGGTGGTGGCATCGACAATCACTACTTCCCGTCCCTGATTTCTGACAATCCATATCGAATCAGCTATTTGCTCTATGCCATATTTATCTATGGACCTATACAACGCCGTTCCCACATCGTAATATTCAGGACATGACAGCGCGAATGCGATTCCATTTTCGAATTGTTCACGCCAGATACCTTCAAAGGAATCAGGCAATTCAATGTACTCGTTCATTTTGAATGTTCTTTAATGTTGGATAATGCATCTGAGGTATAAAAAAAGCGTGGTGCCAAGCTTGTTGCCCGTTCCCACGTCCAGAGGCCTTCGCATTGCCTGTCTTTGTAAGGAACGGAACAACGCAGAGGCCCACGCAAAATATGTAAGTGTATGCACAGTGTGCCGTTCCCCACAAATGGAGGCTACAGCCCACGGCGGATAGATTTACATATCCAACATGGCATCTACCGCTGCTCCAATTCTGACAAAGACTATTTGGGAAGTTGCGAAGTTCCTGGAACGTCAGAACAGAAGCGTCAGATAAACGCTTTTCAAAATGTCGTGCTGAAGGGGACAACCCTCTCAGCATCGCAAAATTAAGAATTAGTTTTCTGACGATGAAACAAATCACGTAATTTTTGAAGCGAGCCTCTGCGTTGCTTTTACAAAGATTGGGCTTTGCGGCGAGCCGGCCAAGTTTCAGGCCGTTCACTCCGTTCATTAAAGAAGCATTATCATTATCCCGATTTACCCGGACTTATCGCGATAAAACGGGATAGAACTACTATATTTGGGAAATAGTAGTGGTGCGATAAAAATCCAACCATTGCGATTAATATATTAGTATT
>CANSRU010000008.1 GCA_947649495.1 uncultured Porphyromonadaceae bacterium | reverse complement strand
AGCCCTATATATTGGTTTATGGTTTAACGGGCATATATATTGCCCGAACCAAACCAAATAATCAATGGCTGTTGTTTTGCCCCGCGTTGAGAACCATAGTTAGAAATAATAAAGTGATTCAAAGCTTTGGATATATGTGAATAGATGATCTATTATGTACTTGTTCCAAGTGAAAATATTTCAAAAATTTTCACTTGAGATTTACTGATTCATTGCAATTTCATACCATTGAAAAATTGGAGGTGTGATTCATTGACAATCTCGGATTAGTAATTTGGTATTGTGATAGATAAATACGCATTTTACTGTAGTGTCGGAGGAAAATAAAAACATTATTTTCCTCCGACAACTGCCGTTCCTTTTGTGACGAGACAGGTGTATTATAATGTCCTTTTCACGATCCACCGCCCGGTTTTATTTGACCCTTCACGAGTTAATAAACCTAATTTTCTCAGCTCGGCGATAATTCTATTTACCTTACTATCTGAATATTTAAGTTGGAGTGCAACTTCAGGTAATGTTATGTATGGATTCTCCGCAAGTAAATCCAATACAGGTTTTATCCTGTCATTTATCCTGTCATTCTCGCCATTTATCTCGCCATTTTGTGGTCGGGCGAAAATCACCTTGACCATATAGCCGTTGTCGTTGATTTTAGGCTTAGGCAGACCGACATTCTTACATTTGTTGTTCATCATTGACAAGCCACGTCCCCAATGCTCAATCAATCCTCCGATGAACATTACATTGGCAATGTCGGGATTCGGTGGCAGAGAAGTGTTGTCATTCGCTGATGCCTCCTCTGCGGTTAAACGCTGAGGGGATAAGTTTGCCGGAAACCGACCGACATTCTCTATCTCGTGTACCTCTCCACATGCGGGATGCACAAAATTATCATATTTTTCCTTTGTCGCAACCGCCGAAATCTCAGTAATTTTTTGTAACTTTGCAATATAATACGCGCATGCGCAGACAAATAGACCAATCAATGTAAGTAATAACTTATATTCAACATATTAAGGAACTTCCCTGTAGTCGTGTAAAAGGCTTGGTCGCCTGTCTGCCTACATGGAAGTTCTTCGTTTTTACAATGCAAGCGTTAAAGGATATTTTAGCCTCCAATACTATCCGTACCATCTCACTTTTTTCGGGTGCAGGTGGTTTGGATATTGGCGCTATTTATGCGGGAGCACAAATCATTTGGGCTAACGACATGAAGAAAGAGGCCTGCGAATCCTACGCCTTAAACATCGGTGAGCATATTCATCAAGGTGACATCAATTCGTTCATTCCTCTTTTAGCTGAATTTGAAAACATCGATCTTGTCATTGGCGGCCCTCCATGCCAAGGATTTTCTGTCGCAGGAAAGATGGATGAGAACGATGAACGCAGTAAATTGATTTGGTCGTATGCGTCTGTAGTCGAAACGGTGCAGCCCAAAGCCTTTATTATGGAAAACGTCAAGGCTCTTGCAGTCCTTGATAGATGGGCTTCTGTGAGAAGTGAACTTCTTCAGAAGTTTCAAGACTTAGGTTATTCAGTCAACTTCGTTGTGCTCAATGCCTCTGACTATGATGTACCTCAAGCCCGCGAACGCGTTTTCTTTATCGGGTTCAAGAATGGCACAACTTCTTCACCCGATTTACTACAGATGCTGCGTCCTTATAGTAAAAAAGCAAAAACCGTTCGAGAAGCACTTGCTATTTTAGATAAGGCTGGGGAGGGGAACAACAAGTCAACATGCAATGCACGAATTACCTTGACGCATCAGCCGGTATTAAGAAAATCTGCTTATGCAGGTATGCTTTTCAATGGACTTGGCCGACCGCTTAAATTAGACGGATATAGCGCGACATTACCAGCATCAATGGGTGGCAACAAGACCCCCATCATTGATGAAGAAGCGCTTTACAATGGTGAGACTCCTTGGGTAGAGGGGTATCGCGACCGAGTAGAAGCTGACAATTCCATTGCCAAGACAGAGCAAGTGCCATCATACTTGCGGAGAATGACTGTTGATGAAGCAAGAGTCATTCAGACTTTCCCCATGGAATATATATTCTGCGGCTCGCAATCCGCACAATATACGCAGATTGGCAATGCCGTTCCTTGCAACCTCTCTAAAGCAGTTTGCTCTATGGTTATAGATGTTTTGCGCGGCAAAACTCCTATTCAGTATTCATCTCTCTTTTAATATCATATATGGCGACAATAGATTTCAAAACCGCATATCTCGTTCTTGAACGTGCTCTCGCGGAAGCAGAGCCGCTTGACGATGATATAGCCAAAACTATAAACATCGTTCTAACCGGCACACACAAGACCTATCGCTATATCTTGGTGAACGCACTTTTGGCTAAAGCAACAAATGAAAAAGTCAACGCTCTCAGCCTACAAAAAGGTGATGGTAAAGGTGGTAAATTTGATGCACGTTCTCTTTGCCATAAGGTAATTGTTCCATTTGAGAAATTGGAACTGCCTGGTTGTTTGGGAGATTCAAACGAGCCTTTTCTTAACAAACCAGCTCGTTTCGTCTCACTATCTACAACGAACGCAGTTCGTGCTGGTAAAGACCGGGAAACCCTCGAAAACCTTATATCCATACTCTCTCAGATTAGCACAAGTGATCAAGCTTTCGCTTATCTGAAATCAGCTATGGTCGTGCTTAAAGCAAATCACGAAGAATATCTCAAAAAGTTCTCAGTTGGAGATATTCTTGTTGATGTCAGCGAGTTCTCTCAACTCGTTCTTGATTACATCTACAAGATAACTGACCACACCTTGGAGGGTGAGGTTTGCCCTCTTGTAGTATCGGTTCTTGAACAGTTCTACTTAGGTTCTGATTATCGCGTCGTTCCTCATAAAGTGAATGAAAGCGGTTCTTCGTCTAAGGAGGTGGGTGACATTGATGTATTCGATTCTGAGGGTACTTTGGTTAATGCCATTGAAATAAAAGATAAATCATTCTCGGAACAGGATGTCGTCCATGCTGTAACCAAATTCCGCATGGCGCACCTTAATTCAAGCATGTTCATATACGGTAAAAGAGTTACTTTTGATGAAGATTCAGTTTACTCAACGCTCAAAAAGATTGGCAGAGAAGGACATTATTGCTGTCTTATTTCAATTCTGAATTATGCCAAGATGCGTATCTCAGATTTGAAGACTGTTACAGTCAGAGAATTTGTGGACGGATTGTTGAAATTCTCAAAAGTAATAAACGCCAAGGATGATACCATTAACACCATCAAGGAAATAGCCAATCTCATATTTTAATGAACGTCGTGGCATCGCCGCCGCGCTTTCGTAAATCAGCTAAAAGGATTTATATGGAATTATCTAAGAAAGACCGCCTAATATTAGTAAATCAATATCGTATTCTTCAGAAATTATCAAAAGAAGGATATGAAGTAGCAGATTACGAATCAAAGATAACTGCATTACTTAACGGATATACTCTTCATTACGAAGATTTATTTGATGAGTTTTCCGAAAACGAATTATCCGTTGAAGAATCCCGTTATGTCCTTGATGTTTTGGAATTGTACCGAGCTATTATTTTCTCTTATACAAGATTATGTGGTGAGAATCTTGTAACCAAACTAACTGATAAAGATATCGCTTTCCCTGGCTTTGATGGGAACGAAGAATCTGAGTATCTTTCATATGCTCGTTATTTTATCGAAGACTTAGGTCGATACGATGAAATTAAGCAGTATGCTGCTGATTGGGATTTTAACTCTCATATGAATACCACTCATCGTTATAAGTCAATGCTTTCAATGATTGCCAATATAGAACCTCGCTACCGATATTGTATGTCAGAGGAGCAGATTATAAAACTTCTTCAATTGTAACAATGGATTTATTGAACATTGTTGGCTCATTAATATCTATAGTAGCTGCGGCTTTCACTGTTTTCCAAGCTGTGAAGGCTCGTAATTCAGCTAAAGCTGCTGAGGAAGCCAAACAAACTATCGAACAATACAAATCTACGCTTGATTTGCACAACCTGCTTAATCAAGCTAAAGAGATTGAAGCATTGCTCGTTAAGTTGACTTTAATAAATTCTCCTACAGGTAAAGGTCGTAATTTCAAGAGAGACCATGAGGCTCTTGAAAATTTTGTCTCTATATTAAACGACAATCAAAGTATTCACCCTGATAAAAAGTTTTGCGACTTTATTCTTAATGAATATGAGTGGTTCGTTGCGAACTTCGCTTTTGACCCTAAACCATACAAAGAAATTCTCTACCATGTAAGAGAAATAATACGAGAAATCAATAAAATAATTCATTATAGGACTTTTGAATAATTTATGGTCGTTTCTACATAGCACCGAACTATTGTAAATAAAACCTTGTATCTCGACCAGATGACTTCAATTGCATGACGCATAATTTATGAAAATCAAGAAACAGCCTGTTATCTCTTGGCTCTTGGATGAAAATTATAAGCCAAGCAAAAATTGGGAGATTACCGTCCCAAACATTGTAAACGCTACTCATGTCGGGTATCTATCCAATGGAATTAAATGGCTTAATGAAATTCGGGAGAACAAACCTAACTGGGGCTTACCCGAACTCTTGATGCCATCCTTTGAAAAAGTTATGCAGAAAAGTGCTAAATCCTTTTACAGTATAGACCATCAACTTTTTCAAGAATTTACTAACGATGAAGTCTGCGGGATTCTTCTCCATCAACAATTTGGAACAGTAGTTTATGGCTTCGGAGAGAATACACTATATGTTTGGTTGTTCCGTGATGTTGACGGATATAGTGTATTATATAACTATTTCTATTTTACTTCGACTCCCGAGAATGTACGTCAAGTTCATTGCTGGCCGACTCTTACTAAAGACCCACAGCTTTTTAATCAACAGTCGACTGATAAGGATGAGATATATTCGTGTGTTGCGAATCTACTTATCTGTTATCTCGCGGTCAAGAAATATGCAGAGGTAGAAACCATCATAGTACCTGCTAAAAGTAAATTATTCGTTGAAGATGAAATCCAAGGGTATAAACACAAGGAAAAAGTTCTAAATGAAAGCGGACAAGAAGTCATCATTATGGATTCAAGGTGGTTCGTTAAAATCATCAACGACAATGACATTTTTGTTCGTGGATTTTTCCGGATGCAGAGATATAAGAATGACTTTGGTGAGTGGGATAAGAAACTGATATTTGTGGACTCCTTTGTTAGACATGGCTATCATAGAAATGCAAAGATAGAAGATGATACTATTGAGGATAACGATGGAAGGACTCGATGATTAAGATGCATATAATGCGTGACGCTGAACATGATATGTGTGTGGACTTCACATATAAAAATATTACTGATGAGCTTCCCGGCATATTCGATGAAGATGCCGTGGACTATTTTATTAACAACCTTAACAACAAGGATTGACCATGAATTTACGCCTTGCAATATACGATGATAGTTCAAATCCTTTGGCAAATCTTAAAATCTGTCAAATCAAACCAATGACTAAATTGCGTGGCATTGGGGGGCGGCTTGCACTTCATTCAACTTTATTCGATAGTATCGAAGCAAACAAAAGGGAGTGTGAAGAACATCTTGGAGATTTTAATTTCTATAACCCGAATTGCGAGTTGTTTATCCCAAATATGCAAGATGAATTTTTTTATTTCTATTGCGATGATAATGGCACATTACGGCGTGGGATAATCAAAAAAGACGGTAATATCATTGCATATTCTAATTTTGATGATGCACTAATATTATCTGATGATTTTATCCTTCTTAAAAAGGATAACAAGTACGGATTTATAAATGCTCTTAAAACAAGTACATCTTTAATCGAATACAAAAAACTTGACTTACAGCCTACGCTTACTATGGCGAAACAGGGCTCCTTGTTAGGACTTGCATCGATAGCTACTAAAACGATTGGTTTTAATGATTATCAAGGCGCATTAGACGAATTTGGCAATATCCTTATTCCTTTTGAATATACTCGAATAGAATACCACGTTACATATGTGACGGTTTATAAGTTTGGAGATAATGCAAGAATCCCTATTTCGGAACTCAGTCCAACGAAATCGATACAGTTGACTCCCACAACCCCTGACGATAATTGTGAACCTTACGACCCAGACCCTTGGGGCGCAAAATCAGAGATGGATTATATTCGTAATAACGGAGGTGATTGGATTGATGACTGATATTATGGCGTTGCGGCGCCGCCGTAGAGCTTTGTTTATCGGCCTCAACTTCATTTATGAAGATTGCGTGGCATTGGGTATCTAGGCTACATTTTCAGATTGCACGTCCACTGAGACTCGGTCTACATTTTTCTATTGAAACTTTAGCTGTCAGGGATAACGTCTCGGTTAAGATTTATGTGATGCAACGGTCTGCACCGAGGGAGGTTAATGCTATGTTTTGATAATTTCATTGTATATTTTGCTTCAATCACTTCTCGGCACTCCATGATATTACAACGTAAAAATAAAGTGCGCCCCGACAAATGGGTTAGATTTGTCGGGGCGCAGTGGGTTACTCTTCTGTTGGGGCGAAGTAGAGGAACATTTTGTCTAAGCCTCGTTCATGCTCCCAGTAGCGGATGTTGTCTTTGATGCTGTCTTGCTCATGTTTGCTGCCGGTGAAGAACTCTTTTTCACGGTTAATAAGCAGTTTCTGCGCTTCTTCCGAAATGTGGCCGTTTCGCTGACCGCGATAGAGCCATTCTGTCTTACGCAGCTCTTCGTTTTCGTTATAGAGGTGGGCACAGCCGATGGTGAGTCCGATGACTGTCGAGAGGAGCAACAGGATGATGCCGAATACCCATTTAGGGGTGACTTTCCACCAATGGCCTTCGATGATGCTCTGCACCTTATAATATAAGGAGTTGGCGGAGTCTGTGAGTCGCGCCACTTGTTTGCTCATCGCTTTGTCCATAGCCTTGTCCAACGCCTCCAAGATACTCGCATCAAATCCGGCTTTGAATGCCGTCTGCATTATTTCCTTGAACGCATCGCGGATAAGATTCGGAAGTTCTCGTAGATTGAGTGCCTTGATAATTTCCTTTGTCTGGACTGCAAGTCCTGTTTTGATGGCTGCACGGACAGATTCGTCAGTGGCGATGTTGGGCGGAAGCTCCACCTCGATTTTGCCGCGAGACTCATTCTGTGCGGTGGGTTGTGTCGACATCGAAACCATACGGGTTTCGATGCTGCTTAGCATCTCATTGTTCTGCTTATTCACTTTAAGAAGTTCGTCAATCTTCTCATCTTGTTTCTTGACGATTGCATACATATTTTCTGCCATAATTTTATAGATGTCTTCCTGGTTTCTTTTTTAGTTTTCGTTTTTCGCGTCTCTGCATCTCGTTGTAGAACGCCTGTTCTTCGGGGTCGTATCCGGGACCAACTTGGAATAATCCACCGATTGCTTGAGCCGCAGTTTCGGCAATGTCAGCCACGATATTCAACTTCGGAGATTCCGGTTTGGAGGCGAATTTCACCTTCACCCGCTGTGATTCCGGTTGAGAAGGCACCTTTATTCCGGTATTCTGATTGAAGAATTTATCAAGGCGACCAAAAGAGAAAGCGCGGTCGATAGCCGAAGCCTTGAAGGTAAAATCACCGAATTTGAATCTCACGCCCTGCGGTTTCCCGGTGTCACGGTCTTTGTAGATCTCGACATCAATGCCTGCCGGGGTCAGTCGCCGTTTGAACTCATCCCACGATTTACAGTTGTACATCGCTGCCTGAATCTTCACTTTCATCTCGGCTTTTGCAGCCTCATAGAGTTTCTTTTTCGGTGAGAAAGTGAGGTCGTATTTCTCTTTTATCGCCTTTGTAGCCTTATGGCTACGGTCGAAATTCTTGCTCTCATTGATGGATTTGCCGTGCAGATTCACACGGTTATAGACGATATGGAAGTGCGGATGCTCGGTCTCAAAGTGGCGCACAATTATATATTGCGTGTCCACGATGCCCATTCGTTCCATATATTCCTTGGCTAACTGCACCATGAAATCATCCGTCAGACGGGGCAAATCATTCTGGTCGAAACTCACGGCGATGTGTCCGGCGGGATTACTTTTTTGCTTGTTAAGGCTATGCCCCAAGTCGAAACTGTTCACGATTTGCTTGTATGATTCGCCCATGATTCCATCTGAATCAATCAACCTCCATGTGTCGTGAGGGTACTTTTCGGGGTCGTGGAACTGACGGAGAACATAGCCCACGACATCTGAAAAATTACCTGATTTGAGTATCTTCGCTATCATAACAGTGAGTCGTTTTTAAGTTTCAGCTTCTCGATTATCGGAACTAACGCAGCGAAATAATTTTCAATTTTTCGCTTGATTGACATCCATCCGTGGGCGAGTGCCGCTCTGGTAAGCAGGTTGAGATTCTTGCCTTGGTGCATAAATTCCCGTATCGCCTCGCGCTCAAATTCGGTTAGACGCTCAACGATTGTCAGGCGAAACGCACTTACGCGGAGCAGTTCAGCAATGGTCAATCCTGCGGCCGCAGCCTTGTTCTTTATCTCAGTGTGTTCAGCCTCGGTGAAAGTGGCGGAAACTTTCTTCGACCGCTTATCCTCGGCTTCTTTAGGTGGTCGCCCTGTGAGTTTCTTGTAGGGCTTTGAATTATTCTTTGACATGGTTTTGAGTTTTGTTGGTTGGGGATGATGACCGAAGGGAAAGGGAGCTTCCGGTGGATGCGAGGGGGGGCGGAGGTACTTTTGTGCCTCCCGAAACATACCCTTGCATCCCCTCCAATCTTTTTTAGATTGATTGGCGGGCCCTCAGCCCCATGCCATTCGGTCAGTTAGTTGCTGCGGAAGAATGATATACCGATACTTCGTACCATCTTCCGTCAGGGCTTTCGTCCTTCCTGCCTTCCGACCCTAAGGACTTATGACCCTAAGACCTGATTCAGAGTTTGCGCCACGCTTCAAGTTCATCGAGACAGGCCGCGAAGTGGTCGGCGATGATACGGTCGGCATAGCCTCCGATGGTTGCAGTGCCATCCCCGAGGATGCGAGAGTAGCGTTCAAGCAACGCCCATGTTTCCTTGGTGATGTTGATTGCACGGCGATTATCCTTGTTGATGACCACAGGTGCTAAATAGGTTTCCTTGTATTCGGTGAAATCCGTTCTACGCTGTCTCACGCCGATACGCTGAGTCTTGGGAGCTACGTTGTTGTCGGTTGGTATTGCTGCCGAGGTTTCAGTCAACGGGAGTGTTGACTGAGTGTTGTCGTTAGACTTTGATACTTTTGTTTTTTCAGTGTTGTTCATAATTTTGAAATTTTTGTTTGTTGGAAAATTGGATTGATTGCGTTCTTCGATTGAGTGAGATACTCATTCAAGTCGTTGAACCAGGTGTAGAGGAAAGAGCGGTCAATCACGTTGCCGAACTCATCAGATATTGTAGCAAATGCTGATTTACCTGCATTATCGTTATCAAGGTAGCAATTGATTGTGTTGTAATCACGGAGATATGGGATAGCCTTGCCTACATTGCTTACTGAGTTGAGTATGATTGCATCCATGCCCTGGATTATGCCGAGTTTGAGAGCCGACAGATAGTCGATGAAGCCCTCAAACACGGCAACATCATTTGTCGGGCCATCTCGGATGCGTCGCAGTGTTATGTCTTTGGGTGCGATGCAACCTTTGAAATATCTATTGCGCGTCTCGTACCCGCCATTCTCATTTGCGAAGCCAACGGCATAATACCTTTTACCTCGGCAACTGTAGTGTATCTGTTTACAGTGTTTGACTGCAATCTGTGCCGGGATACCTCGCTCTTGGAGGTAAGCGACAAGTGCGTGGTGTCGCAATGGCACGACCTCTATGTCTGTGAAACTCGGTGCAGAGTGTCGCTGGGGAGAAGAAGAAGCGACTGTCTGTGGCGGTGACACTGAAACACATCTTGCTATGCAATCCATCAGATAGCGCAGGTCGTTGGACTGATAGAGTTCGGCTGCAAGGTCGATGATGTTGCCCCCTTTACCAATACCGAAATCATACCAACAGTTGATGTCTGCTTGCACCTTGAACGATGCCGTATGTTCCTGTCGCAACGGTGACTTATACCACAGCCGATAGCCTTGAGTCTTCACCGGGAAGTATCCGAGTTGAGACATGAAGGTGGCTAAAGGGATAGATTTTATCTCTTTCAACATGGGTCTAAAATGTTTTGTGGATTACTGGTTTCTGGTTTAAGCCCTATTATATATGCCCTTTTCTAAACCAAACCAAATTGTGTGTTTCTCAATAGTAGAAATTCGGATGGTAGTGGTACTGACGGTTGGCATACTCAATCATGTTCTTGTTGTCAAGAAAAGTTTTGAGTGCCTTTACCTTATTGTTCGCGTAGCTGTGACCACAGGCTGCATATCCTCTTTTCAGCGCAGCCTCGAACTCGCGGCATCCTTTGACGGGCCCGTCAGCGAACACTATCGCCAATGCCTCACGATGTTGTTCCTCCGTCAGCTCCTTGTATGGGAATGGGTCGGATTTCTTTTTGCCCGGCTCGGTGAACACATAACCGCTTGCTATCTCTGGCAGACCGTAGTCATTGATTCGGAATGCGAAAGGGTCAAACTCAGCAGCGCGTATCATAGCCGCTGACACCTCCGACACGGTTTCATCCGTCTTGCTGCGGCTTATCTGCAAAATGGTCTCAGCCTTGTTGTTCAGCTCCGTACCAACGTGACCACGGGCATTATCGTCGCTCTTGTTGAGATGCAGAACTGTGTGAATATGAATCTGGAATTTGTCAGTCCATTCCATCAGCTTACCTATAAGGTCGGTTGACTCCTTGGCGCAGTTGATGTCATACATCAGGTCGCGGACACCGTCTATCACCACCAATCCCACGTTGGGCGTGTTGATTATCGCCTGCTCAATCACTTCAAGGCGCATCAATGGGGTAAGTTGCCGCAGGGCAGCGAATTTCAGATTGTCGGGGTGAACATCAGTCGGTAGCTTCGCGAGGCGCAGGGCACGTTCCATTACTTTCTGACAATGGTAGGGACTTTGCTCGGTGTCGAAGTAGAGGATGGTGCGCTTATCATCCGGAAACTCCGCTGTATAGCCCAGAACCTTGCCATTGACCAACGATGCAGCGACAATAGCAGCCACGTTGAAAGTCTTTTTGCTTTTCGCCTTACCTGTGGAAGCCGAGAAATTGCCGAGTGTACCGATAACGCTGCCGTTGGCATACAGCACCTCCGGCGCAGTCTGGATCACATCTGTAATCCGCAACTGCTTCTCCTCCCACAGTTTGAGGATTTCTGTCTTTACTTGCTCCATGCTTCACCCCTTTCCTTGGCTATGCGGATGTACTCCATAGCGAGTTCCACATCAATGATGATTTTGCGGCCTATCTGAGTGATGGCATCTTTCAGATAGCCTCTGCTCTTGACACGATTGGCGGTTGATTTGCTGCAACCTAACAGTTGGCATATACCATCTATGCCATAGAGGTATTTGCGCTGTTTGCCGGTCTCCGACTGCACTTTGGGTTGTGGCGCTTCAGCGCGGGAGCTGAGAAGTTCCAGCAGCTGCTCCCCGGTATATTGCCACAGGGGGAGTTTGAGTAACTGTTCTTTTGTCATAACCTGACAGTGTTTTGGATGATACTTCCACTCTCCGAAAAGAGTGCCTCCGAGTATCTCTCGGACATTGCAAAGTTAAGACCATTTTCAAGTGGGCAGTAGGTGGGTAACAGGTGGAAATAAATGAGAATTAAAAATGTATATTTATCTGTATATCAGATAATAACACAGAGTGTCAAATTATTTCAAGTGGAATTTTATGAGGTGTCAGTGGAACGCAGGTGGATTCATGGAATCTCATACAGTTTCACCTCGCGTATGGGCATAAAAATAGTGCGAAATCGTAAACGGATTACGAAATCGCACTACTATGATTGGAGCCGAATCAGGCTCGTTTCCTATGATTTTTCAGTACCTCGTCAAGTTCTTCAACGTATCGTTGGCTTCGCTTGCTGGCATCATCGCTTGTTGCGTGAGAACTTTTGCTGTCATAATACGATCGTTCCACACCCACATAGTCGAGGAACGTGTCGCGCCATTCACGGTTTTGATGAGAAGGCAACAGATTGAACAGTTGCTGCACCATATATGCCACGCGGTTGTGATGACCTTTCTTTGCTGTGATGGGGTCATATTTATAATGAAGATTCAGCGCGGAATGAAATGCCGCCTCCGACTCCACATGGAAGAAGTCTTTGCTTATCTCATATAGTTCGGAAGTCAGAGCCATCGGAAATACATCACCCTCCCAAGGTGTAGGAGTGGCAGAAGATTTCTTACCGGATGGTTTCTTTGCTGTCTTCTCTTTATCATTTTTGCTGCTCTCTCGTTCAGCCTCAATCTCTGTCGGCATCTTCGGGAGGACAATGTCGCATGGGGGATAATATTTTGAAATAGCTTTTGTTATTCTCTTGCAGGCATCAACGACATCGCGGAGTTTGGGACGACAACTCTCATGTAGATTTTCCTCAAAATCTATACTGTGCTGAAGCATACTGAGAAATCTCTTTTTCGCCTTGAGATATTCTTGACGAATCTTGTTAAGAGTTGTTCCCGGAGGAATCTTTACCATGGAGAGCGGGGATATTTGCGGTTGTGTTGTCTCGGTTCCGTTGGCCTCCATCTCCTTCAGCCGTCGTTCCTCAAAGCCCTTGACTTTTTCATCCAATATCATCGCATCTCGATACAGCAGATACTTCTGAAAAAATCTGTTTGCTGCTTGTTCAAATACTTCGGACTCATACTTATCGAATGCCCTCTCAGGTGTTTCGCCATAATCAGCGGCAGGGTTTACCAGACGTATATTCTCAACTCTTGCAATAATTTCAGCGAGAGTATTTCTGAGTGTGTTGGCAAGGATATTACCGGTGGTGTCAAGAGATATGCTCTCTATAACCATTGATTCAATGTCAAGCGACCGAAGTTCAGTCAAAGTTTTATGGATGTTGTTGCGCTCGATAAAATCGTCCTTGCGCATCCGGGCAAACTTTATTTCCCGGTTCAGTTCCTCAAGGATAGGCACGAGGTCTTTAAGTGTGCGGGGTGTCATCGGTGGGGTGTTTAGTTATACGTTTACAGTGATGAATGTCAAATACACTCACTCACATCCCGCAAGACGCTATGAAATATTTGCATCCGACAACTAAAACAATCGATATTCTATGATAGTTCGCGGTAGTATTTGCACCCGTAGCAATAGATTCTTCGGAGTTGTGTTCAAATCTGTGTTCAAGGCAAAAGAAAAAGCAGCTACGAAAGGATTCGTAACTGCTTGATTTTTAAGAGGTGGTCCCACTTGGGCTTGAACCAAGGACTCCCTGATTATGAGTCAGGTGCTCTAACCAACTGAGCTATGGGACCGGCTTTGTCGCTACCGCTGTAGCTTTTAAGCGGTGACAAAGGTAGAGGTTTTATGTGAAATGTGCAAATATTTTAGCTCGTTTTTTTGTGCGGTTTATGTGGAAAAATGGGGCTGAAATAATTAATGAGATGATTTGCCGTGTGTTATGGATGTTGATTTTTTTGATTTTTATTTCTGTGCCGTGGCGTTGTGATTGTTGAAATAATGTATAATGCGTGATATGGCATCGCTGAGCACTGAACGTGGGCATGCGAGATTTATTCTGATGAATCCTTCTCCATGGTACATAGTGCCTGGATTCAGCATCAGTTTTTCCTCTTGAATCAGTCCCTGGGCAATGGTTTCGCTGTCCATACCTGTAGCGCGAATGTCGACCCACGCGAGATATGTTCCTTGGAGTGGTGTTGTTTTCAGGTAGGGTAGATGGTTGGAGAGTTCATTGCGTAATAATATGTAATTGTCCCATATATATTGTTTGAGTGCTTCGAGCCATGGTTCGCCGTGACGATATGCCACTATGGTGGCTTCGACCCCAAACGGGTTGACATCGCACACTTCGTTGATATTTATCGCTCGGTCTATTTTTGCCCGTACCTCAGGATTGGCGGCCACTATGTTGGCAATCTGAAGTCCGGCTATGTTGAAGGCTTTGCTTGGTGATATGCAGGTAGCGGAATTGTTTAGAAATTCAGGTGAGATGGAGGCGAATGGGGTGTACGTGTGTCCGTCGAAAGTGAGTTCGCAGTGAATTTCGTCGGCTATTACGAACACATCGTTGCGCAGACATATATCACCTATGCGTGTGAGTTCGTCGCGAGTCCAAACGCGTCCTGACGGATTGTGCGGATTGCATAGTGTCAATACTTTGGCGCGTGGGTCCGCAGCAAGTCGTTCCAGGTTGTCGTAATCAATGGTAAATCGTCCGTCGATGTTAATCAAAGGGTTGGAATCGAGCTGGCATCCGTTGTTGCGGATTGATGAAAAGAAGCAGTTATATGCCGGTGTCTGGGTTATAATCATATCTCCGGGTTCGGTCATAGCTTTTATAATAGCTGATACAGCCGGAACCACACCTGAGGTATATATAATCCAGTCACGGTTTATTGTCCAGTTGTGCCGGAGACAGAACCAGTCGGTCACTGCGTTGTAATATTCATCAGACACTTTGGTGTAGCCGAACACCCCATGTTCCACGCGGCGGCGCAAGGCTTCGATTATGGCCGGGGCGGTGCGGAAATCCATATCGGCCACCCACATTGGCAATATGTCATCGCTTTCGGGAGAGTCCCATTTGTAAGAGCCGCTATGTCGGCGTGGTATTATTTCATCGAAATTATAGTCCATAATATATATGTCGGTTATTCTTTAATTAACGTCTGTCGTTTCCACTTTCCCTTCCACAGGAGCATGAGAAATAGAAAGCCTCGGAAGCATAGCTCTATGCACATCGCCATCCACACTCCACGCAGCCCGAGTTGCGGTGCGAGCAATGCTGCCAGTGTGAGCCTTACGCCCCAGATGCTTATCAAATTCAGTGCGCTCGGAATTATTGTGCGGCCAATGCCCACAAAGAAACCATAGGCCACGATGGCCGCTGCAAACATAGGCTCGGCCCAAGCCTCGATTCTGAGTATTTCCGCTCCGAGGGTGCGTATTTCCTCCACCGGGCTCATCACGCTTATGATAGGGGTGGCAAATATATACAAAGCCACACCCATAAGCCCCATCACTGCCATACCTGAGGTCACAGTGATGTTTCCAAATCTTTTCACGAGGTTCATCCGTCCTGCTCCAAGGCTTTGTCCGGCAAGGGTTGTGGCAGCTTCCGATATGCCATAGCCTGGCATGTAGCAGAGACTTTCTGCAATAATGGCGAACGCGTTGGCGGCAATGGCCACTATGCCGAGGGGAGCGACAATCACCGTGACCATGATTTGCGCACCGCATATCGCCGCATGCTCAAGTCCCATTGGCAGTCCTATCCGCACGGCTTTGCGCAATGTCGATAGTTTTAACGCAAAGCTCCCGCGGTGAGCTGCAATGTTGAGCATTTTGCTTTTGAAGCAAAGGTAATATACCATGAGACATGCTGTGATGCTTTCGGCCAGAACTGTGGCCAGCGCGGCGCCTTCCACTTCAAGCCCAGCCCCCCAGATTGTTATGTCAATTCCGGCTATGCTTATTGTGCGGGATGGGAATATGAGCAGAAAATTAAGAATGACATCGAGCACACACATCAGTACATTGAGCATGCTTGGCACCTTCATGTTGCCTGCACACCGAAGCATTGCTCCTGCAAGAAAATTTATTTGCAGAGCCGGAAGAAACAATGCGAATATCAGAAAATATCTTGAGGCTTCCCGGTGTATGTCGGTATGGCCGCCGAGCCATGTCGGCAGGTGTCCGCTGATCGCGGCGCCCGAGGCTGCGAGCAGGCAGCTGAATAAAACCACGGCTGTGAACGACTGCCTCAGCACACCACGTGCTTTTTCAAAATCGCCTGACCCTATAAGATGTGCCACCTGGACGGAAAATCCTGTGGCAGCGGCGCTGAGCAATCCCCAGAACAGCCATGTTGTGGTCGATACAAGACCTATTGAAGCCGAGGCATTTGCGCCGAGGCTTCCCACCATAGATGCATCGATATATTGCATGGCAATCGACGACAGCTGGGCTACTATTGCCGGAAAACTTAATAAAGCAGTGAGCCGAAGCTGCTGCTTCAGGCTCATTGGTTTTCCGTCGCGAATCATCGCGAGCAGTGTATCCGTGCTATGTTCTTTCAGTCTGGTTCTCATTGGCCCCGCGATTCGATGAGGCAGTTGGCCGGTTGCTTTATGTTTTGGTCAATTATGATTTCGCCTATGCTGTCGGCAGTTATTTTTCCTGAAGTAGGATTTTTCACGCTTGTAATGTAGCCTTTTATATCTGCGTGCAGCGTACTTTCTTCAAAAGCGAGGTCTGCGTCATCGGCCATTGTGCAGTTTTCCATCACCAGATTGTGGGCATAGCACAACGGTTGTGTTCCCGATATCCGGCAATTGACCAGACGGAGATTGTGCGAATGCCATCCGAGATATTCGCCTGTGAGTTCGGAATCGTACACGGTTACATTCTCGGTGTTCCAGAATGCGTCTTTTGAGTCAATCACGGCATTGCGAATCTCCACATCGCGGCAATACTGGAATGAGTAGTTTCCCTGTTGGCGGTAATTTGTTATGCGGATGTTTTCACTGTGCATGAACAGATAGTCGGCATGGGACACCTCCACATTTTCCACCTCCACATTGCGGCAGTGCCATAATGTTTCCTGGGCATCGGGTATGCGTACATTGCGGAGCGACACACCATCCATCTCCCGGAACATTTTGGGCGCCTCGACCAGAGTGTCGGTCATTTCCAGATTGCGTGAATACCACAACGCTGCACGTGCACCTTCCGTGAAAAGGCAGTTGTCAATCTTGAATCCGTCCACATGCCAGAAGGGATATTTCCCTTCAAAACGGCAGTTTATAGCCTCAATGTCGCTACATTCCTTAAGCGCCGATTCACCTGCATGGATGGTTACATTCTCAAGTTTGAGATTATGTGAAGCGAAAAGCGGACGTTCGCCGCCGAATTCAGCATCTTTAATGGTCTTTTTCATCTTCATTTGTTTTTGACAATGCAAAGTTACATTTAAAAAGTTGTGGGTTGTGTATGCGAATTAATGATATTATAACCCCGATTACAGATTTTATTGAGTTACATTGCTTAAATTTGCATATAGTTTCAAATTACAATAAAGGTTACAATGAAGAATCTTTCAATCGGTACTATTTGTGTACAGGGAGGGTGGCAGCCGAAGAATGGCGAGCCCCGTCAGATACCCATTATCCAGAGTACAACGTTCAAATACGAGAACAGCGAGGAGATGGCGCAGCTTTTTGACCTTGAGAAGTCAGGTTATTTCTATACCCGTCTGCAGAATCCTACTAACGACGCCGTGGCCGCTAAGATTGCCGCGCTTGAGGGTGGGGTGGCGGCAATGTTGACATCGAGCGGACAGGCTGCCAACTTCTATGCTGTGTTCAATATCTGCGAAGCCGGTTCACATATCATAGCCTCCAATGAGATATATGGTGGCACCTACAATTTGTTCGGGGTCACCTTGCCGAAGTTAGGTATAGAATGCACTTTTGTGTCGCCCGATGCAACCGACGACGAGATTCGTGCTGCCATACGTCCCGAAACCCGCGCCTTCTTCGGCGAGACAATATCCAATCCCGGATGCCGTGTGTTCGATATCGAGCGGTTCGCACGTCTGGCTCACGAAGCCGGTGTCCCGTTGATTGTCGATAACACCTTTGCCACTCCGGTCAATTGCCGTCCGCTTGAATGGGGTGCCGACATCGTAACCCATTCCACAACAAAGTATATGGACGGACATGCCACCCAGGTAGGAGGAGTGGTTGTCGATGGCGGACGGTTCGATTGGGATGCCCACACTGATAAGTTCCCCGGACTTACCACCCCCGATGAGTCTTATCATGGTCTCACATACACCAAGGCATTCGGGCAGGCTGCTTATGCTGTCAAACTTACCGCTCAGCTTATGCGCGACCTCGGTTCAACCCCGAGTCCTCAGAACTCATTTCTGCTGAATCTCGGTCTGGAGACATTGCATCTGCGCATGCCGCGCCATTGTGAGAATGCTTTGAAAGTGGCTCGTTTCCTTGATGCCGATTCCCGGGTGGCATGGGTGAACTATTGTGGTCTTGCCGACAACCGCGACTACGCTTTGGCCCAGAAATATCTGCCCGACGGTTCTTGCGGCGTCCTCTCGTTTGGACTTAAAGGCAATCGGGATACAGCCATAAAATTCATGGATTCGTTGCAGCTTGTGGCTATAGCTACTCATGTGGCCGATGCACGTAGCTGTGTCCTGCATCCGGCAAGCCATACACATCGCCAGCTTTCCGAAGAGCAGTTGCGCGAGGCCGGTATCGCTTCCGATTTAATCCGGTTGTCTGTCGGAATAGAGAATGCCGACGACATAATCGCCGATATTTCTCAGGCGTTGGATAAGATATGATAAAAAACAGGAGGCAGTTTTTTTAGTTGCCTCCTGTTTTTTTATTCGATGGTCACGAGTTTATACTTCTGCGAACCTATGCCGAGCCTCTCGGCGGCATCAAGTATATGGGTGCCATGACGCGAGTTTATGCGTTCTATCAGCGCATCTTTGCCCGGATCGGAGGAATTGAGCACTGCATCCACACATGCGCGGTCGAGGGCAACCGGATCGAGCGATGCAAAAATTCCGAGATCGGCCATTTTGGGTGCCTCCGGATTACCATTGCAGTCGCAATCCACCGATAGTTTGTTTGCCACATTTATATACAGCACCTTGTCGCCGATATGAGTGGTGATTGCCTTGCAGGCATCGGCCATGGATTCAAGGAAATGATCCTGTTCCGGCAGGTTGCCCCACAGTTCCTCGGCTTTATCTGTTTTGCCAGCGGTGTGAATCCACGTTTTGCCGGCAGTGGAGCCTATGCCTATGGATATGTTCTTCAGCGCGCCGCCGAATCCACCCATCTGGTGTCCTTTGAAGTGTGAGAGCACCACCATGAAATCATAGTCGAGGAAATGCTTGCCAACGATGTCGTAGGGCAGATGCAGTCCGCCCTCTATGGCAAGCGTTGTGTCGCCCTCGGCATCCATTATGTCGACAGGAGCTATGGCTGTGAATCCATGTTCGGCGGCCGCTTTTAGATGCTCTTCTGTGCTCATGCGGTTGCCATTGTAGGCAGTGTTGCATTCAATGAAGTTGCCATTCACAAGATGAACGAAATCCTTTATCAGCGCGGTGTCAAGATGGTTGGATTTATTGGATTCGCCGGTTGATATCTTTATGCCTACCTTGTTGCCTTCGGCCTTTCGTCCGAGTGCTTCGTATATCCTTATGAGACTTTCGGGAGTGATGTCCTTGATAAAGTAGACTGTAGGTACGGAATCCTGTGAGGCTGTCTGCTCTACGGCTCCGGTATCGGCTTTCGATGATTGCGCGCACGATGTGGCAAGCAATCCTGCCAATGCTGCGAATAAAAATAGTTTTTTCATTTCAGTTGGTATTGGTTATTTGGATTTATATTTAGATTGAAAATTCAGCTTGAAACCACCCATAATGGTGAATCCCGGCATATCATAGCCACGGTTGATCACATACCGGGCATCGGTTATATTCTCAAGCCGCGTGAATATAGACAAAAATCTACACACGTCATAGTTTATTTTCATGTTGAGCAATGCGTAGTTCTGACGTCTCATGCCGTCCGATACGAACAGTCCGCCCACACCTTTCAGGTCGGCGCTTACCCGCAGCTGCTTCAATGGCTGCCAGTCAACGCCGAGGCTGTATTGGTTCATCGGCGCGCCGGTAAGATTGGCGAGCGAGGTGCGCAGGTAGCTGTACGAAGCTGTAAGATGCAGCTTTTCCATCGGATTGCTTTTCGCGCTTATCTCTATGCCCTTGTTTATAAAGCGCCCGGTGTTGACGTTTTTGTTGTCAAGCACCTGAATCATGTCGCGTCCCCGGGCATAATAGGCGGTCACATCAAAGCTGAGATAATGGGAAAATGATTTTGACAACGACACTTCATAATTCATCATCTTTTCCGGTTGCAGTTCCGGATTGGCCATCCGGTAGAGATAAAGTTCGCGGAACGATGGGTTGCGGTAGCCCATGGCCACGGAGGCCTTTATGGCATATCCTCCAGGAGCATTTACAGTGAAACCGGCTTGAGGCACCCATTGCGTGTGAAACATATCGCTTCCCGACATGCGCACTCCGCTGTTGAGCAGCAGCCGCTTTCCGGCCAACTCCTGCGATAAGGTGATATATGGGGAGTATTCCACTATCCGTTTGCGCTCCATGGTGGCCAACGCTCCCGGTTTGTGGGCTGTACCTCCCGATGTCGGTATTGCTCCCGAATAAGTGTCGAAGTCAAATCCCACGGTCATGGCGGCATTCCTCCACGGCACTATGTTCTGGTACACTATTATGCCGAATCGGTCGTCCTTGCTGTGGAAATGGCGGGGATCGTCAATGAAATGGTTCCCGTAGCTGTAATATATCCTTCCGCTGCCGTTGGTGTCGCCATACCGGTTGGTTATTGTGGCCGAGGTCTCTCCGCGTGTTATGTTCTGGTGGTAGATGTCTGTCGACTCCGGATTGGAAAGCCGCGGATATATCGGATCGTTACCCTTGAAATTCATTAAAGTATAGTCGGCATATCCTTTCCAGTGTCTGGAGAACTCATAGCCAAACTTGGCGTAACCGCTCCATTGTTTGAAATCAAAATTCTCTACAGTGCCGTCCGTGCGGTCGTACGATACCGATAGAAGAGATGTGAATTTACCGAACCGTGTGGTGTTTGTCAATGTGGATAGCCAGGTGTTGTACGACCCGTATTCTGATGTCAACGACGTGGTCACGCCATCGGTTTCGGCATTGCGTGTTATCACGTTTATTACTCCGGCCATGGCGTTTGAACCATAGAGCACCGAGCCCGGACCGCGCAACACTTCCACTTTCTCAACATAATCCTTGGAGTAGAAATCAGCCACATGATGTGAGTATATGCCGGCATATTGCGGCTGTCCGTCCACCATCATCAGCACTGCGCTCGCACGGTCGCCGCCCACGCCTCTCATCTTGATATGTCCTGAGCCGCCGTTACTCACACCGAATCCGAAAACGTTGCGCTGCGAGACAAACAGGCTCGGCACCTGTCCCGATATCGCCGAAAGCAGTTGGGTGCTCCCTGTCGCTTCGAGCATGCGGCCGTCAACCACCGACACCGTGTAGGGTATCAGGTTACGCCCCACGGCATTATTGCTTCCGGTCACCACCACATCTTCAAGCGGCGGCATGAACAGTGAGTCCGGTTGCGCTTCCGCTGCGACGGCCGGGGTGGATACACCTATTATATATAGGATGGCAGGTACAATTCTATTTAAGTTTGTCATACTCCTCATCTGTTACTGCCTCAAGCCATTCATTTGAGCTGTCCTCACCTTTCACTTCAAATGCCAGATGGGCGAACCAACTGTCGCTGGCCGCACCATGCCAGTGTTTTACGTTGGCGGGGATGTGTATCACAGTGCCGGGCAGAATCTCCACGGCCGGTTTTCCCTCCTCCTGATACCATCCGCGTCCCGCCACGCCTATCAGCATCTGTCCGCCACCCTTCGTGGCATGGTGTATGTGCCAATTGTTGCGGCATCGTGGTTCGAAAGTCACGTTTGCCACCGGCACCTGTTCCGACGATATGCGTGCCAGATAGCTGTTGCCGGTGAAATATTTTGCGTATGCAGTGTTCGGTTCGCCTATAGGGAATATCATCTGGCGCTGAAACTCAGCTTTGGCATCAGCTTCTGAATCGTCAGCCCAAACGTCTTTGGCCATGCGGAATGC
This sequence comes from uncultured Porphyromonadaceae bacterium, assembly GCA_947649495.1. Taxonomy (GTDB): domain Bacteria; phylum Bacteroidota; class Bacteroidia; order Bacteroidales; family Muribaculaceae; genus Paramuribaculum. The sequence goes on along the minus strand of CANSRU010000008.1, from coordinate 99,069 downwards.
TCCCCAGGCATTGGGCCATCCGGCATAAAATGCTATGTGCGTCAACATCTCCGATATCTCGGTGCGGGTCACCCCATTGTCTTTGGCAAACTGCAGGTGATGGCCGAGCGACGAATCGATAATACCTTTGCCAACCAAAGTGGCTATGGTCACCATACTGCGGTCGTGTGGCGACAGCCCGGGGCGGTTCCATACTTCCTCAAACAGTATGTCGTCGTTGAGATGTGCGAATTCGGGAGCAAACTCTCCCAGTTGGTCATGTCCGGCTGTCTGGTGTATCTTTTCTTGTGCCATTGTGGATGTGATGGATAGTAGTGATAAAGTGATTGGTAATAATCTGATGTTCATAATTCAGAATCGGTTATGTATGTTGGTTCGGTATATATCTGAGCCATACCACGCCGTTGCCTATGTTTTCCACCCCTGTCAGTCTCAGTTGTGTGGGGGAGCGGTCCGGGTCTTCAATTCCGTCGAATACAGTGGCCATGCCTTTTCGTCCGTCTATTCCGGGTGCTATCATCAGGCTTATCTCATCGATCAGACCGGCTTCAAGAAACGCGGCATTTATATGTCCGCCACCGGTAAGAGCCAGGCGCTCCACGCCGAATGCCTCTTTTAATATCTCCATGGCCCGTGCGAGGTCTATCCTGTCAGTTCCTGTGGCAATCCACGATATCCCCTGGGCTGTGAGGAGTTCGGCATATTCCGCCGGAGCCGATGTGCTGGTTATCACCAGAAGTGCGCCGTCAAACTCATTGGCCGGCCAGCGCAGACGTCCCATTGTGTCAATACCGATGGTGAAATTGCGCGACGGACGCGCTATATGATAGCTTTCCCTCCCTATTGCCGTGCTGTCCGACGGAATAAATTCACTCGCTTTGGCATAATGCATCTGCATGGTCACCCGCCCCATCAGCAGTGAAGGGCAGTCAAGCTGTCCGAGCACTTCATAATATTCGTCGCCCGGCTCAATCTGTTCTGTCATTTCGCAGTCTATCCGGCCATCTATCGACGACACCATGTGACATATAATATAAGGTCTTTCCATAATCTTTTGATTCACGGTGCAAATTTATGCCTCGTAAATCTATATGGAATAACCAATTTTGCTGTAAAAATTACCATTTTTACCCATGCGGTATATAATGTTGATTAAAATACCTAATTTTGTGACATGCAAAACGATATGATACTTTTTGATACCATAGCCGACTATTGCGGCTTTTTCGGTTGCGAACCGCAGCATCCGCTTGTGGCGGTGGTGAGGTTTGAGGGAGGCTCCAATCAGGTTAAGGAATATGTGGCCCGCTGGGGATTGTATGCTCTCTTCCTTAAGCAGACCAAAGGATGCACCATCAACTATGGAAAGACACGTTACGACTACGATGATCAGTCGGTAGTCTGCCTCGGCCCCGGACAGGTCACTCACACCATTGTCCATTCTGACGATACAACCCCTTGTGGCATCGGTCTGGTGTTTCACCCCGATTTGCTGTTCCGCACCGGTCTGGCGCAGAAAATACGTCAGTACTCATTCTTCGGTTATGAATCGCACGAGGCTCTCCACCTGTCGGCCGACGAGCGTGCCAATGTTGAGGACTGTTTCGCGCGTATAGAGAGGGCGTTGCAGCATCCGGTCGACCGTTTTTCTAAAAACCTCATAGTTTCCAATATCGAATTGCTTCTTGACTACTGCTTGCGCTACTACAGTCGCCAGTTTACTGTGCGTGAGGTGCTCAATGCCGGTGTGATGTCTCGTTTCGACCAATTGCTCGACGAGTATGTCAACGATGCCTCGGCATGTGGCAATGGTCTGCCTAATGTCAAGTATTTTGCCGACAAAATGGCTCTTAGCCCCAACTATTTCGGCGATTTGGTCAAACGTGAATCCGGTGTCACCGCTCAGGATTACATTCAGAACAAACTCCTCGGACGAGCCAAGGCCCTTCTTCTGCACGAGGGAAGCAATGTGAGTCAGACGGCTTATTCGCTTGGTTTTCAGTATCCTCAGCATTTCATCCGTTTCTTCAAGCGCAAGACAGGCATTACTCCGCGTGAGTTTATAAATGCCAACTGATGATGTGCCTGAATAATGTTTCACTGAATTAAAATTGCTGTTTGTGAAAAAATCCGTAAATTTGCGTAAAATAACTATATTCTATATCTAATGCCAGTCAAAACGATTAAAACAGCTGTTACGTCGGTAATATTGCTGTCTTTGTCCGGTGTAGCGATGGCGCAGGACACTCCGGGCGATTATTGGGAAAACGAAACCATCTTTGAGGAAAATAAGGAACCGGGACACGCCACATACACTCCCTATCGCACGATAGAGGCAATGCGTGCCGATGCCGATTTCTATGCCCGGCCATGGGTTACCCCAAAGTCCGATTGCGTTATTTCACTTAACGGTACATGGAAATTCAATCTTGTGTCCGAACCGGCTTCTCGTCCCACCGGCTTTTACGCTGATGGGTTCGATGTGTCGGGATGGGATGAGATTCCCGTGCCATCCAACTGGGAGATGCTCGGTTACGACAAACCGATATATTGCAATGTGGAGTATCCTCATGCCAATACACCTCCTTATATACAGCGCCGTTCAGGTTATTCGGGCTATGGGGTTAATCCTGTAGGTTCGTATGTGCGCGATTTTACCGTGCCTTCCGATTGGGCCGACAAGGAGATATTTGTCAACTTTGAGGGAATTTATAGCGCTGCATACGTATGGGTCAACGGACACTATGTGGGTTACACCCAGGGTGCCAACAATAATCACGAATTTGATGTCACACCTTATGTGTCCACCGGAAGCAACCGTATCGCCGTGCAGGTTTTCCGTTGGTCCGACGGTAGTTATCTCGAATGTCAGGATATGTTCAGAATGAGTGGTATATACCGCGATGTCACACTGTATGCCACCCCAAAAACTTTTATACGCGACCATTACATCACATCCGACTTGAACGAGTCGGCAGGATATAAGTCCGGTGATATGAAGGTGCAGCTGGCAGTCAGCAACCGGAGCGAAAGTACATCCAAAACTATCGTGCGGGCCTCATTATATGACCCTTCCGGCAATCTGGCCTATGAATTCCCTACTCAGCTTGTTTCGGATCTCGAAGCCGGCAAGGAGCAGTCTGTCACGCTTTCAGCCGGGCTTTCCAATCTCGAACTGTGGAGTGCCGAGACCCCGGCGCTTTACACTCTTGAGGTTTCGCTTTACGACCGTAATGGCAATGAGATTGAGGCATTTTCCACTAAATATGGATTCCGCCATGTCGAGATAAAGGATCGCGTGGTTTACGTCAATGGCCGTAAGGTATTTTTCAAAGGTGTGAACCGCCACGATACTCATCCATTGCATGGCCGTGCGGTGCCTATGGAGTCTATGCTCACCGACGTCACGCTGATGAAGCGTAACAACATAAACACCATACGCACGAGCCACTATCCCAACCAGCCCAAAATGTATGCGATGTTCGATTATTTCGGACTATACACCATGGACGAGGCTGATGTGGAATGTCATGCCAACACCGGTATCAGCAACATCACCTCGTGGGCTCCTGCTTTTGTCGACCGCGGTACCCGCATGGTGCTCCGCGACCGCAATCATCCGTCGGTCGTTTTCTGGTCCATGGGTAATGAGAGCGGCTGTGGCGTGAATTTCTCCAACGAGTATAATGCCATGAAAGCCCTCGACTCCCGTATAATACATTATGAAGGGCAGGGGACTTGGACATATACCGACATGACATCCAACATGTATCCCGCACTTTCAGTGCTCTCCAGTCTTGACGCGTCGTCAGAGGCACGTCCGCATTTCATCTGCGAATATGCCCATGCCATGGGTAATGCCATTGGTAACCTTCAGGAATATTGGGATTTGATTGAAGGCAGCAACCGCATTGTGGGTGGATGTATATGGGACTGGGTCGATCAGGCAATATACAATCCCGATGAGATAAAGTCAGGTGCAATAAAAGGTTTATACACCGGCTCCGATTTCCCCGGTCCGCATCAGGGCAATTTCTGCTCCAATGGTATTCTCGCTCCCGACCGCAATCCCACATCGAAGCTGCAGGAGGTGAAGAAGGTATATCAGTATGTCAAGATTAAAGACTTTGACGCCAAGACGAAGTCGGTCAATATCGCAAATACTTACGGCTTTTGGAATCTGGACCGTTTTGATATAATCTGGACCGTTTTGAAAAATGGTGTGGCGGTTCAGACCGGTACCGTTTCCGATTTTAGTCTCGCTCCGGGCGCAAAGGCAGATATGACTGTGCCATACAATGCTGAATGGAACTCAGGCGATGAAATTATACTTGACATCAAGTTCGCGCTTAAGGAGAGCGTTCCCGGAATAGAGGCCGGACATATCCTCGCACGCGAGCAGTTCATAGTCCAGGAACGCCCGGCAATGGAATCCATCGACACCGCCACTCTTCCTGCCACGTTGGTGGTCAACACCTCCGATGGTGTGCTTATAGAGGGCGATGGCTTCAGCTATAAGTTTGATTCGAATGGATTCCTCACATCTATTGTTAAGAACGACGTGGAGTTGATAAATGGCGGCAACGGATTGAAATACGACCATTTCCGTTATATCGAAAACGATAAGTTTGAGAACACAAGCTGCTATATAACCACCACTTCCGTAACCCACAGTCTGGTCGGAGACTCCGGTCAGGGGGCATCGGCTGTTGTGGTCAATGCTTCGCATTCTGTATCGGGATTCTGTACATATACCGTGGCTTATACGGTATATGCCGATGGTCGCATGGATGTTGATGCATCATTCTCACCCACATCATCCACAGGCCGACGTATCGGTATGTCAATGCAGATGGCCGGAGGATATGAGAATGTGGAATACTATGGCCGTGGTCCGTTGGCCAACCACATTGACCGTAAGACCGGAGCTTTCTTCGGTGTGTATGAAACCACTGTCGACGACATGCACGAACTGTATGTCAAACCTCAGACAATGGGTAACCGCGAGGATGTAAGATATATATGTATCACCGATGGTAATGGCGCCGGAATGAAAATAGAAACCGACGGCACTGTCAATTTCTCGGCCTTGCACTATACCGATATCGATTTGAAGAATGCGGCTCACGATTTCAATCTGCGCCGTCGCGACGAGACTGTGATTCATCTTGATTGCCGTCAGCGTGGGGTTGGTAATGCCAGCTGTGGCCCGGGTCAGCTCTCGCAGTACGACATGACCGCCGGCGGAACATACAGCTACAAACTCCGCATCACCCCCATGAGCTTGCCGGGCGATGGTTATGTTGTGCCCGGAGGTGAGGTGAATCCCGATGCTTACCTGTCGGAACTCTCCACATTCGGTGCTTACGAGGATATGGATTATACTGCCACTGAGGCTCCTGCCGAGGTATATAATGTGTTGCGCGGGTCTGCTGTCGTAGTCCAGAATGAGAGTGCTGTGCTTAAAGCCACTTTCGCAGGCGCTGATGCAAGTGGCATTTCATCCGGCCTGTGGATTGATATGGATCAGGACCGCAGGTTCTCCGACAGTGAATTGGTGCGGAGTAACGCTGACGGTACCTGGACCCTCTTCTTCACCGATGCTGTGCCTGCCGGTACATATCGTGCCCGCCTTGTTGTGGACAGCAGGGCTACTATAGCTCCCGAGGATGATGTGGAGCGTGGCTATGTCTACGATTTCAAGATTACCGTCAAGGAACCCAAGGCTCCTGTGGAATATTCCGTGCCCGGCGGCAGCATGCACAGCGGTGGTAAAACATATCTGAAGTCCATAGCTTCCTATGGTGCGTTGAAGGATATATCTCAGGTATATGATTCAGCTCCATCATCCGTTTATCAGCTTGTTGACTCGGAAATAGAGACATCGGCAGGAACCGGATTTAATTTGACTCTGCAGGCGTTTGAGGCCGGAGGAGCTTCTAACACCATCACCTATCAGGATTTGAGATATTGCCGTGCGTTCATATTTACCGATTGGGATGCCGATGGTGAATTTGAATTAGATGAAACCTATGGTGTCGCTTCGCCCGGGGCATCGACAACGCCTAACAATGTGCTGTGTAATTACAATACGGTTATGAATATCTCGCATAATTTCTCAGTTCCCGACAATGCATGGAAAGGAGCTTCGAGAATACGTGTGATATATCAGAATGCATGGAAAGGTGTGCCCGATGCCAACACACAGAATATATTTGAAGGTATGGCCTACGACATTCCCGTGCGTGTGTCCGACCCATTGGCCGGTGTGGAAGATGTTGTCGGCGATGGCAAGTCTGGCGTGAGTGTTTATCCTAATCCGTATGTCGAGACTGTAACTGTGGCTCCGGCAGCTCCGGGTGAGCACAAGGTGGCGATATTCAGCTTGCAGGGCACTATGCTCCGTAACTACACCCTGTCAGGCGTGACCACCTTTACTCCCGGTCTTGCTCCCGGTGTTTACCTGATGACGGTTACTGATTCCGAACAGAACACTCAGACTGTCAAGATTATATCCCGATAATCCCCGAACACGCCTATCGGTGTGTGAACATATACGCTCCGCGGCTAAACCTGTCAGGCTAAGCCGCGGAGCGTTATTATTAGACAAATGTGTGAATTTACACCCCTGTGTGTCCGGACGTGTGTTACCTTTGCAGCATAACAAACCGAAAAACACACCTGCACATGAAATCGTTCCGCTTCAAAGAATCGTGGCTAAAGGCCGTGGAGGCCATAGCCAACGCCGCCCTTCAGTCAGAACTTATGCTCGCCATAGCCCGCTACGGCATCAACGGCACATTCACCCCATCGGAGAGCGAAGTTGTCAATGCCGTGATGGCCATTGTCATGGCTGAGACAGAATCCTCGCGCCCATCAGCTGCCGGCACAAAAGCCGTCGAACAGGTAAATCTTGAACAGGAACTTTTCGAGCAGGCCGAAAGGCAGATTGACGCCATGGGCATGCACGCTTCACCAGCCGCATCGCGCGAGGGCATCGGGGTATGCTTCCTAAGATTCAGAAACGAATGTCTGGCACACCGGCGTTTCCACTCGTCGCGCCACGAACTCATCGAGGACTTCCGCAGGCGCATATCAAAGGAAATCTACGGCATTCCCGCCCGGGAATCGCAATTTTTCAGGAGGAAGTTTTCACACACCTCTCCATAGTCCAAAATTAGTTGTGCCGATGTGCATCGCAGGCTATTACATTTTTATTTCTGGATAAAATATTTGCAGAAGTGTTTGGCCGATAGGAAAAATAGTGGTAATTTTGTGAGCAATTTTCCCGCACCGGGCATTGATTAAGCGCTGTCCAGATTGATTTGGCGCAGCCGCCCGACGGATTAACCTATAACAAACGTATTAAAAAATGTACGCAATTGTAGAAATTCAAGGACAGCAGTTCAAGGCAGAGCCTGAAAAGTTCTTGTATGTTCATTATCTCGGTGATGCAACTAAAGAAGGTGACAAGGTTGAATTCGACCGCGTGCTCCTCGCTGAAGCCGAAGGTGCCGTAAAGGTAGGCGCTCCCACCGTGGATGGCGCAAAAGTTGTTTGCGAGGTGCTCACCCCCCTCGTGAAAGGTGACAAAGTGATCGTGTTCAAGAAGAAACGCCGCAAAGGCTATCGTCGTAAAAACGGACACCGTCAGTGTTTCACCAAAGTGTTAATTAAAGAAGTAGTCGCTTAAACCTCAAAAATCTAAAAGACAATGGCACATAAAAAAGGTGTAGGTAGTTCCAAGAACGGTCGCGAATCAGAAAGCAAACGACTTGGCGTTAAGATTTTTGGTGGTCAGTTTGCCAAAGCCGGCAACATCATCAAGCGTCAGCGTGGCACAGTTCACCACCCCGGTCTTAATGTAGGCATGGGCAAGGATCACACATTGTACGCCCTTATCAATGGCGTGGTTGTGTTCACTGAAGGTAAGAACGGCCGTCGTTTCATCAACGTAAAGCCCGCCGAAGCATAAATCACTTTGGCAATTGTGCGTGCAAGGTCACACCTTGACGCCTTACGATTAGAAATAACGCATCTCAGTTTCTGAGATGCGTTATTTCTATGCTTTGACAGGATATTTATTTGCCGGTCTCGCACTTGTTGCAGCAGCAGGTCACGGCAAGGCGGTAAAGCACCACGGCTAAAGCAGCTCCTGCAAGCGGACCCACTACCATAATCCAGAAATCGCCCCATGCATCGGGTGAGAATAGGGCGGGGCCGAAACTACGTGCTGGATTTACCGAACAGTTGTCAACCGGTATGCCCACAATATTCACAAGCCCGAGGCCGAGACCTATCGCGAGACCTGCAAAATTGCCGAAACCCTTCTTCTCGTCGGTGGCGGCGAGGATTATGAACACGAAAAACATTGTGAGAAGCACCTCAGCCAGAAGTGCCATCCCGCTGGTAGCTCCAGGTTGGAGCACATTAGTGGCAAGGTTGTTGCTGCCGGTCACGCCGCCGAAATTGAATGCATCGCCGGTCTGGGTGAACCAGTACAGCAATCCGCCGCCAATGGCTGCACCGATAAGCTGAGCTACTACATAACCTGCAAAATCTTTGCCGGTCATTTTGCCTGACAGAAGCATGGCGAAAGAAACAGCCGGATTGACATGGCATCCCGACACATTACCTATGGCATAGCATAGACATACCAGCACTAAGCCGAAACATAAACCGATGCCGAGACCTCCTATGGATGGGCCTGCAAGCACAGCGCTACCGCATGCGAGCAACACGAGGAACATGGTGCCGAACAACTCGGCGAGATACTTCTTCATAGATTCTTGAATTTTGAGTTAATAATAGTTGTATATCAATTACAAATATAACGTTTATATTATGTGATTTGCTCTAAAAAAGATGAAAAATAAAAATTTATATACCGTTATCCAACTTATATGGATATATGGGTGTTATCAGTCTGGAAACACGATTTGTAAAATTTAGAAATATCTCGACTATGGACACACAACAGGAAAAGAATGTGGCAAGCGCTGCTGCCGAAGTTTCAAAGACTGCAGCCAAAGTAAGTGCCGAAGCCGCCGGAGTGGCTGCCAAGGCTGAAGCCCAAGCTGCCAAAAACACCGTGGCCGACAAGGTGGAGGCCGCAAAAGATTCGCTTGGCGACACCATTTCAAATATCAAGGATAAGGTGGGCGACGCCACTGAATCGTTTACTGACAAGGTGAAGGATTTCGCCTCTAATGCGTTGGAGTCAACAGCCAATGCCGCCCACAACCTTGCTGACAAACTCAAGGGCTGATATCCCGGCGTGAGCGGATATAGACATTGATACGGCCTTGGAACCGATTGGTTCCAAGGCCGTATCGTCGCATAGAGAGAGTGAGAATCCCGTAATTACTCGTCGTTGCTGTTTATTATTATGGTCTGATTGCCATTGGATGAGGTGATGGTTCTTGTCCGTGTCGATGATTTGCTCTTGCGCCCGGTGCGCTGTGACTTGCGCTTTATTATCACGTTGCTGTTGCCGTTGTTGAACTGCATGTTCTTCAGGCTGTCGAGCCCTTTAAGGCTGTTTAGCTGTCGCATGCTGTCAAAGTTTAGATTATACATGCGGTCGCCATATATTATGGTGGTTGTGTCGCCGTTGTTTATCACTACGCGGGAGGTCGATGGTTCATTCTTGCGGTTCATGCGGAATTTCGACAGGTCGTTCATCGAGATATTGCCCTTTATCACTATAAGTTGCAGATATTCCTCGTCGCTGCTGTTGCAGAGCACTATCTCCGAGTAGCATCCTTTCTCCCTCGCCGGAAGTCCGTAGATGGTGGTTTCATTCCCCTCGCCCTTTATTTTCGCAAGGGTCTCGAATGTTTTGTTGCGTCTCACATAATCGCGCACCTCTTTCTTGGCTTCGCGCACGGCTTTGCGTTGCAGACACGTCAGTATCTCCAGTGTGTTTATGCTTCGGGCCAGGTCCTTTACCGAAAATTGCTCTATGTCGCCGGGGTTGCTCCCGAGGGAGTTGAGCATGGCTTTTGATACGTAGACCGCTTTCACATCGTTTCGTTCGGCAAGTTCGGGAAATGTCGGCGTCTGTGCGACGGAACTTAGCGCTGCAAGTCCTATCAGACCCGTAAGCGCGAGACGTAGGATTTTATTCATTTCAGTATGTCGGTTAAAGTGTTGTTCAATTCATATATTGCTTCATCGGCATTGGCGCAGGCCATATCCGCGTGGTCGAAGTTCGCTGCAAGGATGTTGAGGGTGCATTCCGCATAGAGTTCGGCGGCTTCAGGGTCGGTTACTATTATCACATTCGATTCCCGGGGGGTGGCTGGGGATTTTCTGCGTTTTGCTGATTTTTGTTTCTTGGTTGGAATCTTGTCAGATGTGACTTCTGCCGCCGGCGTTGTGTCGGTCTGTTTTGTCAAGACCTGTTCTGCCGGTTGGATGGCGGCAAAGTCGGGCATGGGAGTTATCTCGGGGATGGACGGGGTGCTTTGTGTCACCCACAGCCCGGCTGAGAACAGCAACAGCACTGCGGCCGCGGAGCTTATGGTTTGAATAATGATTCGGTGTAACTTCCGTTTCCTGTTCGACGCCATGGCTTCGTCCACCCGCGTTGTCAGATTGTCCGGTATCTCTATCGCCGTATCGTCGGGTGCATACATGGCCAGGAATATCTCACGTTCGGCAAGCAGCTCGGATGGAAGGTCTGGTGTGCCGGTGAGCAGGGCGGTGAGCTCGAGTTCCTCTCCGCGCGTGGTCATTCCATCGTAATATTTTGATAGCAGATGTCTTATTCTTTCGATGTCGTTCATTTCAGTTGTATTTTGAGAAGAGTTCTTTAATGCGGTGGCGGGCTCTTGACAGCAGTGTGCGCACATTGGCATCAGACAGCCCTGTGGCTGCGGCTATCTCGTCGTTGCTGCACTGAGCGAATGTGCTCATCTTTATCACCATCTGCTGGTTGGGCGGCAGGGTGTCTATTATGCGGTTAAGGAGATTCACCGAATCGCCGTGGCGAATGGCCGAGTCGGCCTCCATGCTGTCGGTGCTGTCTTCATTGTCAAGCGGCATTAATATATGTCGCGTGCGCAGGTACACCAGGCAGCGGTTGCGCACAGCCGTCATGCAGTAAGCGTGTGTGTTGGCTATCCCGTCAAGCTCATCGCGGCGGTTCCACAGGTTCACGAAAGTGTCCTGCACCATATCTGATGCGTCGTCGGCATTGTGCGTCACCTTGAAGGCAAGGCGGTACATGTCGGCCTGATGTGTCAGAATAGTGGTTTTGAAGCGTTCGTGAGTCATAATGTTGGCTTGCTACATTAGTTAGACTCACATCATGCCGTTTTGTTACAAAAATATAAGGTTATTTTTGCGGCTCGGGTGTTTCCCATCTCATTCTTTGCATTTCGGCAGCGCGTGCTTCAGCCTGATTGGCGCATGGTTCCCAGAATGTCGGGTGCCCGAGCGTGTCGGGAAAATATTGCTGCTTTACAAAGTTTCCGGGATAAAGATGCGGGTACAGATAGTTGTGGCCATATCCCATGTCCTTCATCAGTTTGGTGGGTGCGTTGCGCAGATGCAGCGGTACCGGCTGATTACCTGTCGAGCGGACCAGCTCCAGAGCCGAGTCTATGGCGTTGTATGCCGAGTTGCTTTTTGCCGAGTTGGCCAGATAGATGGTGCACTGTGCAAGCGGTATGCGTGCCTCGGGCCAGCCTATTTTGTGTATCACGTCGAATGTCGTGTTTGCGAGAAGCAGCGCGTTGGGGTTGGCCAATCCGATATCCTCGGCCGCGAATATTATCATGCGCCGGCCTATGAATTCAGGTTCCTCTCCCCCCTCTATCATGCGCGCGAGCCAATATATGGCTGCGTCGGGGTCGCTTCCGCGCAGCGATTTTATGAAGGCTGATATTATGTCGTAGTGCATCTCGCCGTTCTTATCGTAGGCGGCCGGATTTTTCTGCAGGCTCGATGTCACTATCTCGTCGGTTATCACAATCGGGGCATCGGGAGGTGTGGCCTGTTCGAGCAGATCGAGAATGTTGAGCAGCTTTCGGGCATCGCCTCCGGCAAATCTGAACAGCGCCGATGTGCTTATTATCTCCACACCATGGCCGGCAAGTACTTCGTCGGTCTCAGCCGCGCGTCGCAGAAGGGTGTCGAGGTCGTCGTCGCCCAGCGGCGACAGTGTGTAGACCTGAGCCCTCGACAGTAACGGCCGTATCACCTCGAACGATGGATTTTCGGTGGTGGCTCCCACAAGAGTTACCGTTCCGTTCTCAACGGCAGCCAGAAGGCTGTCCTGTTGCGATTTGTTGAAACGGTGTATTTCGTCAATAAAGAGTATTGGGCGGTGGGTGGTGAACATGCTTCGGGCATCGGCGCGGCAGCGGTCCAGCACCTCGCGCACATCCTTCACTCCCGAATGGACTGCGCTCAGGGTATAGAACGGCGCCTTTGTTGTGTTGGCGATGATTTTTGCCAACGTGGTCTTGCCAACTCCGGGTGGACCCCACAGTATGAACGAGGCTATGTTGCCCGACTCTATCATGCGCCGCAATATGGCTCCCGGGCCCACAAGGTGTCGCTGACCCACATATTCGTCTATATTCTTTGGCCGAAGTCGTTCGGCGAGAGGTTGGTTCATGTGTATAGAGGTAATGTTTCATTACAAAATTAGCGAAAAAAAACACAAGCCGCTGTTAATAGAATTTAATATGAATGAGAATAGTTGATGTGTTAACATTTTTAGTTAACTTTACCTCCGCAAATATGGCATTCCATGCGGTGGGAGAATCCCGGTGGGCAATATGGGCGTATGGCGAACTTTACATCGGTCCAAACGTTAAAAATGTAAGGATTTACAGAAATATTGTCAGCCGGAATGTTTTCACGGCGCAGTGAAATGAATATTTGTCAACCAAAATAAGAGAATCAATTATGGATAATCAGAAAAAGACATCAAGCACCCCACAGGTAATGCGAAATGTGTTTGGCGTGATAATGATAATAGTGTATATCGGCATGGGCGTGCTGCTTATGCTCAACTATTTTGACTTTACCGGCTCATGGGCATGGCTCCGTTGGGTAGGCGGCGTGCTGTTCATAGTCTATGGATTCTGGCGTGCTTACCGGCAGTTCAAAGGCATAGACCCGGATATCACAACACGTTATTAACCACCGTAGTCGCCCGTTGAATATGAATATAAGGCATATTTTATCCATGGCCGGTGTCGGGCTGCTCGCTGTTGCCGCCACATCGTGCGGAAAGAAAGTGGAGAGCACACAGACCTCAGGTATCGCCACCATAGCATGCGATGCCACGTTTGAAAACATCATGTCGCAGGAGATAGATGTGTTTGAGTACATCTATCCCGAGGCAAGCATAATGCCATATTATGTGGACGAGCATGCCGCTATCGACTCGATTATAAACATGTCGACCAAAATGGCCATCACCACCCGCCCGCTTAATGAGAAGGAGATAGCTTATCTGAAATCGAAAAAGAAGATAGTGCGCCAGTCGCAGATAGCGGTCGATGCTGTGGCATTGATAGTCAATCCCGAGAACCCGATGGAGATTATAGACCGCAAGGAGATTGTGGATATCCTCACCGGAAAGTTCACCCGGTGGGATGAACTGGTTCCCAACAAGGGCAAGCTCGGCGATATATCTGTGGTGTTTGACCATCAGGGTTCGTCGACGGTTCACTATATGCGCGATTCTTTGCTCGCAGGCGCTCAGCTCGGTCCGAATGTGTATGCCCAGAAAACTCCGGCAGCTGTGTTCGATGCCGTAGCGTCAAACAAAAATGCCATAGGAGTGATAGGCGTCAGCTGGATTACCGACGATATGCAGGGACGTGAATTGAACCGTCAGGAGCTGGCCGAGGCAGTGGAGCGTAACGACACCACCGATCTCTCGTTCAATTCCAAGATAAAGGTGCTCAAGGTGCGTGCCGACGGGCAGGTTACGGCTTACAAGCCATACCAATATTATATATATACAGGTGAATACCCGCTTTACCGTCAGATATATATGATATCGACCGGTGCGCCCGGCAGTATTTCCCACGGTTTCTATTCCTTCGTAACCGGCTTCAAAGGCCAGAAGATAATGCAGATGACAGGCATACTTCCCAAGGTGGTGCAGCCGCGCATGGTGAGCGTGAATTAAACCTATGGCACTGATTTCAATAATATAGCAATAATACATATAATATAATCATCGAAAAAAATTAATAAACCATTGTCATGAAACAAAGATTTATGTTTTCTCTCATGCTCGGAGCCTCTTTGGTTGCCGGAGCACAGGGATATCAGGATGGTGTTGACAACTTCAATGCCGGCCGTATGGAAGAGGCCAAAATAATCCTTGGCAATACTCTCAACGACGCTTCGACAGATAAAGCTGTGTCGTATTATTACTTGGGCAATATCGATTTCCAGGAAGGTAATCTTGCATCTGCAAAGGCCAACTTCAACAAGGGTATCGAGGTCAACCCTTCATACGCATATAACTATATAGGTCTTGGCGAAGTAGCTTTGAAGGATGGTAACAAAGGCGAGGCCGGCAAACTTTTCGACACAGCCATGAAGGCCGATAAGAAAAACACTGCCGTAATGGTGGCTGTGGCACGTGCTTACTGGAATGTTGATCCTGTGGCTTATGCAAAGGATATCGACAAACTGATTAAGAAAGCTGAGAAGGAATCGAAATATACCGAAGCAGCCGTATATGTGCTCAAGGCCGATATGGTAGCCAAGAACGATCCCGGTGAAGCCGCAGGTCTTTACGAGATGGCTATCGGTCAGGACCAGGAGAAGAACGTGGTTAACCGCGAGGCTTATGTGAAGTATGCCAACACCTATTTCCGCGTGAATCCCTCATACGCTATCGATAAGTTGAAGGAATTCTACGACCGCGCCCCCGACTCGGGTCTCGCACAGCGCGAACTTGCTGAGAAATACTACGACAACAGCCAGATGGGTAGTGCATGGAAAATGTACGAGAAATATGTACAGAACCCCAACCACTTCCGTCGCGACGAGCAGCGTTATGCCGGTCTTCTTTACTCGGCAGGCGAGTACCTGAAGTCCATCGAATGGGCCAACAAGATTCTCAATGAGGATTCTTCAGTTTACCCCATGTACCGTATTCTCATGCTCGACTATACCGCTCTCAAGGACTGGAATGCCGCTGAGGAGGTGGGCCGCAAGCTCTTTGAATATCCCGGTGCCAACCTCATTGCCAACGACTATTCCCTCTATGCCGACGCTCTCAGCCAGAACGGCAAGGCTCCAGAGGCTGTGGCCATATATGAGAAAGCCATCGAACTCAATCCCGACCGTGCCGACCTTCTTCCCAAACTCAGCGCTGTTTACGACCGAGCAGGTCAGGAAGCACAGGCTGTGGAGGTTATGAAGAAATATCTCGACCTCGGCAACGGTTCTGTCAACGACCTCTTCAGCATGGCACGCCGTTACGCCTCTTATGCCCGTACACTTGAAAAAGGTACTCCCGAACGTATCGATGCCGCCAAGGAGGGTCTGAAATATATCGACATGGCCATAGAGAAAGTGCCCGACAATCCTTCGCTGTTCTATTACAAGGGTCAGCTTTACTACACTCTCAACGACGACAAGATGGATGCCGATGCAGCCGCTGCTTATCAGAAGATGCTTGAGTGTCTTGATGCCAACCCCGACAACAAGGATAAATACAAATCCTACTATACAGCCGGATATGCTGTGCTCGCCAACTACTACAACGACATAGACAAGGAGAAGTCAGACGCATATTTCGAAAAGTACAAGGAACTGAATCCCGCACCTGCTGCCGAAGAGGAACAACAGCAGCAGTAATCAGATATGGGTTATAAAGGCCGAATAAACGGATTTGGCGTTTGTTGCGACTCTTTCTGACCGTTACACATACGCGCTGCCATGGGCAAAATGAGGCTCATGGCGGCGCGTTAACGTTTTCAATATGATTTTGATATGAAAAAATTGGTAGTGCGAGCCCTGTCGGGAGCCGTGTATGTAGCCTTGGTGGTATGCTCAGTGCTTTTTGGTGGTGAATGGGCTTTTCCTATTCTGTGTGCCGTATTTGCCGCGCTCGGCATCATCGAGTTTCTGCGTCTTGCCGGTTATGGATTCTTCAGATGTCCGGCAATGGCGGTGATTGATGTGCTTACCGGTCTGTCGGTGACTTTGTGGCCTCTGTTGGCCAGTGTGCTCAATTTCACATGGGCCATAATAGTTCCCGGTGCGTTGGTGGTATTTTTCATACTTCTGCGTCCGGTGGCACAACTTTATTCCCGCGAGGAGAATCCGGTGCGCCACATTGCAAGCTCGATAATGTCGGTGGTATATGTGGCCGGGCCGCTCGCTATGGCCTCTATGGCCTATTATTATGGTGGGGCAGCTTTCATTCTGCTGCTTTTCGTTATGATATGGCTCAACGACACCGGGGCATTTCTTGTAGGTTCGGCAATCGGACGCCACAGGCTCTTCCCGCGTCTGTCCCCTAAAAAATCATGGGAGGGATTTGTGGGAGGCATAGTGTTCTGTGTCGCTGCCGCTGTCGGCGCTTACTTTCTGTTTCCCGCCTCGTTTCAGGGTCAGACCGTGTGGACTCTCGCGCTTCTCGGCCTTGTGACCTGTGTTGCCGCCACATGGGGCGACCTTTTCGAATCGATGATCAAACGTACGGCCGGAGTTAAGGACAGTGGAAATATAATGCCGGGTCATGGAGGTATCCTCGACCGCATTGATTCGTTGCTGTTCGTGGTTCCTTTTGCCATTTTGATAGAATTTGTAATAGTTTGTTTCAGCTAAAAATATATTTTTTGCAATGAGTGACCAAAGATACAATCTGCGTGGTGTCTCGGCCTCGAAAGAGGATGTGCACAATGCGATTAAAAATGTTGACAAGGGATTATATCCCAAGGCTTTCTGTAAGATAATACCCGATATTCTCGGTGGTGATGCCGAATATTGCAATATAATGCATGCCGACGGTGCCGGTACAAAATCATCGCTCGCCTATCTTTATTGGCGCGAGACAGGCGACCTCAGCGTGTGGAAAGGTATAGCGCAGGATGCTCTTATAATGAATATCGACGACCTGCTTTGCGTCGGAGCTACTGACAATATTCTTGTCAGCTCTACTATAGGCCGTAACAAACTTCTGATTCCCGGCGAGGTGATTTCGGCCATAATCAATGGCACCGAGGAGTTGCTGGCATCGTTACGCTCGCTCGGGGTGAATGCCTACAGCACCGGTGGCGAGACTGCCGATGTGGGCGATCTGGTGCGTACCATAATAGTTGACAGCACTGTTACCTGCCGTATGAAGCGTGCTGATGTGGTTGATAATGCCAACATTGCAGCCGGTGATGTAATCGTGGGTCTGTCATCATCTGGCCAGGCCACATACGAATCATCCTACAATGGCGGAATGGGCAGCAATGGTCTGACATCGGCACGTCACGATGTGTTTGCAAAATATCTTGCCGAGAAGTATCCTGAAAGTTTCGATGGAGCCGTTCCGTCCGATCTTGTCTATTCAGGAGCCATGCATCTTACCGATGCTGTAGACGGGACACCGCTCGATGCCGGAAAGCTGGTACTGTCGCCCACACGCACATACGCTCCGGTGATAAAGGCTCTTCTGGATGAGATGCGCCCCGCTATCCATGGTATGGTGCATTGCTCCGGAGGTGCGCAGACCAAGGTGATGCACTTTGTCGAGAACAAACATGTGGTGAAAGACAATCTTTTTCCGGTTCCGCCGCTGTTTGAATTGATACAGAAGCAGTCGGGCACTGACTGGGCCGAGATGTACAAGGTGTTCAATATGGGTCACCGCATGGAGATATACCTCGCTCCCGAACATGCTACCCGCGTCATCGAGATTTCACGCAGCTTCGGTATCGATGCCCAGATAGTGGGACGTGTGGAGGACGCTCCGTCCAATCGTCTTACAATAAAGAGCGATAAGGGCGTTTTTGAATATTAACAGCCGTATCGATAGCGCGCCTATGAGGCTACTGTGGGTTGCCATACTATCATCGTTTATAAGCGTGGTGGCATTATGTGGTTGTCTGTCGGGTTGCTCATCCTCGGGTAGGGGAGAAGCAGCCGAGGCCGATTCCGTTATGTCGGCGGGAATGCCATTGCCCGACACGTTGAGGGTGGTTACCCTGTATAGCCCCACTTCCTATTTTACGTATCGCGATACGGAGATGGGTTATGATTACGACATGGTGAGCCGTTTTGCCTCAGATAAGAAGCTGGCGCTTGAACTGGAGATAGCACCGAGCCTTTCGGCTGCAGTGGCCATGCTCGATTCAGGCATGGTTGATATCATAGCCTACGAGGTTCCGGTGACGGCCGAATATCTGGAGCATATTCTGCCCTGTGGGGTGGAGTCGGTGACACGTCAGGTCCTCGTGCAGCCGAAAACCACTAAGGATAAGCGGATATCAGATGTGACGCAGCTTGTGGGCCGCGAAGTGTATGTGGAGAAGGACTCGAAATATCACTATCGCCTCAATAATCTTAACGAGGAACTCGGCGGTGGTATAATAGTGAAGCCTATTGACCGCGACACGCTCATAACCGAGGACCTGATAGCAATGGTGTCGGAAGGAGAGATACCGCTAACGGTGGTAGACAGTGATATAGCCCGTATAAATAAGACATATTACAATGATCTTGATATTACGCTGGAGGTGAGCTTTGCCCAGCGTGCGGCATGGGGAGTCTCTCCGGCCACGCCATGGCTGGCTGATTCCATCAACACATGGGCCCACGAGGAGCAGCCGCGCCGTACGCAGGCAGCTTTGCTTAAACGCTATTACGAGCTGAGCAAGGTGCAGCAGGCCGGACCGTTGGCTCTTCTTGACTTCCCTGGAGGCCGGATGTCGAGGTTCGACGCACTGTTCAGGCACTACGCCTCGACCATAGGCTGGGACTGGCGCTTGCTCGCCTCCATGGGATTTGCAGAGAGCCGGTTCGACTCGACACAGGTGTCGTGGGCCGGGGCAAGAGGCATTATGCAGCTTATGCCCTCCACGGCAAGAGCCTATGGGGTGCCGCTTGATAAGATGACTGACAATGAGGTGAGCATCGCCACGGCAGCCCGGGTGGTAAAGGATATAGACCGCTCTCTTTCGGCTCATGTCAAGGATGCCGAGGAACGCAAGAAGTTTGTCATAGCGTCCTACAATTCGGGTATAGCCCATGTGCTCGATGCCATAGCCCTTGCCAAGAAGCTCGGTTACGATTCCCAGAAATGGAATGGCTCGGTCAACGAGGTGCTGCTTTTGAAGTCCAAACCGGAATACTATAACGACCCGGTGTGCCGGTATGGGTATTTCCGTGGCAGACAAACCTACGAATATGTCAATACCGTTTATGCCTGCTATGAGAAGGCTTTGCGTAAAGTGCCCAAATAACCATTTATGAAATAACCAATAAATTTAATGTATATATGAAGAAAAAGTATGTGAGCGTGGCTGTGGCCATGGTGCTGTGCGGTTCGATGCTGTGCACATCGTGTATAGGAAGTTTTGCCCTTACCAATAAACTGCTTTCGTGGAACAAGCAGGTGGGCAGCAAGTTTGTCAATGAGCTTGTGTTCTTTGCATTCTGGATTCTCCCTGTCTATGAGGTATCGGCTCTTGCCGATGTGCTCGTGCTTAACTCCATCGAGTTCTGGAGCGGTTCCAATCCTGTTGCTCAGGGCCGCAGTGTGATTGACGGTAAGGATGGCCGCTATCTGGTGGACTGCGACGGCAAGGGCTACACCATAACGAGCGAGAACGACGGCAGTGTGGTCCGTCTTGACTTCGATGAGGCTGATCAGGCATGGAGTGTTACGGCCGATGGCAATACCTACGAGCTTATGACATTTGTGGACGATACCCATGTGTCGCTTCCCACCGCCGATGGCGGCCGTATGGTTGTCGAGATGTCGCAGGATGGTGTATGGGCTTATCAGCAGGCTGCAATGCCGGCTTATGCCATGAAATAATAAGTAGACAGACATATTTAATAACAGGGGCGCCAAACAATGGCGCCCCCGTCTGTGTTATCAAGTTGTGTGGCGCGATGCCGTTGCGCCCTGTATTATTTCAGCTGTTTATCAATTACAACAATAACACAATCATCTTATGAAAAAAAAGTATCTGAGTGTAGGTGTGGCCATGGTGCTGTGCTGCTCGATGGTGGCTACCTCGTGTATAGGAAGTTTTGCACTTACCAATAAGTTGCTTTCGTGGAACAGGCAGGTTGGCAACAAGTTTGTCAATGAGCTTGTGTTCTTTGCATTCTGGATTCTGCCGGTCTACGAAGTGTCGGCTCTTGCCGATGTGCTCGTGCTTAACTCCATCGAGTTCTGGAGCGGTTCCAATCCTGTTGCTCAGGGCCGCAGTGTGATTGACGGTAAGGATGGCCGCTATCTGGTGGACTGCGACGGCAAGGGCTACACCATAACGAGCGAGAACGACGGCAGTGTGGTCCGTCTTGACTTCGATGAGGCTGATCAGGCATGGAGTGTTACGGCCGACGGCAATACCTACGAGCTTATGACATTTGTGGACGACACCCATGTGTCACTTCCCACCGCCGATGGCAGCCGCATGGTTGTCGAGATGTCGCAGGATGGTGTATGGGCTTATCAGCAGGCTGTTTCAGGTAGTGGCATGTTTGCCATGAAATAATCCCGGAGCTATGAAGAGAATAGTGTTGCTGCGACATGGTCAGAGCCAGTGGAATCTTGAGAACAGGTTCACCGGGTGGACTGATGTGGAGCTTACAGACAAGGGTATGGAGGAGGCGCGGATTGCCGGACGCCTTATGAAAAAGGCCGGAATAGCTCCCGACTATTATTTCACATCCTACCTGCGCCGTGCCATCCACACATTGCAGATCGCTGCTCAGGAGATGGAGCGCGATTGGGTTCCGGTGGTAAAGGACTGGCATCTCAACGAGCGCCACTACGGCGCCCTGCAGGGATTGAACAAAGCCGAGACCGCAAAGAAGTATGGGGAGGAACAGGTGCATATATGGCGCCGCAGTTTCGATGTGCTTCCTCCGCTTCTCACTCCCGACGACCCCCGCTATCCGGGCAATGATCCGCGCTATGCCGCGCTGTCGGCCGATGAGCTTCCCCTTTCTGAATCGTTGCAGGACACCATAGGGCGTGTGCGTTGCTGCTGGGAGGAGTTTATAGTTCCATCGCTCAGGAGCGCCGACACGGTCCTTGTGGCTGCGCACGGCAACAGTCTGCGCGGACTGGCCATGATGCTACAGCATCTGACAGCCACGGAGATTGTCGATGTGGAGATTCCCACCGGGCGTCCGTGGGTGTTTGAGGTCGACGACCGGATGAATCTGCTGCGCCAGTACTATCTATGATATCGTGGGTGGATGCTATATAATGAAAAAGGTTCGCGTAAGCGAACCTTTTTCATGTACTCGAAGTGGGACTCGAACCCACACAGCCGCAATGGCCAAAGGATTTTAAGTCCTTCGTGTCTACCATTCCACCATTCGAGCAGCCGTTTTCACGTGCTATAGGACGTTAAAATGCGTTGCAAAGGTAACACTTAGTTTCGGTCTGTGCAACATCTGCCACGCACATTTTTTTACTTTCGTTCCGCATTGAAGGTGACGCAGGCAGGGGCGTCAGTTTGTTACGGAGGCATATCTCCCCGGAGTGTTTTCTATCCGGGCGTTGTAGCGCTGCAGGCCATAGTGCTTGTCGTGAGCCTCGCCTGATAGAGGACCGCCGTAGCTGTAGATGTCGTAGGTGCTGTTGCATTTCGGGCAGCGGGCAACTGCTACGGGGCTTTCAGTGTCGACATATATCCTGACATCGCGCTTCGCTTCCACCGGACATGCAAGGTCGTAGGCCTTGAGGTCGCCATTGGGGTCTTTCATCAGCAATACGCCTCCGAATCCGGTCTCCTCGGCAGCCTTGTAGGGGAATCCCTGTGGCTTCCGCTCGCTTTTGATGAAGGAGTTGTATTGTCCGGCACCGGCCACGCCGTAGAGCTCCCACTGGCCTATGGCCGTGAAATATATCCGCACGGGATATGGCGGTATGCGGTTGGAATCTATCGATTCGCATGCCGGCATAATCATGCTGCACAGGCTTATCGGTAACAGTAACCTGACGAACCGGAGAAAGTGTTGTCCTGACATAAATCGGGATGGTATCAGGCTTTCTGCCCTCCGAAAAAGTTGGCAAACATTTCGCCGAACTTGTCGGCGGCTTCCTGCATCTTTCCCCCTACCATTGGGCGCAACATCATAGGTATCTCTACATCAAGGTCGGTGGTTACATGTGTGTGCGCGCTGTCGGCTTCCTTGAACTTGATGTTGATGATGAACGGTACGGGTGAATTTTCAGCACTGAGTTTCAGAAGGTCGGGACGGCGGCGTTCAACAACGTTGAATGTCATCTGACCCACAACGGGTGCATTGATTATGATGCTGTCGGCAGTGAAACGCACATCGCCCAATTTGTCTTTATGCTCCTGGGGGAGGGAATCAATGCTCTGCTGAAACGATTCAAGATTGCTTACCTTGTCGAAAAGCTCACCGGCGGGGGTGGCCACGATTACAGGTTTGCTTGAGTATGTAGCCATATATATCTAAGTCGAATGAATCTCTATTTGGATGTTGATTTAAACATTAGGAGTCCAGTTGGCCGGATCGCGACGCCATTCCTTGAGGGTCTCGAGATCTTCGGCACGGATGTATTCCGATTTGAGCGCAGCTTCAAGCATGGCATTGTAATTGCTGAGGGTACAGATATTTACATTGGCATCCTTGAACCGTTTTACTGCTATGGGGAAATCGTAAGTGAAAATAGCTGCCATGCCTACCACTTCACAACCTGCGGCGCGTATTGCCTCCACAGCCTTGAGGCTGCTGCCACCTGTGGAGATGAGGTCTTCAATCACCACCACGCGCTGTCCGGGCTTGAGGTTGCCTTCAATCAGATTCTCAAGACCGTGGTCCTTGGGAGTGGAACGTACGTAGGCGTAAGGCAATGACAGTGTGTCGGCCACGAGCGCTCCCATGGCTATGGCTCCGGTGGCCACTCCGGCTATTGCTTCGGGGGCATCGAAGTTTTCCATTATCAGACGGCACATTTCCACTTTGATGAAACTGCGCACATCGGGATATGAGAGAGTTTTGCGGTTGTCGGTGTAAATGGGTGAATTCCACCCCGACGCCCAAGTGAAAGGATGCTCCGGCTGGAGCTTTATAGCGCTTATCTTCAGAAGTTTCTCTGCTAAAAGTTGATCTAACTGTTTCATGACGTTATTATGTGTTAAGGTGGGGTGAATTTAGGTTTGTGCAAAAGTACAATTTCCGTGTGCAGTATGCAACACAATTATGATTTATTAGGTTTTGTAGCGATATTGTAAATTTTGTGCATGTATATTTTGTTGTATACTCGTATATTTGTATTGCGGTTGATTAAACTATGACAGCGAAATGGCGTCAAAGAATCAATCCTAATCAACATTGAAACTATGAAAAGGTTATTCTCTTTACTGACTGTGCTTATTATGATGTGCGTTACAACGGCCGTTCCTGAAATGTCGGCCGACCACCGTGGCAACAGTCGCAGCGAGCGTCAGCGCTCCGGAGTGAGCCACTCACGTCCCGGTCGCACCGACCGAGGGTCATCGGGCAATTCCCGCCCGGGGGCTTCATCCCGTCCATCGGGTGGAAATAATGGAAATCAACACCGTCCGGGCAGCACCGTGCGCCCCGGTGGCAATGATAAGAAACCGGATACCGGCGTCCGTCCCGGCCAGACTGGTAACACACGCCCCGGCAACACCGTGCGTCCCGGCCAGGGAGGCTCGAACAAGCCCGGCCATGGCGATGGCCGTCCGAATCACAATACCCGTCCGGGCAATACTGTGCGCCCGGGTCACAACGGTAATTTCCGTCCGGGCCACAACGGAGGTGGAGCAGGGGTGCGCCCTTCGTCACCGCGTCCGGGCATGGGTAGCCACCACCGTCCCGGGGCGAACCGTCCCGGCGTTGTCGCGCCACCTCCGCGTCCGGGTCGCCCCCATTTCCGTCCGTGGGTTCGGCCGGTGCCTCCGGCAGGTTGGCGTCCGGTGCGCCGAGTACCCTTGTTGCGTTCGTTCCTGGGGCTTAGTTTCGGCCTGTCCATAGACATGTCGCTGCGCTCGCTTCGTTCTGGGGCGTATATTGTCGACGGCTACGGCAACGACCAGATACATCTGCGCAATGTGCGTGAGCAGGGGTTCTATTGGCCCGATGCCACCTTATATTATTCAGGAGGAGGATTGCAGCGGTCGCAGTTCTACTATTCCACTATGGGTAATTTCCTGTCGGCCTACAATCAGGTGTTTGCCACGCTCAACAGCACCTACGGGGCGCCTGTGGAGATGAACAGCAACGGAGCTTCGTGCTATGCGCGATGGTTCGGTTACGACGGCGATTACATAACACTCGAATATATGCCGATGAATTCCTCCGATGGTCTACGCTATTTCACCATACTGACCTACGGCAACTGATTCTGCAATAGCTGCTATATACGATGCGCCCCGGCCTGCTGTTATGCGTTGGCCGGGGCGCATCTGCTGTGGCTGATTGTCTGTTCAAAGTGATTCTACCGCATCGTCGAGGGTGGTTTCCATTAGATGCCTGAAGTCGCGGGCGTGGAGCGCGGATGTGCTCATGCCTGCTATGGCTTTCTGCAGGCGGGGCAGGTACACTCCGAGCATTCCGGCATTGTCGGCTTTCACCACAGTGTCGTACAGCAGGCGGGCAAACCCACGCTGTGTGGTCTCTTTCAGCCATTGGCCGGAGCCTGCGGCGCATGCCTCTTCGGTGGCGTAAGTCATAATCTCGCACACGGCTTCAGCTCCAGGATTGAGCGATGCGATGTCGGCTATATAGCGGCGTATGCGGGTGGAGCGTGTGCGGTTGCGTCCGCGCGATGTCCGTCGCATCTCTTTGCTCACGAGTGTTTTTGTCTTGGCCAGTTTGCTGCCTATATCGGGCTTGATGAAAAAGTCGAGATATTCTTTGGCTTCAGGACGGGCTGCATAAAGCTCGAGCACAAGTTCGGCAATCTGTTCGGCCGTCATTGCGGCAAGTTCTTTTTTGAGTTGTGTTTTCGACATCTTTGTGCGGGAATATGTTCTGTTCCGTTGTTGAAGAAAAACTTTATAGAATGGGGCTAACTGGCTTTTGACCACCGGTTAGCCCCTGTGCATAATGCGAATGTATTTGTCGTTATCTGGATTCTTCAGCCACCTGAGGTTTCAGCCAGCGGTCGAGCCAACGGAAGAATACCCGCTGCCACATTATGGCATTCTGAGGCTTGAGTATCCAGTGGTTTTCGTCGGGGAATATGAGCATTTCGGCCGGCACTCCGCGCAGTCGTGCTGCGTTGAAGGCCATCATGCCCTGCGATGCGAGAATGCGGAAGTCGTATTCGCCATGGGTTATGAGTATCGGGGTGTCCCATTTGTCAACGAAGCGATGGGGCGAAGTGGCAAATGTGCGCTGCGCGGCTTCGTTGCTCTTGTCCCAGTAAGCACCGCCCATATCCCAGTTGGCAAACCACATCTCCTCGGTTTCGAGATATTGGGTCTCGGTGTTGAATATGCCTGCGTGAGCAATGAATGCTGCAAAACGTCCATCGTGGTGGCCTGCAAGCCAATATACTGAAAAACCACCGTAGCTTGCGCCCACGGCTCCGATGTGGTCGGCATCCACGTAGGCCTCTTTCTTCATGTCGTCAACAGCGCTGAAGTAATCCTTCATGTTTTGACCTCCATAGTCCTTGGAAATCTGTGCGTTCCATTCGGTGCCGAAGCCGGGCAGGCCACGACGGTTGGGGGCTATCACTATATAACCTTGGGCAGCCATCAGTGCCAGATTCCAGCGGTAGCTCCAGAACTGGCTTACGGCCTGCTGCGGTCCGCCCTGGCAGTAGAGTATGGCGGGATATTTCTTGTTGGGGTCGAATTCAGGCGGATAGAGCACCCAGGTGGTCATCTCCTTGCCATCGGTGGTGGGCACCATGCGTTTTTCCACTGTAGGCATCTTCAAAGCCGACAGCAGTTCGGTGTTGACGTTGGATATCTGTGTGGCTGAGCCATCCTTCACGGCAATTATCTCGTTGGGCATGAGCATGGAGTGGCGCATGGTGATGAGTGTGGACTCATCGACCGGAGCAAGCGATGCATAGTCGTAAGTGCCGTCGGCCACCACTTTCACAGCCTTGTCGGCGAGGGCTATGCTGAATATCGGGGTCACACCATCTTTGGGCGCGATGAAATAGATTGATTTTCCATCGGGATTCCAGGCTATGGCATCGGCAGTGTAATCCCAGTCGGTGGTCAGGTCGGTTTTCTCTCCGCTGGCCATGTCCATAATGAATATGCGGTTCTTGTCCGATTCATATCCATCGTGTTCCATGCTCAGCCAAGCCACATACTTGCCGTCGGGCGAGAATGCGGGGTTGGTGTCATAGCCCATCATCCCTTCGGTGAGATTCTTTGTGGTTTTCTCCACGAGGTCGTATAGATAAAGGTCGGAGTTGGTCGACAGGGCATATTCCATTCCGGTCTTCTTACGCGAAACATATATGAGCTTGGAGCCGTCGGGTGCCCATGCGAATGATTCTATGCCGCCAAAGGGCTTCATAGGAGCCTCGTAAGGTTCATCCTGCATTATATCGGTTACGTTGCTCACCTCCGAGCCGTTGAAATCGGCCACCAGAGGGTGGGGTATCTCGGTAACCCATTCATCCCAATGCTTGTACATGAGGTCGTCTATCAGGCGTCCGGTGGCCTTGGGCAGGTCGGGATACACATCCTTGGCATCGCGGCTGTATTTGACGGAGCCTATCATCACCACCTTCGATTCGTCGGGCGACAGCAGGAATCCGCCTATGCCACCTTCGACATTGCTCACGGCTTTGCGTCCCGAGCCGTCGGCGTTCATCACCCACATCTGCTGCTTGCCGTCGACGGGGCTCATAAAGGCTATCTTCTTGCCACCGTCAATCCACACAGCACCGTTCTCACTGTCGGCCGTGCGGGTCAGGCGTTGGTTGTCAGAGCCATCGAGATTCATCACATAGAGATCAAGATTGCTCTTGTTCTGCTCCACACTCTCGTAGCTCACGCCGTAGAGTATTTTTGACTTGTCGGGCGATACCACGGCGCCGCTCACCCGGCCGAGAGCCTCGAGCGCATCGATGTCATACTGGCCATTGGCCGGAGTGAAATCCGGCTTGTCGATTATAGCGCTGTCGCCGGCATTGTCGGCTGCCGAGCACGCGCCGAGCATCAGAGCCGAACTCATCATAACGATTGATTTAAATTTGATTGACATAGATTATAGTATGTTTTTATTGAATTGGCTTACAGCTCACAAAATTACTAATTAAATCCGACCCACCCAACGGCATGTCTACTTTATATTTGTATTAACGGCTTCCATCTCACAGAAGATGAAAGCCGTTAAGATTTAAAGGGAAAGGTGTGTGTTGTCAGGTGTCGGTGTCAAATCAATTATGTCGGAGCAGCACTTTCTTACCGCCGATGATGTAGAATCCCGGTGTGAGGGTATTCAGGTCGTCGCGGCTGGCGTTGCGCTTCATGAGGATACCCTGCATATTGTAGACATCGACGGTGGCGGTTCCGTCGGCGAAAATGTCGTCGATGCCGGCAGCCATAGCGACCATCACATTGCAGGTGGCGCTGAATGGACCGCACTTGGCTGTGATCTGGGCATTGCCGTTGGTTATACCGGTCACTTCGCCATTGTCGTTGACTGTGGCAATCGTCGGATTGCTGGATTCCCATGTTATGTCAGTGCCGGTCATTGTGGGAGGCAGAGTCAGGGAAGCCGACAGACAATCGGTAGCTCCGATTTCGATATCAGCCTCGGTCTTGCTGAGTTCGATACCACACCATACGATATTGGTGAATTTACACCATGGGTCGGCGGCAAGATATTTGTCGCGGGCCGAGACGAGTGCGTAGAGTGTCGGAGTGGCATAGTCGGGGAAGTCTACATCGGAGCCGGCCACCGGCTCATCTGAGAGATAGATGATAGTATGCAGATTTTCACTGTCACCAAATATCATCCAACCCATCGACTTCAGGTCGGAGGGAAGAACTACGGTCTGGAGGTTGGGACAGCGGAAGAAAGCGAACGCTCCGATCTCGGTCACTGTCTCGGGGACCTTGAAGTAGCTGATACCCGTTTCCTCAAATGCGCTTTGGGGTATCGAAGTGATCTGTGTGCCCTCTTCAAAGATGACATCTTTGAGATTTCCGCAACCTTTGAAGAGCTCAAATCCAAGCGACGTGACGCCGGCCGGAATGGTGATTGAGCTGATATTGCCTAAGCCGCGCAGACCCGACTCACCGATTGCAGTGAGTGTTTCCGGCAGGGTGATGGAGCTTACGCCTCCACCATCAAGACTGTAGGCACCGATTTCAGTGACAGAGAATGTCTCTTCATAGAGGCTGACATGCGGGGGGATGACGATATCGCCCGAAAGGTTGGCGTTTCCGGCAGCGCCATAAACACCAGGCTTGGTCATGACTGTGCCGGGGGTGTCGCCTTCGGGAAGGGTGAGAATCACATAGAGAATACCATTGTCCGAGATGACATCGCCCGGTTTCGAAGCAATCCGTACTTCAATTTCCTGATAGTCTGAGGCGAAAGCTTCTGAAGAGGCTTCCTTGCGAAGCATATATTTTCCGGGAAGAAGATTCTCTATGCGGTCGCCGGTGATTGGACCACATACGACATACACTTCGGCATCATCATCATATTTGAGATAACTTATCGAGCTGTCGACACCGGCAATTTGTCCGTCGGCCACATCGGATGCTGAGGCATGGACTATAGTCAGTTCAGGCAGCGACTGTCGCTCAGGAATCTGGAGCATGAAGCTTGCGCTTGGTCCACGGCTTTTGGCTGTTGCCACGATGTCGAGTGTCGATCCAAACCATTTCGGATCAATAGCTATTTCATTATAGGCATTAACTTTTTCGCCATTGATGGTGTAGTCGGCATTGGTGAATCCGGTGAGCGATTCATCGGTGAAATTAATGGCAATTTCAGGCATGTCTGTAGGTTTAAGCTCCATTGCAAAGAGCGATTCTCCCATTGCTGCTGTGCCGTTGAACACACCATTTTCTGCCACCTTCTCACCATTTAGGTTGATAAAACAGTCGTAGTTGTTGATATGCTTTACTGCAAACCCGATGCCTTCGAGAGTGTAGAGATTCGAGGTCTGTGGCATCGACTCGGTCACGATTGTCAGGCCCCCTGTTGCTTTCAGTAGAGCGTGGCGGTAGGTGTTTTGCCCGACATATTCGGGATAGCGTGCACCCGCGGGAGTGTGCCAATGGCTTTCACAACCTTTTGCAAGAAGATAGCCTACCTCGCCATCTGCAAACTGCCGGTCGGTCTTGGCGATGAAGTTGATATTCTCTTTTTCCTCCATCGAAAGAATATAGACATTGTCGGTCAACGCCGCCGGGAGTTCATTAACACCCGGGTCGAAAGATGAAAAACTGTTTTGAAGCGAGTATGTTCCCGAGGTAGCGATCACAAACGGCTGTCCGCCGGCAACGTAACCCTCCTCATCCTTGATGAAGATTGAACCGCCGAAACCGCAATCATCGAGAGCCAGCCCGCTACCTATGGCAAAGCCGGCCACAGTGGCTGTTTGCCCTTCAACAACAGTTGTAGTGATGACTGCTTCGTTCATGCAGCCGTGGAATGTCACATCTTTGGCTTCTTTGGCAAAACCTGCAGCCGTGGTGCTTAATGATGAATAGAGCGCACCAGCCAATTTGCAGTTGTCGAGACGGCAGTTCTCAAGGCTGATGGCAAACATCGATTCACAGCCGGTGAGGTTGCCCGACACTGTCATGTCAGTAAACGTAGCGTCGGTTGCCGAAGCAATCAGCGGCTGATCGTTTGTCAGCGCGATGTGGCCGCCGGTAATCGAGCCGCGGAACGTGTTGCCGTCGGAGCCGAGCGGCTTGAAATCAGCCGAAGTCTCAATCGTGCCTATGACGGTGATGTGGAACTCAGCGCCACCCCCGACGTTGACCATATTCGACACGGCATCGAGATCGTTGGTGTTGCGCACCACGTATTTGCCGTCCGAAATATCCAACGCATAAGGCTCTATAAGAGTGTTGCCCGTGATGGTGAATTTGGGGCTGATGCCGGCAAATTTGCTGTTGACAAGCACCGGAGTGGTTCCTGAGTTGTAAGAATAATCACTGCCTTGCTGAGCGAAGCCCACGATGGCATTGGCTGTGTGAATCATGTGGATGGGAGTTGACTCTCCAAACGCGAGAATCGGATATGGGTCAGAAGCACTGAAAGTCCACACATTCTGCACTGGCTCGGCATGCAGGAGGTCGGTGTTTTTTAGGTCGGTGTTGAGGAAGTAGGCAAACTCCATCTTGTCGGCCTTGAGCGGATCAATACGTTCGTCGCGGAACGACTCCCATGAGTAATCGAGGTCTGCGCAGAAAATATTATCAGATGTACAGCCATAGGAATAAGGCACCCATGAGCCGGCTGTAAAAGCACGCGCACCATCTTCGATCTCAACCGACGGACGTCCGGTGTTGTAGCACCAGTAAGCTTTCATGTCATCGGAATTACATCCGCTTATACCGCCCGCCATCTGCATGAAGTTATTCGCGCCGTAGGCTGATATGTTGCCTCGGTTATAGACATTGCGGAAAGTTACAGCACCATCAATGAAGCCGGTGATACCGCCGACATAGTTGATTGTACCGCTCACATTTTCGCGGTTAGTGACGTTCGCGCGATTGTAGACGCATTCAAAAAGAGTATTGCCCGAAGCTTTGCCGGCAATACCGCCGACGGCATGATAGCCCACTCCGTTGATATTGGCATAGCTGTCGTTGGTGATTTCAATTGAGCCGCTTTCGATGCCGAAGTTCCTGATGGTGGCATTTTCAACAGCTCCGAAGAAACCGCCGAAGAAATAGTCGCCCGTGACTTTCAGGTTCTTAATACTATGACCGCAGCCATCGAACGTGCCTTTGAAAATGGCACCGCGATATATCTCGCCTGTCTTGCGATAGTAGTAGCCAATAGGCTCCCAGGCATATCCCGTAAGGTCAATGTCGGCACCGAGCTTGACGGTCACAGTGTCGGGGATAATGAGATTGTTAAACTGTTCGGCAAATGCCATGAGCTGTTCGGGATTGGTTATCAGATACGAGCCGTCGTCGTTAACAGCGAGGGGATAGTCGGCCGAAAGGTCATAGAGTTGTGTGCCGTTTGATTTGGCAGTGAATTTCAGGGAATGAAAGCCTGAACTGACATTGACGCTGCCCGTTGTCCAATCAGCTGAGTTAAACTCTGTTTGCGTGCCGTTGTCGACCTGCACTGTCATAGAGCCTTTATAGGTGAAGAAGATGCTCTTCTGTGAGTCGTAGTTGAATGAGCAATAGATGCTCTTTCCCGAGGCGATGTTTGCCATCGCGCGCTTGACTCCGCCCAAACCCTCGCCATAAGAACCGGTCGCATCTGTCAGTTGGGCTATGATCTTGCCGCGCGATGAGGGAGCCACTATATCGTTTCTCGGATTCCAGGTTACGAAGAAAATATCATTGTGCCCGTCGCGTACAAACGATTCAAGTGTGCGCAGTTCATCTCCGTGCACAGTCAGATAGCCTCCCTCCAGCGTCGGCACTTCGGAATAGAAGCCGAGAATGGCGGAGCCGTCGGTGTTGTAGTTGGTCACCTTAGGCACTCCGTTGATAGGCAAGGATTCGATATTAAAAGCGGTGCTTCCAGTGCCGGCAAAAAACATTGAGACAGGTACCCATTTCATGGAGCGCAGGTCGGCGCGACCATTCGAGCTGTTTTGAGTGTATATTCCGGTGAAGGTGTTGCCTCCGATGGTAGCTGCCTGTTTAGTCCAGCCATAAGTGTCGCCTATTTCTGTTTCGCCTCCTATGTTCAGGACGCCGTTGCTAATGTTTGCATCGAAAAGCAGCACACCGAATTTGTCTTCTGTTGTTGTGTTATCGACGCACCCTTTAAAACCATAGATGTTTTGACCCGATTTTGAGCGTACGCCCCATGTACCTGCCGAGGTGTATTCCCACTCAATCGACGGAATATCTACGTTGGTGTAGTAGACCTCATTCAGACTCATATTCGGGGTATGTATATAGTCGGGCTGTCCAAATGCCGTCTGATAGTAAGAGAGATAGGTCTCGTTCCATCCGCTGGTCGATACGTAGAGTGCCGTTCTGCCCACATCTTCGCGGAAGTGGTTCACGCCTCTGGTGTGATAGTGGTTATATGTGTTGATATATGTTTTTTCGTTGACATAGTTTTTCACTCTAACCTCAAAGTCGCGTCCTGAGGGATCGAGGTCAGTGATAATCTTTATGTAGTCCTTGCGGCTCATCGTGAGCTTTCCACCGGGTTCAACAAGCACAGTGAAGGGATTCTGCTCTCCGGGAAGAGCATGGCCAATATCGTTGATATAGCAGGGAAGATTTTCGTAGACATAGCTGACATGGAAACCGGGACTGTCGTCGTAGCCCGGCTTCTGAAGGCCTCCATTTGCTTTACTGACCACGGTGCCTCGGATGGTGATTGATCCGCTCTGTGAGTCGAAGAGCACACCGCCACCTTCATTGCCTGTGGCAGGAGCGTTTGATTTGCTCACCTTTTCGGCGCCGTTGCCTCCTCGCAGAAATGATCCGGGGCGCACTGTTGTAAGCTGTTTATCGACCGTTTCGCCATAGTCATGTCCGAGCCCTGAGAAGTTTTTCTGTCCAGGATAGCCATTGCGGCCGTTATACACGTCGCGGATATTTAACCAGACATCATTTGTCGAATAATTTCCCGGGCCTATCATCGGGGTTGTTGTGCGGTATTGATGAATCAGCGTTACAGGAGCCCCCCAGCGTGCTCCTGTCCCTTCGCCTCCGAGACCGAAGGTGCCGGCGATGCCGTAGCCTGTGCCGCCGCCACCACCGTGGCCGCCATCACCGAAAGCGTCGTATGCTTCGTTGGTCTGCGAGCCGGGCAATCCGCCCAGACCGCCGGCTCCGCCTCCTGAACCACCACCACCGATGCCGGCCGCGGGATAACCGCCACCGCCACCGCCGAGACAGCCGGCGCAACCGTAGGCACTATAGGGTGGATATAAGCCGGTACCTGTACAGTAGGAACCTTCAGTGTTAACCGACAGGTTGTTCTGTTTGTCCCATTGTGCACCTGCCACCATATAAAACTGACCTACAGTCTTGACCGTGTCTGTGCTTAAAACAAAGTCCCAGTCGTTTTTAATGCCTGTGGCAGTGTCGTGGAGCACACCGGCTCCGCGGCCGCCATAGGCCGTGAGATTAACGTTTTTGTCGATTATGATATCGCCGCAGGCTGCACTTGGCTGGCCATAGTTTGAGAGCAAGATATTTCCTTTGGAGTCTTTTGTGAGACCTGTGGCGTTGCCACCGCGTCCGCCATTGCCACCGATACCGGCGCCGGCACCGCCACCACCGTTATCAAAACGTCGGTTGTCGGTGTAATCGAGCATGACATTGGGATCGGACGCATGGCCGCCATTTGCAGTGACTGTGCATGGCTTGTCTTCCCAAGCCATGATGCGAAGAGTAGAACCGTGGGGCACATGGATACCGGCGCCGCCGGCTATGAAGCCGAGGGCGTCGCCACCTTTGACCGACATAGAGCCTTCAACAGCGATTATAACGTTGCCCGCAATCTCTATCGCAGCCCCTTTACCGGGCTGCATCTCGATTTTAAGATTCTTGACATGATAATAGGTGTTACCTCCTTCGCGACCGAACTGAGCCTGTCGGGAGGACTCCCAACTGAAGACTTCGTTGTACTCGTAGCTCACGCCATCAACGTCAATAGCCCAAGATGGCGAGGACGATGCAAGGACAATCAACATAATCAGCCATCGCTTGCATTTTTCCTGAATGAAATGTTTCATGATGTGATTTTTATTTTATATGTATTATTTTCAATTTTGTCAAGGTTCATATGATGATAGAATTTGGAGGTATGTTAAAAAAATAGTGTGAGAGTCGTACCTGCTGCTCCTCCCATTTACAGAGGCCCTCGCATTGCCTGTCACAATAGGAAGAGCAGCGCTAAGCCTCCCGCTGTATGAAATAATGAGATGTGGTTGCGTTCATGGGACAATCGTGATTTGATTTTTTATTGAAATTGTGCGTACTGTCATGCTTTTTCTTTCAAAATATATCTGTAGTATGCGAATCCGCAAAATTAGTGCGCAGTCAAATGTCCATGCAAAAATATAGGTGTACTTTTTGTACTATATTCGTCCGGTGGGCTCTCTAAAAGGGTGTGAATTCCCGGAAGTTTGTACTATTCCGTGTACTCATTTTGATTATACGTTGATTGGCAGGTGAATACCGATATTTAGCATTGTTTCTATTTCATATATGGGTATACCGGTTGATTCTCCGTTTTGTGCTACATTTGCAATCATGAAATTACGTTTATCTGCACTCCTTCTCCTCACTGTTACAATTACCATCAATACCATCGCCGGCCAGGACGTCAGCTCCGGGTTGGCGCAGTCACTGCGTGCCAGAATTGTTGACGTGCCCGATTCTGTACTCGAGGTGCTTGACCAGATTGAAAATAATGAATTCGCTACACTTCCGGCCTATCAGGTCAATCTTCTGCGGAGTCTGGCATATAATGAGAAACGTATGTTCTCCCTTGTTGAGAAGTATGCGCAGGCCACGCTCGGAGCCGATTCGATTTCAGCACATCCTAAGCAGCACCTTAACGCTTTGACGTTACTTTCTGTTGCGCAGGCCTTTTTCGGCAATTATCAAGGCAGTATAGAAAGCTCATTGAAAGCGATGGAAATTGCACGGCAGGAAGGAAACACGGCATCAGAATATAATATCCTCACAACCATGGCCAAAACATCGTTTGCTATGGGCGACCGTAAGCAGGGATATGGGTATCTGGACCGGATAATAGACGGCGGTAGCGCATCCGACGATGCCCGGGTGCTTGCAAATGTGTCGGCTGCCTATGGTGTGAAGATTGTGGAACTATATGCCGACGATCGGTTTGAAGAGGGGCTTGCCGATGGTAAGAAACGGCTGGCTCTTATTGATAGGATAGATAAGGTGGGAGGAAGCCCGAAAGGTTTTACCGACCAGCAGAGAGCCTACGCCTATGCACGTATAGCCTCGTGTGCTGAAAGATTTGGCCATACTCAGGAGGCTGAGGATGCCTATCGTGCTTTTATGTCGACAGATTATGCCCGCAGTCCAATAGGGAGGGTATATATAATAGATTATCTGCTTGACTCAAGGCAATGGCGCAAAGTTATGGAATTTACAGCCCCGCTCTATGCCATGTTTGAGGATACCGATACTATCAACGGTGATTATCACAGCCTGCTCGTTTCAGATGGACGCGCACAGGCCGGATTGGGAAACTATCGTGACGGCTATGGCTTGATTCAGCGGGCAGCTGTGATACAAGACTCTATCTATCTGCGCGAAAGGTCGATTCGGGCACAGGAATTAGCCTCAGTATTTGCCCTTAACGAAAAGGAACTTGCACTTGCCAATGAAAATGCCATTTCACAGCGAAGGCATATTCTATTAATCGTGTCAACCTGTGTGGCTATCCTTGTCCTTATAATCCTGCTACTGGTGTGGAGAGCCTACATGCAGTCGGTCAAGAGCCAGCAGCTGGCCACCAAACGCATTGACGAACTGATTGCAATGCAACCTCTTAGCGCTGACGCCGCTCCTGAGGATAAGAATGATTATAAACTCTTTGCCGGGATGCA
Source organism: uncultured Porphyromonadaceae bacterium (assembly GCA_947649495.1). Lineage (GTDB taxonomy): Bacteria > Bacteroidota > Bacteroidia > Bacteroidales > Muribaculaceae > Paramuribaculum. The sequence continues at coordinate 63,155 of CANSRU010000008.1, read as the reverse complement.
GACAAAGATAGTCATGGAATCCCTTTTCAGAATCCCGACGTTCAATCGCGACAATATTGCCGAGACCACCGGCCTGAGCCGTGCCAAAGTCTCTCAGTTGATAAATCAGTTTACCGGTCTGACACCGAACGATTACATAAACAAATTGCGGGTGGAATATTCGGTTAAGATGATTAAGCAACACCCCGAATGGACCATTGATGCCATAGCCGAAAGTTGCGGATATGTACGCCGGGCTACATTCTACAGTCACTTCAACAAATTCTTCGGAATATCTCCGGCACAGTATCGCAAAGAGAAAGAAAAATCTGATGCCGATAAAAAGGAAGCTCCGCGCTCCACTAATTAGAAAGCTGTCCGGCATAAATCCTGCCGGTGGTGCTTATCTGCGGCGTGGGTTTTTACGGCTTGGCGGTTCGTTTACACGATAGGCGGGATAGAGCCGGGCTATGAGGTCGGGGCGGTGCAGGCGGTGCAGCGATTTGATAATGTCGGTGCGGTAAGTCTTGTCGTACCAGAAGAAGTATTTGCGCTGCGCCAGTTTTTCCTCGGGCCTGATGGCGGTGAATATCTTTTCGCCGGTATAGGGGTGGATGCCGGTGTAATAGATCTCGGTGGCGAGGGTCATGGGGGTAGGGGTGAAGTCCTGGACCTGCTCAAGGTGCATGTTGAGTTGCTTGGTCTCGGCGGCAAGTTCGGCCATGTCTACCTCGCGGCATGCGGGATGGCTCGATATGAAGTAGGGAATGAGCTGCTGGCGCATGCCGTGGCGCTCATTTACGGAATCGAAGATTCGCTTGAAGTCGTAGAACAGCGCGAAATCGGGTTTACGCATCACATTGAGCACGTGGGGACATGTGTGTTCGGGCGCCACTTTCAATCGTCCCGAAACGTGATTGGCTATAAGCTCCTCGTTGTAGCGTCGGTTTATGGCATCAATCTTATGATTGCCGGTGGGGTGCATCGAAAGGTCGTAGCGCACACCGCTGCCGATAAACGATTTCTTTACTTCGGGCATGGCATCAACCGCGTGGTATATGTCGAGCAGCCGGGAATGGTCGGTATCGAGATTCGGGCAAGGCTTGGGGTGAAGGCACGACGGCCGCATGCATTTCTTGCATATCGAGAGGTCGTGTCCATGCATGCCGTACATGTTGGCCGACGGGCCGCCAAGGTCGCTGATATAGCCTTTGAAGTCGTCCATACGGGTCACCTGACGCACCTCCTTGAGTATGGATTCCTTGCTGCGCGATGCTATGAATTTGCCCTGATGTGCCGATATTGTGCAGAAAGCGCATCCGCCGAAACATCCGCGGTGCATGTTGACCGAATGACGTATCATTTCGTAGGCCGGAATCACTTTGCCTTTGTAGCGTGGATGCGGCACGCGGGTGTACGGAAGGTCAAAGGAGCGGTCAATCTCGGCCGTACCCATAGGTGGAAGCATGGGATTGACCTTGACCACGCGCTGCCCATGCTGCTGCCAAAGAGTGTCGCCCTCAAATCGGTTGCTCTGCTGCTCGATGTGCTTGAAATTCTCAGCCTGACAGCGTTTGTCGGCCATACACTTCTCAAATGAGTGCAGAAGTATGTGGCCATGTGTGTCCGGATCAGGCATTTCATCGGCAGGCAGCACTATGGCCGTCTGCATTATGTCGGTAAGGTCTTTTACGTTCTCTCCGCTGTCAAGGCGTCGGGCTATCTCTACTATCGGTTTTTCGCCCATGCCGTAAATCAGGATATCGGCAGGGGTATCCATCATAATTGACGGGCGCAGGCGGTCCTGCCAGTAATCGTAGTGCGACAGGCGCCGGAGAGACGCTTCTATGCCACCTACCACCAGCGGAGTGTCGGGAAACAGACGCCTTATAATCTCGCCGTAGACCACCGTGGGATAGTCGGGGCGTGCTCCATGGCGCCCGCCGGCGGTGTAGGCATCGTCGCTGCGTCTACGCCTTGCAGCAGTATAGTGGTTGACCATCGAGTCCATGGCTCCGGCTGATATTCCGAAAAACAGACGTGGTGCCCCGAATTTCTTGAAGTCGCGCAAATCGTCCTGCCAGTTGGGCTGCGGCACAATGGCCACATTATAGCCGGCGGCCTGAAGTGTGCGGCCGATTACAGCCGCTCCGAACGATGGATGGTCAACGTATGCGTCGCCTGAAAAGAGCACGACATCCACGTGTGTCCACCCAAGAGCCTTCATCTCTTTTACGGATGTGGGTAGAAATTCTGTTACCTTATGACGGTGAAATATAGGTTCGGCCATGCGTCACTCTTGTTTTTTGCTCAGAAGCTCCTCTAATTTAAGCACCTCATCGCGCAGGCGGGCTGCTTCCATGAATTCCATGCGTTTTGCCGCATCGACCATCTCCATGCGGCGGCGTGTTATGGTGCGTTCGAGTTCGTCGCGCGACATGTAGGAAATAACCGGGTCGGCGGCGATATCCACTTTCGTGGTGTATTCGTTCTCGTACATCACGGGCTTGTTTTCGCGGCGTGATGTCTTGGCCGGCGTCTTTCCCGAACGTGGTGCCGGAGTGTCTGTCTCGTCAGTGTCTACTCCGATTATGCGGTTGCGGGCCTTGACAATGGCCTGCGGGGTGATTCCGTGCTGTTCGTTGTAGGCGAGCTGCATGGTTCGGCGCCGGTTGGTCTCGTCGATGGTCAGGCGCATGCTGTCGGTGATTTTGTCGGCATACATTATCACCGTGCCGTTCAGATTTCGCGCCGCGCGCCCCACGGTCTGTGTGAGTGAGCGGTGTGAACGGAGAAATCCTTCCTTGTCGGCATCGAGAATGGCCACGAGCGATACTTCAGGCAGATCGAGACCCTCGCGCAGAAGATTGACACCAATCAGCACGTCGTAAACACCGGCGCGCAGGTCGTCGAGTATGCGTATGCGGTCGAGTGTGTCAACATCGCTGTGTATGTATGCGGCCTTGACCCTTAGTTTCAGCAGATAGTCGTTGAGTTCCTCGGCCATACGTTTGGTCAGGGTGGTGACGAGCACACGCTCATCGCGCTCCACACGCAGTTGAATCTCCTCCATCAGGTCGTCAATCTGGTTGAGCGAGGGGCGCACCTCGATTATCGGGTCAAGCAGTCCGGTGGGACGTATAATCTGTTCCACGACCACTCCTTCGCTTCGCTGCAATTCGTAGTCGGCCGGGGTGGCGCTAACATAAATCATCTGGTTGGTGAGCTGTTCGAATTCCTCGAATTTCAGTGGTCGGTTGTCAAGTGCGGCCGGAAGCCGGAAACCATATTCCACGAGGTTCATCTTGCGCGAGAGGTCGCCTCCGTACATGGCGCGTATCTGCGGAATGCTCACATGACTTTCATCGATTATGGTCAGGAAATCCTTGGGGAAGTAGTCGAGAAGGCAGAACGGGCGCATTCCAGGCTTGCGGCCGTCGAAGTACCGGCTGTAGTTTTCTATGCCTGAGCAGTGTCCCACCTCACGCATCATCTCTATGTCGTATGTCACTCTCTCCTGAAGACGGTGGGCCTCCATCTCGCGGGCTTCTTTCAGGAAGAAACCAACCTGCTCACCCAGGTCAAGTTCAATCTGGGCTATGCCCGCGGCCATGCGTTCGTTGGATGTGACGAATATATTCGCCGGAAATATCCGGAATGAGTCATGCTGTCCCAGCGTAACGTAGTCGGAGGGATAGAAAGTGGCTATTGATTCAATCTCATCGCCCCAGAACACCACGCGTACCACAATATCCTCGTAGGCGAGGTATATATCAACGGTGTCACCTTTTACACGGAATGTGCCACGGGTGAAGTTGACCTCGTTGCGGCTGTAAAGGGCATTGACCAGTTCGCGCAGAAACATGTTGCGTGCCACTTTCTGACCAACGTGCAGGTCTATCACATTGCTGTTGAAGTCTTCCGGATTGCCCATGCCGTAGAGACACGACACAGAGCTGACAACAATCACATCCTTGCGTCCCGAAAGCAATGCCGACACGGTGGCAAGGCGCAGTTTCTCAATCTCATCGTTGATCATCAGGTCCTTTTCTATATATTTGTCGACAGACGGTATATAGGCTTCAGGCTGATAGTAGTCGTAGTAGGAGACGAAATATTGTACAGAGTTGTCGGGGAAGAAGTTCTTGAATTCGCTGTAAAGTTGAGCAGCAAGGGTTTTGTTGTGGCTCAGAATGAGCGTGGGCCGTTTCACCTGCTGAATCACGTTGGCCATGGTGAATGTCTTGCCCGAGCCGGTGACGCCGAGAAGTGTCTGCGCCTGCACTCCGTCAACTATTCCCTGCGACAGTTGCTCTATAGCTTGCGGCTGGTCGCCGGTGGGTTGATATTGTGATGAGAGTTTGAAGTCCATTTTCCGGGCCTGCTATTGTTTTTTCTGATAGAAGCTCACACGGTCAACAATCATTTCCACCGGCACTTCCTCAGGATCTATCTCTCCCACCCAGTCGCCTCCGAGCTGCATGTCAATAAGCAGGTAGAAAGGTTGATTGAACGGGAACTGGCCTTCAAGCGGAGTTTCGATTCGCGGATATGTGAATGTATGGGTGTCGTTGATGAAGAAACACAGGCTGTCGGGGTACATTTCCACAGCGTATACATTGAAGGTCTCCGGGTTGATAGAGCCGGTGGCGAAATGCGGAGGTATGGTGTCCTGTTTGAGATTGAGTGTATAGTAAGAGTGTACGGTCTGATATGCTATGGAATCGTGGTTGAGGCGTTCCATTATGTCAATCTCTCCTCCGTAGGGCCACTTGCAGTTTTCTCGGCCTGTTTCGCCGAATCCGGGGTCAGGCAACAGCCATATCGCAGGCCATGCGCCTTTGGCACCCTGCAGTTTTGCCCTGATTTCGAGCCGTCCGTTGTGGAATGCTTTTTTACCCTTGGAGTACAGACCACCGGTGATATAAGGCACTGTGTCGTTAACGAGCCCTTCGGCATGCAATCCGCGAAGCACGAGGCCTTCGTTGCCAATGCCGTAGCATGTGTCGGCGGCCGACATGTATTTATTCCATGGAGCGGTGCCGCGTGGAATAACCGACCATACAGTTGTGTCTATTTTATCGGAATGCGAAAACTGTTCCTCCCATACGAGTTCCCATTGGTCGGATGTATCCGTACTGTCATTGCGGAAAAACGCGAAGTAGCATACGGCTATAACTACGATGGCATACAGCAGCCAGAGGATATGTTTCATAAGGTAAGACGCTTTCGGATATAAGATATTGACGATTATTTGTCAGAATGTTTTCTGCGGTAGAAGCTCACACGGTCCACATACATTGTGGCGGGCAGTTCGGTAGGGTCAATCTCACCAACCCAATTGCCTCCGAGCTGCATGTCTATCAGCAGATAAAACGGACGGTCGAAAGGATATTGACCTTCAAGTGGAGTTTCGATACGTGGGTATGTGAGAGTGTGGATGTCGTTGATGAAGAAACGCATGCTGTCGGGATACATTTCAATCGCATACACATTGTATTCATCAGGATATATCACTCCGGTTGCCGAATGAGGAGGAACAGTGTCCTGCTTGAGATCAACCGTATAGTAAGAGTGTACGGTCTGGTAGGCAATCGGATCGTGGTTGAGACGCTCCATCACGTCAATCTCTCCCCCATAGGGCCATTGGTAGCTTTTGCTGTCGCCTTTGCTGAAAGCCGGATCGGGTGACATCCATATTGCAGGCCACGCGCCTTTGGCTCCGTGAAGTTTGGCACGGACCTCAAGGCGTCCTTCCTGAAATGCTTTCTTACCCTTGGTGAAAACACCACCGGTGATATATGGCACGGTATCGTTCACAATGCCATCGGCTTTGAGTCCCCGAAGTATCAGATTGCCGTCGGTTATATCGTAGCATGTGTCGGCGTCAGTCATGTGCTTGCTCCACGACGATACACCACGTGGAATTTTGGACCATACGGTGGTGTCAAGGTAGCCCACACTGTCAAAATTATCTTCCCACACCAATTCCCATTCCTCGTCGCAGGTTTCTTCAACGGCCGGAGTGGATTTGCAGCCTGTGTAGAATGCCATTGCAGAAGCAGATATCAAGGCAAGATAAAGTATCTTTTTCATCAGTATTCCTTTTATAAAGCCCACAAAGTTACCATAAAAATATGTATATGGCAATTTTAATTTCAGTTTGGCGAAATGGAAAATAGTGTTAATTTTGCGGTGATTATATATTTTACTTACATAAATAAATACCGTTACATGAAAAAATATCTGCTACCCCTTGTGGCGGGGTGGTCTATGCTTGTGGCGAATGGTCAGACAGTAACTACATCGCCTGCAATAGTGCAGACCGATTCAAAAAACATCGTAATCACCTATCATGCTGATGAGGGAAATAAAGGGCTTGCCGGACTGACTTCGGCAGCTAAAGTCTATGCCCATACCGGTGTGATAACTTCGGAAAGCACCGGTCCCGGCGACTGGAAATATGCGCCCACATGGCTCGATAATTCAGCCAAATATGAGATGAAATACGCCGGCACCGATACGTGGACACTTACCATTCCGGATATAAACACCTATTACGGTATACCTTCGGGCGAGACGGTCGAGAAGATGATGTTTGTGTTCCGCAATGCTACCGGAAGCCTGGAGGGAAAGACTGCAAACGGCGGTGATATATCCGTGCCGGTGTATCCGGCCGGATTTCAGGTGGTGCTCGGCACAAATATGGATGGGGGTGTGATAAATACTTCTGACCCGGTGAAATTTACGGTCAATACAACCTCAGCAGCCAATATCAAACTATATATGGAGGGTGAGGCGAGCTCTCCATTTGCATCCGGCTCGTCCACAATGTCGCTGACAGCAAGCCGGGCATTCACGGCAGTGGGTTCATATACAGTGGTGGCCGAGGCTACGCCTGTGGCCGGAGGCAATGCTCAGAAAACTTCGGTGACACTTGTCAAGCTCGGAGCCTCGCAACAAGCCGTATATCCCGGTGGTGTACCTAAGATGGGGGCTGTGCGGAATGCTGACGGCTCTGTCACATTCTGTATTGCGGCTCCCGGCAAGGAATCGATGGTGCTTGTCCCATCGTGGAATGGCTACAAGGTGGCAGCAGAAAATCAGATGAAGTGCCATGACTATAACGGCTACCGATATTTCTGGACCACAGTGAACGGACTGGAGGAGAATAAGGATTACATATATTACTATCTCGCCGACGGAGTGAATGCCGTAGGTGATCCATACGCCCGGCTCGTGCTCGATCCGTGGAGCGATAAGTATATATCGGAGGATGTGTTCCCTGACATGCCACAGTATCCAGTGGGCAGTGTGCCTGAAGGGTTGCCGCTTGCCGTATATAATAGCGGTGCCGATGATTATGCCTGGAAGATAAAGGATTTCAAAGGTGTGGATGCTTCGTCGTTGGTGATATACGAGCTTTTGATACGTGACTTTACCGGAACTGAGGGGGAGGCCAACGGCGAAGGAACTGTGAATGGAGTGATAGAGAAACTCGATTATCTGCAGGACTTGGGAGTTAATGCAATAGAGCTGCTTCCGATAATGGAATTCAACGGCAACAATTCGTGGGGCTACAACACCAACTTCTATTTCGCTCCCGACAAGGCTTACGGTACGCCCGACGATTACCGCCGGCTGGTAGATGAATGCCATAGACGCGGCATGGCTGTGATTCTTGATATAGTGTTCAATCAAAGTGACGGTCTGCATCCGTGGTATCAGCTCTACACTCCGGCCACGAATCCGTTTTACAACGCCTCGGCGCCGCATGCCTACAGTGTGCTCAACGACTGGAAACAGGAAAATCCGCTTGTTGAGAAGCAGTGGACGGATGCACTTAAATACTGGCTTACGGCATATAATGTCGACGGATTCCGTTTTGACCTTGTAAAGGGTCTCGGCGACAGTGACAGCTACGGTGCTACATATAATGCCTCCACCAACACATGGAGCGGTGTGACAGATGACAAAACCAACTCCTACAACCAGAGCCGAGTGGACCGGATGAAGCGTCTGCATGCCGCCATGAAGAGTGTGAAGCCGAATGCCTATTTCATAAACGAAAATCTCGCCGGAAGCGAGGAGGAGAACATGATGGCCGAGGATGGAGAACTGAACTGGGCCAATATCAACACTCAGGCGGTGAATTATGAACTGTTCATATCCGGTAATGCCAATTTGAACAGATTCTACGCGCCGCTCGACTATACCCGCAAGTGGGGTTCGACCGTGAGCTACATGGAAAGCCACGACGAGGAGCGCGTTGCCTACGCGATAGCCAGCTATGACGGTACGGCTACAAATACCCTCACCATAAAGAACAGCGAGGAACTGACCATGCGCAGGCTTGGCTCGATAGCCGCGCAGATGCTTATGGCACCGGGAGCACACATGCTGTGGCAGTTTCAGGAACTCGGTGCCGACCAGACCACAAAAAATGACGCGGGCAACGATACATCGCCCAAGAAGGTGGTATGGAGCTATCTGGACAATGAATACAGAGCCGGGCTCAGGCAATCGTATGCCGATCTGATGGAGATACGCCGTAACAATCCCGAAATGTTTGCCGACAGCATACTGACGGAGATGAATTGCGATTTCACTACTACAACCTTAAAGAGCATAGTGCTGACCAATGGCGACAAACAGATAGTGCTTATGGTCAATCCTAATTATCGTAACAACGCTTCGTCGCTAACTTTGCCAGACGCCGCCACGCACGATGTGTCGGACTACAAGCTACTGGCAGCGAGCTACAATCAGACACCTTCAATATCGTCAACACGGCGAGTGTCACTTCGCGGCGGTTCGTTTGCTGTGTTCGGCACTTCAAATCTTGCCGCGATTGACGACATTGCTGCCGATGGAGGGACTTCAGTAACAGTTTATGCTACCGACAGCGGCGACATAGTGGTGGAAGGGGAATATTCGGAGATGGCGGTGTTCGATATCACCGGACGCCATACGCGGAGCACCTCTCTCGCTCCGGGTATATATGTGGTGAGGGTTGATGGCCGCGGCTACAAATTGGCTGTGAACCGGTAGCCGAAGGACCGATATTGTGAATTTTCGATTCATGGCTGTGCGATTATTTTGCACGGCCATGAAATTTTTTAAATATTCTTGCGTCTGATAAGATATAGCTAACTATTAAATACAAGCATAGATGAAAAGCAGAGTGTACATGAGTGGATATTCAATAGCGGTTACCTTGATTTGTTATGCGCTTTTTGCGGCGGCTTATTTTGTGTGGCCCGGGTCGGAACGTGGTTTGACTTTGTGCGTGCTTGCCGCACTGGTGTCGATTATAGCGCTTTTCTATTCGCCGATGAGCGTTGAGCTGAAAGCCGACAGATTGATAGTGAACCGTCCACTTTGGTTCAAGCAGCTGCGGCTTGCCGATATTGAATCCGTAAGGCTTTGCCAGCCCACCATGGGGGCGCAGCGGGTGTGTGGCAGTGGCGGCTTTCTCGGCTACTGGGGCTGGTTTAAGGAGAACGATATAGGAAAATATTTCGCTTATTACGGCAAGGCTTCCGATTGCTTCCTTGTCACCATGCGCAATGGCCGTGTATATATGCTTGGCTGCAAGGATCCCGGACAGATGGTCGAGGCTATAAACTCGGCGTTAAAGAACATTCGCGGCTTATAAGCGGAGCGTCAGGAATGGCTGTGTGAATATGTGATGAGTATCCGCGTGGCGATGATAATTCCGGTTGGCCATACAGTTCATCGATAAGCGGATGTAGGTGTGGCCGGAAATATCTTATATCCTTCTTTTGTCCAGAGGTCTGTAGGGATGAGATGCTGGGATGGTTGTTTTCTATATTCTGTGTAGAGGTAGCGGAGCTTTTCTCTGTGGAGTCTTCGATGGTTTTGCTATCGGTGTCTGACGTCGGGTGTGGCTGGCGACGGGTAATCTGTGACACTATGAGAGCCACCATGGCATTGACCACGTCGCTGGACGATTCGGTTAGTTCGCCGGTCAGGCCATAGTTTACTACAATAAGGGTGATTTCAGCACGTAATGTTTCGTCTTCAATAAGGTTTATGGCATCAAGCCAAGAGCGGCGGAACGAGAATGATTTTTTCATAGCAGGTATTGTTTGTTTCCCGCAAAGATAATCTGCCGTAAGGCTCAAAGGGTGTGAATTCACACATTTGTCACGTTGTTGAACCGCGTGAAAAATCTCCGTATATGTTCGAGTTGAACTTTGGATATGTCGTATTAAAAATAATCAGGCAGTAAGGTTGGTTAACTGCCTGATTGTTTATGGAGCGGCAAACGGGGCTCGAACCCGCGACCCTCAGCTTGGGAAGCTGATGCTCTACCAACTGAGCTACTGCCGCATTGTAAATTGGCGCGGATGTGCCTTTGTGGTGTATCCGCGCCATGTATGTGATTTGTGATTATGCCTCAGGGGTTTCCACGCCTGCAAGTTCGGGGTCAATCATGATGCGGCCACAGTATTCGCATACTATAATCTTTTTGTGCATCTTGATTTCCATCTGTTTCTGCGGGGGAATGCGGTTGAAGCAGCCACCACAGGCATTGCGCTGAATGTAGACAATGCCGAGACCGTTGCGGGCATTCTTGCGGATGCGCTTGAATGCAGCGAGTGTACGAGCATCAACTTTCGGCTCAAGTTCCTTGGCTTGTTCGCGCAGGCGTTCTTCGTCCTGTTTGGTCTCAGATACTATTTCCTCGAGCTCGGCCTTCTTTTCGGCGAGTATGTGCTGCTGGTCGCTGAGTGTCTCCTCGGTGGCGGCAATCTCGTTGGTCTTGGCGTCGATCACGCGGGCATATTCGTTGATGTGCTTCTCGCAGAGTTCTATTTCAAGAGTCTGGAACTCGATTTCCTTGGTAAGGAGGTCAAACTCGCGGTTGTTGCGCACATTGTCTATCTGTACCTTGTAGGTGTCAATCTTACTTTGCGATTCGTTGATTTTTTCCTTTTCGGCAACTGTCTTTTTGCGGAGTTCCTCTATCTCCTGACGGAAATTGGCGATACGAGTGTTGAGGCCTTCAATCTGGTCTTCAAGGTCGCGCACTTCGAGGGGGAGCTCACCGCGCACGGTCTTTATACGGTCAATCTGCGACAGGATAGTCTGAAGCTCATAGAGCGATTTGAGGCGTGACTCCACTGAAAGGGTCTGTTCGGCTTTTGTTTTATCTGCTGTAGCCATGTGTCTGCTTACAAATAATTAATCGGGTTAGTATCTTTTTCGGAATACTTGACCGCAAAGTTAGGAAAAATTTCTTTAATTCTATGATAAAAAATTTCTTTCGTGCAATTTTCGCTTTCGTGGTGACCGATGTCAATTATCAGTATTGAGTCGCCATGGTCCACGAAGTCGTGGTATTTCGTGTCGGATGTGATGAATGCCTGTGCTCCTGCAGCTATGGCTTTGCCTATCAGAAAAGAGCCTGAGCCGCCGCATAAGGCCACCCGGCGAATCGGGTTGTCGAGGGGATAACGGCTACACCGGGCTACCGGCGAGCCGAAGGCTTCTTTGACCAAAGCTACGAGTTGAGCCGCCGGAATGGGGGATTGTAGATTGCCCACGGCTCCGGAGCCTGTGTGGCGGGAGGCGTTGGCTATGTTGATGAATTCGTAGGCCGGTTCCTCGTAGGGATGTGTCTGGAGCAATGCCTCCTCTACGGCATGCCGTCGCCACGACGGAAGCAGCACTTCTATGCGGGTTTCCGCCTCGGAATGCATTTCGCCTATTTCGCCGACGTACGGATTTGCTCCAGCTGTGGCACGGAATGTTCCGGTGCCTTGTGTGGAGTAGCTGCAGCTGTCGTAGTTGCCGAGCCTGCCTGCTCCGGCATCGAACAGCGCCAGGCGCACTTCGTCGGCATGGCTGTCAGGCACATATACTGATAGTTTTACAAGCCGGTCCAATTGGGGGTCAAGCACGCTTATATTGTCAAGCCCGAGCTTGGTGGCCATGCGGTGCGACACTCCACCGGCGGCATTGTCCATTGAGGTGTGGCATGCGTAGATGGCTATGCCGGCACGTATTGCCTCTATTACAGATTGTTCCACCGGTGTCCTGCCATTGAGCCTCTTGAGCCCTTTGAATATGAGCGGGTGGTGGGATATGATGAGGTTGCAACCTTTATCCCGGGCTTCCCTGACAATATCGGGGGTAACATCGACCGTGAGCAGCGCCCCGGTACATTCCTGTGCCGGAGCGCCGACTATAAGGCCGCTGTTATCGTAATCTTCCTGAAGGGCGAGCGGGGCTTGCTCCTCGAGAGTGGCGATGATCTGGCTTACGAGCATCGGGTGGCGTTATTTATTCTCCTCTTCAGCGATTGCCACTTCGATTGCGAGTTCCTGAAGCTGGCTGTCGTCAATTCTCGATGGTGCGTCAATCATCATGTCGCGTCCGGAATTGTTCTTGGGGAATGCGATAACATCGCGTATGGAGTCAAGACCGGCAAGTATCGATACAAATCGGTCGAATCCGAATGCGAGACCTCCGTGAGGGGGTGCGCCGAACTTGAATGCATTCATCAGGAAGCCGAATTTGTAGCGGGCGTCCTCTTCCGAGAGTCCGAGCAGATGGAACATCTTATCCTGCAATTCGGCATCGTGTATACGGATACTTCCGCCTCCGAGTTCGTTGCCGTTTACCACCATGTCGTAAGCGGTGGCACGCACAGCTCCGGTGTCGGAGTCGAGCATGTCGATGTCGTCGGGGTTGGGGGCGGTGAAGGGGTGGTGCATAGCGTAATAGCGCTGGGTTTCGTCGTCCCACTCGAAGAGGGGGAAGTCAATTACCCACAGACAAGAGAATTTCTGCGGGTCGCGAAGGCCCAGACGGGAACCCATCTCGAGACGCAACTCGCAAAGTTGTTTGCGTGTCTTCATGGTGTCGCCGGCAAGAATGAGCATGAGGTCACCAGGCTTGGCGGCACCACGCTCCAGCCATGTGCGTATCTGTTCATCGGTGAAGAATTTGCCCACGGAGCTTTTTATCGAGCCGTCGTCCTCGAGCTTCACCCACATCATGCCTTTGGCTCCGATTTGCGGACGTTTCACGAAATCGGTGAGCTGGTCGAGTTGCTTGCGGGTATATCCGGCGCATCCGGGAGCCACTATGGCACCTACATATTTGGCATCGTCCATCACCGAGAAGCCACTGCCTTCAGTGAGGTCTTTCAGCTCCACAAACTCCATTCCGAACCGTGTGTCGGGTTTGTCGCTGCCATAAAGGCGCATGGCGTCGGCCCAGGTCATGCGCGGGAACGGTTCTGAGAAGTCGATGTCCTTTACATATTTGAATATGTGTTTAACCAGTCCTTCGAACATCTGAAGCACATCCTCCTGCTCTACAAACGACATTTCGCAGTCAATCTGGGTGAATTCGGGCTGACGGTCGGCGCGGAGGTCTTCGTCGCGGAAGCATTTCACAATCTGGAAGTAGCGGTCGAATCCGCTCACCATCAGGAGCTGCTTGAATGTCTGGGGCGACTGTGGAAGTGCATAGAATTCACCGGGGTTCATGCGCGATGGCACGACAAAGTCGCGGGCGCCTTCGGGCGTTGACTTGATGAGCACCGGAGTTTCCACCTCAAGAAATCCTTTGGAGTCGAGGTAGCGGCGTATCTCGAAAGCCATGCGGTGACGGAGTTCGAGATTGCGGCGCACACATCCGCGGCGCAGGTCGAGGTAACGGTATTTCATGCGGAGATCGTCGCCGCCATCGGTGTCGTCTTCGATTGTGAACGGAGGCACATCGCTGCGGTTCAGTACCTTGAGCTCGGTGGCGATAATCTCGATGTCGCCTGTGGGGAGATTGGCGTTTTTGCTTTCACGTTCGCGCACTGTGCCGGTGACCTGAATCACAAATTCGCGTCCGAGCTTATTGGCAGCCTCGCACAGGGCGGCGTCGTTTTCTGAATTGAATACAATCTGGGTCAATCCGTAGCGGTCGCGGATGTCAACGAAAGTCATGCCACCCATTTTGCGGGCGCGCTGTACCCAGCCGGCTAATGTGACGCTCTTTCCGGCGTCGCTCAAGCGGAGTTCTCCGCAGGTGTTGGTTCTGAACATATTCTTGTTTTGTTGATATACAAAGTTAGAAATAGGAACACAAAGGTATAATATTTTGGAGGTAATGCCAAGTTAGATTCATCCAATTGTTGTACAGGGTGAAAAAAACGATTAAATTTGTGCTATTAATGTGCAATAATAATAAACCGATTATATGAAAAAGTATTTGATGTCAATGCTTGCCGTGTCGGCAATGAGTCTCGGAGCCGAGGCCGTGACGCCCATGTGGCTCAGGGATGTTAAGATTTCGCCCGACGGGAAAGAGATAGCCTTTACATACAAGGGCGATATATATAAGGTGCCGGCGGCGGGTGGCACAGCAGTAAGACTTACATCGCAGCCCTCCTATGAGGCTGCGCCGGTGTGGTCGCCCGACGGCAAAAGCATTGCATTTGCGAGCGACCGTAACGGAGGCCGCGATGTGTATGTGATGCCGGCAAACGGAGGGGCTGCAAAGCGGTTGACCTCGCATTCGGCGGCTGAAACTCCGCAAGGATTCACGCCCGATGGAAAGTATGTGTTGTACTCGGCTTCCATTCAGGACCCTGCATCGAGTGCAATGTTTCCCACCGGAGTGATGACGGAACTTTATAAGGTGCCGGTGGATGGCGGACGTCCGGTGCAGCTGCTCGGCACTCCGGCTCTTTCGGTAAGTTACCTGCCTGATGGGAAGTCGTTTCTGTATCAGGATATAAAGGGTCTGGAGGATCCGTTGCGCAAACATCACACATCGTCTGTCACACGCGATGTGTGGCGTTACGATGCTGCTACCGGCAGCCATACTAATCTTACTGCCCGCGGCGGGGAGGATCTTAACCCTGTGATGGGCGCCGACGGCAATACTGTGTATATGCTTAGCGAGCGCGATGGCGAAAGCATGAATGTGTACTCATTCCCGCTCTCCGCTCCACAAAGCGTAAAGGCGGTTACGAACTTCAAGACGCATCCGGTGCGTTTCCTGTCGCAAGGTTCCGACGGTACTTTAGCTTTCGCATACGACGGTGAGATTTATACCAAGAATGGCGATTCAAAACCTAAAAAAGTGGCTATAGACCTGGTGCTCGATGAGGAGCTGCCTGAGAATAACATTCGTATTTCTGTAACAGGAGGCTCCGCAGTGTCGCCTTCAGGTAAGCAGCTCGCTTTCATAAGCCGCGGAGATGTGTTTGTTACCTCGACGGAATATCCTTCGACTAAGCAGGTCACTTTCACCCCTCAGGGGGAGAGCGATATAGCCTGGGGCAAGAACGACCGTGAGCTATATTACACATCCGAACGCGATGGCCATTATAATATATATGTGGCCAAGATTGCGCGTCAGGAGGACCCAAACTTCTCTAACGCCACACTGATTGAGGAGAAGGCGCTGTTTCCGGCCGATGGCAAGGATCGCACCGTGCCTATGCTTTCGCCCGACGGCAAGCAACTTGCGTTTATCTACGACCGCAATAAGTTGATGGTGATGGATCTAAAGTCGAAGAAAGTGCGTCAGCTCACCGATGGGACTACCAATGCCCGCCGAACCAAAGGGTTCAACGCGTTCTGGTCGCCCGACAGCAAATGGATAGCCATTGAGTATACCGAGCCGCATCACGACCCGTATTCCGATATTGCAGTGATAAATGTGGCTACAGGAAAACTCACCAAGATTACCGAGACCGGATATTTCGATGCACAGCCACGGTGGGTGCTTGGCGGAAATGCGCTGCTTTTCCTTTCGGAGCGTTACGGCATGCGCAGCCATGCATCGTGGGGTTCGCAGTTTGATGTTATGCTCGCTTTCCTGAATAAAGACGCTTACGATAAGTTCCGTCTGAATGAGGAGGATTATGCTCTGCTCAAAGAGGTGGAGAAGTCGCAGAAGAAGGCGAAAAAATCAGACGATAAAGAGAAAGCGGATAAGAAGTCGAAAAAGAAAAAGGACAAAAAGGATAAGGATAGCGGTGATGACACTAAAACAGACGAAGAGGACAGCACGGCCGACGACCTTAAAATAGACCTCGATGGAGTGGAGTTGCGCACTGTGCGCATAACCCCCAACTCGTCGGATATAGCCGATGCGATATTATCGAAAGATGGAGAGACGCTCTACTATCTCGCAGCTTTTGAAGGCGGTTACGATTTATGGAAACGGAATCTGCGCAAGGGCGATACGAAGATTGTCAATAAACTTGATTCGCGTGGAATGGGCATGGAGATGGACGAGAACGGGAATATATATCTGCTCGGTTCGTCGTTCAAGAAATTTGATCCGAAGAGCGAGAAGTTGAAGTCAATCAATTATTCCGGCAATATGAAGCTCGATCCTGCAAAGGAGCGAGAATATATGCTGCGCTATGTCTACAACGAGGAGAAGGAACGGTTCTATCATCCTGGAATGCATGGCGTGGATTGGGACAAGATGTATGCCGACTATGCCAAGTTCCTGCCGCATATCAATAACAATTATGATTTTGCCAATCTTCTGAGCGAATTGCTCGGCGAGCTGAATGTGTCGCACACCGGAGGCAGCTATCGTGGTGGCGGTGCTAAAAATCCCACGGCGTCGCTCGGCCTGCTATATGATATGTCGTACAATGGCCCGGGTCTTAAAGTGGTGGAGATAGTGGCCGGTGGGCCGTTCAGCCGCGAAAGCACGCAGCTTAAACCCGGAGCTGTGATAACGAAGTTGAATGGCAAGGAATTGGCTAAGGATTCTGATCCGCTTTCGGAACTTAACAGCATGTCAGGCAAAAAAACGCTCGTCACATTTAAGAATCCCGACGGGGCGGTGCACGATGAGGTAGTGCTACCTATAAGTGCCGGTGTAATGAACAACCTGCTTTACCGCCGGTGGGTAAAACAGCGTGAGGACGATGTGGACCGTCTGTCGGGTGGCCGTCTCGGTTATGTACACCTTCGCTCGATGGACGATGCCAGCTTCCGCAATGTATACGCAAAGTTGCTTGGCAAATATGTTGACCGCGAGGGTATAGTGATTGATACCCGCTGGAATGGCGGCGGCCGGTTGCACGAGGATATTGAGGTGCTTTTCTCCGGCAAGACATATCTTACACAGGATGTGCACGGACAGACCACTTCGGTCATGCCGTCGCGTCGCTGGAACAAGCCGAGCGTAATGATTATCGGCGAAGCGAATTATAGCAACGCGCATGGCACACCATGGGTCTACAGCCATCTCGGTCTGGGCAAGCTCGTGGGTATGCCTGTGCCCGGTACCATGACAAGTGTCAACTGGGTTACGCTTCAGGACCCGACGCTCGTGTTCGGCATACCGGTGGTGGGTTTCCGTACAGCTGAAGGAAACTATCTGGAAAACAGTCAGCTCGAACCCGATGTGAAAGTTGCAAATGATCCGGCTGTGGTAGTTACCGGCGAAGACCAGCAATTGAAAACGGCCGTGGATACTCTTCTGAATGATTTAAACAAGAAGTGAGATGGTTAAAGTAGGAGATATGGTGCGTTTCCTTAACACCGTAGGTGGAGGACGCGTAGTCAGAATCAAGGAAAATATAGCTTATGTTGAGGATGAGGATGGCTTTGAGACACCTGTGCTCACCCGCGAGTGTGTTGTGGTGGGCGAGGCTCCCAAGCCGGCTACCGCAGTGAAGGTGGCTGTTCCGGCCAAGGTTGCCGAGGCTCCGGTATTGTCGAAGCAGGTCCCTGAACCTGAACCCGAACTGCCGGTGGAGGAGACTCCCGAGGGTGAGAAACTGAATGTGGTTATTGGATACGAGCCACGCGATTTGAAGCATCTGTCCTCGACAGTGTTTGACGCATATCTGGTGAATGATTCCAATTACTATCTATATTTTTCCTACATGACGCGTGGCGATAGTGAATCAGGATGGCTCACTAAGTTTGCCGGAATTGTAGAGCCAAACATACAGCTGTTTATAGGCGAGGTGAACCGTGAGGATCTTCCATCGATGGATAGGATTGCATTTCAGTATGTGGCGTTCAAACGCGACAAGACTTTTAAACTGAAAAATCCTGCATTGGTGGAGATGTCGCTTGACACCACCAAGTTTGCCAAATTGCACTGTTTTCACGATAATGTATATTTTGACGTGCCTGTGATAGCACTTGAACTGGTGAAAAACGATGTGCCGTACAAGCGCTCGGGTATTGATGGTCCGCAAATGGAAAAGGCCATCAAGGAGAAGAAAGCGGCCGACATGCGAACACGCCGCCGCGTGGTGAAAAAGCGCAGCAAGCAGGAGCGCCGTGGCGAGACCATAGTGGTGGATTTGCATATATCGGAACTTGTGGATAATATACGCGGATTGTCCAACGCCGATATGCTCAACCTGCAGATTGACGAATTCAGCCGTGTGATGGATGAAAATCTCAAAAACAAGGGGCAGAAAATAGTCTTTATCCATGGCAAGGGTGAAGGGGTTCTGCGCAATGCCATTATGAAGGAGCTGAACCATCGGTATAAAGGGCATGACGTGCAGGATGCTTCGTTTCATGAATATGGATTCGGCGCCACTCAAGTCACCATCAGATGATATTCTGCTTTACCGGCACTGGCAATAGTCTCGCTGTGGCGCGTAATCTTGCATCGCGCCTCGGAGAAGATATTGTTATGATTAATCATTACACGCATCCGGAGGTAAATGCCGGGGAGTCAGCGCGTGTTGTATGGGTATTCCCGATATATTCGTGGGGTGTGCCGCCTGTTGTGCTTGATTTTATAGATAAGGTGAAAATCACCGCCGGTGGCGGCGTGCCACATTTTATGGTGTGTACGTGTGGTGATGATGTGGGGCTGGCTTACGTAATGTGGCGCCGGGCTCTTGCGCGCCGGGGTTGGCGTGGAGTGAGCGCCCATTCTGTGGCTATGCCTAACACTTATGTACTCTTGCCCGGTTTTGATGTGGATACGGCGGCCGTGGTCAGGGAAAAACTGTCGGCCATGCCATGTAGAGTGGAGCGGGTGGCGCATGCCATAAAGTGCTGCTCAAATGTAGACGATGTGGTGAAGGGGAGCATGGCATGGATTAAGAGCAAGGTGATATATCCGTTGTTTGTACGGTTTATGATGTCACCAAAGCCGTTTCACGCGCTTTCATCGTGTATGGGATGTGGCCGATGCGCTGCCAATTGCCCTATGGGAAATATAAAAATGAGTTCGCGCCGTCCAATGTGGAACAATCATTGTGCTTTGTGTCTGGCTTGTTACCATTCGTGTCCGCATCATGCTGTGGCTTATGGGAAACGTACACGTGATAAAGGCAGATGGTGGAATAAGGCTTGATGTCTCAGGTGTTGGGGTGCAGGTAGCCCGACGGATCTTTTATCTCATCGATTTTTCCCCATTTCTCTGCCACATAGTCAAGAGATTGTTGCAGTTTTATGGAATCGCGGGCGTCTATGTAATGGTGTTGCGAGCCTGTTTCTTGCGCCAGTTTGCGCCCGGCCTTGAGGTCGATGCTTGAGAATGCCACTCTGTGTCCGGCTTTGCGTAATGACACAATCTCTTTCTCGCTTTCCGGACTGCATCCGTTGATTACGTATATGCTTTTTGCCGTTTTGTCGGGACTTGAACGCCTCGGGCGATGGGATTGCACAGCCCCTCGCCTGTAGTCGTCCATTTTCTTTTCCAGATAGTTGTCGGCCATTATGCCTTTGGCGGAATATGGGTGCTGGTGAATTGTTGGTTTTTGTCGTCGGAGGAATGCCGTGGCGATACCTTGAGCTTCATGGCATCGAATCCCTTTCCGTACACGCCGTTTACATTGGCCTGTGTGATGAAGGCATTTTCGTCTATGCTTTTGATTATGCGGAATATGGTTACCGATTCAATTTTGCGGCACATCACAAGCAGTATTTTTACCTCATGTTTGGAATACCATCCTGTTCCGTTGATAACGGTGCAACCGCGGTTGGCCTCATTGTTTATTGCTGTGGCAATCTCCTCCCAGTGTGGAGAGAATATGGTGAACTGCACAGCCTGACGGTTGGTGTTTATCACCATATCTGCCATCATCGATACAATGACGAGGACAATAAACCCGTAAACAACAGTGTCGACCTGATGGACAATGAGATATGAAGATGATATTATGCACATGTCCACGTAGAGCATCGTTCGGCCGATGCTCACATTCGAGCGTTTCGACACCATTGCGGCCACTATATCGGTTCCACCGGTGCTGCCGTTGTGTGTGAACGATATGCCGAGCCCCACGCCACACATCAACGAGCCTATAATCACGTTCATAAACGGCTGGCCGTCGACGAGTGGACCGTCAAACAGCGGAGTGAGCACGCCGATGAAAAGTGAAATAAGTGTGGCTCCATAGATGGTGCGCCAGACAAATTGCTTGCCGACAACCTTATAGGCAAATGCAAGCAGGATGAGATTGAGCACATATTGCGATATCGCTACAGGGATGCCATAACCCAACCACTGCTCGGAAACGAGGAAGATTATTGTTCCCAGACCTGCCACGCCGCCAATCACCACCTTTTCCTGAAAAATAAATGCTGAGAAGCCGAACGCGTAAAGCAGAATGCCTAACGAGATGAAGATGTAGTCGCGCGACGACATCCATAGTTGTTTACGTGAAATTTGCATTTTCAAGTTTGTTTAACGGCAAAGTTACGGTATCGGATGGTGAAGTTCCAAATATATTCGGAAAATTGTGTAAATTTGCGGACATGGATTGGCATTATGAGGCCTCCTGTTGTAGATATGAACCAAAAGAGATTCTCAGCAATTGTGTTGACCGTTCTGTGCTGCGCTGCATTCTTTTTGCGAGCCGGTGCCCAGGGATTCATCAGCTATGCTCCTGCAAAGAAGTTTATAGATGTTGAGGTTCACGCGTCGGCAGGCATGAGTTCTGTCACCCAGAACTATGGCGATTGCTTTCCTCAGATTCAGAATCTGAATGTCAATTCCGGATTTTCAGGTTCGCTCGGGGCACAATGTGTTTTCGGTCTCAGCGACTTTCTCGGATTGGGAACCGGACTTGACTTCTCAATCAACAACTATAATATGGATTTGTCGGTGGTGAGTGCCGATAAGTTGAGTATGAGCGCGCTCTTTATCGACAATCGCTACTATTATGCCACATTCCCTGTGTTTGCGCGATTCAGCTTCAACGTAGCACACAGTGTGCGTTGGGTGGTGGATGGAGGTCTGTACTACGCTTATGGAGTGGGCGGGACGCAGAAGCAGCGCATATACCGTGCCGAGATAAATGGTATGGACGAGCTTGTGCCTCAGATACAATATATCAAGACGCCGTACTTTCACTCGCGGAACACATTTGTAAATAGTTTCAACCGCGGAGATATCGGTCTGCATCTTGCCACCGGCCTGCATTTCGGCAAGCATCTGTCGGTGGGCGCTAAATTCCAGATCGGTTTCAAAAATGCCGCGCGCAAAAATGGTATAGTCAATCCTTCGATACATAACTATACATTTCACGGTCTTGTAGGATATCGTTTTTAGAAAAATAAAGAATTACATATAAATTATGAATGAAAAGGAAATAGTGCTGAGTGGCATAAGGGCCACAGGCAATCTGCATTTGGGTAATTATTTCGGTGCACTGAGCAAATTTGTGCGCATGCAGGACGATTACGACAGTATGTTCTTCATCGCCGACCTCCATGCACTCACCACCAATCCCAGTCCCGAGGAACTTCACGTTAATGTGAAGAATATCGTGTCGGAATATCTTGCCGCAGGGGTGGATCCCGAGAAGGCCACCATCTTCGTGCAGAGCGATGTGCCCGAAGTTTCCGAACTGTACCTGTTGCTTAACATGCATGTGGGTATAGGAGAGCTTATGCGCACTGCGTCGTTCAAGGACAAAGCCCGCAAAGCACTTGGCATAAAGAGCGACAGCGAGGATATAGAGCATGAGATAATCGGGTCGGAGACCAACAAGCGTGTCAATGCCGGATTGCTCACTTATCCCACGTTGATGGCTGTGGATATTCTGATTCAGAAAGCGCATAAGGTACCTGTAGGCAAGGATCAGGAACAGCATCTGGAGCTTACCCGACGTTTCGCCCGCCGCTTCAATTCATTCTATGGTGTGGATTTGTTCCCCGAACCCACGAATTTCGATTTCGGAGGTCAGCCGGTGAAAGTGCCCGGTCTCGACGGTTCAGGAAAGATGGGTAAGAGCGAGGGTAACTGCATATATCTTATTGATGAGGAGAAGGTGCTCCGCAAGAAGGTGATGCGTGCCACTACCGACGAAGGTCCCAAGGAACCGAATTCACCCGTATCCCTTCCGGTCCAGAATCTGTTCACGCTTATGGAGCTGACATCTGCCCCTGAGGTTGTACAGCAGTTCAAGGATGCTTATGCCGATTGCTCCATACGTTACGGAGACTTGAAAAAACAGCTGGCCGAGGATATATTGAAAATCACATTGCCCATACGCCAGCGCATTCTTGACATACGCAACGACGATGCATATATAGGCAAAGTGCTCCGTCAGGGTGCCGAACGCGCCCGCGAGCGTGCCGCTGCCACCCTCAAGGAAGCCCGCGAGGTGATGGGCATCCGGAAGTTCTATTGATTGAAGGCAATCATATAAAACGGCACCTGACATAAATTAAGAAATGTCAGGTGCCGTTGTGTATGAGGGTGACTTTATTCGAGCAGTAGCTTGGAGGCCTGAGGGGAGAGCAGGTCGCGCACCTGATAGGGCGATATGTTGGCGTCGATTGAGCCGAATGAGTATGGCAGGATTATATAGGGATTGTAGTGGAACACTATGGCACCCTCAAGTATGCATACATCGTTGGTGATGGGGAACGAGTTTGCGAGCATGTAGTTCTGTAACTCACCCGGTTCAACTCCGGCCGCAGCGGCCACGGCGTTTTTCAGTACGGGGGTAAGAGCCTGTTCATATCCCGGTTTGAACAGCCAGTCGAGTCCGGCCACTTTCCCTTCATCGAGAATGTATGTGAACGGTGTTGACCCACCATTGGGATGTGCGCCGCCAAGATATTGGTAGTACGAAACTGCATACGTGGCAGTCTGTTCGGTTATCTCAAGCATGTCAACTTTCAGCCCGGCTTCGTAGGCGGGGTTCTCGGCTGTGGCCTGAGGTACGGAATCGACCGGTGTCACGCCATCGCCAAGTTCGTATATGGCATAGTCCTTGACATAAGATGTTATGGCATTGTCTATGCCCGAGCCTTTGAAGTTGGGAAACGAAATCTTGATTATGGTGTCTTGAAGAGCTTTTATGTCGTAGTTACCTATTTTCTCAGGCCATTGCACTGAGGACCTTATTGTAAGATAGGCATCGGGGAATCCCGGTGATGCGACCTTGTAACTTGCCGACGACGATTTTATAACCTCGTTGAGCACAAACTGTTTCACTTCACTTCCGTCAGTGCCTGTGCCGGAATTTTGATGCTGGTCGCCGCCGCAGCTTTGCAGCGAGAGGGCGCCTATGGCCAAGGCCGTGAGAATAGCTGATGTCTTCATGTCTTTAACTGTATGGATAAATGGATAATTCCGTGTTTTAAGTATACTGTCTGTCAACTTACAATGCGTGAGACGCATGTAAAGTTCGGAATAAAACCGCTATTATTGAAATTTTGATTGCCGAAAAGTCAGTATCGCTACCGAACTACGTTTAGGTCAATTAGATAAAAAACAAAGTGTGGCAGTAACTTTGTTGCCCGAAAGTTTGATAATGTGTATGAAAATTGCTTACTTTGCACCGCAAAATGAATTTTCTAATTTAAAAAATCAAAATTATGTCAGAAATTGCATCACGCGTTAAAGCTATTATCGTAGACAAACTTGGTGTAGACGAAAACGAAGTTACTGAAACTGCATCTTTCACCACCGATCTCGGCGCTGATAGCCTTGACACCGTAGAGCTCATCATGGAGTTCGAAAAGGAATTCGGCATCACAATCCCCGATGAAAAGGCTGAAGGCATCAACACTGTTGGCGACGCCGTTTCATTCATCGAAGAAGCACAGAAATAATAGTAGCTTCTCCCTCTTGGATTTAAGCACCTCTCCTCGCTTAACCCGCTTTTTGTTATCACTCAATATATAAGAATGGAATTAAAAAGAGTTGTAGTGACTGGTCTCGGAGCCATTACTCCGCTCGGCAATGATGTGGCTTCGACATGGGAAGCTGCCAAAGCCGGTAAGAGCGGCGCCGGCCCTATCACTCATTTCGACGCCTCGAAATTCAAAACACAATTTGCGTGCGAGGTTAAGAATTTCAACGCTTCAGAGCATATCCCCGACCGTCGCAAACTGCGTCAGCTCGACCTCTATGCCCAGTATGCACTTGTTGCAGCCAAGGAAGCTGTCAAGGACAGTGGCCTTGAGGAATCGGAAAATCTTAACCGTAACCGTGTAGGTGTAATTGTAGCTGCCGGTATTGGCGGTCTGCACACATTTGAAGAAGAAGCCGGATATTACGCTTTGAATAAAGAAAACGGACCTAAGTACAATCCGTTCTTTATTCCTAAGATGATTGCCGACATAGCGTCGGGTCATATTTCCATGGAATATGGTTATCATGGACCAAACTATGGTGTGGTATCGGCATGCGCTTCTTCCAACAATGCTATAATCGATGCGTTCAATTACATACGTCTCGGTAAGGCTGATGCCTTTGTTACCGGCGGAGCCGAAGCTGCAATCTATCCCGCAGGTGTGGGCGGCTTCAACTCGATGCACGCTCTCTCCACCCGCAACGACAGTCCTGAAACTGCATCGCGTCCGTTCAGCAAGTCGCGCGACGGATTTGTGATGGGCGAGGGTTCGGCTGTGCTGGTTCTTGAAGAGCTCGAGCATGCCAAGGCCCGCGGCGCAAAGATTTATGCCGAAGTAGTTGGCGGTGGTATGTCGGCCGACGCTTATCACCTTACAGCAACTCATCCCGATGGTCTCGGTGCCAAGCTGTCAATGCAGATGGCTCTCGACGACGCAGGCATGAAGCCCGAGGATATCGATTATATCAACGTTCATGGTACTTCGACACCTGTTGGCGACGTATCGGAGGTGAAAGCTATCGTTGAATTGTTCGGTGAGGCTGCCCATAAGCTCAACATAAGCTCAACCAAGTCTATGACCGGCCACCTTCTCGGCGCTACCGGTGCTTTGGAAGCAATGTTCAGCATCAAGGCTGTTGAGGAAGACATAGTTCCCCCGACAATCAACCACGAAGAAGGTGATGAAGACGAGAATATAGACTATTCGCTCAACTTCACTTTCAACAAGGCTCAGAAGCGCACAGTGCGCGCCGCTCTTTCCAATGCATTTGGTTTCGGCGGTCACAACGCAACTGTAATAGTGAAAAAATACGAGGAATAATCCCGTAGATTATATCACAGCATAAACAATGGCGGCTCGACAAACTCGGGTCGCCATTGTTATATCTGAATTTATTGCTAACTTCGCGGTGTCCATTCCCGGAGGGGAGGGGACTTACATATTTTTCAGGAAGCGTTTAGCTTGTTCCTTGTCAATGAATCTGGACAATTCAACTGCATCGGGGAATAATGGCGGACCGCTCCCTTTGGTTTGCATATATACGCACCTGTGTGTGAATATACGGCCAAGGGCGTGAGCTGTTGTTCATTTTTCGGTGCAGAGGTAGTCCAGAACCTATTGGCGGAATATGTTGACAGTCTTGCGCCTCCTTGTTTTCTGAAATGTCCGTTTGAGGCTGGCGGACGCAAACCATGTTTATAAGCAATGGATTTATTAAAGTGTTTGGCAATGTCGGCTATCGGCATTGCAAGTAGTGTGAGTTTTGTGGCTTGCAGCGACGATGATGGCGGTAACGGACCCGAGGTAGGGGGTGGAACGGCCAATCCTTCTACAGTATTCACCAGCGGCGTTCCCAAAACGGTTGGCGGCATGAATATCACCACGAATGCCGACGGCCTTGTGTCGAAGATTACCGATGGCAATGCTGTTGTGACATTCGATTATGCGCAATCGCGTGCCGACAATCAGGCCGATGTGGTTA
Organism: uncultured Porphyromonadaceae bacterium; assembly: GCA_947649495.1. Lineage (GTDB taxonomy): Bacteria > Bacteroidota > Bacteroidia > Bacteroidales > Muribaculaceae > Paramuribaculum. The sequence continues at coordinate 37,115 of CANSRU010000008.1, read as the reverse complement.
TGAATGTCAAGAATATGGATGGTGATGATCATATATGTTACATATACTTAAATTCGGATGGCTATGCCGGATATGTAAAAGAATTATGTACTTATGAAGATGGCTCTTATTGGAATGAATATCGGCTCGATTATAATGCAGATAAACAAATATCAAAAATAAGAGTTTCAAATGATGAAGGTAGCGATGCTCTTAATTACGAATATTCGGGTGGAAATATCACAAAGATGACAGGGAGTCTGGATGGGGATAGCTTTGCTATCATATCCTATGGTTCGTCTCCGATAGCTAACAAAGGCGGTTTGATGTGGTTTGATTTGTATGGAATCGAAATGGATGAAAGTATTGTTTTTATCTATTATGCCGGTATGCTTGGAAAGGCCACGGCGTCGCTTCCACAGCGATGTGAAATCTATGATGGTGGTTCCACCGATGTTCAAACTTGCAATTGGACTGTTGGCACTGACGGACTTCCCACAAAAATGATATCGACATATACAAGTTCGGAGGATGGGTGGACAGATACCCAAGAGTACAACTTTGTGTGGTAATCCCATATAAATTACGGTTGTAAACAGCAAAGAGCGTGGAATCATGTTATTCCACGCTCTTTGTAGTGTATTTAATAGTGATGCTATTCTGAGGTGAGTAGACCTGCGATGGCAGGAATGGCACTGACGAATGTCTGGTCGGGGAGCACGGGCACCACGCTTACGTATTGGCGGTCGAGCCAGTAATTATCGGTTTCGGGGTTGTCGGGTTCGTCGTCGACGAACCGGCCGGTGAGGAGGTAGAATGTGCGTCGGTGGGGATCCTGATACTGTGCATATTCCTCAGTCCAATGTCCACGCGATGCACGGACTACTTTTATGCCTTTCGGTGTGCATTTTGCAGGTATGTTGACGTTGAGACAGACGCTTTGGGGAAGTCCGTTGGCCAATACCTTGCCTGCAATCCCGCGCACGAATGTGCCACATTGCGAGAAGTCGGCAGCCCACGAATGGTGAAGCAGCGAAAAACCGATGGATGGTATCCCAACCATGCATGCTTCCATCACCGCTCCCATCGTGCCGGAATAGATTACGGAGTTTCCTGAGTTGGAGCCATGGTTTATTCCCGACAGCATCAGGTCGGGCCGGCGTGGTACCACAGCGTGCAGTCCGAGTTTAACGCAGTCGACCGGAGTGCCGTTGACCGAATACATCTTCGCTCCGGCGAAATCGTCGTGTTGAGTGATACGGAGCATCGAATCGACAGTGATGGCCGATGCCTGTCCTGAGCGCGGAGCATCGGGAGCCACGGCAATCACATCGCCTAATTCTTTCACGCTGTCTATCAGGTAACGCAGTCCAGGTGCGTCTATACCGTCGTCGTTGCTTACGAGTATCAGTGGTCGTTCTGTAGCCATATCCGTATATGTTATTTTCTGCAAATTTATAAAATTAGATACAAATGGAGTTTCTAATTGTTTATCTTTGTATAGAAATTAGCTAATCGAAAATTCAAGTATTATGATTCAAAGAATTCAGACTTTATGTCTTCTGCTGGCCGTGGTGCTGCTTGTGGTGTTCTCGTTTGTTCCATTCGGATTCTGTCAGGCCGTGGATGTGGCGACAGGTGTTGCCGAAGTGGAAAGTCTCATGGCGACAGGGTTCATCGGTGTGATACTGCCATTGGCGGCAGCCGTTATTCTTGGAGTGGTGGCAATCTGCTCATTCAAGAAACTTGCGTTGCAGAAATCACTTACAATATTCGCCGCTTTGTTCACACTTGTGACAATCGGTGTCGTGATTTATGTGCTGGCGAGTGGATTCATGGACACCAATCCTGAAGTGACGATAGTCAAGCTGTCGTGGGGCGGTGGCGGTCTGCTGCTTGTAGCGGCGCTTATAGCGTTTTTAGCGGCAATACGCGGCATATCGGCCGACCAACGTCTGCTTCGCAGCTACGACCGTCTGCGTTAACCGGCGGATGCCAAGGTTAATATTACCGGGAATATTATTCCCGGTAATATATGCGTTTCACTCTCGACGATACTGAGGTTAACACCTCGTAGGGTATGGTGTCGAGAGTGTTTGCTATTTCCTGTACAGGTATGTTGTCGCCGAATATCTCCACCCTGTCGCCAACCTTGCAGTCGGCTTCGGTAACGTCAATCATGCATGCATCCATGCACACATTGCCTATAGAGGGACAGCGTACACCGTTTATCAGCACCTGCATGCCTCCGTTGCCGAGATGCCGGTTTATGCCGTCGGCATATCCTACAGGGATGGTGGCAATGCGTGACGTACGGCTTACAAGACCGTTGCGGTTATAGCCGATGGTGGTACCGGCCGGCCATTCCTTTATGGATATGATGGTGGTGGTGAGCGAAGAAACCTGTCGCAGTCCATCCTGCGAGCCATCGTCCATGGTGGGTATGCCGTACAGGCATATACCGAGCCGCACCATGTCGTGCTGGTGGGCCGGGAAGCGGCTTATGCCTGTGGAGTTCAGTATATGGCGCATTATGTGGTAGCGGAATGCGCTCTGAATCTTATCGCAGCAACGGTCGAACAGGTCGAACTGTTCCATGGTGTAGTCGTCCATGGCAGGATTGTCGGCGGCAGCGAGATGGCTGAATATCGAAGCCGGGCGAATCACTTTCTGATGCCGGAGTATATCGATTAGCTCAGGGATGTCTTTTTCAAGAAAACCAAGACGGTGCATGCCTGTATCGAGCTTGATATGTACAGGATAGTCGGTTATTCCGTATTTCTCGCCTTCGCGTATAATCTCGTTGAGGATGTCGAAGCTGAATATCTCGGGCTCGAGATTATAGGCGAAAAGAGTGCGGTAGTTTACCACCTTGGGATTGAGCACCATGATAGGCATAGTGATGCCTGCACGCCTGAGGTCTACGCCCTCGTCGAGCACGGCTACGGCGAGATAGGCAGCTCCCTGCGATTGCAGGGTTTTGGCAAGTTCGTAGGAACCGGCTCCGTAACCTGAAGCCTTCACCATGCAGATTACCCCTGTGGTGGGGCGCACCATGGCGCGGAACATATTGAAGTTGTGTACAACTGAGTCGAGATTGACCTCGAGCACGGTTTCATGCTGACGTGCCTCGAGCATGTCGGCTATGCTTTCGAAGTTGAATCCCGGCGCACCCTTGATCAGAATCAGTTCGTGGTCGAAATCGCCGGGCGACACTGATGCGAGAAAGGCGGCAGTGTCGGGATAGAACTGGTCGTCGGCCGAGAAATAGCGGCTGTTGCGCATGAACTCCGTGCCTATGCCTATCACTCGGTCTATTCCCCTCTGGCGTGCGAGATGAGCCACGGCCTGATATAATTTGGCCGGAGGCAGTGTCTCGTGCATCACATCGCTCAGAATAAGAGTGGCTGTGCGGGCTTTGGTGTGCCGGCGCGACATGAAGTCGATGGCCGGTGCCAATGAGTGGAGATCGGATGTATAGGAGTCGTATATGAGCATACAGTCGTTCACCCCCTCTATCACGTTCATGCGTGTGCCTACGGTGACAAGACGGCTCATTTTTTCTGCTATTTCGTCAGCCGGGCATCCAAGATAAAGCATTACGGCAAGGCAGTGCAGGGCGTTCTGAATGTTGGAGGTGCCTGTGAAGTTCAGCTCGAAACGCGATTCCTCGCGCAAGTAGCTGTAGGTTATGGCTGTGCGTCCGTCGTGTTCTTCAACCGACGATATGAAGAGTGGCGATTCTGCATCGCTCATAGACCAGCCAATCTCCACATCGGCATGGCATGTGGTATTGACGGCATCGCTTATCATGGTATTGTCGGCGCAATATACCACGCACGGACAGTCGCGCAGCAAAGCCGCTTTTTCGCGGCATTTCTGCTCCATCGACAGGAAGCCGTCGCTGTGGTCGGTATCGATGTTCGTTATTATCCCTATGGTGGGTTTGATTATCGATTCAAGTGCGGTCATCTCATTGTGGCGCGATATGCCGGCTTCAATAATGGCCAGCTGAGTGTCGGTGTTCATCTCCCATATAGAGAGCGGTACGCCAATCTGCGAATTGTAGCTGCGCGGGCTACGTACAATGTTGAATTTCTCTCCCAACAGTTGGTACAGAAATTCTTTGACGGTTGTTTTTCCCCGCGAGCCGGTTATGCCTATCACAGGAATGTCGAATCGGGTGCGGTGATACCGGGCAATGGTGTGCAGGGCTTTGGTCACATCGCCGACCACGAGAAACGAAGCATCGGATACGTCGTCCATATTGTCGGGGATGCGGGTTACGCAGAATGCTTTCACTCCCCGGTCGTACAGTTCGCGTATGTAGCGGTGACCGTCGTTGTTAGGGGTTGTTATGGCGAAAAACAGTGAGTTGTCGGGGTAAGTCAACGATCGGCTGTCGGTGAGCAACACGTTTACCTCCCGCTCTACATCGGGGGTGGTGATGTTGAGGATAGAGCTTAGTGTGGTAGTTGTGTACATCATATCGTTATATCGGTTATGGAGTTTTTTAACACGGGATACTGGTTAATCAAGTCTGTTCTCATTCTGTCGGTGGCTTTCAGAAATTCAGCTCTTGCATCTTCGTCGTCGGTTAAGGGGCGATGGTGCAGCCGGCGGGTATACTTCTCGGCCATGCGTGCTATCTGCTTTGTTGCCGGTGAAAAGAACGATTCTGAGAAATTGGCATATATGTAGTCAACGGCAGTGTCGGACGGATGGCATAGGTCGGATGCATAGAAGCGGTAGTCGCGCAGGTCGTCGTTGACAATCTCGTAAGCAGGATAATATATAGTGTTGTCGTTGCTGTTAACAACGCGGTCCACCCCGAGTTGGAGGGTGGCTTTGCTGATGGTGTTGCCATGCGCACCGTCGGCGAGATGGCGTATGGGGCTTACGGTAAGAATGGTGGTGATGTCGCGGTTGATATCTTTTACCATCCGCAGGGTGTCGTTGAGCAGTCGTTCCACATCGTCCACTGTAAGAAGCTCGCGGTGAAATACGGCCGCAGGGAGCTTATGGCAGTTGGCCACGACTTCGCCGGTAGAGACGAGCCGATATATCCAGCTTGTGCCTAAGGTGATGATAAGCGTATTGGCCTCGAGCAGGCATCGGCGGCTGTGTTCCAGCCTGCTGTTCAGATTGCGGAGCATGCCGGCGGCATCTACCGACGATAGCGATGAGTGGCACAGGAAGCTGTGATTCATACGGCCGTGTGTGAATATGTCGGCTTCGGTAAATGGAGTCCCCGACACAATACGCTCAACGATACGGTGTATGCTCGCCGGATTATAGAGAGTGCCGAACGGATTGGCGCATACCGGAAACAACGCATCGGTAAGACGCCGGCCTATATTGTCGGTGAAACATGAGCCGAGCATAAATATCCCGGTGTCGTGAGCTATAAGTCCGCTATGGTGTTCAAGCGGTTTGACAACAGTGCGGAAATCCATGTTCATCAATACATCTTGTAGTCAACCGAAAGTATGTTGAACTCAGTGCGGCGGTTAATCTGGTCGGCTGCCTGACGGTCGGCTTCCTCAGGAAGTGCCAATATGAAATCTTCGGTAAGCACATCGCCCTCCTTGAACTGAGGATAGAGACGAGCCACACGCTTGGTTACGGTTTTAGGTTTGGTCTTTCCGTAACCCTGATATTGTAGACGGTCGGGAGCTATGCCCGATTCAATGAGGTAATCGATCACAGCCTTCGCGCGACGATGGGATAGGTCGAGGTTGTATTCCTCAGTGCCCACGCGGTCAGTGTGGGAGGTCATCTCTATGGTGATGTTGGGGTTGTCGCGCAGCATCTCGGCAAGGCCATCGAGAGCTTCCTGCGATTCAGGCCGGAGGGTTGCACGGTCGAAGTCGTAGAATATATTCTCCACGATGTTGGGCTTGGACAGGGACGCGAGCATGAAATCGACGCCATATTCGGCATCGGTCTCGGTGGTGTCGGTGGAAAATTCCTGCTTGGCGTTGAGGTAGCCTCTCGCTCCGGCCATCATGGCATAGCTCACTCCGCGGTTGAGAGGGAATGAGAATGAGCCGTCGGGGCGGGTGGCCGTGCGCTGGTTGGAGCCATCGTTGCCCACAATACGCACCACGGCTCCGCCTATAGGTTCCTCATCGTGGTCGGTGACGTAGCCCGTCAGCACAATTTTCAGGTCGGGAAGTTCGAATGAGTATATGTGGTCGTAGCCGCGGGCGTCTCCACGATTGGAACTGAAAAATCCTTCGGGATGGTCGCTTTTGGCAAATGTCATGCCGAAATCGTCGGCGGCCGAATTGAGAGGAACCCCCACGTTGCTTACGCTCCACGAGCCGTCGGGCCGGAGTTCGGCGCGGAATATGTCAAGCCCGCCGAGCCCCGGATGGCCATCGGACGAGAAGTACATTATGCTGTCGGTGAGCAAGTAGGGGAATACCTCGTCGCCGGGTGTGTTTATGGCGTCGCCAAGGTTTTCGAGAGTGCCTATGCGGTCCTTTATATTGACACGCCATATATCCTTGCCACCGTTGCCGGGCATATCGCTGGTGAAATAGAGATATTCGCCCGATGGCGACACGGCCGGATGCCCGAAACTGGAAATGGTGTCGTTGGTCACATCAAATTTTACAGGCGAACTCCATTGCGCGTCGTTGCGCTGGGAGGTGAACAGCTCTACTCCGGTATTGTAGTTCGGAGCGCGGCGTGCTTTGGTGAGGTACATGGTGTTGCCGTCGGGTGAAAATGATATGATTCCCTCGTCCATTTCGGAGTTCAGCTCACCTTCCACCGGCTCGGGGCGCTGCCACTGTCCCTGTTCGTTTTTCCGGGCCATCCATATATCGCTTTTCTTCATACCGGTTATCTCGCTACGGTGGTCGCCGGTCACTTTTTCGTTGGTGGTGGTGAAGTAGAGCACGTCGTCGTTGAACATCGGGGCGAAATCGGCACGCCGCGAATTGAAAAGTTTTGCGTTTTTCACCACATAGCGTGTCGGGTTTTCCTTCAGCTTTTGTGACATTCTGGCACCCCGCAGTCCGGTTTCGGCTATAGCCGATTCGGGCGAACGCATCAGAAATTCCTCGTAAGCGCGTATGGCGGGAGTGTATTTGCCTTCGGCATGCAGCATCTGGGCGAGATATAGTTGTGCCAATGAGTCGGGATAACCGTAGCGTATGGCATTCTGGTATGCAGCTGCCGCACGGGCCGACTGGTTGAGATGCCGATGGGCCTCGGCCATTTTATAAGCCACTTCGCCACGCAGCGGCCTGTCGGTCTTTTTGGTTAGTTTATTGTAAATTTTCCGATAGGTTTTTGACGCGTCGTAATATTCTCCGCGGGCCATCTGAGCATCGGCGGTGGCGATCTTTGGCCCCCTGCAGGAAGTTCCTCCCAGCAGACATGCCACCAGCATGGTGATATAAACGAATCTTTTCATAATTTGATAACGTACTTGTGTGGCGGTATATTATCCCGATGAGTGATAATCAGATATGAAACAAGCGACACGGATTTGTATTGCCGTGCCGCTTATTGTGTGAGCTATGCTTTTGTTGTTTAGCCCGGAATGATTGCTTCGCTGGGGCAAACTTCAGCACAAGAACCGCACTCGATGCAAGTGTCGGGATCGATGTGGTAGATATCGCCTTCAGAGATAGCTTCTACGGGGCATACGGGAAGACATGTTCCGCAAGCAACGCATTTGTCGGTAATTACGTAAGCCATGATGTTGAGATAATTTAGATAAGATTTACGAATAAACTAATTTCAGTGCAAATGTAAGTTTTTTTTATAAAAGTATGGTCTTTGCACAGATTTTTTTTGAAAATAATGTCGGGTGGCGCCGGTTTATACGAGTTCCATGCCACGCATTATGGCCTCGCGGTTGGCGGGGAGCAGGTGGTGGTGACGCTCGGGAAGCGCTTTCTTCAATCCGGTCATAACGGCATCGATATCCACCACAGGATTCAGTTTGAGCAGTGCGCCGAGAAGAATCATGTTGTAAATCTTGGCATTTTTCAATGCGATTGTCGCCTCCATGGCCTCAACAGGGTATATGCTTATGTCGGTGCGGGTGGGGGCGTGGTGTATGCCGTAGGGGTCGTAGATGAGTACGCCGCCGGGTTTTACTTTCTGCTCGAATTTGTCGAGACTCTGCTGGTTGAGAATCACCGCAGTGTCGTAGCTGTCGAGAACAGGCGATGATATGGGGGTGTCGGAAAGAACCACGGTTACGTTGGCTGTTCCTCCGCGCTGTTCGGGTCCGTAAGATGGCATCCAGGTCACTTCAAGGCCGTCGTAAAGCCCTGCCGATGCGAGTATCTTGCCCATGGAGAGCACCCCTTGGCCTCCAAAACCGGCTATGATTATTTCTTTTTTCATCGTTCAGTATCGTTTTTCAAGTCGCCCAAAGGATATTCGGGGAACATGTGTTCAACCATCCATTCGTTGGATTTGGCGGGTGACATTTTCCATCCGCTGTTGCATGTGCTGACAATCTCCACCACTGATGTGCCGTGGCCGGCGAGGGAATTCTCAAAAGCTTTGCGTATAGCAGCTTTTGCCTTTCGCACGGAGGCCGGGGTGTGCACGGCCTGACGTGTGACATAGCATGTGCCGGGCAGCTGTGCGAGAAGATTGCTTATTTTCAACGGATAGCCGTTGAGGTCCACACGTCGGCCGTAGGGTGTAGTGGCTGTAACCTGCCCTTCGAGTGTGGTGGGGGCCATCTGTCCGCCGGTCATGCCATAGATGGCGTTGTTGATGAATATGATGGCTATGTTCTCGCCACGGTTGGCAGCATGTATGGTCTCGGCGGTTCCGATGGCGGCAAGGTCGCCGTCGCCCTGATATGTGAAAACCAACCGCGAGGGATTGAGACGTTTGGCTCCGGTGGCAACGGCCGGCGCGCGTCCGTGGGCAGCCTCTATCCAGTCGATGTCTATATATGAGTATGCGAATACGGCGCATCCCACCGGGGCTACTCCGATGGCTATATGCTCCGCGCCCATCTCTTTTATCACTTCCGACACTAATTTGTGCACCACACCGTGGGAGCAACCGGGGCAGTAGTGCATCGGTGTATCGTTGAGAAGCTCAGGCTTGCAGTAAACCTTGTTCTCGCTTCGTTTTATATCTTCGGGTTTCATGTTGTGACAGTTTTGTGGAGTTCAGATCAGGCGTTCATTTGTCGGCATCGGGGAAGTTGGCGAATAATGAGTCCATTACTTCCTGAGGATTCGGCACTATACCACCCATGCGTCCGTAGTGGTGCACAGGCACACGGCCTTCCACGGCCAGACGTACATCCTCAATCATCTGTCCGGCATTAAGTTCCACCACCATAATTCCTTTCACCTGTTGAGCCAGACGGGCTATCTCCTTGGTGGGGAAGGGCCATAGGGTGATGGGGCGTAAGAGACCTACCTTGATGCCACGCTGCCGTGCGTCCTCTATCGCTTTAAGGCAGATTCGGGCTATTGAGCCGAATGCCACGAAGAGATACTCGGCATCGTCAGTGAAATATTCCTGATAGCGCACCTCGTTTTCCTCAATCTTGCGGTAGGTGGCCTGATAGCGGTGGTTGTTGACTTCCATCCTGGCGCTGTCAAGTTCAAGTGTGGTCAACACATTGGGGCCACGTCCCTCGGGGCGCCCGGTCACAGCCCACGGACATTCGCGGGCTATCTGTTCGTCGGTACGGCGGGGGCGCTGTTCGGGCAGCACTACTTTTTCCATCATCTGACCCACTATGCCATCAGCAAGAAGCATGGCCGGTGTGCGGTACTTGAACGCGAGGTCAAAGCCAAGCGCAACGAAGTCGGCCATCTCCTGCACGGTGGATGGTGCGAGCACTATGTAGTGGTAATCGCCGTGACCTCCACCTTTGGTGGCCTGAAAATAGTCGCTCTGCGATGGCTGTATGGTGCCGAGGCCCGGACCACCGCGCATCACATTGACTATGAGTGCGGGCAATTCGCCTGCGGCTATGTAAGAAAGCCCTTCCTGCATAAGACTTATGCCGGGGCTTGACGATGATGTCATTACAGCTTTTCCTGTCGAGGCTCCGCCGTATACCATATTTATGGATGCCACCTCGCTCTCGGCCTGAAGCACTACCATGCCGGTAGTTTCCCATGGCATGAGAGCCTCGAGGGTTTCAAGCACTTCGCTCTGGGGGGTAATAGGGTAGCCGAAGTAGCCATCGACGCCGTAACGGATAGCGGCGTGGGCTATGGCTTCGTTGCCCTTCATCAATTGTACTTCCTGTTTCATAATGGTGTAGGATGTTATTTTTCGACCACTCTATATACTTCAATACAAGCGTCGGGACAAACCAGGGCACACGATGCACAGCCGATACATTTCTCGGGGTTGGCTGTATAGGCATAGTGGTATCCGCGGTTGTTGACTTCTTTTGGCTGGAGACTTAGAACATCGGTAGGGCATGCCACCACGCACAGGTCGCAACCCTTGCAGCGTTCGTGGTTTATTTCCACGGCTCCTATCACTTTGGCCATATTGTAGGGTTTTAGTAGGGTTATGTTTTATGCAAATGTAGCAAAATTTTCCACAAGCCAATATCCTTTAACATATACTTAACCAATGGCACATATTTTATTAAAATGTGCTATGGGCGCAGATGGGTTATGCGTATGCGCCGGCCTTTGATTTTCGCACCGGCAATGGCTTGCAGGGTGGCGTTGAGCTTCGGGGCGGCGATGGCGGCGATGGCGCTGTGGTCGCGCAGAGAGATGAGCCCGATTTCATCGGCGCTCAGGCCGGCCTGTGCTATCAGGAAACCGACAATGTCGCCACGCGAGAGCTTCTCTTTTTTACCGGCGGAGAAGTAGAGGGAGGCCATTCGGGCTTTGACCGGAGCTCCGGAGTGTGGGTCGGGTATGAATTTGCGGTCAAACGATATGTATTCGGGGAGCGAGTCGGCTTCGGAGGTGATTACATAGATTGTTCCACGGGCCTGTACGCGGGCGGTGCGTCCGTTGCGGTGCGTCCATGCGGCTTCGTTTACGGGCAGGTGATAGTGTATCACGTGGTCGAGCTTTTCGATGTCGAGTCCGCGGGCGGCGAGGTCGGTGGCCACGAGCACAGCCACGGAGCCGTTGGCAAGAAGGTCGATTGCTGTGGCGCGCTGTTCCTGGTCGAGGGCTCCATGATAGAGTGCGGCAGAGATGTTGTCGGCTTTAAGCCTATTGTATATTCTTTCGGCGCTCTCGCGGTGATTTACGAAGACAATGGAGCGGCTTCCTTCCTGATTGCTGCCAAGCAGATTGACAAGGGTGTCGAGTTTGTCTTTGGCAAAAGAGGTTACCTCGACTATGTCTGACCGGTCGCTTGGTTTTTCGGCAGGAATATCCTCGATAAAGGTCGGATGCATGCCCTGCGTGGCCAGATAGGGTGGCAGTGTGTCCATACGTGTGGCCGATGTGAGCAGCAGCCGGTGGTAGCTCTTCAAGCGGGCGGTGATGCGTTTCATCTCGGTCTCGAATCCAAGTTCGAGCGATTTGTCGTATTCGTCAATCACCAGCACTTCGGGGCGTATAATCTCGATGTGTCCGCGCTGCAGGTGGTCGAGCAGGCGTCCGGGTGTGGCCACTATGATGTCGGGAACAGGGTTCAATGAGTTTTTCTCGTCGATTACCGAGTGGCCGCCGTAAAGTGCCACGGTTTTGTAGCCCGATGCTATTTTGCGTATAATCTCGGCAATCTGGATTACGAGCTCGCGCGAGGGGGCGAGTACAAGTCCCTGGACGCGTTGCGACGGTGAGTCGAGATATGTGAGCATGCGGGCGGCGAAGGCAAGTGTCTTTCCAGAGCCTGTAGGTGCGATGAGGATTATGGCGGGGGAGTCGCATTGCAGCATTTTCCGTTGGATGCCATTGAGCTGATCTATGTTAAGGCGTGTGCGTATGTTTTCGGTTATGAGTTGCAGGTCCATGGTTGAATATAGTATTTTGTTACAAAGATAACATAATTTGAATGATAAAAGTGAGGCAACGTTCGATTTTGAACGTTGCCTCACTTTTACGTATGAATGATTTATAAGAATCAGAGCTCAATGTGCTCGGGCATGGCGATTGCTCCGAAATTGCGTGCCGGTGTGCGGCCGTTGTTAGCATCGCCTTTGAGACGGCGTACATAGTTGCCGGCTCTTGATTTGGAGTAAGAGGGCTTGGTACCTGTGCTTATCCATTGGAGAGCTGCTGCTGTAAGGCAATCTTTGGTCGAACCGAAATCGCCGTACATATAATCTTCCTCATCAAGTTCCACATCGGGAGTGAAGCCGTTGGAGTAATCCTTGAAGCCCTTGGCATTCTCGCTGTAGAATGTGATGGGGGCGAAAGTGTAGCTGTAGTTGCCGATTTTTTTGGTCATGGCTTCCATACCTACGTTTTTGCCGTTGGTGGTTGTGCCGATGAGGTTCACTGTCATGTCAACTCCGCGCAGACCGTTGATGATAAGTTCGCTGGCCGAAGCGGTGTTTTCGGTACAGAGCACATAGACTGTGTTGAGGTTAAGTGATGCTCCGAGAGCTTCGGTTATCTTGTCGTAGCCTATAGCCGATTCGGGATTGGCCGAAGTGCCGAGCTTGTAGACGCCAACTTCGCCCTGTGCAGTGCGGGTGGCATTGTAGGTGGTGCGGTTGTATACCTTGCCTTTCTGGGCATCGCCTGAGATGAGTGTTGCCAACACAACGCTTGAGAGTACGTGGCCGCCACCATTGTAGCGAAGGTCGAGAATCAGGTCGCTCACACCCTGGTCCTTGAGGTCTTTGAATGCCTGGATAAGGGCGCTGTCGTATTGCTTGTCGAAGCCCATGTAGGTTATGCAGCCTACTTTCTTGCCATTGGTGAGGGTGAGCACAGAGAGATTGTAAATGGCGGGATCAACGAAAGTCGCAGAGCCGAATTGAATATCGGATGTAGAGGCAATGCTTCCATCATTGGCGAGTTCAGCAACCGTTACGGTGACATTTCCCTGAACAACACGTGATGCAAGATTCTGATAGTTGTTGGCTGTGATGGTGGTTCCGGCAACTTTGGTCAGGATTGCGCCACGGCGCAATCCAGCCTGATAGGCTGGCGTACCCGGAGCTACCTGTTGGATGTTGAGTACAACAGTGGTGTTGTTGCCATAATATGTGGCAGCCATATACATCACACCTGAACCGGTCTCTTCTTCGCCAACGGAGCGGGCGGGAGCCTCGCTGTCGATGAACGAGTAGTAGTACTGGCGCTTGCCATCTTTCCAGTGGCCGTCGTCGTGGTTAAGGTCGCCCTGATCAGCCACTCCATCGAGAATAGAGGTGAGGAATTTCTGATAGTTAAGGCTCCAGTTGAGCTTGAGTTCGGGGATGGGATCGTTCCAGAGGTAATACTTGTTCATGTATTGGTATATCCACGAGAGCACTTCGTTGGTGCCGGGGTCGGTGGATGAGCCCTCGACCTTCTGACGTATGGTCAGCTGGACCTTTTTTGAAGCTCCGCTTACGTTGATGGTCACAGTGGCGGTGCGGGTCTTGTCGGTGGTGTTGGGTTCGGAAGTGATTGTTATCTCGGATTTTCCATCGCGACCACGAGCCGGAGACACTTTACACCAAGACTCGTTGGACGATGCGTTCCAGGCATCCTGGGCGGTGAAGGTGAATTTGCGTGTCTCGCCGTCGTTGGACATATCGACATTGCTCAGACCAACCCACGATTCGCCGGATATGCCGGTGCCGTTGATTGAGGGGCCGTCGTCGCTGTCAGAACATGCGGTCATAGCGCCTGCCATCACGGCAAGGCATATGGCCATGAAAAAGAAGTTGAATAATTTTTTCATTTTGAGATTTAGAATTATGTTAGGATGTTAGATTTCTTGTCAGTCGGAATATTCTTACCCGAACTTGCTTATCTTATGGAGCTGCGGCTCGTTGAGAATCTTTATCTGGCGGCCGTCGACCACAATCAGGTGTTCGTTGACAAACGCTGTGAGTGTGCGGATGGCATTGGATGTGGTCATGTTGGACAGATTGGCCAGATCCTCACGCGACATGTACATGCGCACTGTGACCCCGTCGGCCTCGTAGCCATAGTGCTCTATCAGCACCATCAGGGCTTCGGCGAGACGTCCGCGGATGTGTTTCTGGGTGAGATTGACAATCCGGGTGTCGGAGTTACCGAGGTTACGGGAGAGTTCGTGGATGAAAAACCACGCTACATCGCGGTTGCCGTCGATAAGTTCCTTGACGACCGACATAGGAAATGCCCCGACTGTCGATTCTTCCATGGCGGCAGTGGTGTGGACATACGGCTCACCGGCAAAGTAAGCCCTGTAGCCGAAGTATTGCACCGGACTTATGAGGCGGGTGATCTGCTGACGCCCCCCGACTCCGTCCTTGTATTGCTTGGCTTTGCCTTTGAGCAGACACCATAGAAATTCGGGCTGCTCCCGTTCGGCATATATTATCTGGTTCTTCTTGAAGTGATGCAGTGTGAAATTGTCGGTTATTTTCCTTTTTTCATCACTGTTAAGCAGAGTCCATATCTCGGACATGTCCTGGCTCATCACTTTTTCCAATGCTCCTTTGATCATGCAGGTGATGGGTTTTGTATAACTAAGTTTTACAGAACCCTGCAAAGTTACAAATTAAAATGTAATATGCAATCGGTGTTGCAAAATGTAATCTCTTAATTAAATTTAATTGCAAATTGGCTATATACCCGGCCAAGTTGGGTATATAGCCAATCGTAGCAAATAGATGCCTATAGCCAGGAGATGGTGGCTAATGTGTCTGATTGTAGAACAGCAGAATGCGGTTGCGGAGAATAGATTCGTATTTGGCCTGCACTGCTTCTGACGATGCTTTAATATAGGCAGTCTTGGCTTGTTCGAATTCGGTGGCGTTGGCGCGTCCGAAATTGTACTTCTCCTGCATGGCATCGAGTGCTTTCTTTGTGGCTTCGCGGGCCACGATACTCGACTGACGCTTTTTTTCGGCCGACACGGCCCGGGTGTGGGCTTGCTGAATGTCTTTGTAAAGACGGGTGCGGGTGTCGTCAAGCTGCAGTTCGGCCTGAAGTTTCCGAATCTTTGCGCGCCGCACGGAGTTGCGGGTGGAGAATGCGTCGAAAATGGGTATGGAGAGGGAGAATCCGAGCGATTTGTTGAAGTTGTCGCGCATCTGCCGGTGAAAAGGAGCGTTGTCCATACCTGAAATCTTATAGTAGCTGCTTCCTATGCCGGCATTGAAGGAGAGCCGTGGCAGGTAGCCGCTTTTGGCCACAGATATGCTTTTCTGTTCGGCTTGTACGGTGAGTTCGGCGGCTTTAAGACCATGGTTGTGGCGGGAGGCGTTGTCAAATACATCGTCGGCCGATAACAGCGGGGTGTTGTCGTCGTGGAGGGGAGCGATGTCGAATCCATCGGCCGATGGCAGCTGAAGCAACTGTGAAAGGTCGAGTAGTGCGAGTGTATGGTCGTTGGCGGTGGTGACAGCTGTCAGTTCGTCCTGTGCAAGCTGGCTCTCGGCCTGAATGAGGTCGAGTTCAGGAATCTTGCCACCTTCGAGCAGAATTTTGCGGCGTTGAAGCTCCACCTGCGATAACCGCACCTGTTCCTGTGCCACAGCATGAATCTCGGCAGTGTAAAGGACTTGCAGATATTGAGAGATGACGTTGAGCGTTATGTCGTCTTTAGCGGATTCGTATTGTTGCACTACGGCTAAAAGATTTGCACGTGAATAGTCGAGCTGACGTTTGGCCGACAGACCTTGAAATATGGGGAGCGACAGCCCGACATTCCATCCGAGTTGCGATGTGTTGCGGTTGGCATAGGTGTTTTCAGATGTCAAGCCACGCCCGAAATTGAACGATTGGTTTGCTCCGGCCTCGAGTTGCGGCAGAAAGCGGTCTTTAGCTTCGGTCACTGTCAATTGGGCGGAAGAGCGGTCGAGGTCGCGCTGCGTTACTGTGATGTTATGCTCTATGGCATAGTTTATGCAGCTGTCGAGTGACCATGGCTGAGCTATGGCTGACAGGGGGACTGCAACCAAGGCCAATGGTATATATAATATATGTAGTGGTTTCATTGCGTGATTTTATGGATGGTTTATTTGTCGGAAATCCGGTCGCCGCGCAAAAGCGCATTTTTATCTATGCCTGATTTGACCTCGATGTTTATGCCATCGCTCGTGCCTGTGGTAACTGGGGTGCGGCGGAATTGCTGTGAAGGCAGGCTGTCGGTAAGACAATAGACAAATGTGGAGTCGCCGGCAAATTCTACAACACTTTCTGGAACACGGAGCACATCTGTGGCTTTGGCAAGGGCAACCTTCGCATTGGCGCTGTAGCCTGCGCGCAGGTTCATTCCAGGGTCGGGTTGTATGGCCGCTTTGATTTCAAAAGTGTTGGCACCGTTGGTCTCAACGCCTTTCGGCGAAATATATTCGATGGTAGCGGTTGAGGAAAAATCGGGAATTGCGCCGATGGTGATGGTCATAGGCATGCCCACGGATAGCGAGCCGACCTCGGTTTCATCGACGTTGCCCTTGAATATGAGGTTGTTCATGTCGGCAACCGATGCTATAGTGGTGCCATCGTTGAATGTGTTGGCTTGAATAACTGATGTTCCCACTTTAACAGGGACGTCAAGCACAAGGCCTGTGATGGTGGCACGCACCTGGGTGTTGGCCTCGGAAGCGTTGTATTTCGAAACACCTTGTTTTACAATGTTGACAGCATCTATGGCGGATGCCAATTCCGACTGGGCCTGTGAATAGGCGCTCCGGGTGCCCTCGAACTCCTCGCGTGATATTACCTTACGGTCAAAGAGCATGGTGTTGCGCTCGTGTTTAAGCCGGGCCTCCTCAAGAACAATGCGCGCTGCATCGACACGCCCCTCGGCCGATGAAAGCTGTGAAGCATCGGGTATCACTTTTATTACGGCGATAACGTCGCCTTCACGAACCATGTCGCCTGGCTCCACGTTTATCTTGGTCACGATGCCTGAAATCTGTGGCTTGATCAGAATTTCATCGCGCGGTTCGATTTTGCCTGTAAGCACAGTGGTGCGTTCGATGTTGCCGGAGTCAGGCTTCACTATGGCGTAGCGTGTCTCTTTAGGCTGAGAGTTGATGAAAAGATAAACAAAAGTGCCGATAAATATGGCCGCGATTATAATCCACATCAGGATTTTGAAAAATTTTTTCATTTGGTATAAGGAATTTATAGTTGACGTATTAGGATTATTATTTGTCGTTCATTGCCTCGATGGGTTTTATGCGCATGGCTTTTATGGCGGGAATTATGCCTGCGGCAGTTCCGAGGATAAGAAATGTAATCAAAATGGCCAGCGCATGGAAGAATGGCAATTGGAAGTGTGCCGAGCCCAACCGGGGGTCGTAGGTGATGTGGTCGGCAACGGAGAGCACGAGTGTGGCGAAGCAGATGCCGGCGATACCGGCTATTGTGGTCAAAACCATGCTTTCTGACAGAATCTGAGTGATAATGTCGGATGGTTTGGCTCCAATGGCCCGGCGTATGCCGATTTCCTGAGTGCGCTCCTTGACTATGATCCACATTATGTTGCCTATACCGATTATACCGGCGAGAAGTGTGCCTACACCGACAAAAAGCGCGAGTATATTAATGCCGAGAAACAGGTAGTCGACTTTCTTGAACTCTTCGGATATGTCCATGAACCACATAGCTTCCTTGTCGGCAGGGTTAAGCGGATGGTTGGCTATAACGGCCCGCCTTACAGCAGGCTCGATGTCTTTCGGAGTATATCCGGGGCGTGCGGTGTAGACGAAGAAGTCTACCTTGTCGCCTTTATTGAATGCGCTGCGCATGGTGGTAGCGGGGATTATGGCGCTTTGGTTTATGCGTCCGCCAATGGATGCCTCGGATTTCTGACCGGCAACACCTATCACCAGGAAATAAAGATTGTTGACAGATACATATTTTCCTATCGGCGATTCGTTGGCAAAAAGTTCGTCGGCCACATCTTTTCCGAGCACCACCACTTTGCGTGACTGGCTTACATCGCTGGAATTTATCAACCGTCCGTCGTAGAGCACCGGAATCTGCATCTTGAAGTAGTCGCCCTCCACGCCGGTTATTCTGCCGGCATTGCTTTTGGTGCCATATTTTATGGTGGCTCCGTCGAACCCCATGGTTGACGAGAGGTCGATGTAGGGGCTTATGCGGCGAATAATGGAAATGTCGGCATCGTTAAGCTGCCATGTCATTCCTTTGTTGTAGCCTTTGTAGGACATGGTGGTGCGCTGTGGGAAGCATGCCCCCATATTGGTGGCGAATCCGTTGAAGTTGCGACGCAGAAGGCCCTCAAGACCGCCGGCTCCGCCCCAAAGCATCGCGAGCATGGCTGTGCCCCAGAATATTCCGAAAGCGGTGAGGAATGTCCGTGTCTTGTTGCGAGAGAGTGTAGCTCCGATCTCGCGCCAGTTTTCTATGTCAAACAGGTTGGTTTTCATTTTGAGTAATAGGGGTTATTCGTCGCGCAAGGCTTCGACCGGTTTCACTTTTGTGGCTTTCAGGGCAGGGAAGAGTCCGGCCAAAGCTCCGGCTATTATCAGAACCACAGTCACTTTTATGGCTATGGAAATATTGACGGTAGGGTCTTTGAGGAAGTCGGCATCGGCAGTGATTTTTGCAATGAGTGCCGTAACCATCGTGCCAAGGACAATGCCTATGTATCCGAATATGGTGGTGATGGCCACACTCTCGGTGACTATCTGAATGAGTATGCTACGAGGTTTGGCTCCAATGGCCCGGCGTATTCCTATCTCGTGGGTGCGCTCGCGCACTGACACAAACATTATATTGCTTATGCCGACAATACCCGACAGGAGGGTGAATATTCCGATAATCCATACCGCGATGTCGAGGATGTTGAGGGCGGTCATATTTGACAGATAGCTGTTGAAGCGGTTCCATATATGGACTGCTCCGGTGTCGTCGGAAGCAAAATCGTGGGATGCCGAAAGGGATTTGCGGACTCCGGCCTCGGCTTCGGTGCCATCGTCCATGTTTTCCACATTCTTAAGACTTACCATAAGTTGCGATACCTTACCATCGTTGCCCGACAGCATCATGGCGGTGGTGAAGGGGACATAGCTACCGCTTTCCCAATCGTGGTCGTAGACACCGATTACAAGCCATGAAAGCCCCAAAGCCTGCACGCGGCTGCCAACAGCTTTTGTCTCGTCGCCAAACAGTGTCTTTGCATTCTGCCGTTGTATCACAATCACTTTACGGGTCTCGTCAAGGTCACGTTGGTTGAGAAACCGTCCGTAGAGCATGTTGAGTTTTGCCCGCTTTATCTCCTCGGGGTAGTGGCCGTAGACAGGGTTGCTTATGTAGTCGCGGTTTGTGGACACCTGGGCCGAATCAATCTCTTTTGTTGCGAATACATTCTCCACATAATGGGGGTTGTCGTGCCTGATGCGTGGCTTGTCGTCGTTTTCGAGAATTATGCGGCGGCCTTCCTTGTAACCGTGGTGGGCTTTGCCGGTCCATCCACCCCAGATGCTGAGTGTACGCGATTGTTCGGCCGATGCGAAGCTCGAGAATGAGTTGAACACGCCACGGCTCATGCCCAGCAGGATTATGAGCATGAATATGCCCCAAGCCACGGCAAATCCGGTAAGTGCGGTGCGCAGTTTGTTGTGGCGCAGTGTCTGTGCTATCTCGCGGAAAAGGTCAAACATTGTCGGGAAGTATGATGCCGTCGGAAATTCGGATTATTCTATTGGTTTGCTGTCCAACACCCGGGTCGTGCGTCACAATCACGATGGTCATCCCATCGGAATTAAGCTGACGGAACACTTCCATAACTTCTTGCGACGTCTTTGAGTCGAGGGCTCCGGTAGGTTCGTCGGCGAGAATGAGCGAGGGATTGGTGATAAGCGCGCGGGCTATGGCCACGCGCTGCTTCTGTCCGCCCGACATCTCTCCGGGCAGGTGGTGGGCACGGTCGGCAAGCCCCATCCGTTCGAGCTGTTCCATGGCCATGGCATTGCGCTTGCGTCGTGGCACTCCCTGATAGAACAGTGGTAGAGCCACATTCTCAACGGCATTTTTGTAGTTTATGAGATTGAACGACTGGAATACGAATCCTATCATACGGTTGCGCAGCTCGGCTGCACGGTTTTCGGAAAGATTGCGTATCAATGTGCCGTCGAGAATATACTCGCCCGAGTCGTAATTGTCAAGTATACCTATTATATTAAGGAGTGTTGACTTGCCGGAGCCGGATGCTCCCATAATGGACACCAACTCGCCACGGTCGATGTTGAGATTGATGCCTTTGAGAACGTGCAGGGGCACAGCTCCATGATAGGTCTTGTTTATGTCTTCAAGATGTATAATCATTGCGGTGATGAATTATTAGGTCCATTAATTTTGTAACGCACTATACCTTTGACGCGGTATGGTAGGGAAAAGTTGCACGACGGCGAAATTATTTGTGAAAAACAAAATAAAATACCGGCATGTCAGTTATTAAATACGATAATAATATAGCTTGATTTATTTATGAAACGAGGTCTGGCTGCTCTTGCCGTGGGTACATTCGCTCTTGGCATAGCGGAATTCGGAATGATGGGTATGCTCGGTGAAGTGGCTGATGGCATAGGGGTAACGGTGGTTCAGGCCGGCCATCTGATATCAGCCTATTCGCTCGGAGTGGCAGTGGGCGCTCCGATGTTGGTGCTGCTGCACAAACTGCCGTTGAAAAAGTTGCTTATTCTTCTTGCGTCATTCATATTTATAGGTAATGCGTTTGCTGCATGTTCAGGTGGTTTCTACACTTTGTTGGCGGCAAGATTCCTTTCAGGTCTACCACACGGCGCGTTTTTCGGAGCCGGAGCAATAGTGTGCTCAAAACTTGTGTCTCCGGGGCAGGGCGCAAGTGCGGTCGCGGTAATGGTGGGCGGAATGACGGTGGCCAATGTTATCGGTGTGCCGGCCGCCACGTTTGTGAGCAATGTATGGAGTTGGCGTGTGGCCTTTGGCATAGTGGCGTTTTTCGGACTGCTGGCATGTGTCGGGATAAGGAGGTTTATTCCCCGGCTCGGGGCGTTGCCTGACACCGGCATAAAGGGGCAGTTCCGCTTCCTTAAGAGTGCTGCGCCGTGGTTGATATACTGCGGTGTGTTTTTCGGTCAGGCGAGCGTGTACTGTTGGTTCAGCTATGTCGAACCGATAATGACTGATGTAGCAGGCTTTTCCGGCCAGGAGATGACATGGGTTATGATGCTTGCCGGACTTGGAATGGTGGTGGGCAATGCCTTGGCGGGTAAATTAGCCGACCGTTATAGTGTTTCGAGGGTGTGCGGATGTATAGCATTGCTGCTTGTAGCCATTATGACAGCTACATATTTCTGCGCATCAAATAAAGTTCTGTCGCTTTTACTTATGTTTATGGCCACTGCCGGGCTGTTTGGTCTGGGTGGACCGTTGCAGTATCTGATAGTGCGTTTTGCCAAGGGTGGAGAGATGCTCGGCGGCGCCGGAATACAGATCGCTTTCAATGTGTCGAATGCCGTGTCGGCTGTGTTGGGTGGGGTGGCTATCCATCATGGCCTCGGATTGGCGTCGCCGGCTCTTGTCGGGGTGCCTTTTGCCGTGGTAGGCGCAGTGGCTCTGTTCACTCTATCCCGCATGTATCGTCAGCAAGGTGCATGAAGGCTATAAAATAAAGTCCGGCTTCATCAGAAACCGGACTTTATTTTGTTGTCTTACCAGGATTCGAACCTAGACAGGCAGAACCAAAAACTGCAGTGCTACCATTACACCATAAGACAATCCTTATTGCTCAAGCCTGTCGGCCTAAAGCGAGGGCAAAGTTACGCATTGTTTTTGTTTCGTGCAATAATTTTGCCAAAAATGTGTGGGCATGGGCTATTTCGCAATCAGAAGGAAATAGTTTTTCTTGCCTTTCTGAATCAGGATGTATTTCCCGTTGAGCAGCATGTCGGTTGATGCCGGAGCGTAGGCGTCGGTGATTTTTTCCTTGTTGACGCTCACACCGCCATTCTGAACCATTTTGCGCATCTCACCTTTAGAGGGGAATACGGGGGCTTTGTCGGTAAGCAGGTCGGCGAGTTTCACGCCGGCTTCGATGTCGGCAAGTGCGACCTCGTACTGAGGAACACCCTCCATCACTGCAAGCAGGGTTGACTCGTCGATGCGACGCAGTATGTCGCCGGCTTTGTTGCTGAAAAGAATTTGCGATGCTTCCACTGCCGCTTCGTAATCCTCCACTGAGTGAACCATGCAGGTCACCTCCTTGGCAAGACGTTTCTGAAGAGGACGCATGCCGGGGTCCTGAGCCTGTTGGGCAACGAGCTCTTCGACTTCCTCGCGCGAGAGTTCGGTGAAAATCTTTATATACTTCTCAGCGTCGGCGTCAGAAACATTCAGCCAGAACTGATAGAATTTATAAGGTGATGTGTAGCGTGGGTCAAGCCATACATTGCCACTTTCGGTCTTGCCGAATTTGCCACCGTCGGCTTTTGTTATGAGCGGGCATGTAAGTGCGTAGGCTTCTCCACCCACGGTGCGGCGAATGAGTTCGGTGCCGGTGGTTATGTTGCCCCATTGGTCGGAGCCACCAAGCTGCAACCGGCAGTTTTTCTCGCGGTAGAGATTGAGGAAGTCGTAACCTTGAACTAACTGATATGAAAATTCGGTGAACGACATTCCCTGCTGGCTCTCGCCACTGAGACGTTTCTTCACTGAGTCCTTGGCCATCATGTAGTTTACGGTGATGTGCTTGCCTACATCGCGTATGAAGTCAAGGAATGAGAATGATTTCATCCAGTCGTAGTTGTTGACCATCTCGGCGGCGTTAGGGGCATCGCTGTCAAAATCAAGGAACTTTGCAAGCTGACGCTTTATCGCCTCCTGATTGTGACGCAGTGTCTCTTCGTCAAGGAGTTTGCGTTCCTGGCTTTTCATTGACGGGTCGCCAATCATGCCCGTAGCACCTCCCACCAATGCAATGGGTTTGTGGCCTGAACGTTGGAAGTGCTTGAGTATCATCACTCCTACAAGGTGTCCGATATGTAGTGAATCGGCAGTGGGGTCAATGCCCAGATATGCCGTGGTCATCTCTTTTTTAAGTTGCTCATCTGTGCCTGGCATCATTTGGTGTATCATGCCACGCCAGGTCAGTTCTTCAATAAAGTCCATGATGGTATATTTGTTTATTTGATTTTTTTCAGTGTCAATCGGGTGGCAAAGGTACTGAATAATTCCTTAAATGAAAATAGAAGCTGGCGAGCTGTGAAAATAGAGTGGCGATTTTTTAACATTAAGTTGACTTTAATGGTATTTATTAGTAAGTTTGCATTCAATTTCAGTGCGGTGGCCTGCGCGGCACATTGCGGTTTGTCTCACTTTCTTGAACCAATCATGTTTATGCGACGTATTTCAGGATTTGTATTAGGTGTAATGTTCATGTTGTGCGCTTCGGTATCAAACGCAGGCGTATCGGAGCGGTCGTTGCGCCCGTATTTCAGTTTCCCGGCCACCGAGCTCGATACTCTCGGTTGGGTGGTGGATTCGGTTCCTGTTGTAGAGGATATAAGCCTTAATGCAGATGCTGTTCCAGATACAATGCGGAATGTAGAGCCGTCGCGGGTATATTGCAGTATACCGGGCGCGTATTCCTCGCCGGCGGTGTTCGGCCATTATGAATTGCTTGATCCTCTGACCTTGGCAGTGGGCGACGGTGGCAGATTCCCCGAGATTTATGAGTGGCTTAATGATTTGTCGTTCAATGAGCTGTTGGTCAATCACACGCGTCAGCGTTACATGATGGCCAATCCTGAAGATGTGCGCTATAATCTGGCGTTTCTTCCCGAGCCGCCTAAGATGTACCGTGCTTATGTCGATCCCACCACTACCAATATAGTGCTTGAAGAGGTCAGGGTAAATAAGGATGAACTTGCCAAGGATCTCAATGCGGATATAGACCTTAAGAAATGGATTCATAATTTCGATGCGTCCCTTCAGTTTTCGCAGGCGTACATATCGCCCAACTGGTATCAGGGTGGAAACAATAATCTGAACATGATAGGGCAGGTGGCATATCATGTGAATCTGAATCAGAAGTTCTATCCCAACTATCTTGTGGATTTCACGGCGCAGTATAAGATAGGCCTGAACAGTGCTCCTGACGACAGCATACGCTCGTATAATATAAGCGAGGATATATTCCAACTGAACGCCACTGTGGGTCTGAAGGCTGCAAAGCGTTGGTTCTATTCTGCCAATGTGATGTTCAAGACACAGTTGTTCAACAGCTATCCCACAAATTCACGTCAGCGTAAAGCATCGCTACTTTCTCCCGGCGAACTGAATGTCGGTCTCGGTATGACCTACAGCTATGCGAATCCGAAAAAAACGCTTGTGCTCGGGCTTTCTATCTCGCCATTGTCGTGGAACCTGAAAACTTGTATCGACAGGCAGATGGATGAAACTACATTTGGCATTGCCGAGGGGCATAAGACCTTGAATAAGGTCGGTTCAAGCGCCGAAGCCACATTGCAATGGAAAGTGGCATATAATATAGTGTATTCATCCAGACTTTTCGCCTTTACTGATTATGGATGTTTCCAAGGCGACTGGGAGCATACGATAGATTTCAATATCAATAAGTTCCTCACCACCCGTCTGTATCTCCACATGCGCTACGACACAACCACTGAACGTGCCGTGGACAGCAGCTGGCATAAATTCCAGTTCAAGGAGATATTCAGTTTCGGGTTTGCATATCATTTCGGGGTATAGTCGATATGCCGTCGTTCAATCTCTTCTCATTCCGCGGTAGATGGCTTTTGCTGTTAACGGTTGCCTTGTTGGCACCCGATAGTATCGGTGCGGCATCGTTTATCGATACACTGCCAAAGCGCTCTGTTGTGCTTGATGGCTATGCCCGGTCTGAGACTGAACGCAGGTTGGCCGGTCTTGACTTACATCATATAGAAGGTATATGGCAATTTACTTCTGATGGCGTGATTGTGGCTATCGAACGAATTCCACGCACTGTATCCGGATTCCAGTCGGCGTGCTACCGGATGGTGTTGCTCGCCTCGCCCAATAGGTCGCTCCGTCCCGGAACGCTTGCAGGGCATGTGTCGCCTACAGCTAAGTCGGGAATATACGAGGCCAGAATATACACCACCGTTGTCGGATCCAGCCTCATTGCTCCGCGGCGTTTCACGCTTAAACTTGACGATACAGACCGGCAACTGGTGTTCAATAAGCACAAAAGTAAATTCTCGGTCAATCTTTGGCGGGTATTGCCATATATGTGGCGACATACGGTAACCCGCAATTACGAGCCTGCCGGCTACAGGGGGTGTGTCAGGGTTTTTCCGGAACCCGAGTTGCCATTGGAACCACGTTATTTATAATTATTGGCGGGGATATGCGTAGAATATTATTGCTCATATTGCTTGGTGTTGTCAGTGCGGGAGTGATTCATGGGCGTGTCACACGCACTACACGCAAGGGGCTTGCCAGATTGGTAGGGCATACGGTGTCGGAGGAGCAGCATATGCGCGATACCATTACTGAGCGTGAGCTGATTAAAGTCCGTATTTCAGGGTATGATAAGCCGTTGAGGTCCACGAAAGAGTCATTGTTCATAACTAACGATGGCCGGGATACAATTGTTGGCGTGAGCCTGAGGATGGACTACACCGATATGTCGGGTAGACAATTGCATAGAGCTGTGAATAACTTACCGTGCAATATCCCGCCCGGACAGACACGGCAACTGTCGTTTCCATCGTGGGATCGCCAACGTTCGTTCTATTACAAACTGTCATCGCGCCCCAAAAAGGCAGATGCCACACCTTACGATGTGTCTTGTACGGCCGAGATGATAATTGTGATACCAGAATAATTATTGATTGTTGAGCTATGGGACACCCGATAGATTATTTGCGCAAACATATCGATTTGCCTCCTGAGGTAGAGGCTAATCTTCGTTCCATAATGCAGGAGACTACGTTTAAGCGGGGTGATACTCTGTCAACTCAAAATGATATGCGGGCAAATAACTTCTATATACTGAAAGGTGGTGCCCGCGTGTATTATACTAAACTTGGGAAGGAACATACTTATTCGTTTGCTTTTGATGATGAATTTGTAAGTATGTCGCATTTTCTTCTCGATTCATCGGAGCATGAGCTTGTGATAGAGTTTATTGAGCCGACTACGGTGATGTTCATCCCTATATTTGATGCGCGCGGTGTGATGGAGAGTCGTGGTGTGATTCCATCTGTTGAGGTCGCCATGATGGTAATCGCGGCTCTACACGAGCACAGCAAGCAGCTAGAGGAACGCATACATATACTCCAGTCGGCATCGGCTCCCGAGCGTTACCGATGGCTCATAAACCGGTATCCGCGTATACTTGAACGTGCCACAATTACGCAGATAGCCTCGTATCTCGGGGTGACGAAAGAGACGCTTTACCGCATACGCGCAGGGAGATATTGATTGGTCACGGTTTATTGTTTACCTTTGCAGTGTTATTTTCAGCGGCATAGTTATGGCAGAATTACAAGGCAATCTCAAGCTCCTTGAGCATGGAAAAATAGGGAAATTGCTGTGGGATTACAGCATACCGGCTGTTGTTGGCATGCTTGTCATGTCGCTGTACAATGTCATTGACCGTATATTCATAGGTCAGGGGGTAGGGCCTGAGGCCATAGCCGGTCTGGCCATAACATTTCCTGTAATGAATGTATCGGCTGCCATAGGTGTGCTTATTGGTGCCGGTGCAAGTGCACGAGTATCGCTGTTGCTCGGGGCAAAGAATCAACGCGGTGCCGAACTCACGCTCGGTAATTCGCTTACGCTTATCGTAGTGAATGCCTTGGTGTATATAGCCGTTTTCCGCATGTTTATCGATGATATATTGATAGCTTTCGGAGCCAGCGATGCCTCTCTTCCGTATGCGAGGGATTTCATGCTGTACATACTTCCGGGTATGTTCATAATGAATGTCGGCTTCAGCCTGAATAATGTGATGAGGGCGTCGGGCTATCCGGTCAAGGCCATGGTGACAATGTTTGTCGGAGCCGGATGTAATCTTTTGCTTGCTCCGATTTTCATATTCTGGCTCGGCTGGGGAATCAAGGGCGCCGCTATAGCCACCGATATATCGATGGGAATATTTGCCATCTACGTATTGGCTCATTTTTCCAATAAGAAACATTCGTTGCATTTCACATCCGGCAGCTATCGGCTCCGGTGGCACATTGTGGCAGGTATAATAGGTATAGGAGCAGCACCCTCGTTGGTCAATCTTGCCAGCTGTTTCATTAATGTGATTATAAATAAGAATCTATATAGTTATGGTGGGGATAATGCCGTGGCTGCAGCAGGAATATTCACAACATACGCCTCATTGTTGTGCATGGTGGTGGTTGGCATCTGTCAGGGCATGCAACCTATTGTAGGATACAATTATGGTGCAGGCCGTGTCGACAGGTTGCGTAAGGCTTATCTGTTGACTACGCTATGCGGCTCGGCGGTGGTATGTGCAGGAGCTGTATTCGGGCTTGCGTTTCCATCACTCATAGCACGTGCATTCACTGTCGACAGTCAGCTTATAGCGGTTACTGACAATGCCTTTTCCATAGCGTTGCGCATGTTCTGGGTAGTAGGATTCCAGATTGTGTCCACCACATTTTTTCAATCCATAGGCAAGGTATGGAAGTCTATATTCCTGAGTCTTACGCGTCAGGTGATATTCCTGATTCCATTGCTTATCTTTATGCCGGGTCTTTACGGTCTTGATGGGGTGTGGTATTCATTTCCGATAAGCGATGCTTTGGCAACTATGGTCACCGCTATAATGATTTGGTGGCAACTCAGGGCCATCAATCGCTCGGCGACGGTCAAAGTGTGAGGTGGCGGTGATTTTCTCATTGCGCAGGTAAAAACCATGTAATTTAAAAAAATTGAGAAATATTTGGTTTTCGGACTAAATGGTTGTATATTCGCATTATATATACAATACCTTTGAAATACCAAAAAACTTCTTACAATAACTAACATGAGTTACCTGAAATTTGATAAAAACCTCATGATTAACCTTGAGCAGTCGCTTATGAAAGAGATGCTCAGAACTAATCAGTCCGGGGCTTATCACTGCACTTCAGTGGTTGACTGTAACACCCGCAAGCAACATGGACTTCTGGTGGTGCCTATGCCTGAGATGGACAATACATGGCATGTGCTACTATCTTCTATGGATGTCTCTGTTATACAGCATGGTGCGCAGTTCAACCTCGGTTTGCACCGATACCAAGGAGGTGTCTACAGTCCCAATGGCCACAAGTACATCCGCGAATTCGATTGCGAAAGTGTTCCCCGCACCACATACCGTGTCGGCGGCGTGGTCTTGACAAAAGAGAAAATTTTCATTTCCCACGAAAATCGTTTGTTGATACGATATACCCTTGTCGAGGCTCATTCACCTACGACATTGCGTTTCAAGCCAATGCTTGCTTTCAGGGAGGTAAACCAGTTGGTTATGGCCAACGGAAATCTGAATCCCGAATGTCCGGAAGTACCTAACGGTGTGTCCTGTTGTCTCTATTCCGGCTATCCTAACCTGTATATGCAGTTTAACCATAAGCCTGAATGGCACTACGAGCCTAATTGGTACAATGGTTTTGAATATCTCAAGGATATGGAGCGCGGCGTGCCGTACGTTGAGGACCTTTGGGTTCCCGGATATTTTGAATTGCCCATAAAGAAGGGTGAATCGATAATATTTTCTGCCGGACTTTCCGAGGTGTCGCCACGTTCGCTCGGCAAGCTCTACGATGGTGAGATTGCAACACGTACATGTCGCACAAGTTTTTTCAATTGCCTGAAGAATGCTGCCAAGCAGTTCTATCTTAAGGATTCTGACGGAATGTTCTTGTTATCCGGTTATCCTTGGGGTAAAATACTCGCGCGCAACACCTTCATGTCATTGCCCGGTAATACCATCTCAATAGATCATCGTGCTGATTTCGAGGCTATAATGGATACCGCATCCAAGGCTCTGCTTCATTATATGGAGACCGGCGAACCTGATGCACGCATTCAGGGCATAGACTTGCCCGACATTCCATTGTGGTGCGTATGGGCATTGCAGCAATACGCCAAGGCTTATGGCATGAAAGCCTGCCGGGAGCGTTACCTTCCGCTCGTGCGCGCTATTGTGGAGTATGTGAAAGGCAGTGGCCATCCCAATTTGCAGATGCTCTCCAACGGACTGATACGCACCGTCGGGACAGATAAGCCTGTATCTTGGATGAATGCCTCTCTTTATGGCAAGCCTGTTATTCCGCGCACCGGATTGCTTGTTGAGTTCAATGCGTTGTGGTACAATGCCATTATGTGGGCATCCACTTTGATGGATGGCGTTGACGAATGTTCGCTTCTGCGTCAGGAATTGATGGATCTTGCCGAAATAATGAAACCGGCGTTTGTGTCCACATTCCTCAACGATTACGGATATATGTTTGATTATGTAAATGATAATTATGCAGATCCGTCAGTCCGACCGAACATGGCTGTAGCTATTGGTCTTGATTATTCTCCTCTCGATCGCCGTCAGCGCAAGAGTGTGCTTGATGTGGTGACCCGCGAGCTTCTGACACCTAAGGGGCTGCGTACCTTGTCGCCGAAAAGCTATGGTTACAGACCTTCTTATCTCGGCTCTCCTGAGGAGCGTGAGATCGCATTGCACAACGGTCCGGCCCGTCCATGGCTGTTTGGGTTCTATGCCGATGCCTATCTCCGCGTGTTCGGACATAGCGGCGTAAGCTACATTGACCGTATGCTTATCGGTTATGAGGATGAAATGACGCAGGGTTGCGTGGGATCTCTCTCGCAACTTTACGATGGCAACCCGCCATTCTCCGGCCGCGGCGCGATAAGTCACGCTACAAATGTTGCAGGTATATTGCGCACCATCACTATGCTCAAAAAGTTTAACCTCTGATTTTCATCCCCATAAAAATGAAAGCATTAATGTTCGGGTGGGAGTTCCCACCTCATATCCTCGGCGGTTTAGGTACTGCCAGCTACGGACTCACCAAAGGTATGTGGGAATGTGGTGATATGGACATATCTTTTGTCATTCCGAAACCGTGGGGTGACGAGGATAAAAGTTTTGCCCACATAATCGGAGCATCGCAGGTGCCGATTGCGTGGCGCGATGTCAACCGCGAGTACGTGGAGCAGCGCATCGGCAAATACATGGATCCCGACCTGTATTTCAAATTGCGGTCGCATATCTATGCCGATTTCAACTATATGCGCACCAACGATTTAGGCTGCCTTGAGTTCTCAGGCAGGTATCCCGACAATCTTCTTGAGGAGATTAACAATTATTCAATTTGTGCCGGTGTTATAGCGCGCACGCTTGATTTTGACATTATACACTCCCACGACTGGCTCACATATCCCGCCGGAATCCATGCGAAGCAGGTTACCGGAAAGCCGTTGGTGATTCATGTGCATGCTACAGATTTCGACCGTTCGCGCGGAAATGTCAATCCCACCGTGTTCGGTATAGAAAAGGACGGTATGACTCATGCCGACCATATCATTACTGTGAGCAACCTTACGCGCAACACCGTGATTGAAAAATACGGCATTGATCCGGCTAAGGTTACAACGGTGCATAATGCCGTAACGCCATTGAGCGATGAGTTGCTTAATGTGCAGGTGAACAAGCCGAAGGAAAAGGTTGTGACTTTCCTCGGACGTATCACCATGCAGAAGGGCCCGGAATATTTTGTGGAGGCTGCTGCCAAGGTGTTGAAAAATAATCATAATGTGCGTTTTGTCATGGCCGGTAGTGGCGATATGATGGATAAGATGATTCTCCTTGCTGCCGAACGAGGCATTGCCGACCGTTTCCATTTCCCCGGTTTCCAGAAAGGGAAGCAGGTCTATGAAATGCTGAAAGCCAGCGATGTCTACATCATGCCATCCGTATCAGAGCCATTCGGCATATCGCCGCTTGAAGCTATGCAGATGGGTGTTCCCTCCATTATATCCAAGCAAAGCGGATGTGCCGAGATTCTCGACAATGTGATTAAGACAGATTATTGGGACATCGATGCTATGGCCGATGCCATTCATGCCATCATCACATATCCTGCCATGTACAATCAGCTGCGGGAAGATGGTCTTGATGAAGTCAACCGCATAACATGGGATAAGGCGGGTGCCAAGGTAATTGATATTTACCGGAAAGTTATCGAAAACCGTTAAGCATCGCACCATTTAATAACATATTTAGTTAAACAACAATCGATACCTCACAATAACATGAAAGCAATTTGTTTTTATTTTCAAATCCATCAGCCATTCCGTCTGAAACGCTATCGTTTCTTCGATATAGGTAATGACCATTATTACTACGACGATTTTTCCAACGATGATATTGTTACCCGCATAGCCCAACGCAGCTATATGCCGGCAGCCGAGGCTCTTTTGGGTATGTTGGAGAAAAATCCTCAGTTCCGTTGCGCCTTATCCATTACCGGTGTCGCACTCGAACAGTGCGAGCAGTATGTTCCTGAATTCATCGACTTGCTCAAAAAGCTTGTGGCTACCGGGCGTGTCGAGATACTTGCCGAGACATACGCGCATTCTCTCTCATCGCTCATCGACCCCGAAGAGTTTGAGAGCCAGGTTAAGGTTCACGACGATAAGATACAGGAACTGTTCGGTGTAAAGCCCAAAGTGTTACGCAACACAGAGCTGGTTTACTGTGATGAGCTTGCTCCGCAGATTCTCGCCATGGGATATAAAGGAGTCATTACAGAAGGTGCGAAGCATATACTTGGTTGGAAATCGCCCAACTATGTCTATTCGGCAGCTTCGGCTCCAAAACTTAAGATATTGCTCCGCAATGCCAAATTGTCTGATGATATAGCAAAACGCTTCAGTAATCCTGATTGGGATGAATATCCTCTTACCGCCGACAAATATATAGATTGGATTGCCAACACACCTGCCGATGAGCAGATTGTCAATCTCTTTATGAATCTTGAGACATTCGGTGAGTTCCAGGCACGCGAGAGCGGTATATTCCAGTTCCTCGAAGCGCTTCCTTATTTCGCCAAGGAACGCGGTGTTGAATTCTGGACACCTACCGATGCCGTTACAAAGCTCAAGGCTGTGGGCGAACTTTCCATAATGCACCCCATTTCGTGGACCGACGAGTCGCGCGACACCTCGGCTTGGCTTGGCAACAAGTTGCAGAACGAGGCATTCCAGAAACTTTATTCCGTTGCCGAGCGTGTCCGTTTGTGCGACGACCGTCGTTTGAAGCAGGATTGGTATTACCTTCAGGCCGCTGACCATCTCTTCTATATGGCCACAAAGCACTTTGCCGATGGAGCGGCGCACTCCAACTTCAGCCCCTACGAAACGCCTTTCCAGGCATTCACCAACTACATGAATGTTCTTTCCGATTTCATAGTTCGTGTCGAGGAGCAATATCCGTTATCTATCGAAAACGAGGAATTGAACGCCCTTCTCACCACTATCCGAAATCAGGAACGCGAGATTGAGACCCTCAACAAGGAGGTTTCGTCCATGCGCAAAAATATCGAGCATTTCAATGAGGAGCATCTTCTTCGCGAGGCCAAAGCCGCCGAGGCTGCCAAGCCGGTTGCTGAGAAAAAGCCGGCCAGAAAAGCCTGCAAACCCAAAGCGGAGACAGCTGCAAAGGCCGAACCTAAGAAACCCGCAGCTAAAAAGAAAGCACCGGCTAAAAAGTAATCATCAGTCCGTGTTTTAATTATAGCGAAAGCAGACCATTTTCGGTCTGCTTTCGTGTTTTCGTTATATTAGGCGTCCGTCTATAATGTCCATATTATAAATACGGCGCCGAACACAATTGCCAATATATCCAGCATCCATCTCCACCATATCTTTTTATATCTGGCATCATCAATAATCCCCACAATGCCGCAAACAAGAAGCAGCACACCCATTATCAGGCAAAGCCAGAAATCAAACTAAATCATCTGCACTCCATCTTCCATAATTGTATATTGTTTAAATTAGTAATAACCCGTCAGGTACAAAAGTTATTTACCGCCGATGTTAGATGTTATATCCGCATAGTGCGCTGATAATGTGTAAACCGTAAAGTATGATTATGGCTATCGCGAAAGTTATTGCATAGGCGAGCCATCGTTTCGATATTCTGCGGTACACCCATTTCTCTATGGGTACCATTACAAGACTGAATACTACAACTATTACAGATATATACAACCACTTCATTGCAAATCATTTTTTTTATTATTAGACGCTGTGAATGATGAATAATTGCAGATGAGTCCTGTTTTTTTGATGTTTTACCGTAATCATCTACACCGAGACCGCCCGATGGATAAAAAACAGCGCGGGCACCTTGATAAATCAAAGCGCCCGCGCATTATAAAAATATGTGTATATTATAGAATTAGATTATTTGTTTAATATGATCTTTATAGTTTCTGTATCTTTGCCACATCTTATATTGAGCAGATACATTCCTTTGGGGTAATTGTCAAGGTGGAGTTGCTGCCATGTGCCGTCGGCAATGATTTCAGTGTTCATTACGGTTGCACCCATCAAAGACATTACATGGCATTGAGCGATGGGTTGCTCGCCGGTCACCTTTACATGGGCATCACCACGTACTGGGTTTTCACGCAATGCTATTGTTAGCCCCTTATTGTCTACAGTAATATCATCTATAGCTGCCAATGCTCCTTTGGTAGTAAAATATTGTTCATCGCCATAGTATGTTCCTCCGGCTGTGGTAGCGAAAGCCCTGCATGCGTAGTCGGTTCCTGGTGTGAGATTTTCCAATTGAGCTTCCATAAGAATTCCGTCGGCTTCTATGCGTTTCCAGTCATCGGCACTTCGTGAAATGCTTGTTCCTATAGCGCGGTACTCAAATCCTTGGGTCACGATTGGTTCTGAACCAGAGAGGACATATCCTTTGAGTGTGACGTTTTCTTCGTTTTGTAATGTTGCATGAGTTCTTACATCCGGCTTGAAGAAAACATCCGCATCGCCGGTAAATATCCCTGTCCATTCACCATAGTATTTTGTCCCGTCGGTCGCGGTATAGTATGGACGGAATTTATAATATACATCATCTTTTAGTTTGTGGAGACTTCCTACAATCTTACCGTCTACCACAGCACATGATACTTTCGATGAAGCGATAAGGTCGGGAGCATCTATCCGTCGCCATTCTATGCCGGTTCCGCTTACTCCGTCTGGAAGGTTTGTTCCCGAGACCAATCGTGCGCTTGTGGTGGAGGTCGGCACCGATTCACTACCGCTCCACTCGAGTTCCGGCATGGTAATAGTAACAACCGGCGAAAGGAAGCTCCAACCATCACCCGACACACCAAATGCTACGTTATGGTTAGCGCCTGGTGTATAAGGTACTACTATTTCCGATATCTTATCGTTTAATTCAATTTCGGTTCCATCCAGCTGTCCGTAATATCCCTTAACCACGGCATCACCTTGCGTCCACGAACCGTTTATCCTCATCGTAATCGGAGATATTGATTCGGCGGATACCTTCAGGTTGAGTTTCTGTGTGGTTGCAGTCACTGAACCAAATGTATGGATGCTTCCATATTCGTCATTCGGAATACGTGCGTAAGGGTAGTAATATAATTTTGTACTTGGTGATAATTTTGACAATGTGATGGTCCCTTTTGAGTCGGGTTTGTAATTTTTATTTTTGTATATAATTCCAAAATCTGATATCTCATCACAAGTCGATTCAACTTTTATTTTTGCAGTGGTCTGCGTTGTTGACAGTGTGGTGGCAGTTACCTCATTGCTAAACTTCGTGGTTTCAAACGTATAGTTTTGGGAATCAAGAAGCACATCGTTCTTATCGGGAACTTTATACATTATATTGTAAGAATAGTTTCCGTTGGGTGATAGTTTGGATAGTGATATGATTCCATCTTCGTCAGCCAGATACTCTTTGTCGTTCATTCTGATTCCAATCACTTTAACGTTTATATCAGATGATGTTATTTTCAATGTGGCTGTAGTGTACGATGATGTTAATACTGTTCCATTAAGAGAGAAATATTTTTGATTTACAAAATAATACTTTGTGTCGGTACAAATTTGGTCATTATAAATACAATATGGGTAGAGCAAGATATCAGAATTATATGTCCAAGATAAGTTCACAATCCCATTTATATCTGCATTAAAATACTGTTGGTCAATTCCGGGGTCTTCACATTTTACGTATACTCCTATTTCAGAAATGGATTTATTGGTTGTGGAAATTTTTATTTTTGCTGTAAGATATTGTGGGTCAATAGATATGATATAGTCTATAAACTTGGTTGTAAAACCTATGTCGTAATCTGTTGTTCGGCCGTTTTCGTAATCGGCAAATGGGGTGATACTATATTGGGTAATTGGGGATAGGTTGTCAAGCATTATCTCTCCCGATTCATTGGCAACGTACTCGGTGCCATTTAATATAATCCCGGTTTTTGTGTATCCATTGGTATATGGAGTGCATTTTATTCTGGCTGATGTTACATCTGTGTCAACATCTATATTGATATAATCAATTACATTCTTTGTCCTGCCACTCCACACTTTATTTAGTTTTTGTAATGTCGCTGAGGACTTGTAATAAATCACTGGCCCATCGCTGTTTGTATTTAGTCCACTGAACGTCCTGGTATAAAAATATATGTAATCATCAGATAATATGATGATTTTCTTAAGTCTATCGCAACTATAGAATGCATAATCTCTTAAGCTACTTACTTTTTCGGGAATTACAATGCTCTCAATATAATCGCAACTCCAAAAGGCATACTCGCCGATTGTTATTAACGAGTCCGGCAATTCTATCTTTGTTATACCACTAAAATGAAAAGCTTTATCTCGTATATATTTAATGGTATTTGGTAATTCTATTCCTGTTAGGTCGGAGCAATAATCAAATGCCTCTTCTCCAATGGCTGTTACGGTGTAAACGGAGTCGTTAAAAAAGATGCTTTCAGGAACTACTATATGTCCTGAATATCTTTTGTAGTTATCAAGATACGTTACTTCTGCGGTGCTGTTAGAAAATAGATTGTAATTTATTCCATCTATTTCTACTTTTGTTGCATTTATAGGAATTGATAATAATGAGACGATTAGCAAAAGCGCCAAGATAGAGTACGTTTGTTTCATAAACAATGATTGGTTTGTGTTTCTCATCCCCAGCGAAACTGTTAGTAATCGGATATAAAAAAGGTGTGAGGATTGTATTTCTGTCTTACCCCGCACTCAGGTCTTGGCCTACCTATCCAACGGGTAAGACAACAGCCCCACACCGATTGGCGTATATCAATCTGGCGGAACTATGTTGCCGCTCCGATATAGCTACCGATGCAGGTGCCATTGTCGTCCTATCTTCGTTGGATTTACAAACGGCCAAGTTTGAATGCAGAAGATATGATGTCAATAACACCTTTTGGTGGACAAAGCCACCGTTATTTATGTATTGAATCCATTATGGGGCTGTCTCTACAGTCTCCGGTTAACGAATCCATACGGCAAAGATAGACAGGATTATAAATTTTTGCAAGTAATCAGGTTGGTAAAATCAAAATACATGGTCGATAAAAAACAACGCGGGCACTTTGATAAATCAAAGCGCCCGCGCATTATAAATATCCACACCAAAGGAATGCGATGAAACTCCGGATGACAGGATTTGAGTGCCCGCCTGCCTTTGTAATCCGCCTGGGCATATAAGCCTCCCGCTGAAGGGGATGGGGCCCGCCATTGGCCGACTGAGCTTGTCTCGGTATTTCACATGTAATTGATGAGTTTCCCAATCAACTTTGATGTGGTATGTCAGTGTTCTGTGTTTGTTTGTATAACGCAAAGTTAAGCCATGGTGTTCAATCCGGCAAATTTTTTCATCAAATTTTTTACATAAAAAAGATGGACAGTGCCGAAGCATTGTCCATCCAAGTGACTCCTACAGGATTCAAACCTGTAACCTTCTGATCCGTAGTCAGATGCTCT
>CANSRU010000007.1 GCA_947649495.1 uncultured Porphyromonadaceae bacterium | reverse complement strand
TAGACATGAGTTGTCAACCTTGGTCGCTTACCTGCGATAATTGCGAATAGCCTATCCTGAAGTAATCCCTATCGAAATCACTTTGCCTAAGAATCTGTGTCCCGAACACCACAAGATCCAAATCCACCGGTACTATCCCTGAGTGACGAGCTCTTTCGTCCCGGCCATGCAACCGCTCATATTCCTTAAACAATCGATTCAATTCATCGGCACTCCTGTCCGAATATCCACAAGCAACAGCATTGAAATACACCCCGTGGCCATTTCCCAATGCCGGAGTTGAATAAATATCAGACTTCGACATACCGGACAATATGGATTGCAGAAATTTCAATGCTGCGTCAACTGCCGATGCTGCATCAACGGCATTGCTTCCGATGCTTACCACACATTTCATATCAGTCAGAGTTTTTCATCGAAAGATTTATCCGTCGGCGCCCCTCGTCAAGACCTATCACTTTAACAGAAACAGTCATGCCTATAGATACTACATCGTAGGGCGACGATATATAACGATCTGACATCTGTGATATATGAAGCAATCCTGATTCCTTTATACCTATATCAACAAATGCACCGAACGCTGTGATATTGGAAACCTTACCATTCAGTACCTGGCCAACACGTAAATCCTCGAAGTTTTTGATTTGCAAATCATAGCGCACATCTTCATCGCTAATACGCGGGTCGCGTCCCGGCTTTTTCAATTCAGCCACAATATCGGTGATGGTAGGCAATCCCACATCATCTCCGACATATTTGGTGAAATCAATATTGTCGAGCAATTCTGGTGAAGCGATAATGTCGGATAGAGACTTGCCAGTATCATGCGCCATTTTTTCAACCAGACCATACCGTTCGGGGTGGACAGCCGTTCTATCCAATATATCGGAAGCGTCGGGGATACGTAAAAAGCCGGCACATTGTTGAAATGCCTTAGGCCCAAGCCGAGGCACCTTAAGCAGCTCCTTCTTGGTTTTGAACGGTCCATGCTCATTCCTATATGCCAATATATTCCCGGCCAATGTATCTCCAATTCCAGCCACATACGACAATAATTGCCGCGATGCTGTATTGACATCCACCCCCACTTGATTGACACAACTCTTCACTGTAAAATCCAACGATTCCTTAAGTATTGACTGATTGACATCGTGCTGATACTGTCCGACACCTATTGATTGAGGCGGAATTTTAACCAACTCTGCCAACGGGTCGAGCAACCGTCTACCTATGGATACAGCCCCACGCACGGTAATATCCTTATCAGGAAATTCTTCCCTTGCAACATCTGATGCCGAATATATACTTGCGCCTTGTTCACTGACAATCTCTACCCCGATATCGTTACCAAGGTTCAGACTTTTCACAAATTCATAAGTTTCCCTACCGGCCGTACCATTACCAATGGCTATCAGGCTTATATTGTATTTTTTCAGGAGTTTACCGAGTAGAGCCCGGGCTCCATCTACATCATTGCGGGGAGCTACCGGATATATCAAATCGTGATGAAGCAATTTACCCTGACTATCCAGACACACAATTTTACACCCCGTGCGGAAACCGGGGTCTATAGCCAGTATCCGATTGCCAGGCATTGGCGGATACATCAAGATTTGATGGAGAGAAGTTGAAAAAATTTTGACAGCATCGGCATCGCTGCGGCGTTTTAAATCATTGTATACCTCATTCTCTATTGACGGCCTTAGCAACCTGCGATAACCGTCAGCTATAGCCCTTTCTAATATATCCCTTACTTTAACTCCGGCAGAACGCTTTACAAACATTCCATTCAGACGCGATATTGCAACCGAATCCTCGATTACCAGTTTTGATGTCAATATGCCTTCAGCTACCCCTCTTGCCACCGCCAGAAAACGATGGGAGCGACACCGACGCAATGGTTCGGAATAATCGTAATAGTCGGAATACTTACTCCCTTCCTCCTCCTTTCCCTTTACCACCTTCGACCTGAATATACCGTTTTTACGGTATTCATCACGCACAAATGAACGCGCCTGACGATTTTCACTGATCCATTCCGCTATTATATCTATAGCTCCGGCCAAAGCATCGGCCGGCGATGAGACCTCCTTGTTATTACAAAATCTCAACGCTGCCGTTTCGGGTTCTGTGAGATTCTGCGACATAACCATTTTGGCCAAAGGCTCCAGACCACGCGCCCTCGCCAAAGAAGCACGGGTTCGCTGCTTTGGTTTATACGGCAAATACAAATCCTCCAGACTCTTTATGTCCATACACCTGTGGATTTGCTCACGCAGATTGTCTGTCAGAGCACCAAGTGAATCTATTTTCTCTATGATGAACTCCTTTCGCGATAATAAAGCCTGGTAAGATTCTTTTTCACGGCGTATGTTCTCTACCTGCACTTCGTCCAACGAACCGGTTATTTCCTTACGATAACGGGCTATAAATGGCACAGTAGCACCGTCGTCAAATAAGGCAAGGCATACATTGACATGTTCTTCGGGAATTCCAAGTACCCGGGATATATGCTCACCGATACTGATTCTTTGTTCCATCCCAATTATTCCTGTCGGAGAGTTATTACTGTTATTTCAGGTGTGGCACCAAGTCTCATTGGCATTCCAACTGTTCCAGAACCGATATTGACATACAGTTTATGGTTACCAGAGCCATCCTTGTATAGACCACCCCAAGTATCATACCGGAATTTTGCCGGAGACATCCCCAGCATCTCTATCTGCATGGCATGTGTATGACCTGATAAAGTCAGAGCAATATCTATAGAATCATTATCGGCGATATCATCAACCCAATGAGCAGGATTGTGACTAAGCAAAATCTTTGTAACCTTATCACTTAGATTCGGATATGCATTTTCAAGAGAACCATAGTTCTTAAAAGGAGGATCACCGACATTCTCAACCCCAATCAGCGCCAACGAATCAGCACCAGAGTGGATAAAGACATGCTCATTGCACAGCAACCGCCATCCCATAAGATTGAAATAATCGTGAAGAGCCACCATGTTATCGCCTTTCAATGCATCATTTGGCCAATCGCAGTAATCGCCATAGTCGTGATTACCTAAAATAGCATATACACCATCGGGCGCATAGAGACGCGACAATGTACTCCAGTGCGGTTCAATTTCATCTGTACGTCGATTGACTATATCTCCGGTAAACACCACTAAGTCTCCATCGAGCTCATTTATCTTATCAACCAGATAGCCAACAAATTCATTGTTACGCCCAAATGTACCGGTATGCAAATCCGAGAATTGCACAATCCGGTAACCATCAAATTCCTTGGAAAGTCCGGCAACAGCCACTTCAATCTCCCGTACCTGAACACGGAATCTATTCACAGCTGCGCCCCACCACATGGCAATAAACAGCACCACAGCTGCAATACCGCCTGTAATACTCAACCACGACAATCGTTTACACCCTATAAGCAATGGTGTCGATGCGATTAAATCGATTGCCAAAAACAGAACTTTCGGCAAAAACGTTGTGGCGAATGTGAACAGTAGCCACATCACAGTGAGCAGGTCGCCATTATCATCGCCCCTTCTTGGTAATGCAAGACCAACAATCAACAGAATGTATAAGGCAATTGCTGAAAAAAGTTGCAACTTCGACGGAACCCCCGACCCACACCGTTTCCGTGCCGCTAAGTATATATACACATCTGCAACGATGCTTAGCAGCAGCACAACAATAAGCGGAATCAATGGCACTCTCATAAAGCCAGGCTCACTCCGTCAGACATCCATGACATCGTTACCGGCATTTTCAGCCGCAATCTTATTGCGCAGCGGGTTGGCATACATCGTGTACATCATCTCCCTCATATAATTTCGGTCCAGACTTGAAATTTCAGTCAAATCAACCTTATCCAACTGCGATTCAACATATCGATGGAATTCAGCCGCGTCTTCTGCCGAATAGCGTTCTTTAAATCTATCACCGGCATGCAGCGTGTCGTAAGCGATATAATTGATTGGATATATCTTATAATTGGAATGAATCTCACGGTCAATTATCCTGCACACGCTCTTTGACAATTCCTGCTTGTCGAGCTCAGCCGACAAGGATTCGAGCGCAGGATTTATACTTTTGCCAACATGGAAATGCACCCGTCCCTTGGGCTGCAACAGACCGGTTTCCATACTCAACAAGTCGTCGTGAGGCGATTTCTTAAATTCGGGATCCAGACGCTTCAACAAAAACTCCTTGGCCTTCAAATAATCATTAGGATCATATTCATACGATATTGACACCGGAGTTATATTAATCTGCAACAGATTATCGATAAAAGAACCGGAACCGGCTATAGCCAACATTTTCACAAGGCTCTCTTGTGTCATATCGTTGGAATCTTTGCATCGGCCCTCACGCTGGGCTATCCACAGACTCTCATGCTTGTTCAATATAACATGATGTATATAAGCCGACAACTGACGGGCTGCTTCAAGAGCCTTTGTAAGCCTGAGGTTGCGCTTGACTATAAAACTCTTATTAAGTTTCACAAGATCAGTTATCCACTCATATATCAGAAGATTATTGCCGATGGCGACTTCTGATGTCGGGAATCCGTTGATCAGGAAACAATAGTTGAGTAAGGTGGCATCAAGCACGATATCCCTATGGTTGGACATAAATGTATAATGCTTGTCCTTGTCGATATTGTCAAGGCCGCCCACTGTTACACCGGCAGTAGTCTTATCGACAAGCATCTGCAAAAACGGATACATCACCTGGCGCTGGAACACCTCATTATCAGGTATCGACAGCAACATGCCGGCAAACTGTTGGAAATCCACATCAGGCATAACATATTTGACAGCGTGCTCAAAGCCGGGCTCTTTTACCAATTGCGCCATTTTTTCTTGAAAGACGTCATCGGCAAATGGCGCTATATCACTGAAATCGTACTGATTGTCCATATATAGTCTATGATACGAGTGCTTAAATACATGAATCTTGGAGATTCAAAGTTAATCCTTTTTATTCAACAATCCAATCCGAATGTTAAATCTTAGTATATTTTAATACACATATCTGATTAAACATGCCACGGCCACAGTCAGATTTGTTTCGCTGACATATATGCCCTCCATTTGGAAATCATAGTTACCATATCTGAAGGCACGTCACATTCAAAAAACATCGTCTCACCGGTACGAGGATGTACAAAACCAAGCGTACGCGCATGCAAAGCCTGACGAGGGCATATCGTAAAACAATTATCCACAAACTGCTTGTATTTAGCAGTCCGTTCACCTCGGAGCACCTCGTCACCACCATATCTGGCATCATTAAACAGCGGATGACCCAAGTAGCGCATATGCACACGTATCTGATGTGTACGACCTGTCTCC
This sequence comes from uncultured Porphyromonadaceae bacterium, assembly GCA_947649495.1. GTDB lineage: Bacteria > Bacteroidota > Bacteroidia > Bacteroidales > Muribaculaceae > Paramuribaculum. The sequence continues at coordinate 119,745 of CANSRU010000007.1, read as the reverse complement.
AGCCGGCACTTCACCACCGACACATACCCGAGATTTTCAAGCACTTCATAATGCGTAACAGCATGCTTGCCGTCCGAACCATCAGGAAACACGGTCATCTGCAACCTATCTTTGGGATTGCGACCTATATTTCCCACAACTGTTCCAGGTGACTGCTCCGGCACTCCCCAAACCACAGCCACATACTCACGCTTGGTGGTTTTATCGAAGAATTGCTTTCCAAGAGCAGTCTTAGCATCAAGAGTTTTAGCAACCACAAGCAGCCCCGAAGTGTCCTTATCAATACGATGCACCAATCCCATACGCGGATCATCGACATCGTAATCTGGGTTATCCTTAAAATGCCATGCAAGAGCATTGACCAAAGTTCCGGAATAATTTCCATGACCGGGGTGCACCACAAGTCCGGCAGGCTTGTTCACCACGAGGAGCTCATCATCCTCATATACAATATCAAGCGGTATGTCCTCAGGAATAATCTCAAGCTCATAGCGGGGCCTGTCCATCACGACACTGACAACATCAAGTGGCTTTACTTTATAACTGGATTTTACCGGTTTGCCATTCACGAGTATGCAGCCGGCATCCGCAGCCTGCTGGATACGGTTGCGCGATGATTTTTCAAGTCGCATCACAAGGAATTTATCCACACGGAGCAATTGCTGCCCTTTGTCAGCAACAAAACGGAAATGCTCGAAAACGCCCGATTCATCAGGCGCATCGCAATCCATATCCAGTTCTGGACTACTTGATTCTATATCCATTGCGTGGTTATAAACTTTCTTATAATCAGGATGAATCACATTATATCCAACGTCTCAACGGCCACAGCCGGTGGAGTATAGGTGGTGTCTACACCGTCTGAATCAACCTGCTCAACAGCACCCTCACCTACCTCAAGTGTGACGCACGAGGTTACCGGCACACGAGCTCCCGCCATTATGCGTCGCCCGTCACGATAGGCACCAAGCACCAAATCCTTATAATCGGACGGCACCTTTTTAATTTCAATTTTCTTTATTCCAAGTCCCTCCAATATAGACTGCGCCTGCCGGAGCGAGATATCCGTAAGTGTGGGGATGGTGACTGTACGCGGAGAAAACGCGTTGACAGTAAGGTAAATTGTGCGTCCATCCTTGACCTTCGAGCCCACTTTGGGATTTTGCTCTATTACACACCCGGGCTTGGTTTTGTTATCGTAGAGAGAGTCAGACAAAACCACTTCGAAATCAGAAGCCTCCAGCAACTCACAGGCTTTTTCATACTGCAAGCCTTTCACATTCGGAACCTCAAGATATTTGCCATGTCCGGTCCAGCTGTCGAGCCAAAACGTGCCCACCCAAATCAGAAACACACCCACGGCCATCATAAGCAGCACATTTACCGCCACTTTCACGCCAAGACCTATCGCTTTCTTATTCTTCACGTCGGAACATTAATATATTTTCTTCGCAAAAATAGTAAAAATAATCCATGCGACCCCACATTCATCAATCAGAATGCACCACATCACATCAACAAACCGCGCTGAATAGTGAAAAAAGCTCAACCGTGGATTATTTTTTACGCACACTTGTGGCAAAGTATTAAATTTTAAGTAAATTTGCATGCTAAAATCAATTGTAGAATTTGAATTTCATAAATTATGCGCAAATTTCTGTTCACGCTTTTGGCTTCGATGGTGATAACCTCGTGCGGAGAATACCAAAAGGTGCTTAAAAGCACGGACAACAATTACAAGCTTGAATATGCGAAAAAAGCATTCGAGGAGAAGAAATATGTGCAGGCAGCTACCATATTGACCGATATCGTAACCGTATTCAAAGGCACAGACAAAGCGGAGGACGCCTTGTATCTGCTTGCCCTCAGTAACTACGAGAATAAAGATTACGTAAGCTCCGGCATGAATTTCAAGACATATTATACCCGTTTCCCCAAGGGAAAATACACCGAACTCGCACGTTTTTATTGCGGATACGGCTATTATCTTGACTCCCCTGAGACTCAGCTGGACCAGAGCGGAACCATAAAAGCCATTGAGGAACTTCAGGGATTCCTTGATTATTTCCCCAAAAGCGATAAAGTAAGTATTGCACAAAATGCCATTTTCGAGCTTCAGGACAAGCTCACGCTGAAAGAGCTTCAGAATGCCCAACTTTATTACAACCTCGGCAATTACATGGGCAACAATTACGAATCGGCAGTTATAGTAGCTAAAAACGCAATCAAAAATTACCCCTATTCACGCTACAAGGAAGACCTGGAACTTTTAGTGCTCAAATCGAGATACCAGGAGGCAAGCCAAAGTGTGGAAGAAAAGAAGGTGGACAGATTCAGGACAGTGATTGACGAATATTACTCATTCATCAACAACTATCCCGAAAGCCCCAACCGTAAAGAGGCCGACAACATCTTCAAAATTGCGCAACATCACGTAAAAGACTAAATCAATATCAATAATAGAATCTACAATAATTAATATAGCATGGACTACAAGAAAACCAACGCTCCTCTCAACACTGTGACCCGCGACATGATTGAGATGTCGGAGGACACCGGCAATGTGTATGAAACAGTTTGCATCGTCGCCAAACGCGCCAATCAGATAGCTGGCGAGATGAAGCACGATTTAGAGAAGAAATTGCAGGAATTCGCATCGCTCAACGACAATCTTGAGGAAATATCAGAGAACCGCGAGCAGATTGAAATCTCACGCTATTACGAGAAACTCCCCAAGCCGACACTGATTGCCGCACAGGAATATGTGGAACACAAGATTCACTTCCGCAATCCGGCCAAGGAAAAACTCAACATGGATTAAAGTTTTTACATAGGAATGACATTTGAATATTGACTTTATGCGATATAAAATTGTCAATCTTAAAATAAAACACTATCTTTGCACCCGATTTGTCGAAAGACAGTCAATTTTAAATATTTATTAATCAACTAAAATTTTCCAAGAATGCATTTGAATTCTGACGAAAAAGTAGAAATCTTTGAGAAGTACGGTAAGGGCAAGACTGACACTGGCTCACCCGAAGCACAGATTGCATTATTCTCCATCCGTATTGCTCATTTGACTCAGCATCTGAAGTCAAATCACAAAGATTATACCACTGCGCGCGCTCTTAAGGCGTTGGTAGGTAAGCGTCGTCGATTGTTGGATTACCTTATCCGCAAAGACATCAACCGCTACCGTGCCATCATCGCACAAAAAGAGCTTGGTATCAGAAAGTAACCCGCAGGGACTACTTGAAGATTACATCAAGGAGGCATGCTGAACGGCATGCCTCCTTAATTATATAGTAATGTTGACATAACCAGGCCATAATTTTACACCGCACAGGCAGACATTTTAAACATTTAATTTGTTACTTTTGTAAACTCATTCACCCATTTGAACCCATGTCCGAAAGAAAAGTATCCAAACAATCATTGGTAGACCGAATAATGACCCATTGGGAATACTACTCCAAAGGAATATGGCGTGACACCAGAAACACATGGAGGGTGAATGCCATCAAGACAATAAACCTTTCGGTGCGTTCATTTCTTGACCGTGATCTGCAATCGCAAGCATGCGCGCTGACCTACCGCACCTTACTTGCCATAGTTCCCGCGCTGGCCCTTCTTTTTGCCATAGGACGCGGATTCGGATTCCAAAACATCATGGAGTCGCAAATCGAAAGTTATCTTCCATCACAGCGCATGGCACTTCATGCGGCATTCGGATTTGTCGATTCATATCTGGAGCAGGCTTCTGAAGGTATATTCGTAGGAGTTGGCATTGTGTTCCTGCTTTGGACACTAATTTCGCTTCTTAGCAGCGTGGAAGATTCATTCAACAATATATGGCAGGTTCCGAACGGACGCTCATTCTGGCGCAAGATGACCGACTATCTCGCCATATTCATAGTACTACCGGTGCTGATGATATGCTCAAGCGGTCTGACACTGCTCATGTCAACGTCGCTCAAAAACTTATTGCCGACAGCATTCGCCGAACCGGCAACCACTATAATAATCGACGGTGCAAGCCTGGTTCTAACATGGCTCTTTTTCGCAGGAAGCTACATCCTGATTCCCAACACAAAAGTCAAACCGTTGAATGCCCTCATCGCAGGTGTGGTTGTAGGCACGTCATTTCAAGTACTGCAATGGCTGTTCGTATCAGGTCAGCTATATGTCTCGAAGTATAATGCCATATACGGAAGTTTCTCATTTCTGCCCTTAATGCTTATATGGCTTCAGCTCACCTGGCTGATAACACTTATCGGTGGAGTGCTATGCTATGCATCCCAGAATATAGGCGAATTCAATTTCGGCGACAATATCAAAAACATATCTTACGAATACCGCCGACAGGTGATGATTGTGATAATGGCCATTATTGCCAAACGGTTTTCCCAATCAAAATCTCCGCTAACCATTGATGAGATTGCCATAGAATACAAGATTCCCGTCAATCTTGTGACAATAGCTGTGCTCCGACTGCGCGACGTGGGGTTGATTAATTTCATAGAGACACCAGACAGCGATTTGACCAAGCATCCGGTCCAACCGTCGTGCGATGTGTCGCAGTTGAGTGTCGGCCAGGTAATCAGACATCTTCAGGAGACCGGCGACAAGGATTTCATACCGCAATTCGACACCAACTATTCAGAAATAATAAAAGTTACCAAACGTGTAACAACAGCGATGATCAAGGAAGTTGACAACATTCCGCTGATAACGCTCGACATATCCCCAAATGAAATTGACGAACAATCGATTATAAACCAACAAAACTAAACAACAATGAAAAAACAAATTGCAACCAATGCTGCCCCCGGAGCCATCGGCCCCTATAGCCAGGCAATATCTGTCGGCGACTTCCTGTTCATTTCCGGACAGATTCCTGTGAACCCCGCCGACGGCACAGTTCCGGAAGGAATCAAAGCTCAAACCAGCCAATCAATCGCCAACATCAAAGCCATTCTTGCAGAAGCGGGCATGAGCATGGATAATGTAATCAAGACCACAGTATTCCTTGCCGACATGAGCCTTTTCGCAGACATGAACGAGGTTTACGCCGAGAATTTCTCATCACCGTTCCCGGCACGTTCAGCTGTGGCTGTAAAGGAACTGCCAAAGCAGGTACTCGTCGAGATAGAGACTATCGCAGCAAAATAAATCAGTCAGACAGACGGCTGCATACAAGCCAGCATATCGGCGACAACAAAAGTACTTCCGCCGATGAATACGGTATCGCCTTCGCCGCTATCGGCGAGGGCTTTTTTATACGCTTCGTCCACTGTTGCAAAGGCACATCCATCAATCCCCATTCCGGCCGCCTTGCCCATAAGCTCATCCACCGGCAACGCCCGGTTAACTGACGGCTGGGTAAAATACAACCGTGCATTACTGATTCCCCTTATATAGCTCAGTACACATGTCACATCTTTATCTCCAACAAAACCCACCACGATATGTTTCACACCGGGACATTCCGACAACTGACGCGCAATAAGCTCCCATCCACCAGGATTGTGACCGGTGTCGCACACAGTGAAAGGAGCGTCGGCAATTTTCATCCATCGCCCCATCAGTCCGGTCAATGAACAAACATGCCCGAAACCCGCGCGCACAGCCTCAGATGTGAGATTCCACCCCATATTCCGCAGACACATCAATGAAGTGACTATTGTTGCAGCATTGCAGCGCTGACACTCGCCCGTAAGTTCTCCACTTATCGCACCGAAAGAATCGGTATCAAAATCAAGTGTTGACACACCATGCCTCATATTTGATATGCCATTCGCATCGTCGGCAAACAAGATTGGAGCAGCAACAGAGTCGGCCTTACACCGAAACACCTCACGAACCGCACCCGAAGCCTCCCCTATCACTACAGGCACTCCGGATTTGATTATTCCGGCCTTTTCCATGGCTATCTTTTCAACCGTATCCCCCAAAAGTGCAGTATGGTCAAGTGATATATTTGTTATCACACACAGCTCGGGATTAATGATATTGGTGGTGTCCAATCTACCGCCAAGTCCGGTTTCTATTATTGCCACATCAACCTTATGTCGCGCAAAGAATTCAAAAGCCATTATTGTTGTCAACTCAAAAAATGAAGGCGTGCAATCCAGACTCATCTTTCGAAATCTATCCACAAAATCCACAACCTCCACTTTCGATATCATCTCACCGTCAACCCTCATTCGCTCGCGGAAATCAAGAAGATGAGGCGATGTGTACAATCCCACTTTATAGCCGGCGCTCTGCAACACGGCAGCTATGGTATGCGCAGTAGAGCCTTTACCATTGGTACCTGCAATATGGATAGTCTTAAATTCACGGTGTCGGCATCCAAAGGCAACATCAAGCTTCCGAGCTGTATCAAGACCGGGCTTATAAGCCGATGAGCCCTGATTTTGGAAAACCGGAAGGCTATTAAATAAAAACTCTATGGTCTGATTGTAATACATTATGCTATCAATATATTAAATATCCTGCAACACCGGCCAAAAGGATTACGGCAATGGGATGCAATTTCACAAAAAACACCAGAATAAAGGCGGCGATACAGATTGCCACACTCCACATCACTTCTGTTATCTCTACACCAAAATTAGCCTCATTCATAAGAAGCAATGCTGCCGATGCAATAAGTCCCACTACGGTAGGGCGCAATCCCGAAAACACACCTTTCACAATAGCACTTTCACGATGACGATTTATAAAGTGACTTGTGTAAAGTGTAAGAAGATATGAGGGCACTACCACCACCAATGTACACAGTATTGAACCAAGAATACCGAACACCGGGTTGCTGAATGCCGGATTGGCCACACCGGGAGCAACATATCCAATATATGTGGCTGAATTTATACCTATCGGACCGGGAGTCATCTGCGATATGGCTACTATATCTGTGAACATCTGCTCAGAAATCCATCCGGAGCCGACTATTATACGCTCTATCAGCGACAGCATGGCATATCCACCGCCAAATCCGAAAAGGCCTATTTTAAAGTATGCCCATGCCAATTTTAAGTAAATCATTTGCCATCCTCCTTTCGTTTACCACCAAAACGAAACCATAAATATCCGCCCAATCCTCCTAACAGTATGTATACTATAGGATTAGATACTACAGGCCATTTTGACCATATAAGCAACGCGACGGCCACAGGAATCAAAATAGTGAATTTATTAAGCTTTGCTGATTTCGCGGCTGATATTACAGGAGCCACAATCAGTGCCACCACAGCCGGACGTATACCCTTGAAGATGCTTGTCAGCGTCTCATTATTCTTTATTGTCTCGGGGGTCAGGAATATAGCAATCAGCAAGATAAGAATAAACGAAGGCAATATGGTGCCTAACGCCGCTGCCACACTCCCCTTGAATCCGCGCAGCTTATCGCCTACAGCCACAGATATATTCACAGCGAGAATTCCCGGTAGAGATTGCGCCACAGCAAGCAAATCCAGAAATTCCTCACGCTCAAGCCAATGGTTCTTGTCCACAATCTCCTTCTCAATGATGGAAATCATAGCCCACCCGCCTCCAAATGTAAAAGCGCCTATTTTAAAAAAGGTGATAAACAGCCGTGTCAACAATCCATTCATTTTTCTTATAGAAAGAACCGACTGCAAAATTACTCAATTCCACATCCACATGCAAAATCATTTTCACTATAAGAAATCACCGGATCCTACCGGCAATATCTTCTAACGATGCAATTGCCGACGATGGGGCTGAAAGCCGACTCAACAATTCTGTCTGACCGGGATGGTGAATGTCAGAACCGAATACATCGTAAAATCCAAGCGACAATAGTTCAAATGCCTTCTCTTTCGCAGTGCGCCCGTAACAGCCGGCAAGCGAAAGCAGGTTCAACTGAAACTTCACATCCATATTCTTTAACTCCTTATATTCAGACACAGACCTAATATAAGCATACCGTTCAGGGTGTGCAAGAAGTGGATAGAATCCTTTGGATCTTATTTTTTCTATAGCCTCCTTAAATATCATCGGAGCACTGAAATAAGATGTCTCCACGAGGAGCATCTCCCCTCGTTCGCCAATTGGTAACACATCGCCAGAATCAAGCCTGTCTATGAAAAGACTGTCAATCATATTTTCGGACGCCAGACATAGCTTTACCGGTCCGGAATAAGATTCTCTCAATTGCCTGAACACATTTGACAGGTCAGGCAGCTTATTAGGCACATCCTCCATCACGTGAGGTGTAAGCCATACTTTCTTAACCCCCATCAGTTCGTAATCCCTCAAAATAGAAAGCGACGACTGAATATCCGCAACCCCGTCGTCTACCCCGGGCAGAATATGACTATGCCAGTCTGTCGCACCCGACAAACCCAATATCTTAGCTCTATCAAACCATCTACTGAAAAAAGCCATATAAGAACTCACACCAATTGTACATAATCCGGATTTACCTCCACGGCAGCAACGAAGAAGCCCTTTAATTCCACTATCAACCTACGTTTACGCGAACCTCGCATCTTCAGAAGTCGGCCACGTACCCCATCCATCGGGCCACCGTTGACTATTATCTCACGGCCAATCATATCAGGGGTCAATTCCGATGGAGTATAGATAAGAGGTGCATTATCACTATTGACTGCATTAATAAAACGCTCCATCTCCGCATCTGCCACAGTCATAAGAGCCTGCCGCCCCCCACCTCTTTTAAACCGATATTGCAGATGTTTTGTTGAGTCCACTATAGGGTCAAGCACCGCCCGTGTCTCATAGACAAACAACAAATCCTGGACTATCGGTACATATTTGCGCTCCTTTTTGCCGTTCTTACTCTCCGACACAACCCACTTCATAGGGGTAAAATAGCGCAACCCGAATCCATCTATAAGTTTATACGCAGGATCCTTGGCATTACGAGGTTTCAAATCCCGCATCACGTACCACTGCTTTTTACCAGCATCGCAATCAGCGACAGATATACCCATCTCATTTGTCATACAATTACAATTTTACATAACACATCTCTCAGATCACCAATTGTATCAAAGCCTAAGAAATACAATCAGCATCGTCCTCTCTCACAATGCCCCGGATAAACTCCAGAGCATACACATCACAACAATAAATCAGGCACGGTTACCGCCTCCTGAATTGTCGTCCCTGTTGCCAATACTTCTCTCCATAAGAGAAGTATTGGCAACACAAAGATAGATATTTTGAGTGAAATAACATCTCTTCCATACTTCGTGTTAGGATAATTAACGGCCACTTTTGATGTTTTCTCGACAGTTAAATTGATTTATACTTCAATTTGGCTTTATCCACATTTGATTTTAAGGATGTTATGCAATTACACTTCTCTTATGGAGAGATTGAACAGCTATTGTATTACATCCACCATATTAATTAAAGTGCTGTTCACCTTATCGAGCAATGATGAATCGAGCGAAGCTAGATAGATCATGGTTGTCTTCTCAGAATCATGCCCATTCCCTGACTGATTATCGACAATGGCACATTATTTTCCCTGGCGATGCTTGCCCAGGCATGCCGTGCAACATACATTGTCAATGGAGATGTCAAATCAAGATGCGCCCCGAGTTTCTTCAAATGATAATTTATTGAATGAGCCACATTAAGGTACTGTCGTCTCCAATCGCGCACATCCGACCGAATGAACGGCAATAAGAATTTCGATTCGGGTAAAGTATATCGCTCGGCAATCTCTTGTATGGCTTGTTCCCATTTTATCAAAAGACGCTGACCTGTTTTCCTCCTCCGGTAGCTTAGAATTCCATTTTGAATGTCGCTTTTTCTTAGATAGGCCATATCCACCACCGACATTCCCCGTGTGTAGAAACTGAACAAGAACATATCTCTTGCAAAAGCCGATGCCGGATTTGAGTCTAAATCCATGGCCTTCAACGACCGTACCACTTCTATTGGCACGGCCCTCTTCACTGTCTTGGCTATTCCGGTGTATACTCCGCTGAAAGGCAACCGCTGTTCAATAATACCCATCCCCACAGCTTTATTGTAGATGGCTCTCAGATTCCGCATATAATAAGATGTGGTGTTCCGACAAAGGCCATGCTCCTTCAGATAACACTCGTATCTGGACATTAGCCGGGCATCTATATCATCGAATGCCACATCTCCACCATGAAACCGCTGAAAGCTATTCAGCACAGTGGTGTAACGCTCCGCCGGGCTGACAAGTCCCAAAGATATATTTTCCGCCACAAGTTTGCGTCCGAAGGCAACCAAGCCGTCACTTCCACCCTCGCTGTGATAAGTGGAACATACACAATCGGACTCATTGTTCCAACAACTATGATAATCAATTTTCGCGTCCGGATGGTCTATCATATCAATATGGGAGCATTCATCCATCATAAAATCAGCACGTAGATTATTCAGATAAGTCGTGCAATAACTCTGACATAACCTACTGTAATCATACGTATTTCCTTTAAACACCATTTTTACAATTGTCATATTACAATTATCATTTTTTATTTAGATATAACTCCACAATTTACGAAATGAGATAAAATGAGTAACTTTAGCGCCCGATAAGGCTATTCCTCATCTTTTTTCGAAAGAAAAATGAACTCTTTCCACAGCCATACATTTAATTAGTACATACTGAAATTATAACCAAATATTCTACTATATTATGAATCGTAGTTTTCTAATCATTGCAGCCGGAGCAGTATTGTGTTCAATGGCAGCGTGTAAATCAACAAAAGTGACAGTCGACAACATGGGTACCGTAAAGACTTCTAACCTTACCGAGACAGAAAATGTGATACAACAGGTGTTTTTCGGCGAATGGACTGCGGTGAATGTAGGCGGCAAGGCCGTGGAGGGTGAAAACCGCCCATATATAATCTTTGCCAAAGAGGAGAAAAATCCATTTGAGGTAAAATGTTATGCCAACGACGGCTGTAATATTGTGAACGGCGAATTTGCAGTAACTCCCGGTGGTAAAATGAAAGGCATAGGCGATTTTATCTCCACCATGAAAATGTGTCCCGATGCCATTTATGAGATGGGCTTTAATTTAGCCCTTAAGACCGTTGAGAATTACTCTATTGAAAAAGTTGGCCGGGATTATTTGCTGTACTTCAAAGATGGCGCTGGCCAGACCACTATGATAATGCGCAAATCCGACATCGGATTTATCAACGGCGCATGGCAAGTGACACGCGTTTATGGCAAAGACATGACCAAATATGAAGACCTGCAGCTTGTGATAGATTTACCTGAAGGACGCATACATGGCAACGTTGGCTGCAACACCATGAACGGCAGCGTAGTTGCCAATCCTGACATGCAAAATTCCATTACATTCAAGGACATGGCCACCACTCGCATGATGTGCCCCGACATTGCTATTGAGCAATCTCTTCTTGACGCACTCGGCAAGGTGAGCACTGTAGTATCGGCCGACGACAACAACACCGCCATACTCAAGGACGCATCAGGACAAGAAGCCGTGGTTCTCAAAAAACTCAATCTCAAATAACACACATCCCATCCTAATTTAAAACAGCGGGAGATATACACTTTTATCGGTGTATATCTCCCGTATTCTTATTCCCTCTACGGCCTCAGCGTATAGGGAGATTATTATGATACTTATTCCACATCAACGTAACATACTCCCTTTTTCAATCCGGGGGAAGATGCTGTCAACTTGATTTTTCCGGGCTTTTCACCTGCTTTTACAATCGTGGTGAGCTGACCATGGAACGCGGTCATGTGTGACGATTGAAACGATTCAAGTGATGCCGGATTGCCATTGGCCGATGCTTCATATTCTCCGGCCCCTGACACTGTGAAACGAATATCGTTGGCTGCATCAGGACAAAGATTACCATCCTTGTCAACTACTTTGACATTTATAAATGCCATGTCCTTACCATCTGCCGACAGTAAATCACGGTCGGCAGAAAGGACAATACGATGAGGCTTCCCCGCGGTGTGTACCTCACGCTGCGCTACAGCATTCCCTTCATCATCGTATGCCACCACCTTGACTGTACCGGGCTCATACTTTGTATCCATCCACATAAGCCGATAACGTTTCTGACGCTCGAAATTCTTTTGGGCCGTCTCGGTATAACTGCTGTCAATACCTACCGACAAATCTTTCTTACGCCGACCTTGGCTTTTACCATTTATGAATAATTCCGCTTCTGGATAATTTGTATATACAAACACCGGTGTCACTTCGCCTTCACGTCCCGGCCATGTCCAATGAGGCAGTATATGCAAAGTCTCTTTATCTTTATTCCAATGGCTGCGGTACAGATAATAACGGTCCTTAGGTATCCCGGCCAGATCTATTATTCCGAACAGCGAGCTGTGACTTGGCCATTGAGTATAATAAGGTGTAGGTTCGCCAAGATAGTCAAAACCTGTCCATACAAATTCACCTATGCAGTAAGGCAGATCCTCATGTTGTATGAAATCGTCTTCGGGCAAGTTGGACCATCCACAGTGCTCCACATCGTAGCTTGAGCTCTGATGGTCATCGTAAACAGCCATGGCCTTACGCTCCACAGGAAACTTATAGACACCTCGCGACGACACTGTGGAAGCCGTTTCCGAACCGAGCACAATCTGTTGCGGAAGTTTACGATAGGCCTCTGGATATTTGAACGGACGATAATTAAAGCCGGCTACATCCATAATAGCAGCGAAGTTATTGTTGAGCACAGCATCAGGACCATCCATACCCTGTGTCACCGGACGGGTGGGGTCTTCCCTATGACATATATTCTGTAAGAAATAGGCTGTTTTACAATCACCTTCATGCCACTGTTCCGAAACCTCATTGCCGATACACCACATAACCACTGACGGATTGTTCCGATAATGCTTTATGAGATTCACCAAATCCTTTTCGGCCCACTCATCAAACAGCAGATTATAACCATTTTTGCATTTTGGTTTACGCCATTCGTCGAAACTTTCGGCCATAATCATCATCCCCATTTCATCGCACGCCTTAACCAACTCGGGCGCCGGCATATTATGAGAAGTGCGTATCGCATTACATCCCATATCCTTAAGTATACGAATCTGTCTACGTATGGCAGCATCGTTAACAGCCGCCCCCAATGGGCCGAGATCATGATGATTGCACACTCCTTTAAACACCGTACGCTTACCGTTGAGATAAAAACCATCGTTTGGCCGGATTTCTATAGAGCGTATCCCGAACGATGAATTATATTCGTCTGCAACTGCACCGTCTCTTGTAAGCTCACTTTTGGCCACATATAGATTTGGTGTCTCAGGCGACCATAACTCAGGATTCTTCACAATGAACGACTGCGTAACTATGTTGCCATCATATTCGAAATCACGCACCGGGGTACACAATTCGCCGACAGACTTCCCATCAGGGTCAACCAATACCGTACGGATGCTATAAGCGGCCGATTTTCCGGAATCAGGTAATTCTATTTCCGTCTTGACCACCACTCGTGCCCACTCCGGATTCACCTCAGGAGTGGTTATATATGTTCCCCATACCGGTATATGAGCTTCGTCCGTAACCACAAGATGCACATTCCTGTAGAGTCCGGCTCCGGGATACCATCTTGACGATTCGGGTAGATTTTCGAGACGCACGGCAATAGTATTTACCTCACCCTTTTTGAGCAAGTCTGTCACATCGAAATAAAATGAATTGTAACCGTATGGCCAATAACCGGCCTCCTTACCGTTAACATACACTCTGGCGCGGCTCATTGCTCCGTCAAACACCAATGTTGCCCGTTTCCCATCTGAAAACTCAGGAATCTCCAACTCCGTGCGGTACCATCCGGTTCCAACAAACGGGAGACCGCCTGTGCGCCCGGCATGCTCCATAGCCTCCTTCTGGCCATCTTGAGTTATAGCGACATTCTGACGGTCGTTGTCCCAACTGAAGGGCCCGTATATGGCCCAATCGTGAGGCACAGTAACAGTCTGCCATGCAGCATCATTAAAATCGCGTGCCGCAAACTCAGGATTGTCGTCGCGCGTAAACCGCCAACCCTTTTCAAGCAGACGTTCGCTCCTTACAGATGCTGACAATAATGATATTCCCGCAAAAATAAAAGTAGCTAAAGTAATGATTCTTCTCATTTTTCCTATTGCCGAATTTATATAATTGATAATCACATACAAAAATAGCATTTATTTTACAATTGCAATAAGATATCACCAAGTAGCGTTATAATATTATGAAAAAAGACTATGCACAGGCCAACAGACAATGGCTCCTTGACAAATCGCAAGAGCCCGGTGTAAAACTTCTGGACAAGGGAATATATTACAAGGTTATTTCCAAAGGAAATCCCGCCGGACCACGACCGACACGCAACAGCGTAGTCGTAGCACACTATACCGGCCGCACCATCAACGGCAAGAAGTTTGACAGTTCAAGAGGTGGCGCGCCTTTAGCCTGTCGCTTACGTGAACTGATTCAAGGTTGGATAATCGCACTGCAACAGATGCATGTAGGCGATAAATGGGAACTTTACATTCCGGCCGAAATGGGATACGGCCGTTTTTCCCAACCTGGAATACCAGGAGGCTCAACATTGATTTTTGAAATCGAGTTGCTTGGTGTAAACTGACGTTAACAAATGAAAAAATCGGTGGCAATAACTGATTTATAGTTATATTTGACTCCATATTAGATACTATCATCCTGCATTGCCAAACTAAATATGGAATTGCTCTTGGATTATACGTATCTTTGAAAAAAACGGACAACTATTTGTAACATGAAGTGCTATACAGAGATAACATTAGGAATTATAGCATGTTGCTATATGGTATTCTTCGCAGGATGTGGAAATAAAGATAACAAAGACACCACAAGAACCTGCAACACTGAATGGAGTGTTGAAGTGTTTCAGGTAGAGGGGCCGGAAAATATTGATATTGCATTTCCGCAATACGACGATGCCGTAATGGCTGAGAAACTTGAACGTGTGATGCCATTGAGAACATCCTACAGTCCGAACGATACCGCCGCAGTAAACCGTATACTAAATATTCAAGACTTCGGAAATAATGGCAGAAATTATGCATGGGTGCAATATGGCGATGCACCACAATGCGAGCTAGTGATTTACAATACCACCCCGGTATATACCGACACCGTATCAGTCAATGCCGATTCAGGAATGCCGGTCAACGATAATGAAGTGCAGATAGGATTCTATCTGACAGACAAAGAAAAATGGCAACGTGTCACATCAGAAAATATTGGCCGAAGACTCGCTATATCCGTAAATGGCAAAATCCTGTCTGCCCCGAAAGTAAATTGTCCGATAGAGGGTGGCGGGTGTGCTGTGACAGTTCCTAAGAACGACATCAAAAGATACTTACCTGACTACAATTGACCATGAGGCTGTTGGTTTATATTGTTTTCGCACTTATAATTACCGGATGTGCATGTTCCGGCTCCAAAACAGCTAAACAGCTTGATGAAGCACAACTGCTGCTCAAGACCAATCCGCGTGCTGCATTCGACAAACTATGCACTTACGATGTTTCTCAATTCAGCGACTCTGCCACAATGGCACGATGGGCACTGCTCTATAGCAAAGCTATGCTGGCCAACAACCTTTATGCCCCGTCTGACACCATAATAAACATAGCAATCGATTTCTACTCCAACAAGAATCTTACGGATAATCTTGCTGAAGCTGAACGTATAAAGGATGGACTATATTCCCCATCATCCAGGCAAGATGCCCTTGCCACAGCTCTTTATATACAGAAAGAGAAGGAATTCATGCTTTACAAGGAGCGCATAACCCGGATGAAATTCATATATGGTGCTGTTGCTGTGTTAGCCATAGCGCTATGTGTAATAGCATGGCAACGCCAACGTATCAGACTGACTTCCTTACAACATGAATCCCTGATGGCCGAAGCTACCGCACTTAAAGAAGAAATCGGGATAAGAAAAACGGAGTTCTACACCATGGAGTCAAAACTGGCAGCGCTTTTAGCCTCAAAATTCAATATTATAGACGAACTATGTGAAACATACTATGAATCACAAGGCACAAAGATAGAGCGCAAGGCTATAGTGGAGAAAGTCCAATCACATATAAATGATTTAAAAACCGACCACGGATTGTTTGCCGAAATGGAGCGTAATATCAACGAATGCCATGCCGGTATGGCAGATCGATTACGTAAAAATTGTCCGTGGATAAAAAACGATGATTACCGCCTGTACATATTTTTAGCATGCCGGCTCTCCAACCGAAGCATAGCATTACTGCTGGGTGAAAACATAGATGTGGTGTACAAACGTAAATCACGTCTCAAAGCTAAAATCAATTCCGCAGACATCCCCGATAAGGAAGGTTTCATCTCTATTTTTAAGTCTTAATACACAGTGGTCAGAAAAGGCACGCACACCTAAATAGCAAAAAAACTGCTAACCAACAACTTATCACCTAAGATGTCAGATAATTTATTTGGTTGCAACTACCGATAGCCGGTAATTTTGTGTCATTAATTTAACGCCCCAAAACATTGGCACAATGCGAAATTCATCAATGGCTATCGTTCTTTTTCTCTCAGCTTCATTTTCGATATCGGCACAACACCGGGAAGCAACAAATTCGTTAAACAAAGAGTTGCAGGAAGTGTTGGTAACTGCCCGGCAACCTGCCACAAAACTAATCGGCAACACTTTCGTGTCGACAATTGTCGGTTCAAATCTGCAAAATATCGGTACGGCACTTGACGTGCTGGCACAATTGCCGATGATAAAGGTTGATGGCAATTCAATTTCAATCGTAGGAAAGGGAGCTCCTGAAATATTTATTGACGGACGCCCTATGCGCTCTGACCAAGAGTTGATACAACTACAGTCAACCAATATAAAGAAAGTGGAACTGCTGATGGCTCCGGGCGCTATGTATTCGAGCGATACCAATGCGGTACTCAAAATCACCACACGGCGTAACTTTGTCGATGGACTGTCGTTACTTGACCGTGGCGAGGTGGTGGCACGACGCAAATGGTCTGCCAACAATATGCTCGACTTGAATTATCGCACAGGGAAATGGGATATATTCATGTCGGGAATAATAGCCCGCAACAACAGCCTCATCAAAGGTTCCACCACCAACACCCTTATATTCGACAACAAAGAGACAACAATAGGCAGTTCACAGCACAAGAATTATCCGTCGGACAATGGCGTGATAAAAGCAGGCGTCAACTATTCATCGGGCAATCAGTCTTTTGGCGGCTACTATAGGTATAATCCCGAACGCGGACATTTCAGTAATGCAGGTGATGAATGGATTGATGATCAGCCGGTGATAAAACGGAACATACATTCCGGCATCAGAGCGCACAGCCACAGTGCTTCCGCATACTATGACAATACTTTTTGCGGGAAATATCTGCTTCATTTCGATGTTGACTACAAAAACTCACGCTCTTACAACAATGTGCTGACCTCATATCCGGACAATGATGCCGGCGATATAAACTCTGACGAATGCCGCAAATCGTACATCTGGGCCGGAAAACTATATTTATCACTTCCGGTAGCCAAAGGCAATTTCACCATAGGCACACAGGACTCACATACCCATACTACCTTGAGATACAACATGCATAATCCTGAAATCTCCGGATATATCCCCTCCTCACTGTCAGATGTCAGACAGACTTCTTTAGCAGCATTTGCTTCATGGAGCCGCACATTCGGAAAATTATCTATATCCACAGGATTACGATATGAGTACATAGACCATCAATTCATGGTAGATGGAAATGTGGACAAAGATGTGAGCCGGACAGACAATCTGCTTACGCCCGACATATCACTCGGATACACATTCAACGATGACACCCAACTCAATCTGAGCTACAGGATGGCTACCGTAAAACCGCCGTACTCACACATGAGCGGTAGCTTGAACTACGTGGGCATGCACGAGATTGAGGGTGGCAATCCGGCATTGAGAGACGAGCACATGCACAATATACAGCTATTCGGAATGTGGAATGGGTTCATGCTTCAGGCCAACTATACACGAAGCATAGATACTTACGCCTTTGTAAAACGGATATATCCCGCACCCACATTGCAACTGCTTATGCAACCCATCAATATCGATGTATCAGCCATGGACATTTATATAGTATGGAATAAAAACATAGGAATATGGTCGCCAAACATCACAGGAGGAATACACAGACAATGGCTGAAACTTAACGACACATCCTACAATCGTCCGATATTATCATACTATTTCGACAATATGTTTTCGCTGCCGAAAGGATTTCTTTTAACACTTAACGCATATGGAAACACAAAGGGCGACATGCACACCAACCGTTTCGGCTCAACATGGTTTGCACTCGATGCATCCATAAGCAAATCTTTTCTCGACAAGGCATTGCAAGTTAAATTTTCGGCCACGGATATCTTAAATACACGCAACAATAACTGGACTATGAACACATACGGCATCCATGTCGACAAAAGACAGACTTACGACCACCGCGGAGTTTCACTGACTCTTACCTACCGTTTCCAGCCACGGCAAAGCAAGTACAAGGGCAAGCCCGCATCTGAAAGCGAAATGAAGAGATTATAGACCGGCTTAAATTATTCCAAATAAAATAACGATGGCTGATAATAAACCAACCATCGTTATTTTATAATGTCAACCTATTGTTTTCAGGATGTCGGTGGCAATCTGCTCAGGTGTCAGCCTGTTGGCTTCAAGAATCTCATTGTAGTCGTATCCATCTACAAACTCCTTCTTCATTCCATAGCAACTTACCTTCATATCCATCTCGCCATAGAACCGCGCTACTTTTTCACCAAACCCACCATCGAGCACTCCATCCTCGAGAGTGACTACAAGCGAATGGTCATTTGTCAACTCCAGCAACAACTGTTCGTCAAGTCCACTGAGAAACCTCGGGTTGATCAGTGTGGCATCAATGCCTTTTTCCTTAAGCATATCAGCCACCTTCTCGCCAAGTTGATAGAAGGCACCGGCAGCAATCAGCGCCACCTTACTTCCTCGACGCCCTACCATAAATGAATTCAGATCTGAATAATCGTCCGGAAATGCCCGACCCGTCTCTACAACTTTTGTCCCCGGCACTCTCAAAGCCACCGGATAGCGGTTCTGGTTCATGGCCCAGCCAAGCATGGCCATGTATTCTTACATACATGTAGGAGCCAAATATACAATACCCGGGATATTGCTTACCAAAGCGATGTCAAACCATCCGAGATGCGTCACATCGTTCATTCCCAGAATTGTACCATAAAAAATTCCTATTACTGCCGAAGTGCCGTTGATTGACATATCCTGCGACAATTGGTCGTAGGCCCGCTGCAGGAAAGAGCTTACCACGCCAAAAAACGGCTTGCCTCCGCCCTTGGCAATACCGGAAGCCAAAGCCACCGCCTCTTGCTCGGCAATACCGACATCCACAAATTGCTCCCCGGCCTGCAACCTCCGCTCGGGCGTAAAACCGATAACTCCGGGAGTGCCGGCTGTTATTGCCACAACAGTACTGTCATTTTTCATCATATTCAATAGATACTCGGCAGTAAGAGTACCATAATCGGGGGCTTTGTTTATCGACATGGGAGCACCTGATGCCAGGTCAAATGGGCCGCCAAAATGAAACCGCTCCTTATCAGCCTCGGCAGGAGCATATCCTTTTCCTTTCTGAGTGGCAATATGCAACACTATAGGATGGTCGATATCCTTTACGCTGCCAAATGCCTCGACAAGAGTACGTATATCATTACCATAAGCTACGTAACGGTAGTCAAGCCCCATAGCCTTGAAGAAATTACAAGGCGACTCGCCGTCGGTATCGCGAAGTTCCTTAAGATTACGGTACAGGCCTCCATGGTTTTCGGCAATCGACATATCGTTATCGTTAACCACTATTATAAAGTTCCCATTGAGCGTGGCTGCATAATCAAGCCCCTCGAATGCCTCTCCACCACTGAGCGATCCATCACCTACCACCGCTATTATATTCTCCTTGCCACCGATAAGATTGCGCGCCTTTACCAAACCGCCGGCAAGGCTTACACCGGTGGAGGTATGTCCGATGGTAAATATATCCGTTGGGCTCTCCTTGGGATTGGTGAACCCGGTCACTTTATTGTATTCATCGGGATTTACAAATGCCTCCATTCGGCCTGTGAGCATTTTATGCACATAGCTTTGGTGAGACACGTCGTATACTATTTTGTCAGTTGGCAAATCAAACACATAGTGCATTGCCACCGACATTTCCACCATGCCAAGATTGGGGCCGATATGGCCACCGTGACGGCTTAGCTTTTCCAGTAAAGCGTGGCGTATATCTCCACAAAGTTTACCAAGTTCATCGATTGACATCCCTTTGATGTCGGCCGGAGATTTAATGTCGAGTAGATTCATTTGATTATTCTAATTTTAATGATATGCAAAGATATATTCGGGAGCATTCTTGATATTTACCATTTTCACGGTTTTTCATACCATCATAACACATCTGTGTAACAAATATGTCAACACATGTCATTTTTAACATTTATAATTATGATTATTTTTATCATCACCGTAATTTTATAACAGAAAATCTCTCCAATAAATGAATCGTATGATAGATTACGACAACGTCCTGTTCAACATCAATATATCCAGCGGAATGCCCCACCCGGGAGCTTTGCTGGTCACGGAGCCTTTTCTCAGAGACGAGTATTTCTCGCATGCCGTGATATGCCTTATAGAGTACGCCGTCGGTCAGACATCAATGGGGATAGTGATGAATCACCCTACCGCATACACGCTGCAAGGACTCGTACCGGGTGTGACAAGGACAGAGAGCATCCCCGTATACAACGGAGGCCCACTATCATGCGACCGGCTTTACTTCGTTCACTCCCTCGGCGATATAATTCCTGAATCGCAGACCATAAGGCCCGGTCTATATATAGGCGGCGACCTCAAAGCGATGCTTGACTACGTAAATGCAGGATATCCTATAGAGGGTTACATCCGTTTCTTCATCGGCTACAGCGGATGGAGCCGGGAGCAACTTGATGAAGAACTGCGCAACAATGTATGGGCTGTGACCGATTTCACCGACACGGAAACACTCCTTACCGGAGACGACGATGCTTATTGGCACCGCTACGTGAAAGCCATGGGCGGTAAATTCCGCGGATGGCTCTACCACCCCAAGAATCCGCAGGCCAACTAATGTTTGGCTATAATGATATTATTGTGTAGCTTTGCAATAGCAAAACATGTTTACTACACCCACATTTATAAACTCCAACCGATGAGGTTCGACGAATTCGATTTAAATTATGATGTGCTGGATGCTCTCGACGCCATGAGATTCAGCGAATGCACCCCGATACAACAACAGGCAATACCACTGGCTCTTGACGGACGCGACCTTATAGCCGTAGCCCAGACAGGAACAGGAAAAACAGCCGCCTACTTGCTGCCGATACTTAACCGACTGGCCGATGGAGACTTTCCTGAAGATGCAGTCAATTGCATAGTGATGGCTCCCACACGCGAGCTCGCTATGCAGATAGACCGTCAGCTCGAAGGGTTCGGTTACTTCCTCAATATAAGCAGCGTAGCCATCTATGGAGGAACCGATGGCGCCACATTCGCCCGTCAGCAGAAAGGGCTGAAACTCGGGGCCGATGTGGTGATAGCCACCCCCGGACGCCTTCTGGCACATCTACAGATGGGATGCGTAGACCTTTCGAGAGTATCTTTCTTCATACTCGACGAAGCCGACCGCATGCTCGACATGGGATTCTACGACGACATAATGCAGATTGTGAAACATCTCCCTCAGGAACGCCAAACCCTTATGTTCTCGGCCACAATGCCACCCAAAATACAGCAATTGGCCAAAACCATACTTCACAATCCAGCTGAGATAAAAATCGCCGTATCCCGCCCTGCCGATAAAATCCATCAAAGCGTGGTGATGTGTCATGAGCCGCAGAAACTCCATGCTCTGAAAAGTATTTTCAACGACACACAAGCACAAAGAGTAATCGTATTTGCCTCATCAAAACTGAAAGTCAAAGAATTATCGCGCGAACTGCACCGCGCGAAATTCAAAATAGGAGAAATGCACTCCGACCTTGAGCAAAGCCGCCGCGATGAAGTAATGCACGACTTCAAGGCCGGCCACATCGACATTCTCGTAGCCACAGACATTGTGGCAAGAGGCATAGACATTGACGACATCACTATGGTGATAAACTACGATGTGCCCCACGATGCCGAAGACTATGTGCACCGCATTGGCCGCACAGCACGTGCCGATGCCGAAGGTACTGCCGTCACCTTTGTTTCTGAACGCGACCGTCGCCGTTGGACCGGTATAGAGCAATTTCTCGGCAACAAAATCGAACGCCGCATTATTGATGGCATAAACGCGATTCCTGATACCGGTACAGAACAACGACGCGAGACAAACAAATTTCATAGGAAAAACGACAGAAAGCCGAAGCGCAACCGCGCTCCACGGTCGCAGTCGCCCGATGAATCCGCACCGCAAAGAAAACGCCCGGGAGGAAATCGCAACCGCCGCCGCAACAACCGCCCTTCACCCGAAGCCCCCAAGTAACAGGTTATGCTATAAATTAAAACATCTCGATCATAGGAATCCGATATAACGTGGCTCATCGTCATTCCATCCGGGTTCATAGACATCGGCTGTATTATAAATGCTTTTTTGAGCAAATCTGATAATCTTTTCAATCGTCATATTTGTTTGTTCAATAGATTAATATTAATTTTGTAATGCGGGATATACGTTATTGCGGATATTACTGTACCAGCCTGGCGAGGGGGTCGGTTGCGACAAATACGCATTAAAGGAGACTTAAGTCTCCTTTAATTTTTTTATCAATTTCAACCTACCCTCTTTGTCATATAAATATACGTCTGGTAGTTCGTTGATATTTCGACCCTGTGACTTGTATCTTCCGATTTCCCGATTTACTGCTTTAATAATATCATTAAACCTATCTTCCTCTCCACAAGTAGTAAATATTACACAATCTGCTTTCTTGGCATCTTTGAAGCATGTTCGTATAGTGCTTTCATTTGCAAGTGGAATATACTTGCAATCCCATACTTTACCATCAAAACGCATATCTCCTGTCTTACCATTGAGGCCACTTTCAGGAAGGAATTCTACGGTCTTGCCTTGCTTAGCGAGTTGATTGCCAAGCCACTGTTCCGCCTCGCCTCCAGTTTTGGGTACGCCTTTCGGTTTGGAATTTTTGAACTGATGCATTGAATGAGCCACATTGTAGCCCCCAGAATCTAAATCAAAATATATCTGTTGCCATTTCCGTTCGCCATAACGCTTGTATTCCTCTTTTCGGAATATTCGCAATAGGTCGGAGGGTACATCTTTTGATCCTCGCATTCTGTAATGACTAAACCATTCTGCAAATTCCTCGCCACGCATCTCTTTGGAGTACTCACTTATATAATTACCCTCTACGAATTTCGGTCGACCAAGGCGGTCATCAATATGGTGACCTATCTCATGCCATGTCCGGGCTTGCATCTGCTCTTTTATTTCCCTGAATGCATCAGCAACAGTCAGAGGCAGTTCATCATATCCATCTTTTATAAGCTTCTCATATTTCTGAATCTTCAAGTCAATATCGAGCATTCGCGACTTCATAGCCTTGATGTCGCCCTTTAATATTCGGTCGGAAGACTTACTGCGGCCAAGACGGGCCTCAGACTGTTCAACCTGACGTAATAATGATGCCTTATTTGATTGAAGTTTCGCAATTTTGTCAGTGTAACTTACCACCTCTTTATAAGATGATTTCTTGAATCCGGATAGATCAAGAGTCAATGTCTTGTTATCGGAATTATATGAGCCAGCCCAATGTTCTTTCTTATTGAAATCTCTTGCAAGTCTAAGCCGATTTAGGTTTATGCCATAATCCTGATGTGCGTAGTGGAATACTTCTAGAATTATGTTAATTTCATCAATGCTTGCATTAGAAAAATCAGCCAAAGCAATGCCATAGCTCTTTGCACTTTCGATTGCCATTTCCAAAGAATCAACCGCCGCATAAGGAGCGGAGGATTCCGATTCCAATGTTTTGTGTTTCTGTTTTTTCGATTGTTGAACAACTGTGTCTGGCTTCTGTTTGGGGGGTGTTACATTGGAGGCTATTTGCACGCTTGCTTGCGTGGTCTTCATCGCCTTCTTGATATATTCTTTATTATCCCGAATAAAATACGGCTGTGTGCCGCGTTTCTCGGCTGCTTCTATGCGGTCGGCATTGTCGCGCACCCAATCCTTGAATCCGTCCGGAACATCGGTGATCTCGTTCTCGCTCGGCCGGGCACCGCCCTCGTTGTCAAGGTCGCGCCAGAACTCATCCTCGGTCTTGAGGATGGAAATGCTAGTGGATTCCGCCCATGTCCTTTGTCCGCTTCTGCTCACCAAAGCACAGAAATAGTATCTCTACCACCTGAGGCTGCACATCAAGCTGCAGGGTCGGAATTTCTATCTAATTTTCGGTCGGGAACATACAATCGGGAACGTATGTGTCGTATTTAGATAGCTCGCTCGGCATTATTTTGCTGTTCAATGATTAATTATTAATTTTGCGATGAGAGGTTAACTGAGGTAGGAGAACCACGAATCCCCCCGGCTTCGGCTACAATTGGGTAGCAACGCTCTCCGTAACGGCTGAGGTGAGTTCTTGATGCCGTTTTTTATTTCAATTTATGTCGATGAACATTCCCACTCAAACCTACCACTATTGCCCATTCGATTTTATCTCGTGCTAATTTTGGAGACTTTTCTGAAAATAGTTTTATCTGCGACTCGACATAATCTCTTGTCATTGCTTTAGTATCCTGTATCAGCACCACGGCTCTTGCTCCTTGTTTCGTAGCATATTCCAATACTCACTTAATTGTATATTTCCCGCCTTATTAATAGTTTTGGTATCCATTGGATCTTTTTCAAACCGTCCATCTTTGACCTTTTGAAACTCAATCTCACTCCTTTCAGAGTCAAGATATACACGATAACCTTTGTCAGCAAGAATACTACTACGCTCCTCGGCTTTATCGCCTATCCCTGGCACATTATGTTCAGGATGAACTGCCTTAAACCCACCGCTTGGCGACATATAGGAACGCGAGCGGTCATATCCGCTTTCCATAAGCCGATTAAATTCCCCTTGTCGCTTGGCAAGTGTGCCGTCGCGATGAGAATAGTTCCTTGTATCTCCAGAACCTTTAGCCATAATACTTATATTTTAATTGCGTGCCGTTCCGCCTGTGAGACCCTCTAACCCTTATACATCCCAGGACCCATCTCGTCTATCTTCGAGAACGGCAATTCAGGCACGGAATCCATCACAATCTCTTGACACGACTTCTTGAGCTGAGGTATATTAATTCCGCTCAATGATTAGCAATAATTAACTCAACAGGAATGTAATTTTTGCGTGTGTAAAGTAAAAACATTATCTTTGCCTGCACGACAAAGGGGTGCCGTATATCCTACAGATTGTTACGGCTGAGATTTATACCCTCTGAACCTGATACGGTTAATACCGGCGCAGGGATTGTTTATCACAAATCTTCTACACCGATATAATACCATCTCCGGATTTTACGCCATCCCAATGTCGAACGAATACGAATGATTGACATGGCGTTATGAAACGATACATTCCTATACTTACAGTAGCCGGCTCCGACTCTTCAGGTGGTGCAGGTATACAAGCCGATTTAAAGACAATCTCTGCCATAGGATGCTACGGCATGAGTGCGATAACAGCTATCACGGCTCAGAACACCACCGGCGTACGGTCTATCCAAGGTATCAACCCTGACATTGTCACCGACCAGATAGATATGATATGGGAAGACATTCCCCCGATGGCCACAAAGACGGGAATGCTGTTTGACAGTGATACGGTGCACGCTGTAAGCTCAGCGTTCCGACGGCATAAAGCGAAAAATATAATAATAGACCCGGTAATGGTATCCACCTCCGGCTCGCTACTTATTGAACGCGATGCAATAGACACCATGGTGGCGGAACTATTTCCACAGGCGTTGCTCGTAACGCCCAACCGACAGGAAGCCATCGAACTCACAGGCGAGCAAGAACCTATGCTTCAAGCCCGACGATTGAACGAGATGGGATGCCGCAATGTTCTGCTGAAAGGTGGCGATTCGCCACGCAATGACATAAAGGCCGATTATCTTTGGCTAGAAGGAGAGGAGGAGCTGATTACTCTTACAGCCGATGCCGTAAACACTCGCAACACTCATGGAACAGGCTGTACGCTTTCTGCCGCTATCGCATCGTATGTCGCATTGGGTCTGGATCTTGTGGATGCCACGATGCGCGCTAAATTATACGTGACACGTGCACTC
Source organism: uncultured Porphyromonadaceae bacterium (assembly GCA_947649495.1). Lineage (GTDB taxonomy): Bacteria > Bacteroidota > Bacteroidia > Bacteroidales > Muribaculaceae > Paramuribaculum. The sequence continues at coordinate 93,250 of CANSRU010000007.1, read as the reverse complement.
AAGGCCGGTGCCAAAGTTGCCATAGGTCATGGCAACGGCCCTATGAACCATCTTTTCGGTCCAAGACACATGAAGTTCGTCAATCAAAAATTCACATCACACAATGACAATAACCATAAATGATGTTCCGCTATCCACACATGCGGACATAACCATAGCCCAAGCCCTTCAGATAAAGAGCATTTCCACCGAAGGTATAGCCTTGGCTCTAAATGGCATGGTAATTCCCAAAACGGATTACGACTCCACAACACTCCGCGATGGCGATGCCATAATAGTGATAAAGGCTTTTTATGGCGGATAACGACAACTGTATGATGCGCATAGCCATAACACCTGAGGAAATACGCCCCGACGAAGCGACATGGATTACCACGCTGCTTGAATCGGGATGGGACATGGTGCACATGCGCCATCCACAGGCCTCATTGCGCGACATACGCAACATAATTGAAGCCATTCCCCAGAAATGGCATAAACGGATACGTTTGCATGGCCATTTCGAGCTAATCAACGAGTTCAATCTCGGCGGTTTGCATCTGAACCGGCGCTGTCCTCAACCCCCGGCCAACTATACCGGACCATACAGCCGCTCATGCCACAGCATAGAAGAGGTAACAGCATCTGCCGATTGCGACTATGTCACACTCAGCCCGATATTCGACAGCGTTTCAAAGCCGGGATACGGCGCGCGGTTTTCACAAACGGAACTTCTGTCAATCGACAAAATCAGTTCGCCACTTGTTATAGCATTAGGTGGAGTGACACCAGAACGGGTAGCTGCGTTAGAACAATACAATTTTTCGGGCTACGCAGTGCTTGGCGCTATTAATCAATTCATGTAACGACATACAAAAACATAAACAGATGTTACAATTCATAACCAACAAATCTGACCGATACTCCATAGCCGAGGAGGTGCAGATGGCCATCGAGGGCGGATGCCGATGGATACAGCTCCGCATGAAGGACGCTACCGACGAGGAGGTGCGCGAAGTGGCAATGGAGCTTATTCCGATGTGCCGCGAGACTGATACTTTTCTTATAATAGATGACCGCGTATCAGTGGTAAACGACCTGAAGGTATCAGGCGTACACCTTGGCAAAGAAGACATGGACCCCATTGAGGCCCGCGAACTTCTCGGTCCACACGCAATAATAGGCGTAACAGCCAACACTGCTGCCGATATCCTGAAATATAAGGGTAAAGATGTGGACTATGTGGGACTTGGCCCTTTCCGCTTCACTACAACAAAGAAAAATCTCGCACCTGAACTTGGACTCGAAGGTTACCGGACAATCGTCAAGGAAGTGCGTGATTCAGGAATGGAGATACCCATTGTAGCTATAGGTGGAATAACCGCCGACGATATCGAGCCTCTTATGTCAACAGGCGTAAACGGTATAGCTGTATCGGGGGCCATAATCAATGCCGACGACCCGATGCTCTACACATCGTCGATTATGGAAAAATTGCTGCATATAAACCAATAATCACACTCATCAACAAATGACAGATACTCTAACCATAGGGGGACGGGAATTTAACTCGCGACTGTTCGTAGGCACCGGTAAATTCTCATCCAACCGCCTGATGCTTGACAGCATTCTCGCTTCTGAATCGGAAATGATAACCGTGGCAATGAAACGCATTGACATGGAACACGAAGAGGAGGATGATATGCTACGGCACATCAATCGCGAACATGTACAATTCCTGCCCAACACATCGGGCGTGCGCAACGCAGCTGAAGCCGTAATGGCCGCACGTCTTGCCAGAGAATGTTTCGGCACTGATTTCATAAAACTCGAGATACATCCCGATCCCAAATATCTGCTACCAGACCCGGTGGAAACTCTTGCCGCCACAGAGATTCTGGCCAAGGAGGGTTTTAAGGTGCTTCCCTACATCCAGGCCGACCCTGTGCTGTGTAAACGCCTTGAAGAGGTGGGCACTGCGGCTGTTATGCCACTTGGCGCTCCGATAGGCACCAACAAGGGCTTAAAGACCCGCGACCTTCTTGAGATAATAATAGCCGAAAGCCGTGTGCCGGTAGTGATTGACGCCGGGCTCGGAGCTCCATCGCATGCCGCCGATGCAATGGAAATGGGAGCCGATGCCGTACTTGTCAACACAGCTATTGCCGTGGCCGGAAATCCGGTGGAAATGGCTGTGGCTTTCAAGCTCGCGGTAGAAGCCGGCCGGAAAGCATATCTCGCCGGTTTGGGCAGCACTGCCAACCATGCCGTCGCCACAAGCCCGTTAACTTCATTTCTTGACTAACCACATCACACTTGCTTAAATGACAATTGAAAATATCGACGTAAACAGCTATCCCGGTTCTGAAAAGGTTTACATGGAGGGAAAGCTGTTTCCCATTAAAGTGGCCATGCGCCAGGTCAACCTCACCCCTACCGCTAAAATTGTGGATGGCCAACGCCAACTCACCGAAAATGCTCCGGTAATGGTATACGACACAAGTGGTGTCTATACTGATCCGAATGTAAAAACTGATATCAACCAGGGGATACCACGCTTGAGAGAAGAATGGATTGCAAAACGCGATGACCTGGAACAACTCGATGCCATAACATCCGATTACGGCCGTATGCGGGAAGCCGACACCTCGCTCGACAACATCCGGTTTGCCCACAGGTATGCGCCGCGGCGCGCCAAGAATGGTAAGGAAATCACCCAGATGGCTCTTGCCCGTCAGGGAGTGATTACTCCGGAGATGGAATATGTGGCCATCCGCGAAAATATGAACAACGCAGCCCTCGGAATAGCCTCGCATATAACCCCTGAATTTGTCCGTAATGAGATTGCCGAAGGTCGTGCCATAATCCCGGCCAACATCAACCATCCTGAGGCTGAGCCGATGATTATCGGGCGTAATTTCTCGGTGAAACTCAACACCAACATTGGCAACTCCGCGCTCTCATCGGGCATAGAGGAGGAGGTGAGCAAAGCGGTGTGGAGCTGCTACTGGGGAGGTGACACTCTCATGGACCTTTCCACTGGCGACAATATCCACGAAACACGCGAATGGATTATACGCAACTGCCCTGTTCCGGTAGGTACAGTCCCGGTATATCAGGCTCTTGAAAAAGTTAACGGTAATGTCAAGGACCTTACATGGGAAATTTACCGTGACACGCTGATAGAACAGGCAGAACAGGGTGTGGATTATTTCACAATCCATGCAGGAGCCCTCAAACAGCATGCTGAGATGCTTGGAGAACGTCTCACCGGATGCGTGAGCCGCGGTGGCTCCATAATGACCGGATGGGCCGTGATGCACAATGAAGAGAATTTCCTTTACACCCATTTCGATGAGATATGCGAGATTCTGGCACAATATGATGTGGCCGTGTCGCTTGGCGACGGAATGCGTCCGGGATCAATACACGATGCCAACGACCGCGCACAGTTCCTCGAACTTGATGTGCTCGGAGAGCTTACGGAAAAAGCATGGAAACACAATGTACAGGTTCTGATAGAAGGCCCCGGACATGTACCTATGCATAAAATAAGGGAAAACATGGACCGTCAGCTCGATAAATGCCACGAAGCCCCATTCTACACCCTCGGTCCGCTGACCACCGACATCGCACCGGGATACGACCATATCACATCAGCCATCGGAGCCGCACAGATAGCTTGGATGGGCACAGCTATGATATGCTATGTGACACCCAAAGAACATCTTGCGCTTCCGAATCTCGAGGATGTGCGCAACGGTGTGATAACATACAAAATTGCAGCCCATGCAGCCGACCTTGCCAAGGGTCATCCGGGAGCACAGGTGCGTGACGATGCTTTAAGCAAAGCCCGGTTCGAATTCAGATGGAAGGACCAGTTCAACCTTTCGCTTGACCCGGGACGTGCAAAACAGTATTACGTGGAGAGCCACAAATCAGACGACCGTTTCTGCACCATGTGCGGCCCCAACTTCTGCGCCATGCGAATAACCCAGTCAATAACCGACGATTGCGCCAAATAATCAGTATTAATGTTTTACGACGAACTAAAGAAATACGATTGGAACGAGACCACGAAAGCCATTGGCTCTAAAACGGCACGTGATGTTGAGATAGCTTTATCCAAAGAACATCTCAACATTGACGATTTCATGGCTCTAATATCGCCGGCCGCATCCCCCTATCTTGAACAGATGGCACAACTGTCGCACCGCTACACACTCGAGCGATTCGGCAAAACCATATCCATGTACATACCGCTGTATGTGTCAAACGCATGCACCAACGCATGTGTGTACTGTGGGTTCAATCATGCCAATCCGTTGACCCGCGTAACCCTATCGCTCGAACAGGTCAAGGCAGAGTGCGAAGCCATACGCAAACTCGGCCCATTTGAGAATCTGCTGATTGTATCAGGTGAGTTCCCATCGCTCAACGGAGTGGACTACCTTGAGAAAGTGCTGAAAGTGGCTCGCCCCTATTTCAACAATCTCACTATTGAGGTGATGCCCATGAAAGAACGCGATTACTACCGGCTGACCCAAAGCGGGCTTAACGGAGTGGTGTGCTTTCAGGAAACATACCATGAGGAAAATTACCGGAATTACCATCCGCGCGGCATGAAATCCATATTCGAGTGGCGTGTCAACGGATTTGACCGTATGGGCGCCGCCGGAGTACACAAAATAGGCATGGGTGTGCTTATAGGCCTTGAGGACTGGCGCACGGATGTGACAATGATGGCACGACATCTCCAATATCTTCGCAGGAATTATTGGCGCACACGCTACAGCATCAACTTTCCCCGCATGTGTCCCGCCGAAGGTGGCTACACCCCGAAAGTGGTGATGAGCGACCGCGAACTCGCCCAGCTCACATTTGCATTCCGCATATTCGACCACGATGTGGACATATCATACTCCACCCGCGAATCGCCCTCATTCCGTGCCAACATGATGAAGCTCGGAGTTACATCCATGAGCGCCGGAAGCAAGACAGAGCCGGGAGGATATGTATCGACTCCCGATGCCCTTGAGCAATTTGAGGTGACAGACTCACGCACGCCCCTTCAGGTTGCCGCCGAAATAAAAGCTCTCGGCTACGAACCGGTATGGAAAGACTGGGATAAAATTTTCGACTGAACTTCCACTTATTTTTTCAACCGTTAAGCACTGACGGTTTGTTGACCCGCAAAATTTTTCGTAATTTTGCGGGTCTATTATTCAACACATATAATATGAACGAATTAGCCACCAAATACAATCCGGCGGAAGTCGAGGACAAATGGTATGCTTACTGGATGAAACATCGCTTGTTTCACAGCGAGCCTGACGGTCGCGAACCATACTGCATTGTAATCCCCCCGCCCAATGTTACCGGAGTGCTCCACATGGGCCACATGCTTAACGAAACCATTCAGGACATCCTTATACGCCGTGCCCGAATGGATGGCAAAAATGCGCTGTGGGTACCCGGAACCGACCATGCAGCCATAGCCACCGAGGCAAAGGTTGTGGCCAAACTCGCAACCGAGGGTATAAAGAAAAGTGACCTCACCCGCGAAGAGTTTCTGAAACATGCATGGGAGTGGACCGAAAAATATGGTGGCATAATACTTGACCAGTTGAAGAAACTCGGAGCTTCGTGCGATTGGGAGCGTACGGCATTCACCATGGACGATATCCGCTCACGGAGCGTGATAAAAGTGTTTGTCGACCTCTACAACAAAGGGCTCATATATCGCGGAAAACGTATGGTCAACTGGGATCCGAAAGCACAGACCGCATTGAGCGACATCGAGGTGGTATATAAGGAAGAACACAGCAAACTTTATTACCTCAGATATAAAATAGTGGGAGAAGAGGGATATGCCATCGTGGCCACCACCCGCCCCGAAACCATTATGGGCGACACTGCGATGTGCATTAATCCTGCCGACCCCAAGAACCAGCATCTCCGCGGAAAGCGCGTTATCGTTCCGCTCGTGAACCGTGAGATTCCGGTAATTGAGGACGATTATGTAGACATCGAGTTTGGAACAGGATGCCTGAAAGTGACTCCTGCCCACGACATGAACGACTACATGCTCGGCCAGAAACACAATCTTGAAAGCATAGATATATTCAACGACGATGCTACCGTAAGCGAAGCTGCCGGGATGTATGTAGGCATGGATAGATTTGCGGTACGCGAACAGATAGCCAAAGATCTTGAGGCTGCAGGCCTTATTGAAAAAGTCGAGAACTACGAGAATAAGGTAGGCTATTCCGAACGCAACAACGACACCGTTACCGAACCCCGTCTCAGCGACCAATGGTTCCTTAAGATGGATGAGCTTTCCCGTCCCGCACTTGATGCTGTGATGGACGACACCATCCGTTTCATACCCGACAAATTCAAAAACACCTACCGCCACTGGATGACCGATGTGCGCGACTGGTGTATATCGCGTCAGCTATGGTGGGGACACCGCATTCCTGCATATTACCTCCCCGACGGAACATTTGTCGTAGCCGAGACTGCGGAAAAAGCATTGGAACTCGCACGCGAGAAGAATCCGGAGATAACAGCCGACGACCTGCGACAGGACGAAGATTCATTCGACACATGGTTCTCATCGTGGTTATGGCCTATATCCCTATTCAATGGCATACTTGATCCTGATAACGAGGAAATAAACTACTACTATCCGACAGCCGATCTCGTGACAGGCCCGGATATCATATTCTTCTGGGTTGCCCGAATGATTATTGCCGGATACGAATTCACCGGAAAACAACCGTTCAACAATGTTTATTTCACCGGTATTGTACGCGATGAAATTGGTCGCAAGATGTCGAAACAGTTCGGCAACTCGCCCGATCCGCTCGAATTGATGGCAACATACGGCGCCGACGGAGTACGCATGGGCATAATGCTTTCAGCTCCTGCCGGAAATGACATATTCTTCGACAAAAAGCTATGCGAGACAGGCCGCAACTTCTCCAATAAGATATGGAATGCGTTCCGCCTTGTAAAAGGATGGGAGATTGATGAGAACGCCAAGGCAACAGAGGCTGCAAAAATGGCCTCCCTGTGGTTTGAATCAAAACTGAACGCCACCATAGCCGAGATAAACGACCTCATGTCGAAGTTCCGCATATCCGAAGCATTGAAGGAAATCTACCGTTTGTTCTGGGACGAATTCTCAGCATGGTATCTTGAAATGGTAAAACCGGCCTACGGCTCACCCATAGACCGCGAGACCATGGACAAGACATTACATTATTTCGATTCTCTACTCCGGTTACTGCATCCGTTCATGCCATTTATCACTGAAGAACTTTGGCAGCACATTGCCGAACGACGCGACGGCGAATCTATAATGTATGCCTCAACACCGGTAGGAGGCGAGGTGGACAGCGCGATACTTACCGCTATGGAACACGCCAAAGAGGTGGTAAACGGTCTGCGCAACGTAAGAGCCGTGAAAAATATCCCCAACAAGGATACTCTTGTGGTGAATGTAATAGGCTCGTGGGATTCCGCTCAAGATGTAGTGATAGCAAAACTTGCCAACGCATCTGAGATAAACCACAATGCCGAAAAGGACCCATCGGCGGCAACATTCATGGTAGGGACAACTGAAGTCAACGTTCCACTAAGCGACAATATTGACATTGAAGCAGAGGTGGCGAAACTACAGAAAGATCTCGACTACTACGAAGGATTTAAAAACTCCGTACTTAAAAAGCTCAGCAACGAACGGTTCGTGGCCAATGCTCCCGCAGCGGTTGTCGATGGTGAACGCCGTAAACTTGCCGATGCCGAAGCCAAGATTGCAAATCTAACACAAGCCATCGAAGCCCTTAAAAACAAATAAACCAAGATTTGCCCTATATAAAAATCATAGCTGTCCAATTTTTGAAGTCACTTCATCGTTGGACAGCTATGATTTTATTTTATAAACTGTTCTTAGCAAAACATTAGCGGAGTTCGTCTACTTCCTTAAGCCACAGGGAGGCGGAAGCATCGGAGGGCATGCGCCAATCGCCACGGGGAGACAGACAGACACTACCCACTTTAGGACCGTCGGGCAGACATGATCGTTTGAACTGCTGAGTGAAGAACCGTCGGTAAAACACACGCATCCAATGGAGTATCACATCTCGTGTATATGTACCGGCAAATGCTTTACATGCAAGCAGGAAAACCCTTTTGGGCGAGAATCCATATCTCAGCATATAGTATAGATAGAAGTCGTGGAGCTCGTATGGGCCCACCAATTCTTCGGTTTTCTGCTTTATGTTACCTTGTGAATCGGCCGGTGTAAGTTCCGGGCTTATCGGTGTGTCTATCACATCCATAAGCGTGTTGCGCAAATCACGGCTTTCAGCACGCGAGGCATACCATCTGACCAGATATTTCACCAATGTCTTGGGCACACCGGCATTGATGCCATACATCGACATGTGGTCGCCATTGTATGTGGCCCATCCCAACGCCAGCTCCGACAAATCGCCGGTGCCGAGCACCATGCCACCTATCAGATTGGCTATATCCATTAGAATCTGTGTGCGCTCACGGGCTTGCGAATTTTCGTATGTGACGTCGTGCACCGCTTCGTCGTGTCCTATGTCCCGGAAATGTTGTCTCACAGATTCAGCAATGGGAATCTCCCTGAAAGTTATCCCAAGTAATTCCATCATCCTCACCGCATTGTCGTATGTGCGGTCGGTCGTACCGAATCCCGGCATGGTGACACCTACAATATCCTTCAGATCTCCGCCCAGACGTTTGGTTGTATTTACCGCCACCAATAGCGCAAGAGTTGAATCAAGTCCACCGGAAATACCAATAACCAACTTATTACTACCCACAGCCTTCAATCTGCGTGCTAAACCGCTTTCCTGAATGGTGGTTATCTCTGTACACCGTTCATCTATCAGACTGTCCGTTGGCGGAACAAACGGATGTGGGTTGACATTTCGGTACGACAGATTAAACTCGGGATTCCAATCCATAGGCAGGCAAACATCGTCGCTGTCAGACAAAAGCTCGTTACGGTTCGCACAGTCGGCAAATGTAGTGGTGTGTGAACGGTCGCGGTTAATTGCCTCAATATCAACATCGGCAATCACGTATGGATCAGACATGAAATCTTCTCTATTGTTCTCGGCGAGCAATGTTCCACATTCGGCTATAACTGTTTTCGGGAGGAACACGAGATCAGATGTCGACTCGCCAAAACCTGCCGAGGCATAAGCATAGGCACAAAGACAACGTGCAGATTGCTGACGCAACAATGATTGAAGATAAGCATGCTTGCCTATCAAATCGTTGGATGCCGACAGATTGAATATCACCTGCGCTCCTGCCATCGACATGCGGCACGACGGCGGCACAGGCACCCAAAGGTCCTCACATATCTCAATACCGATTTTAGCACCGTGGCTCGTAAACCAATCAGTCCGCACAGTTCCCGGAGCGGGAGCAAACCAACGGCGTTCGTAAAATTCATTGTAATTGGGAAGATAAGTCTTTTCTATCAAATCTATTTCCTCGCCACGGAGCAGAGCGGCACAATTGTAGACCACGCCTTCCCTACGCACCGGGAGTCCCACAATGACATGAATTCCAAGAGTGGAGCATTCGGCGGAAATTTTCTTTAAACCATTCCAGGCAGCATCAAGCAAAGTGGAATTATGAAACAGATCTCCGCAAGTGTAACCGGTAATGGATAGCTCCGGAAACACAGCTATTTCAACACCTTTCGACTCCAGAAGATGAATATACTCAATTATTTTACCGACATTATAATCAACGTCGGCCACAACATGGGCCGGAGCCACGGCCGCAATCCTAAGAAAACCGTCAGTCATCAGTATATATGAATTATTTTCTGCAAAATTAATTAAATAGAGAGATTGATGGCAACAAATTGAACAGAAACAATTATTTTTGCGTTAACAAAACAAATTAACATTCACACATTATATAAAACATACCACCGCAATGAGAATCAATATAGCCCGCATAGGCTTACTGGCCATCACATCATTATGTTCGTTAATGCCGATAAGCACAATGGCCCAGAAGGGACAGACCAGTGTCGGCCTCCGCGGTGGATTCACCACACGCAACACCACAGCATCAGCCGGTCTTTACTTATCCTACCGGTTCTCCGAGCATTTCCGTATGTCGCCTAAAATAGACTACGCGTTCAGGCATAACGGCACCGATGCCTTTTCGTTCAACTTCGATACTGAAATGCCTATAGCCCTCAATGCGGAAAAGAATGTAAACTTCTATCCTATAGCGGGTCTTAACTATTCCACATTCAGCACTCATTTTCAAATCACAGACAACGACGAATCGGTCGATTCATCCGAACGCACCAATCATTTTGGGCTCAACCTCGGTGCCGGCATTGAATACTTCGCCACCCCTACCCTCCGTCTTGCTCTCGAAAGCAAGTGCCTTCTAATGAAGCAATTTACCGGTGGGTGGTTCAATATATCAATAGGATATGTATTCTGAACAGGCACAGATGGCGTGAGCTATCAGTCATGCTGATAAAGATAACGCTTGATTGACCTCTTCGGGGTCTTTTCAAACTCCTCGCTCATCAATTTGTGGCGCGCTATTCTGGAATATTGCGGAATCTCCTTGTTCAGAGCAGCGATATTATCGGCCATTATTTTTTCAATTCCATCGATATCTATACCTGATTTTGATGCCAACTCGTAGTCGGGATAAATCAATGCTGTAATCTTTCCTCCGTCCGACACCACTATTGATTCCGACACATAAGGCATATTGTTGAGCACCTGTTCTATCTCCTCAGGATATATGTTCTGCCCCGACGGACCGAGAATCATATTCTTGTCGCGCCCACGCAGATAAATGTAACTATCGCTGTCAATCACACCGATGTCGCCGGTACAAAGCCATCCATCCTTATCAATCACAGCATCGGTTGCCTCTTTATTCTTATAATATCCCAGCATTACGTTATCGCCCTTAACCCAAATCACTCCCGGCACAGAGGTTCCGTCAGTCGAATCAACCTTAGCCTCCATCCTTGTCACCACACGTCCACATGAGCCGCGACGCGCTTCCCGCCATGGAGCGTATGATATAAGCGGAGCGCATTCGGTCATGCCGTAGCCCACCGTGAAAGGAAAATCGATTTTACGCAAGAACTCCTCGACATCTTTGTTCAGTCCGGCACCACCTATAATCATCTCTTCCAACCGTCCGCCGAATGTGGCAGTCAATTGTTGCTTGATTTTCGACAACAGATGCTCGTCGACAAAGGGAACATGCATCAATATCTTCATCAAAGGTTTATCAAGCAAGGGGAAGACCTTTGTCTTTATTATCTTCTCTATAATCAATGGCACTGCCACTATCAGTTTTGGCCTTACCTGCGCAAAAGCGTCCATTATGACACGTGGCGACGGCACCCGTGTAAGGAAGTGGATGTGGCATCCTTTGGCAAATGGATGAATAAGCTCCACAAGCAACCCATACATATGGGCCAATGGAAGCATGCACACAGTTCCGTCACCCGGCAAAAGAAATTTCAGATCGTCGATGGTAAACTGCAGATTAGACCATAGATTACCATACGAAAGCATTACACCTTTGGAAAATCCGGTCGAGCCTGAAGTGTAATTGATAAGAGCCAACTGGTATGGCTCGTCAACATAAACCTTCACATCCGATGGTCTGAAACGTTCAGGAAATTTCCGGCCGAAATATTCATTAAGGTGCGCACGTGCGTCAGTCAAACTTCCCGACCGTGAATGCAACAACGAATAGTCCTGAAGCTCAAGCACACCCTCCACTGCATCAAGCGATGCAACATCGAGATTCTCCCATATCATGCCATCAACGAAAAGCAGACGCGCATCGCTATGATTAACAAGATGATGTATATTGTCGGGCTTAAACTCATTCAATATAGGCACAGCCACAGCCCCGTATGTGATTATACCGAAAAATGCTACGGCCCATTGAGCGGAATTACGCCCGCACAAAGCGATTTTATCACCACGCTTTATGCCGCAACTCTCAAACAACAGATGCAACTTGGTGATTTTACGAGCCACGTCCTTATATTGATATGACACACCGTTAAAATCGGTAAGTGCAGGCAACTCCCAGTTGTCAATCATCGCCTGGAGTATATATTCATTAATAGTTGTTTTCAGTTTCATACGTAAGTGTTATTAAATTGCTACGATTCGCAAATGTAACGTTTTTGTCCCAAGTTTATAACAAATCCACACGTAAATTGCTCAATCGCCACCTGATTCATAGTCCATTTAAATAAGTTTATGAATCGCAGCCCAATCTATCACAAAAAAAGTAAGTACATTTGCATAAATGTTCAACAAACGATAACCGAATATATGAAACCAAGATTTTTAAGTTACGCGGCGATGGCTCTCTTTGCCGTATCATGTGCCACAGCCACCACGCCCAACTATACCGTAAACGTAACGCTCTCGCCCGACGAAGACGGCATGATGCTCTACATGCTCGATTATGACTCGTGGGAAAAGATGGATAGCGCACTTGTGGAGAATGGTGTGGCCACAATGAAGGGCAACATCACCACACCGGTAATGACACAGCTTGTTCTTGACGGCTCCCGTGCTGGACGTTTCATTCTTGAACCGGGCACAATTGACTACAATGTTCAGGAACGTAAACTTGAAAACACAGGATCGCTCAATAAGATTCTCGAAGAACTCGGCTCAAAACAAGCCGTGCTTGTGAAGCAGTATCGTGAGCTTCCTCAGGATTCATCGCTCGAAGCTAACCGAAAAGCCATCGAACAGAAATTCGAAGCGCTCAATGATTCCGTGTTCAACGCCAACTCCGACAATGCTGTAGGATTGAGCATCTTCATGCAGAAAGCATACGAATTCGACCGCAAACAGCTGGACGAACAGCTTGCCAAATATCCTGAATTTGCAAAATCAGCACGTATTCAGAAGCTGCGCCAATCACTTGTAAATAAAGAAGAGACATCTGTTGGACACAAATTCAAGGATTTCGCGGTAACAAACGACGGTAAGACACAGAAGCTCAGCGATTATGTGGGCAAAGGCCACTATACGCTCGTTGACTTCTGGGCAAGCTGGTGCGGTCCCTGCATCCGTGAGACCAAAGTGATAAAAGAACTTTACAACAAATATGCCGACAAGGGGCTTGAAGTACTCGGCGTAGCCGTATGGGACGAACCGGCCAACACGCTCAAAGCCATAGAACAGCACCAACTCCCCTGGAAACAGATAATCAATGCCCAGACCATACCTACCGATATTTATGGCATATCAGGCATACCATGTATCATATTGTTTGACCCGGAAGGCAATATCGTAAGCCGCGACAAGCAGGATGCTGAACTCGTTGCCGATGTTGACGCCGCAATGGCAAAGCTGGCTACCGCTGAATAAACACAGAGCAAACAGCACGATATTTAAGCGGAAATGAGATGATAAACAATTCTCATTTCCGCTATTTATTTATCCCATAATTTAGAGCCTATTCGATAATATCTATGGATTTTTTACTAATTTTGCAAAACTGAAAAATCATTTAAGGAAACCACCGCCATGATTGAAAAAATTAACAGCCTGAAAGAGGAAATATCGACACTGACCGCATCAACTCTTGAAGAAGTAGAGGCGTTGCGCATCAAATATCTAAGCAAAAAAGGTGAAGTATCGTTGTTGTTCAACGATTTCCGCAATGTACCCGCAGAGCAGAAAAAAACCATAGGCCAGACCCTTAACGAACTTAAAAATCTGGCAACGGAAAAGATAAATCAGCTGCGTGAATCGCTGGAATGTGCTGACACCACAGAGGCCGATATAGACCTTACACGTACCCCGGCCATCATGCCTTTGGGTAGCCGCCATCCGCTGTCGATAGTCCGCAACGATATAATATCCATATTCTCGCGTCTCGGATTCACTGTGGCTGAGGGTCCGGAAATAGAAGATGACTGGCATGTATTCTCCTCCCTGAATTTTGCCGCAGACCATCCGGCCCGCGACATGCAGGACACATTCTTCATTCAGCGCAATCCCGATGTGCTTCTTCGCACCCACACATCATCGGTTCAATCGCGCGTAATGGAACACACCCAGCCCCCCATCCGCATCATCTGTCCCGGCCGCGTTTACCGCAATGAAGCAATCTCGGCACGTGCACACTGCTTCTTCCATCAGGTAGAAGCTTTGTATGTTGATGAAAATGTTTCATTCGCCGATTTAAAACAGACATTGCTTTATTTCGCGCAGGAAATGTTCGGACCCGAAACTAAGATACGTCTACGTCCAAGCTATTTCCCATTCACCGAACCTTCTGCTGAAATGGACATTTCATGCAATCTGTGTGGAGGGAAAGGATGTTCGTTCTGCAAACACACAGGATGGGTTGAGATACTCGGCTGCGGTATGGTCGATCCCAACGTGCTTGACGCATGCGGCATCGATTCCAAGAAATACAGCGGTTACGCCCTCGGCATGGGAGTGGAACGAATAACCAATCTGAAATATCAGGTGAAAGACCTTCGTATGTTCTCAGAGAACGACCGCCGCTTCCTGGAGGAATTCCAAAGCGCACGATAAACCCTCAGGGCACAAATGTCAGCTAACGCTACCGAAATATTATCCGTAGCCGCCGGAGGAGCACTCGGGTGTGTCGGGCGTTATGCCATGGAACATGTGGCTTTCTTCAGCCAGTCGTTCAGCAGCACAATCGTAACAAATATCTCCGGTTGCCTACTGATTGGTATTCTGTGGTCGGTATTTTCCCACACAGGAATTTCCGACCTATGGTCACGTTTCGCCATCACCGGGCTACTCGGTGGGTTCACCACATTTTCCGCATTCAGCCTGCACCCGATTCTCATGATACGCGATGGTATGTGGGTAAATGCCCTGACATACGTTGTGCTGACTGTTGTTGGCGGTATAATAGCCTGTATGTTCGGAATCTGGTGCACTGAGCGCATTATACGGCTTTCCTAAAGACCACACAGCATAAACACAGCTCAACATGACCATCAAAGAAAGATATGCCAAAGCGATAGAGTGGTTTCAACAGGCCATGCCGATTGCTGAGACTGAACTCCACTACGAAAATCCGTATCAACTTCTTGTAGCCGTGATATTGTCGGCACAGTGCACGGACAAACGCATAAACATGGTCACGCCGGCTCTTTTCGAAGCCTATCCCTCGGCCGCCCACATGGCATGCGCGGGCGTGGACGATATATACAACTACATCCGCTCCGTGTCGTATCCTAACAACAAAGCCAGAAACCTGCTCGGAATGGCCAAGACCCTTGTTGAGAAATACAATGGGGAGGTACCATCAGATATCGACCAATTGCTGACAATTCCCGGGGTCGGCCGCAAGACCGCCAATGTAATCCTTTCAGTAGTTTTCAATCAGGCAGCCATGGCTGTTGACACTCACGTGTTTCGCGTCAGCGAACGCATTGGTCTTACCACCGGAAGCAAAAATCCGCTTCAGACAGAACGAACGCTTACAAGTCATATTCCCGCAGAACTAATACCAAAAGCCCACCATTGGCTCATATTACATGGCCGATATGTGTGCAAAGCACGACGCCCCGATTGCCTGAACTGCGGATTGACCGGTATATGCCGCCACTATCAGAAAAACAAAGCCTGATGTATAGCTTAGAGCACAGAATAGACCGGTGTCTGGAGTCAGTGGGCATCAGACCTAACGGCGACACTTTGATTATTGCCACACTAAGCGGTGGCGCCGATTCTGTCGCACTCCTTTCAGCCCTCGTGGCAATGGGATATAGATGCCAAGCCGCACATTGCAATTTTCATCTGCGTGGTGACGAGAGCGACCGGGACCAGAAACACGCGGAACATATTGCGGAATCGCTCGGAGTGATGCTGCACGTGAAGCATTTCGATGTTCAATCACACATCGACTCACAGCCAGGCACACAATCCATCGAAATGGCATGCCGCGAGCTGCGATATAATTGGTTTGAGGAACTCAGAAACGGAATAGGAGCCGATTACATAGCCGTGGCACATAATGCCGACGACAATATCGAGACCGTGTTCCTCAACATGATAAGAGGATGTGGCATAGCAGGTGTTAAAGGCATGAGAATATTATCGGAGCGGAATATTCTGCGCCCTATGCTTGAATGTTCGCGACACGATGTCGAGGAATATCTCGCTGCCAGAAACATACCGTACATCACCGACAGCAGCAATCTCGAATGCGACTACAAAAGAAACAAGTTGCGCAACATAGTTCTCCCAGTTCTATATGCCAACTTCCCCGAAGCGAAACAGAATATTCCCGCCACAATACATTCCCTGTCCAATAATGAGAGCCTGTACCGTCAACTTATTAAAGAAAAACTTCAACATTACATTACAACTGACGGTAATTTCAATATAATATCACTCCGACAGAACGAAGAATTTGCCGAAACACTACTGTTCGAATACCTGAAACAATATGGCGCCAATATGGCTACGGTAAAATCAATCCTGTCGTGCGCGGACAGTTCAGGACAAGAATTTAATATTGGAAACAGCACATTTGTCACATCCCGTGGCATTCTACGAAAGGTTGAACATATCGACACCAATCAATGGAATATCAGCGATATATTTGAGATTTCGAAACATCATATATCAGAATTCAACCCGACACACGACCGGAGCACAGCATACTTTGATGCGAAGGTTCTCGACAGGAACATACATACACGCACATGGGAAGCCGGCGACCGAATATACCCTTACGGCATGTCGGGGAGCCGTAAGGTAAGCGATATATTTTCCGATGCTAAAATTCCTGTGGATATAAAACACAGACTCCCGCTGCTTTTTGCCGACAGCACCCTGTTATGGATACCCGGACTGAGAGCTGCACGAGACTTTAAAGTAACCGACACCACCGAACAGTTCATTTCAGTGCGCTACATCGGCCCCATCAAAATTTAACACCATTTTAATCACTTTACCGGAAGCGGGTACCAAATTTGTTGTTACCTTTGCGGTAATACTATATACAGACAGATTATGAACCGAAAAGGTAAACTATATTTCCGCTACGGCACAATGGGGTCGGCCAAAACCGCACTTCTACTCACACAGGCCTACAACTTTGAAGAGCGGGGTATGCGCTACGTGTGCCTCAAACCGATTATTGACACCCGCGATAAAGCGAATGTTATAAAATCGCGCATAGGTATTGAACGCGAGTGCCGATGGATATACACCGACACAGATTTATATGCTCTTGCGCAGCAGCTTTTTGAGGAAACCATGACTATTATCGACTGGTTTCTTGTGGATGAAGCGCAATTTTTATCGGCCGAACAGGTGGATCAACTTGCCAGAATTGTAGATGATTTCGGAAGCAATGTGATTTGTTACGGACTGCGCACTGACTTCCAAAGCCACTTGTTTGAAGGCTCCCGCCGACTATTCGAGGTTGCCGATACCATCGACGAGATAAAATCGACCTGCAATTGCGGACGTAAAACGATAATCAATGCGCGAATAGACAGCAAAGGCGATTTCGTGGAGGAAGGGGCACAAGTGGAAATCGGTGGAGATGACCGCTATATAGCCGTGTGCCGCAAATGTTGGCGTAACAAGAGGATTGAGCAGTTAAACCGCGATGCCCTTCCATTTATTGAACTGAAAATACACCAGCAATGAGATTGCCGTTCTCTTTCCTCATTTTTCTGTCGCTCTGCATTCTTAATGTAAAAAACATCTCGGCCCATAATTTCAGCAATGAAACCCTTAACTATAAGGTTACATACAAATGGGGAATAATACACAAACAGGCCGGTACAGCGACTATAAAACTTACGAAAAGCGGGAATTGGTACAAATCAACTGTAACCGCACGCTCTGATGCATGGGCCGACCGCATATACCGATTGCGCGACACCCTCATGTCTACCATGAGAGTGTCAGATCTTACCCCGACATTATACGAACGGATTGCCCATGAGGATGGCAAGTATGCTCACGACATTGTGAATATAACGCGGAACGGTGATAAATTCTCAGCTAAATGCACACGACAACGAAGGGCTAAAAAAGCTACAACCACCAATGTGTCACACACCACTCTTGAAGCTCAAGGCACAACTGTGGATTTGCTGAGTTCGTTCTACTATCTTCGGGCTCTCGACTTCGATAAACTGACACCCGGGCATGCCCAGACTATAAATATATTCTCTGGGAAGAGAAAAGAATTGCTCAAGATAACCTACCATGGAAAAGAGGTTATAAAAATCGAGGGGAAAAAACATGACACATATAAGATAACATTCACCTTCACTTCCGAAGGTAAAAAGAAAACATCTGAACCCATAGAGGCTTGGGTGGAAACAACCGCGCCATATATACCTCTTAAACTTGTAGGCAAATTAAAAATCGGGCAGATACAATGTTTCTATATCCCATAAACGGTCAAAACAATGAAATACGTATTTCTCATAGTCATAGCCATGTTGTCAACAGCATTACCCATTAACGCCGGGAACAGAACCGTCAATCTCAAGGTTGCATACACCACGGATGTGCACGGGAACTTTTTCCCATACAACTTCATCACCCGAGAGCCATGGAGCGGAAGCATGGCTCGTGTGGCTACTGCTATCGACTCTATACGAACATCAGCCGGCAAAGACAATGTAATTCTTCTTGACAACGGGGATATTCTTCAGGGGCAACCGTCCGTCTACTACTACAACTACATCGATACCACTACCCTGCATCCGGCAGCACGCATATACGACTACCTCGGCTACGATGCCGCCACCGTGGGAAATCACGACATCGAAACCGGGCATGCAGTTTACGACCGCTGGGCTGCACAGACAGCCACTCCTATATTGGCGGCAAACATCATAGACAATGCCAACGGCCGACCATATTTCAAGCCATACCATATAATGGAACGTAACGGTGTGAAAATAGCTGTACTTGGCATGATCACACCTGCCATTCCGGCATGGCTTCCGGAAAATTTGTGGCACGGATTAAGTTTTGAAGATATGGAAACGTCGGCCGCCAAGTGGATTGACACCATACGTAAAACGGAAGCGCCTCACATAATAATCGGGCTGTTCCATGCCGGACACGATGCTTCGCGCATGACTGGCAAATACAAAGAGAACGCATCAATGGAAGTGGCTAAAAACGTGCCCGGATTCGACCTTGTATTAATGGGACACGACCACCAACGTTATTGCAGCAGTGTAGAAAACACCGAAGGTTCACATGTGCCGGTGATAAACCCGGCAAACAATGCCAATGCAATTGGCATCGGCGATATAACCGTAACTTTGGACTCTTGCGGAAATATTGTGGACAAGCAGATATCTGCCGGAATATTAGACATTTCGGAGCTCGCCCCATCACAACATTTTTTAGACACATTCAACGCGGAACGCGATGCTGTGATGCAGTTTGTATCACGTCAGATAGGCAACTCTACCGGAGAGATGTCAACACAAGACGCTTTTTTCGGCCCATCAGCATTCATGTCACTGCTGCATCGGCTGCAACTCGAAATTTCCGGAGCCGACATATCGTTTGCCGCGCCATTATCATTTAATGCACTCATAAGCGAGGGGCCGGTGCGGATAAGCGACATGTTCACATTATACAAATATGAGAACATGCTCTATACAATTGCTATGTCGGGACGCGAGATAAAAGATTATCTTGAAGAATCTTATTCGCTTTGGACCGACGTGGTGACCGGAACACAACCTCATCTTATCAAATTCGAAAGTCACGCACCATCAAGTAAAGACAACAGACTTAAAAATCCGGCCTA
This sequence comes from uncultured Porphyromonadaceae bacterium, assembly GCA_947649495.1. Classification (GTDB taxonomy): domain Bacteria; phylum Bacteroidota; class Bacteroidia; order Bacteroidales; family Muribaculaceae; genus Paramuribaculum. Next base: position 73,390 of record CANSRU010000007.1, on the reverse strand, counting down.
TAACTTCGATTCGGCCGCCGGCATAAATTACTGTGTAGATATGACAAAGCCCAAGGGTGAGAAAATCACAATACACTCCATGTCGACCGGTGAACCATTTGATTTAGACCGGACTTACAGTGTAGCCGTAAACTCATACCGTGCCAACGGTGGTGGAGACCATCTTACAAAAGGCGCCGGCATTCAGGCCGAACAACTGTCGGAGAGGGTTATAACAGCCACTGACAAAGACCTGCGTTTCTATCTTATAAAAGCCATCGAACGCAATCCGGCAATCAGCCCCGAGATTGATTATAACTGGAAATTCATTCCGGAAAGCATTGCCGAACCGGCCATTAGACTTGACAGAGCTATTCTGTTCTCCCCCGACAGTTCAAAAGAGCAGAAGTGAACCTGCCATAAAAGCCATACCTGCAATCACACCGATTATAGCTAGATGGTGATGGCCATAACGCTCAGAACCCGGCAACAGCTCATCAAATGAGATATATACCATAATTCCGGCAATAGCGGCAAGAATTAAAGCACTGATCATCGGAGTCCAAAACGGGAGGATAAACAATATGGCGAACACAGCTCCCAATGGTTCTGCCAAACCGGACAGCAAAGACCACATCAGCGCCTTGCGCCTGCTGCCGGTGGCATGATAGACAGGCATAGACACAGCCACACCTTCTGGAATATTGTGTATAGCGATAGCCAGCACAATCGGCAACGCCACATCAAGTCCGTCCATACTTGCCACAAACGTAGCTATCCCTTCAGGGAAATTATGAATGGCTATGGCAAGTGCCATCATCATGCCGGTGCGGTGCATTCCGGAATGGTTGCAACCGGAGCCAAATTGCTCAACAGTGTGCAATTCGTGCGGATTTTCATCCTCAGGCACGAGATAATCTATCAGCGCCACTATACCTATACCGACAAAAAAAGCTGCCACCACATACATTGTACCCAGTTTTCCATCGACAATTGCCGCAATCTGCTCCAAAGCCTCGGGTAGCATCTCCATAAAAGACACATACACCATTACCCCGGCCGATAGTCCCAAAGCCCATGAAAGGAACTTCTTATCGGTGCTGCGTGACACAAATGCCATAAGCGAGCCTATACCTGTGGACATTCCCGCCACTAAAGTCAGGCCCAAAGCCATCATTATATTATCAAAATCCATATTGAATTCCATATCTCCATAACAATATCTTGCCAAAATATGTTGAGCAGGACAGCATCTAACGTTTTTTAAAAAAACTTTTGCTGCCATTTAACAAAACTATATCTAAATTTACAGCAAAGTTAACGATAAACCAACCAACGACAACTACCTGATGGCACCAACCTCTGATTTCGATGAATCCCTGTTAGTGCAACGTCTGCAAAATCCGGAAACATGCCGGGATGCTTTCGGAGAGGTAATTGCACGTTATTCAGAACCACTATATTGGCAGATTCGCCGCATGGTTCCGGGGCATGATGACGCCAACGACCTTCTACAGAACACCTTCCTGAAAGCATGGACTTCAATTGAAAACTTTCGTGGTGCAGCCAAATTGTCGACATGGCTTTACAAGATTGCCATAAACGAGAGCCTGTCATTTCTTGAAAAAGAACGTAAACACGCCAATGTAAGCATGGACGATGAAGCAACACATCTGATTCATGCCATTGAAGCGGACACAAACATAGATGGAGACGAACTGAAGCTCAAACTCCGCAAAGCTATAGCAATGTTGCCGGAAAAGCAACGGCTTGTGTTCAACATGCGATATTACGACGAGATGAAATACGAGCAGATATCAAACATCCTCGGCACTTCGGTCGGGGCTCTTAAAGCCTCATACCATCTCGCCGTAAAAAAAATCGAGCAATATTTTGAGGAAAACGATTAAACCCATCGGCATCGCAGAAGTCTAATAATACAAATAATGTAACGAAACTATCCGTCCATGGAAAATAACGATATTCTCTCCAAAATAAACCACGACTCGGGAATGACTGTCCCTGACGGTTATTTCGCCGACTTCAACAAGCGAATGGAAGCCGCCCTTCCGACACGCCCATGGGAAAACGCCCCGGCAAAACGTGAGCGGACTTTATGGCAGAAAGTTCGGCCTTACGCATATATGGCTGCCATGTTCATGGGTGTATGGTGTATGATGAAGATGGTAGATATCATGCGTACCGGCACCGACTTATCGCAAAGCAACATCAATCAGGATCTTGTAAGCGCAGTGGCCAACGACACTTTTTACAACAGCTACTGCACTCCACTTATGGAGGAGGATGATTTATACTACGACCTCTACGCTGACGGTTTCGACCCAGAAAACATTGATTTTGGTGAATAGACATAACAGCTGAATATATACAGGCACATTATATAATATATGTATATGAAACGTATCTTTTCCTTACTGCTTCTTACCATATCGGTATCCATATCACTCTCTGCGCAGACCAAAGGCAACTGTAACAAAATGCAGCAATGGCTACAGGAAATGAATCAGGCCAAAGCCGAGTTTGTAGCCAAGGACATGGCATTGTCGCAGGAACAACGAGCCAAATTCATTCCTCTATATAAGAGCATGAACGAAGAGACCGCTAAACTTGCCGGCGAGACACGCGATATGGAACGCCGTATTGACAAGAGCCCGGCAGCAAGCGATGAAGAGTACGAACAGGCGGCAACAGCGATGTATGAGTTAAATGGCAAAAGAAACGCCATTGAAATGCGCTATTTTGCAAAATACAAAACCATACTAACCAAGCCCCAGCTTTACAAGTTGAAAAAAGCCGAGGATAAATGGCACCGGCAGCTTATGAAAAAACGCCGTGAAGCCAAGAACCGTCACCATTAACACAATTTTCGGAAAACAATACAGCCACTCTTTCCGTTTCATCAAAAAATAAAAGAATTATGAGAAACCGACCTTTCCTGTGCCGGTGCCTTTGTTTATTGGCACTATTTATCGGCATATCCATATCAGCCCAACAGAAGCCCGATTTCGCTTATCCAAAAAAAGTGTCGGCCAATGCCGAAAAACAGCTTGACAAAGCATTGAAAAGCAACAACGGAAAACTTGCCGTGCGTTCACTTCTAAACCTGATGATAGCCCAAAGTTCCATATCATCAGACAGCATACCTGTTGTGCTCTCAAAAATAGAGCAGACACAGCAAAAAATCTCCGACCCAAGCACGCGGGCTCTGCTCGACCTGCTCACAGCCCGAATATACCACTCGGTTTATACTTCCAATAAATATAAATACGATGCCCGCTCGCTTCCACTCACCCCCCTACCCAAGGATTATACCGAATGGAGCGGTGAACAATTCCGACATGAAATAAGCCGGCTATGCGATGAGACACTGTCGCTACCTCAGATACTGCAGTCTGAAAACATTGCTGACTACAATAATATAATAACCGTATCCGACCTCTCGCGCCAATATTATCCTACTCTTTACGATTTTGTGGCAAGTGATGTGATATCCATCCGCAAGTCACTAACGCCCATAAGCAATATGTTCTCAATATTGCTTCTCACACCACGCGCCACATTTATAGTCAGCCCAAGATACGTGGCCACATCCAACGAAGCCCGCAAGATACTCGATATATACTCCGAACTGTTGCGCTTTCATGCCCACGACACCGCTCCTCTGATAATGAACGACATAGCACGCATACAGTTCACCACATCCGGTATATACCATGTCCAGGCCCTGAAAGCAGAAGACAAGGCCATGGAACTGCTTGAGAATCTGTACGACACATATTCCACAAGCCAATACTCCGGCGACATACTGCTTGCCATGTGCGATATGAATAACAGCACAAAGCTATACGGAAAACTCACGGATTTTACAAAACGACATCCGAACTACTCACGTATAAACAACATTCGGAATCGGATATCCCAGTTGTCCCAACCGACTCTCAACATCCAACTCCCATCAATAACGTCACTGGGAAGAGAGGTCACAATAAACATACACGCTACTAATACTGACAAAGCTGTAATTAAAATATTCCGTGTTCCCGATAAAAAATTCACCGGCTATGGAAATGTTAGCATAAATCCGTCAACACTTACCGCACCTGTAGCCGAATACGCACTATCAATATCTGGAACAGTGCCATTTACATGCGATACCACCATTACATTCACACCGGATAAATATGGCGCCTATATCGCAATCCCTTCACTCCCGGGAGTAGAGCCTGAGAACTATTACAGATACAATGGTGAACGCAACTACAGCGTACTGCAATGTACCGACATCGCTACAGGAGCTCTGATTTATGCCAACTCCACCGCCATGGTTATAAACCCATTCACGGGTGCCCCGGTGAGCAATGCATCAGTATTCCATGTGAAAAGACCAAGCGTCTCCACACGCACCAAACTCGGAGAAACAAATACTGATGGATTCCTTGATATAAAAAAAATATCGGGAAACATTATCGCACAGAAAGGCGACGATAAATATTCACGGGCCATATACATGTACTCGCCAGGCGACAACGAATTAATATGGCAAAGCTATGCACGCATATTTACCGATATGGCCATATACCGTCCCGGCGACACAATAAGCTACAGTGCCGTGGCATACGAGTCAAAATCGGCCGAACACCGTCTGCTTCGCGACAAAAAGTTGACCATCATACTTAAGAATGCCAACTATGTTAGCGTGGATACCACTTACGCCGTAACTGATAAATTCGGGCGCATAGATGGGAAATTCATCATTCCCGAGAATGAACTGACCGGTTACTATCACATAGTGATATTCGATAAAAAATCGGAGATTGCAAATCGCAATATTATGGTCTCAGACTATAAACTGCCGACATTCTACGTTAACGTTGAAAAAGTTCTGAACGGCACTCCGGCCGATGGAGATGTTTCCATATCGGGATTTGTCAAGACCTATTCGGGTATGCCGATGGGCAATATCCCTGTGGCTCTTACGCTATCGGTCAGCGACAGAAGATGGTGGTTCAATTCCAACAATATTGACTTCTATTCCGTGACAGACACAACCGCTGCCGACGGAACATACACCATAATACTGCCAAAAGAACTCCTGGAGAGTTCCCCGATACCCGGCGGACGCTATACCGCACAACTCACAGCCACATCGTTATCAGGCGAAAGTCAGCAAACGGAACGTCAGTTCAACACAGGCAAATCCAATTTCCTGATAGCCTCAATGCCTGAAAATATCGATGCGACCTCCATAGTCAAGCTCGATGCCAAGGTTACAGCCGGAGCCATCGACGGCGCTCCGGTTGCCACAACCATCACATGTAGGCTAACTGATTCACAGAACCCCGAAATCACATACGAACTGCCCTTTGAATCCGCCAAACCGGAAGTAGACATGCAGAGCATACCTGTTGGTTGCTACACAGCATCGTTCACATCTTCTGCCACTCCGGGCGACACCGTCACATGCTCTAATATATGCATATACCGTCCGACTGTCAATAAATCCCCCTCGTGCGCACCCCTTTGGGTTCCAGACAACAATCAGTCTGTAGCCTTCAATGGCAAAAAAGGCACCCTGCTTTATGGCACATCCGCCCCCGAGACCCATGTACTCATAATAATATACAACGAACACCGAACCATCGAACGCCGGTGGATTAAAGTTCCGGCCGGTCTGCATAGGCTCGAGGTAACACTGCCTGACGATACCGACAAAGCCAAGGTTCACATGTATGCGTCATACGGCTACAATCAGTCGCAGGCTGAAATAAATGTGCACACCGCACAATCTGAAAGAAAACTATCCATTATTACCGAATCGTTCCGCGACCGCCTTGTTCCGGGCGCTGAGGAAATATGGACATTCCGCACTGTCAACGCCGACAGCGCCGGTGTTGAAACTGCAATGATCCTCGATATGTACAACAGTGCACTTGATGTGCTTGAAACCCAATCGTGGACTTTTACGCCTATAAATTCATTCACACCCTCACCTATATTTAATTTCCCTCACACAAAGAACACAATATACGAAAACGTAAATGGAAAAATAAATCTCCTGAGCACAAAACGAATTGACTCACCGGTGTTCAACACATATGGTATGGGATTTGGCTTCGGCATACACATACGAGGTTCCAGAAGCATGATGCTGATGAAAAGCGCCAATAGCGTTGCCGACCAGCTCTATGGAGCTGCCGCAGGAGTTACCGTACAGGAGCATAAATCCCAGTTAGATGAGGTGGTGACTGTAGCCGAAAACGCTGTGTTCGATGCTGTGGAAGAAGCACCGCACCTCAAACTTCAGGATACCGAAGACGCAGCCGATAGTGGCGCCGCGTCTGAACCGCAAACGAAGTCCGATAATTTCACATACCGCAAGAGCGAGGTTCCGTTGGCATTTTTCCGTCCATCGCTAACCACTGACCGCAATGGATGCCTCACGCTTAAATTCCGCGTGCCCGATGCCAATGCCACATGGCAATTCAACGCTGTGGCCTACGATTCCCTGCTCACCACCAGTAGTCTCACACGCTCGGTTATGGCCAACAAGCCGGTCATGGTGCAGCCCAACTTGCCTCGATTCGTACGGACAGGCGACAACATAACAGTATCGGCAACCGTAATGAATAACTCTGACAGTAAACAGGCAATTAACGTAACCACCCAACTGTTCGATGCCGCCAATTCGGTAATATATTCCGCATCCGATACTGTCATTAACATAATTCCCGGAGGCTCCGAAGCCATAGACATCAATTTCACAGCACCCGCCGATGCTCCGTTTATAGGCTACCGGATAAAGGCCTCTACCGATATTTTCGCCGATGGTGAACAGGCTTTGATACCAATCTTGCCATCCGTAACTCCCGTAATAGAGACCCAACCGTTCTATATCTCTCCCGATACCACGCAATTTTCCATGAAACTGCCCAAACTGGCACCGGATGCACGTGTCACACTGCAATTTTGCGATAACCCGACATGGTATGTCGTAACGGCTCTTCCGGGACTACGCCAGGGAGAAATAAAGTCGGCACAGTCTGCCGCCGACGCCATCTTCTCAGCAGCTGTTGCAGAAGGGATACTCCAACGTAATCCTACAATAAAGCAGGCACTGAAAATGTGGACATCAAGCACACAGACCGATTCAGTACTCACATCCATGCTCGAGCGTAATGCCGATCTCAAAACAGTACTGCTGCAGGCAACACCATGGATGATGGATGCACGCTCCGATACTGAACGCATGCAGCGTCTCGCCCTGCTGTTTGACAAAAAGGAGATATCCAATGTATATGCCAAGTCGATATCAACATTGAAGAAACTTCAACGTGACAATGGAGGCTGGGCCTGGATAGACCAATGCACCGATGCCTCTGAATGGGCCACGGCCGGTGTCCTCACCACTTTAGGACGCCTTAACCGACTTGGATTCATGCCATCCGACAAAGCCCTTTCAGGAATGATACAGAAGGCTCTTGAATGGCACCAGAACGAGGTGATAAAGGACTTCCGCAAATATCCCGACAATGAATATCTGCAATACATGCAGTATGCTACGATACGCGATTTATGGACCCAATATCCACAATCAGCTACCGGCAAACAGATTACCGACCGCGTTGTGCAACGTATCGTGGCTTCGTGGAAAAACATGTCGGTAGGAGCCAAGGCCCAAGCCGCCCTGCTGCTCTACAATCATGCTTACAAAAATGTAGCCAGAAACATCATGGAGTCCATAATGGAGTTTGCAGTGCAATCTCCATCGCAAGGTATGTGGTGGCCATCTGTGGGCGACATGTACGGAGGCTCTATGACTCAGCTTCTCATCACCACAGATGCTCTGACTGCATTACAAACTATTAATCCCGGCTCCACCGATATCGACGCCATACGCCAATGGCTGATACTCCAGAAGGAAGCGCGCAATTGGGGGGCAGGTTCTGTGGCAAGCCAGGTTATTGCAACCATACTATCATCATCCGACAAGTGGATTGAACCTGCCGGACATGTAACCGTAACCATCGATGATAAAAAAATAACACCATCTGACATTGAGCAGACTCTCGGATACTTCCGCACCGACATTTCTTCAATGGCCTCATCAGGAGCAATGCTTAAAATAGACAAAACCACCCATGCTCCATCATGGGGTGCTATATATTCGCAATCCCGCAACATTATGTCGGAAGTTGAGGCTTCATCGTGCGAGGCTGTAAGTATAGAGAAGAAATTTTTCAAACAAGTTGGTAACGATTGGATTGAAACCGAACGCTTCAATGTAGGCGACCGGGTAAAAGTTCAACTTCTTATTCATGCCAACCGCGACATGGAGTATATAGCCATAACCGATGACCGCGCGGCATGCCTTGAGCCTGTGGAACAGACCCCGGCACCACTCTATTCGGAAGGTCTGTGTTTCTATCGCGAGAACCGCGATTCAGCCACCAACATGTTTGTAACCCGCATGCCGAAGGGCACATATATGCTAAGCTATGAGCTCTGGGCCAATAATGCCGGCACATTTGCCTCAGGCATTGCAACTATCCAAAGTCAATATGCGCCACAGCTCACGGCTCATTCTGCCGGAAACATTCTGAACGTAATCAGATAATGGCTCTGAAAAGTCATTGCATAGACAGTATCATTCCGCACACTTTAATGTGCGACAACCTTGTGGCCTGGGTTCCTTACAACCCGGGCCATAAGATTGTATGCCGATTCTCACGGGATACATGGCATGGAATAGTGACAGATATCGATTCAGACAAAGAGTGGGCAGAACGGGTAGCATCCCACCCCGACATACTATCATGTTATGTGCTGCTAAACAATGTCACCGGTGAAGAAATTGGATTTTGCTTTGTGGCATGGACCGATAGCAGACGCCTATCCGTATCTATTCATGGTGGCGGATGGATGTCGGGATGCGCTATTTTATACATGCATGCACTTACCCTTCTGGTCAATGCATTGTTCACATCGGGATTAAAGATCCGCAGCTGTTTTCATCGGGACAATAAACGTGCTCGCCGTTTATTGTCGGCAATCGGATTCCGGCCGTACCGTTACGACGACAATTGTGTATACAGCTATATTAACCAAAAACTATTTATTCATAGCTTGGGATACCAACGTGTATTTTATTCATAATCTAATAATTCGTTATATTACACATATTTAGCATGCATGAGTACCTATCGTGCAAATTAAACAAGACGAAAATTTGGTTAAAATATACTAACTTCACATCTGTATATTTGCATAATAAGAACTATCGTTCTAACTTTGCATCAGTTTTTCATGGTATTAGATTTAAGGTAGAAAGATTATTCGTCGTGATGACGAGTAATTTTTTTTATTTATTACATCCCATATTTTTATCCTCCAGCCCCATCATAAACATACCGATGTCCGAAATCGTACATTTCGCCAGATGTAACACACTGATAATCAAACACCATTGACAAGCCAAGATAAAAAATATAGATTTGCGGCATGGACAGAATAATTGACAAATCGCAAATCCGCCGGGAATCGACACGGCGCATAATTATCGGATGCGGTATTGCTCTAATCGCAATAATCGCAATATCATCAATTATAATGGCTATGAGCAAAAGTGTTCACGAACGCGACCTGCGCATTGCCAATGTTGAAATGGGGCCGTTGGAAACAACCGTATCTGGAAGTGGCAGAATTGTACCGGCATTTGAAGAAATAATAAATTCGCCAGTGGAAACACGGATAATGAAAGTTTTCGTGCATCCGGGCGATAGTGTTAAGGAAGGTACTCCACTTCTGCAAATTGATCTTGAGGCCTCAGAAACTGCCTACAATAAACTTCTTGACGAACACCGGATAAAACAGCAGGAGCTGACACAACTCAAATTAGGCAACGATACTAAGTTAAGCGAGCTTGCCATGCAGATTAAAGTCAAGGAGATGACCGTAAACCGTTTGCGTGTGGAAGTTGACAATGAACGCCGCCTTGACAGCCTTGGTTCAGGCACAGGCGACCGTGTGAGGCAAGCCGAAACTGCTTATCTGGCCGCGACACTTGAGCTAAAACAAATGCGTGAGCAACTTGTCAACGAACGGCTGCGAAGTTCGGCGTCAGAAAAGGTACAGGCTCTTTCGGTAAGCATATTTGAAAAAGACCTCGAACTGATGAAACGCACTCTTGACCGTGGGCGGATTCCGGCTCCGCACGATGGGGTGGTCACATATCTGAGCACTGAGATTGGCAGCCGTATAGCGATGGGCGAGAAAGTCGCTGTGGTGTCTGATCTATCGCAATTCAAGATAGAAGGCGAAGTTCCCGAGGGTAGCAGTGATAGGGTCGGAGTCGGTTCCTCAGTAAAAGCCCGGATTGGGAATTCCGAATTTACCGGAACCGTTACCAATATCACTCCTCAGGCCAAAAGCGGCGTGGTGACATTTTCCGTCATGCTTGATGATTCCCGCAACAAGCGGCTGCGCTCAGGCCTGCGCACCGAGCTGTACATAAGCTACGGGTACAAGGATAGAGTGTTGCGTATGCCATCCGGACGCTATTTCAAAGGTCCCGGAGAATATGCACTGTTTGTGATGGATGGCGACGACCGTCTTGTGAAACGCAAAGTTCAGCTCGGCGACAGCAATCGCGAATATGTAGAGATACTTTCCGGATTGCAGACCGGAGACCGTGTGGTGATTTCGGATATGGATGAATATAACAAGTCAGATAAATTAAAAATTAATAAAGATTGAAACTATGAGTATAATCACGCTCAACGGTATCAGCAAAGTGTACCGTACCAAAGAGATTGAGACCACAGCCTTGGAGAATGTAAACCTCAGCGTGGATAAAGGTGAGTTCATCAGCATTATGGGCCCATCGGGTTGTGGTAAATCCACATTGCTCAATATTGTTGGATTACTCGATAAACCGACCATCGGTTCGGTGAACATTCTCGGAGAGGATTGCAGCCGTTTTACCGACAACGCGCTTTCTCATTTCCGTAATGCCAATCTCGGTTTTGTATTCCAAAGTTTCCATCTTATCCCATCGCTTAATGTAGCCGCAAATGTGGAGATGCCATTGCTGTACCGCAACGGTGTATCAGCATCCGAACGCAAAGAGCGGGTGGAAAAGGTGCTCGAACGTCTCGAAATGTCACACCGCATAAAGCATCTCCCCTCTCAATTATCAGGTGGCCAGTGTCAGCGTGTGGCCATTGCACGTGCCATTGTAGGTCAACCGGAAATAATACTTGCCGACGAACCGACCGGCAATCTTGACTCAAAGATGGGATCTGAGGTAATGGAATTACTGCACCGCCTCAACCGCGAGGATGGAGTCACAATAATTATGGTGACACATAATGAAGCGCAAGCCCGGGAGACAGACCGCATTGTGAGATTCTTTGACGGACGTATAATATCATAACACCCAAGTGTGATGAAAACAAAATTAGTACAGATACTTTACGACATGCGCCATCAGCCGGTAATCGGCTGGGTTACCATTATCGGTACGGCAATGGCTATATTCCTGATTATGGTAGTCACTATGATTCAGGAAGTGGCGGTAACGCCGTTCGCTCCCGAAAGTTGCCGCGACCGTCTGCTGGTAGGCGTTTATATGCACGTTGCCGGTGAAAACGGACACGATGGGTCATCCGGACTGAACCAGAAAACAGCCAGGCGTATATATGCCGGTCTCGAGGGAATCGAGCATACATCGTTCATGCAATTCCGGTCAGAACCGGCCGATGTCAAAGGTCCTACAAACGATGCCTTCACAGTACAGACGCGGCGTGCCGATGCTGAATTCTGGAATATATTCGACCATGAACTTATTGAAGGACGATATTATACTCCCGAAGAGGCCGATGCCACAAGTAAGGTGGCAGTGATATCAGAGAGCACCGCCCGACGGCTGTTCGGCAGTCAGAACCGCGTTGGCAATACGTTTATGATAAACCACACACCATATACCGTAGTAGGAGTGGTAGCCGACAATTCCTCACTTGCCCTTACCGGCTCAGGAGAGGTATTCATCCCCACTGGCATAAACGATGAATCGCTCAACTACGACAATGAATGGAGCGGAGATGTAGCAGCTGCCATGTTGGTAAAAGATGGGGTGGATTTTGAAACCATACGTGATCAGGTCAAAGCACGCTATGCCGCTTTCGACACCGAACTTTCAGTAAAAGGAGAGAGAACCGTGTACCACGAACAGCCCTACGACCAACGCACAATAGCCTCCGGACTGCACGGAAGCAACAACAGCCCCGATCCCGAAAGCGACAGAAAAATACGTATGGCAATATATCTGATTCTACTTTTGGTTCCTGCTATAAATCTTAGCACCATGCTGCATAGCCGCATGCGACACCGAATAAGTGAGATTGGTGTGCGACGCGCTTTCGGATGTACGAGAACCCGACTTATCGCCGACATTATAACTGAAAATTTCATAGTCACACTTATAGGCGGAGTGATTGGTTTGCTGTTAGGAGTGGTATTCGCAAGCACATACGGTGGACTGTACGACACCATGGACAACTTCGGCTCCGGCAACACTCCATCATTATCAGTCTTACTGAATATCAACACCATCCTTATGTCACTCCTGTTTTGCTTCATACTCAACATTATAAGCGCGGCCATACCGGCATGGCAGGCCTCGAGGTTAAACCCAATAAATGCCATTAACGCACGGAAATAAACAGAAAAATGAAACGTAGACTTCTTTACCAGATGCGCAATGAATGGCGCAGCAATATATGGATGATTATCCAGCTCCTTATAGTAAGTGTGATTCTATGGGGTATATTCTGGCTCTTTATTGAACTGATAGCCGTCAAAAACCGGCACTTCGGCTACGACCTGACCGACGTATATGTGGCCGACATAAAATTTGTACCCAAAACATCGTCCACGTTCCAGCCTTACGACAGCGCCCACTCATATTATACCGACCGGGCGCTGCTCAGGGGACGTATAAACTCATTGCCATGCGTCGAGCTCACCGGAATGGGATTCAACTGCATGCCTTACAATTATAATTATTCAGGAATGCCGGTGGAATATACCGAGGCTGACAGCACCTACCGTTACAATGGTAACAACCGTGCCATGACACCCGATGTAGTACGGATAATGCGCCTTGAAGGTCTTAACGGCGAAACGCCCGAGGAGCTTGCTTCGATTCTCGAACGTGGCGAAATACTATTGTCTGATTTTGATTACTCGTTTTACAATCCGGCGCCCGGACCTGAATGTTTCGTTGGGAAAGATGTGATGATAAACCGCGACTCTACATATATCAGACGTGTAGGAGCCACCGTACATGGCATACACCGCACAGATTACGAATCAATATTCGGAGGCGTTGTAATAACCCCTGTAGGAGATAATGATTGGGCCGCACAATTCATTATACGCGTTAAACCGGGAATGGGAAAGGAATTTATGGAGACCATCAATGCGGAAATGCTTGAGCAAGGCAACGTATATCTATCTAATCTACAATCCATAAACCGCATGAGAGATGTGGCACATGTTGATATAACCAACATAGTACGCAATATGAGTGCGTGTGCCGGATTTCTCCTCATAGTGATATTTCTCGGATTTCTCGGAACTTTCTGGTTCCGCACACAGCAACGCGTGGCCGAGATAGCGGTGCGGATGGTCAACGGCGCGACACGTCGCGACATATTCAGGCGTCTGCTCACCGAGGGCATGATATTGCTGATTACCGCTACAGTACCGGCAATTATGATTGAATATGCCATTATACGAGGTGAGGTGCTGAGCTGGGGATTAACCGGTGGGTATACGTTTGCATACATATCCATACCTGTAACGTTCTGCATTCTGACAGTCATGATTATAGCCGGAATATGGATGCCTGCACGAAAAGCAATGAACATCAATCCTGCAACTGCACTTAAAGAAGAATGAGCCGCTTCCATACATATCTTATTGTCGGCACTCTTACGGCGCTTCTCCCCTTTTCGGGAGAAGCCCGGGAGCTGACATTGACCCTTGACGACGCCATAGCCATGGCAAGGGTGAAAAGCGTCGATGCCGCGGTGGCGCTTGACGAATTGCGGACTGCATATTGGGAATGGCGCACCTACCGTGCCGACCAATTGCCGGAGGTCAGTTTCACCGCAACAGCACCGGCTTATTCCAACGAATACACCCCCTACATGAATTCGCAAGGCGATTATACATTCGTGAAAAATAATTTTCTGCAGGCAAAAGGTGAAATTTCCGTGACCCAGAATGTAAGGCTCACCGGAGGTAAACTCAGTCTGACCTCCTCGCTTGACTTCATGCGTATGTACGGTGACAGCGGTGGGAACAGATTCATGTCCATACCTATCGCACTCACATTTTCTCAACCGATACTGGGTGTCAACACCATGAAATGGCAAAGCCGCATCGAGCCGGTGCGGTATGCCGAGGCAAAAGCCGCATTTATCAGCGCCACCGAGGATGTTGCGCTAACCACTGTCGACTACTTCTTCACGCTCCTGTTGAGCAAAGAGAATCTGGCCACCGCACGGCAAAATCTCACTATAGCCGAAAAACTGTATACCGTAGCTGTAGAAAAGCGGAAAATGGGACAAATCAGCGAAAACGATCTTCTTCAGATGGAAATAAACCTGCTCGATGCAAAATCCACACTTACCGACTGCGAGAGCACGTTTAAATCCGATATGTTCAGGCTACGCTCATTCCTTGCCCTTGAAGAGGATGCCGATATAAACCCGACAGTTCCCGAGGCGGTTCCGGTTGCCGAAGTCAGCTACAGCCATGCCCTCGAATCAGCCCTTGCCAACAATAAATTTGCCCAAAACATACGTCGTCGACAGCTTGAAGCTGACTACGAAGTTGCCAAGGCCAAAGGCAACATGCGGCAGATCAACCTATTTGTGCAGATAGGATATACCGGCACCGACAATGAGATGGGTGAAGCATATCGCAGGCTTAAGGGAAACCAACTCGCACAAGTTGGTTTCTCAATCCCGATTCTTGACTGGGGAAAACGCAAAGGCAGTGTGAAAGTAGCCGAAAGCAACCGTAGAGTAACCGAGAGCCGCCTACGAC
Source organism: uncultured Porphyromonadaceae bacterium (assembly GCA_947649495.1). Classification (GTDB taxonomy): domain Bacteria; phylum Bacteroidota; class Bacteroidia; order Bacteroidales; family Muribaculaceae; genus Paramuribaculum. The sequence goes on along the minus strand of CANSRU010000007.1, from coordinate 58,276 downwards.
AGGAATCCATGAATTTCAATCAGGAACTATTCGTGCTTGTTGAGAGATTCTGCAACCAACAGGAGCAACTGTCCATTGCCAAACGCACAAATCAGATTGCAGCCAAACGTTATGACACCAATGTACAGACATATCTGATTGGTAAGATATCCACTCTTGATCTCAACGACTCGCAATCGAAAAAGGACGCCAGCATGCGCCAATATGTATCTGAACTTTATAAATTCTGGAGTTACTGGTACCAGATACGTTCATTGACACTTTACGATTACGAACATCATGGCGACATAAACGCCGACATTGAAAAGTTAGTGAAAATGTAGTACTTTTGCCACATGATTCTGATAGTTGATGACGATAAGGCAGTGAGAATGTCACTGGAATTGATGTTAACGCGCGCATCATTCGAATGCCATGCGGTGAGCACCGAAAAGGATGCTCTTGATGCTGTGCGTACACAGAATATCGAGCTTATTATTCTCGACATGAATCTATCCTTGACCACCACCGGACGGGAAGGCATGGAAATGCTGCGTAAAATCCATATACTTGTTCCGGATGTGCCTGTAATCCTCATCACCGCATGGGGAACCATCCCGCTTGCCGTCGATGGGATGAACCATGGTGCAGTCGACTTCGTGACAAAACCGTGGAACAATACCGATTTACTGGCAAAAATACGCAAGGCACTGGCTTACGTCAGACAACTTAAAGATCGTAAAGTGCCTACTCTTGAGGAGGTGGAGCGACGTGCCGTGGTGGAAGCGCTTGACCGCTGCAACGGCAACCTCAGCTCCGCAGCCCAGTTACTCGGTATAACACGACAAGCCCTCTACCGGCGAATAGAGAAATTCAATATCCCCACCGACTACAGATGAAAGCACGGATATATTTCACCACCCTGCTAATACTTGTGGTGGCAACAGCCATTGCATGGTATCTAAATGCCGAATGGGCATGGATGACTGCCGCTTTTGTGCTAATTGCGGTGGTTCTGATTTTGTTCTACCGGTCAGTGGTGATTCCGCTGAATGCCGTGCAAAATGGCATTTATCTCCTGCGTGAGCAGGATTTCAGCAGCCGCCTCAGAAAAACCGGACAGACCGATGCCGACCAGGTGGTGATGCTTTTCAATTCCCTTATGGACACGCTTAAAACCGAACGCCTGAAAACACAGGAACAGAACCACCTCCTGACATTACTTATAGACGCGTCGCCAATGGGAATAGCGATATGCGATTTCGATGGGAATATAATATCGCACAATGCGGCCTATCAAACCTTGATTTCGCCCGATATCGAAAAGAAGATAGCATCTATTCCCGATGGTGAAAGCATTACTGTACGATCGGCCGACACCCAGATAGTGAGATGCTCCAACCTTTGGTTCATGGATTCAGGATTTCGGCGCCGGTTCATACTTATTGAGAGAATGACCGACGACATACTCCAGGCTGAAAAAAATCTGTTCAATAAAATAGTCCGCACCATGGGCCACGAGGTCAACAACACTCTTGGCAGCGTGATTTCGATTCTTGACACCCTTTCCGAGATACATTCTTCCGACCGGATGCTATCGGAAACCATAGACAGCGGCAGCGAACGCTGCAACAATCTCGTACAATTCGTAAAGGGATATGCCGAAGTTGCAAAACTTCCGCCACCGCAACCCGAGACATTAGATGTGGCGGCGGAGATGGAACGGATATTGCCATTTCTCAAATTAATGGCAGGCGATAACATAACAATCGTTTTACATTCCACCGCTACCGGCATCGTAACTTCTATTGACCCGATACTTTTTGAACGTGCTATAGTCAATATTGTGAAAAATTCCATTGACAGCATAGGCGCATCAAACGGAAGTATCACCATAAAATGCATGCCCGACTCTATCGAGATAACCGACAACGGACCCGGTATATCGGCAGAAGCGGCCGAACATATATTCACACCTTTCTTCTCCACAAAACAACCGGACCGTGGGCTCGGATTGATGCTCGTAACGGAAATATTGCGCGCGCACAATGCAGTATACTCACTCACCACCGATTCCGAAACCCGGTTGACCACATTCCGTATCACATTCCGCAATATTAAAAAGTACTAACCATCAGAACCCAACCTCAGTATCTAAAGTTATAACAATGACGTTCAATTGTTATGATTTATGAATATGAGGTTCTTCATACTGTTATCAATACTCGCACCGATATATTGCGTGGCCTCCGGTCGTCCACAGACAATCACTGACAGCATCCCTGACCAATGGCTTTATTCATCAAGCTATACGCAATCACTGCCATGCGATGATGAATGGTGGAAAACATTTAACGACAGTAAACTTGACTCACTCATTAACCTTGGCATAGACCGAAATTACAATGTCGCCATAGCGATGCGACGCATAGCTGTGGCCCGGCAGGCGCAGCGACAGGTCAAAGCCGGTTACTACCCGACACTGGGCCTATCGGCCGGATGGAATAAAAGCCGCACATCGCGCAACCTGACTGATGTCACTACTCCCGCAAACGATGTGAGCTACTATTCGGCAACCGTCGACATGTCGTGGGAGATAGACCTGTTCGGAAGAATAAACTCGGCTGTAGCTCAAAAGAAAGCCCAGTGGCAGGCATCGCGTGCCGACTATGTGGCAACCATGATTTCCCTGTGTAGCGACATCGCATCCGGTTATATACAATTGCGCACCCTGCAAAGCCGTCTCGCTGTGGCTGAAAGACACCTCGAATCGCAAGGTAAAGTACTTGCCATAGCACGCGCACGCCACGAAGCCGGGCTGGCATCAAAACTCGATGTCGCTCAAGCAGCCACGATATATTATTCAACCGAGGCGTCCCTACCCACATTGCACATCGCTATAGCATCGGCCATAAATTCTATTGCCACACTTACCGGAGATTTCCCTCATAACATTGCCCCGGCACTGGAAGTTAAGGGAAATATACCCGACTACAAGCGCCTTATAAGCATTGGTGTCCCGGTCGATCTGATAAGGCGCAGACCCGATATGGTAGCGGCGGAAGCCGACATCGCCGCTGCGGCAGCCAACGTGGGTATAGCCAAAAAGGATTTTCTGCCTACCCTCTCGGTTGAAGGCTCTATAGGATGGCAGGCTCACGATGCCGGCAAATGGTTCAACTCACATTCTCTGACCTACAACATCGCTCCGAAATTATCCTGGACAATATTCGACGGAATGGCACGCAATGCAGCATTAGCCTCCGCAAAAGAAAACATGCTCATATCCATCGACAATTACAATCAGACTTTGCTCACAGCTGTGCAGGAGGTGGAAAGTGCCATGCAGACATATACCTGCACTATGAAAAGCATTGCATATTATCAGAAAGTCGTGGCCCAGGCCGAAGAGGCATTCCGGCTATCTATTGATCTATACAAGCAGGGGCTGAGCGATTTTACAAACGTGGCCGACGCCCAGATGAATTTCCTGCAATATTCAGATGCCCTGACGGAAGCCGAAGGCCAAGCCGCCACACAACTCATAAACCTTTACCGTGCTTTAGGTGGAGGATGGGATATAAACCGGATTAAATAGAACCATTATGAACAATAGATTACTTTTTGTCTACCTGTCAGCGTTATTACTGACATCGTGCGCCCATAAAAAGAATGCCGACATTGCCAATGTGCCGGAAATAGATGTTGCCGAAGCCATAACCGATTCTGTGGTCATATACAATACATATCCCGGCACACTTTCTGCCGACAATACCGTTGATATTGTGGCGCGGGTGAGTGGCTCAGTCACATCTCAAAATTACAAAAACGGCGACAAGGTGTCGCGCGGGCAACTGTTGTTCACTATCGAGGATACAAAATACCGCGATGCCCTCCAACAGGCCGAAGCTCAATTGGCTACAGCCCGCAGCAACCACGATTACGCATTGGCCCAATATACTGCCATGAAAAAGGCTCTTGAGAGCGATGCGGTATCACTTATGGAGGTAAACAAGGCAAAAAGTAGTGTCCAGCAGGCTGAAGCGGCCATAAAACAGGCCGAGGCAGCGATAAGCTCGGCAAGAACAAACCTCGGATATTGTCGGGTGACAGCACCTTGTACCGGACATGCAAGTGCATCAACCCTAAGCGTCGGGGCATTTGTCAACGGAGAAGTCTCGCCGGTAACTCTTGCTACGATATATGAAGACGCAAAGCTATATGCTAAATTCTATATCGGCGACGAAGCCATGCAGCAGGTTCTGAAATCCCGAAGGGAATCATCAGCATTGTTCGACTCCATTCCTATCAAGTTAAACGAAAGTCCGGATAAGCAGCTTAAATCACGTCTCACTTACATAGCGCCTGATGTTGACACCTCAACGGGAACATTAGCCATACGGTCGGAAGTAGACAACACCGATGGTACTCTTCACGACGGCATGTACGCCACTATATCACTTCCACTGCGTGTAGAGCCTCACGCGACACTTGTGAAAGATGCGGCCATATCCTCAGACCAGCTTGGTAAATTTCTCTACACAGTCAACGATTCCAACAAAATCGTATATACCCCAATAAAAGTCGGCGCTATGGCCAACGACTCCATGCGCATAGTCTCATCAGGAATTACTCCTGGCACACGCTATGTGACCAAAGCCCTACTGAAAGTACGTCCCGACATGACTGTTCGTCCGCATCTGGTGAGATAATCCACGATTCCAAAGTATAAAATCCGCTTATATGTTTTCACGCTTTTTCGTTGACCGACCGATATTTGCCATAGTATTGGCTATAGCTATGATTCTTGCAGGGCTAATCACTGTCAACACCCTGCCTGTAGCTCAGTTTCCGGATATTACACCGCCCACGGTCCAGGTTGTCGCATCCTATCCGGGAGCCGATGCCGAGACTGTTGCCTCCACCATCGGTGTTCCCATCGAGGAACAAGTCAACGGAGTGGAAAACATGATGTACATGAGTTCGTCGTGTGGCTCTGACGGTTCTTACAATCTTACCATAACATTTGAAGTGGGAACAGATTTGGACATGGCTACCGTCAAGGTTCAGAACCGCGTGTCTATGGCCGAACCGACCTTACCTTCCGCAGTGAGACAACAGGGTGTCACCGTTATGTCCCGCTCAACCAACATCATAATGTTTGTGGCACTTGAGAGCGATAATCCCCAACGTTACGACGCCCTGTATCTGACAAACTATGCCAAGCTGAATATTGTCGACGCACTGTCGCGAGTAGAAGGTGTGGGACAGGTAGGAGCTTTCGGTGCCGGCGAATACAGCATGCGTATATGGCTTGACCCCGACATTATGAGGGCACGCGGCGTTACCGCGTCGGAAGTGACAGCAGCAATCGAGGCCCAGAACATTCAGGTTTCGGCCGGAGATGTGGGCGCCGCACCCGTAGCTGACGGTACTCCATTCCAATATACACTGACAGCCCGTGGAAGACTCACCACACCTGAACAGTTCGGCAACATTATAATACGTAGCGGCGATAACGGAGAGATGCTTCGTCTCCGCGATGTGGCTAAAATAGACCTCGGCAGCGATTCGTATGGGAATGAATCGCTCGTTTCCGGTCAGCCGGCCGGCCTCCTCGGCATATATCAATTGCCTGGAGCAAACGCTCTTGCAGTGGCCAACCGCGTGAAAGACAAACTCAATGAATTACAACAATATTTCCCTGAAGGAATCCACTACAGGGTTATAATGAACTCCACCGATTTCGTCACCGCGTCAATAGACGATGTGCTGGTTACTTTTGTCGAAACCACACTCATTGTTATGATTGTGATTCTTTTTTTCCTGCAAAGCTGGAGAGCAGTAATAATTCCAATGATCACCATTCCGGTATCACTTATCGCCACATTCGCCGTAATGAAACTTTTCGGATTTTCGCTCAACACATTGACACTTTTCGGACTGGTACTCGCCATCGCTATTGTGGTCGATGATGCGATAGTGGTGGTGGAGGATTGTGCAAGAATCGTCGACAAAGGAGAGATGACACCACGTCAGGCCGCAGAAAAAGCGATGAATGAGTTGCAAGGCCCGGTGGTAGGCGAAGTCCTCGTACTGCTGTCGGTCTTCATACCCACGGCTTTCATAAGCGGGATAACCGGAGAACTTTACAAGCAATTCGCACTTACCATAGCGGTATCCACTGCCTTCTCCGGATTCAATGCATTGACATTCACCCCTGCCATGTGCGCCTTATTTCTACGGCCGCGCACCGGCACAACACACTTCCTCCCCTACCGTTGGTTCAATTCGGCTTTTTCAGCAACCCTGTCGGGCTATATAAAAATCATCGGCACATTCCTGAAACGCCCGAAAGTTGCAATCGCCGCATATATCATAGTGACCGCAGTGGCATTCTGGGGATTCATCAAAATGCCTACTTCCTACGTTCCTGAAGAGGATATGGGTTATTTCATGGGCTCAGTACAGCTACCATCGGGAGCTTCGGTAGAACGTACCAATGCCGTGCTTAAAACCGCTACCGAGCGTCTGTTGAAGCAGCCCGAAGTGGCCGATGTCATATCTGTTTCCGGATTCTCCTTCATGGGTGGAGGCAATGCAAGCAATCTTGGGTCGCTTATCGTAACCCTCAAACCATGGAAAGAGCGTAAAGGAAAAAGCCAAGGGGTGAATGCCGTGATTGAAAAGTTTGAAGCATCATGTGCCGACATTCAGGATGCTGTGATTTTTGCCCTGAACCCTCCGGCTATACCCGGTCTGGGAATGGCTTCAGGCCTGCAGATGCAGCTGCTCGACATAAACAATCGTGGAGCCGATGCCATGAGAATGGCACTTGACGACATCACCAAAGCGGCCTCACACGATAGCCGGATAGCATCTGTGACATCCCTTTACGAAGGTAATGTACCGCAATACCGCATTAATGTGGACCGCGACCGTGTGGAGATGCTCGGATTATCGATTTCACAGGTGTTCGGAGCGTTAAGCTCTTATACCGGGCAACGTTACGTGAACGATTTCAACGAATTCGGCCGCGTGTATGAGGTGCAGATATCAGGCGATGCCTCATCCCGCACAAATCCCGACGACGTGCTGCGTCTGTCGGTGAAAAACTCGCAAGGAGATATGGTACCGTTCTCTTCGTTTATGACTGTAGAGCCATCGTTCGGACAGCCATCGCTTGACCGCTACAACATGTATGCCACAGCTTCGCTCACCGCCACACCGGCCAAAGGAGTCAGCTCGTCCGATGCCATCAAGGCAATGGAGAGTATAGTGCATGAGAATCTCGGTACAAACTATGGTTATGCATGGACCGGCGAAGCCTATCAGGAGACACAAGGAGGTGCTACAGTAACTATTGTGATGATATTTGCGGTAATAATAACGCTACTGGTTCTCGCCGCTCAATATGAGAGTATCACCGACCCTATAGCTGTTGTAATCTCAATGCCTACAGCCATATTAGGAACTGTGATCGGATGTCTGTTTATGGGACAAAGCATCAGCATATATACACAGATAGGCATAATACTGCTACTCGGGCTGTCGGCGAAAAATGCCATACTTATAGTGGAATACGCTATTGATTTCCGCAAATCAGGCATGCCGATACAACAAGCGGCACTCAACGCCGGAAAAATAAGATTCCGCCCCATTATGATGACGGCTCTTGCATTCGTATTCGGTGTTATGCCCATGTTGTTTGCCACAGGTGCCGGTGCCGAAAGCCGTATTGCCCTTGGCACAGCGGTGGTATTCGGTATGGCTGTGAACGCAGTGGTCGGCACACTGTTTGTACCGAACTTCTGGGAACTTCTCGAACGCTTCCGGCAGCGTCACCTTGAAGGCATATTCAATCCTGATCAATCCAAGAAAACATTACCGCCCTCATCTGCCGACAACAATAATTCAGAGAACATTCAATGACATCATTGAATGTTCTCTGAAGATATTTATTCAATTGGGGTCAACACAATTGCAGCACGCTGATATTCTACAGCCGCATCCATGATTTTAAGCAGATTATCCCACGACGATGCCGGATATATATTTCTGGTATAACGCTCCATGACATCCACCGACACCACATTGCCGTCAACTGTGGCCTGAGCATAGAAAGCACCTTCGGGTACTACTACATTTCGCGCCATATCCTCAAGGCTACCAGGTTTGACAGTGTAACCCTCCGGTATCTCAAACCGGATTTTACGCAGACGTCTGTCTGCTGCATCCCGCATCACACTTATATCCCGGCGACGATGGTTGCCTGTCATGTCCATCTGTTTTCCTATGAACCGCCCCACATTAACCAGCAAATTATCACCAGCCTGCGTCACCCCTCCTGACACACGTCCGTTAATCGTCATCTTAACTGCCGGAGCAGCAGGTGTACAACCGAAACTTTCAATAGAATAATCCTTCATATCGGCATCATCAGAGCCCCACATCAACTTTGCATAGTCGCTCATCACATCACGCTGCCTCGCCATCTCAGCCTCGCCATCCCAATGTTTCTTACGTTTCACCGGTTGCACCCCGAGATATTCGGCTACGGCATCCATTGCATCCTCATCTATAATCAAATTATTTATGTGGCGTTTGCACGCACCGGTAATGGCAAGAGCCATATCCACATTGAGTTCCTCTTCATTATTCGGATCCAGTTTCAAATTCACTGTAGCTTCATCCGTATTGTTTTTGGGTACAAGTCCAGGGACTTTCAAGAACTTAGAACCGACATGCAGATTTTCATTTCCTATGTTTGCATCAAACATCACCATCTGCTCTCCTGAATAACGGCCTGGAATCTCACCCGGAACATGACACATATCGTTAACGTTAAAATAACATACATCATCAGCCACCGCTATGTAATGGGCATCGTTAAAATACACCATTTTTTCCACCGGCACATTATAGCGCGATGAAGTCACCGCAACACGTACGGGGGTCTCGACTCCAATCTTAGAGGCAAGTTTCGATAATGCTATGGCAAACTGTCTGCTCGAAACCCGCTCATCCGACTTGTAAAGAACGTGGCGGAGGGCCAACCATGAAGCATCCAACAACTCTCTGGTTGATGCTTCGCCATGCGTTTTCTTCCACTCCTTCATCACCTTCGCAGCCTCATTCACCACCTTGTCGCTAACTTTGCTGTCATTTATTGAACGTGTCACATCCTGTATAAAGAAAGGATACGCCGTATGACGCATTCCTCCACGTCGCGCACTTGCCGGGACATAATCCAGACGGCTTGCATTGTTCAGCACATACACCAGCATATAGGGCATCTGCCGGGCCAAGGAGAAGAATGGCGTATCATCCTCTACCGATTCCACACCGGCCAATGTTATGGTGGCATGATTCAGACCTTTTTCATCCTTTCCCAACAGTTCCAGTTGCGGAGCACCATTGTAACTTCCGTATTCAAATGCAAGGTTTGGAGATACCCTATAATCAAGTTTGAGATGACGCGTAGGATAATTACGCAGGAACTTCACACTCATAGCAGGCATCATAATCTCATCATAGTAGCATTCTGTGTAATAGAAATATTCCAGTACATCACCGGGCTCAATGCCGGCAAGCGCCACTTTGTATTCCTCATCTTTCTTACCCTTCTTACCCGATGTCACTGTTAGAGCCTCCGTCATATCGACATCCACCACATTTCCATCAGGTTTTATGATACGTGCACCAAATGCCGGTTTGGCAGACATAAGTGTATATCCTCCTACTTTCCGTGTCTCAGGAGCATCTACCGTAAAACTGCTGAAATACTCTACCGCTGCAGCATCATTCAGTTTCACCATCACACGGTTAATATATACCGCATCCACGGCACTATTATTAGCCAACCCCAATGCCGACATTTTACTTACATTAGCATCACCGTTATATTCCGCGGTCAATCCGGTATATACAGCGATATATACCGCTGACCGGTTCTGATACAATGAGTCTGACAAATCCGCATTGGCGTCAAACTGAGGTTCCGTCAAGCCCCAGACGCGTTCAGCCGCCCGCTTGTACAATTTTTTGTCAATATCAGCGTATGCACTTGTCCAGCACACCAACGCACTCACTGCCAAAAGCATCCATCTCCATCCGCAATTCTTTTCAGACATACCAATTCTATTTTATTATGTATAAATGATTTATTCGAGTAAATTCAATGACCGATAACACTCAATTCTTAGCCAGTACCACTTTAGCGGTACACGCCCGTATCAACTTTTGAAGATCGGCATTGAACCTCGACAGATGCTCCACAGCGACATAGCGGTTTTTCAGTTCGATAGTAACCTTACGAACCACATCTCCATCAACATGTTCTGTAGATACATGCCCGCTAAGCCATTCGTTATTAACCGCTACAGCTTTAGGTAGTGAACCAACTGAGTAACCATCGGGTAATTTTAGATTCACTTTATAGTCTTGAGTTTTTGTACCTCTGTAATACCCGGGTTCCATGCGATTGTCCATATCAAATTTCCCGGATGCAAGACCCGGAACCGGATTCATATCTACATATAGTTCACCGTCAGCACTCTTAATAGCCCCTGACACTATTCCGGTACCGGATATCACCGTTTTACGATTTCCCATTTCACACCGGGCATTATCACTTCGGCATCCATACAGCACATCGCTGAATATACTGTTATATAGTTCCGCCCGTTTACCCGGAGACGTAGCATCGTTGGCTGCTGCAAAAGCTGCATTACATAACCCCCGCATAATTATATGTCCCTCCACATGCATATCACCGTTATGCCCCACAGTTATTGTGACTTCTTCGGTACGTGAATTTTCCACAGCATCCATTTCAGGCAATCGCGCCACTATGCACTTATCAGCACCATTCTCGATAAGTGCCTGAGCTCCGTGTATGCCCTGCGGAACAAGCCCGACATGATGGTATGATGCCGTACCGTCCAGATAAACTATGCTGTCACCCATCAGCACAGCGGCTATCATGTGATTGCCCGACGACACATTTGGCACATCTGTCCAATCACTTTCCACACTTGTCGTGCCAACCCACGCCAGACGGGCATCCAAACCAACGGAACGTAACATCGCACACATCAACGCAGCACTACCCTTACAGTCGCCATAACGCTTTCTCAACACCTCAGATGGAGCGTCCGGTTTCTGACCGAGTTCACCATGCTCCACTGCCACATATCTAATCGCCTTATGCACGAAATCATTGATAGCCTCAATTTTTGAAGAATCAGTATCGCAGCATGAGGTCAATTCACGCGCCATCGACGCTACTGCCTCAGGGTTCGGATCCGGCTCCAATGTATAGCCACGCATGTACCGATACAAATCATGCTCATCCGAAAAATGTCCAAGTATAAGCAATTGTGGAGCTGTCACATTCACCGACGGAGCATCAGTCCTGCCCCTGAAACGTTTCAAATCCTTGAATTCATACGTAATTCGCACCACATTTCCTTTGCGAAGTTCACTTTTACTCATCATTCCGGATGGAATATTCAACTCTTTTATCCTGTAACGCGCCTCCAATTCCAACGGAATTTCAAAAGTAATCCCGGCATGCTCCACATCGTATGGTATGGCTCCACCAAAAGCACCTTGCAAAAAAACTCCGGTTTTGTGAAAGTCCGCTTATACGAGGCTTTACCTCGTCCTCCCGCACCCTTCAACGGCACTTCAATCAGACATCCTTTAGAATCAGAGAAAAATATATCCTTATCCATAAACGGACCATAGGTCACAGTCCCGCCGGAAGCCTTATCAATCTTTATATTATCGTTATAGTATGCTATTGCCAGACCTGTATCGGCCGCCCTGTTGGCTCTAAACACCACCTGCGATTCATGCTGTATCTTATCCACCGCACGGCCATCCTTAGTAGGAACCAAACGATATACATCCATCAAACTTTCTATCACCACGTTCTCTTTCACCGCGGCGCAGACACTCACCCGGCCAAACATTGCCACTAACAACACAAGCACAGCCGATAGTCTAAACATAATTCATCAGGATTTAAGGTTAACAATTTGTGTATATATCGCAAATATAATCAACACATATATAAAATCCTAATATGTATACATAAAATAAAGCCGATGATAGTAATCATCGGCTTTCCTCGGTAGCGGGGGCAGGACTCGAACCTACGACCTTTGGGTTATGAGCCCAACGAGCTACCACTGCTCCACCCCGCATTGTGGTTTTGTGAGTGCAAAGGTAACGACTTTTTGTTTATTGTCAATAGATACACCCGACTTTTTATTGTTAAATATTGTTACATCGCTATTTTTAAACATAATACAACCACTGCCTACTTCAACTATATTTCTAATAAGAGCCCATGCAGTTGCATAACCGACCTACCATAAGGATTAACCAACATTAAGTAAGCCATACTCGCTCGGGTGACTAAATATTGCTATATTTGCAGCATAATTATTCATAGCGTCCGACAGGGTGCAAAATTCACATTTCTGCAAATGAACAGTAAAATCGCAATCATGGCCACAGTCACAGCATGCATGGCGGGTTCATGTACAAAATCACAAATCAACTACCCTACCGCTCCGGCAGACAACACTGTCGATGAATATTTCGGCATGAAAGTGGACGACCGCTACCGCCCGCTCGAAAACGACACCGCCGATGCCACATTGAAATGGGTGGATGAGGAAAACAAAATAACACAGGAATATCTGAACCGCATACCTTTTCGCGACAAATTACGCAACCGCCTAACGGAATTGAACAATTACAAAAAGACCGGATTGCCCTGGAAAGAGAGCGATGGAAAATATTATTTTTACGAAAACGACGGCCTGCAGAATCAAAGTGTGCTGTACCGCACCGACAGCATAGGGGGGAAAGCAGAGTTATTTCTTGACCCCAACAAACTGTCGGACGACGGCACCGTTGCACTCACAGGTGTGTCGCAAAGCAACGATGGCCGTTACACGGCATATACAATTTCCCGCAACGGTTCCGATTGGACAGAAATATATGTGATAGATACAAAAACAGGAGAATTGCTTCCGGATCATATAGAATGGGCCAAATTCACGTCGGCCCAATGGAAGGGCGACGGTTTTTACTACAGCGCGTATCCACGTCCGGAAGCCGGTAAAGAATTCTCCAATGCCAACGAGAATCATCAGATATACTATCACAAGATGGGCACCCCTCAAAGTCAGGACATACTTGCATACGAGGACAAGGCAAACCCACTTCATTTCCACACCGCATGGGTTCCGGAAAGCGAGGATTATCTGTTTGCATTTGCCGGCGGACAGGGATTTGGCGAATCGCTCATGTATAAAAACCTCAAAACCAACAGCGGCTGGACTATTCTCGAACCTTCGCAAAATTACGAGATAAGCCCGCTGGGAGTCATTGACGATAAACTATATGCAAAAACATCCAAAGGCGCAGAACGCTACCGGGTGGTGATGGCCGACCTTAACGCATCCACACCCCAATGGCAGGAAATCGTACCCGAACAGGATGCCGTACTGGCGTCAGCACAATTCGCCGGCGATAAAATGCTGTTGACGTACGAAAAAGACGCCGCAAGCCATGTGTACACATATACCATGGATGGCAAAAAACTTTCAGAGATAGAGTTGCCAACTTTCGGCACTGCATCGGTATGGTCAAGCCGGAAATATCCGGATGTGTTCTATGCATTCACATCCTTCACATACCCTGCGGCACGCTACAGCTACGACATGGCGTCAGGCAAAAGCACACTTATAGGTGAACCGGAAATCAAAGATGTGAACTTTGAGGATTACATCACTGAACAGGTATTCTACACATCCGAAGATGGGACAAAGGTACCGATGTTCATTACCTATAAAAAAGGCTTGGACCGGAATGGCAAGAACCCCACATTGCTTTATGGATACGGAGGTTTCAACATATCCCTCACTCCCGGATTCTCGGCAAACAGACTTGCCTGGCTTGAAAATGGCGGTATATATGCGCAGGCAAACCTGCGTGGCGGTGGCGAATATGGCGAATCGTGGCACAAGGCCGGCACAAAGATGGATAAGCTAAATGTCTTCAACGATTTTATAGCGGCCGCAGAGTATCTTATAGACCAGAAATGGACCTCTCCCAACTATCTTGCCATACAGGGTGGAAGCAATGGTGGCCTGCTTGTAGGCGCAACAGTCAATCTGCGTCCGGACCTGTTCAAAGTGGCCATACCGCAAGTCGGTGTGATGGACATGATGCGCTACCACCTCTTCACAATCGGGTGGAACTGGGCTTCAGACTATGGCACAAGCGCCGACTCAAAGGAGATGGCCGAATATCTTCTGGGCTATTCACCGCTGCACACTATAAAGAATGACGGAACTCCCTACCCTGCCATTCTCGTTACGACAGCCGACCACGACGACCGTGTGGTACCTGCACATTCATTTAAATATGCCGCCGCACTGCAAGCCGCAAACACAGGCGATGCTCCAAAACTGATACGCATAGACAGCAAAGCCGGACATGGTGGAGGAAAGCCGATGAGCAAAGTGATCGATGAATATGCCGACATTTATTCATTCATATTGTACAACATGGGTATTGACCCGACAAAGAAATGATTAAGTGATCACATCACACCACTTAACATCACGTATATTCACCCTCGCAGTGGCGGCCGTTCTGGCCGCCACTGCACAAGGGTGCTTTACCGGAATTGAGAGCACTCCCAAAATAACCGCGGGAGATGTGAAACGTGAGAAAATCGAAGAACGGCCGGAAGACAGATATCTTGCCGATATTATGCCTCAGCCACCGGCTGACTGGCAGCCCGGAAAGGAATTCTACGTCACCGACAACAAAATATCCCTTCTGCTCGGAGCCTCCGGAGCCGAGGCGGGGAATCTTGCAGGAACTATTCTGCGGTTAGAAAATCTATCGGAAGTGACATCAATCGATGGGAAACGCATGGTTGAAGCCACTTTTACCACCGAATATGGTAAAGAAGTCTCCTACCGTTCCGACGTGCAGGCATCATCGCTTGACCGGAGCAAAAATATGGAGGTTCCGTTCACTATAGAAGTTGACATGGTATCTAAAGTTGCGGAGCGAATGAAAGGCAAAAGATATTATATAGTGACATCTTCGTGGTATGATACCGACGACAATGCTCTTACCGGACGCCGATTCATACCTGTGACAGTGGTTGATGTTGTGCCGGGCTCCACTTTTTACCCCATTAAATTGATATTGAACGACGACAAAGGTAAACCATTGCACCTATTCATGTCGGTTGGCTCCGACCTGCGGGCCACACGCAAATTCGGCTCACTGCTGTCGTTGTCAAATCCGCGCGACCGTTATCCCGAGATTACAGACGCAAATTGGAACAACATAGTCAACGGCCGCGTTTCTGAAGACATGACCCGCGAAGAATGTCGCTTGGCTCTCGGGGCTCCGGCCACTGTTGACCGCAGGCCGGGCTACAGCATAATGCGGGAAATATGGACATACGAGAATGGCCGGTATCTGATATTCGAGGATGGGCTTCTCCGCTCGTTCAGACAGTAGATTCCATTATATGGTTATTACATTTTTAGGAACGGGCACATCAAGCGGTGTTCCACGAGTGGGATGCAAGTGCCCGGTATGCCATAGCGCAGACTCCTTTGACAAACGTTTGCGCACGTCAGCACTCATTGACACCGGAACCGAAAGAATCCTAATAGACTGCGGACCTGATTTCCGCCAGCAGATGTTAAGCTATGGCAAGTCTGACATAGATGCCCTGCTTGTCACCCACAGCCACTACGACCATCTGGGCGGCCTTGACGATTTACGCCCATTTTGCCACCGCAATGGAGGATTCCCAATCTATTGCTCGGCAGATGTAAGCACAGACATCCACACCCGCATGCCTTATTGCTTCGGAGAGCTCCACTATCCGAACTCTCCGACATTCGACATACACATTATTGACGACAATCCATTCAAAACAAACCGCACGGAGGTAATACCGCTGCCTGTAATGCACACCCCCAATCTGAGAATATTCGGGTACCGCATAGGTGCGTTGAGCTATATCACAGACTGCAAAGAAATGCCCGGGCACACACTTGAGCTACTACGTGGCACCGACACATTGGTTATAAACGCACTCAGGCACGAAGAACACCCCTCGCACATGAACCTACAGCAGGCTATTGACGTTATAAATGCAGTGAAACCACGACGGGCACTGCTCACACACATTTCCCATCAAATGGGATTACATTCCGAATTTAGACGGATGCTTCCACTGGGAATAGAGCCGGCACACGATGGTCTCACAGTAGAAATCTGACCAACAAAACAAATCAATAGTCATGAATAGAGTAACATTCTTAGACCACAGCGGCTTCATTGTCGCTACCGACGATGTAATTATGGTGTTCGATTACTACCGTGATCCGGCTCATGCATTGCACCGCGTGCTTGAACAGAATCCGGACAAACCGGTGGTGTTTTTCGTAACACATCATCATCCTGACCACTTCAACAAGAGCATATACGAATTGGCCCAAAACCATAAGCGCACCTACGTTCTTTCCAACGATGTATACCCTCAGAATGTACCCGACACCCTCGCTGTGGCCGGTATGAGCAAAGGCGACGTTATAGAAAATCTGCCCGGCGGTCTGACGGTCAAAGCCTACGGTTCGACTGACGACGGCGTAAGTTTTCTCGTAACAACTAAAAGTGGAGAGAAAATATTCCATGCAGGCGACCTGAACGACTGGCACTGGCAGGACGAATCGTCAATGCGAGAAGTAGAGGAGGCCGACGAACGCTTCCGGGTAATTGTCAACCGCATTGCATCGGAAGTTAACGAGATGGACATTGTGTTCTTTCCGGTAGATGTGCGGCTCGGCTCAGATTTCGCACGCGGAGCACGCGAATTTCTCAACACAATAAAGGTGCGCGATTTCTTCCCCATGCACTTCAGTGGCGACTACCACAAGGCTTGCGATTTCACCTCCTACGAAGTCCCGGGCACCACATGCCACTGCATGCACACCCCCGGTGAATCCATCGAACTGGATTAATCCCTGACAATATCAAAGTAAAACGAGACATCCGCCCGCATGAGAAATGCGGGCGGATGTCTCGTTTTATACTTGTCAATTATAATTACAATTGGGTTGCGGGATCGAGATTGGCGCTCTCGATATCCTTGAAGTAGCGGTAGGTACCCACTTTAAGTTCTTCGCAGGCTGCATCATCGGCCACAATAAGAGCCTTAGGGTGCATCTGGAGAGCCGATATTGTCCACATCTGGCTTATACCGCCCTCCACGCCATGACGGAGAGCACGGGCTTTGTTATGGCCATTGACTATCAGGAGCACGCTCTTTGCAGCCATTATAGTGCCGACACCTACGGTAAGGGCTGTTTTAGGCACAAGGTTCACATCGTTGTCAAAGAAACGGGAATTGGCTATGATGGTGTCGCGGGTCAATGTTTTCATTCGTGTCTTGGATGTCAATGCCGAACCGGGCTCATTGAAAGCAATATGTCCGTCGGGACCGACACCACCCAAAAACAGGTCT
The DNA here is from genome assembly GCA_947649495.1 of uncultured Porphyromonadaceae bacterium. Lineage (GTDB taxonomy): Bacteria > Bacteroidota > Bacteroidia > Bacteroidales > Muribaculaceae > Paramuribaculum. The sequence continues at coordinate 40,713 of CANSRU010000007.1, read as the reverse complement.
ATGCCACCGTAAGAAGCTATCTTAGCCTCATAGCGTGCACATTCCTCCTCGGGATTTTCGGCGTTACCGTTAAGGATATTTACATTTTCAGGAAGAATGTCTATCTGATTGAAAAAGTTGGTCCACATGAATGTGTAGTAACTCTGCTCGTGATCACGGGGTATTCCGCAATATTCATCCATGTTGAAAGTAACCACATTTTTAAACGATACCTTTCCGGCTTTGTTGAGTTTTATCAACTCGCGGTACATGCCGAGGGGCGAGCTGCCGGTCGGGCAACCGAGCACAAAGGGATGTTCGGGAGTGGGATTGGCTTCATTGATACGTGCGGCCACATATGATGCCGCCCACTGTGATACTTTTTCGTAATCGGGTTCGATGATAAGTCGCATAGTAGATGCTGTGTTTTTATTGGTTATACAGATTATGTGCAAATTTAATGAAATTTCATTTATTGTATTTCAAAAAAAATAAATTAACGATTAACTTTGTGATAAAATTTCATTAACTCTAACATGAAAACAAATCTCAGTTCACAAATCAAGTTGGATCGCATCCCGCGCCGGTATTACGACCCGCAGGGAGAAATCGAACTTGCCGCCCTCACACGTGAGGAGAAAGTGTTCACACAAATTTTCGAGACCGTCAACGATGGAAGCCATTTTCTCGCAGAAAGCATAGCGCGTTACATCAAACGCTATGTTGACGAAAAAGGCAAATGCGTGATGGCTCTCGGTGCAGGTGTCAGCACCCACAGTGTCTATAACGAACTCATCAAACTTAACCATGAAGGAAAAATCAGCTTTGAGAACGTTGTAGTGTTCAATATCAGCGAATTTTTCCCTCTGATTGAGAATGGCCCCTGCACTCTCAAACGACTGAAGGAAGTGTTCCTTGACCAGATAGACATAAAGCCCGAAAATGTACACTCCATCGACACTGCAGTGACAAAGGAGAATATGTACGAATATTGCAAGGCTTATGAACAATCCATAGCCGACGAAGGTGGAATCGACATCACCGTATGTGAGATTGGAGCCATCGGCTCGCTCGCATTCAACGAACCGGGCAGCTCGGCCACAAGTCTATGCCGTCTCGTATTGCTCGGCCATGAGGCACGCCATATAATCTCTTCCGATTACAAATGCGAACAAGTGCCCACAACAGCCATCACTCTCGGCATATCCAATCTGCTCAGCGCACGCCGCGTAGTGACAATGGCTTGGGGCGAAAACAATGCCGCCATTATCAAGAAAACCGTGGAACAGCCCGCTACAACAGCAGTTCCGGCATCGTTCCTTCAGAATCACCCGCATGCCAAAGTAGTGGTGGACCTTCCTGCCGCCGAAGATCTCACCCGCATAAGCCAGCCATGGAAAGTGACCTCATGCGAATGGAACGACAAGTTGATTCGCCGTGCCATAGTGTGGTTGTGCGACATGACCAAGAAACCTATACTGAAACTGACCGACAAGGACTACAACGATTGGGGTCTTGGAGAACTTCTCGCACTTTACGGTTCGGCTTACAATGTTAATATCAAGATATTCAACGACCTCCAGCACACCATTACCGGATGGCCCGGCGGCAAACCTAACGCTGACGACACTTATCGTCCGGAACGCGCCAATCCTTATCCAAAGCGCGTAATAGTGTTCAGCCCCCACCCCGACGACGATGTTATCTCTATGGGTGGCACACTTAAACGTCTCGTTGACCAGAAACATGACGTGCATGTGGCTTACGAAACATCAGGCAACATTGCGGTGGGCGATGAAGATATGATGCGCTACTTCCTGATGATGGATAAAATAGCTCCCATGTTCGGCTTCCAGACCGAAGGTTACGATAAACTGAGCGAAGGTGTTCGCAAATTCGTCGGCCAGAAGAAAGCCGGAGAAATGGACACTGCCGATATCCGCGAAATCAAGACTATGATACGTCAGGCAGAAGCTACCATAGCATGCAACTATATCGGTGTTAAACCTCAGAACATACATTTCCTCCGCCTTCCGTTCTACGAAACCGGAACCATCAAGAAAGGCGACCTCTCGATAGCCGACATTGAAAAAGTAAAAGCATTACTCGAAGAGGTTAAGCCCCATCAGATATTTGTAGCAGGTGACCTCGCCGACCCCCACGGCACTCACCGTGTATGTACCGATGCCGTGCTTGCAGCTCTCTACGAACTGCGCGGCGAGGAATGGATGAAAGATTGCCGTATATGGATGTACCGCGGCGCCTGGGCCGAATGGGAAATTGACCATATTGAAATGGCTGTGCCCATTTCGCCTGAAGAGCTCCGCTTCAAGCGCAACTCAATCCTGAAGCATCAGAGCCAGATGGAAAACGCCCCATTCCTTGGCGATGACGACCGTCTGTTCTGGCAGCGCGCTGAGGAACGCAACCGCGCCACAGCACAGCTTTACGAGAACCTCGGTCTGGCATCGTACGAAGCCATGGAAGCCTTTGTAGAATATCATCCCATCAAAGACTAAATCCAATTACAAGGTATATAAATGACAAAAGGAGCGTTGTATACGCTCCTTTTGTCATTTATATATATGTGTAGCATGAGCTACCGTGTCGAAACGACCGCCGGCTCGGTGGTCAAAACGAAATCGACAAGGTTGAAATGCATCTTCCCGTATAACATCATAGTCTTTACTCCGATAGTACATCCGTAACCTCCAATTATACTATTATCCGCCAACTTAACAACCAGTCCGGCTGGAGTCACAATATGATTACCCATACTTACAGGCATATCGGGAACCGTATAACATTCTGTAATTATTATTCCACCGATACCTGCCTGTCTGATGGAATCTCGAGACGCATGGGTGGTTATGTATTCTTTGTTAGCCTCAAAAAACGCATTGTCAAGCGAACCGAATGAAGCATCGCCGCTATCCAGACACATCATCATAGGAGTTCCGAGCACTGAGCCCAAGGTAAGCAGGTTCATCGTCGATGAAAAACACATGTTTGGAGCACAATCGGTTCTTGATGGAGCTATGGCCGGGACTGCAATATTACGATTTATGAAATCAACCGTAACATCTTTTAGCTGTAGCATCAACTCGCTACCTACCACTATATTGAAACAGTCTATATACTTGTCGGCCTCTTCACTGTCAGATGAAAGCGAGATAACCGTGAAAGGCACATCTCTAACTGTGATATCGCCAAGTCTTAGTTCCTTTGCTATCGCTATATAGCCATCACGGTCAGCTACCCCTTTGACGGTGATTACAGTATTGTCCAATGGTATGAGATTATACTTCTCGGCCATTTCAATAGAAATCATATTTGTCCCGGCTCCCGTATCGAAGGTTATGTCAGCCTCAGATCCATTGATTGAACAATTTTGCAGATGCATCAATAACGCACCGTTGTCGGCAGGACCTACAGGAACCATCGAGAAAGGAATGAATGCTAATGAATCTGGGGCAAATTCAACTTGATAAGGTTTGTATGCAGCCAAAGCCGCATAACGGTCGGCCGTAGCGGATAGGCCCGATATACTTACAGAATCCAGATATTGCTTTGCCGACGACAATATTGCATTAATCATTGACGCGGCTTCGGCATTACAGCCGACCCGGCTCAAATCCGAACCGAACATATAGGCTGTTGAGACCAGATTCGCCAAATCAAGATTCTCAGATTGGGTATTAAGTAATTCTTGAAATGCAGGAATTGATATGTCAGGCCGATTCAGTCTATTGCCAAGCAGACAACGTGAAAAAATTTCGAGAAAGGGATGTATAGAGTCCTTGGGCATTGTTCGATATAATGTGTCAAGGGCAAACCAATCGGAAGAATTCATAGCGTGGGCTATCTTCTCATCCATTGATTGCGCCGGTAAATGCAAAGCCGATGCAATTGTAAAACAAAGGAGCACTATATATTTTCCCATCTTGATTATATTGAATGGTTTCAAGACAAAGGAAGTAAATCTATCTGACATATCGGCATAAATGCAGAAGAATAATCATACAATGAAAAGCCGCGCCCGGAATTTCCCGGACGCGGCTTCAATATCTATAATTTATGATATCAGCAACCGGCGAGGGTGAGCAAGCTATCGTAGAAGAAGCTTACTATACCCAAAGCAAGGATTCCTGCAACACAAATCCACATACCGAGACGTTCGGAACAAGCCGAACGGAACGGCGCTATTACACATTCGTTTTCAGTGTTGATAAACATAGCCTTAACCACCAGAAGATAATAGTACAATGATATGATTGTATTTATCAACGCGATAAGTACGAGTACGTAGATTGCTATCGAACCTTGGTTGATGGCTGAGGTGAATATGAAGAATTTGCTGAAGAATCCGGCAAACGGAGGAATACCGGCAAGCGAGAACATGGCAAGCATCATGGTTACAGACAGACGCGGGTTTGTCTTGTACAAGCCGTTGTAGTCTTCCATATAGACTTTACCCGTATTATTCTCAATAGCTCCGATTACGCCAAACGCGGCAAGGTTAGAGAAGATGTACACAAGAATATAATACATCAATGCAGCCTGCCCCATTGCATTCATGGCTATTATACCAAGCATGATATATCCGGCCTGAGAGATGGATGAGAATGCAAGGAAGCGCTTCATGTTACGCTGACGGATGGCAAAGAGGTTACCGATGGTGATGGTAAGTATAATCAATGCATAAAGCATCCATTCCCATGCCTGCTCATAAACCGAGCCGAACACCTGCCACATTATTACAAGGAACGCAAACGCGGCCGAACCTTTGGAGATAACCGAAAGATATGAAGTGACCGAAGTCGGAGCTCCTTGATAAACATCGGCAGTCCATAGATGGAACGGCACCAATGAGAGTTTGAATCCCATACCGGCAATGACAAAGGCGATGGCAACGACCAAAGGTACAGTAGCCACACCGGTCTTTACCGCTTCTGCTATGCCACTGAAATAAAGAGAGCCGCTAAGACCATAGACAAACGATATGCCCATCATGAAGATTGCTGAGGAAAATACGGCAGTCAACACATATTTGACAGCAGCTTCGTGACTCTCATAACGGTTCTTGTCGAACGCTACCAATGCAGCCAAAGGAAGCGACGCTGTCTCAAGACCGATTATGAACAGGAGGAAGTGACGTGCGGATATCATAAGATACATACCGAAAAGGGTTACGAGCATAAGTTCGTAGAACTCTCCGCGGCGTATAACCTGAACATCACTGTTGGCCCATTTCAGCGACTGGATAAGCACTATGAGCACACCTACATTCAATATATTCTTAATGGCGGATATAACCGGTGTGGTCACATACATGCCGGCAAAGGCCGAGGCGTCGGCTCCGGCAATCACGCCATAAAAACCCCATGCAGTGAACAACGCAAACAAAATGCAAGTGATCACACCGAGACCATTCTGCGCTTTGCGGGGCATGAATGTATCATTGAGGAAGACTAAAAGAAATACCACTAACAGGCATATTTCTTGCTTCATTGCTAAAAACTGTGAGTAATCCATTTCTTATTAATCTTTTTAGTTCATTCCAATAACGGTGAATATCTGCGAGCTGAATGTGAAGCGAATCAGGTCGGCGAAGAAATTGGGGAAGCAACCTATGCCAGCAACACAGAGAATGAGCACAACGGTAGAAGTGCGTTCCCACCATGAAGCATCAGTAAGCTGCAGGTGATGCTCGTCCTGAACCGGACCAAGGAGCAATTTCCCGACAACACGCAGAATATATACGGCAGTGATTACAATCGAGCAGCACGCGATAATGGTGAATACAAGACGAAGCGAACCTGCTCCGGCAAGATAATCGGCCATGCCCTGCTCAAACGAGCCTACGAATATTGTCATCTCTGCGACAAAGCCACTCAGGCCGGGGAGACCGAGAGATGCCATACCGGCTATCACATAGCATACGGCAAGGAATGGCATTATTTTCATAAGTCCACCCATCTGACGTATGTCGCGTGTGTGTGTTCTACCATAAATCATACCGATAAGTGCAAAGAAGAGTGCTGTCATAAGACCGTGGGAGAGCATCTGCATGATAGCACCGGTCATTGCTGTGGTGTTGAGCATCAATATCGCAAACAGCACAAGACCGCAGTGGCTAACCGAAGAATAAGCATTGATGTACTTGAGGTCGGTCTGCACACATGCACTGAACGCGCCGTAAACCACAGATATACCTGTAAGAATCAAGAATATCCACGAAAGGTCGGTAGCAGCCTGGGGCATGAGGTAAATCGCAACACGGAAACAGCCGTAACCACCAAGTTTCATAAGCACACCGGCATGAAGCATTGACACGGCGGTAGGAGCCGATGCGTGACCGTCGGGACTCCATGTATGGAACGGGAACATTGCACCAAGCACACCGAAGCCGACGAATGTCATCGGGAAGAGGAAATACTGCCAGCCTTTGTCAATTGAATTGTTCTGAGCGATTTCAAGGAGATTCCAGGTGAGCTGTCCGCCCTCAGGTGCCGAATGATAATATATACCAATCAGACCGAGCATCAGAAACGCAGAACCACCCATGAGCATCAGGGTCAACTTCATGGCCGAATAGTTCTTGTTACCACTACCCCACACACCAATAAGCAGGTACATCGGGATAAGTGCCACCTCATAGAACATGAACATTGTGAAAAGGTCTATCGAGATGAAGAAGCCAAACACTCCGGTGGAAAGCAACACAAGCCAAAGGAAAAATTCTTTAGGCTGATCAATTTTCCACGAAGCGAAACTTCCGGTAAGCAAGATTATGGACGACAACAATAGCATAGCCACCGAGATGCCATCGACACCAACAGCGAGATTGATGTTGAGAGGAGCAAACCATGACCAGCATCCGGTATAAAGCATCTGAGCCGTCTCCCCTGCCGAACGCAAGGCGAGATAATCGACAAGCAGATATACCGAAAGTGCAGTCAACGCAAGCGAACCGACAACGGCCACCGCACGAATCTGCTTTATGTTCCGGCATAGGGCAAGCCCCGCAAGCATAAGCACGGGAATTACCACGAAATAAATCAATATATTGGAAAACATAATTACTATATTTTTTCGATTTGCAAGATTGGTTATTTCAATATCGGCTGCTTCAGATGAGACATATTGCAGTTATCGCACCAACCAGAAGAGCACCAATCAGGTAAATCCATACATACATCTGCACGTTGCCGCTTTGCAACCCGCGTATAGCATATGAGGCTTTGTTGGTAACATAAGCGAAGCCGTCCATTGTGCCATCGATTATATGGCGGTCGAACCAAGCTATAGGTTTGGATACACAACCAAATATGATGCGGTGTGTGATGAACATATAGAGTTCGTCCCAATAGAAGCGGTGATAACACCAGTTCCACAGCGCCGGCAAAGCATTTTTCATCTTTGCAGGGAGCGGATTTTCCTTGATGTACATCTTAGTGGCAATCGCAATTGCGATGACCGCTACAGCAAGGCTCACACCGGCAACACTCCAATCGAAATGAGCCATGAAATCGTAGGGTTCACCATTCCAGCTCACCAGATTTCCAAACGGAATAAATCCGGCTACACAGGAAACGGCAGCAAGTATCACCAACGGGAGAGTCATGGTCCAGGGCTGATCGTGAGGCGCATGGTGACCTTCGCGCACCTTATGTTCCTTCCACCAGAATATCAGATAATAGAGACGGAACATATAGAATGCGGTAAGACCGGCCACCATAGACATCCAGAGATATGCCACCCATCCGTTACCGAGACATGAGCTCAGAATTTCATCTTTAGAGAAAAATCCTGAGAACGGTATGATACCGGCTATGGCAAGACAGCCAATAAGGAATGTGATATGGGTAACAGGCATATACTTGCGCAGACCATGCATATCGGTATAATCGTTGGAACCGATAGCGTGAATCAATGCGCCGGCTCCGAGGAAGAGCAACGCTTTAAACATTGCATGAGTGAACAGATGGAACATAGAAGCCATGTAGCCGAGACCCTCGTGGAATTCGGGGCGGGCCACACCAAGCGATACCATCATAAATGCTATCTGCGAAATAGTGGAGAAAGCAAGCACTCGCTTAATGTCAACCTGCGTACATGCCACAATCGCAGCATAGAAAGCGGTCACGGCACCAACCACTGTAATTATGGTCAAAGAAGCCTCTTCCATAAGATAGAGCGGGAACAGACGTGCCACCAGATATACACCGGCCACAACCATTGTAGCGGCGTGAATAAGCGCTGAAACAGGAGTTGGACCCTCCATGGCGTCGGGAAGCCAAATGTGCAACGGCATCATGGCCGATTTACCCATACCACCCATAAATATCAATACGAGAGCCCAAGTCAATACTGATGCGCCCATGAACATAGGAGCCGCACTGCCGGCAAACACATTCTTGATGTGTTCAGCGGTTGAAAGGTCAACACTGAACAAGTTGGCTGCACCGGCTGATACAGACGTGAGGTCTGTAAAATTGAACACCCCAGTATAATAGGACAATACCAATATACCGATAAGGAATCCAAGGTCGGCGAAACGGGTCACGATAAATGCTTTCTTGGATGCCGATACGGCAGAAGGCTTAGTGTAATAGAATCCGATGAGCAGATAAGATGACGCACCCACAAGCTCCCAGAAAATATACATCTGGAATATATTGGTAGCGACAACCAGACCGAGCATGGAGAAGCTGAAGAGCGACAGGAATGCGTAGAAACGCTGGAATCCTTTCTCCCACACTCCGTGATGGTCGCGCATGTAACCATTGCTGTAGAGATGCACCATAAACGAGATGGTGGTGATCACCACAAGCATCATTGCTGAAATAGGATCGAGAAGGAATCCGATGCGGATCACAAGTTCTTTATAGAACTGAAGCCAATCCACATTGAACACTACACACTGCAGACGCTGTCCGGACTCGGAAATGAACTCGGGAGCGCCTGAAAAGAAATATGTATACGCGGTAAAATAGGCAAGGAGAAGTGTGACGCCCATACCGGCGGTGCCAAGAATTCCGGCAAGTTTATGGCTCATCTTATTGCCCAGCAAGCCGAGCAACAGGAACATAAACAGCGGAATGGCAAGGATTAAAACGGGAATAGTTGCTTCCATAATGCCTTAATGTTTCATTTTGGTTAAGTCGGCTACATCTATATTCTTGGCCGAACGGAACAAGTTGATTATAATGGCTATGGCAAGTGCGGTTTCAGCGGCTGCAATAGCAATTGCAAACAACGTGAAGAACATGCCCTCCTGATGCTCGGGAAAAAGATAGCGGTTAAAGACCACGAAATTGATATCGACAGCGTTGAGCATCAATTCCAGAGAAATGAGCATGGCAATCATATTCTTGCGGGTGATAAAGCCATAAACACCACAACAAAACATCACCAGAGCCGGAACGAGATAATAAATCATTGTAATTTCCATATCCGATTATCTTTTGCGGGCGACAACTACGCCACCGATGATACATGCGAGCAACAACACACTGATAGCTTCAAACGGCAGAAGATACTGATATTCGCCAGTACCCATCAATGCCTCGCCGATAGCGTGCATTTTGGGATTCTCCATGGCCGGAAGAGCAACTAAAGCCTGACCGCAACGGCTTAAAAGAGCCCATGCGCCGACCGCGAATGTTGCGATTGCGGCCACAAGCCCGAGCACACGCTGCTTAGACACCAGACGTTCGCTTTTATCGCCGGGATGCGAAGTGAGCAGAATAGAGAACACGAACAGCACAACTATACCTCCGGCATACACAGCTATCTGCACTGCCCCGAGAAACTCGTAATCGAGCTTGAAATACAGAGCCGCAGTGGCAAACAGCGTGAAAAGGAGGAATGTGGCCGCACGCAAAATCTTACGCGTGGTGACAGTCAGTACCGAAAATACGACAATCGACAAAGCGATTATCAGATACATAATGATACTTCCTACTGATTCCATATACATGATTAGTTATTAATTTTCTTTATTTTTCAGCCCCTTCGGCGGCATTTCCGGCTGCAGCCTCGGCCGCTTTCTTGGCAGCCATGGCTGCTTTGGCAGCAGCTATCTTGGCCTCTTTCTCAGCCTGCATTTTTGCAATCTGTTCCGGAGTGGGAGCCGGCTCCTCCTTTTCAGGAAGATAATTGAGCTTTTTCACAAGTTTATCGCGTGTGAACACAGCCTGTTCAAAATCGTTGGAGAATTCCAACGCATCCTGCGGACATGAAGTAACGCACAGTTGGCAAAATGTACAACTGCCAAGGTCATACTGATATTTGTCAAGTTTACGTTTCTTTTTTCCGTCGAATGTATCGACCATCTTTGTAGTAAGCGATATAGTTCCGTTAGGACAATTACGCTCACAGATTCCGCACGCGATACATTTGTGATTGCCATCAGCGTCGTATTTGAGCTGGAGTATGGCGCGGAACCGATCGGGAACATGAACCGTCTCGCGATCCTCGGGATATTTTTCAGTTATTTTAGGGGTTATGAATTCCTTTCCGGTAACCTGCATGCCCTTAAGAAGGCTTGCTATGCCGGACCCTAAATTAGAAAAATAGTCTTTTACACTACCCATAGATTTTAATTCTATATAATTAGGTTATTATTTAATTTCTATCTGACTTGACCACCGAGAATATCAAGAAGTTCTGTGGTGATGCTTTGCTGACGTAATTTATTGTACTCAAGACGCAACTGCTCGAGTAGTTTCTTGGCATTGTCGTTGGCGCTCTGCATAGCCATCACACGTGCGGCCTGCTCCGAGGCTCTGTTTTCTGTGAATATCTCCTGCATAACAGACACAAGGAACATTGGAAGCACCGAACGGAAGATTGTATTTGCGTCCGGTTCAAAAAGATACGGACGAGCCGTAAGTTTCACCCCATTACCGGCAAATGTTTCCTGCACCACCGGAAGCAACTGCTCCAGTTTAGGACGCTGGCGGCTTACGCTCTTGAAGTTCATATAAAGCGTATCGACCAAATCAACCTCATTATCAAGGAACATTTGCTGAAGCTGTTCCACGAAAACCTTCACACCGTTGCCGGTTGTCTTCGAATCCACACCGTCAATCACCGACATGTGCAGACTGCCATTTGTGATTTTGGCTACCGCCTTTGCTATTTTTGAGCCGACGGGGATAACTGTAACATCTACATCCGCACCATACGTTGTCCGATAAAATGACAATCTATTCAGCAACTGCTTAAAGATATTGACATTGTAGGCTCCACACAAACCATCGTCTGAGCCGAACACCACAATACCAATCTTTTTAACTTCACGCGGTTCGATAAGAGGGGATGTAAACTGGACATCGGCACTTAGCAGACTTCCTATTATATCCTCTATCTGCGTGCGGAATGGCAAAAGACGCTTCAATCCCTGCTCGGCCTTGTGCATCTTGGCCGAGGAAATCATCTTCATGGCGCCGGTAATCTTCTCCGAGGAAGCAACCGAACCAATACGTCCTTTTAATTCTCGTAATGTAGCCATTTGGTTTTATGCCTTGTATTTACCAGCTACATCTATAGCTGCATCTGTCAGTTTCTGCATTACCTCGTCGGTGAAATTGCCTGATTTTATAGCGTCGAGCACATCCGACTGATGCTTAGCCCGTAGCAACTGAAGGAACATTTCTTCAAATTCAGCAACTTTATCAAGAGGCACATTCTCAAGCAGTCCCTTTGTTCCGCAATATATCACAGCCACTTCCTCTTCAACGGCCATCGGTCGATACTGAGGTTGAATTAGCAGACGCTCGTTCTTACGGCCTTTGTCAATAACACGGGCAGTCACAGCATCAATATCACCGCCGAATTTAGTGAACGATTCCAGCTCACGGAATTGGGCCTGATCTATTTTCAATGTACCGGCCACTTTTTTCATCGGCTTAATCTGAGCATTACCACCAACACGCGACACGGATATACCTACATTGATTGCCGGACGGATACCTCTATTGAACAATGCTGTTTCCAAGAATATCTGACCATCGGTAATCGATATCACATTGGTAGGAATGTAAGCGGAAACGTCGCCGGCCTGGGTTTCGATAATAGGAAGGGCTGTAAGCGAACCGCCACCCTTGACAATCGGTTTAAGAGGAGCGGGCAGGTCGTTCATCTGCGAAGCCACCTCCTGATTGTCGATAATTTTTGCCGCACGTTCCAATAGACGCGAGTGCAGGTAGAATATATCGCCGGGATATGCTTCACGTCCGGAAGGGCGCTTCAATATAAGAGAAATCTCGCGATAAGCCACGGCCTGTTTCGAAAGGTCATCGTAGATAATCAACGCATCGCGGCCGGTGTCGCGGAAATATTCACCGATTGCCACGCCGGCAAATGGGGAATAATAACGCATTGAAGCCGAATCGGAAGCTGTAGCAGCCACCACCACGGTATAATCGAGGGCACCATGCTTACGGAGCGTATCGACAAGCGCCGCCACCGACGATGCTTTCTGACCGATTGCCACGTATATGCAGTACACCGGTTTACCCTCCTCAAAGTTCTTACGTTGATTGATAATTGTGTCAATTGCAATGGCGGTTTTACCAATCTGACGGTCGCCGATTATAAGTTCGCGCTGTCCTCTGCCTATAGGTACCATGGAATCCACGGCCTTTATTCCGGTCTGCAATGGCTGCTTGACAGGCTGGCGGAAAATTACACCGGGAGCCTTACGCTCAAGAGGCAGACGCATAAGTTCGCCGGATATAGGTCCGCGACCGTCAATAGGCTCGCCAAGGACATTGATGACGCGTCCCAGCAGACCTTCGCCCACCGGAATTGACGCGATTTCACCGGTGCGGCGCACCGACATATTTTCAGTAACCTTGTCTACATTGTTAAGCAAAATCACTCCGACATTGCTTTCCTCAAGGTTCAAGGCCACACCCTTTACGCCATTCTCAAACTCGACAAGCTCATTGGCGCAGACATTGTCAAGTCCATAGACATGGGCAACACCATCGCCCACCTCCAACACAGTGCCTGTCTCTTCAAATGACACCTTGGAGTTGACGTTCTCAAGCTGCTGCTTTAATACTTCTGAGATCTCGCTGGGATTTATCATCAGTTGTTATTTAAAAGTTTCAAACGCAATTGTTTTAATTCATTACTTATCGAAGCATCGATACGTTCATTGCCGACGCTGACGGTAAAACCGCCTATTAAAGAAGCATCCACCCTTTGATGAAACTCCATGGAGCCACCATTAAGATGTCGGGCCACAAGGCCACGCAGACGCTCCACATCGGTATCTGACATAGGCGCTGCACTCACCACCGTCACTTCGTGTATGTTATGCTGTGAACGGTAATACTGCACAAACGCTTCTGCAATACCGCGGGTCATATCCAACCTGCGATTCTCGGAAAGCAGTTTCAAAAAATCGGCAAATACTACGTCCGTATCTTTCGCTCCTGATGCAGTCGTTATAAGCATGCACTTATCAGCAACGCTCACATACGGATTTCCGAGAGCCTCCTGCAACGAGGGTTGCTGCCGGAAACTGCCGGCAAGCGTCTTCATTATATCATATACACGCCCGTCGGCTTTTTTCTCAAGAGCAAACTCATATAGAGCCTTGGCATAGCGCCGTGGTATCAATCCTTCGTTCATTGCGCCGCATTAATTAATTCTTAGTCTCCATTTCATCAAGAAGTGTGTTGACCAAATGAGCTTGAGCTTTCTCGTCGCTCAATTGTTTACGCACTACCTTGGCAGCAATATCCAATGCAAACGAGCTGACCTCGTTGCGGAATTGGAGTTGGGCTTCCTTACGCTCCTGCTCTATGGATACTCTTGCAGCATCCATAACTTTCTGCGCCTCCACCTGAGCCGATTTGCGTGCTTCCTCAATAATCTGAGTCTTTATCTTGTCAGCTTCACGCAACATATCGGCTTGCTTTGCCCGTGCTTCGGCCATATATTTTTCCGACTGCTCGCGGGCTTTCTCCATCTGCTCCTTGGCACTTTGTGCGTATTCCACACCTTTATCTATCAAATCGGCACGACTTTCCATGCTCTTCAGTATTACCGGCCAACCCCATTTGTACAAAATGAGGAAGAGCACGGCAAATGCCACGAACATCCAGAATATCAAGCCGAAATCAGGCGTGAACAGTTCCATATCAGCTATTTATGCTTATTAGAGGAACAATGACAATACACAGACGATAACTGCGAAAAGAGCCACACCTTCAACAAGAGCTGCAATCACAATCATGTTACTGCGGATATCACCGGCAGACTCAGGCTGACGTGCGATAGCTTCCATAGCCGATGCACCAATTTTACCAATACCAAGACCTGCGCCTATGGCTGCGATAGCGGCACCAAGACATGCGCCAAGACCAAGAGTACCTTCAATAGCTGCTAAAATCATTGCTAACATAATTTTCGTTTTTAAGAGGTTATTTTATTTGTTTAATTTTTAATCAATAATTATTGAGTCACAGTCTTTTCATGTTCATGCTCATGATGTTCTTCCTGTCCGAACGATATGAATAAAGTGGACAGCATGGTGAAAACGTAAGCCTGAATAAAGCTCACAAGCACATCTATAATGAGCATGAATATCGAGAAGGCCATCGACACCACAGTAGTGGCACCTGTAACCACCGGACCCATCGCTGCAAAGATAAATATGAGGAGTGTGAGCACAATGACAATCATGTGTCCGCCGAGCATATTGGCAAACAGACGCACTGTCAATGCCGCCGGCTTGGTGAAGATTCCGAACAACTCTATCACCGGCATTATGGGCAGCGGGAACTTCAGCCACAGCGGAACATCAGGCCAAAGAATCTCTTTCCAATAATGCTTGTTGCCCATGAGATTCGTTATCAGGAAGGTGAATATCGACAGGACCAGCGTAACAGCGATATTACCCGTAACGTTAGCACCGCCGGGGAACACCACAATCAGCCCAAGCAGATTCAGATACAGAATCAGGAAAAATACCGTAAGCAGGTATGGGGCAAACTTCATTGCCTTAGCTCCGAGAGTGGGCTTGATCACACCATTATATATAAAATCGATGAGTGCTTCCAATGCACCTACCATTTTACGGGGCGCCTTGTAGTTCATAGTCTTATGCCATCGGGCCACTGCCACCACGCTCCATATCACAAGAATAACAGCGATGAACAGCGCACAGACATTTTTCGTAATCGAAATATCCCATGGCCTATATTCAGTACCGTCGGGAAGTATCTCTACTATTTTCCCTTTGTACTCGCTGTCTTTACCTGCAATTTTGAACATCGCTCCGCCATCGGTATATGTCTTACCGTGCTCAACTTTCGATGACATGAAACAATGGAATCCATCCTTGCCGATAAGTATCACCGGCAAAGGTATGCGCTTATGATGATTAAACGGAACCTCCCATCCATAAGCATCGCCGAGGTGCTCGAAAATTATTTCCTTGGGATTAATCTTCGATTCTCCGCCGTCAGACTCCGAAGCCGATGCAAAAGCACATGACGGATACGCCAATGTCACGACCAGAGCTATTAAAGCGAGTAGATGTTTCTTAATCATTATAGTCTTAATAAATGCACACTGACACTACATTTCTATCGACATTCACAAGGCCACCATCAACAGTCAGCATCTCATCCTTATCACTGCCGGTCCGTGTATATGATATATCTCCGGACGACAGGGTTGAAATAAGCGATGCATGATTGTGCAATACAGTAAACTCACCTTGAGTTCCGGGTAATGTCACCTTGGTAACTTCACCCTCAAATAGAATATCTTCGGCAGATATGATTTTCAGTGTCATAATCTATACTAATTTATCGCCGGTTAATATCATGCCTGAACCTCAGCCAGAAGTTTTTTACCCTTCTCGATAGCTTCGTCGATTGTTCCGACATTCAGGAACGCCTGCTCCGGATACTGGTCCATCTCTCCGCTGAGAATCATCTTGAATCCACGGATTGTTTCCGATAGGGGCACCATGACACCGGGCAGACCGGTGAACTGCTCGGCAACATGGAATGGCTGCGACAGGAAGCGCTGGGCACGACGTGCACGGGCCACAACGAGTTTATCCTCGTCCGACAGTTCATCCACACCAAGTATGGCAATTATATCCTGCAGTTCGTTATACTTCTGAAGAAGCTGCTTTACCGCCTGAGCTGTATTATAGTGGTCCTCACCTATAATATTCGGATCAAGGATACGCGAGGTCGATTCAAGAGGATCAACCGCGGGATATATACCCAATTCGGCAATCTTTCGGCTCAACACCGTAGTGGCATCAAGGAAGCTGAACGTTGTGGCCGGAGCCGGGTCGGTCAAGTCGTCGGCAGGCACATATATGGCTTGCACCGATGTAATCGAACCGTTTTTGGTTGATGTGATACGCTCCTGAAGCATACCCATCTCCGATGCCAGAGTGGGCTGGTAACCTACAGCTGAAGGCATTCGGCCAAGAAGAGCCGACACCTCGCTACCGGCCTGAGTGAAACGGAATATATTGTCGATAAACAGCAATATCTCCTTGCCTCCACCATCCTGATCGCGGAACTGTTCGGCCACGGTCAGACCTGAAAGCGCAACACGCAGACGTGCACCCGGGGGTTCGTTCATCTGACCGAACACAAGCGTAGCCTGTGACTCTTTCACTTGTTCCATGTCCACATCGGCAAGGTTCCATTCGCCCTTGTCCATACCTTCACGGAACTTATCGCCATACTTCATTACACCGCTCTCAATCATCTCACGGAGAAGGTCGTTTCCCTCGCGGGTACGCTCACCTACACCGGTAAACACCGAGAAACCATTGTGACCCTTGGCAATATTGTTTATCAGCTCCATGATGAGCACGGTCTTTCCCACACCGGCACCACCGAAGAGACCGATTTTACCACCTTTACTATATGGCTCAAGCAAGTCTATCACCTTGATACCGGTGTAAAGAATCTCAGTTCCTATGGTAAGATCGTCAAATTCAGGAGCAGGCTGATGAATCGGACGCAGATTGTCACGGTTCAATTCCGGCAAACGGTCGATGGCATCACCGATTACATTGAGCAGACGGCCTTTGACCTGACTGCCGGTAGGCACTGCTATAGGACGGTCGAGATTCGCCACCTTAATACCACGCTGCAGACCGTCGGTACTTTCCATAGCCACACAGCGCACCGTGTTTTCACCTATATGCTGCTCAACCTCAAGTATAAGTTCCGAACCATCGGGACGTTCCACCTTCAAGGCTGTATATATCGGCGGCAACTCATTGCCCTCGCCTTCGAAGGCAACATCGACCACAGGACCGATTACCTGCGCTATTTTTCCAAATTTATCGCTCATGGTCACGAAATGATAATGCGTTAGTGTTGTTAGATATTAAAAATGCAGTCCGTACACAATGATAAGCACCATCAGCACGAGATTGAACAGGTTAATGGGCAATAAATATTTCCATTCCAAAGCAAGCATCTGGTCAATTCGCAGACGAGGGAATGTCCACTTGAACCAAATGATTACAAACGAAAGTGCTATCGCCTTACCGATGAACCATACCACCGAGGGAATATAGTCCATTATGGCGTTGAATCCATCCCAGCCGGGGAAGTGCAATGGCATCCATCCACCGAAGAATAACAAAGTAGCCACGCCCGACACTATAAACAGGTTGAGGTACTCGGCAAGGTAGAAGAAACCGAAATGAATACCTGAATATTCAGTGTGGTAACCTGCGGTCAGCTCGCTTTCGGCCTCGGGCAAGTCAAACGGGCCACGATTAGTTTCGGCCGTACCTGCTATAAGGTATATTATAAATGCAATTATAGCGGGGATATGTCCGGAGAATATGAACCACAGATTGCTCTGTTCCTCCACTATTTCAACCACATTCATAGTTCCGGCAAAGGCCACCATTGTCAATACCGAAAGGCCTATGGAAAGCTCGTAGCTTACCATCTGTGCTCCGGAACGCATGGCACCGATAAGGGTGAACTTATTGTTACTTGACCAACCGGCCAGAAGAATTCCGAGCACACCTATCGAAGAAACCGCAATCAGGAAGAAGATACCGATATTGAAATTGATGATCTGCAATCCGTTGCCCCATGGCAATACTGCGAATGCAAGCATGGATGCAAGGATAACAAGATAGGGAGCCAAGGCAAACAGGAACTTATCGGTGTGTTTCAACGAAATAAGCTCTTTGATAAGAATCTTGAACATATCGGCCACACTCTGAAGCAATCCGAACGGGCCAACACGATTCGGGCCAAGACGACACTGGAATGCGGCGCAGACCTTACGCTCAAACCATATATAGAACAATGCAAGCACTGAATAGGTAAGCAATAACACCAAACCTATCAGCACACATTCAGTGGTCACTGCAAGCCATTGGGGCATAAATCCCAGCAGCGTGCTGTGAATCCATTCTGTCAGTATTGAGAAATCGAACATATCTGTGATAATGATTTTATTTTCAACATTAATAATTGGCATTCACGATTATCGGTCCATATCGGGAACGATATAGTCCAACGAACCTCCGATAGTGATAAGGTCGGCAATTTTACTTCCACGTGTGATATGATCCACCACTGAAGCCGCAGGCAGACATGGAGGAGCAATTTTCAGGCGGTAAGGCTTGGTATCGCCATTGCTTTCCAGATATATACCGAATGTGCCACGGCAGCCTTCAACAGTGCGGAACCAGCGTCCCACCGGCAATTTGAGCACTTTCGGAACCTTCACGCAATATTCTCCATCGGGAATATTGTCGATTAACTGACTGATAATCTTGGCACTCTGCTCCATCTCGCTCATGCGCACTTTGAATCGGGCCATCGAATCGCCCTCTTCGCGCACAACCTGCTCGAAATCCAATTCTGAATATATGCTGTAAGGATCTGTCTTGCGCACATCGCACGCCCATCCGGAAGCTCGTCCCGACGGACCGGTCACCGACCAGTTTATGGCATCTTCATGCGAAAGATATCCCACACCTTCCATGCGATTCTTAGCTATCACATTGCCGGTGAATATTTTATTATATTCCTTGATGTTTTTGGGAAGAACCTCGAGCAATGCCTTGACATCCTTTACAAAATCAGGATGCAGATCCTGCATCACACCACCGATGCATTCATAGTTGAATGTCATGCGGGCGCCGCATGTCTTCTCCATTATATCAAGTATCTGCTCACGCACACGGAGTGTGTAGAACAGCATTGTCGTAGCCCCGAGGTCCATGCAGTATGTACCTATGAACAGACAGTGCGACGCTATGCGCGACAACTCGTCCATGAGTACACGGATCACCTGCGCACGACGCGATATCTCAATACCGGCGGCCTGCTCTATCGTCATGCAAAGGCAATGATGATACGGATGTGCGGAGAAATAATCCAGACGGTCCATGAAATGGAGAGTCTGCGGATATGTCAGCTTCTCGCATATCTTTTCGATGCCGCGGTGTATATAACCCATATAGACATCGATTTTCTTTATAATCTCACCATCGACGGCAGTACGGAAACGCAACACACCATGGGTGGCCGGATGCTGCGGGCCGATATTAACCACGAAATCCTCAGGAGCAAATACCCTGACCTCCTTCTTCTCTACAGTTCCATCAGGTGTCTCGACATACGTATCGGTAAAATCGCTCTGACGTTCACTTTCTGTAGTTACCGGATTGAGGTCTGCACTCTCATCATAATCTTTTCTAAGAGGATATCCCTTCCAGTCTATGCTGAGGAACAGACGGCGCATATCGGGATTGCCGATAAATACGATTCCGAAGAAATCGTACACTTCACGTTCGAATATCCCGGCTATTTTCCATAGGTCAGACACGCTGTGAAGCATAGGCTTCTCACGGTTGTCCGTGGTCACTTTTACCGATAGATGCGTGTTGTGCTTTGTTGATGTGAGGTAATATATGCAACCGAGTGTCTCGGTCCAGTCCATACCTACTATAGTAACGAGGAAATCAAAGCTCAAATCTTTGTTTTCCTTTAGTTCCTTTGCCAGATTGTGCCATTTTGCATCGGGCACATTCACCATCAGGATATCACCTTCTTCAAAGGTCGCTTCGGGGAGCAATTTAGCTATGGTTTCCTGAATGTTTGCCATATTTATAGTTTTTACTCTATTTTACACTCTTAAATATTAGTCCTCAACACCTTCTATTGGATGTTCCTTCAAAAAATCGGCCTGCTTCTGCTGACGGTTAACGCCGCCGAAGAATCTTTCCACCTTAATTTTACGCGACAACTGCATTATCGAATAAATCATAGCCTCGGGACGCGGCGGGCAACCGGGCAGATAAACATCGACCGGTATTATCTGGTCAACACCCATCACCACATGATATGATTTTTTGAACGGGCCACCGGAAACCGCACAAGCTCCACAGGCTATTACGTATTTAGGTTCGGCGAGCTGATCGTAAAGACGTCGCACCACCGGAGCCATTCTGTTGACGATTGTACCGGCCACCATTATAAAATCGGCCTGACGGGGCGACGAACGGGCCACTTCCCATCCGAAACGCGCCATATCGTAGCGTGCCGCACCAAGCGAAACGAACTCTATACCACAGCAACTTGTAGCGAAAGTCAAAGGCCACAGTGAGTTTGAGCGGCCCCAATTAATAAGTTTATCAAGAGAACCCACCACAACATTGGCGCCGCTCTCCTGCAATTCCTTTACCAGGCTTTCGATATACTCATTGTCTTTCCATGCCTCGTATGGCATGCTTTTTGTTGTCACTTCCATTCAAGAGCTCCTTTCCGCCAGGCATAAACCAGCCCGAGCACTAATATAGAGAAAAAGATAGCGATGCTCAACAGGCCTGCACCACCAAGCTCCTTGACGCGGACAGCCCAAGGAAACAGGAAGACGCATTCAACGTCGAACATCAAAAACAAAATAGCAAATAGATAATACCCTACTTTGAACTGGGCCATGCTTTCGCCTCGTGTGGGTATACCACATTCATAAGCCTCACCTTTCTGGGGGTTGAAAGAACGCGGGGAAATCAAGCCCGCAAGCCACAACGCCAATGCCACTAAGCCCACACCGGTAATAGCTGCGGTTACGGCAAGCGTTGATGACAGAATCGTTAATGATACCATATTGTTAATTCATATATATTTGCACATAGGTCAATCAACAAGCCATAACACTACATCCAAACGTCTGCCTGACAACACCGAACCTCTGTTCGGTACAGATGTGTTCTTTATGGCTTTTACGATTTTGTGTGCAAATATACACAAATTTTCACAAACAATCCTGCTTTAACAACACTATTTTGACACTAAATCTGGAATAGCTGTCAGATTCGGCGTCAGATAAGCACATATATGCCACTGGACACCGCCGGTGGTGAACTCAATGTCAAAATCCAGACTTTCGCAAATATCAGCTTCGCATGTCAACTCCGTAAGCGTCAGCTGAACGCCGTCGTTCCGGCTGGCCGTACAGCGATTGCCGGCAACAATACGATAGCCGGTATCGCCAACCGACAGTCCCAGATTGGCCACATGCAGATCCACAACCTCATCACCGAGAGCCAGATTATGCACATCTACCGTAGCAGTACCGCCGCGACCATCGAACGCCACCTCATACCATGCGTCATAATCCACCTCATGGTCATCTTCACCATTCATGGCCACAACCGTAGTCCCCTCGCCGAATATGCGTTCAGGATACGCTGTCACAGTACACTGCCCATCCACGGTGTAGCGGGCATAAAACCCCTGCCCCTGATGCTCCGCCATATCGTTCGTGCGTGAGCACACCATAATCAAGCCTGTCAGCTCAACCTCCCCGCCGGTCGCATACTCGGCAACGACTATATCTTGCCTGACGACACGCACTTCGCCAGGCGCAGAAACATCAAAATCAAACGGCACGCCCTTTGCCACTATTGACACCGCCCCGGCTCCGGATTCAAGCACAAGATCAGATATCGTTATATCCACACTTCGGGCATCATCGTCAAACACAAACAGATACTCCGCACCGTCCCACACCTGCCCCATGTCAACTCCCCTGCCACGCTCCTCCACATAATGAAATGTTGCAGGCCCTTCGACAAAAGTCATCCTTTCCGATGGGTCGTCAGCCCCACAGGAAAACATATTGGCAGCCAATACGGCAAAAAGCGTAAGATATAATAGTTGAAAGCGTCTCATACACTTTCAACCATCGCACACCCATTTTAGTTCAGGATATTTACCACAATTAAAGGATAGGTCAACGTGATGCCGAAGCATCGAATTCCATGCGCAATGTCACTCCGAAACGCCGAGGCTTTCCTCTTTGAAGAAATCTGTTCCCGATAGATTCAAAATAGAACACATCGAATTTCGTACCGGTGGCATTCTCAATCCACCCCTCTATGCTCACCCAGCTGTTGCGAGCGACCACCGAAGCGCCGAGCTGAGCATAAAATGGCTGTGACACAGTATTGGCCTCATTCCAATATATTCTACCCACACCGCGCACATCCATATTATAGTCCATGTGCCAATTGTCAGTTATACGATGTGTGTACCCCACGCGCGCTGACAAAGTGTGCGATGGAGCATACGGCACATAATTACCTTTGAAATCATCGTTACCGTCAACAAATCTCACGAACTTGGCATTGGTATACCCATAGCTCAACGCAAAATCCCATTGCGATGTCGGGCGATAAGATATTTGCACCTCTGCGCCGAAACTGCGTGTACGGCCGGCATTTGTCGTCATGCGACCCGTAGTGCTCCCTTCGGGAAATGTAGTAATCTGTTGGTCGCGACAATCTATATAGAACAACGCCAGATCCGTCATAACACGACCATCGGCACAACCTATATGCGCTCCAAGTTCGTAATTCCAACTCTTTTCGGGACGATAGCTTATAATATCGTTGACATTCGCATCCGGACCTGTCGGTGCACCACCCATTATTCCGGGAGGCATCGCCGACATCATCTCGCTCATCATACGCTGTTGCAACACCTCACTGAACATCTGCGTGTTGTATCCGCCACTTTTATACCCTTCGCCAATCGAAGCATATATAGACGACCCGCTTTGCATAGGCAAATCATAGGAAACCGTAAGTTTGGGAACAAACTCTACAAAATCGTCGGAAAGTCGGCCGGTCTCATCTATATTTATTTCAGGCGACATGAGAGCTCCCGGAGGCATACCTTTTTTCATATATACCGAATATGATGTATTACACAGGCTGTTGTATCTGAGAGCTGTTTTCTCGTAGTCCAGACGCAAACCAAGCGCGAAATTCCACCTGCCCAGATCCAATGTACTCTGATGGTACAATGCCACACCCCACACCGGAATCTTAAAATCACTTCCGAGCAATATTGACGGCTCGTTCCACTCCAGACGCACCGGAATCTTGTCATTATTATTTATACGGTCTGTTATAAGCCCTGAGATTCCATCCTCTTTTATAGTCACCGGAGCGTGCATGGATGTATGCTTATAAAAACCGAACAATCCGGCCAGCCATGAATAGGACGAGGTGGCTCCGCGCGCCACCAGATCCTGTGTCACAGCCCACTCATGGCGTGCTTGGGTAAGCGTGAAATAATCCACAGGTAAAAAATCCTGGTCAAGAGTCATATTGTCATCCAGATACTGCACACTCGTAATGCTCGACAGCGAAAAATTTCCGGCATTCCATTTCACGGTAAGACCATCGCTGAACGAATTTCGCCTGTAGAAACAGGTGTCGTTATAATTGATTCGCCCACTACCCGCATATTCGTATGGATATCCCCCTTGCCTTGTCAGCGAAAATGCGGCGACATTATCTATTGCAAGGTTATCCGTAGCATGCCACTGCGTTTTCCACCTCAGTGAGCCACCCTTTTCCGTACCAACCTTCCGCGCATTATAGTGGTTTTTATAGAACCCGTCGGAGAAAACAAAATTTCCGGCAAACCCCATTGCGAGATTGCTACGCAACTTCGTATAATGTGAAACCGCAAGCCGTGCCTCCGGGCCATTGGACAACGTTGCTGCCACGCGACTCCCCTGATAGTCCATTGGCTGAAGTGTGTAAATATTGATCTGACCACCCATGGTGTTGCGTCCATACAAAGTTCCCTGAGGGCCACGGAGCACCTCCACCTTTTTTATATCGGCCATGTCAAAATCATAATTATCTTTATTGAGCAAGGGCACATTGTCCACATTAAGCCCCACCACAGGCTGCTCCATCCTCGCACCGATACCACGCACATATATGCTCGATGTCATGCGGCTGCCATAGTCGGGGGCATAGAAATTCGGGGCAATCTCACTAATGTTTTTTACAGCCTTCACATTCCACGCCTCTATGTCGCCTGCATTCAGAACCGTTGAGGCCAATGGTTGCAGACTGAGGTTCGTGGTTTGCTTTATCGCTGTCACAGTCACATCGTCAAGCCACAAAGTGGAATCAGAATCGGTCTGCACCGCTTTTACCATCAATGCTGCCGGCATTAGAACCGCCAAAATAGCATATCGCATATCTTAAATCTTTTTAACCAAAACAGGGTGCAAAGATAGAGTATAAATGTGATGTGAGCAAAAACAATAGAGTTGCATAATAAAAGTATGTTGCGTAACTTTGCTGCTTGATAACAAAACTGTAAACAAAATAACCGACATAACATCATTATGGCACAACAAGACGAAGTGTTTAAGAAAATAGTATCCCACGCCAAAGAATACGGCTTCGTATTCCAGTCAAGCGAGATATACGATGGTTTATCTGCCGTTTACGATTACGGACAGAACGGTGTTGAACTCAAGAACAACATCAAACGCTACTGGTGGGACTCGATGACCCTTTTACATGAAAACATCGTCGGGATAGACTCTGCCATATTCATGCACCCTACAATCTGGAAAGCTTCAGGACACGTCGATGCGTTCAATGACCCATTGATTGACAACCGCGATTCCAAAAAACGTTATCGCGCCGATGTCCTTATTGAAGAGGAGATAGCCAAAATCGAAGATAAGATTGAGAAAGAAGTAGCTAAAGCCCGCAAGCGCTTTGGCGAATCGTTCGATGAGGCACTGTACCGCCAGACCAATCCGCGCGTTGCCGAATATGCGGCCAAACGCGACGCACTCCACGAAAGGTTTGCTCAGGCCATGAACGACAACAACCTTGAAGAACTGCGACAGATTATCATAGACCAGGAGATTGTCTGCCCGATATCCGGCACACGCAACTGGACTGAGGTACGTCAGTTCAACCTCATGTTCCGCACTGAAATGGGTAGCACAGCCGATGGAGCCATGACCGTCTATCTGCGTCCTGAAACCGCCCAGGGAATATTTGTCAACTACCTCAATGTACAGAAAACCGGCCGAATGCGCATACCTTTCGGTATAGCACAGATTGGCAAAGCATTCCGCAACGAAATCGTAGCGCGCCAGTTCATATTCCGCATGCGCGAGTTCGAACAGATGGAAATGCAATTCTTTGTACGCCCCGGCGAAGAGCTCAAATGGTTTGCCACTTGGAAAGAATGGCGACTGAAATGGCACAAGGCACTCGGTCTTGGCGATGAGAAATACCGTTACCACGACCACGAGAAACTGGCTCACTACGCCAATGCCGCTACCGATATAGAGTTCCAGATGCCCTTTGGATTCAAAGAGGTGGAAGGCATACACTCCCGCACAAACTTCGACCTCTCACAGCACGAGAAATTCTCGGGTAAAAACATCAAATATTTCGATCCCGAACTTGGTGAAAGCTACGTACCATACGTAATCGAGACCTCAATCGGTGTGGACCGCATGTTCCTTTCTGTGCTTTGCTCCTCTTACGAAGAACAGAAACTCGACAACGGTGAGACACGTGTCGTACTGCACCTCCCTGCTGCCTTGGCACCTGTGAAGTGCGCCGTAATGCCCCTTGTGCGCAAAGACGGACTCCCCGAGAAAGCCCGCGAGATTGTCAACGATCTGAAATTTGACTTCTCAACCCACTATGATGAAAAAGACTCAATAGGCAAACGTTACCGCCGTCAGGATGCCATCGGCACTCCCTACTGCATAACCGTCGACCACCAGACACTCGAGGACAACACCGTGACTCTCCGTCACCGCGACTCTATGGAGCAGACCCGTGTCAACGTAGCCGACCTGCACAAACTGATACACGACAACGTGAGCCTGAATTCACTTTTACGCAAACTTGCATAACACGCACCATCCATGAAAATTATTTTCCGCGCAATAACAGCCTTGATTATTCTCGGCACATTGCAATCGTGCAACTACAACTCGCTTGTCGAGCAACAACAGGCCGTCGAGCAATCGTGGGCTGAGGTCGAGAACCAGTACCAACGCCGCGCCGACCTCATACCTAACCTTGTGGAAACTGTCAAAGGATATGCCAAGCACGAATCGTCGACATTTGAGAAAGTGACCGAGGCCCGTGCCAAAGCCACATCCATAACCATAGATGCCAATAATCTCAACGAAGAGACCATGGCCAAGTTCCAGCAGGCGCAAAACGAGCTGACAGGCGCTTTGAAATCATTGCTCGCCGTAAGCGAGAACTACCCCGACCTGAAAGCCAATGAAAACTTCCGCGATCTGCAGGTACAGCTTGAAGGTACTGAAAACCGTGTCACCACAGCCCGCGGCCGCTACACCCAGGCCGTGGCCGAGTACAACACAAGCATAAAGAAATTCCCCACTGTAATATACGCCGGATGGTTTGGATTTGACGCCAAGCCCCAATTCCAGGCCGAAGCCGGAGCATCACAGGCTCCCAAAGTGGACTTTAACAACTGATTTTATAGATGAAGAAACTCTTTTCCATATCCGCCGCCATTATAATTATGGCAACAGCGCTCAGCTCTTGTGGCGACGATGGCAATTCCTGGACCGATTATAAGGAGTGGCGCGAGGCCAACAACAACTGGTATCAGGAACAATTGCAACGGACCAATCCTGACGGCACCCCCTACTACACACTGCTGAGTCCGGCATGGTCACCTAAAAGCGGCGTACTGATACATTATTTCAACGACCGTTCACTCACCGCGGCCAACCTCTCGCCCATGCTCACAAGCAAGGTTACCGTGAAATACCGCGGACATCTATACAATGGTGTCGGATTTGATTCAACAACCGTTGACAGCGATAGCGTCCGCACATTCCCATTGTCAGGCACAATAGGTGGTTGGAAAATCGCACTGCAGGATATGCACGTAGGTGACACCTGCGAGATTATCGTTCCCTACGGACAGGGCTATGGCTCGCAAGGCAGCACAAACATATCACCCTATTCCGCATTGCAGTTCAATATTCGTCTCACAGATATTCCCGCATACGAAATTCCCTGAATTTAATCAGAAATATTGCAAAACTAACGGTCGTGGCATCAGTATAAAATGAGCCACGACCGTTTTTAATGTCTCAACCGCAACATTCGCCACACCGCAATTGTTATACATGTAAATTATTAACCACTTGGCGACCACGCTGGTGTCACGCCATTAAAAATTCTCATTATGGACTACAACATTATTGACATTGAAGGTGTAGGTGAACTATACGCCGCAAAACTGAGAAATCTCGGAATCAACACCGCCCAGCAACTATTGGAGCGCTGCGCTAAGCCGAGTGGCCGTAATAAACTGGCCGAAGAGACAAACATTTCAGGAAAGCTTATCCTAAAATGGACCAACCATGCCGACCTTTACCGCATAAAAGGTGTAGGCCCGCAGTTTGCTGAATTGCTCGAAGCATCGGGCGTTGACACTGTAAAGGAGTTCCGCCACCGTAAAGCCGCCAATCTTTACACAAAGATGTGCGAGGTAAACGAAGCGAAAAATCTCACCGGCCGTGTGCCAAGCGAATCAGAACTCCAGCGGATGATTGATGAAGCCGCGACACTTGAACCGGTAATCACATATTGAACAAATACCGCCCGACCGCGTTACAATAGCATAGGAAAATTGAAAAACATATAAAAAACTAATATTATGCGCACTAAATTATTTTATCTATTTCTTGGCATATTAGGCCTTGCTACAGTAACCGGTTGTTCTGATGATGATTCTACTCCGACACCGTCGGCTCCCGAAAAATGCGTGCAGGCACTCAAGGCAAAATATCCCGACGCCAGCGACGTAAAATGGGAAAAATCTGGAATCTATTATGTCGCAGACTTCAAAAAGCTAAACAAAACCGAAGAGGCCGAAGCATGGTTTACTCCCGAAGGAGTATGGTCAATGACCGAGACCGACTATGGCAAAAATCTGTTCCTTCTCCCAACATCTGTCAACGATGCTTTCAATAAGACAGAATACGCCGGTTCCACCATTGACGATATCAATTTCTACGAATATCCCGACACAACAAAGGACTTCTATCTCATCGAAGTGGAACGCACCGGTACCTCAGACATGGGACTGTACTTCAAAACCGATGGTACTTTGATAAAAACCGCTCCCGATTCGGGAATTGCAATAACTCCTGAAACTGTAATCTGACATAACTACTTTATATGTTGGGCGCCGGCACAGAGTTCTGTTCCGGTGCCCAACTTCGTTTTATTTGCCTATGTTCCGAAAAAACAGTACCTTTGTATGTGACAGACATCTGACCTTAACTCTCTACAACCAATCACTATAACATGAGCGACGATACCTACAGCGAAGATTTAGAAGATAGCGGCGAAGCCACCGAGGGTGGATTCTCGTCAATGTTCGTTGACATCTCAAACGATGTGGTCCGCCAACAATTGCGCGGAATGTTCCAAAGTTGGTATCTCGATTATGCCTCATATACGATTCTTGACCGAGCCATACCGCACATTGACGATGGACTGAAACCGGTTCAACGAAGAATACTTCACTCCATGAAGACTCTCGACGACGGTCGGTTCAACAAAGTGGCCAATATTGTCGGAAACACCATGCAGTATCACCCGCATGGCGATTCCTCAATTTACGGCGCCCTTGTGCAACTTGGACAAAAAGACCTTCTTGTGGAGACTCAGGGTAACTGGGGAAATATACTAACCGGAGCATCAGCGGCTGCCGGCCGATATATCGAAGCCCGTCTTTCGCAATTTGCCCTCGATGTGCTCTACAATCCCAAAGTAACCGAATGGACTTTGAGTTACGACGGCCGAAAGAAAGAACCGGTGACGTTACCCGCCAAATTCCCGCTTCTGCTGTCGCAAGGTGTAGGAGGTATCGCAGCCGGTCTTTCCTCTCTTATTCTCCCCCACAACTTCAATGAGATTCTCGATGCCGCTGTGGCATATCTTAAAGGTGAGGATTTCGTGATATATCCCGACTTTGTGACCGGAGGATTCATTGATGTGAACCGCTACAACGATGGAGCCCGCGGAGGCAAGGTAAGGATACGCGCCAAGATTGAAAAAATAGACAACAAAACTCTTGCCATAACCGAGATTCCTTATGGCACTACCACCGGTTCGGTAATCGAGTCCATACTTAAAGCGTTTGAAAAAGGTAAAATCAAAATACGTAAAGTTGACGACAATACTGCCGAAACCGCGCTGATACTTGTCCATCTGCTTCCGGGCACATCAAGCGACAAGACAATAGATGCACTGTATGCATTTACTGATTGCGAATTGCCAGTGTCGCCCAACTGTTGCGTGATATACGATAACAAACCTCACTTTATAGGGGTAAGCGATGTGTTGCGCCGGAGTGTCGACTCCACCAAGGCAATACTTAAAGCCGAGCTTGAGATACAGCTTGGCGAAGTAAGGGAGCAACTGCACTTTGCCTCACTTGAACGCATATTCATCGAAGAGCGTATTTACAAGGACAAAGGCTTCGAGGAAAGCGCAAGCAAAGAGGAGGCGATAGATCACATCGACAGACGACTCGAACCATGGAAGCCGAAATTTATACGCGATGTGACCCGGGAGGATATCGAACGTCTGTTTGAAATCAAGATGGGACGCATACTGAAATTCAACTCCCGTCAGGCAGAAGAAAACATCGCTGCCTACAATGAAAAGATAGCCCATCTGTCAGAAGAACTCGAGCACCTTACCGATTACACCATCAGATGGTATGAAATGCTCAAGAAGAAATATGGCGACGCATATCCTCGCCATACCGTGATACGCAGTTTCGACACTATCGAGGCTGCAAATGTGGCTGAAGCCAATGAAAAACTGTACATAAACCGCGAGGAAGGTTTCGTCGGCACATCATTGAAAAAAGATGAGTACCTGTGTACCTGTTCGGCTCTTGACGACATAATAATTTTCTATAAGGACGGCCGTTACAAAGTGACAAAAGTCCAGGAAAAGATGTTTGTGGGCAAAAACGTGCTGTACATAAACGTGTTCAAGCGCAACGATGTACGCACCATCTACAATGTAATCTACCAGAACGGCAAGGGCGGAATATACTATATGAAGCGTTTCAACGTAACAGGTATAACGCGCGACCGTGAGTATAACCTCACACAAGGATTACCCGGTTCCAAGATAGTATGGTTCTCAGCCAATCCCAATGGCGAAGCCGAAGTTGTGAAAGTGACACTAAAGCCCAAACCGCGTCTAAAAAGCTTGTTTATCGATGTGAATTTCGGCGAACTGGCCATAAAAGGCAAAGCCGCCATGGGCAACATCGTTACCAAAAATGAAGTACACCGTTTCTCTCTCAAAGAGAAAGGACACTCTACATTGGGCGGCCGCCAGGTATGGTTTGACCGGGATGTACTGCGACTGAACTACGACGGCCGTGGAGAATACCTCGGTGAATTCGGCCCGGAAGATCAGGTGCTTGTGGTGCTTGACAATGGGGAATATTATACCTCTTCATTCGACTCTTCCAACCACTACGAGGAGAATATATTGCGGATAGAGCGATTCCGTCCGAAACATGTATGGACAGCCGTTCTGTACGATGCTGACCAACAAGGCTATCCATACCTGAAACGATTCACTTTCGAACCGTCGGCCAAGAAACAACGCTACATAGGCGACAACGAGAAATCTATTCTTATAGCGCTCTCTGATGCTCCTGGAGCAAGATTTGAGGTGAAATTCGGTGGCGGCGATGAATTCAGAGGAAGCATGGAGATAGTATCACCCGATTTTATCGCGGTAAAATCGTTCAGAGCCAAAGGAAAACGCATCACCAACTACGAGGTGGAAAGCATAACGGAAATAGAACCTATTCCTATCGAGGAGGAGACTATTGCCGACGCTGAGGTTCAGGATGAAGAGTCAAGCGATATAGAGATTCTCGACGACGGACGATCGGAAGATGAGGTCCGCGACGAGATAACCGGACAGCAACGCATTTTTTAACCCACTAACAAACTACGGTTATGCGTTTTATCAAACGAGCGACAATCTTTAGCATACTTTTTTATATTCAAGCTGCTATCACCACATCCGTTGCCGCTACGACCGACACGCTGAACAT
Source organism: uncultured Porphyromonadaceae bacterium (assembly GCA_947649495.1). Taxonomy (GTDB): domain Bacteria; phylum Bacteroidota; class Bacteroidia; order Bacteroidales; family Muribaculaceae; genus Paramuribaculum. The sequence continues at coordinate 9,247 of CANSRU010000007.1, read as the reverse complement.
TGTTCGCCCGGTAATGTCCGCTTATACCCTACGTGCCGGAAGTGCCTATCTTGCCGACACATACCTCACTCCCATAAAGTATTCGGGATTGAATATCGGGATAGGCTATGAACGGCTTCAGGCCATGAAGTTCAATCCTGAAAGATGGGTGATGCAACTTAAATTCAACCTGAATATTGACCGCACACTCAACAAGGTGAAAAATGCCACCATGTGGTATGCCGGCATTGATTTCTCGTGGGGCATGATGCACCGCTGGCGGTTAAACCATGGATTCAGCATTGGAGCCGGTGGTTCGGCCGGTGTCGATGTAGGCTGTCTGTATCTCAACCGCAACGGTAACAATCCAGCATCGGCAAAAGCTGCAATCACAGTCAACGCCACTGGATATGCCGCATGGAACGGCAATATATGGAAAATACCGGTCACATTGCGCTACCAACCCACCCTACCTGTGATTGGCGCATTCTTTTCCCCCGACTACGGCGAGCTTTACTACGAGATATACCTTGGCAATCATTCCGGACTTGCACACTGTGCATGGTGGGGTAACTATTTCAAACTTGACAACACCATTACCGCCGACCTGCATTTCGGGTCAACCTCACTTCGCCTCGGGTATCAATGCAACATCTTCTCATCGAAAGTAAACCACATAGTGACACACAATTATACCCACGCGGCAATAATAGGAATTTCAGGTGAGTGGATATCGCTCAACCCACGAAACAAAATCATAGAACGTTCCCGTATAATATCAGCCACTTATTAGAATAGACCGACATGCGGACTGCATACTTAATCATCATCTCCATAATCGCGCTCTTATCGCTTGAGGCGTGCCACAAAATCGATGAATTCGACAATAACCGTAAAGGTAATTTTGATGCGTTATGGACAATACTTGACGAACATTACTGCTTTTTTAAGGAAAAAGATGTGGATTGGCATGAAGTTTATCTGAAATATTCGGCTAAGGTCTCACCGTCAATGAATCAGAACGACTTCTTCAATCTTTGTTCTGAAATGCTTGATGAACTGCGCGACGGCCACACCAATCTGTCAACACCATTCGCTTCATCGTATTACCGGAAATGGTGGAGCGACTATCCGCAGAATTACGATGCCCGTCTGATACAGCAATATTACTTTAACTTCAACTATCTCTCGCTCGGTGCGGTGGACTATGGATTCCTGACACAAAACATCGGATACATGCACTACTCTACTTTCGAGGGTGGACTCGGAAGCGGAAATGTAGATTACATCATGTCGTATTTCAAGTCGGCCTCAGGCCTTATTATCGATGTGCGCGATAATGGCGGGGGAAATCTAACCAACGTTGATGAATTGGTAAACAGATTTATCGACAAGCGTATACTTGCCGGATACATCATCCACAAAACCGGTCCGGGGCACAATGACTTTGATGAACCGTATGCCTATTATATAGACCCCATAGGTGCCGGACATCTGACATGGGGCAATAGACCGGTAGTGGTGCTCGCCAACCGGAGCACATTCAGTGCAGCGAATAATTTTGTATCTATAATGAAACTGATTCCGGGTGTAGCGGTTATCGGAGCCACAACCGGCGGAGGAAGCGGTATGCCGTTCAGTTCAGAACTGCCCAATGGATGGGGCATACGTTTCTCAGCATGCCCGATTCTCGATGCCAACGGTACATGTACCGAATTCGGCGTCGAACCTACCGAGGGATGCGCCATAGATATGAAAGATACCGACTATCTGAACCATCACGACACGATTCTGGATTTTGCCGTTGACTACATTTTGTCAAGAATCTGACTTTCCAAAGCTCCCATATAGGTCGACATGTCTTTATCTCCGCGCCCTGAGAGGTTGACAACGACAATATCATCCGGCTTAAACCTCATCATTTCGAGAGCGGCAATAGCATGCGAACTCTCCAACGCCGGAATTATCCCCTCGCTACGTGTCAACTCGAAGGCTGCGTTTAGCGCCATAGAATCGGTCACCGCAAGAACATCCATCTTACCGGCCGACGACAGATAGGCATGCAACGGACCGATACCGGGATAATCCAGACCCGCCGATATGGAATAAGCTTCCTGAACATTGCCGTTATCATCAGCTAAAACCATAGTTCTCGCTCCATGCAGCACCTTCTCATACCCGAGAGAAAGAGATGCGGCCGACATATCGGTATCTATCCCCTTTCCGGCCGCCTCCACTCCAACGAGTTTTACACCCGGTGTGTCAATAAAATGATAGAATGCGCCTGCAGCATTACTTCCACCACCAATGGCAGCAATCACATAATCGGGATATCGCCGGCCGGTAGATTCCTCAAGCTGACGGGCTATCTCAAAACTTATCACCGACTGGAATCTCGCAACCATTTCGGGATAAGGATGGGGCCCGACGGCACTCCCTATCAGATAGAATGCGTTATCGGCATCGGAACACCACGCTGCCAATGCTGCATCAACGGCATTGTTCAATGTAGCATTTCCATTTTCAACTGAAACGACCCTGGCTCCGAGCATGCGCATGCGCGCGACATTGGGCTGCTGTCTCCTTATATCCTCAGCTCCCATATACACATCACATTCCAGACCAAGCAATGCCGCCACAGTAGCGGTGGCCACCCCATGCTGTCCGGCTCCGGTTTCAGCTATCACTTTCTTTTTCCCCATACGCTTTGCCATAAGCCCGAGGCCTATGGCATTATTTATCTTATGTGCACCTGTGTGACATAAATCCTCGCGCTTAAGATATATCTCAGCTCCATATTTCCGGCTTAGATTATCCGCACGATAGAGTGGCGTTGGGCGTCCTACATACTCGTGCATAAGACGATCGAACTCTGATAAAAATTCCTTATCGGATATACATTTCCTATACTCCGCATCAAGCCTGCGTACAACGGCTTTCAATTCCTCGGGAATAAACGCACCGCCAAAATTACCATAGAATCCATCTACATCAACCGGCAGCCGGTTTGTCAAATCGTAATGCAACATACTAAAACGTTTTTATATAAAATAAAAAACCACCGTGAACAAAAATCACGATGGCCGATATTTGAGCTGATAATTATTTACATCCTCACTATAGCATACATATAGCGGAATCCCACCGTGATAAACAGCAGGAGCGCCACCAATATTGAATATTTATGCCAAAATTCATATCTTGCTATAATCTATGCAGCAAATATACAACCATGCATTTATATATACAAATAAAATTCAATCAAAGTTTATATTTTATCGAATGGATATGTTTGAGTAATTTTGTGGCCGTAAAAAATAACCCATCACAAAAATAAAACAGGAATCAGGTTATGAACTCAGCATTGCTCACATTTTTGCTCCTTATAGCGTCGAACGTTTTTATGACATTTGCCTGGTACGGACATCTGAAACTATCGTCATCGGGTATATCGACAAACTGGCCGCTGTATGGAGTAATACTTATGTCGTGGGGCATAGCCTTGCTCGAATATTGCTTTCAGGTTCCCGCCAACCGCATAGGCTTTGAAGGAAATGGCGGTCCATTTTCCATAATGCAGCTGAAAGTGATGCAGGAGGTGATAACACTTGTGGTTTTCGTAATCTTCAGCCTATGGGCATTCGATGGGTTCAAACTTCAATGGAATCACATCCTGGCTTTCTGTTTTCTGATAGCCGCCGTATATCTCGTTTTCATGGAATAAACATTCAGCGAAACGAATCATAAACTGCCTGCAGCATGCGTTGACGGGGATTAAGCCGCGTAAAGGCAGGATTGTTTCGCGAAGGATTAACACGATTGCTCAAAAACACAAATATAAGATTATTCTCGGGGTCTACCCAAAAGCATGTACCGGTAAATCCGGTATGCCCATAAGTGGCATCAGATGCGCCTGATGCTGAAAGAGAGGTATTTCGCGAGAGCATATCGAAACCCAATCCCCGATTGTTCGCACTTATGGTGCGCGTAAATTTATCCACGCATTCAGGAGTAAAAACAGAATCTTTACCGTAGATTCCACCATTAAGCCATGTCTGGCAAAGTTTCGCTACATCGCCCGCCGTGGAAAACAATCCGGCATTCCCCTGCACTCCTCCAGAAAAAGCCGCGAGTTCGTCGTGTACATAACCATGAATGTGCTGCCGACGCAAATAATTGTCGACTTCTGTGGGAGCTATTTCATCAAGACCGAAACGCTCCAATGGCCTATAGAGAGTGTGCCATGCACCTATAGGCGAAAACACCTCAGTATCCACCCACTGGTCGTGCGACACGCCGGTAAGCGACTCCTCCACATCCATCAACACACAAAAGTTAAGACAACTATACAGATATCTTTTTGACCCGAGAGGAAGTGAGTACACCGCATCCATCACCAAATCCCTGACAGTATCACAGCCGAAAAGATTCTCGGCAATGGGGATATCAAACCATTCCGTGGCATCAGAAGCAAGCACATCCTCGCGTATACGGGCAGTCTTATTGACATACAACCCATCGGTGATTTTACGCGTGAATGGTTCCACCCGTCGGGCACTGAGCAAACGACCGGAATAAGATGCCGTATCGGTGAACAGCCTGTATGTGTCGAGTGTGGCACGCATTCCTGTTTCGTGAAACAGCAACTCGCGCATGGTCAACGAAGCCGCAGATGTGCCTTCGAGATGCGGACATAGATAACCCACAGTATCGTCCAATAGAAAAAGGCCCTCGTCAAAGGCCTTCATAACTCCCGATACTGTAGCCACAGCTTTCGACATTGAGGCAATGTCGTAAAGCGTGTTTGATGTGACGCTTGGCGCTGCCTTATCATAGTCCAAAGCACCATAGGCTCCATCCACTATCACATCGCCATTCTTAACCACCACTACCTGACATCCCGGAAAGGCTCCGGCTGTAATGCACTCCCCCGCTATGGAATCCAGTACAAATCTCAGCCGATTGTCAGCACCTTGCTCTGAAGGCATTGAAAATCCTAACCGTGATTGACGCAAATCCAATCCGGCACCAAGCGGCGCCACCCCCTCTACATTGACCGGAAATCGGCCTGAAACATGAATGCCACCGAAAATAGCCTGTGCGGCGGCACGTTGCATAGCGGGAAGGCCTTCGTAGGCCGCAATCAGAACAGATTGAGCATCCAACCGTGGGAATTTAGCCATCTTATACGGATTCAGGAAAAAAACCGGCACAAAATTATCGGCCGATGAGAGTCTATTGAAAGCGGAAACCGCCCACACGGCATCGCTGAACACTCCGGCCACCACTATATCGGCCGACAGTATCTCATCAATTTCCGACTCCGATATTCCGGACGAACCAACAGAATAGACATCCACATCGGCATAACGTGAACACATGGTGGAAAACTCATCGTTATCACGTCCACCTATATTCACCACAGATATACGGCGGTGAGCCAAATCAGACAATGGCAACAAACCTGTTCTATCATTCAACACAGTAACCGCAGCTTTAGACAAACGGTCTATCAATGCATCCACATCTGCCGTATGTATCTTAGAGGAGATTGAAGCTACATCCACTTCCGGCCGTTGGCCAAGGCCAAGGCGATATTTCCATTCAAGCACTTTACGGCATCGCCCATCGATTACGGAGCGCTTGATACGGCCACTATTTACCGCCCGCTCCACAGCATCAATATCATTTACCGGGGAACCGGAACCGAGAAGTACATCGGCACCAGCCAGAAGGGCAGACACACAATTATTATCACACTTTACCACCGCTCCTTTCATTGCGAGGGCGTCGGTAAACACAAGTCCGTCAAAATTCAATTCATCCCGCAGCAGTTCTGTGGTTATAGCATGTGATAAAGATGCCGGCGTTCCGGATTTGTCTAACGCGGGAACCCTAAGATGTCCCACCATTATTCCTGACATTCCGGCTTTAGCAGCATCGCGGAAAGGACGCATATCCACATCCGTCAAATCAACTTTTGAGTGAGAGACCGTAGGTAACGCCTTGTGTGAATCCACCGATGTGTCACCATGGCCCGGAAAGTGCTTGCCTACCGACATAACACCCTGCGATTCCATGCCGGCACAAAAAGAAGCGCCGAGTATAGACACACGTTCGGGATCTTCGCCAAATGAGCGGTAACCAATCACCGGATTCTCGGGATTGGAATTTACATCAAGAACAGGGGCGAAATCCACCTGTATGCCGATTGCCTTGCATTCGCGACCCAATTCACGGCCATATTCATAAAGCAATTTTTCATCCTGAATGGCACCAAGAGTCATATTGTAAGGGAATCGCGGAGCATCACTCACCCTCATAGCCAAACCCCACTCTCCATCAAGTGTGACCAATACCGGTACTTCCGCATAGGATTGCGCGGCATTGAACACCGCGGCATAGCTTTTCAACGAACCCTTGCCTAACAGGATTCCACCGATTCCTTCATTGGCCACCATTTTCCGCAACTGAGACAAACCTGCGGCATTGTCGGTAATATCCAACCGAGGCACGAACAATTGGGCAATACGCTGACGCAATGACAGCCCCGACATAACAGAATCAGCCCATATCGCTGCCTTTTTTTCGACATCAACAGCATTGACAGTATCGCCCGGAGGCATATCCGCAATCTCGACATCGGGGGCTACAACCACTTTTAACGAAGGTACCGCAACAGCCATTGCAACCGCCACAACAATGAATATCAGCGTCCACAAGACGCGCCTTATTCTTATACTCTTCATACCGCGCGACATAATTAATCAGCACGCATACGCACTGTGTTGTCGGGCGTCTGTTTCTTATTTTTCAAAAAGCCCTTTACAAATGCATCTATCATATCATCGTAAAGCACACCGGAACTCTCGGCTATTTTTTCACCTCGGGTCAGGGGCTGCATATAATCGCCACCGTTTGACAAATAATCAATGGTAGCCACCCGATAGATTTTTTCAGGGTCTACAGATTTCCCATCGATTGTAACCGAACGGCACTTACCGGTGGCCTTATCGAACACAGCTTCTACACCGGCACTAACCCCATTGCCACCCTGAGCTGCCATCACATCGAAATTATCCAACAAATCACGTCCTGAAATCTCAATGACCACCGTACGGTTGTCGAATGGAAATATCTGCATTATCTGCCCCTTGGTAATAGCGCCCTTGGATATGCCACCACGGATGCCGCCTTTATTAACAATCGACATGTCAATTTTCTTATCAGTGAGCCGTGCGGCATCGCGTTTAACAAAGTCGGCCATCCAGTTCAATATCCCCGGCTTGCCGGCTGCGTAATCTTTTGTCGCGACACCAATCTTTATTGCCTTTACAGAATCCACGGCTTGCTTATATGGAGCTAAGCGGGCGGCTAAAGAATCATCCAGACGGTTGTCGAGACGGCTGTCGACCTTGATAAGACGATAACCGGACTTGTCTTTATCCAAATCCAATGTTATCTCTCCGAGATACCCGCCACCCTTACCGGTCTGAGCCACAATTACTGTATCGCCTGCGGCATTGACCACACGCCATGCCGGCGAATTGTCATCGACGGGATTTATGGTTGTATGAGAATGACCACCTATTATTATATCTATATCCTCACTCTTTGACGCCAGATCCGTATCAGAGTAGCCCGGTTCATTGTCATATCCCACATGAGTTATGGCAACAACCATATCGCACTTCTCGTTATGTTTCAGATGCCAGGCTGTGGAATTTGCAGCCTTCAAGCCGTCGAGATACACCACTCCCCGACTGTTTTTATCGGCTATCATACCCTTAGGGTCTATATTCACAGCCAGAAAGCCAATTTTCTTTCCGCCAAAATTTTTGATGACATAGGGCACAAACAGACTGTCGAGCGGCGTAGATGTAAAATCGTAGTTCGTGGCCAGACGAGTGGCTTTCACATCCCTCCATTGACGTGCGAGTGCGTCAACACCGTTGTCAAACTCGTGATTGCCGAGAATCTGGATATCGTAACCCATATCGTTCATCACCATATTCTCGACTTCGCCGCCAAACAGGGTGAAATACAGCGTTCCCTGCACAGCATCCCCGGCATCAATCAACAGAACATTCGGCTCGGCAGCACGCACGCTGTCAACCAATGCCTTACGGCGCAACACGCCACCGAGATTCTTGTCGTTGGGATCAATCTGCGAATGGGTATCGTTGGTGTGGAGAAGCACCACACGCTGCGCATCGCAATAGAGCGAACCGCATAACGCGGCGCCGGACAACGATGCCGCTATAAGGATATTTCTAAGATTCATGTGCCTATATCTTGAATGTTGTGATTTATAACAACGAAGATACTACATCGACACACGGAAATCAAGAACAGCAGATGAGATTTGACATTTTTTCACTGCTTGGAGCGCTTCGGCGTATCCTCATTGGGAAGCGGAGCGAGTACCGGCAACGACAGTGAATATTTCAACGCAAGAACACGGAGTGCGATAACCACCACGGCACAACTCACCTGCTGAACCACAGGCTCGGCACCAAGTTCCATCACAATCCAATAGACCACCGCACCGGCCAGACATGCCGTAGCATAAATATCCTTACGGAACACCAACGGCTCCTCGTTGATAAGAATATCACGCACCACACCGCCAAATGCACCGGTGGTGATGCCCATTATAGCACCCACCCACATTGGATAGCCCACGGCAAGGGTTTTCTGGATGCCTATCACACAGAACAGTGCGAGACCAATGCTATCGAACATAAAAAGCAGCTTTTCCCTTCGCACCAGAAGATTGCGGAACACAATAACCGCTGCAAGCGAAAACGCCGTTACGGCAAGATACCACCATGTCTGCATCCAGAACACCGGAATGTCAAGAAGCATGTCGCGCAACGTACCGCCTCCTATCGCTGTTACAAAACCAACGATATAGGCTCCGAACCAATCGAAATTCTTGGTGGCCGCAAGACGGATACCACTTATGGCAAACGCCACAGTTCCCACCACCTCTATAAGAAATAAGAATGTCTCTTCCATTGAATCAGCACTTTTTTCAGCAGGCAAAATTAATAAAATCCGCAGAAACAATAAATTTATAGACACAATAACAATCGGAATATCAAACGATTTATGAATACGGCAAAAAATACTTTAAATTTTTAGCGCCTAACACTTGGTGGAATCAAATTAAGGTGTTAACTTTGCACTCGCAAACAGCAATAGAGATTGCACGGCTCCTTAGCTCAACTGAATAGAGCATCTGACTACGGATCAGAAGGTTACA